>NZ_PDUD01000022.1 GCF_002646595.1 Flavilitoribacter nigricans DSM 23189 = NBRC 102662
TTCCTACAACGATAAACGACAGCGAGGTCGGCTGAGACTTATACTAGGTTTATTCCGCAATCCCCACCCCCGAGACAAGAGGGCATGGCTGCCAGTTTCATCACCTCACAGTGTTGAGTTGTATGCAAGGATCATCCCGATCGGATGACCGTCGTGCTCTTCTCATTTGAAGAACGGTGGCTGTGAGGGAAGGATTCGAACCTCCACGGGGCGGTTAGCTATAGTACATTATCGGTAACTTGTACCGATCGGTGGTCAACCCCAGTCTCGTGTCGGCGTCGCTGTAGTTTCCTACAACGATAAACGACAGCGAGGTCGGCTGAGACTTATACTAGGTTTATTCCGCAATCCCCACCCCCGAGACAAGAGGGCATGGCTGCCAGTTTCATCACCTCACAGTGTTGATTTTGTATGCAAGGATCATCCCGATCGGATGACCGACGCGCTCTTCTCATTCGAAGAGCGATGGCTGTGAGGGGAGGATTCGAACCTCCACGGGGCGGTTAGCTATAGTACATTATCGGTAACTTGTACCGATCGGTGGTCAACCCCAGTCTCGTGTCGGCGTCGCCGTAGTTTCCTACAACGATAAACGACAGCGAGGTCGGCTGAGACTTATACTAGGTTTATTCCGCAATCCCCACCCCCGAGACAAGAGGGCATGGCTGCCAGTTTCATCACCTCACAATTTTCAATTTTACTTACCTCATTTGGTAAGCTTTTGGATCAAATATCCGCGTCTTCGCTAATTGCGTTGACCATGCAAACTTAAAGCCATTGACTATTTTATGCAAATTTTTCAATAAAAAAATGAAAAAAATTAATTCTCACTAACGTTATTACATTTTCATTGAAAATTTCAAAATCAATGCTTTTTCTCCGGGGGTAAAATTAGAAAAAATCTAAAGTGCAAACCAATTTAGCCCAAAGCAATTGGATTTTGGGGCTGTTTTTTATGAAACAGTCAAAATAATAGCCTGATTTCATCAAATTATTAGTCAGATAGCGAAATAATATCCTCTCATTAAGAATTTCTCAAGCCAATTTCGGGGCCGTTTTCACCTAACAAAGTACACGCCCGGTTTACTGTTACCAAGCTGTTAAAATTTTGGGGCCTCATAGGGGTATTCGGGGCGCTAAAGCAATCTTACCCATACAAGTTCACACTTGCTGTAATTAAAATCACTCGAAAACAATTGCATTATGAAAAATTTCAAATGGTCATTCCTGATCCTCGCATTAGGTATCAGCCTTTTAACCCCCGCCTGCTTTATCGATATTGATGATGACGATAATTTCTTCGGATGTGTAAACGGCAACGGCCCTATCGTTTCCGTAGATCTGGACATGCCGCAGATCGACGCCATCCATTTAGCTATGCCCGGTCAGGTATTCGTCACCCAGGGCCCCCAACAGAGTGTCCGGGTGGAAGCCAAGCAGAATATTATTGATGAACTGGAACTGAATGTCAAAAATGGACTGTGGGTGATCGATACGGATCGCTGTGTCCGGGATATCGATGATTTCAAAGTCTTCATCACCATGACGGACATTACGGAACTGGGACTTTTTGGTTCCGGCGATATTATCGGTGAGAATTTCTTCGCCGTCAACGATATCCTATTATTGCTCGTCGGCTCCGGCGATATGGACCTCGGCCTGGAAGCGGACGATGTCGAAACTAACATCAGCGGCTCGGGCAATATGGTGCTGGAAGGGACCGGCGATTCTCTGGATTCCAACATCTCCGGTTCGGGCGATGTCCGCGCCTTTAATCTGGAAGTGAATCGCGCCAAGTTCGATATTACCGGCTCCGGCGACGCGGAGATCACCGTATCCGACGAACTGGACGTCCGCATCAGCGGCTCGGGCGATGTGAAGTACAAAGGCAATCCATCGGTAGATGTGGTGATTACCGGATCGGGCCGGGTGGTAGATGCTAATTAATCTAAGTTGATGCAACTTACTTGGTAGAGGGTATAGAGCAGAAAGTAGAGGGATTACCTATCGTTAAAATGGAGCAAAATCGCTCATTTTAACGGTTGCAGTCTCTCTACCATCTACTCTATAATTCAAGTATAGCGACTTAAATTTTTTAGATTATACGATGATCATCATCTAATAAATCGATAAGTTCCCTTCACCAGAAAGATATTACGGGCATTTTCGCCGAACAGGTTATCGGACAGACTCCGGAAGATACCCTGCTCCGGGTCTTCAAAAGCAGTAGCGCCCTGGGACCACACCAGAAACAGCTCGGATCCCGGCGTGTATTCCCAACGCAACACCAGATTGGAACGGAACTGGATAAAATTGAAATCAGGCTGCCCGAATGTGTAATCGGTCTGCTGGTCTCCGTCCTCGTCGATCTCGTACAGCTCATTAGCCGCATCGTAGCTGATCTCTTCCTTCGTAAACAGGTGGAAACGATCCTCGAAGGTACGCCCCAGCGGCTGATCCGTCAGGCGGTTGAAGCGATCGTAACGGCCGCGGGAGATAAACGGCTGACCGTAGTACTGGATGGTCAGATCCGGGGTGATGTTGTAATTCAGCCGGATGGTGGTACTGAAAGTCTGCTGGTCTACCCTACCGTTGATATAGCGGGTCTGGCCGTCGTGGCCGAGTTGGGTGACGTACTGCTCGGTACGCTGAAAACGTTCAAAGGCCGGTTGCAGGGATACGCTCATTGCATTGACGGGCTGCCAGTTCATGCTGATGCGGTAATTCTGGACCCGCACGATCTTATCGATTCCCCAACCCTGGAAGGTATTGAGGTAAAAATTGACCTTTTTGCGACTATCGGTGGAGATGTAGGCAAAGTGGCCAAAGCCGTTCGGTCGGCGCAAGGCCGGACCGCCCCGCAGTGCATTTTTGGAAATATCGAGATTCTCGTAGGTCAGCCCCGCTCCCACCTGCCAAAAGTTGGTGAAGTTGGCGTGGGCGTTGGTATTAACGGCGCGGTAGAGGTTACGACCGGAAAAATCCCAGCGACTCCAGTGATTATAATTCCACTGAAAGCGACGAAAAATGCCGAAGGGTTCCACCCAGCGCCGGGCGCCCCAGAAGAAGTAATTGATCTCATCCGTATTCACCAGAAAGCCGATATCGTTGAGTTCCAGTTCGGGGGAGCGCCAGGTAGCACCGGTCTGGAAAACCCATTTACCACCGTATTTACCGAGCATCAGCGTGCCGCCGGTTCCGGTCAGGCTATTGGCGGTGCTGTCTACCGACAGGTGTTCAGCATCCGGACGTTGGAAAAGGTGTTCAAATGCCGTTTGGGTCGCGTAGATCGCCTCCCGGCTGCCGCTTACCTGACTCGCCATAATTTTCCCCGATAAGAACCAGGAGCGATTGTTCCAGCGGTGCACAAAATCCAGTCCGCCGGAAGTCGCCGAGCGGTGTAGAAAATCCAGATTCGGATCGTTGATGTCCCTTTTAACGGAAGTCAGCATACCGCCGATAATGGTGTTGCCTTCATTAAAGTCCTGCCGGAAGCGACCGACGAAGAAGTTGGTCAGCGGTTCTACCACGGCCTCGCTGCGTTCTCCCTGGTAATCGATGGTGGCCATTTCCCGCTGGGTGACACTTTCCAGAATGCCGATAGACAGGCCTTTCCGGGTCTTACCGCTGAATTTAGCCGCTCCGAGGATGGTGGTATTCTGCGGCTGATCCACAAAGTAGCCCCGATCCCCGTCCGAACTGATGTAGCGGTGGGGAGAGCCGCCGATCCGGCGCGAGTAAAACATCAGATCACTATCGTAGGGACCACCGGCTTCCGAGCCCGTCAACTGGTAATCAAAAATATTGCGGTTTTCGATGAAGAACGGCCGGCGTTCGTTAAAGAAGATCTGGAAACCATTCAGGTTAAGGGCTCCGGGGTCGGCCTCGACCTGACCGAAATCCGGATTGATCGTAAAATCCAAAGTCAGATCATTGGTCACACCGATCCGACCGTCCACTCCCGCGCTCAGGCGGGTATCCCGGCCGGTAGCGAAGGGATTGGCCGCTTCGGCTTTAAAGGTGGAAAGTTGGGCCAGCACGTAGGGCTGGATCTCCAGTTGTTTTTGCGGTTCGAGGCCTTTAATGCCCCGCAATTCGCCAAAACGACTCACCCAACCGGCGTCGGTCCGCCGCATGGGTTGCCAGGTGGCGCGTTCGTCCATCCGAAAATCCCGGCGGGTAGACTGGATGCCCCACACCTGCTCATCTTGTTTACCGAAGCGCAACTGGCTGAGCGGAATACGCAGTTCGGCCGTCCAACCGAGAGAATCGATATGACTTTTAGCGTACCATATCGGATTCCAGTTGGTATCCCAGTTATTGCCGTCATTGGAGATGAACTCGTCACCCTTGACGCCGGCCGCGGAGATGGTAAAGGAAAAAGCCGTCTGCAGATCGTGGTAGCTGTCGATATTGACTTCCACCCAGTCGCCGGCAAAACCGTCCCGGCGCGACATTCGCTGCTCGATCTTTTCCGGATCATCGTCAAAACACCGAAAACCGACGTACAGGTTTTTGGCGTCATAGAGCACTTTCATCCGGGTCTTCTGGGTAGGAGCTTCGCCGCTGGCCGGTTGCCACTGGGTGTAGTCACCGCTCCACTCCACGGTTTCCCAGCAGGCCTCATCGAGTTTGCCGTCTATATCCGGAGCCTTACTTTCAATACGGGTGGTGAAAATGTTTCGCTTGGGCAGGGGATCCTGCTCGCTGTCCTGTGCCTGGAGGGTATGCATACTAATCCATAAAATAGCAACCGCCAAACAGGTTGATACATGTTTGTTCATATACTAAACAGTCGGGTTTAAAAAATTTATATTTCTAAAGAATTCTATATGGCAGCAATGATAAGGGGCCAGTAGTTTTTTTCGGAAAAGAAAGGCTATGTGTCTAAAAAGACTAGACGAACAGACAAAAGTTGCAACCCAACGAAAATTATTCGTAGAGTAAACCGCCCCACCATCAACCCTCGACCGTCAACCATCGACCCTCGACCGTCAACCGTCAACCATCAATCCTCAACCGTCCGCTAAAAATAATCGGTCACCAGTTGACACATTCCGGCCATCCGGCCGCATTGTGCTAAACCCTGTCCTTTATGTTATAGCCCGGGCTCCCGGATTCCCGCACATTTGTCCCTGTCAGCCACACCGCAGTTTTGTCCTCCCAGATCTCGTTTCCGGCTCGTAGCTGACCAACCAAATCCATTAGCCCGTCCCCCGGCTAATCCAAAATGCGGAATTATAACTCTATTTATCAAATTCATAACTAATGAAATCCATACTCAAAATCTCTGTTCTTACCTGTCTGGTAATCAATCTGTTTCTATTTCCTTCCTGTAAAGAAGAGGATCCCGGCCAGGCGGACCTCAGCGGTACCGTCTACAGTGATCCCCAAAGCCTGGGCAACGGCGAAGTGCGGTCTTACGTGACCAAGGACGAATCCGGAACACCGGTCAGCATCGGTATCGAGTTTAACGAAGCGGCCCTGGAAAACCTACCGACCGGCCATGCCCACGGGTATTCGCTGCTGTTTGAACTGCCGGAAGCTGTTCCTCCCTTCAACCACATTTCCTTCGACTGGAACGAGCACGGCCACGAACCGCCGGGCGTGTACGACGTTCCTCACTTTGACCTGCATTTTTACTTCATGGAACTTGAAGCGAGAATGGCCATTGCAGCCGGGGACACGGTACAGTTTGCCAATCAGCCGGACGCCGCTTATATGCCGGCCGCTTACATTCAGTTGCCGGGCGGTGTACCGGCCATGGGAAGTCACTGGATTGATCCTGCGACCCCTGAGCTGCATGGGACGCCATTTACCTACACGATGATCTACGGTTCTTTCGACGGCAAACTGACCTTCATCGAGCCGATGTTTGCCCTGAGCTACCTCCAGCAAAAAGTTACCGAGCATATCGATATCCCTCAGCCCGCCAGCTACCAGTTGGGTGGCTATTTCCCGATGACCTACGGTTTCCATTACCGGGCCGATAACGGCACCTATACCATTTCACTGGACGAACTGGTAGATCGTGACTAACTTTTAATTCCGTCATAAAAAGAGCCCGGTCCAGGATCCTTCGATCCCGGCCGGGCTTTCACTATTAGAGATTGAGTCTTTAAGGAGCTGTTAGAGTTCGTCGATCGGAATGGGGTTCGGTACCACATTCTTCACCGGCTCTGTGTGTTTCAGATAGGTGAACAGCGCGTGCAGGTCCTCATCGCTGATATTGACGAAATTGAACCAGGGCATCGGTGGCAACAGGGGGCGGGTGTTATCCATTCCTTTGGATTTCCCCTGGGTAAAAGCTTTCCGAAACTGTTCTTCCGACCAGTTGCCGATCCCCGTCTCATCCGAAGTAATGTTAGCCGAGAAAGTAATGCCCCACGGTCCCTGGGTGACGGTATTGGTCGCATTGAACAGGGCCGCTCCTTCGGGCAAACTACTGGGTGCTACGGCCTGATAGGGCATGTCGGCGGGGTGTCCGGAAAGCCCCTTACCGGGAATGATCTCCGGTCCGTTCGGTCCCATTTGTTTCGGAGAATGGCAATCGTGACAACTCATGATCTCCAGCAGGTATTCGCCCCGCTTGATCAGTGCTTCGGTGGAGGATGCCCCGGTGGTTTCCGCTACGGTCACCGCTTCACCGCTGTTGTCGTCCTGCTCGGGTTCGTCGGAGCAATAGACCAACAAAAGGGCAACGGGCAAAAGCAGGAAAAGCAATTTCGTTTTTTTCATCTCTTTGAGTTTTAGATCATTGGAATAGGTGGATCAGTAATTTTGCCGCTCAGCTGATCTAAACACATGACAGGTTTAAATCAGCCTTTCGGTCCGATAACTCAAAGGTGAAAAATAAACAGACGAGTAGTTATGACAGCCTGGACAGGCATTAACAGGAATCGGCCCCTGGCCGAAAAGTGTTAGGCTTTGGCCGTTTTCTTTCAGGCTCTGGTGTAGCAAAGATCAGCAAACCTCACTTGGGCTAAGGCCGTATTCCTCCCGGAAACATTTACTGAAGTAGGAGACATTATTAAACCCGACCTCGAAGCAGATCTCCGACACATTCCCGGTGCCCGCCCGCAGCAGCTCGTGCGCCCGCCGCAGACGATAAAGCCGGATGAACTGATTGGGCGACTGCCCGATCACCGCTTTGAACTTCCGGCGTAGCTGCCGCTCGCTCATGTGTACGGCCCGGGCCAGTTGGGAGATGTCCAGATCCGGATTGGAAACCTCCGTATGCAGCAAATCCAGAATGGTCTGCAGGAATTGATTTTCGGTCTCATTGCGGTAGACCGCCTTTTCAAAACCCGGAGCCAGTGCCGAAAATTTTTCCTGCAGGGCCTGCCGCTTCTCGATCAGCATGCGGGTACGCAACTGCAGTTCTTCGCTCTTAAAGGGCTTGGTCAGATAAGCATCCGCCCCGGCGGTATAGCCGGCATACTGATCTTCCCGGGAAGTTTTCGCCGTCAGCATGATCACCGGTATGTGACTGGTCAGCGCGTGCTGGGTTAATTCATGGCATACCTCATAGCCGTTCATACCCGGCATCATCACATCGGTAATGATCAGATCCGGCATGAGTTCCTGGGCGCGGGCTATTCCGTCGGCGCCATTGCTCACTGCAACGGTCGTGAAGTCCGGTTCCAGAACATGACTGATAAAAGAGCGGACATCGGTATTGTCCTCAATGATGAGCACCACGTGTTTATTTTCGTTCTTTACGCACGGGGCCAGTTCCGGTGGATCGGCCGGTTTTGCTGCGGGCACTCCGTTCTGAAAGTTGATGGCGATCTTTTCCCGTTCCCAGTGGCTCAGCTGCAGGGGTAAGCTCACCCGAAAACACGTACCTTTCCCGGGCTGGCTTTCCACACTGACCCGGCCACCGTGCAGGTCGGCCAGTTCCTTCACCAGCGCCAGTCCTATACCGGAGCCGTTGCGGGATTCCTCCCCGGCTCCTTCCACCCGGTAAAAGCGTTGAAAGATATGATCCAGGTACGGCTCGGCAATTCCCGGACCGGTATCCGTCACGCTGAAGTGGACGCTTACCGGACTTTCCGGATCGGCGGCCGGATCATCAATATCCGCGATAGCTACCGTCACCGCATCTCCCGCCCGGGAGTATTTGATGGCATTGGAAAGCAGGTTGCTGAGGATCTGTTCGATCTTTTGGTGGTCAAATTCACCGTGGGCAGAAGTAAGAGCGGACGTCAGCCCCAGGCTGATCCTGCGGGTCTCGGCCATAGTCCTGTAGGATTCCGTCACCCCGCGCAGCAATTGGATGAGTTCTCCCGTTCGCGGATGCAGGCGTTCTTTCCCCGTTTCCAGTTTGGACAGGTCCATGATCTGATTGATCATCGCTAACAGCTGATCGGCATTCTGCTCCATCAGGGATAAGTTCCGGGTATCGGGGCCCGGTGCCATCTTTCCTTTGAGCTGCTCGATCGGGCCCAGGATCAGGGTCAGGGGGGTGCGGAATTCGTGGGCGATATCGGTGAAGAACTTGCTTTTCAATTGATCCAGTTCCTGTAGCTTTCGCTTTTCCACTTTTTCGATCGCCAACTGGTGTTTCAATTGACTTCGCTTCCGCTGGTAGCTGAGCAGTGCGTAAACCATGGCCAGTAGGATAATACTATAGATGGTTTTAGCCCACCAGGTCAGCCAGAACGGTGGGGTGATCAACAAACGTATAGAAGCCCCGGTCTCACTCCAGACCCCGTCACTGTTGGTACCCTGCACGGAAAAGGTATAGGCTCCATGCGGAAGGTTGGTATAGGTGGCGCTGCTGCGGGTTCCGGCTTCTATCCACTGATTATCCCAACCGCTAAGTTTGTATCTGAACCGGTTCTTTTCGGGAGCCACGAAATCCATCGCGGCAAAATAGAAGGTCACTACGTCATCTTTGTAGTTAAGGGTTATCTGATCCTGAAACATTACCTGCTGCTGTAGAATACCAGTTGAATCGCCGGGATAGACGCGCCGGCTGCCCACCCCCAAACCAGTAATGTGCACGGGAGGAATAAAGCTGTTGTCGGCCAGTTGCCGGGGGTAGAAATAATTCAGTCCCTTGATACCACCGAAAAACATTTCCCCGTCCGGAGCCCGGAAATAAGCCCCGGAATTGAACTCGTTGCTCTGCAAGCCATCCCGGGCATCGTAATTTTTAAAGGTAAAATTGACCGGGTCAAAACAGGAAAGTCCTTTATTGGTACTCATCCACAGGTTACCGGCTTCATCGGGCAAGATGCTGTAGACCACATTATCCGGCAAACCGTCATCCGTGGTAATATGGTCGCACGTTTTGTCGACCATATCAAATTTGTCGACCCCGCCGCCGGCAGTGGCCAGCCAGAGGTAGCGGTCCGGCTCCCGGGGATCCGGGCAGAGATGCCGCAGTACATTGGTACTGATGCTCTGCTCATCTTTCGGATCGTGCTGGTAGGTACGCATCGCCCAGGTCTTGGGATCAAAATGGATCAGTCCGATCTCGCTGTTCATCCAGAATTTCCCGTATTGATCTTCTATGATCCGGACAAATACCGGATCTTTATTGAGGTTGTTCCGGTAGCGCAGGGAGGTGAAAGTGCCGGTTTCCCGGTTCAGTTTGGAAAAAAAGTTTCGGGTCACAGTCCAGATATCACCGGACCTATCCTGGTATACACAGAAGGTACTTCTTTCCGGTAAGCTGGTGGGGTCATCCGGCCGATGACGGAATTCCACCACCGTACTATCGCTCACATGATACCGGGAAAGGCCCAGCGTAGAGGCCAGCCAAAGCCAGCCCTCCTCATCTTCAATTATGGAATAGACCAGCCCACTCCCGATATTTTCGGATGGGGCTACCCGGCTCTCATAGCTGATGATCTCGCCCTTTTTCCGATTCCAACGGTGGAGCGCCTGGGCACCGACCCATACGTTATTGTCCCGGTCCTTAAAAATCGAACGAATGGAGAAGCTTTTCAGTCGGGTCCATTCCGGCAACTCGTATTTCAGCATCTTGATACCGGTATTCCGGCTATCCGTAATGTTGATCCCGTAACCATTGGTACCAAACCACAACTGGCCGGAATGATCCGCGATACCGGCCAGGATACCGGCACCGTGAAAACCGGTAAGGTCTTCAAATCGCGGATTGAAATATTCATAGCGGCCGGTGGACGGATCGAAACGCATTAATTCGTGGTAGGTGCCGATCCAGAGTTTTCCGCTTCCCGGATCGGGAAGTATGAAATTCATCCGGCCCCAGCCAGGTCTTTCATTTAAATAATGATTGGGAAAAAACTGAAATTTACCGGTCTTCTTTTCAAAATAACAAAGTCCGGAACTCTTTCCTAGCCAGAGAAAGCCAGGATGTTGCGTATCAACAATATAGTTTACCGCCTCATCTTTGGTAGACAGCGAAGGGTCACCCTGCCCGACTTTGATCACATGCCGGGAGATCTCATTTCCCGAATCATCGAAACGGTACAGCCGCTTGCTGCTGCCGATCCAAAGATGCTGGCCGTCGTAGTGGATATGGCTGATGTCCTCAAAAGTGTCCGATATGACTACCGGATGTTGGATCGTATCGGCCGTATTCTCCAGCGGGATCTTAACCAGATACTTACGGCTCACCGACATCCAGAGCGCGCCGTTTTTGTCCTGTACAATATCACTTACGGCGACATTGGGATTCAGGTCAGTGGCGAATTCGGCAAAATCGTAGATCTCAAATATTCCCTTCTCTTCGTTGTAGCGATTCAGCCCGTTCCGGGTACCGACCCAGAGGTTCTGATCGCGATCTTCAAAAAGATCCAGGACAAAATTATTACTCAGAGAGGTTTCGTCTCCCGGCAGGTGTTGAAATACGGAAAACTCGTAACCGTCATAGCGGTTGAGCCCGTCTTTAGTACCGAACCAGATGAAGCCCAGGTGGTCCTGCAGGATGGCCTGTACGGCGTTTTGGGACAATCCGTCATCAATGGTCAGATGGCGGAATCGCTCCTGCGGAGGCAGTTGCTGGGCGTACAGGCCGCTCAGCCCCTGCATCAGGAGTAGCAGCAATATAGAGTTGAGTATTTTCAGATCGGAGGCGAAGAAGTAGTTACGGTTCATTTTGTCCTGGCAATCATTCTGAAGCCCTGGAACATCAGAGTTTTAGGTTTTCAATAGATTGGAAATTAATCATTTTTTCAGATTTGCTAAAGTGTAGATCAGGTTTAATCTTTTATTGCTGGCTAATTCTGAAAGAAAAAAAATTCCTGCTCAGGCAAAAGCAGCACAACAAAACATCTAAATCATTAATTATCAACCCAAAACAAGACCTTCAACAAGCTAATACAAATAAATTTCCAAAAGTTGAATTTATAAAAACTGCAATTGCGAATAAAATAATTGCATATATTTACTGCAATTACGAATGAAATATCCATGAAGAAGACCAAACTGGGGGAATTTGAAGAGCTCGTTTTGCTGACCGTCATCGCTCTGCAGGAAGATGCCTACGGTGTCCAGATCAAACAGGAACTGGAAGACCGCCTGCAGGAAACGCTGAGTGTGGGATCTATCCAATCCGCCCTCAAACGCATGGAGGACAAAGGTTTTCTAACCTCTACCTTCGGGGAAACCACTCCCCGGCGCGGTGGAAAAAGGAAACGGATCTATGCCGCTACACCCTACGCCCGGCGCGTACTGGAAGAGATCAAAGCCGTACGAGCCGGACTGTGGGCCACCATTCTTAAACTTGACTTCATATGAAGCAGACCGATCCCCAATCCCCTCCCGAATGGCCGTTGCGTTTTCTCCGTTTCTTTATGAAAGACGAATACCTGGAAGAGATCGAAGGTGATCTGGAAGAGATCTATCTGGACAATCTCGATCGCTACGCTCCGGAGCGGGCGCGTCAAATGTATACACTGGAAGTACTCAAACTATTCCGCCCCGGTCTGGTCAAAAACTGGAAAGTAAGCAATCAACTCAATCACCTCGACATGTATAAAAATTATCTAAAGGTTGCCTGGCGCAACCTACGCAAGTTTAAAATGTACTCGGCCATCAAGATCGGCGGGTTCGCCATCGGTATTGCGGCCGCCATCCTGATCACCCTCTTCGTACTGCACGAATCCAGCTACGACCAACACTACGCCAATACCGATCGGATCTACCGCGTGATCAATAATTTTGCGGATCCGACCAGGGAAGCAGACCGCTGGCCGGCCATGCAGCCCCAGTTGGCATCGGTACTGGAGGAAGAATTTCCCGAGATCGAAAAATCCGGTCGCCTCATCCCTTACGACTGGTACGATGCCGGGAGTAACCAGTTCCGGCCGGAAGAACGCGTGCAGAATAACTACGAAGAAGGCTTTGCCTACATGGACCAGTCCCTGCTCGAGATCCTGGAGATCCCGATGGTATACGGCGAACGCGAAACAGCCCTGGCCAACCCGAAAACGATCGTTATTTCCCAAAAAATGGCGGATAAGTACTACCCGGACGAGAACCCGGTGGGCAAATCGGTCATTCTCAATGAAAAGGAAGACCGGGCCTACACCATCGGCGGGGTGATGGAGGATTTCCCTTCCAACAGTCATCTGCAGTACGATTTTTTACTGACGCTGACGGAAGAAGAGTTCTGGGAAGGTGAGCAAACGAGCTGGTGCTGTAGCAATTACAATACCTACGCTTTGTTGCGCCGGGGTACCCAAACGGAGGAGCTGGAACCCAAGTTGCTTTCCGTCCGGGATAAATACCTGATCAGCCATTTTGAAGAAAACGGCGATGTCTGGGCGGAAAAAGCTAAAAATTACCTGACCTACGATCTGGTACCCGTTGCCGATACCCACCTGAAGTCAAAAGAAGTGTATGATGTCTTTCCGAAAAGCGACATCCGGATCATCCGGCTTTTCGGAGCGATCGCGGTTTTCATTCTGCTGCTGGCCTGCATCAATTTTATCAATCTATCGACGGCCAAATCGGCCAATCGCGCCAAAGAGACCGGGCTGCGTAAAGTGGTGGGTTCTCATCGCAGTCACCTGATCCAGCAATTTCTGACGGAATCGGTGTTGTTTAGTGCCATCTCCGTCGGTCTGGGCACATTGCTGGCCCGGGTACTGCTGCCTTACTTCAACGAGCTTTCCGGCAAAACCCTCTCCTTTCCGTGGACGGACTGGTGGTTTCTGCCCGTACTGGCGGGAGTGACGTTACTGATCGGTTTACTGGCCGGCGTTTACCCCTCTTTTTACCTGTCGGCCTTCAAGCCGATTGACGTGCTGAAGGGCAAACTCAGCCGGGGTACCAAGGCGGCCGGCATCCGGAGCACCATGGTCGTATTTCAGTTCGCGACTTCTATGGTATTGATCGTCAGTGCTTTTATCGTCTACAACCAGATGCAGTTCATTCTACACAAAGACCTCGGCTTTGACAAAGAACAGGTAGTCATGCTGCAGGGCACCAATACCCTGGAAGATAAGCTTCCTGCTTTCAAAGATGAACTGTTGCGCCTGCCGGGAGTAACCAGTGCCGCCGCCAGTAATTACTTTCCGGTGTCCGGTACCAAACGGGATCAGAATTCCTTCTGGATAGAGGGTCGCAAAAATCTGGATCCGGGTGTCGGCGCTCAGATCTGGCGAACGGATGAGGACTACCTCTCCGCGCTGGATATCAATTTGATCGCCGGACGCAACTTCTCTCCCGATATCGCTTCCGACACCGGCGCTATCGTTATCAATCAAACCATGGCCGACAAGCTGGGACTGGAAGATCCGGTCGGCGCCCGCATCGAGAACTGGGGTAAATGGACGGTGATCGGGGTCGTGGAAGATTTCCATTTCGAATCCATGAAAGGCGGTATCGGAGCCCTCGGCATGATCATGAGCGAAAGAGGGTCCATTCTGGCGACAGAGATCAGCGCGGAAAACATAGAGGCTACGCTGGCCGCCATTACCGGCATCTGGGATAACTTCATGCCCAACCAACCGATCCGCTATACCTTCATGGATGAGACCTTCGCCCGGATGTACGCCGATGTGCAACGCACGGGCAATGTATTTGCGGCCTGCGCCATCCTGGCGATCATCATTGCCTGTCTGGGATTATTCGGCCTGGCTACTTTCATGGCCGAACAGAGAAGTAAGGAAGTGAGCATTCGGAAAGTGCTGGGCGCTTCCATGAGTAGTCTCTACCAGTTGCTCACCGCCGATTTCCTCAAACTGATCCTGATATCGCTGTTGATCGGCGCACCGATAGCCTGGTACCTGATGCGCAACTGGCTGGAAGATTATGAGTACCGGATTGATATTGCCTGGTGGTTCTTTGCCGTTCCCGGCCTGATCATCGTGGGTATTGCCCTGTTCACCGTAAGCCGCCAGGCTTTAAAACTGGCCTTTTCCAGCCCGGTAGATCACCTGCGGGGCGAGTGATCAAACGGCAGTCCGGATCTAGAAGCGGTCAAGCAGTTTTCGAACCCGTGGATCCGGACTGCCGTAACTCACGATTCGGATATCCAGTCCGGTACGTTCAAATTTCCGGATTACCCGCAGGATGGCATCGTGGATCCATTCCTCCCGATTCCGAAAAACACCACCGCCGACCAGCGTGAGAAAAATCCGCTCGTTGCCGGTCTGGTCCCGATTGATCAGGCCGGCGTACAGGGTAGCCTCGTAGGTGGCTTCCAGCACCAGCCGGGCGAAGCGCGCCCAGAGGAAATCGTCGTTCTGGGAATACCCAATAGGCAGAGCCGAGCAGTAGGCCTGACTGACGAGTTGCCGGGTAGGTCCCAGTGTCACTTCCGTCTGCCGCTGCCAGCCGATCCGGAGTTTTCCTTTAAGTTCTTCAAATTCCGCTTCGGTCAGTTTGGCCAGTTGTTCGTCGATTGCCCGCAGTCCCTCCCGGGAGGGTAAAGCGTAACCGTTTTTCATTTGCCAGAGCTGATCTTCTTCATTACCCAGAGCTTTCCCGATGTCTTCCAGACAATCCACCTGGTTATCAGCGGTTTGTCCGGTGCGGCCGTTGAGCGGCACAAAATAGTTCCGGTAGATGGTCCCGGCGCCGCAGGCAATGGCACAAGCCGGTCCCTGGGTGCGGTCAAATTCGTAGATGCCCACTCCCCGTTCGGGGGTGACCTCCGGGCTGACCATTTCCAGTAGGTTGAACTGGGAAGCAGCCTGGAATAAGGCGCCTGCATTTTCGGGCAACTGGTGCAATTCCTGCACATTGCCCACTACTTCGGAAAGCGTAATGGACGACGTCCCTTCCGGGCTGCGTTCGCGCTTCGCCCGGAGTTCTGCCAGAGCGGGGATCTCCAAATTACCGCAGCGGTAGGTCTTCCCGTTGACCCGGGAGCGCAGAATGCCATCCTTTACCTCCAGATTTTCCCGCACCTGCTCCGGCGAACTTTCCGGGAAACCGGTGAGTTGTTCAAACCACATGGAAATTGCTTTTTAAGAGATCAGACCGATCATCCGTTTCGCAACATAAAGGAAAAAAATGATGTGGGGCCGGGATGGAGGGAATTCCTTGAAAAAATTGTTTCCGCTCCATCCCGGCACCATGCCCGTTCTGCAGATCACTCCTGCAGGCAACCCACCGGATTCATTTGGGCAGCCCGGAGGGTTTGATACCCGACGCTCAGCCAGGCGATCAGCAGCATGAGTGCCCCGGAACCGGCAAATATCCACCATTCCAGTTCAATGCGGTAGGCAAAGGTATCCAGCCAGGTAGCGGATAGCCAGATCCCCAGAGGCACCGCCAGCACAATGGCAACCAACACAATACGGGTAAAATCCGCCGAAAGCAACCAGACGATTCCCCGGGTGCTGGCGCCCATGATCTTGCGAATACCGATCTCTTTGATCCTTCTCTCGGCGGTAAAGGAGGCCAGCGCCACCAGTCCCAGGCAGGAGATAAGGACCGCCAGTCCGGCAAAATAGCGCGACAAAGTCGACACTCGCTTTTCCGCTACGTATTGCTGCTGGTAATCTTCACTCATAAAGGTGAAGGCAAAGGGAAATCCGGAATCAAAGGTCTGGTACAGTCCTTCGATGTCAGCCAGGGTTTCCCGTTCCCGTCCGGCGTCGATCTTCACGGCTATTTTCAGGGCCCAGCGATCGTTCAGGCGGAAATAGGTCGGTTTTACCAGTTCGTGCAGGGATTCAAAGTGGAAATCTCGGGTCACCCCGATGATCTCGTATTCCGTTTCGGCGATCCGGACTGTCTTGCCCACCGGATCGGGGAACCCCATGACGCCGGCGGCCGTCTCGTTGATCACCAGTTTATTGGTCTCATCACCGCGTGCTTCGGAAAAGAAACGCCCGCTGATCAGGTCCACATCCAGCATTTCCATCATACCGTAGTTGACGTAGCCATGCTCAAACCAGATCGTAGATTCCGGGGCTTTGCCTTCCCATTGCAGGTTGGCGTTGGAGGCCTGCCCGCCCACCAGCGCGTGGGTAATGCTGGAAGCCTCCGTCACTCCGGGGATCTCTCGCAGCCGGGATAAGAGCAATTGCTGATTTTCGGCCTGCAGCCCATTGGTACTGAAGGTCAGGATCTGATCCTGCCGGTAGCCGAGATTTTTGTTTTGCATGAAATCCATCTGGCGGTGTACTACCAATACGGCCGCCACCAGGATCATGGAAATACCAAACTGGAATACCACCAGCCCGCGGCGCAGCCACTGCTCGCCAAAGGTAGCTTCCAACTTGCCCTTGATGATCATGGTGGGTTTGAAGGACGACAGGTAGAAGGCCGGATAGCTGCCCGCTACGATACCGGTAGCCAGTACAATCCCGATAAACACCGGCAGGAACTGCAGATCGGCAAAAAGGGCCAGGGTTTTACCCGTAAGCTGATTGAACTGCGGCAACAGCAAGGCAGCAGTGATCAGAGCCAGTATTCCCGCCAGAGAACTGAGCAAAATGGACTCCATAAAATGCTGGAAGATCAACGACCGCCGACTGGCCCCAATGGTCTTTTTGATGCCGATCTCCTTCATACGGCGGGAAGCCCGGGCCGTTGACAGGTTCATAAAGTTGATGCAGGCGATGGTCAGCACCAGCAGGGCAATAATGGAAAAGAGCCGCACGTAAGCCATCCGGCCGCCAACCGCCTCGCCGTCTTCGTAGGTATTGTGCAGATAGAAAGAAGCGTAGGGGATCACAAAGGGCCGCCAGCTCCCTTCCGGATATTCCCGCTGCATGAAGGCCGAGATCTTGCGGTTCAGCTGCGCCGGGTCTGCTCCCGCCCGTAGGGTCAGATAGGTCCGGGCCAGGTAGTTTCCCCGGTCGATGCGTTCCCGAAAGTAACTTTCGAATACATCAAAGGACAGCACATAATCGAACTGCTCGGAGGAATTGGCGGGCGTACCCGCAAATACGCCGGTAATTTCGACCTCCTCTTCGTGGCTGAACCAGCGCCAGCGCACCGTTTTTCCCACCACATCGGTAGTGTGGAACAACTTGCGGGCGGTAGCTTCGGATAGTACAATGGAGTGCGGCTGTTCGAGCACCTGATCGGGCGCTCCCTGCAGTAAGGGATAGGAAAAGATCCGAAAGAAGTCCGGGGTGGCAAATTCGCCGGTGAGGGCAAATTCTTCCACGCCGTTCGCCAGGCTCGATTCCAGTGCTCCCCAGGAGCTGTTCACTACCGTTTCGATCTCCGGCATCTCTTCCTGCAATCGCTCCACCACGGTGATCGAAGTATTCAGTACCGTTTCGTTGCTGTGTGAATCGGAGATCAGCCGGTAGAGCCGGTCATCCAGGGTATGGAACTGATCCATCTGCCGTTCGTCGTTCACCCACAAAAAGATCAGGATGGCACAGGTAAGCCCGGCCGCCAGGCCGGTTAAATTAATGAGAAAAGAGCCCCGATAGCGCTTGAAGTGTCTAAAGGCCAATAACAATGCGTGTTGTAACATGTCGGATAATTTATAGGCCACGCACCAACCCTCAGGCCGGTGTGCGCCGGATTAAAGAACGCCACAGGCCAACGGCCCGCAACGGAGTCATCGCGACTTATTGTTACTTCACCTTCATTTGTAATTTTTCCCGGCAAAAGCGGATAATCTCCCGCTGTGCCGCCCGGTAGTCTTTAGATTTGATGTCGCTACCGATAAAGTGGGTACCCGGCGTATCGAGCGCAACGGTTTCTTCCATCGCTGCGGGGGTAGCCAGTTGTTTGTGCACCCGGGGAATTTTGTTCACCTCTACCCTTTCGTCCTCTTCGAACATATTTTTGTGGTAGTAGAGCGTCTGAACCGGGCAGGTTACCTGCTCGAAAGTCTCTTTTTTTACCACCGTGCTCACCAGGGCCTGTAGATTGACCAGCGCCCGGGCGGGATAGATCGTATCCCAGTACTGGCTGGCTTCCGGTTCTTCGTGTTGCAGTTCCCGGCTGTCACCCAGGGAAACCAGCATAGCCAGTTCCATTCCCCAGGGCGAATTTAATAAAAATGTTCCAGGAACATCATCTTTCAGGTTCGGAGACATATTGATGAGCGCAAAAACGGAATCCGGGAACTTCGCCGCCAGTTGAAAACCAAGGGTCCCACCGGTGGACGTACTCATTACGATGACCTTCTTTCCGATCCGGCTGCCGATGGCCAGCGCTTCCCGGGCGGATTCCCAGGCCGTTTCGGGAGTAAAGTGCTCCAGGGAGTGGGAAGGCCGCAGACCGTGATCCGCCCAGCGGGCCAGATAAATATTGGCGCCAAAGGTGTCCGCCACATTGACGTTCACCGGATAACCGTCCCGGTAACTACCGGAAAAACCGTGTAGGTAGACAAAGCTGTATTCGGTCATCCGGGGAATGGAATCGTGCCACAGGATCCGGGCCTGATTGTCCTTGCGTACCGGCAGGCTGTCCTCCCGCGCCGCTATGTAGGCTTCTAATTCGGAAAAATCGGCCGGGACTTTCGGCCATTCGGTGGAATAAACGGGCTTCGGCGGCACCGGACCGACAAAGTAAGTGATCACGATGATCAGCAGAACGATGATCACCCAGGTAATGGTGTGGTTAAACATGCTTGGGGAAGGGTTTCCTTCATTAGTCTGTCTGGATAACTGGCCTCCGGCGGCAAAAGTTCGGTGGGGTGAGCATCGCAGTCCAAATCCGGGACAACTACATGGCTCAGGATGAACAGTAGCTTCTAAAGCATTCCAAAATATAAGTCCACCCCGGCTCAGAGTCCATCATGTCGCGGTACTGCGCGCCGTCGGGGCCGTGCTTTTCAAACCCATCGTGCTGAAATTGCAATAGCGTACCGCCGTTTTCGGTTGGGGCAAAGACCACCTGCACTTCGCTGGCTTTATCCGGATCGGGCACCGGTTCCCGTTTGGCGCTGATCTGCCAGGAAAAACGGATACTTTTCCCCGGATCGATCGCTTTCACCCGGCCCCAGTCGCAGCGAAACCCGTGCGGTCCCATCTCGGTACAGAGCCCCTCTTTCCGGGCATCTATGTAGATCCGTTCCAGACTTTCCTGTGACCAGGTGTATTCGGCCGGCCACCAGGCGTTGAGATCGTGTACGAACTTTTGAAAGGCTGTTTCCGGACTGATGTCCAGCTTGAGGGTTTTAGTGATCGCTTCCATGGTTTTGATTTTCCATCCAGTTTTTTGCGGGTACGAGCCAGGCGTCGATGGGCCGGTACAAAAATCCGTGCCCCAGGCCGGTTTCAATGAGTAATTCTTCAAAATGGGCCGTCCCGGCGGATCTTTCGATCCAGTACCGGTAATTTTTTCCGGCCAGCTCATCGGATGCTTCGTAAATGCCCAGGATGCGCCCGTGCAGCGTCCAGTCGAATTCCCTTTCTACATAATCATTGTTCGCTCCCAGCAATACGTAATTTACCGGATGGGTATTGAGATGGGAGATCCGCATCGTCATCACCGCCCCCTTGGAGGCACCGATCACCGTAATGTTATAGGGGTTGATACCGGCCGCGATGAGGCTGTCGATCTGCCCGGAGACCCTGGCGGTAAATTCATTAAAATCCGTTTCCGGGGTCCTCAGCTCGTAGTGGAACACCGCACCCGTTGCCTGTAGAGAATCGATAATATCATGAAACCGATAGGGGCCGAATTGTTCGCTGACAGCGTTTACGCCCTGATCTTCGATGATCCGGCCGTGCAGGTAAAAGATGTGTTTTTCGCCGCGCTGGCAGGCAGCAAGAAGGGTCATAAAGAATAAGGCCGCCAGAATAAGTCGAAGTGATTTTACTTTTTCCATCCTCGTCATTTCAATAAATCCGAATAACTTTCAAACGTTACAACCTTAGCAGTTACAAATATTCCATGGATATGCCCTTGTCGATGTCAGCGGCGTAGCTGCGAAAATATTGGTAGATCAGTAACGGTTTTTACATCGAAGGGCGTAGCCCTGGCCATATATTAATCCGGAGTGTCCGTTTCCCTATTCTATATACTGGACCAATCATAAAATCCTAAAGTCGAGTTCAAACATAGTGCTCTTCCAGCAACTCCGTCAGACGCTGTTCACTCAGGTAACGCTCCAACTGGCCGTCGTAGGCGAAGGACACCCGGCCCGTTTCTTCCGAAACGATGAAGGCCGCCACACTCGCTTTCTCACTCACCCCTACCCCGGCCCGGTGGCGCAGTCCGGCGCTTTTCGGCAAGTTCGGATTTTCCGATACGGGCAGGATACAACTGGCCATCATGATCTTACCGCCACCCATCACCACGGCTCCGTCGTGCAGGGGGCTTTCCTTATTAAAAATACTTTCGATTAAAGGTTCGGTGATGGCGGCATCCATCAGTACGCCGCCACTTACGATGCCTTCCAGGTTGACGTTTTTGGTAAATACAATGAGGGCACCGACGTGTTGCCGGCCCATCCGCATCACGGCGGCCTTAATGGCCCGTACCTGGCGGTCCCGCTGTTCGGAGCCTTCCAGATTACTGCGGTTGAGAATGCGGTCCAGCACATTCGATCGCTGGCGCAGGGTATTGTTCCCCAGAAAAAGCAGGAAACGCCGGATCTCCGGCTGAAAGATGATGACCAGGATGATCACCCCCAGATTGACAAATTGATTGAGCACGGCCTTGAGCAGGTCCATGCCGAGTTGCTCCACCAGCCACCAGACTACGTACAGCAGCAATACCCCGATGAAGATATTGAATGCAATACTTCCCCGCAGCAGTTTGTACAACTGGAACAGCAGGTATCCCACGATCAGTATATCGAGGATATCCCAAATGCGAACGGGTAAAAAGCCGATGTCGAACATATAGCAGTAATCAGTCGACGATGATCAATCGACAATGAGGTAAGTAGGTACGCAAAAATCTGCCAGCACCTGCCCTATTTTACAATCTTCTCCAGTTATTTTCCCAGCCTTACCGCAGAGCGTTCCAGCGGATTTGGCTATTCGAATAACACTCCTAACTTTTAATTTGATCACTATGACGGGGCTAAAATAGGTGTTTCCGGTATTATCTGGTTACAATGGCCGGAAAAATCGATTCCCTCCGGTTTGCTATTCAACCCAAGTGGGCTCAAGTACCCAGATGATACCACAGGAACGCCAGCACATCCGCGCCTTCTTCGATCTTATCGTTGATGGTGAGCAGGCCGTCGTGACCACCCTCGCGGTCTACCCGGATCAGAATGGGAGCATCGCCTTCCTGTTTGGCCTGCAATTCGGAGACGAATTTATAGGAATGCACCGGCACCGCCCGGTCGTCTTTTTCCCGGGTCAGCACAAGTGTGGCCGGGTAGGCATCCGCTTTGATGTTGTGCAGCGGGGAGTAGCGTAACAATTCTTCGAAATCTTCGGGGCGTTCACTCGTTCCGTAGTCGGTAGACCAGGTCCAGCCGGTAGTGAAGCGATGGTAGCGCAACATATCCAGAATGCCCGCTTCGGGTACTGCAGCGGCATAGAGTTCCGGGCGCTGGGTGAGCGATACGCCTACCAGCAGTCCGCCGGTAGAGCGACCGTAGATGCCCAATTGCTTTGCCGTGGTATATTTATTGGCGATCAGGTATTCCGCAGCCGCCTGGAAATCGTCAAAGGCCGTTTGTTTTTGATCCCCGCTGCCCGAGTCGTACCATTTTTTGCCGAATTCGCCACCGCCGCGGATATTGGCCACCGCACAAATGCCGCCCCTTTCCAGAAAAGCCGGGAAGAGGTGGATACCGCTCAGGTTGAACTGCGGCAGTACCAGATGCTGCAGGCTGCCGTCACCCACCAGCAAGGTCGGATTGGAGCCATCCAGGTCGATCCCTTTCCGGTGAATGATAAACATGGGCACGCGCTGGCCATCGTAACTTTCGTACCAGATCTGGCGGGTAGTATAAGCTTCTGAATTGAAATCGATCTCCGGGGTGCGGTACACCTCAACGGTCAGTTCCCGCAGGTCCAGCCGGTAGATGGATTCCGGTTGGGTGAAAGAAGTATAGGTAAAGAAAGCCTCGGAGCTTTCCGGGCTCACAATGGGCTTCAATATCGTTCCTTTTCCCTCCAGGCTGATCTCCCGGAGTAATTTGCCTTCCAGATCGAACAGCTTCATTTCGCTGACGGCATTGTGCAGATAGGTCGTAATAAACCGCCCACCCGTAAGCTGGCCGTCCGCCAGTACATCCTCCTGCTGGGGGATGATCTCTTCCCAGTATTCCGGTTGCGGATAACGTACATCCACCCGCATGATCCGGCCGTTGGGCGCACCGTAGTTGGTCAGGAAGTACAGTTGCCGTCCCTGGTTGCCCACCAGGCGGAAGCTATAGGCAAAGTCGCTGTAAATGGGCGTAAAATCGGTATCCTCCTGCCCCGCGTCCTTGAAGTAAACGGCATTCCCATCCGGCCCTTCGTGCAGGGAAATGACCAGATAGCGGCCATCCGCCGTCGTCTCGCCGTAGACGTTGCGCTGGGGATGGATCCGGTCCGCAAAGATCAGCGCATCCTCTTCCTGCTGCCGCCCCAGACGGTGGTAGTAGAGTTGGTGAAATTCATTGAGTTCGCGCAATTCCCAGGCATTCGGTGCGGGATAACGGCTGTAAAAAAAGCCGTTGCCGTACCAGGCCAGGTTGGAGTATTTCAGATGATCCAGCCTGTCCTCGCGCAGTTCGCCGGTCCGTAGGTCGATCACGCTTACCTGTTGCCAGTCCGATCCGGCTTCAGCGTGTTGGATGGCGGCCCAGCGACCGTTCGGAGAAAAGGAATAATCGTGTAACTGCCCGATACCGGCGGTATTCGGATTAAATACCGTATCGAGTTTGCCGTACAGCCCCCGGCTGCGGTAAAGCACCGCCTGGTCCTGCAGGCCGTCATTTTTGAGGTGGTAATAATAGGCGCCGCGCTGTACCGGCGCTTCGTAGCGTTCGTGGTCCCAGAGCTTTCGCAGGCGTTCCTGCAGGGCGGATCGCTGGGGCAGATAAGACAGGTAATTTGCCGTCAGATTCCGCTGCGCTTCCAGCCAGTCCTGCACCCAGGGCGAATCTCCGATCTCCAGCCAGTGGTATGGATCGGCGATCTTTTTTCCGTGGTAAACATCCACCCGGGTGGTGTCCCGGAAGATATCCGGATAGGTGATCCGGATCTTTTGCACGGCATCTCCCTGTTCTTCGAGCGTAGACCCATTGCGGCAACCGACAAGCGACAGCAACACGCCAAACAGGCAAACTGCGTTCACCCACCGGCGGGGCAAAGGCCGTTGTGTTGGGGGGAACAGTTTTGGAAAGTTTACCGTCTGGATCATTTTAAAACGCTATAAATTAACTGGCGCTCCTTAAATTCTACGTAATTTTGCATCAAATGATGACAATTGTCGTAAAATAAGCGGTAGATCGGATGGTCCGCAAAAACATCATTCCGCCGGAACTCCTTATAAAAAACAGGACATTGCGGGGGAAAGTTGCCGGTTCCGATAGCCTGCTTCACGCATTGCGCCAGCGGGTGATTGTGCCGGAAGCAATTCGGTTTGCGGTCAGATCCTTCCCTTTTCAGCGTATTGCTGCAATTGCGTCAACATTGATCCCAAAACAAATCATTATGCTCAAAGGCCTTAAAATTACGCATTTTAACCCAAGTCCTACCTGGATAACGCTTTCTTTACTGTGCTTCTTATCCATCGCAGTGCTAAATCCGCTGCAGGCCCAGGAACCGCAGATCCGCAAGAACAATGACGGAGAGACCCTCATTGTCTACCCGGACGGCTCCTGGCAGTATTATTCCGATTACCTCAGTGGGAAAAAGGAACGCAATCCGGCGGATATGGCCACCTACCCCATCTTTGAAGGCACCATTGAGCCACTGGACGGCAACATCAAGGTGACCGAGGACGATCTCTACAAAATTGCCGAACGCCGCTCCCAACTGGCGGATGAAGCGGCGAAGATCGCTCAGCTCCGTTGGGAAAAAGCCCAGGAGGCCCGGGCCCAGGTCGAAAAAGAGCTCCAGCAGGTGCTTTCCACCGGCCAGGCTACCCAGGAAGTTATTGCTCAATTGAATATGCGCCTGAAAGCCGCCACCCGTGCCGAACAGGAAAGTCAGATCGAAGCCCAGGACGCCCACCGGGAATCCAACCGGGCTGATATGCTTATCGAGAAAGGAGGATTTGTGGATGCCTATAAGGCAGAGCAGAAAAAACGCATGGAAAGCCAGGCCTCCCGCCGGGATGCCTACAAGGCCCGCTCCTACGATCAGGCCCTGCCGCTGACGGATAACTACGTTGGCATCAACCAACAGGATCTGATCCTGAATCCACCCACGGCCCCCTGCGGAGTGGCTTTCGAAGGCATGGACTCCAAATCGGGCAATTACCGCAAAGACCTGGACCAGCAGTTCCTCTTCTCACATACCGACGATCGGCTGCGGGTCTACCTCAAGGATAAAGAATATCTCCGCTGTGAAGGCTATTTTTCGGCCAACGGCGGCTACCGCTACCTGATGCTGGAGTTCACTTTCGCTTATCCCAATGCCCGCGAGGCCTACGGATTCATCGAAAAAGGCAGTATTTTAACGATCATGATGCTCAATGGTGATTACGTTAATCTGCGTTCCGGCGTCATGGACCGGGGCAGCTACGATACCGAGACCGAATTGCTGACTTACCGAGTCCACTACCCGATCGACCGCAGTCAGATGAATTACCTGAAGAACAGCGAAGTGGATGCCATCCGCGTTTTCTGGAGCAGTGGTTTTGAAGAATACGAAGTTTTTCAACTGGACTTTTTTTCCAATCAGTTGAGATGTATTGATTAGGGGTGTTGTGGTGTTGATGTGTTGTGGTGTTATAGTTACTAAAACCACAACACATCAACACATCAATACTACAACACACCCACACCCGAGTACACATACAATATGACGCAAGAAGAAAAAGAACTCTACACCGTCCGCATGCTGGGTCTGCAGCTGCCGACGGATCCGCGCTGGGTGAATCTGGCCGAAAAAGATCTGGAAGAGATCCTCACCGATCATGCCTACTGCGAGCAAAAGGCGGCCACCTCCTGTATTTCCCTTATTCAGCAATATCCGGAACGCATCGAGTTGGTCCACGAACTGGCGCCCATCGTCACCGAGGAGTGGGGCCATTTTCGCATGGTCCTGAAAGAACTGGACAAGCGGGATCTCAAACTGGGCAGTCAGCGCAAAGATGAATACGTCAATGCTCTGCTAAAATTTCAGAAGAAAGGCGGCTCCCGGGAAGACCGGCTGCTGGAAAAACTGCTCGTCTGTGCACTGATCGAAGCCCGGAGTTGCGAACGCTTCCGGCTCCTTTCGCTCTACATCAACGATCCGGACCTGCAGGAGTTTTACCACAAATTTATGGTATCCGAGGCCGGCCACTACCGGCTGTTCATCGATCTGGCGAAGACCTACTGCGATGAAGAAAAAGTGAAAGCCCGTTGGAAGGAGTATCTGGAATACGAGTCGGAGATCATGCAAAAGCTGGAACTGCGGGGAGACCGCATGCACTGATCACCGATGCCTGAAAAATACAAAACACGAATCACCCCGGATTTTATAAAAGGCGGTGTATGACCCCAGAGAGGTCAAATATTCGTAGAATTTAGCCTGGATAAGCGTTTTCCGACCTCAGGGAGGTCACACATTTACCACATTGCTCCATGTTGTGCGACCTCCCTGAGGTCGAAACCAGCATTTCGACTATTTTTCTACGAATGTTTAACCTCTACGAGGTCATTTTTGAGTCCTGAAAAAATGCAGGATGACTCATGCGAATCAGGAGTTAAACTTGGAATCAATGTGCCCTTAGGCACGAAATGTAGGTAGCAAAATGACCATTTCCCGGCTTAGCGTGCCGTAGGTACGCCATGGAAAACCATATTGCGTACCTACGGCACGCTGAATCTCCCAAATTATTGGACGGGCTACCTAGATCTCGTCCCTACGGGACTTTTAATTCCTGATTCGCATGACTCATGTCTCGTTGGGGTACCAGGACGTACCGCTTATTTATCCTGCTTCGAGAATACTTTCTGCAGCAGTTCCGAAGTACGGGCTGCCGGGTTCTCCCGGATATCCGCTTCTTTTTTCTCGATCATGCTGAAAAGTCCCACCAGTGCCTTATTGGTCACGTGGTCGTCCAGTTCCGGATTGGTTTTCTTTACAAAGGGGATCTTATTGTAGGCCGTCACGGCGGTCTTCCAGTATTCGCGGGCGTTCACCTCGTCCAGGGCGCTGATCACCACGGGGCGGAATTCATCGTAAAGCGGCTGGTAAGTGGTGCGTTCCAGGTAGCGGGTGGCCGCATCCTGCTCGCCCATCAGCAGATTCATCGCGTCTTTGATCGTCATCTGCTTGATCGCGTTAACAAAGATCGGTTTGGCCTTTTCGGCGGCGATCTCCGCGGCGCGGTTCATTTTTTCCAACAGATCTTCCTCTACATTACCGAAACCAGGTACACTTTTCAGCTTGCTGGTCACCTGCTGAACTTCTTCCGGCAACAGGATCTTATAGGCACTTTTATAATAACCGTCTTCCGTAGAAAGGAAAGTGACCGCTTCTCCCACGCCGGCATTGAGCGCTTCTTTCAGTCCCATTCCGACCTCTCCGTCCGCACCTTCTCCGGTGACGGCTTCTTTGGCCTTATTGAGCAATCCTTTCAATCCCTGGGCCTGGAGCCCGGCAGCCGTAAGCGATACGGCCAGCAATACCATTGTCAAGCGTTTAATCATCAGTTTATGTTTTAGTCCACAAAGTAAACGCATATTCCCGGTTCTAATTGGTTAAGCAATCGTTAAAGGTGAAAAGAGTACCGCTTTGGACCGCTGCGCTGCATCTGATGACCTTCACCCAGGGGCGCTACCCGGCGGTACCGGAGCGGATGTGCCCGCGATCAGGCTCCTATTCGTCGAACCTCCGTCTGCCTTGATCGAAAATAGAATTGACAAATCTGGAAAGCGTCCTATGTTTCCGCATCGAAAAAATAACCGACTCACTACCAGCGTGCAATGAATATTTCCATACAGGAACTCAATAAGATCTATTCCGGCGGAAATCAGGCCCTGAAGGATGTCAATCTGGAGATCCGGGAAGGCATGTTCGGCCTGCTGGGACCGAACGGTGCGGGCAAATCCAGCCTGATGCGCATCCTGGTCACGCTGATGAAACCCAGCAGTGGTCAGATCCTGGTCAATGGAAAAAATGCCGCCAGCAACCGGGGGTACGTTCGCGCCATGCTGGGCTATCTGCCGCAGGATTTCAGTTTTTTCTCTAATCTGAAGACCTACGAATTTCTGGATTACGCGGCCCGTCTGGCCGGTATGAAGAGCCGTCGGGAGCGCAGCCGGGCGGTCGATCATATGCTCGAAGAAGTCGGCCTCTTCGATGTACGCAGCCGCAAAGCGGGTAAACTTTCCGGAGGTATGAAGCGGCGGCTGGGTATCGCCCAGGCCCTGATCAACGATCCGAAGATCGTGATCGTCGACGAACCGACCACCGGTCTGGACCCCGAAGAACGGATCCGCTTCCGCAATCTGCTGGCCAGGATCAGTTCCCAGGATGTCATTATCATTCTTTCCACCCATATCGTAGCGGACATTTCCGGCACCTGCGAACACATGGCCCTCTTGAACCGGGGACAGGTGGCATTTACCGGAGCCCCCGAAGAGCTGTTGCGCCAGGCACAGGGACACGTGTGGTCCATCTATGTTTCGGAAAAAGAATACGTGGAAGTAAATCAGAAATACCAGGTGGTCGCCTCCGTCATGATGAAGGACGGCTGGAAAGTAACGGTCGTCGGCGACGAAGTAAAGGGTTATGACGCCGAGGCCATCACCCCCAACCTGGAACATGCCTATGTCTATTTTGTGGAACACACTTTGAAGCAGTAGCTCCATCAACCTCAATGAAAACGCAAGCGAAACGGTATACGGCAGTGACCGGGAACAAGGGGAAGGCTTCGTAGAAAGCTCCGACCCGCAAAATCAGATCCTGCAACCGGCCGTATCATTTTTAATCTAAGTTGAGATGCAACTTAGGTAGAGGGTATAAAGTCGAGGGTAGAGGGATTACCTATCGTTAAAATGGAGCAAAATCGCTCATTTTAACGCTTGCAGTCTCTCTACGCTCTACCATCTACTCTCTACAATGCAAGTATCGCAACTTGATTTTTACAATTAAACGCCTGACCGGAATGTGCTCCCGGGGCTAAACTGCTATTTTTTGTACCGTCAGATCATCCTGGAAACAAAAAATGGCCGCTGCTTCCGAATACAATCGACCGGACAAGATTAAGATCGCCCTTGTAACTAACAATCTATGCTCTTCACCTTTCGGACCATAGCGAAATACGAGCGAAAGATCCTTATGCGTAGCTGGTTCTTCCGCATCTTTTCAGTGCTCTCGCTGTTCGTGGTTTTCGTATTCAACATGGGAGAAATTTCCGAGGTTGGAGATATGGAATGGGTGTACCGGGCGGTCCCGTCCAATATCCCCTACGCCGCGATCTTCCTGCTCAACCTGGCGCAATCGATCATCGCCGTTTTCCTGTCGTCGGAATTCATCAAGCGGGACCGCAAGCAGGATACGACTGAGGTGTTTTACGTGCGTTCCATGAGCAACGGCACCTATCTTTTCGGCAAGGCCTGGAGTATCCTGTCCATTTTCCTGCTGATCAATGTGGCGGCCCTGGTTATGGCGCTGATCTTTAACCTGCTGGCCCTCAACACCTCCGTCGACTGGCGGGCCTATCTGTACTACCCGCTGCTGATCTCCCTTCCCACCCTGGTCTTTGTTATTGGTCTGTCCAGCCTGCTGATGGGCATCATCCGGAATCAGGCATTGACTTTTGTGATCCTGGTGGGGTACATCCTTTCTACTCTGCTCTATATCCGGGGTAGTCACGATTTCCTGTTCGACTATATGGCTTACTACCAGTCGCTTTTCCACTCCAGCATTACCGGATTCGGGGATTGGGAGGGTATTCTCAGGCTGCGTAGTATGTATACTTTTTTCGGGCTCGGATTTATGTTTTTCTCCATTCTGATCCTGCAACGGCTGCCGCAATCCCGCTGGATGAATGCCGCCTCCCTCGCCCTCGGGCTGTCCTTTACCGGAACGGCGATCTTTCTGGGTTACCAACACCTGGAAAGATACCACCAGCGACTGGAACTACCCCAACAGATGATCGCGCTGAACAATGAATATCTGGAACACCCGCAGATCGACATTTCGGAACACCAGATCGAACTGGAACAGGGCGATTACTACTTTACGGCTACTTCCCGGATCAAGGGAGCGGCACTCGAAGATGCCCGCGAATTCGTATTCAACCTAAACCCGGGATTACAAGTCCAGTCGGTAACGGCCGGTGGCCAGTCGCTGGATTTCAAACGGGAGCTTCAATTGCTGTTCATCAGTTGGGACCGTCCGGTAGCCGCCGGTACGCCTTTGGAACTAACGATCAATTATAGCGGCACCATTGACGAGACCGCCTGCTATCTGGATATTTCGCCCGAGCAAAAGAACCTGGATACCTACCGCTTTTTGTTCGAAATCGGCCAGCGATACGCGTACGTCCAGCCGGAATTCCTTCTGCTGACCCCGGAAGCCCAGTGGTACCCGCAGGCGGGCGTCGGTTACAGCGATACGTCTCCGTTCTGGTATCGCAAAGATTTTATTGATTACCAGCTGACGGTGAAGACCCTGCCGGGTATGTATCCCGTTTCCCAGGTAGACGGCCGGGAAACGGCCGATGACACTTACCTCTTCGCCCCGGAGCACGCCCTATCCCAACTATCCCTATCCGTTGGGAACTATCAAAAGAGCAGCTTCGAGGCGGACAGTCTGACCTTCTCGGCTTATTACGTAGCCGGACACGATTATTTCAAGGATGCTTTCCCCGATATCCGAGATACGCTGCCGGATATCATCCGGGAACGCCTCGGAGACTTTGAACGCCGTTCCGGCCTCAAATACCCCTTCCGGGAATTCCGTATGATCGAAGTACCTGGACAGTTCAAATCTTTTGATCGCACCTGGACCTCTCTGCACCAGACCAATCAGGCCGGTATGGTCTACATCCCGGAAAAAGGACTGTATTCCCGGAATTTGGATTTTACGGGATCCGTGAAACGCCAGAGCCGCTGGAACCAGAACCGCAATCTGGCCCCGGAGGAACTCCAGATGCGGGTATTGCGCGGTTTCCTGCAGGAATTTTTCCGCTTTAAGAATATCCGGACGGATAACCAGGGCGGTAATACCGTAGTTGAGGAATCCATTAATCCCTATTATCAGTTTGTACAATTCTACGAGTTGTGCAACAATCTCGACGCGCGGGAATGGCCCGTGATGAACCGGATCTTCGAATCCTATCTGCGCGTGGAGAACGACGGACCGGCCGACTGGGTACGACGGAACAGTGGCAGCACCCAGGAGGAACTGGCCAATATGGTCTTACAGGAAAAATCCTTTGCCGAAGTACTGACCCTAAAGGAAAATACCGAACTGATCGATAATGTGATCGAACTGAAAGGGGAAGTGCTCTTTTCCATGATCCAGGCCCAGGCGGAATCGGGGCGCTTTCGGGAATTCATTACCCGGCTGCTGGAAGAATACCGTTTTAAGAATCTTTCGTTTGAGACCTTCCGGTCCCGCATCCAGGAGGAGTTCGGCGTGGACCTCACGCAGTATATGGAAAACTGGTTCAATCAGACCACCATGCCCCGTTTCCTGATCGGAACGCCGATTGCCGAGCAGGTACAGTCCGGCAACCGGGAGATGACCCGCGTCTGGTTCAGAGCCTCCAATCTCGGCGGTGCGGCGGGAGTGATCAAATCTACGCTCTTTCCCGGCGACCAGGAGGATAAACTACTCTACCTGGCTCCCGGACAAACCAAGGAAGTGGCCTACCTGTCGGTGAGCAAACCGGCCGGCATCCGCTTCAATACCCTGGCCTCCGGCAACCTGCCCAATAAGATCGAATACAATTTTGAGAAGATCGACGAAACTACCATCACCAATGCCACCGAAGGCCAGGAACTGGCCGATCAGCCGATCAGTCTGAAAAACGAAGGAGAGATCGTGGTGGACAACGAAGATCCGGATTTCGAATTCACCCATTACGAAGAGGTCAGCCGGCTGCGCAAGTGGCTGCGGCCCGCCGGTGCGGACGGTTTCAAATACCAGGGCACCCGGGTCTGGCGGCCACCGCTGAACTGGACGGCCACCACGGATGATCACTTTTTCGGCGACTTCATCCGCTCGGCTTTCTACATCAAAGCCGGGGACGGCACCAAGGAAGCCAAATGGAAAGTACCCGTACCGGAAGCCGGTCGCTACGATGTTTTCTACCACGTGTACAAAGACGATTCATTCAATTGGAACCGCGACATGCGGGGGAATTATCAGTTCATCATCCCCCACGAGAACGGCGTGGACCGGCCCTCAATCGAACTGACCCGGGAAAGCCGGGAGGGCTGGGTTTCCCTCGGAGATTACAATTTCCCCGCGGATACCATCACGATCACTCTGAGTAACGAATCCAGATTGCAGGCCATTTTTGCCGATGCGGTGAAGTTGGTAAAAAGGGATTAAACAGCTTGACGAAGTACTAAAAAATTAACTATGCAGGACTTCTACGGAATTTTCAACAAACGTGCTAAATGCCTGATGCTGGCGGCCATCGGCCTGACCGGGCTGTCGCTGCCCCTCACCGGGCAGATACTCATCAGCCTGGAATCCGCCATGGAGATCGCGGAAAAGAACAGCCCCTCCATTCAACGCTCCCTGCTGAATATCGAACAGTATCAGTACAGTCTGGTTGCGGAACGGGCTTCGCTCAAATCCCGCTTTTCCCTGACGCTCAACCCCTTCAATTTCAGCAACAACCGGCAGTTTGACAATCAGTTCTCCCAGTGGTTTACCAACCGCGAGCTCTATTCCTCCGGAACCCTGCGGGTAGAACAGCCCATTCTGAAAACGGACGGTACCATCGCCCTGATCAATTCTCTGAGCTGGCGCAACAACCGTACGGAGATCGCCGGGTTCGGGGAAAACTCCAACCAGGCGTTCTACAACAACCTCTACCTCTCCATCAACCAGCCCATCTTCACCTTTAACCGGCGGAAGATGCAGTTGGAAGAACTGGAGTTGAATTACGAAAATGCCAGCCTGAACTACGCTATTCAGCGACTGAACCTCGAAAAAACGATCACATCGCAGTTCTTCAACGTCTATCTCGAACAACTGAACCTCGATATTGCCCGCGAAGAACTCGCTAATACGACGAATAACTTCGAGATCGTCCGGAATAAGGTAGAAGCCGGTTTGCTGGCGGAAGAGGAATTGTTCCAGGCCGAATTGAACCTGGCCAATGCCCAGCTCGCCCTCCAGGACAGTGAATTGTCCCTGGCCAATGCTGAAGAGGCTTTCAAACGCGAGATCGGCATGAACCTCGATGAAGATATTCAGTTGTCGACCGATCTCGACGTCAGGGAGGTCATCGTGGATCTGGATCAGGCCATCGCCTACGCCCTCGATTCCCGGATGGAACTGCGGCAACGGCAGATCAGCCTTGAACAGTCCCAGTTTGATCTCGTACGCACTAAGGCTCAGAATGAATTCCGGGCCGATGTGCAGCTCACGCTCGGGATCTTCGGGGATAACGAAAGCTTCAGCCGGGTATACGATAATCCGACCAATAACCCCAGCGTGGGGCTTTCGTTGAACATTCCCATCTTCGACTGGGGGGAACGGCAGGCCAGGGTGCAGGCCCAGGAAGTATCCATTCGCACCCAGCAACTGGAACTCAGCGAAGACCAGAAACAGATCAGAATGGAGATCCGCCAGGCTTACCGCAGCATTCAGACACAGATGCCCCGGATCGACATCGCTCAGAAAAGTGTCGAAAATGCCGAACGGACCTACGATATCAACCTCGAACGCTACATCAACGGCGACCTGAGCGGAATCGATCTCGAACGTTTCCAGAATCAGTTGTCCACCCAGAAAGTGGCCTACGCCCGCGCGCTGATCAATTACAAAACACAGCTATTGGATCTGAAGATCCTCACCTTATACGACTGGGAGAAACAAGAGCCCGTTTCGGTTGCCCTTCCCAATAATCGGTAATTAAAAATGAGACTCGTGAAAACACAACTACGCTATATCACGCTTTGCGCCACGATCGCGATCTGCGCCTGTAACTCCGGTGAGGAGGAAAGTCCGAATATCGATATCGCCGCTCCGGTATCTGTAGAACAGATCACCACCGGATCGCTGTCCCGCTTTACCATTACGACCGGCAACGCGACCGCGGAAAAAGTGATCAAACTCAACGCCCAGATCGGCGGAACTTACATCCTGAAGAATCACCCGTCCTACAAGCGCCCCTTCAAGCTGGGTGACCGGGTAAAAGCCGGCCAGCCCTTTGTGGAAATTCAAGACCAGGAGTACGTCAACGGTATCGGGCTGGAGGCCGCCAAAATGAATCTGGAACTCACCCAGCAGGAATACGACAAACAGAAGTCCGTGTTCGATAAAGGCGGCGTGACCGTCCGCGAGCTGAAGAACTCCGAACTGAGCCTGACCCGGGCCCGGAACGAACTGGAAAGCGCGGAGATCCGGCTGGCCAAAATGAAGATTAACATCCCGATCTCCGGTACGATCGTGGAATTACCGCAGTATACTTCCGGCAGCCAGATCCAGCAGGGCGATCCCCTGGTCACCATCATGGATTATTCGAGAATGTACGTGGATGTGAGCCTGCCCGAAAATACGATGATGGATATCCAGACCGGGCAGAAAGTGCAGATCACCAACTACAGTCTGCCGGATGATACCCTGTCGGGTTCCATCACGGAACTGTCTCCGGCCATCGATATCAATACCCGGACCTACCTGGCCAAAGTGCGGTTCAACAACCCAAATCTGCTGATCCGGCCCGGGATGTTCGTCAAAACCCTGATCAAGATCAATCAGAAAAACGACATCGTCGTCATTCCCAAGGAAGTGATCATTTCCGATCAGCGGGGGAAACGGGTATTCGTGGTGCAGGAGAATACGGCCTTTGAACGGATCATCGAAACGGGTATGGAAAACGACGATATGATCGAGGTGATCAGCGGCCTGGAAGAAAATGAACGCCTGGTCACCAAGGGTTTTGAAACCCTCCGCGACCGGTCCAAAGTGAAAGTATTGCAATGAAGAAACTGATACAATTCGCCGTAGATTATCCGGTCACCATCCTGATGACGATCCTCGGCATCTGCATTTTGGGCTACATCTCGTATTCCCGGCTGGGGGTTGATCTTTTTCCGGATCTGAACTCCCCCCGCCTGTTCGTTGAGATACAGGCCGGAGAAAAAGCGCCGGAGGAAATTGAGCAGCAGTTCGTAGAGCAGGTGGAAGCCCTGAGTATGCGGCAGCAGGGCGTCACCCAGGTTGCTTCCATCACCCGGATCGGATCGGCCCAGATCACGGTGGAATATTCCTGGGAGAAAGATATGGACGAGGCTTTTCTCGATCTGCAAAAAGCGCTCAACGATTACAGTCAGCAGGTAGATATCGAGAGCATCAGTGTAAGCCAGTACGACCCGAACAGCGCCCCGATCATGCTCATCGGTGTGAGCCACGAACGCATTACCGATCTGAACGAATTACGAAAGATCGGCGAGAATTACATCAGCAACGAACTGGTACGCCTGGAGGGCGTTGCCCAGGTTACACTTTCGGGACAAATGGAACAGGAGATCGTCATCCAGCCCATTCCCCAAAAAATGGAATCCTACGATCTGACGATGGACGACATCACCCAGCGGATCCAGAGCTACAACCAAAATATATCCGGTGGAACGGTGGAAGAACTGGGCCTGCAGTATACCGTTAAGGGCGTGGGCATTCTCGAGACCGAAGCCGACTTCAATAATCTTATCATCGGCTATAAGGAAGGCCAGGCGCAGACGGAGGCCGCCCAGTCGGAAATGGCTCAGTCGCGGGCCGCAGCGGGCGACCAGCGGGCGCCGGTCTATCTACAGGATATCGCCATCACTTCCTTTGCCCAGAAACCACCCAACAACATTGTGCGGATCGACGGACGCCGCTGTATCGGACTGTCGATCTACATAGAGAATCAGTTCAACACCGTGAAAGCGGTGGAGGAGATCACCGAAGCGCTGGAGGTCATCGAAAATGCGCTGCCCGGTTATCAGTTTGAGGTCATTTCCAATCAGGGGACCTTTATCAAGAATGCGGTAGACGAAGTGGAGGAAACCGCTCTGATCGGTATCCTGCTGGCCGTGGTGATCCTGTTCCTCTTCCTGCAACGCTTCGGCACTACTCTGATCATCAGTATTGCCATTCCGATCTCCATCGTGGCTACTTTCACGCTGATGTATTTCAACGGGCTGACCATCAATATCATGACCCTGGGTGGTCTGGCTCTGGGGGCCGGCATGCTGGTAGACAACGCCATCGTAGTGTTGGAAAATATCTTCCGCAACCACGAGTCGGGCGCCGATGTACGTTCCGCGGTCATTACGGGAACCTCCGAAGTGGGCGGTGCCATTACCGCCTCTACCCTAACGACCATCATCGTCTTTTTGCCGGTGATCTATCTGCAGGACGCTGCGGGAGAATTATTCAAAGACCAGGCCTGGACCGTTGCCTTTTCGCTGATATCTTCTCTGTTCGTAGCCATCTTCGTGATCCCCATGCTTTATCACCGCTTTTACCGGCGGCGACCGGCACCGGCCAAATCGCGTTCCCTGCAACTCAATGCCTACGGTCGCTTTCTCAAAAGATTATTACCCCTGAGAGGTTTCGTGATCCTGCTGGCAGTTTTACTCGTAGCCGGTGCGGCCTATATGTATCCTTCGATCGGTACGGAATTCATGCCCGCCGCAACGACCAAAAAATTCCGCATGGATATTCAGTTGCCGGAAGGTACCGTTCTCGACCGGACTGCCTCCACCGTGGGCAACATCGAAGAACTGGTGCAGGATGCCCTTCCCAACGACCTGAAATTCGTGTACAGTCACATAGGTCCGAAAACCGAATTGGAAAATGATCAGTCGGCTGTCTTTCAGGGCGAGCACACCGCCCAGGTGGACGTGGCCCTGATCGACAGTACCCGCCTGGGTACCCAAAAGGTCATTGCCGCGCTGGACGAAATTACCACCGGCATACCCGGCGTGAAGATCGCCTACACCCCGGAGGCCTCTTCTCTCAACAGTATTTTACGCACGGAAGAAGCCCCGCTGGTGGTAGAGATTAAGGGGGACGATCTGGAAACCCTGGAAAGTCTGACGGAAGCAGTTCGGCAACAAATGGAACAGCTACCGGACCTGCTGAATTTACAGACCTCCATCGAACAGGGCGTTCCGGAAGTGGAGATCCTGTTCGACCGCTTCAAACTGGGCCTGTACAATCTGGATATGAACAGCGTGGTGACGCAGATCCAGGATCAGTTGCAGGGCAAGGAAGCCGGGCGACTGGAAAGGTCCGGCGAAATGATCGATATCCGCCTGATCATGCCACGACAGGGTCTGAATGATTTTGAGAATATCACGATCAAGGGCGGGGAAAAAGTCTATCACCTGCACGAGATCGCTACTTTGAATACTTCAACGGCTCCGCGGGAAATTCACCGGCGCAACCAAAACCGGATCGGTAAAGTATACGCCCAGACGGATGATGACGTGCCGCTGGAATTTATTGCCAATCAGATCCGGGAGCAGGTCAGCAGTATCGAACTTCCGCCGAACTACAGTATCTCCGTGGTGGGCGACGAAGCGCGCCGGGCTCAATCTCTGCAGAGCCTGAGTTTTTCGCTCATTCTGTCCATTATTCTGGTCTACATGGTAATGGCTTCCCAGTTTGAATCCCTGGTGCATCCCTTTACCATCTTACTCACTATCCCGCTGGCCGTAGTGGGTACGATCGCCACTTTTTACTGGCTGGGTACCCCACTGAATATCATGGCCATCATCGGGATCATTATGCTGGTGGGGATCGCGGTGAATGATGCGATCATCCTCGTGGACCGGATCAATCAGCTGAAACGGGGAGGCATGCCGCGCGACGAGGCCATCGCCGAAGCCGGACAACAACGGATCCGTCCGATCCTGATGACCAGTCTGACTACCGTACTGGCCCTGTTGCCGCTAACCTTCGGGTTCGGGGAAAGTGCATCACTGCGGGCCCCGATGGCCTGGGCGGTGATCGGAGGTCTGGTTACCTCCACGCTACTGACCCTCGTGGTGATCCCGTGTGTGTATGCGGTTTTTGATTGGCGGGGAAATCGTAATGACAATTTCAATAGCAATAGCAATTTCAATGACGATAGGGAACTGGAATTGTAACGGTAAAGGTGGTGATTGAAATGGGTAGCGCTCACTAAAAATCTGATGTAAAACTAAAAAATGGAACCACTCTTTAATTATGAGGAAAGGCTTGTTCGGTTTGCAGGCGAGGTCGTGTTTTTTATAAAAACTATACCTAAGACCTATGAAGGGAAATACTACAGTGATCAACTTATCCGATCCTCAGGCGGGAGTGCATTGAATTACGGAGAAGCGCAGGGTACGATAACCAGAAAAGATTTCATCAATAAAATGAGCCTGGTGGTAAAGGAGCTGAAAGAGTCGAGGTGCTCATTGAAGATACTCAGATACACAGGTATCGGAAAAAATGATAAAGGGGCCTGGCTTTTAGTTGAATGCGAAGAATTAATTGCTATCGGTTCAAAAATGATCAATAACAAACGGGAATGAAATACTTAATGTCGAAAACTTCAAGATTGAACTGCCATTGCTATTGTAATTGCCATTGCCATTGTAAGTGCCATTGCCATTGATATTTGATTATGAATAACCTAATCCACAGAAAGGTAACCATTTGCATGATCTTCATAGGGCTGACCCTATTGGGGTACATTTCCTATAAACAACTGCCGGTGGAACTTCTGCCCGATGCCGAATTGCCGATGCTGTTCGTGCAGGTAGGCGCTCTCACCCAGGTGAGCCCGCAGTATATGGAGCAGCAGGGTGTGATCCCGGTGGAAGGGGCGATCGGTACGCTCGAAGGCGTGGAAAAGATCGAGACCCGGATCAATGGCAATCAGGCTTTTATTCAGGTTAGCTTTGAACAGGATGTGCGATTTAAATACGTTTACCTGAAACTTCAGCAAAAGATCGACGCCGTGAAGCGGCAGCTTCCGGAAGACCTGATGGTGAACGTTTCCAAAATAGACCTGCAGCAACTCACCAATCAGTTCCTGGAATTGCAGATCCGGGGCAGCGGTGGTACCGACCGCCTGCGCAACGTCAGCGAAAAAGAGATCCGGCCGGCTTTCGAGAACCTGAGCGGTATCGCCTCGATCAATGTATTCGGCGGACGGCAAAAAAATCTGGAGATCCTGCTCGACAAGGAAGCCAGCGAACCGCATAATATCACACCGGAAAGTGTCCGTTCGCGCCTGACCCAGAATTCCGGCAGCCGGGCCCTGGCCGGTTTCGTTTACGAAGGCGATTACCGGTATTTCATCCGTACGGCTTCGGAATACGCCGATGTCCGGGACATCGAGAATATCGTGATGGCTCCCGGTCCCATTCTACTGAAGGATGTAGCGAAAATATCCTTCGGGGTGGACGAAGAGACCAGCATCAGCCGGGTAAACGGGAAAGATGCCATCTCGCTGACCGTCACCAAAGCTTCCCAGGCCAATATTATCGATCTTTCTCACCAGTGCCTGGCTCTGATCGATCAGCTCAATGAAAAGCTCAAAGCCAAAGACGTGGAGATCGTGGTCCAGCGAAATCTGGCCGATCGCATGGAAAGTAATATCCAGCAGATCATCAATCTGGGGATGATCGGCGGTCTGCTGGCCGTATTTGTCCTGTGGATATTCCTCAAGGACCTCCGCCTGATCTCCGTGATCGCAGTGTCCATTCCCATTTCGGTCTTTGCTGCTTTCAACCTGTTCTACGGCGCCGGCATCAGTATCAACAGCCTCACGCTGGTAGGCATGGCCCTGGCCGTTGGTATGCTGCTCGACAACAGTATTGTGGTACTGGAAAACATCTACCGATTGGTGGCCGGGGGAGCCAGCCCCGAACAGGCGGTCAGCCAGGGAGCTTCCGGGGTGGTTAAAGCCATTCTGGCGGCCACGCTGACGACCGCTACCGTGTTTCTACCTTTCCTGTTTTTTGGCAACTACCTGATCGCGCTGATCGGTAAACACATCGGGGTGTCCATCATTTCCACCCTGGTGGTGTCTTTGCTGGTAGCTCTGCTGCTGATCCCGGTACTCGCCTACATCGTGCTCGGGTGGTATTCCAACAGGCAGAAGATCAGTTTCGGCCAGTCCAAAGCCAGAACCCGAACGGAAAGGCTCTATCTCGTACTGCTGAAAAGTAGTTTGCGGTATCCCGCCCGCACCATCATCGGGGGATTACTCCTGTTTTTCATTACCACCTTTGCCGTGCTGGCCGTCAGCATTAGTACTTCGGAAGAAGTGGCTTCCGATCAGATCGACGTATTCATCACCATGTCCAAAGGGACAACCATTGAAAAAACCGATAAGATCGTCCGGGAAATTGAAGCTAAACTGGAAAGTATCGCGGAGAAAAAAGACATCAATAGCCGCATCCAGGAGGAAGACGCGGTGGTCAGTCTCATCCTCCAGGAAGATTTCGAAGACATTAAGGATCGTACATTTTATGAGATCAAGGAAGAAGTCAGTAAGCTGAGCAATCAGGTGGGGGGCGCTACCATCAGCCTTTCCCAGCAAAGTTCGGAAGGCGGTGGCGGCGGCATCGGCGGCATGGACGCCCTCGGCCAGTTGATGGGCTTTGGCAACAATCAGGAAAAGATCGTATTGAAGGGCGAAGATTACGCCCTGCTGCAACGGGTGGCGCAGGACATCTTTTACTACGTCGAGAACCTGGAAGGGACCCGCAGTTCCAGTTTAAGTATCCGCGGCAGCCGTCCCGAGGTCCAGCTGGCTTTTGATCCACTTACTTTGGCCCGCAATGAGATCACTCCGCAAAATATCGCTACGGCCCTGCGTGATTTCGGGCAGGAATCCCCGGCCGACACCAAATTTCAGTACGCCGACGAAGAATACAACATCATCATCCGGGAAAGCGACCGCCAGGAAGCCGAGCCCAAAGCCAAAACGATCGACGATCTCCGGAAACTGGAAGTAGCCGATCGCAACGGCGGACAGCACGAGATGGCCACTTTCACCAATATTCGTACCGGCGAAGGTAGCGATGAGATCCGCCGGATCAATCAGCAAAAACAGATCGAAGTGGTCTACAGCCGGTCCTGGCAGGTGGATCAGACCAAAGATCTGCTCGAAGCTCATCAGGCCAGTATCCAGTCGCTGATCGCCGGTTATCCCATTCCGCCGGGGATCGCCATTGAAATGGTCGAAGCGGAGGATCAGTTCAAGGATTTCAAAGCCCTGGCCGGAGCCGCCATTCTGCTCATCTTCATCATTCTGGCTTCGGTTTTTGAATCCCTTTCCGCTCCTTTTGTGCTGTTGTTCTCGGTACCGATGGCCGTTACCGGGGCCCTGCTTGCGCTGTTCATTACGGGCAACAGCCTGTTCAACGCCAATACGCTGACGGGATTTCTGATCCTGCTGGGAGTCATCGTGAACAACGGTATCATCATGATCGACTACGTTAATGCCCTGCGGCGGCAAGGTTACCGGAAAACCCGGGCTCTGATGACGGCAGGATTGCACCGTTTACGGCCCATCCTGATCACGGCCATCACGACCATCGTGGCCATGTTCCCGCTGGCCCTCGGCACGGCGGAATACGTCAGTTTGATCGGTGCGCCCTTTGCGATCACCGTGATCGGAGGTTTGGCCCTGGGCACCCTGCTGACGCTGGTGGTGATCCCCACGGTTTACCTGGGTCTGGAAAACACCATTACCTGGTTCCGGAAACTTCCCTGGTGGGTGAAAGCCCTCAACATCGGCATCGTTGCGGCCGGCGCCCTGCTTGTATACTTCCGGGTATCTTCCCTGCTGTGGCAAATGGCTGATATCCTGCTGCTTTTCTTCCTGGTGCCGGCCATTACCTATTTCATTCGCACCAGTCTGCGGCGGGCCAAAGCGGAGTTGATCCCTCCGGGAGAAGACCTCCATATCCGAATCCAGAACCTGGTCAAGATCTACGGCCGCCCGGGCCGGTTTGCCCGGGAATGGTCGGGCAGCAAAGCGCTGGCCGAATACCACCGGGCGAGTCAGGGACGCCGTCGCTGGCAACTGCTGTTGCGCGAATTTATCTGGCAGATCCCGCTGCTGGTCTTTCTGTGCTGGTTTACCTTCAGCTACCTGAACGGAGGATTCTGGACCGCCGTGCTGGGAGTAGGCATTTACTTTTTACTGCTGGAAATGTGGGAACCGATCGATACCACCCTGGCTGCCGGGGACAACCGCTGGCAGCACCGCATCCGCAGAATACTCGGTGGTATCCTCTATTGGGTCAGTCCGCTGATCCTGCTGGTGCAACTCAACAACCAGTGGGACGGCCTGGGATACGCCCTGGTGCTTGGACTGTTCTGGTATCTTTCGCTCATCATTTACCGTTCGTCCAGCTATCTGCACCGCAAGCAACTCAAGATCGAGCGCCTCAAAGGCCGGATCAAACGTTTTTACTACCGGCTCATCAGTAGCATTCCGGTACTGGGTAAACGGACGATCCCCTTCAAGGCACTCAACGGCGTATCTCTTGAAATAAGTACGGGCATGTACGGTCTGCTGGGTCCGAACGGTGCCGGTAAGTCTACCCTCATGCGAACGATCAGCGGGATATTCGACCAGAGCTACGGAAAGATCTGGATCAACGGCATCGATACGCAGGAGCAACGCGAAGAACTGCAGGGACTGATTGGCTACCTTCCGCAGGCCTTCGGGAGTTATGAAAATATGTCGGCCTGGAATTACCTCGATTACCAGGCAATTCTGAAAGGACTTTATGACAATCAGGTTCGGCAAGATCGGCTTGAATACGTGCTGGGCGCCGTCAACATGCTGGATCGCAAAGACGAAAAGATCGGCTCCTTCTCCGGCGGTATGAAACAGCGGATCGGTATTGCCCAGATCCTGCTGCACCTGCCGCGGATACTGGTAGTGGACGAACCGACCGCTGGTCTGGATCCCCGGGAAAGGATCCGCTTCCGGAACCTGTTGGTACAACTCAGCCGGGAACGCATCGTCATCTTCTCTACCCACATCATCGAGGATATTGCCAGTTCCTGTAATCAACTGGCGGTCATCGATAAGGGGAGTGTAAAATACCAGGGATCGCCGCAGGATATGCTGGAACTGGCGGAAGGTCTGGTCTGGGAATACGTTATCCCCGCCCGGGACCTCCATCAGACCGAAAAGGAGCAGGTCGTGGTGAATCACCTGCGGGAGGGTGACCAGATCCGGGTGCGCTGTATTTCCCGTACGCAACCCATGGAAACGGCCGTTCCGACCGAACCGGTGCTGGAAGATGCCTATTTGTGTCTGCTGAAAAATATAGTACGATAATGCGCAATTCGATGATACTCCTTAGCCGACTGGTACGATATAACCTGAAGATCATCTTCGCCGGGCGGTTCTTCCTGTTCCTGCTGGCCGCACTCGCCTTCTATATTTTTTTTATGGTGGTCAGTGTTTTCGATAATGTCGACATCAATATCGGTACGCTTTACGAGCTGACCTTTTTTCCGGGGATACTGCTCATATTTTATCCCACGGTCTTCGGGATCCAACGGGACGAAGACGCCCGCATGCTGGAGATCCTCTTCGGCATCCCGGATTATCGCTACAAAGTGTGGCTGGTGCGCCTGGTGTTGATCTTCACCCAAATTTTTATTCTGCTGTTCCTCTTTGCCGCTCTGGGTTCGTGGCTGTTGTATCCGATCAATCCGCTGCAATTGGCCACCCAACTGATCTTTCCCATGTGCTTTCTGGGCAGTCTGGCCTTTTTGTTGTCCACCAGGGTGAAGAACGGCAACGCCACTGCGGTGATCATCGTCCTGTTGGGGGTCGCCCTCAGTATTTTCAGCGAGATCTTTGAGAACACCATGTGGGACCTCTACCTCAATCCTTTCGATATGGCCCGTGGATTCAGTCAGGTAACCTGGCAGCAGGTGGTGTGGAAAAATCGCATTTTTCTCAGTGTAGGTGCCGTCGTGTTTATTCTTACGGCACTGCTTAATCTGCAGAAACGCGAACGGTATATTTAAAGGGAGAGAGGGTTTGGCAAACTAATTGGTATAGGGTGGTAAACTTTGGCACTCATCCTGAAATAGCTCCGGAAAAGCTTTATTTTACGTGCAGAAACTAACTTTCCAACGTCAAGCCGATACCATCATGCACTATACCACCTTAAGCTTACTTTTCCTGCTTATGCTGTATTCTTCCTCCGCCAACAGTCAGGATCGCCCCCGTGAATCCGGGGTTATCATCGGGGTTTTGCCCACCGGAACGCATAATGCCATCACCGATGTGCCGGGTGTAAAGGTGGGTCACACGACCCGGATCCGCGGAAAGTCCGTTCGCACCGGCGTCACGGCGATCCTGCCCTACGACGGCAATATTTTCCAACAGAAAGTTCCCGCAGCGATCTACCTGGGGAACGGCTTCGGCAAACTGGCCGGATACAGTCAGGTCGAGGAACTGGGCAATCTGGAAACGCCTATTGTACTGACCAATACCCTGAGTGTGCCGACTGCCGTGGAGGCCCTGATCGATTACACCCTGGATCTGCCCGGCAACGAAAATGTCCGTTCCGTGAACGGTGTGGTCGGAGAGACCAACGACGGCTACCTGAATGATATTCGCGGTCGCCACGTTCGGAAAAAAGATGTGCTCGGAGCCATTGCCAATGCGGAATCCGGTCCGGTGACCGAGGGCAATGTCGGGGCCGGAACCGGTACCATCTGTTTTGGGTTCAAAGGCGGTATCGGTACCTCATCCCGAAAGCTGCCGGAGAGCCTGGGCGGTTACACGGTTGGCGTATTGGTACAGACTAATTTCGGCGGCGTGCTGACCATCAACGGTAAGCCAGTCGGCCAGGAATTGGGGCAATACTATTTTAAGCGTCAGATCGAAGGATCCGCCGACGGCTCCTGCATGATGGTGTTAGCCACGGACGCGCCCCTGGATGCCCGCAACCTGAAACGGGTGGCCAAACGGGCGATGCTGGGGCTGGCCCGAACCGGAGGTATCGCCTCCAACGGCAGTGGGGATTATGTCATTGCGTTTTCCACGGCGGAAAGCCTGCGTATTCCCTACAGTCCCGAGAAGCGTACACTTACCCAGGAAGTGCTGCACAATGATGTCGTTTCCCCGATCTTTCTCGCAACGATCGAAGCTACCGAAGAGGCGATCATCAATTCGTTGTTCGCGGCCCGTACCCTGACCGGTAGTGGTCATACCGTTGAAGCCTTGCCGGTAGAACGGGTGTTGCAGATGATGGATCGGTAAATTACCATTTCGTCCCATATCCTCACCGATTCATGCACTAATAACACGCCCCTGTTTCGTCACAGTAATCGCTTTCTATGAAATACTTTTCGCTTATCATCCTGGGATTGGGGCTGCTGAGTTGTAGCCCATCCGAAGATCAGGCCGCCATACGGGAGATCCTGCTGGAACAACTGCGCAACACCCACAGCAATCAGGACTGGTTCGTGCCGGCGCAGCGGGCCGTTCAAAACCTGACCGCCGAACAATCCAACTGGAAGGACAGTACCGCTAATCATTCTATCGGTGAACTGGTATCCCATCTGATCTTCTGGAACGAAAGGATCCTGATCGCATTTCAGGGAGAAACCCCACCGGATTTTAACGATGATAATGAGATCACCTTTCAGCTTTTCGATGCGGATCAGTGGCAGGAAGCCGTCCGTCAACTGGACAGCCTGCAAACCAAATGGGAGCAGGTCGTAGAAATGGCCACCGACGAACAGTTACGGGAATGGCGTTCTTCTATCGCGAATATTTGTAGCCACAATGCTTACCACACCGGCCAAATTGTTTACATTCGAAAAAAGAATGGCTGGTGGGATAATTCCGCCGGAGTAAAATAAGCCCTGGAAAACGAATACGTCAGGTGTGCAGGATAATGAGATCCGGTCCCCAGCCCTATTCCCGCTTATCTGGCGGCTGTCTTTCCCTAATAGTGCTTTTAAAAATTTCCATCATGCAAATACGACAACACTACTTTACTTTTTTATTCCTGCTTTTGCCCGGCCTGCTGGCGGCACAGGAAGAAGATAATATTCAGGTCGAAGCTTCCTACCAGAAAGAGATCAAAGCGCTGACCTCCCATCCCGCCGTGAAGCGGGCACTGGCGCTCATCAAAAGAACCGATGAGCAGACCGTGCAGGAGACCATCAAGCTCACGGAAATCCCGGCACCGCCCTTTAAAGAAGAAGTCCGCGCCGAGGCTTTTAAAAATATGCTGGTCGAGATCGGCGTAGATTCCGCCTGGATCGATGCGGAAGGTAACGTCATCGCGCTCCGGAAGGGGACAAAAGGCGATCGTACGGTTGCGCTGGACGCTCACCTGGACACGGTATTTCCCGAGGAAACCGATGTGTCGGTAACTGTGAAAGGCGACACCCTCTTTGCACCGGGCGTGGGCGATGACAGTCGCGGACTGGCCATTATGCTCTCCGTCCTCCGGGCCATGAATGAGACCAAGCTCCAGACCGAAGACGACGTACTGTTTATCGGCACGGTCGGCGAAGAAGGGCTCGGTGATCTGCGCGGCGTCAAATACCTGTTCGGTGAGAACGGTCCCGGGATCGACTCCTGGATCTCTATTGACGGGGGCGATCTGGGAGCCATCAACTGTAAAGGGCTTGGTTCGTACCGTTACCTCGTTACTTTTGAAGGACCGGGCGGGCACTCCTGGGGCGCTTTCGGACTCGCCAATCCGCACCACGCACTAGGCGCTGCGATCCGCTATTTTGTGGAGGCTGCCGATAAATACACAGAGACCGGTCCGCGGACCAGCTATAATATCGGCCGGATAGGCGGCGGCACTTCCGTCAATTCCATTCCGTTCACTTCCTGGATGGAGATCGATACCCGCTCCGTAGAACCCTCCCGGCTCGACGATCTCAAAGTGATCCTGGAAGAAGCCATGCAACGTGGCCTGAAAGAACAGAACGAATTGCGCCGGGGCGGTCGCGAACTGACCGTCACCATCGAGATGATCGGCAACCGGCCTTCGGGAGAACTTTCCCCGGAACTACCACTCATCCAACGGGCCATGGCCGCTCTGGGCCCTTTCGATAAACAACCGCACCTCCGCCGGGGATCTACCAATTCCAATATTCCCATTTCGCTGGGTATCCCCGCGGTGACCATCGGTCGCGGCGGCGTGGGTGGCCGGGCGCACTCCCTGCTCGAATGGTGGGCAAACAAGGACGGCTATGAAGGCGTACAGTATGCATTGCTGGTGCTGCTGGCGGAATCGGGTTTGGCCAAGCGCTAAATGATCTTCTTCGGGGAACAGTTGCGAACTATCCTGTTCCCCGAAGAAAATCCCGGGCCGAAGTCCGTGGAATGGAATTCGGATTGTTAAATGTATCCTAACAGGTAACCATAGGGGTAACTTTTGCGATAAAAAAGGAATAGGAGATTGACTGTATTCACCTAAACCCAATTTTTCGCCATGACCTTGATCCATTCCACAACACCAGGAACCACACTGCAAATTGCGCTAAGCCCGAATCCCTACCGGGAACACCTGCGGGACGTTTGGTATTTCACCCGCTTTTTGGCCCTTCCGGTGCTGCTCTTCCACATGATCCTCATTGCATTTTTTCAACTACCGCACGGGCTCCACGCCGGGCTGGTCGGTGGCTTTTTCGTTGTGCTTGGAGCAATGCTGTTCTTCCGCCAACGATCCGAAACCCAGCCACAGCCGGCCACCTTATTCATCAACGATCATTTTTTGGAGATCCGGAACGGCGGGGATCCGCTCCGACTGGACAAACGGGATATCGAGCTCGAATTCATCGGATGGGGCGGTTGTGAAGAAGCCCTGCTCCCGGCCGTACGTATTCGCCGGGCCGGGGAGGCGGTTGTCACCATCGGTGCGGTGAGTAGCCAGGAACCCTGGACAGATATTCGCCGCTCCGTTCAGGCCACCGAATACATTCTTCCGGAACAGATTAGCTGGGCCAGTTTTAGAGCGGCAATTAGCTAACTATTCTAAGTTGCGAAGTAACTTAGGTAGAGGGATTACCTATCGTTAAAATGGAGCAAAATCGCTCATTTTAACGGTTGCAGTCTCTCTACGCTCTACCATCTACTTTATACAATTCAAGTTCGCAACTTGAATTAACTATTAATTTCCGGTGGTGTTCTTAAACAGCCTCTGGTTTTTGGGGTAGATTTAACCCGGATTTTTTTATCTTATTTTGTCAATAGTATTCCGGCATATTCCGCCGTACAAAACGCAAGGCATTATGAGATCAAAAAATCTACCGTTCATTATTTCAATTGTATTCGTAGGGCTTTTGCCGCTATTCTTATCGGCCCAGCAACCACCGGAAAACGGTGGAGCGGCCTGCATCAGTTGCGAGGAAATAAAACAGCTCCGTCTGGCAGACGTCCGGATACTGGAAGCGACCGAAGAAACGGAAGGCAGCACCTACTGCAAGGTGCTCGGTGTGATCAGTAAGGAGATCAATTTCGAACTGCTGCTGCCGAAGACCTGGAACGGTCGGTTTGCCATGGGTGGCGGCGGCGGTTTTGTCGGCACCATTCAGAATTCGGCGCGCTGGAGCGTACACCAGGGCTACGCCACCTCCGGCACGGATACCGGCCACCGGGGTAGCGGTCTGAAGGCCGACTGGGCCTACCACAATATGGAACGCCAGGTGAATTTTGGTCATCTGGCCATTCATCGTACCGCCGAGGTCTCCAAAGTGATCATCCACCATTTTTACTGCGCGGATCCGGCCTACTCCTACTTCTTCGGATGTTCCCGGGGAGGAGGGCAGGCGATGATGGAGGCACAGCGTTACCCGGAAGATTTTGATGGTATTGTGGCCGCAGCTCCCGCTTTCGACTGGCCCGCTATCGGTGCGGAATTCATTCAGAATATCCGCCAGATCTATCCCGATCCGAATCAAATGAATGAGCCGGTCATCACCCGGGAGAATATTCAATTACTGGAAAAAACCGTACTGGCCCAGTGTGATGAGCTGGACGGCGTAAAAGACAATATCCTGAACGATCCGACCGCCTGTAAACTGGACTGGTCCGCTTTTCCCCGCTGCCCTGACGATCAGGCCGGTGCCGGCTGTTTTACCAAGCAGCAACTACGGGCGATCCAGACCGTCTACGATGGTGTCCATATCGAAGGAAAAGGTATTTACCCGGGTTTTCCGCCGGGCTGCGAGAACGAACCGCTGAGCTGGTTCCGCTGGATCGTCGGACCGGATGAGGAACTGATCAAAGGCCTGCAGATCCCCAGTTTACAATTCGGTTTTGGCACCGAGATGTTCAAATACCTCGTCTTTCAGGATCCGGACTGGGATTACACAGCCTATGACTTCACCCGACTGACGGAAGACACCCGCTATGCCGCCAGCTACCTCAATGCCACTTCGACCGACTATTCCGCTTTCAAGGCCCGCGGAGGTAAACTGATCTTCACCCACGGCTGGGCGGACCCGGCACTCTCCGCTCTGGCCACGATCCAACACTACGAAGCAATCGGAAAGGCGGATGCTGATTTTATGGACTTCACCCGGCTTTATCTGCTGCCGGGCGTATTGCACTGCGGCGGCGGCCCTGGCCCCGATCAGGCGGACTGGCTGCAACTGGTACGGGATTGGGTCGAGAACGACCGGGCACCGGAGCGGGTGACGCTGACGAAAAAAGAGGGTGATCGGGTGACCATGAGCCGCCCCGTATTCCCCTACCCCCGGAAAGCGAAGTACGATGGGAAGGGTGATCCGAATGTAGCGGGCAGTTATAACTAATTGGTTGTTAAGACTTTCTAAGTTTTGAGACTTTCTAAGTTTTGAAAACTTAGAAAGTCTTAACACACCCGCATTCCAGCTACTCCAACACCTTCAATTCCAACCGGGATTTCACCTCCTTCGGATAATTGTGAACGGCCGCTCCCATATCCAATAACTTGAACTTCGAATTTTGTTCTTCCGTAATGAAAAGGAATCTCAATTTCGATTCGAGGTCGTCGAGATCAAACAAGCCGATCTGACTGCGGTTGGCGTTGATCGTTTCCCTTCTTTCTCCAACATAATCAAACAGATAAAATTCCGGAGCCCGGCCAAACTTGATGATCCCGCTACTACCGTAACCGCCGATCCCACCGATCCTGGATTCGGCAAAATCCAGATACACAGCCGCTCTCTCGGGAGACATTTTTCCCTGGCGGACCGCATCCATCACCATCGGCCGTAGATCGATCAGGGTCGTATCGCTTTTCCAGTTTTTCATTTGGTGGACAAAGATCAGATGGTAATCCTGATTGTTGGCGGTCGGCGAAAACAGGCCGATCATTTCATCGGAAGGGAAACCGTACTCATCGACGATATCCACCAACTCTGCCGCATTTTCGGCATCAATTTTCCAAATGGTATCCCGGTAGGTCTCGAACTCATGCCGGAACATCTGGTCCCTGGTACTCATTTCATTTAATCGGGCAATCACTTCCGGATTCGTCGTTTGATCAAAGGTAGCTGCCCGGATCTCGTCGTAGCGATCCAGAAAGGCGTCATATCCGTGGCCATCCAGTTTACCGTACCGGGCCCGGTTCTCTTCAAAGTACGCTTTAGCTACTCCTTTAGCTACCAATTTCTCCAGGAAAGCAATGGCCTGATCGTACTTTTCGAGCTCTATGGCACACAAAGCGGCATTTTGGTAATCGCGACCAAATCCCGTTTCTACCGCGCCAAACGCCTGTTGGTACAACTTCAAAGCCTGCTGATAATCGTAGGCCGTTATGGCTAATTCCGCCTTATTGATGATTGGATGATAACAGTCCCGAAAATCGAGCTGGGCCTGGGTGTGGAAAGGATTAAAAAAAAGAAACATCAGAAAGAAAGCACTCAAATACTTCATTTATAGGAATTTAGTAGGTTACACGGTTGTGGCAGTCCGGCTTTTTTTGACTTTCTCAGACTTTCTTAGACTTTCTAAGTTTTTGAAACTTAGAAAGTCTTAATCCCTTCCTTAACGGTCAATTCCCAAAAAGTAACGGTATCAAAATCCGTCTGCCCGATCGGGTGTAACGAAACCTACATATCTTCCAGTTTTTCCAAAAGTTCGAGATGCGCTTCCTGTTGCTCCCGGCTGAGCCACACTTCTCTCAGTTGTTTTTCCGCAGCCAGTTTTAACTGATCCCCCCGGTGAGGGTTATCCGCCTGGGTAGCGTTACCGTAGGTCAGCAGGGCTTTGGCCTGTATCTGCTCTCCGAATTCAGTCGCGCAGATGTAGGTATCTCCGTGTACCACCTGCCATCGACCGTCCACCCCGGGTGCGTAGTTCATGGTCCTGAAAATCCCCAGATTGCCGGGACCGCCGTTGCCGGGATAATCGTGCTCCCCGACTTTCATCCGGAAAACGTCACCAAAAGGTGTATTGAGCGCTCCCAGTTGGGTCAGTTGGGTTTCGGCTGCTTTCCGGATCGCGGCGAGCATTGCTTCGCTATTTTTCAATCCGTCGGGCGTCCGCAGCGGCTCCTTATAGGACCAGGGGGTCTCGAAATATTTCGAACTACCGACCTGGTTGATCAGATTGGCGAAAAGTACGGCCCCTTCACTATCCGCTTCAAAAGCACCGTCCCACTTGGTCAATACCTCCAGGGCCGAAAGAGTGAGGCTATCCGTTGTTTCCTTCATCAGCTGCCGGAATTCATCCTGCAGGCGAAGTGCGAGTTCCGACCGGGTATCGTGTTTGAGCCGAATGAATTCATTCAGATCCAGCCGATCGGCCTCCTGAATGAGCCGGGCCGACCGCTGCGGCCGAAAACTCATGTGGTTAGGTGCGATGTGGTCCGGATAATCCTCCGGCTGGATCGGCGCGGGTATCGTACTGGTATAGGGAGGATCATTGGCATTCTGTAACCAGCCACTCTCCGGATTGAGGTATCCGGGAAGTTCGGAGGCGGCATAATAGCCGTTCCACAGCTCCTCCCGCCCGGTAGCCGGCACAACTCCCTGCCATTTTTTCCAGTCTCCGTTTTTTCGCGGCACGTGCCCACCGAAATGGTACAGAATATTATCATGCTTGTCGCTGTACAGTACATTGAAGAGCGGCAGTGCGTTTTTGTCCAGTGCCCGTTGGAATTCCTGCAGATCGTGGGCTTCACCCATTGCTTTCCACTGTCCCAGAGGATTGGTCTCTCCGTCCATATTGGGCCAGGTGACGGCCAAAGCCCTGTCTCCCGAGGTTTCGATTACCATACCGAATTCGGATCGCTTTTTCACTACCCATTTTTCCCCGGCATTTGCATCCGTTCCGGAAACGATCCGGACGCTATCCACTTCGAAGTCCCGGTATGCTCCATCCAGCAGGTACTGACCATTTTGCAGGTTTAGTTCGTAATAGTCTACGTTATCCAGGGTATTGACAGTGTGGGTCCAGCCCAGCTGTTCGTTAAAGGCGATACCCAGGACGGGTAATCCCACCAGCGTAACGCCGTAGAGATTATTGGTAGGGGTAACGAAATGAGCCTCAAAAAACAACCAGAAATCGTTCCAGGGCAGGTGGGGATTGGCCAGCAACATACTGTTACCCGAAGTGGTCCGGGAGCCGTTTACGGCCCAGCCATTCGATCCGGGTGCCCATTTTCGGGCCGTTCCCAGATTCCGGTTGATGAGAAATTCAAAATAAAACACCCGGGTAGAATGGTAAATGATATCCCGGGCCTCTACCGGAAGGACCACGCGGTACTCCTTATCGATAGCTTCCGGATGTTGGGCGGCGTAGGCATTGATGCCTTTGGCGAAAGCTTCCACTACCGTTCGGTCTTCTTCGGATAATCCGGCGAAGGCCCGTTCCGCAGCATCGATCAGGCCGAGCTGGTGCAGCAGTTGGTCGCGCTCGAGGTCACGCCCCCAGTACGCCGCGGATCGCGCCCGGGCTTCTCCCATCAGTTTAAGCACCAGATTGCCATGGTTGCGCATCTGGGCCCAGCCCATCATCTGGTAGAGATTGCTGTCGTGGGTAGCGTAAATGTGGGGAATGCCCCAACTGTCCCAAAGGATCTCATTTTGGTCAACGGTAGCGCCCGCCCCACAACCGATCAGCACGAGGAGTAGGAAGGCGTAAGAGCCTCTTTTCATAAGGTGTAGGTGTTAATTTTGAAGATGTTTGCTTTCGCTAGGTCAGCAGATATGCTCATCCGGATAGCGCAAGATAGTGTTTGCCGCTCCTCCCCCGCTATTTTTCTAAAATTAATACTTCCATTTGGCGCCCCGCTCTTCGACATCCTCTTTCCGGTATTGTGCGATCTTGCGGATGAGCTCCCCGGGCAGGGGCTGGTCATAGGGAAACTGAACCGAATCCTTCTTTACCGTATATCCCGATAATTCCTTTTTGAATGGCTCCAGCGCCGGGCCGGTTGGAATAAAGCTTAGGTGAGCTTTATGAGCGGCGTAGGCAAACAGGATCGTGTTTGATTCAAAAGCCGGCTTCCCCCACTTCAACAATTCCCTGGCAGAAGGTGCGACTCCTCGCAAAATGTCACGTAATTCCTGCAGCTTTTCCTGGGCTGCTGCCGGAGCTGACAGAAAATAGTCTTCCAACTGCGTACGATGCTGCTCTTCCATAATTTTTGATATTAATCGTTCCACACGGTGTTCATCCGGGATGGATGGTCGGTAAGTTAAGTATAAATAGGGTTTGAACAGGCTTACAAGTTGCCCCTTATTCTTTTCCGTCTGACGCTTTATTTTCTACAACAGTTCCGAATCCTTTGTTCAGGATCCAGATGATCACTCCCGCAAGCAGGAAAATTAAGCTGTATATCGCCCGGTCAGTAGTTATCATTTCCCAGGCGTTCGCGTCTCCCCGCATCTGCTTCGTCCAGGCTTGTATTCCCATCCCGGTGAGTTTTGCCCCCTGAGCGCCGAAAAAAGCGATGATCACCCAAAGCTTGACGGCGATCTTGCTGATCGGATGTTTGGAGATCAGAAGATAGATCAATATGGATTGGATGAAGACCGGTAAGCTCCCCCATAGGTTTCCGCTTATAATCGCAGTGTACAGATTGTACAGGGCCAGGGCCCCCAGGAGCCCGATCAGTATTTGATAATAGGTATTATCGAGAATTTTCAACTGCTTCATCTCCCTGTGAATTGAGAGTATTTTAAACCAGCCCTATTTTATCGAGACGTCCCAAGATTCTTCTTTTACTCACTCCAGACCCCATTTTTAAATAACTGATACCATTTTTCGATCTGCTCATCATCGTACAATCCGATGATTTTAAAAATTTCCCGGGCAAATTCGATGGGAGCAATGCCATTTGCCGTGATCACATTACGGTCCGTCACCGCCAGGGAGTGCTGGTAATGCTGTTCTCCGGCGTATTGGGGAGCAATACTTTTTAGATACTGCGGGTCATTACTGGTGTGTTTCAGTTCATTCAACAGATCCAGGCGGCCGAGATAAGTAGTTGCCGCACAAATGGCCGCAATTGGTTTCCCCTGCTCATATTGGCTTTTCGTCAGATCGTCCATACCGGTAACGGTCCCGCTTTCCCAGGCCGTACCGCCGGGCAGGATCAACAGGGTGATCTCTTCGGCTGCCAGGGCAGGAAGCGAAGTGGTGGGTTGGATGACCAGGCCGCCCATGGAAGTCACGGCGTCCCCGCTTTCCGAAAAGTAGACCAGGTCGAACCGTTCACTTTTATTGATCTCGGGAGTGAGATAAGCAATCTCCCAATCGGAGAATCCATCAAAGAGAAATACGGCTATTTTTTGGCGCATGGCGTTGTTTTGGATTTGTGCGGTTGCCGGAGATCCCCGCAGCAGGATATGAACAACAATTAGCTGGCGAAGGTGGAAACAAAACCATAGTTCCCCAAAAAGGTCGATGACAATTAGCCCAATACTGCCGCCATTTGCTGCTGGACCTTTTCCGCCGCCGCCCGTGCCTGGGCTGCGAAATCCGGTCCGTCACCGGCGTAGATGATGCCCCGCGAAGAGTTTACCAGCAGGCCGACGAGGTCATTTTTCCCGTAGCGACTGAGCCCTTCCAGGTCTCCACCCTGCGCGCCGACTCCGGGCACCAGCAAAAAGTGCTCGGGCGCGATCCGGCGGATCTCCTCAAATTTCTGCGGATGGGTAGCGCCCACGACGAACATCAACTGCTCGGGACTCCCCCACTCCATGGCCCGGCGCATGACCTTTTCGTACAATGGCTGGCCGTTTTCCTGGATGGTCAATTGGAAATCGCCGCTTCCCTTGTTGGAGGTAAGCGCCAGCAGGATCACCCACTTTCCGGGAAATTCCAGAAAGGGTTTTACCGAATCTTCGCCCATGTAGGGGGCAACGGTCACGGCGTCAAAATCGAGGGTATCGAAAAAGGCGCGGGCGTACAGTCCGGACGTATTACCGATATCGCCGCGTTTGGCGTCGGCGATGGTGAAATGTTCCCGGGGGATGTATTCCAGCGTTTTGGCCAGGCTTTCCCAGCCGGCCGGCCCCATGGCTTCGTAGAATGCGAGATTGGGTTTATAAGACACACACAGATCTTTCGTGGCGTCGATGATCTGTTTATTGAATTCGAAAACCGGGTCTTCCCGGTCTAATAAATGTTTGGGAATGCGATTGATATCCGTATCCAGCCCAACGCAGAGGTAGGATCTTTTCTGCTGGATCTGTTCGAAGATGTCATTTCTGGTCATGTAGGGAATTGAAGTGTTGAGGTGTTGGAGTGGTGATGTATTAGGATATTGATGTGTTGGAGTGTTGTGGTGTTAAGGTGTGATGGATGATGCGATCCATGGACCTATACGTTCACATCCTATTTCCCGCTTCCTTAACTCAGTTCGATACCGTTAACGGCCTCAACGGACTGGATCTGGGGGATCTTACTACGAAGGGCCTGTTCGATCCCGGCGCGCATCGTCATCACCGACATATTGCAGTTTTCGCAGGCGCCCAGCCATTTGATCTTAACGATATTGTCTTCCGTTACATCTACAACTTCGACATTTCCGCCGTCCACTTTGAGGTGGGGCCGGACATCGTTGAGTGCCAGATCAATTCGTTGTAATAATTCCTTTTTTTCAGAGGTAGACATGTGTTTGTCTTTAAATGAAATCGTCTTGCCGGTAGTATGATTTCTACCGCTGCAAATTTACACAATCTTTTCCAGTCTGGGCGTTAATACGCCTTAAATCCGGTTTAGGATGTTGCACAAACCGGACCGGGCGGCTTCACTTTCAGCCCCTGCGGATAAAATTGGGCTCCGAATTTCCCTATAGTCACCGGAGCGCGCTCGTCCGTACCGGGTCAGTAAAGACGTAGAGCAACGGCTCTGCTATTGCTTCATTTTCACGATCTGGGTAGGAGCGATCATTTCGTTGCGGATCGCCACCTGACGCAGGGTATTTTGGGCTACCTGGCGGAAAGCGTCCTTGCTGATCGGATCGTCGTCCCTTTCCACTACCGGGCGTCCGGCGTCTCCGCCTTCACGGATGCCCTGTACGAGCGGGATCTGCCCCAGCAGCATGGAATTGCTCATTCGGGCCAGCTTTTTGCCGCCACCTTCTCCGAACAGAAAATATTTATTGTCGGGCAGTTCCTTGGGCGTAAACCAGGCCATATTTTCCACCACGCCGAGGATGGGAACGTTCACCTGGGGCAGCAGGAACATATTCATTGCTTTCACCGCATCCACCACGGCCACTTCCTGCGGCGTGGTGACCATGACCGCGCCGGTGATGGGCACGGACTGGACCAGCGTCAGTTGGATATCTCCGGTTCCCGGCGGCAGGTCGACCACCATATAATCCAGGTCCGGCCAGACCGTTTCGCTGATAAACTGCTTAATGACGCCCGCCAGTCGGGGTCCGCGCAGTACCACGGCCTGCTCCGGTTCGATGATAAAACCGATGGACATCACGGGCATTCCCTGATAGTCGAGTGGCATGATCCGGGGCTTTCCGTAAACCTGCTGGACCGTCGGCCGTTTTCCCTGCAGGCCCAGCATGGTGGGCAAGGACGGGCCGTAGAGGTCCGCATCGATCATCCCGACCTTGGCGCCGGTCTGTTTCAGGCTCAGGGCAAGATTGACGGCAACTGTAGACTTACCGACGCCTCCTTTTCCGGAAGCCACGGCAATGATATTCTTTACCTGCGGTAAAACCGTGGTCGGTTCACTGGCACCGGCATTCACACTGACCATATGGACATTGACCTCCGCTTCGGGATAGACCTCCTGGATCGCGCCGATACAGGCGAAATTCAGATCCTGCTTATGTTTACTTTCCAGCGAAGATAACTCCAGCGTAAAATTCACATTATTGCCCTCTACCTCCAGATCGCGGATCATACTCCGGGTAATGATATCCTGCCCGGTAGTCGGATCGATCACTTTGGCTAAGGCTCGTACTATTTTTGATTTATCCATTACGAATGCTTGTGTGTGAACGGGTGCAAATTGGTCGAAGCAAGTGAAAGCGCACCATCCGGCGCCTAAACTTATACACTTTTACACTTCTGTGCGTTTAAGGTTCAAAATTAATAACAATTCCCAAGACATTTTGGTTAATCCTGGAGAATAGGTACCTCCGGTAAGCATGAAAAGACTTAAACAGCTTTTTTTTCAGCCGATACCGGGATAAAATTGCGCGGGGGAATTTTACCGCTAAAATCACCGAAATCCCCCGCGCAAATTCTACATTTGCGTCGCTATGAAAGTATTTTACGATCTGGATCATCTACCGAGGTTTCAAAATGCAGTGATCACCATCGGCTCTTTCGATGGGGTACATCGCGGCCACCAACGGATTATCCAACAAGTCAATCACCTGGCCAGAAGCATCGACGGGGAAAGTGTGGTCATCACTTTTCACCCGCACCCGCGTCAGGTGATCTACCCGCGGGATAATTCGCTGCAACTCATCACCTCCACCGAGGAGAAAGTGCGGCTGTTGCAACAGTACGAGGTGGATAATGTGGTGGTGGTGCCCTTCACCATCGAATTCTCGCAGCAACACGCCGACGAGTACATCCAGAAATTCCTGATCGAGAAATTCCAGCCCCGATACATTGTTATCGGCTACGATCACCGCTTCGGTCTGAATCGCCAGGGCGATCTGAACTACCTGCAGTGGTACAGCGAGCAGGCCGATTACGAAGTGGTGGAGATCGCCAAGCAGGAGGTCGATGACCTTTCCGTAAGCTCCACCAAGATCCGTAAAGCGCTCAATGCGGCGGATATCGACACGGCCAATCTGCTGCTGGGCCATCCTTTTCCCCTTTCGGGTAATGTGGTGCACGGACAGAAACTGGGGCAAAAACTGGGTTTTCCTACTGCCAATATTCAGTTGGAGGATTCCGTCAAACTGGTACCACCGCACGGGATCTACGCCGTACACGTCTACCACGAAGAGCAACGCTACGGCGGTATGCTGTACATCGGTGACCGACCGAGCCTGGCCGATGCCGGCCACCGCACCATCGAGGTCAATATCTTCGATTTTCAGGACAACCTCTACGGTAAAGAACTCTATCTGGAGATCGTCGGCTTTATCCGGGAAGATGCCCGCTTTCCCGATCTGGAAGGCCTGAAAGCCCAACTGGCCGAAGACCGCAAGAGCAGTCAGCAGTTGCTCGACCGACTGGAAGCGCAGCAGAGTCCGGTTGCCGAAAGTACCGCCAGCGTGGCGGTCGTCATTCTGAATTACAACGGCCGGGAATATCTCGAAAAATTCCTACCTTCCGTATTCAACAGCAGTTATGAGAATCTGACGGTCTACGTGGCCGACAACGGCTCCGGCGACCAATCTCTGGCGTGGCTGGAGGAACACCGGCCGGAGGTCCGGCGCATCGATCTGAAAAAGAACTACGGCTACGCCGAAGGCTACAACCGGGCGCTGCGCCAGGTGGAATCCGATTACTATATCCTGCTGAATTCCGATCTGGAGGTGCAGCCCGGCTGGATCGAGCCGATCATCCGGCTGCTGGAAGAAGATCCCGCAACGGCCGCCTGCCAGCCCAAGATCCTATCCTACGAGAATCCTTCGGCTTTTGAATACGCCGGTGCCGCCGGGGGCTGGATCGATTACCTTGGCTACCCTTTCTGTCGCGGTCGCGTCTTTGATCTCACCGAAACGGACGAGGGGCAGTACGATGATCAGCAGGAGATCTTCTGGGCCAGCGGTGCGGCCTTTTTTGTACGGGCTAATCTTTTTCACCGCATTGGCGGTTTCGATCCCGATTATTTTGCCCACGCCGAGGAGATCGATCTGTGCTGGCGGCTAAAGAGGGCTGGTTTCAAGATCCAGGTCGTTCCGGAAAGCGTGGTCTACCATCTGGGTGGAGGCACCCTGAACTACCAGGCACCCAACAAAGCTTATCTCAATTTTCGCAATACGCTGTATACCATCTGGAAAAACGAATCCGGCCTCAAACTCTGCTGGCTGATCCCGGCCCGTATGGTCCTGGACGGCGTAGCCGGTGGGCTGTTCTTATTTCAGGGGAAATTTGCCCACATCAAAGCGATCGTGCGGGCTCACTGGACCTTCCTGCCCAAGATCGGTCAACTCAGCCGGAAAAGGCAGCATTACGCCGGGCTGATCGCCAAAGCGGGCAACGGTCTGCCACCGAACGAGCGGGGGCGCTTTTACGGCAGCATTGTCTGGCAGTACTACGCACTGGGCAAAAAAAGATTTAAATCCATTATAAACGGATCCATATGAAAAGCAGGGTGGACATCCTCTACCAGGACGATCACCAGATGGTGGTCGATAAACCGGCCGGATTGCTGGCCGTACCGGACCGCTACGATCCCGCCAAACCTAACCTGATGGACTGGCTGCGCGAGCGGTACGGGGATATCATCAAAGTGCACCGCCTGGATAAGGATACCAGCGGCGTGATCTGCTTTGCCCGCCATACGGATGCTCACCGGCATCTGTCCCTGCAATTCGAACAGCACGAGATCGAAAAGACCTACCTGGCGCTGGTGGAAGGTGCAATGGCCCGGGAAGCAGGCACCATCGACCAGCCCATTGCACCCAACCCGTCGCGGCCCGGCCGGATGATCGCCACCAGTAAGGGAAAAAGTGCCCTCACCCATTTCCGGACGCTGGAAACCTTTCAGCGATTTTCCTGGGTGGAAGTCGAGATCGAAACCGGCCGCACCCACCAGATCCGGGTGCATTTTCAGTATCTGGGCCACCCGCTGGCGGTAGACGAATTTTACGGTACCCGCAATGCCCTCTTCCTCTCCGAGATCAAAGGGAAGGGCTACCGACTCGGTAAAGATCAGGAGGAGCGACCGCTTATCAGTCGCTTAAGTCTGCACGCACACCGGCTGGCGTTCGTCCCTTTTGGCAAGTCCGAAAAGGCTACTTTTGAAGCGCCGCTTCCTAAGGATCTGGCCGTTAGCCTTAAACAGCTGCAACGCTGGGGCGGATAGGGACCGGTGCACCCAAAAAAATTTTCTCCGCCGGATGTTACCAATTTACATTTCCACGTCTCAAAGCCTAAATTAATTTCCCTGTGCAGCCCGGCGAGCCCCAACAGCGACACCGGAATTAAATCCTATTGATGACTGATCATGGAAAATAACGCCCACCAATTGGTTAAGGTGGTTGTCGTGGAAGATCACTTTCCGGATTTTGTGCTGATTGAAACAGCCTGTGAGCAACTGCCCTTCCCAGTGCAGTTGACGCATTTTTCCAATGGATTGGACTTACTCCATTCGCTCTCGCCGGACGGCAGTACGGACCTCGATTTCATCTTGCTGGATCTGAAGAACTGTGTAATGGACGGTCGGTCTTTCCTGCGGAAGATCCGGGCCCTACCGGCCTATCAGTATTTGCCGATCATTGTTTTTTCCAGTTCGAAGACCCCTTCCGATGTGCAAAGCTGTCTGGAGTTGGGAGCAAATGCCTTCGTCTCTAAACCCCTCGAATACCCGGAGTTTGCCCGGCTCATTCACAGCCTTTTCACTTTCTGGAATTACAACATCAGCCTCTGAGCTATACCCCCGGAACGGAAAACTTTTGCTTTCTACCCATCTATGTATAAAAAAGGCTTTATATTTGTTGCGATTAGATGCGCCGCTAAACCGGATCGTTAATTGACAAAGACTATTCTTAAGATCCGGCTTTTACGCTTCCAATCAAACACTGTACAACCGCTTTGAAAAGCAAAATCTGCGATACGATCCAGCATTGTATCGCTTTTTTTTATAATATTGTAGAGTACTAAAAAACGCGCTCATGTACTCTTACTCTGATTGCCAGGCCCGGCAAAGCAGCCGGCTATTGGCGCAAACCTACTATCAGCGGGCCGATACCCGCATTCTCGCCATTCTTTTCCACCGTTATCGTGCTTCCGTTTTCCGAATCTGCTGTTCCTACCTGAACAACCGTATGGAAGCCGAGGACGCTACCATGGAGATCTTCGAAATGCTCCCCGATCAATTAGGTCGCTACCGTATCCGGAACTTTTCCTACTGGTTCCGTCAATTCAGCCGGAATCACTGCCGGCGGCGGCTGAGAAGGCAGCCGCCGCGGATTTGGAGCAACGCCTTCGGCCCCTTGTCAGAAGAGCAGTCTTCGGAGGCAAAGCTCAGGATGGAAAAGAGGATCGAACAACTGTATCTCGGTCTGGATCAACTCAAGCAGCCCCAGCGGAACTGCATTGTGGGCTACTATTTTGAGGAGCTTTCCTACCGGGAGATCGCCCAAAAACTAGAGCTTTCCACCAAGGCGGTGAAGAGTCATATCCAGAACGGGAAAAGGAATCTGCGCAACTTTTGCCTGAAGCCCTGTCCCACTTAGTGTATGCCCGTTCTGGCTTAGCGTATATTTTCCAATTTAGCTGATATAGTGGTAATTTGATCTTGTATTAAACACCTAAAACCATGCTAAATTTTTTTAAGATCGTAAAGGAGAATCTGAGCTTCAATCGCTTTCAGTTCCAGGAAACCGTTTGCCTCGAATACAGTTGCCCGATCGACGCCGAAACGGTCGGGATCTTTTCCAAAAATGACTATCTGGTCCACGTACTGAGTGGAAAAAAGACCTACCGGACCATCAACGGGGAGTGGACGGTGAATCCGGGTCAGACCCTCTATTTCAAAAAAGGGGCGGAGATCATCAACCAGTATTTTGATGATGAATACTGCATGCTCGGTTTTTTCCTGTCGGATGACCTGATCAGGGAAACTTACGAAGAAGTCAAAGGCCAGGTCCTGGTCAATACCGCCGGAGATCACCGGAAATTCACGGCCGCCGAAGTGCGTAATTCCAGTTACCTGGAAGGTTATTTTCACTCCATGCTGACCTACTTCCGCGGGATCAACCGCCCGCCCGATCATATCCTCGTCCTCAAACTGAAGGAGCTACTGCTGAACCTGATGAGCGCCGATCCCTTACTGACGGCCTACTTCAGCAGTCTTGCGGATTCGGGCCGCCCACCCCTACACCAGATCATGGAGCAAAATTTCTGCTTTAATCTCAAACTCGAAAATTACGCCGAGCTCTGTCACCGGAGTCTGTCTACCTTTAAAAGGGACTTTCAGGAACACTACCAGGAAACACCCGGTAAATGGCTTACCAAAAGGAGGGTGCACCACGCGGCCCATCTGATCGCGAATTCCGGCCTAAGTGTTACCCAGGTTGCCTTTGATTCCGGCTTCGAAGACCTGTCTCATTTCAGCCGGGCTTTCAAAAAGATCATGGGCAGTACCCCTACGGAATTCAAAAAAACACTGGTGCAGGTCTGATTTTTTGAGATTGGACTTTTTAGTCCACCAATTGAACTTTTGGGCAAAACCGGGCGCTGAAATAACCTGCTTCTTTGCATTGTACCTAACATCAAAGAAGAAAGTTATGAAAACCCTTGTCCATCAACCCCATTACCCAAACAACCACGAAAACACCGCTATGTCCAAGATTAGCCCTTACCTGGCGATCCAGCGCGGTTCCGCAACTTCCAGTCCCCGACGGGAAGCCAAACGTATCTTATTGCCCTCCCGGAAAACGGACGAAGGCAACCAAAGCATACTGACGGAGGCGGCAGCCGAAGCAATGGCCAATGGCCACATTCCCAACCTGGAGAAGATCTGCCGGGAACTGAACGCCACCTTCCACGACGGAAGCCGGGAACATTCCGCTTTACAGTTTATCCCCATTCTCAAGCAATTATCCGCCTTCGATGCGGCCGAAACGGAACGCTTCCTCAGCAATCCCCAAACCAGCTATGTACTGGTACAGAACGATCAGCTAAAGGTGGTGCTGATCCACTGGCCTCCGGGCAAATTCAGCAGTATTCACGGACACGCCCAGGGAGGCTGTGTATTCAAAGTGCTGAAGGGAAGCGTGCAGGAGAAACGCTATACCCCCGACGAGCGACAGCACGAGTTGGCTACCAGTCGGTTCGAAGAGCAGGCCATGGCCTATATCGACGACGAAATGGCTTACCACGCGGTGGGCAATCCCTACGACGAGCCGGCGATCAGCCTACACGTGTATACGCCGGGGCGTTAGGCCAACCAATCTCAAAATTCAATAAATCTAAAACCCTTAAATCAAATGGTTATGGAAACGAATCAAAAATTAGTAGTGATCATCAGCAACGGTCTGGACAACGAACGCTCCTCTGTAGCCTGGAGTATTGCCAACGGTGGTATCAATTCCGGACTGGACGTATCGATATTCCTGGTAAGCTCCGGTGTAGACTGGGTGCGCAAAGGTGCGGCCGATGCCGCCCGCCCCAACCCGGAAGATCCGCCCATAGGTGAGATGATCCAGAAAGTACTTGATAATGGTTGCGCCATCGGAGTATGCCCGCCCTGCGCAAAGGTGCGCGGTTATTCCCAGGAGGATTTCATTGACGGAGTGACCATTGTCGGTTCGAGCGCCATTCACGAGCCCATTAAGGCCGGCGCAGTAGCATTGACGTTTTAGGTGATCTGGTGACGGAGTATCCCGAAGATGTAGAAACAAGGGTTTTCGAAAGCAGGGGAGATGGAGGGCACACGCGTGGCTTCTTTCTCCCACCTGCTTCGCTCTTGAGCCCTGCATGGTGAGCAATTTTACCCGGTTCGGCCGGATCTGAGCACTCCGCGCATCTTCCACTCCGTCCTTTATCCGACACCCAAACCCATAGCCCGCGACTGACAGCGCGCGGCACCCATTTTATCCAAAAGGTTTTTCATTTCAGGACTAAAGCAGAAAGGTTGGGCAGTGTCGATCGGGATCCTGGGGATCTCCGGTTTTCGACAACTGTCCAACCTTCTTTATTGGGTCCTTCCGCTGCGGAAGGAATTGATCTTATCTAACTACTAAACCAAAGCGGCATTTCTTGAACGCTTGCGCTCGTGCTCTTTCAGCAGCATTTTGCGGAGGCGGATCGATTCCGGCGTCACTTCTACGTATTCATCTTCCTGGATGTATTCCAGCGCTTCTTCCAGCGTGAACACCTTGGGTGGGATCAGCTTGAGCTTGTCATCCGCTCCGGAGGAACGCATGTTGGTCAGCTTTTTGGTTTTCGTCAGGTTGATCACCAGATCGCCCGGACGGCTGTTCTCCCCTACTACCTGACCTTCGTAGATCTCGACACCGGCTCCTACGAAGAAGCGGCCACGGTCCTGCAGGTTGAAGATACTGTAGGGGATCGCTTTTCCAGTTTCCATACTGATCAGCGAACCGTTGATACGGCCGGGGATCTCGCCTTTGTGCGGCTGGAATTCCTTGAAGCGGTGCGTCATGATGGCTTCACCGGCAGTTGCCGTCAGCATATTGCTCCGCAGACCGATGATACCCCGGGAAGGGATCTCAAACTCCAGGTGTACCTGGTCGCCCTTCGGTACCATTACCAGCATCTGTCCTTTACGGCGGGTAACCATGTCGATCACCGTGCCGGAATGTTCGTCGGGAACGTCGATGGATAGTTCCTCGATCGGTTCGTGGACGATTCCGTCAATTCGCTTGTTGATTACCTGCGGCTGTCCGATCTGCAGTTCATATCCTTCCCGACGCATGGTCTCGATCAGTACGGAAAGGTGCAAAACACCGCGACCGTATACTTTGAAAACATCCGCAGAATCGGTCGGCTCCACGCGCAGGGCGAGGTTGCGTTCCAGTTCTTTTTCCAGACGCTCTTTCAGGTGACGGGAAGTTACGAACTTACCTTCCTGACCAAAGAAAGGTGAATCGTTGATGGTGAACACCATACTCAACGTCGGCTCGTCGATGGCGATGGTGGGCAATGCTTCCGGCTGATCGAAATCGGCAATTGTATCCCCGATCTCAAAACCTTCCACACCGAAAACCGCACAAATGTCGCCCGCTTTGACTTCCTCTACTTCCTTACGCTCAAATCCTTCAAACACATAGAGGTTACGTACCCGGCTCTTTTCGATCGAACCGTCTTTTTTCATCAGGCTGACCGGCTGACCGCTCTTCAGCGTACCCCGGTTCAGACGACCGATGGCGATACGGCCGATATATTTACTGTAATCCAGCGAAGTAACCAACAGCTGGGTAGTTCCTTCTGCTACTTTCGGTGCCGGAATGTGTTCGATGATCGTATCCAGCAGCACGGTGATATCTTCCTGGGGTTCCCGCCAGTCGGTACTCATCCAGCCGTTTTTGGCCGAACCGAAGATGGTCGGGAATTCCAACTGTTCTTCGTTGGCTTCCAGGTTGAACATCAGATCAAATACCTCTTCGTGTACATCATCCGGGCGGCAGTTCGGCTTGTCCACTTTGTTGACCACTACGATGGGTTTCAATCCCAGCTCCAGGGCCTTGGACAGTACGAAGCGGGTTTGCGGCATGGGACCTTCAAAAGCATCCACCAGCAGCAGTACACCGTCCGCCATATTGAGTACACGTTCTACCTCACCTCCAAAGTCGGCGTGACCCGGGGTGTCGATGATATTGATCTTGTGATCTTTATATTCGATAGACACGTTTTTGGACAGGATCGTGATACCACGCTCTCTCTCCAGATCATTATTGTCCAGGATCAGTTCCCCGGGCCGTTCGTGGTCGGCAAACAGCTTTCCGGCGAGGATCATCTTGTCAACCAGGGTCGTTTTACCGTGGTCAACGTGGGCAATAATGGCTACGTTACGAAGATTATTCATAAATGCTTTTATCAAATGAGGCGCAAAGGTACGCATAATATGCGAAAGTGGGTATAGCCAATTGAAAATTATCCTAAATATAATTTATTGAAAAACAGCAAATTACACCATTGAAACGATCTATTTGTTTTTACCAGGATCAGCAAACTTAAATTGTCCAGGCGGAGGGAATACCAAATAAAATAGTCATTGTTAGGAAGACGGGAGGGGGTGAGGGGGTGATGGGGTGACTTGGTGACTTGGTGATGGGGAGACTTGGTGAGTGGGAGACGGGTTCCCACTCAGCAGGTCTTCTCTAACTTTTGAAAACTGGTCCACAGCATCTTCCCGCTTGGGTTATTTGATCACCAACACCCGCGGATTCACCGGATAAAGCCATTCAATACCCCGGGAGGTGACGATGGCGTCATCTTCGAGCGGCACGCGCAATTTTTTACCGCCCCACTCCGGCACCTTGGTATAGGCAAAGAATTCGATGGACAGGAGGTTAGAAGGTTTGATCTCAAAGCCCAGACGGACCGGGTTGAAAAAAGCGATCGACGGCCCGACGCCGTGCCCCCAGTTACCTACCGAGTGGCAGCCGATAATGACGTCGGTCACATCTCCTTCCGTAAACTGATTGAAACCTTTCATCTTATTGAAGCCGGCGGCCGTCAGGGCTTCGTACACCGCATCTTCGGCCTGTCGGGCCGTGACACCCGGTTTGATCGTTTTCTTGATGATGTCCCGCACTTTCACCGCTTCGTCAAAGGCGTGCTGGATACCGGCCGGCACCTCCGTTTCCCCTTCCTGTAAAACGTAGGCCATGCGCTTCATATCCGTGTACATATTCATCAGCCCGACGCCCCAGTCAATCATCAGTACATCGCCACGCTGGATAATGCGATCGGTCGAAGTGGCCAGGATTCCGCGGACGCCGGTGACGTATACCGACGGCATGCCGAAGGAGGATCCCAGATTGTGTTTGAAAAGCTGTTCTTTCATCCACCAGGCGACGTCTTCCAGGGTGGTAATACCCGGCGTGATCACCTCATTGGAGAGGGCCTTTTCGGCGATCTGATAAGCCAGATCACAGGCTTCTCCGTAAACGGCGATCTCACTCGCCACCCGCCGGGAACGGAAATCAGATACGAGTTTCTCGGCCGATACGAATCGCGCTGCGTAGGTTTCGCCCAGTATTTCCGTCAGTTCCAGATAGCCGGAATAAGATAAACCGTCCGCGCCACCGATAGATCTGGAATAATTAAGGCCGATCCGCTGCGGGTCCCTCTCGGCGACATAGTCTTTCAGTTCGAGTTCCGAGCCGAAATAGTCGTAAGCGCCGCCTTCTTTCAGCAGATAGCCGCTGATGCCCAGTGCCGCTCTTTCTATGCGATCACCGCCCCGATCGGTAAAGACATAGTAGCCGGTGGAGCCTACATAGCCTTCTCCCATATCCGGATACAGGGGATCAAATCGTCCTTCCCGGTTCATGATGATCCACATGTCAATATTATTCTCCCGCATCACTTCCGGCAGGATCAGGTCAAATTTATCATTACGGATCTGGTTCATTTTACGCCAGCGGCGGTGGGCTTCCTGGCCGGTCAGTGAAATGGAGAGAAAGATCAGCAGTAGTAAGGTAAACGTTAAGCGCATACTTTTCCGGTTTTTGTTTCCACTAAAGATAAGCGGGTTTTTGACTTTGGCCCCCAAACTGAGCGGCAGCAAACCGGATATTGGCGTGCCAGGCCATAGCTACCACAAAGGAATTTGGATATTGCACCCGAAAAGCGATGGCTCCGACCGGGACATTAGTCTTCTTCTGAGCACCAAAAGAAGCTAGCATTTGGAGTTATTTTCAGTTATTTATAATCAATTGAAAATCATCACACTAACTAATAAAAGACGATAGATTTTTAACAAAATTTTGGTTATTATGGATTATAATTGTCGTCGTTCAAGTCCGGAAAAGAATTGATTTTCACGGTCTATAATCACCTAAAACCCCTACTTTATGAAAAGCACTACCGCAACGCGTTTTCCATTTTTATGCATCTGCCTGGCCTTCTTATGCCTCACTTCCTGCAGTCGTCGGGCAACCACCTACCTTTACCAAAGCAAAGGTGAAACCTTCGTTTTCCCGGAAAGTGATCTGCAACTCAAACCGACCGGGATCTGCTTTTCCGGCGGCGGCACCCGCGCCATGACCTGTGCCACCGGGCAAATGAAAGCCCTCGACAGTCTCGGTATCTGGCCGCACATTGGCTACATTTCCTCGGTTTCCGGAGGTTCCTGGGCGTCCTCCATCTTTACCTTTTACCGACCGACGGCCAATGGTCCCAGAAACGACCGTGAGTTGTTAGGGACACCCCGGGGAGCCCAAAAACTTACCCTGCAGGAATTAAAACAGCCGATCTCAACACGCCACATGCTCTACGCGGTTACCCGCGATCTAACTTTCAGGTTGCTGGAAGGCCTGGCGGAAGATGATGTCAGTTTAGGACTGCTCGAACGATCCGATGATATCTGGATCGATGCCGTTGCTTCCACCTACCTAAAGCCGTTCGGATTGTACGGCGGCCGGCAATCCTATTTCACTCTGGATCGGGCCAGTATGCAGGACATCATCCGGCGGGAACCGAAACTCCGGCTTTCGGAGCGGGATTTTCACCTGGTGCACCAACAGGCCGGAGATGCTCCCCGACCCTACCTCGTCATGAACTCCTGTGTCCTGGGACCTTCCGAAGACCTGCCCTTTCCCGGTCACGAGCAACTGACGGTATTCAACTATTCCCCATTGGGTGTCGGAGCCACCCAGTTTCGAAACATTACCTTCGACCAGGAAAAAACCGGGGAACACGACTTTTCCGTCGGTGGCGGTTTCATCGAGCCTTTCGCCATGGGTGGCACCGCTCCATTGCAGCCTCCCGCCGTATGCGAAGATGAGCGGGGCCGGCAACGACTGTGCGCCGAGATCAAGTTACACCCCAAACGGCGTTTCAGACTCGCCGATGCGGTCGGCACCAGCAGTGCGGCCTTCGCCGCCGAAGTTGGGCAAAACGCAGCATTGGGTATTCTCACCGAAATAGCGGCCCTGGGTTCGATCATTCCGGAACAGCACTACTGGCCCGCAGGCGCTGACAACATCAGCGCGGAATCCTTTCGCTTTGCCGACGGCGGCAGCCTGGAAGATCTCGGCGTCGTGTCCCTCCTGCAACGTAAGGTGAAAAAGCTGGTCGTGTTTATCAATACGGATACCCCAATCGATACGACCTTCAAACCGGGAGAAAGTGCCCCGACCGAAAAGGTCATTGACTACGATCTCTTTACTTTGTTTGCCGATTACACCTACGGGAATCACATCCACAATCAGGTCTTTTCCGAAGCGGATTTTGTCCGGGTCTTTAATCAGTTTGTGAATTGTGTGAAAAACGGAGAAACCGTAATGGCCCGGCTAAATACCACTACTCTGGCCAATCCCTGGTGGGGCATTCAAGCGGGCCAGGAAGTAGAGATACTCTGGGTCTACAACGACAAAGTTCCGGATTGGGAAGGCCAGCTACCGCCGGCCATTCAGGCCGAAATTGCGAAAGGTAAATCCGGCCTGTTCCCCAATTTCCCACAGTATCCGATCGCCTTTCCCGAAGAGATCCCTTACCTGCAGCGGCTTAGCCCGGCGATGGCTAAACTCCTGTACGAGTTACAGTTCTGGAATGTGTATTCCCACGGATCGGAATTTGATTTTCTAAAAGAGTGATCATTCTTTTTCCTGGAAATACAACGAATCGTCAGATTGCTGACTGATCAACCGCTATATTGAGAGCATCAGCGGTTCACGTTCAGCCTTTGCACCTTCGGGTCCGCTTCGGGGCTTAAGGTGAAGAAAACCCGGAGGGTATCCCGCTCTGCGTTAAGATCAAAAGCGCCGCGCAATTGATTGATCGCCCTGACATCACTTACCGATTGAATAGGTCCAGCTTCTGTAAGCAGCGCGTTGATCTTTTCCATTCGAGGATCCCGGGGCTCGTCCAGATAGAAATTTTCGGCCAGGATCTGCTGCTCCAGTCCGGCGTCCCAACTCGTGATCATTTCGACGATCTGATCGCGCCTGGTCGTCAGGATATCAGCGGTGCCGACCTGCCGTGGCTGCAGATCCAGTTCGTCGAAGAGCAATTTTAGGATTTCCGGATAGGGCCAGGGCGTGGTGTAGGTAAGATTGCAAAACGCCATGATCCCGATGCCCAGGTCCGGATAGAACACATAGTTGCTACCGAAACCGGGAAGCGCCCCGCCGTGGGAGATCCTCCGGGTGCCGGCGCAGTTTTCCGAGATCCCCAGACCGAATCCGTATCCCGACAGCACCGGGCAGGGAACATCATTCCAGTCCGTGGCGTTCGGGATCAGGCGGACAAACTGGGGTTGGTGCATTTTTCGTAAAGAACTTCGTTTGACCGGACCGTCGTCGGCAGCCGTTCTCGGCGGCCAGGCGGAGAGGTGAAAGCTGACGTATTTGCTAAAGTCGGAAATAGAGGTGATCAGTCCGCCCATCGCCCCGAAGGCGCCGTCGTGTAACATGGGTTCGATCTCCAGACTTTCGGGCCGGTAGCCGATGGCCAGTTGTTCCGCAGGCACGGCTTCGTATTCCCAGTAGGTTTCGGACATGCCCAGCGGTTGCAGGATCCGGGTGGTGATGTACTCCTGGTAGGGCATCCCGGAAACCCTGGAGACGATCATTCCCAATATGGCGTAGCCTGTATTGCTGTATTCAAAAGCAAAGCCCGGTGGGTTAGAAAAGCTGATCCCGCTGAGGATCAGGTTGGTTAACATACTGTCCGGTTCGTCCAGTTGCCGGTCGCCCCACGGGTTGTCTTCCGGGAATCCGGCCGTCATGGTCAGTAGGTTTTCGATGGTAATGACCGGCGCATCGTTGGTCGGATAGACCAGTTCTGACATTTCCGGAATATAATCGGCCACCGGATCACCCAGGGCAATACGCCCGTCTTCCATAAGCTTCATAATGGCCATGGCGGTAAAACTTTTCGTCATGGAAGCAATACGGAAGGAGGACTCCGTCGTAGCGGCTATTTCCTGTTCCCGGTTGATGACGCCCACCGCCGAATCGATCACCAACTCATCATCGACCACCACCCCGTAGGCGATGCCCGGGATGTTCCGGTCTTTAGCGTAGTCTGCAAACAACTGATGTAGCTTCATCCGAATGGATTCGATCTGCTGCCGGCGATCATCCTGCGCAAAAGTGGAAGGTACGTAGGTTGATGAGACCCGGGGTTCTGCCTGCGTTTCTGCCGCTTCCGGCGTTTCCGAGTTGCAGGACCAAAAACCGGCCAGGAGTAGTAACAATAGCGTTCTGTACATTCTTTTGATTTTGGGTTTTAGGAGGAGTTTTCCATCGATTTGCAGCACAACTAATTCTGGGTGAACCTCACATCACTGGGCTCAAATCCTATCGCACTTTAAGATAAGCCGGATTTTCTATACGCGACCTAAAGTGGTTTGGTATTTTCCCAAAGCGCTTCGGCACGTCTCCTGGTAAAAAACCTTCCAGCGTACATTCCTTCAGTAACTGGTGACGAATGCTTAACTTAAAACCGCAGCTCCTGAGGACGGGGCATCTTTTGCGTTCGCTTCCCAGGCCAGGATCACAAAACCGGAAAAATGACCGACCAAAACAAGATCAGGAACTATTACAAAAGCTTCGATGAGTGGGGAAGACTGGATACCTATCCGGGCCGGCTGGAATTAAAGATTGTCCTTGAAATAATAGACGCTTACATCCGCCCCCCGGCGAATATTTTTGACCTGGGCGGTGGCGCAGGACGGTATACCTACGAACTGGCGAAGCTGGGCTACGACATGCACCTGGCGGATCTTTCTCCGGACCTGATCGCAATCGCCCGGGAAAAACTCGCCAACTTTAACGGACAGGGTACCATTAAAGCTATAGGCATTGCCAATGCCCTGGACCTGTCGGACTTTGAGGATGATACCTTTGAAAATGTATTGCTGTTTGGCCCCCTGTATCATCTTACTGACGAGGACGAGATCCAAACATGTTTGCGGGAGGTGCATCGCGTATTACAGCCCAAAGGCAAGGTATTTTCATCATTCATCCCTTACCATTGTGGCTTAACGAGCATCCTGGAAAGGTCCATCCTATCTCCCGAGCAGGTAGACGGTACGGTGTTCTCCGGAGTATACGAAAATGGGACCTTCAACAATGCCGCCAATTATGGATTTCAGGAAGGAAAATACCTCCGGGCCAGAACCCTACAGGATCATTTTGCCCGGGCCGGTTTCGAGCCATTGGAATTACGGTCGATCCGGGGGATAGGTTATAGACAGGAAGAAGCGATCCTGGCTCTGGAAAAGCAACGCCCGGAGTACTTCCGGCAGGTCATGCAGATCCTGCATGCTACCGCCGGTGACCTGCCGATCGTGGAGACCGGTGGGCATGCGATCTATGTGGGGGAGAAATGAGTCAGACCTGACGGATAAAGACCTGGCAGATTGAGTAAATCTGCCAGGTCTGGCGGGTTTGATCAGATCTTGGCCTGGTAGGTATACAGATCATAATACCGACCGCCCTGGGCAATCAGTTCTTCGTGTGTACCTCGCTCGGCAATGCGCCCCGCTTCGATCACCAGGATTTGATCGGCCTTTTTGATAGTACTGAGGCGGTGGGCAATAACGATGGTGGTCCGGTCCCGCACCAGTTCGTTCAAACTTTTCTGAATAAGCCCTTCGCTTTCGGTGTCCAGGTTAGATGTAGCTTCATCCAGGATGATCACCTTGGGATCGGCCAGAATGGCGCGGGCAATAGCGATGCGCTGCCGCTGCCCGCCCGAAAGTTTGACGCCCCGCTCTCCGATCAGGGTATTCAGCCCCTCCTCGAAACGATCGGTAAATTCGTTGACGTAGGCGGCGTTCACCGCGTTTTGTAGCGCCTCTTCGGAGGCATCCGGCCGGGGGAAAAGGATATTTTCCCGGATAGTTCCTTCAAACAGGAATTCATCCTGTAGCACTACCCCGAGATGTTGGCGGAAGCTGCTCAGGTTTACTTTGGTGATGTCCTGCTGATCGATGGTGATGGTACCCGAATCGGGATTGAGGAAAGTCGCGGCCAGCCCCGCAATGGTAGATTTTCCGGAGCCCGAACTACCCACCAGGGCGGTCACCGAACCGGGCGGTGCGTGGAAACTGATCCCATGCAGCACTTCGTTGCCCTCTTCGTAAGCGAAGGTTACCTTGTCAAATTTGATGTCACCCCGCATATCTTCCAGATGGATCCGGCGGTGTTCCGGATCCTCTTCCGGCTGCATATTCATCAGCTCTTCGGTGCGATCGAGCCCGGCAAGCGCCTCGGTGAGCTGGCTTCCGATATTGCTCATCTGCACGATGGGTGCGATCATGAAACCCAGCAGTAGGGTGAAGGAGAGAAAATCGCCCGTCGTCAGATCTCCGGCCATGATCTTGTAGCCGCCGATCCCCATGATCCCCGTGGAAGCGATCCCCAGGAGGAAAGTCGCTGAGCTGGTCATCAGCGCCGTCGCCGTCAGGCTCTTTTTCACATTCTGGTAGAGTCGGTCTACCCCTCCTTCAAAAGTCCGGTTTTCCTGTTCTTCCGCGTTGAATGCTTTGATCACCCGCACCCCGGCCAGGGATTCGGTCAGGCGGCCGGTCACTTCCGCATTGATCTTTCCCCGTACCCGGAAAATGGGTCGGATATAAGCAAAAGCCCGGAGCGCCAGGTACCCGAAGATACTGACCGGTACCAGCACGAAAAGCGTCATCGAAGGGCTGATCCGGATGAGCAAGAACAGGGAGATCACCGCCGTGAGCGTGCCGCCGACCAGTTGCACCAGTCCCGTCCCGATGAGATTGCGTACCCCTTCCACGTCCGTCATGATGCGGGAGACGAGCTCTCCCGACTTGGTGTTGTCGAAAAAGCGGATCGGCAGGGATAACACTTTCTTTTGTACCTGGGCCCGCAGTTCGGAGATCAGATACTGCGCCTGTACACTCAGCAGGCGGGTGAGCAGAAAGGACGTGATCGCCTGCACCAAAATGGAAACCCCCACCAGGATAAGCAGGTTATACAGCTCTTCGTAACTTTTTGCAGGAATTACCTCATCGAGCAGGGCTTTACTTTTCCAGGGGAGCACCAGACCAGCCAGGCGGCTGATGACAATGAGCACCAATCCGATCAGTACCAGATTGCGCCGGGGCCAGATGATGGTTCGGAAAGCCTGGGCCATCGTCACTTTGGAACGGCCGTCGGCAGTATCATTTTTTTTGGACATAGTTGAGGGTGGGGAATTTTAGGATCCCACGCCAAAACTACCACTTCGTACGGCAAAATGCAGCAAAAGCGGGACACCGTTTTAGCGGTTGGTTGGAAACAAACTTATTAGGAAGGAAAAATGATCAGAAAATACGGAGGAAAACAAGGGAAATGGGCAAAAAAAAACCCCGAAATTCCACAGTGGAAAGATCGGGATTATTGTGTTTGGCGATTTGGTTGGGGGTTATATGTTCATCAGATTGTTTTGGGGTATAAAGGACTGAGGTCTCCTGAGGTCTTTAATTTAACTAGTTTTCATGGTTTTCCGGGGTCTTTATCTTGACGGAAAATTTACTTGCTAAGGACGGTAATCTCTACCGGTTTCTCAGTCGGAAGCCTTGTACGTGCTGGCTGTTCGTATGTGGATTAGCCACCAGTTCCAGGTCTACGATGCAGTGTTCGAATTTGATTGCGTATGAGCGGCGTACGATGGCGGGGTTAAGCACATCTTTTCCGATCAGTTGCGATCCGATATAAGCGCCAGCTTCCTTAAAAGTGGACATCATTTCGCGGATCTTGTTCAAAACATTGCTGGAGTTGCTGTTGTTCAGCAGGCCGACCGTAAGTGCAAGTTTAATTTTCCGGGTGTTCATCTTGGATATGTTTTAAGGTATAGGATTGTTTGGTTAAATTGTACATCTTAAGAACTCTGTTTTGCCCCCGTATGTTGCAGGGACTTTATTTAAACATTTGTTAATATTTCTTAAGAAGTTTTAAAAACTTTAAGGAGCTTTCTCCTCTCTGATGATGTTTGCTTTCTAAACCCTCCGATATACATACGTGTTCGTTTGCATTTTCGGTTTTTGGTAAAATTATTTTCGCAACCATCGTCTTTATATGTCCTGAGCCCGAAAAACGTTACCCCTAATTCTCAAAAAAATTTATTTCCAGACCAGAGAGACGGTTTTGATCAGTTTGGAACCCTGGTATACGGTGACCCGGTAGATGCCCGTACTTAGATTGATAGCCGGAAGTGACAGCTGGTATCTCCCCTCTCCGGTCTGCGGCCTGAATTCCTGCTGGAATAACATCCGACCGTCATTACTGCTCAGTCGGACCCTGGCGACGCCCGCTTCCAGTCCCCGGTAATTTACCCTTATTCGTCGTTCCAGAGAATCCACCGAAACGCTGATATCCGTCGCTTCGTTCCCGGTCTCCCGCACATCTGTCAGGCCTACGTAAGGATATTCCATCCAGGCAATACCTCCATTCTCCAGCAAATTGTAGTCAAAATCAAAAAAGGTAGCGTGTTCCTGGTGGGAGCCCTGCCCCCACTGCGTAGAACAGGAGGAGGATACCCAGGCCGGTTCCCAGTAGATCACGCCGAGGCCACCGTTCTCCAGCACTGATTGGGTCAGATCGATCAGCCATGCTTTCTGGCTTTCCGGGCTCACCGGGTCATAATTGGGGTCCGTTTCGCTGATGATGTTGTTCGCCTGATCGTTGGCCTCAGTGGTCCAGAGGTAGCCGGTTTCCATGATCATCACCTCGTAGCCGGGGTGTTGCTCACGCAGTTCCCGGATGATGGTTCCGGTCTCGTCGATGGTTGTAGGTTTGTGCCAGGCCCAGTAGTAGGAGATCCCCATGATATCGAAATCCGTCACGCCATTATTGATAAAGGCATCGAAGATCCAATCGGCGTTATCCGGTCCGGCCGCGTGAATAACCACTTGAATGGAATCGCCGGTAGCGGCTTCCAGGTCCCGCACCGCCCGGATCCCCGTATTGAACAGGGCCGCATTACGGTCCCATTCCAGCGTATAGGTTGCATTATCTTCGGGAGAGAGCAGGATGCCTTTATTGGTCTCATTGCCGATCTGCACCAGTTCCGGCAACAATCCCTCGGCTTTCAGTTCCGCCAGCGTACTGTAAACATAATTATATAAGGAGTCCTGCAGGAGCGGCAGATCATCCACTACCGGCAACCAGGCCGCGGGCACCAGTTGTTTGCCGGGGTCCGCCCAATTATCGGAAAGGTGAAAATCCAGCAGAACATCCATGCCTGCAGCCCGGGCGCGCGTGATGCTCCGTTTGACGTCCGCCAGATCGGAATATCGACTACTTTCGTTCAGATCATCGTACCAGGCGGGCGTATGCCAGAGGCGAAGCCGGACCAGGTTGGAACCGTGGTCGGCAAAAATGGCGTAGGGATCTTTGGGTTCATTGCCTTCCTTATAGACTACTCCGCAATCTTCCATCTCGTTGACGTAAGAGAGGTCATTGCCAAAATAAAATGATTGACTATTAGCAGGAAAATTTTGGATGAGTAAAATAAAAAGCAAGTAATAAAATGGTGTTCTCATGATGCACATTTTGTTGAAGCTTAAAATTAGCCGCTTGTTAAGTGTTGTTCAGGATTGTCCGGCGTATATAGAGATAACGACAGTATCTCATTTGTAACCCCGCCATCTACCCTCATGCTCCGGTAAAAACCGGAATTTGTGTATATCCAACGGTGATTTGTGTGCGAGCCGGAGCAATTTTGCCCCTAAATTTGTATAATCCCGATCGCTCTTCGAAAAAGACGGGAAATTTTACCGGCTTAAAAGCACCCAAAATGAGATCGAAACAATTCGGTGGTAAACCCACCAAGACGCTGATTGACAGATACCAGCAATCCGATAACTGGCAAGATGGCAAATTTCAAAACCTGGAATTTACCGATATGGACATCAGCCTGTATAAAATACCGGGCATCATCTACCAGCAACTGACCAACCGGGCGGCCCGGGAACCCGCTGCGCCCCTACCGCTAACGAATTTCAACCGACCGCATTTTTTGAGCCCATCGGAATCCGCCCGTTTCATCTGGTACGGGCACTCGGCACTCTTACTGCGTCTTTCGAACCGGACCATCCTTATCGATCCTATGTTGGGCCCCAACGCCTCGCCGATCGCTCCCTTTCCCACCCGGCGCTTTTCCAGCAATACCCTGGAGCTGATCGATGAATTTCCTGAAATAGATTTGCTCCTGCTCACCCACGATCACTACGATCATCTGGATTTCGCCAGTATCAAACGGCTGCAGTCGAAAACGAAAAATTATTTTGTGGCCCTGGGCGTGAAAAGACACCTGGTACATTGGGGTATCGATCCCGATCGCATCGTGGAATTTGACTGGTGGGAAAAACGGGATTTCAGGGATATCTCCGTAACTTTCACGCCAACCCGGCATTTTTCCGGCCGTGGGCTAACCGATAGAGCGAAGTCGCTCTGGGGAGGCTGGGTATTCCGAACGGCCAGCGAAAACATCTGGTTCAGCGGAGACGGTGGCTATGGCTCGCACTTTAAGGAGATCGGCGACCGCCTTGGCCCCTTTGATTTTGCCTTCATGGAATGCGGGCAATACAATGAGCACTGGGCCCTGATCCACCTGTTTCCCGAAGAAAGCATCCAGGCCGCAATGGATGCCGGAGCCCGGAAAGTGATGCCGGTGCACTGGGGTGGATTTTCCCTTGCTCCGCATACCTGGACGGATCCCGTAGAACGTTTCCACCGGGCGGCGACGGAGCATGGCCTCCCGCTAACCCTGCCGCAACTGGGTAAACCGTATCTGATCACGGAAAACCAGGTGGAGAAGTGGTGGGTGGGTTGAAGTCGGCATATTTAGCTCGACTTTAGCATTTTATGTTGCGTTCGGTAAATAGAATAGGGAAACGGACATTCCAAATTAATACATGGCCAGGGCTACGCCCTTCAATGTAAAACCCCTTATTGATCAACCAATATTTTCGCAGCTACGCTGCTGGCATGGATAAGGGTATCGCCCTGAAATATCTGTAGCTGCATGATTGGAATCCGATCGGGGAAGGGCATCGCCCTGGAGATAAAATGGCATTCCGCCATCAAATGAGACGGCGAATTCAAAGAGCGATTTTAAGCCATCCGGTTTAGGATAGTACCTTTTAAAATTAGATCACAGCTTTGCGTGGGCACGGAATCCCAATCACTGAAAATGCAAAAGTCGAGCGTAGAAACTCGAACGTCCTGGATATGCTGAATTCCAAAAATCCTACATTCAATACACCTGGCAGCACGGCCAGTTAACTCCGCATCCGAAACACACTCTAATTTACACACCTGAAATATCTTGAACAGATGATCGTAAAAAGAAGTATTTCCTTAGGTAGAGTTTTTCGCTGGACCGGCCACCATATGGTCTGGCTGCTCGCCGGAGCCACGGTTTTTGCCTTTTTGTACCGTTTTGATTATCTCCACTACAGTATTCCCTGGCTACCTATGTCGGTCATCGGTACGGCAGTGGCTTTCTATGTGGGTTTTAAGAACAACAGCGCTTACGACCGCATGTGGGAAGCCCGTAAGATCTGGGGCGCTATCGTCAACAGCAGCCGCGCCTGGGGCATGTATGTTGACGGATACATCAGCGATCAGTTCGCGGTCGAAAAACCGGCGGAAACCGAACTGCAGCGTATCAAACAGCGCCTGATCTACCGGCACATCGCCTGGTTGTACGCCCTGAGAAGTCAGTTGCTGGTACCTACGCCCTGGGAGCACATCAGTCAGGGCGGGCTGCTGGGTCGGACGGCCGCTTACTACCAGGAATACTTCGGCGTAGGCTTGGTAAACGATGAGGTCACCCAAATGGAACTTAAAATGTTGATCCCGGAAGAAGAATACGACCGCCTGATCAACAACGTCAATACGGCCACCCAGATCATCAACGAACAGTCGCGGGATCTCACCGGGCTCCGGAAAAGGAACCTCATTGACGATTTCCGGCACGTAGAGCTGAACAAGACCCTTTACCACTTCTACGAACATCAGGGAAAATGCGAACGAATCAAAAAATTCCCACTCCCCCGGCAATACGCCAATATGAGCCGGGTATTCGTCGGGATCTTCATCTTCCTGCTGCCGTTTAGTATGATCCCGGAATTGATGAAATACGAAGACTGGGGCTTCTGGCTCTCCATCCCCATCACGGCCCTGGTGGGTTGGGTGTACGTGGTGATGGAGATCGTGGGCGATTATTCCGAAAATCCCTTTCAGGGTATGGCCAACGATATTCCTATGCTGTCCCTCTGCCGGGTGATCGAGATCGATTTGCGGGAAATGCTCGGTGAAACCGATCTGCCGCCGGGTATTGAGGCGAAGAAGGGGGTGTTGATGTGATGTTTTTGTGTTGAGGGTGTTGGGGTGTTGCAGTGTTGGGGTGTTGTAGTGTTGGGGTGGGATGCATTCGTTAGAGAATCAACTCATTGCTATCGGATGAATTTTGGTTTGCTTCTGATCATTTTCCTTAGGCTGGGTTTGATGTTCCGGAGCTATTTTTAATTTTTTTTAAAAAACTCAAAAAAACGCTTGACTCTTACCTTACGTCATAGCCTAGCTTTGTACCGTTCACTAAAGTAAGCCGTTGTATGGCCTCCTATTCAGTTAAACAACTTGCGAAATTGTCCGGTGTGAGTGTGCGCACCTTACACCACTACGACAAGATCGGACTGCTCCGACCGGCGGAACGTACCGAAGCCCGGTATCGCCGCTACGAAGCGCCCGAATTGCTGAGGCTGCAGCAGATCCTCTTTTATCGCGAATTGGGTTTCCCGCTCCGGGAGATCGGTGAGATCCTCGATGATCCCACGTTTGATCTGCTGGAAGCGCTGGAGTCCCATAAGGTTAACCTTCGCGCCCGAAAGCACCGGATCGACCAACTGCTTACCACGCTGGACCATACCATTGATCAAATTAAAAAAGGAAATGTCATGGAAAAACCAGAAGAATTGTACGAAGGCCTCCACCCGGATACCGCTAAGGAATACCGGGAAGGCGCTATCAAAAAATACGGCAAAAAGGAAGTGGAACGATCCGAACGGGCGCTGATGAAAATGGGCAAGGATGGTTTTGCCGCCCTCCAGGCCGAGGCGAAAGAAAATACCGCCACGCTTTTCCGCCTGATGGACCGGCCGCCGGAAAGCGCGGTGGTGCAGGCCGAGATCGCCCGCCACTACCGGATCATCCGGCAATTTTGGGGTACCGCCAATTCCGATGATCCCCAGGCGGAAGCCTACGCGGGACTTGGGCAACTGTATGTAAACGACGAAAGGTTTACGATGGTAGGCGGGCAACCGCAACCGGAATTCGCCCAATTCCTGAGCCGGGCTATGGCCCACTACGCTAAGCACAGCCTGAGCTGAGCCCGCTGAAGGAGATAAAAAAAGAAAAGGCCTGAGACCGAATTGAATTCGGACCCAGGCCTTATTTTATGGCCAACAGTTGCGGTTAGGTTACCCCAAGCTGGTCGTTAATCTACATTGTCGTGGAGAAAAGAATTTCCCTCCCGGATCTCCGGTTGATCATCATCCGAGATCGTCCATTTGGACAGGGCCGGCTCTTCGGAGTTCGGCACCTTATCCAGGTTCACTCCCCGGCGCAGAAATGCCGGTTCGTTTTCCAGTTCGTTCACCGTATGCGGGTTATTCAGTTTGAGTCCCATACTCCGCTGACGCTCCCGGCGTTTGGCATCGCGCTCGGCCTGACGGCGGCGCTCCTCCTCGATCTGATCGCGGTTGCTGGGCGGTACGTAAGGTTCTTCGTAAGAATAACGCATTGACGGGTTTTTATCCACTTTTGCTCTAACGTCTTCAAAGTCAAATGTTTGAGCGCTAGGTGTTCTGTCTTCTTCGTATCCTATGTCAGCGAGACCCGTTTTTTTTTCGGGGCGCGCATTGGGTTCATCGTCGTCCAGAGATACCACCACGCGGTCTTCGCCGGTTTTCTTCTGGGTGAATTTGTGGCGCTCAAAACCGGTAGCGATGACCGTCACACTGATCTTATCGCCCAGGGTTTCGTCGAAGCAGTTACCCCAGATCAGGTCCGTTCCGTAGCCGGCTTCCTCCTGTACGAATTCGGTGATCTCGAAGATCTCATCCATCGTCACCTCCCGGGTACCGGAAGTAATGTTCAGCAGGATGTGCTGGGCTCCGCGGATATCGTTATCTTCCAGCAGCGGCGAGTGCAGGGCTTCGTCCACCGCCCGGCGGGCGCGGTCTTCCCCTTCGGCCGATGCCGTACCCATAATGGCCACACCACTGTCGCGCATCACGGTATTGACGTCCTCGAAGTCCACGTTCACATAACCCGGAACGGTAATGATCTCCGCGATCCCTTTGGCCGCTGTGGTCAGGATATTATCCGCCTGGCAGAAAGCATCCGTCAGCGAAAGATTACCGTGGATCTGGCGCAGTTTATCATTGGAGATCACGATGAGTGTATCCACGTGCTTTTTCAGTTCCAGCAGGCCTTCCATACCTTGGTTGGTCCGGCGGCGCCCCTCGAAGGTGAAGGGCAAAGTCACGATACCTACCGTCAGCACGTCCATCTCCTTGGCGGCCTTGGCGATAATAGGAGCCGCACCGGTACCGGTACCACCTCCCATACCCGCCGTGATGAACAACATGCGGCAGTTGTTTTCCAGATATTTTCTCACTTCATCGATAGACTCCTCGCAAGCCAGTTTACCGATATTAGGTTTGGATCCGGCGCCACGCCCTTCTGTCAGATCAGGCCCCAGATGGATCCGGGTGGGCACCGGGCTCATTTCCATGGCCTGGGCGTCCGTATTGCAAATGGCAAAATCTACCCCTACAATACCCTGTTTGTACATGTGCGTCACGGCATTGCTACCGCCGCCGCCTACTCCAATAACCTTGATGATAGGACTTTCGTCTTTTGGCAAATCAAATACCATAACTGCTGGTTTTTGTCAAAAAACCGTTTGGATGAGCGCTGTCAAACCGGTCGCTCCGGATCATTAGTATCAGTAAATGTGCATCCAAAGGGTCTATGATGTTCAAGAGAATAAATTTTAAGTTCACAGTGTGCGTTATCGGGTGACCGGATCGTCCGGCACCGAATAACGATCACCTAATTAGAATTCGGCATCCGGTTCGGCTTCAAACCACTCTTTGGTCTTGCGGAACAGTTGCTCGTACCATTTATTACCATCCGCTTCGGCGGCAACGGTTTCTTTTTCCTCAACCGGTTTTTCTTCCTCCGGTTCGGCCACCTGCACTTTGCCGGATTCCACATCGTCGATGCCTTTCAGCAACAGACCGACGGCCGTAGCGTAGATCGGACTGCTCAACTGCTCGTGGTAGCCGTGGGCCAGATGTTCCACCGGGATCCCCGTGCGGGTACTCATCCCCGTGTGGTACTCGGTCAGCTTATCCATGTGGTTCAGCAGGGCACCGCCGCCCGTCAGTACGATCCCGCCGATCAGTTTATCGGCGTAGCCGGAACGTTTGATCTCCCAGACTACATAGTCCAGGATCTCCTCGGCCCGGGCCTGAATGATGCGGGCCAGGTTCTTTTCGCTGATCTCACGCGGCTCCCGGCCTTTCAGTCCGGGGATGGTGATGATGCGGTTGTCGTATACTTCTTCCGACAGAGCAGAACCGAATTTCACTTTCAGTTTCTCGGCCTGCTGCACCATTACGTGGCATCCTTCCTTGATATCCTTGGTGATCACGTTGCCACCGAAGGGGATCACGGCCGTGTGCCGGATGATACCGTCGTGAAAGATGGTGATATCCGTGGTACCGCCACCGATGTCCACCAGGGCTACGCCGGCTTCTTTTTCCTCTTCACTCAGTACCGCGGCGGCCGAAGCGATGGGTTCCAGCGTCATGTTGGCCACCCGCAGTCCGGTACGTTCCACACAACGGTGAATGTTATTGGAAGCGGTGATCTGGCCGGTGATGATGTGGAAGTTGGCTTCCAGCCGCACCCCGGACATACCGATCGGATCGGTGATCCCCTGTTCGTTATCCACCGTATATTCCTGGGGGATGACGTGCAGGATCTTGTCGCCCGGAGGCAACACCAGTTTATGCATATCGCTCATGAGGCGATTGATATCGCGCTCTGAGATCTCGGTAATATCATTATCACGCGTCAGGATACCGCGATGTTGCAGGCTTTTAATGTGCTGCCCCGCAATACCAACGTGCACGGTCTTTATGTCTTTGCCCGATTTGCGCTTGGCAATATTGGAGGCATCGGCAATGGCTTTAACGGTTTTCTCAATATTGGAAACCACGCCGCGCAGTACCCCTTCACTATCCACTTTACCGAAACCGACAATTTCTAATTTACCGTGTTGGTTTCGACGCCCGGCAATAGCGCACACCTTGGTCGTTCCAATGTCTAGAGCAACAACGAGTTCTGAGTTTGAAGATTTATAATCCATAGTTTGTCGGTTTTGGCTCCCGGGCTAGTTCATGGTGGTCCCTTCGGAGTTTAGCGGATGAAACGAAAATTGAAATCAAAGCAAAAAACAAGTCACTGTCTGTCAAAAACTTACACCAACTTTCCCTTTCACTTATATTCGCATTTTGTGTAGTTCTTCATTCACTAGGTGCTGTAAAATACAAATTATTGTTTAAAATTTTTATCCATCTAACTTTTACTATACAAAAAGTTATTTTATCGTTTTCCAACGACCTGGCCGTCGTAGCGCAGATCGATGGAGCGGTACTTTCGCCAACCCTCGTAAGGAGCTGCTTCATCGTAAAATATCTTCAACCGTCTTAACTTATCTTCCCGATCGCGCAGGCGACCGAAAAAGATCTTCTGATTGCCGATCTTGGGCACCAGGGTCACTTCATTCCGGTTACTGACATGGATCTGTTCGATCATCGGTTCCAGGAAGCTGTCTTCCCGGATGGTCTGCGCCAGATAGAACAGGTCTTTCAGTAAATGTTCTTTCTTGGGCTCCAGGAAATCGGTCGTATGCGGAGGGATATTCCCCGTGAGCACCAGTACGTGGGGCGAAGCGTGTTGGGAGGTCTTCATCTTCACCCCGGTATCATCCATATAATAATTCAATCCGTTATTATCGATCACCCGTACCACCGGTTCGCGTTGTACGACCCGGATGGACAGTTGATTTTTGGCATCTATATACGCTTCGGCATCCAGCACGAAAGGGTCTTCTTCCAGCACTCTTTCGAGGCGTTCCATATTCACTTCCCTTACGGGAATGGAATTCAGCGGGTAACCGAAACTCCGGTCAATGGCCAGCAGAATGTCTTCCTTTTTGATCAGGATGCTGCCGTCCGGTAGTTTTTCAACATCCACCAGTACGTCCACTACCCGGTTCTCCCCTTTTCGCTCTACCGCCGAGATGATCAACAAAATACCCAGCAGCCCCACGGTCAGATAACCGAGGGTTCGCAACTGTCGGATATGTTTTTGTTTTAGCATCATTTAGTTTCGCTATTGAGTCGTCGGACCGGATACGATCCGAATCCTAACGTTCTATTTTTTCTCTATTCCCCTTTCAGCCAATCGGCGATCGGCTCCACAAAGGTGTCTATATCTCCGGCCCCGAGGGTCAGCAGTACTTCCGGGCTTTTACCGGCCAGCAGGCTCATCAGCTCGCTTTTGGTGACCAGCTCTTTTGCCGGATTATCAATCTGATCAAAGATCAGTTCCGAGCTCACTCCCGGTATCGGCGCTTCCCGGGCCGGGTAGATATCGAGCAGGATGATCTCATCCAGGGCGCTCAGGGCATCGGCAAAACCGTCCGCAAAATCTTGCGTCCGCGAGTATAGATGCGGTTGAAAGATCCCCGTCAGTTTTCGACCCGGATACAACATCCGGGCGGCCGCTATAGCCGCGCGCAATTCCGAAGGATGGTGGGCATAATCATCGATATACACCCGTTGACCGTCCCGGAAGATGGTTTCAAAACGCCGCTTCACACCTTTAAAATTTCGCAGTGCCCGCCGGATAGCATCTTCACTTAATCCCAACTCCAGACCAATGGTAATGGCAGCCGTGGCGTTTTCAACATTATGCGCGCCGGGCAGGGCCAGTTCCAGGCCCTTCAGGTGCGCCTGCGGACTCCGGTAATCAAAAGTGAAAAAGCCGTTTTCCACCCGCAGGTTCTCGCTGCGGTAATTGCCGCCGTCCAGGCCGTAGCTCATCACTTCCGGAAAATCCCCGAATTCACCGGTGAATCGGTGCTGCACCCACAACTGCCCGCCCGGTTTCAGCCGGCGGGCAAACGCCAGGAATCCTGTTTCCAGGATCGACGCCGCATCTCCGTAAATATCCAGATGATCCGGATCCATGGAAGTGATCACTGCCTTATCGGGCGACAGGTGCAAAAAGGACCGGTCGTATTCATCAGCTTCCACGACCATCCATTCACTTTGCCCCAGTACGTAATTCGAGTCGAAATTACCGGCAATACCCCCCAAAAAGGCGGTACAGTCGATGCCTCCGGTCTGCAGTACATGGGCGACCATGCTGGATGTGGTCGTTTTGCCGTGCGTACCCGCAATAGCGATGGTCCGCATGCTTCGGCTGATGATCCCGAGCACTTCTGCTCTTTTTTTCAAAGGAAAACCCAACTTCCGAAAATGCTGTAACTCCGCGTGGTTAGCCGGAACGGCCGGGGTGTAAACCACCAGATCGATCCCCTCCGGTATAGCGGAAACATCTTCTGTGTAGTGAATTTTCATGCCTTCCTGTTCCAGCTTTCTGGTCAGGGTGGTTGCGGTTTTATCGTAGCCGGAAACGGCCACTCCGCGCTTGTGGAAATAACGGGCAATGGCACTCATCCCGATCCCACCGATACCTACGAAGTAGGCTTTTTTTATAGTTGTTAATTCAAGTGCTTCCAATGCTCTTTATGGTTGATGGTGCGATCCGCGCTAAGGCCTATCGTCCACCTTTTTTCTCAATTAGCTGCAATACCTCCGCTGCGATCCGGGCGGCTGCATCCGGCCGGGCCATGGTCCGGATATTTTTGCCGAGCTGTTCCAGCGTTTCCGGTTGGGCCAGCAGGCTCATGGCGCGGGTGATGATCCGTTCTTTTGCTTCGGGATCCGGCAGCAGCACCCCGGCGTTTTTTTCCACCAGTGCCATCGCATTTTTGGTCTGATGATCCTCCGCCACGTTCGGCGAGGGGATCAGCATCGCCGGTTGTCCCAGCTGGGCCAGTTCCGAGATGGTCAGGGCGCCGGCCCGGCAGATCACCAGATCCGCCATGGCGTAGGCCATATCCATCCGGTCGATAAAGGCCTCGGCCCGCACATTTTCCAGTTGGGCCGTCGCGCAATCGCCGAAATCTTCCACGTAGAGACTCCCCATCTGCCACAGTACCTGGATCTCCGGTTTGTCCGCCAGGATCGCGCTGTTGGCCGCCATGGCCTCGTTGATGGATTTGGCTCCCAGACTGCCTCCGAAAATGAACAGGATCGGCTGGTTGGGATTGAATCCAAAATGGGCCGCTCCTTCTTCCCGACTGGGCTGTTCCCGCAGCATGTCCTTGCGCACGGGATTTCCCGTCAGTACCAGTTTATCAGCGGGAAAGTATCGCTCCATGTGATCGTAGGCCACACAAATGCGATTGACCTTACCGCTCAGGATCCGGTTCGTCGCTCCGGCGTAGGAGTTCTGTTCCTGGATCAGAGCGGGTATACCCATCCGGCTGGCGACATCCAGTACCGGTCCGCTGGCAAAACCGCCAACCCCTACCGCTGCATCCGGCCGGAAATCGCGAATGATACTCCAGGCCTTCAGCATGCTGGTCAGCAGCTTCAGAGGAAACATTAAATTCCGCAATGTCAATTTTCGATGGAAACCGCTTATCCACAATCCTTTGATGGGATAGCCCGCTTTGGGCACTTTTTCCATTTCCATCTTTCCTTTCGCTCCGACAAACAGAATTTCTGTTTCCGGCTCTTTTTCCTTTATCGCATCGGCAATGGCGATCGCCGGGAAGGTATGTCCTCCCGTTCCTCCGCCGCTGATGATGATTCGATTTGCCATATATTATGTTGTAGCGGTGCGGTGCGCTCACCACGGACACTACTTTTTTTCTTTTGGTTAACCGGTGCTCGCATCGATGTACTTGCTCACACTCAGGATGATCCCGAAGGCGATACAGGTAAAGATGATCGAAGTACCGCCCTGACTGATCATCGGCAGGGTCAGTCCCGTTACCGGTACCAGATTGACGGCAACGGCAATGTTCAAAAAGGCCTGCGTGACCAGCAGTATACTCAATCCCATGGCCACCATCGCACCGAAGGCTTTCGGACTTTTGGTTACCATCCGTGTCACCCGGAAAAACAGGAACACGTAGAGAAAGATCAGGAACGCGCCACCGATGATCCCATATTCTTCCACGATGATGGCGTAGATAAAATCCGAAGAGGACATCGGCAGAAAATTCCGCTGAATACTGTTACCGGGCCCCATTCCGAACCACTCCCCGTTGGCAATGGCCATTTTCGCCTGAATGACCTGGTAGATCTGATCGGGTCCGTCCATGAATTCGCGAAAGCGATTGACCCAGGTCGTCGATCGGATCAGATCCGGATAAAAGCCCCCGAGTGCATACAACAGGGCAAAAGACACCACTCCCAGAAAGAGCAGTAAACCGATGTATTGCAGGGACACCCGACCCACGAACATCATGAAGACACAGGTCAGAAAAAGCATGATGGCCGTCGACAGATCCGAAGGTGCGATCAGGCAACAAATGATCAGTACCGGCATGATGATCGGCAAAAAGGCACTGTTGAAATCCTTGATGTAATCCTGCTTTGAGGTCAGGGAGCGGGCTACATACAGGATCAGAGCCAGTTTAGCCAGATCGGAAGTCTGAAATGTCAAAGACGTATACGGGATCTTTATCCAGCGTCTGGCGTCATTGATCTCGGCGCCGTAAAATATCGTGATCATCAACAGTGGGATCGATAGTGCCAGCAGCACCGGAGCCCAGCGGTTGTATTTCATGTAGTGGATCAAATGCCCCAGATAAGCCAGCAGAAAACCTACTGCCAGCAGGCCGGAGTGCTTGAACAGATAGAATTCGGTGTTCCCGTCCTGTTGGTAGGCCAGGGAGCCGGTAGCACTGTAAACGGCCAGTATGGAAAATATCCCCAGCAGGACCATCACCGACCAAATGGCCTTGTCTCCCTTCAACTCTGCATAGATCCGTGCTGCGATATTCGACATTTTCTCACGTTGTTGCTCCGACCGCAGGTCGGACGCGATGTTGACACTTTTCCGGTGTCACAATGGTTTATTTTGGGTGGTAGTGACGGATCTTCATCGGTCCCTACCCTATTGATTCGCTATTGCAGTTCTAATACGGCCTGTTTGAACAGGCGCCCCCGTTCTACATAATTTTTAAACAGGTCAAAACTGGCGCAGGCCGGAGAAAGCAGAACGATATCTCCTTCCCCGCTCATTTCCGCTGCCGCTTGTACCGCTTCGCTCGCCGAACCGGTTTCTACCGTCGGTTTGTCCAGCGCGCCGAAAGCGGCAATGATCTTACTGTTGTCGACGCCCATGCAAACGATGCCTTTCACTTTGTCTCGCACCAGCGGCAGGAGGGGTTCGTAATCGTTGCCCTTATCCTGGCCGCCGACCACCCATATTACCGGGCGTTCCATGGCTTCCAGCGCGTAGAAAACGGCATCCACATTGGTCGCTTTGCTATCGTTGATGTATTCCACACCATCGATGATCGCTACCCTTTCCAGCCGGTGTTCAACTGCCTCAAAACTTTCCAGGCCCGCCTGAATGACTTCCGGATCGATACCGAAAAGTCGCGCCAGCCGGATCGCGAACAGCGCGTTCATCGCGTTGTGCCGACCGCGCAGCGCCGTGGGCGCCAGATCGTATTGATGATTGTCAATTTTTAAGAGCGATCCTTCGATCTGCTCCCGGTCGATAGCGATCCGCTGCGCCGGGCCGGCCAGTTCTTCCAGGTACTGCCCGATATTCGGGTCATCTCCGTTGTAGAGGAAATGATCCGATGGCTCCTGGTTGAGGCCGATCCGGAACTTCGACCGGATATAGTTTTCAAATTTATAGTCGTACCGGTCCAGATGGTCCGGTGTGATATTCAGCAACATGGCCACTTTTGGCCGAAATGCCCGGATACCGTCCAGCTGAAAGCTGCTCAGCTCCAGCACGTAATAGGGCGTATCCGCTTCTGCAACCTGCCAGGCAAAACTTCTGCCGACATTACCGGCCAGCGTAACGTCCAATCCGCCGCCCTTCAGCAGATGCCAGCTCAGGGTGCTGGTGGTCGTTTTTCCGTTACTGCCCGTGATACCGATAAAGGTGCCGCGGGAATAGCGGGCCGCAAATTCAATTTCCGAGATCACCGGAGTGCCCTGCCGAAGCAGTTGCTGCACCAGGGGTACCGTGTCGGGTATACCCGGGCTTTTGACCACTTCGTCCGCCGAGAGGATCTTTTCCTCCGTGTGCCGGCCTTCCTCGTAGGGAATACCGCGGGACTCCAGTTCGGCTTTATATTTTTCCTGAATGTTCCCTCGATCGGAAACAAACACCGTAAATTCTTGCTTTTGGGCCAGGATCGCTGCGCCGACGCCACTTTCACCGCTCCCGAGAATTACCACTCGCATTTATCTGATTTTCAAGGTCAAAATGGTAAATACCGCAAACAGAATACTGACGATCCAGAATCGGGTCACGATCTTCGTTTCGGGTACGCCTTTCTTCTGGTAGTGATGGTGCAGCGGGGCCATTAAAAATAACCGCCTTCCTTCACCGTACTTTCTACGCGTATACTTGAAGTAGGCCACCTGCATCATAACCGACAGGTTTTCCGCCAGGAAGATCACGCAAATGAACGGGATCAACAGTTCCTTCCGCAGCAGGATCGCCATGGCCGCAATGATGCCTCCGATCGTCAGACTCCCGGTATCGCCCATAAAGACGGTAGCCGGATAGGAGTTGTACCAGAGGAATCCGAGACAGGCTCCCAGAAAACAGGCCGCAAAAATGGTCAGTTCCTGCGTTCCCGGTAGTTGCGTAATCCCCAGATAATCCGCCGCAATGGCGTTACTGGATACGTAGGCAAAAACGGCCAGCGTCAATCCCACAATTCCGGACACTCCCGTGGCCAGTCCGTCCAGGCCATCCGTCAGATTGGCCCCGTTGGAAACGGCCGCGACGATCACAATGATCAGAGGGATGAATAACAGCCCTACCCATTTGCGGGATTGCTCCTTGGGCAGGGGAATGAGATTATGATAGTCCAAGCGATTTCCCTTGGTAAACGGTACATTGGTGATCAGGGCTTTATAATTTCCCTTTGCCTCGATCAATTCACCATCTCTTTCCGTGCGATCGACCTGTCCGACAATGCGGTCTTCCAGTCCCAGTTCCTTTGCCGTTGAAACATCCATACGCACCACGATCTGGTCGTTATTGAGCATAGTGAGTGCGATGATGAGGCCCAGTCCGACCTGTCCCAGAATCTTCACATAGCCTTTGAGGCCCTGTTTGTCCTTGCGGAACACCTTTATATAGTCGTCGGCAAAACCGATAACACCCATCCACAATGTGGAGATGATCATAATAATGACGTAGATATTATCCAGCCGGCAGACCAGTATGCAGGGGATGAGAATGGCCATAATGATGATCACTCCGCCCATGGTCGGGGTCCCTTCCTTGGCTTTCTGGCCCTGCAGGCCGAGATCCCGGACGGTTTCTCCCATTTGTCGTTTTTTCAAAAAGCGGATAACGCGACCTCCCCAGATCATCGAAATGACCAATGAAAGTATCGCAGCGAGCCCGGCCCTAAAGGTGATGTAGTTGACCAATCCCGCGCCGGGAAAGTCCCATACATTTTCTCTGAACCACTCCAAGAATGTAATTAGCATAATGTGTGTATCTCAAAGTTTGTTACAAAGCGCAAAATTAGAAAAGCTCGCCTTTTATCCTTGAAACTCTTCTTTAAGAATTTCCTTATCGTCAAAAGGGTGTTTTACGCCCTTTATTTCCTGATATTTCTCGTGCCCCTTACCGGCTACCAGGATCAGATCTCCCGGCCTGGCCAGTTTTACGGCGGTTTTGATTGCAGTTCTCCGGTCTACCAGACTCAGCACTTTTGATTTGGCGCCGGCCGGAACCCCGCTTTCCATTTCCTCCAAAATGGCGTTCGGATCTTCCGAACGGGGGTTATCGGAGGTCAGGATCACTTCGTCGCTCAGATCGCAGGCGATCCTGGCCATTTTGGGCCGTTTGGCCCGGTCACGATCCCCGCCGCAGCCCACTACCGTGATGATGCGGGTACTGCCTTCCCGCAGGTCATTCAGGGTTTCCAGCACTTTTTCCAGCGCATCCGGCGTGTGGGCGTAATCCACGATGGCGGTAACGCCCGTTTCCGCCTGCCGCAGGTATTCCATGCGTCCTTCGGCGGCCGTCAGATTGCTCAGCAGAGTAAGGATCTCCATCCGGTCCTGATCCAGCAATACGGCGGTGGCGTAGACGGCCAGCAGATTGTAAGCATTGAAGGTACCGACCAGCCGTCCGTAAAATTCCTGACCATCCAGTTCCATCTGCAAACCGGTGATAGAATTCTCCAGAATGCGGGCCCGGAATTCGGCCAGACCCCGCAGGCTGAAACGGTGTACTTTAGCCCGGGTGTTCTGCACCATGACCATGCCCCGCTTATCATCCACATTGACCAGCGCAAAAGCCTCCTTTGGCAGATCGTCGAAAAATTTCTTCTTCGCATCGATGTACGCCCGGAAGGTGCCATGGTAATCCAGATGATCGTGGGTGATATTGGTAAATACCGCCCCGACAAACTGTAATCCGGCAATGCGCTCCTGGTGTACGGCGTGGGAACTTACCTCCATGAAGGCATAGTCACAGCCCGCGTCTACCATTTGCGCCAGCAGTGCGTTGATACTCACAGCATCCGGTGTGGTATGCGTGGCCGCCAGCTGCTCGTCGCCGATGCGGTTGCCTACGGTAGACAGCAGGCCGACCCGGTATCCCAGATCGGTAAACAGCCGGTACAGCAGGTTGACCATGGTGGTTTTGCCGTTCGTACCGGTCACCCCCACCAGCTTCAGCTGACGGGAAGGGTGATCGTAGAAGGCCGTAGCCGCCATACCCAGCGCATGCTGGCTGTTCTCTACGGTAATAAAGGTGACTTCCGGAGGAAAATCGGTAGGTTGCTGTTCGCCGATGACGGCGGTGGCACCCAGTGCAATAGCCTTGTCAACGTATTGATGTCCGTCGGTTTGGGTACCTCTTACCGCTACGAACAGACTGCCGGCCTGCACTTTACGGGAATCAAAATCTACCCTGGTGATCGGTTTATCAAGATCTCCCGATACTGCTTTCAGTTTCAGGTGTTTAATTATTTCTTTCAGCTTCATGCTTTTCGCTTGAATGGTTTACCGCTTGGGCGTAAAGCTGCGAAGTTCTCGATTCGGGATCAGAAAAAATGTTCTTTCCCGTAAATTATTTGTGCGCCCCGCCTGGCGGATAAAACCGGGGTGGCGATTATTATTCCAAAGCCAGCCAGATCGTCTGGCCTCTCAGGGCCGTTCCCGGAAGTATGGACTGTTTCACCACTTTGCCCACTCCGTTGAATTCGACCTTCAGTTTCCGGTTTTCCAGGACGTATAAGGCGTCGCGCAAACCCAGCCCCACTACATTCGGCACCTGATCGTCGAGTATGGTGCGGCGGTACAGCATCAGACTGTCTGATTTTGCGGACAATACGCCCAGCTCCGTGGCGGGATCTCCGTAAAATTGGATATCCAGCTGATCCAGGATCCGGTGAAAGTCCGTCGCCCGGCCAATATCTCCCGAAGGCAGCGTGGCCGTGGTGTAAACCGGTTTCGGGCCGGCGTTCATCGGGCGGTGCAGCTCCATCAGGGAGTAAAAGCACTGGTCGGCGATCTCGCGAAAGACCGGTCCGGCCACATCCCCACCGTAAATACCTCCCTGCCGCGGCTTGTTGATCACCACGATACAGGAGTACTGCGGATCTTCGGCGGGAAAATAGCCCGCAAAAGAAGCCTGGTGCCCACCGACGCGGGTACCCCGGGATCCCCGTTCGTAATCAACCTGCGCGGTACCGGTCTTTCCGGCAAAGCGGTAGCGATCCGTCCGCAGATCATGGCCCGTACCCCGGTCTTCTTCGATCACGCCTTCGAGCAGTTTCCTGACGGTTGAGATCGTTTCCGGTTCGGCGATCTTTTTCTTGGCTACCGTGGGGCGGAAATGCTCCACGGGTTCGCCGAAGCGGCGGATCTCCTGTACCAGATAGGGTTTCATCAATCTCCCGTTATTCGCAACTGCATTGTAGAAGGACAACATCTGCAGCGGGGTCAGTCTCGTTTCGTAACCGATCGCCATCCAGGGCAGGGTGATCCCACTCCAGTAATCTTCGGTACTGTAGGCCTCTTTGATCAGCGGCTTACCTTCCCCTTCGATCTCGATGCCCGTCGGCAGGTGCAGGTTGAATTGTTTCATCCGGTTGATGAAAGCTTCTGCACCCAGCTTATTATTGGCACTGGTCTTTTCACCGTAATGCTTATTGACCAGTTTGGCCATCCCCACGTTGGAGGACATAATGAAAGCATCGTAGGCACTGATGGAATCCAGCCGGTAACTGATGGGTGAGGAATCATCCATGGTTACGTCGTAGAACTGGGTCTGTCCGTTTTCAATGTCCACGGAGTCGGTCAGCTTGACGAAGCCGTCTTCCAGCATGGCCATCATTGAGGCCAGTTTGAAAGTAGAGCCGGGTTCGGTCGATTTTCCGATTCCGTAGTTGTAATCTTCCAGCCAGGAACCGTTGTTCCGGCCGATGTTGGCGATGGCCCGGATCGCTCCGGTCTTCACCTCCATGACTATAGCGGTGCCCCATTGGGCATCGTGTTTCTGCATACCGCGCAAGAGCGCTTCCTCGGCAATATCCTGAATGTTGATGTTCAGGGTCGTAACGACGTCATCACCGATCTGGGGTTCGACGGCGGTCAGGTCATCCATCGGTTTCCAGAGGTCCCGCCGGCGATCCACGTTGATCATCATCACTTTGCCGGGTTCGCCGCCCAACTCTTCGTCGAAGCTGCTTTCCAATCCGATCGGGGTGGCACCGTCCAGTACCCAGCCGATCGTTCTCCGGGCCAGCAGGCCGAAGGGACGTACGCGTTCACTGCGCTTTTCCGGGATAAAACCTCCGCGGAACTGGCCGAGATTGAACAAGGGAAACTGCTGAATGAAGCGCTTCTCGTTGTACGAGACTTTCCGCTTGATCAGTACGTGGCGGCTGCGGTTGATCGCCGTATCCCGCAATTCCATCAGGTATTTGCGGTAACCACCGACGGTGTAGCTGTTGTCCACGTATCGGGCCATGGATACGGCCAGCGAATCCACATTGGCCAAAAAGTCCTCATCGCTCGGGGCGTAGGGATCGAAATACAGGTCAAAAATGGGTACGGAAGTTGCCAGCAGGCTGCCGTCTTCCGCCAGAATGTTGCCTCTTTCGGCCTCAATCGTTCGTTCTTTGATCACGTTTTCCAGTAAGGCGCGGTTTCGCCACTCCTCCCCTTCCACGATACCAATGGTTATGCTTCGGTAAACCAGAAGGACGGCTACCGGTATCACCAAGCCAAACAGCAGGAAATACACCCGGTATAAAACTTCATTTTTAACGTCCATCCTCGTCGTCCACTACGATTTTTTTGGGTTTACCCCGTTGCAAACGCAAGCCGTCACCCCTTACCTTATCGGCAATTTCGGAGCGCAGGCTGTTATACATATTTTCGGACTCCAGTGACATGTAATACCACCGCAGTTCCTTGATATCCTTTTCCAGCATCTGTATGGTCCGCACATTGCGTTCCGCCAAATGCGAGTTGGCTATATAGATCACCGCCAGAAACCCCAGGAAAGCAATAAAGATCAGATTCCGGAGTATCCACTCGGCCGGCATCTGGCTTATTTCTTTAAATCCTGTAGTTTTCTTTTTGGCCATGATATTTGGTTACCGGTATTTGCATACCACCTATATATATAGCTTACTGCTATTTTTAAATTAAGTTGCGGGAGGCAGAGGGTGTGGGGGGCGTGGGACACGGGCTCCGGGATGATCACCCGTTCCGGGCCTCAGGCCCCGCTTATTCCTCACTTTTTTTCTCCCCTACCCTCAGCTTGGCGCTGCGGGCTCTCGGATTGACTTCAATCTCTTCGGGGCGGGGCAATAATGCCTTCTTAGTTATTACTTTAAACGGCCGGTAAATATTGCCGTAAAAATCTTTTTCCTGTTCTCCTTTTAAGTTTCCGGACCGAAGAAAGTTCTTCACCAGCCGGTCTTCCAAAGAGTGGTAGGAGATCACCACCAAACGGCCGCCGGGTTTAAGCACTTCCAGGCTCTGCTCCAGAAATTCCTCCAGCGCCGCCATCTCATCGTTCACTTCGATACGCAGCGCCTGAAAAACCTGCGACAGATACTTCCAGCGGGTGCCGCGCACGAAGGGATCCATAGCCGACAAAAAATCGTCCACACTGCGAATGCTCTTCCCCTGCCGGGCCTGAACGATGCCCGCCGCCAGGGTCTTGGAATTGCGCACCTCGCCGTACTCACTGAAGATCCGAACCAGATCCTCTTCCAGGTAGGTATTGAGCACATCCGCGGCGGTTGATCCGTCATTCTGGTTCATCCGCATATCCAGGTCGTGGTCGAAGCGGTAGGAGAACCCGCGGCTTCCCTCGTCCAACTGGTGGGAAGATACCCCCAGATCGGCCAGGATGCCGTCCACTTGCCGGATACCGTATAATTTCAAAAAGCGACGCAGAAAACGGAAGTTGTGCTGTACGAAGGTGAAGCGTTCATCCTCCGGCACGTTTCCCAGTGCGTCCTGGTCCTGATCGAACCCCAACAGGCGACCTTTGTCACCCAGCGCTTCCAGTATCAGTCGGGAGTGTCCGCCGCCGCCGAAGGTAGCGTCTACAAAAACGCCCGCTTCCGCAATGGCCAATCCCTCGATCGACTCTTTTGGCATTACCGGTACATGGTAGGTCATTCTTCGCTGTTTTGACCGATCTTACCGAGTACCTCATCCGCCAGATCCGAGAAGTCCATCGGCTCGTCTTCCATCATCTGATCGTATTCATCCTGAGCCCATACTTCAATCCGGCCGTTGTAGGCGGAAAGGATCACTTCGTTTTCAATTCCGGCGTATTCCATCAAGCGCTTGGGCAGCAGAATACGATCCGCGCTGTCCATAGTGAGTTCCTGTGCACCCCGGTAAAAGTACCGGGCAAAGTTCCGGTTTTTCCGGTTGTAAATATTCAGTGCATCGATCTCTCCGGAAATCTTTTTCCAAACATCTTCCGGATACAACACCAGGCATTTTTCAAATCCGCGGTTGATGACCAGCGTATGCTTCTCTCCTTCCCCGAGCTGGTTGATCAGTCCGGAGGGAAGCCGCATCCGCCCTTTGGCGTCTAATTTGCAGTCATACTCGCCTAATAATTGTCTAAATGCCACGGTTTACACTTATGGATTTTCAAATGTATTACATTTTGACACATTTTACCACTTTCACCCACTTTTTTTTGGGTTCAACTCCACATTTTCCCAAAAAGTTCAATCGCCTGTCAACAAATAGTGAACAAAAGGCAAGCTATTTGTGAACCCAGGCCGGATTTCATACTCCCCGTGCTCCACAAGCAGTCAGCCAGACCTCCAGGAAAACCAAGAGAAAGCAGCAGATAATCAACCACATAGCGCAGTCGACCGGGAGTAAAACTTAAATTTTCCGACTGGGAAATTTTTTTTCAAAAAAATGGTGGGAAAAGGTGGGAAGGGGGGAATTGATGATGGGATGATCTGATGATTGGATGATCTGATCATTAGATCATCCAATGATCAAATGATCAGCCCTGGTAGCTGGAGAAAAAGCTGCGCCAGCGCATGCGCAATACGCCAAGGATGGCTTCCTTGATGATACCGCTGGACATTTTGGAAACACCCTCTACCCGATCGGTAAAAGTGATGGGCACTTCCACGATCTTGAAACCCAGACAGCGGGCGGCGAATTTCATTTCGATCTGGAAGGCATAGCCGATGGCTTTGATCTTGCTGAGATCGATGGTTTCCAGTACCTTACGGTGGTAGCAGATGAAGCCGGCGGTAGGATCCATTACCGGCATCCAGGTGATCATGCGAACGTAAAAAGAAGCTCCGATGGAAAGGAATACCCGGTCGGCGGGCCAGTTGGCCAGTTTGCCGCCGGTGACGTAGCGCGATCCCACGGCTACGTCCGCACCTTCTTCTTTACAGGCTGCGTAGAGGCGCAGGAGATCGTTGGGATTGTGGGAAAAATCGGCATCCATTTCGTAGATATACTCGTATTCGCGTTCCAGCCCCCAGCGGAATCCGGTGATGTAAGCGGTGCCCAAACCCAGCTTTCCGCTGCGTTCGACGATGTGGAGGGAATCGGGAAATTCTTGTTGGAGGCCTTTTACCAGGTCGGCAGTGCCATCGGGGGAACCATCATCCACGATCAGTAAATGAAAGTCTTTTTCCAGCCCCATGACGGTGCGAATCATTCGAACGATATTCTCTCGTTCGTTGTAAGTAGGAATAATAACTAAACTGTCTGCCAAAATCTTTTCACATTAGCTGGGCAAATATAGCCCAAATTTCCTTTTGTCAGAACACATACCGGACTTTTCAAAATTGAACGCCGTTTCGTCCGGCGGATTGCCTTCCGGGGTCCGGCTTAACCTTCTAAACGCCAATTATTTCCCCGGTAGTTCCCCGAAAGGGGTATTACCGAATCGATCCGGCCCGGCGGCGCCGGTAGCCCGGGGCGCGCACCAGGAATTGCTGATCACCAAGTCCGTCATGCTTAGCTGCTTCCGGCTCACCTGCTCCCGCAGCAAAACGGAAAATTTATCTTATATTGATCCCCTACATTTTCTACTCTACAAAACTTCGGATCAAATATGGACATCAGCCTAATCGGTAAAAACGCCCTGGTTTGCGGCAGCAGTAAAGGTATCGGACGGGCAACCGCCGTCGCCCTGGCCCAATTGGGTGCCAATATTACCCTGGTTGCCCGGAGCGCGACCATCATGACCGAACTGGTACAGGAGCTCGACCACAGCCAGGATCAGAAACACGATTTCCTCCAGGCTGATTTTACCGATAGTAAGGATCTGAAGAAAAAGATCACGGGTCTGGTTTCCGGTCGCACCATCCATATCCTGATCAATAATACCGGCGGACCGGCGGGCGGACCCATCACGGAAGCCAAGGTCGCCGAATTCCAGCAGGCTTTCCACAACCACCTGATCTGTAACCACATCCTGACCCAGTCGGTGATCAAGGGCATGAAGGCCGCCGGCTACGGACGCATCATTAACATCATCTCTACTTCCGTCAAGCAGCCGATCCCCGGCCTGGGCGTATCCAATACCATCCGGGGAGCAGTGGCGAACTGGGCCAAAACCATGGCCGGCGAACTGGCTCCCTTCGGTATTACCGTCAACAACGTACTACCGGGCATGACCAGCACCGGTCGCCTGCAGGAGATCATCGACGCCAATGCGGAAAAACGGGATCTGGACTCCGAAACGATGAGCGCCGATATGGCCCGGGAGATCCCGGTCGGCCGCTTCGCCGAACCTTCCGAAATTGCCGCCGGTGTCGCTTTTCTCGCCAGTCCGGCAGCATCCTACATCACCGGCATCAATCTGCCCATCGACGGAGGCCGGACCAGGAGCCTGTAAATATATTGTTGAATAAATTTCGCAAACACTTTGTTTTGTCCGAAGATATTGATATCTTTGGACTATAGCGGTTATTATAACAGCACAAATAAGTCGATACCATCCTGACCGCTATTCTATCCTGTAACCGGTAGTCCTACCGGATGATCAATCACACGTTTTGGATTTGATACTATTGGAGTTTTGCTATTTCTGGCAGGAGTGTATCCATAGCTAAACAGTATTTTGCTACGAGGGTCCAACGGCTTATGGAGAGCTCCTGCCGTTTTGTAAAACAGCATAGCGCCGGCTATCGGTAGCCAGTGCCGATCAATTGGTTAATCCTACGAAGGCGAGGGTTTAATTCAATCGGGAATCGTACCTATCGACCGATAGTATCAATGAAATACGACGATCCGGGTGGTGATCTTTTCATGGCCGGTCACCAGATGTACGTAGTAGATCCCGGCCGGCAGGGCCGTCACGTCCAAGGCAGTGGTGTGACTCCCCTCCCCTCTGGCAATATCGTTGTGCAGGTTCCGGATCACGGTACCGTTTGGATCAGTGATCAACAGCTGAAGATCCGTGGCCTGCGGTAAAAAGTATTGCAACTGGATGTGTTGCCGCCCCGGATTCGGATAGGCCGTAAGTGTCGCCTTCCCGGGAACGATGCCGGACGGGGTCTCCGCAACGGAAAGGGTGCCGGTTTCCGGTGCGTTGAGTACGGGAGCAGGCGGTTCGCACTCCAGAATGTAAGCCCGGAGCACCGAACCGGCGGGTGCCTGAAAACCCGGTAATAAGCGGATGGTTTTCCCGGCGATGAAGGTTACCCCGTCGGCACCGATGCTGATCGTGCCGCTGGATTTCAGGGTATCCGCCGCTATCCAGCTGGTTCCCTCGGGGATTGGATCTTCATTTACGGTAAGGACATTATCCATACATTCCGGCCGGGGACTGACGGAAACCTGTATCTCCTCACTGGTAAGCGTAAGATCGGGCAAATCCGGATTGGTGATCACACAGTAGTAATAACCGGCGTCGGCCAGTTCCAGATTATCCAGGGTCCATTCGTTATTCCCCTGGATCTCCTGCAGGAGATTCTCTCCGCGGTACCACTGGTACACATTGGCGGAGAGCGCATCATCCACCAGTAGATCAATGGTTACCGATTCTCCTTCGTAATTACTGACCACTGGGGGCAAAGGCACCATCTTTTGGGGAATGTACACGACCGGACCACCGCCGATGCCGGTAATATGCGCCGTATTATCGGCCAGTGTAGGCAGGATATCCTCAAACGTCAGCCGGTTAGTGCGGAAATTTAGCTCCCGCAATTTGGGAAGATGGCCGTAGTAGGGAATGAGACAGTCCAGCTCATTGATCGCTACAATGATCGTATTCAATTCGAGAGAATTGGCAAAAGCCGGCAGACATCCACTCAATTTATTATCCGCCAACACCAGATATTCCAGCTTAGTCGCATTGGCGAACTCCGGTATTTGCCCGTCCAACTGATTTTGATAGAGATTCAGGAATCTAAGTTCAGTCAGGTGGGAAAATCCGGGAATGCTACCGGTCAAAGCATTTTCCGCTAAAGCAATAGCGCTCAGCTTGGGGCAAGCTATAAAGTCCGGTATCTCCCCGCTAAAGTTATTTTTATCCAGATTGAGGACATCCAGTTCCGGCATCCCCGCGAAATCCGGTAAGGTCCCAAATAAATTACACCAGGAAAGGTTAAGCTCCCTCAAATTCGGCAAACTGGAGGTCCCGACAAATCCGGAGAGATCCGTGCCGTTCAAATTATTCAGGCTCAGATCTAGTAGCCTCAATTGGGCAAAATTCAGCGTGGGCAATACGCCGGCTACCTGATTATAATCCAGGTCCAGAGTAAGCACGCATCCAAAAACATTCAGCTCCACTCCGTACCAATTTTCCAGGGGTTGATTGAGATCCCAACTATTGGTCCAGCCGGGTCCGTTCAGCGCCTGGTACAGATCGACCAGCATCAGGGAATCTGCCTGTCGGCAGGGAGTAGCGCCAGCCATTTCCAGGAAGATCTGTTTACTTTCCAGCGTCAGGTCCGGTGCATTGGGATTTGTGATCTGGCAATGGTAGATCCCCACATCCGCGGCCGTGAAGTTGGCAAAATGAAGCTCATTATCCCCCATGACGGTCTGAAAATACACGCCGTCCTTAAACCAATCGTACTGACTGGTGGAAACCGTATCATCAATTTGCAGGTCTATCGTTACCGGCATGCCATCCAGGGCATAGATGGTGGTATCCGCATAGATCTGCTGCTGTGGTTCGTACCTCAGCGTATCCGGGCTCTGATTATCGAAGCGGTTGCTGTTGATCAGAGCCTGGATACTTTCGAGATTCGGTAGGATATCTTCGAAAGTGAATTGATTATCGTACAGGAGCAACATGTCCAGGCCCAGGATATGCGCGTAGGCCGGAACGGTACAGGAAAGATCGTTTTTCTCCACCCGGATAAAGTCTAAAGACCCACAATTGGTGAAGTCCGGCAGGCAGCCCGAAAGCTGGTTATCCGCCAGAACCAGCGTTCGCAAATTAAACAGATTGGAGAAGTCCGGTATCTCTCCTTCCAGTTGGTTGCGTTCTAACACCAAATAAAATAAGGCCGGTAAACTGGTAAAGTCCGGGATTGTACCACTCAGTTCGTTTCCCGATAAATAAAGGCTTCGCAAAATTGGCAAGGCGGAGAAATCCGGTACCGGCCCGCTTAGGTCGTTGAAGGATAAATAAAGACTCCTCAAAGCAGGCAATTGTGAAAAGTCCGGGATCGAACCGACGATCGCATTATTGATCAGATACAGTTCGTCCAACTCCGGTAAATTCAGATCGATTAAAGTGCCGGTGAGACCGTTATTGCCCAGGGAGATGCGTTCTACACATCCGGCGGCGTTTAAGGTTATACCGTACCAGGTTTCCATAGGCTGGTTCAGATCCCAGGTAGTCTTCCAGTTGGGACCGTCCAGCGCCTGGTAAAACTGGACCAGCGACAGGGAATCGGTAGCGCGATCACAAACAAAAACCGGAACGTTTAGGTCCGGCGGAGGAGATCCTGCGTGCGGGGAGTAGGCCAATAGATTCGTAGCAGCTAGCGTCAAAGCCAGCAGAATGCTTAAGAGCGTGGGCGTTTTAGGCATGATCAGAGAGCTATTGAGTTATAAACTTCAAAATAGCGGTTTTTCGTAAAGAAAAAAACCGGCACCCGATTTTTCCAGGTCGCCAACTTACCAATTCCAGCCTTTCGGGATGCTTATAGCTGTTGCAGTTCCCACCGTATCCTTTTGCAACACCTTTCCCCTGAGCAAAAAAAGAGGGCGTTCTTTGCCAAGCAAGAACGCCCTCTCCCCTATCCGGTAAAGGCCGGCAGGTATCGGTATTTATTTACCGGAATTCATTCCTTTCCGGTCGCCGTCCAGCGGCGGTGTACTGCTGCTCATGGCCTGATACATATTGGTGCTCACCACGTCCTCCATCTGATCGATGGTCAGATAGAAGCTTTCGAGGTAGTCGATCACTTCGTTCCGGCCGTTGCGGCTGAGGAATTTGCAATCCTCTACAATTTGCACCAGAGCGCCTCTTTTAGAGCGAAAATATTCGAACAGGTACTCCAGTTCCGTATCGGCGATCGGCATGCCCAGGTAAAGGCGATCCTGAATGGAACGCAGTCCCATCTGGGTATTGGGTAACGCGTAGGACGCATTGACCAGACCGGAGAAATCAAAATCGTAAGGCACCGGTTTCCAGTGCTGTCCGTCCAGTGGTTTCACCATTTTCAGGTTGCGGTTCATGGCAATACTCCAGTCTTCGTTGCCGATCATGTACTGGTACATAGCGTGGATACCTTCCAGCCGCAAGTCGAGTTGCTCTTTTTGCGGGTTCAGGCAGTCACACTCTTCGCCGCCCAGTCTTTCGGCCATTTCATCGGTGTCTTCCAGGATGATCGCGTAGCGCTTCACCCGGCTGACTTTGCCTTTGGTGTCTTCGTAGCTGATGCGCACCAATTGGACCCGGTAGGACTGGTCGGTCAGTTCCTGGTACAGTTTGTAAGCGAGATATTCCTTCAGTAGATTTTCCTGGCCGGCGTTGCGGTCATCCAGACAGTGGGTGACCAGTTTGAGTTTGTTATGCGGTTTAATGTCTGCTCCTACTAACTTCTCTTTAGGAAATTTGATCTTGATGGGTGGAAAATCACAGACCCGGCGCCGGAAGTTCCCGCGGGATCGGATTTCTGCCTGAAAGGAAAGAGATTCGCCTTGTTTGTTGTTGAAGGTAAAAATAGCCGATTGATAGTTGTCGGTTTTGATGTTCTCCATGAGCCGGACCATGTCCGTTTCTAGGGTGACATCAACGATCTCCTGCCCGTATAGCAGGTCGAAGACCGTTTGACGGTTATCAGTTTCGGATGCAGGTGAAGCATTCGCCGGTGATCCAATAGATACCAGCATGGCAAGTAGAACCAGCCATCTACTCACCGCTTGGGCAAGTAACGTAAGTCGGGTGATCATAAAAAATAAGCTTTTAAAAAGTTTTTAACAGTCGGTATAAAAAAGTAGCTTGTACTCATAAGGACGATTCAGCTTTGGCTTAGTTGCCTGAAACTAAAATTTTAACATTACCTTTGTAATTAGCTCAAAAATAAGCGTAACAAAGACCGAACAGCCGCCCGAACACGTACATTTCTTACGGTGGCCATATCGGCCTCAAAATTACAATGATTCAAAATTAAATTCTAACATCCGGTAGTTAAATATTTGTAAACAGAATTTAATTTTATAACAAATGAGCTACATGCTTGTTCAAGTTAGATAAGTAAGCAGGGTAAATTAGCACGCTAACCATTTTAAAATCAAGGATAATGCCTTGGAGCAGAACCTTTGCAGGGTACATTTTTTCTCTATTGATCGTACTTGGCTGTAAGCCGGTCCCCTCTTCGGTAGTCGACGCCTCGTACACCGCTCCGATCCAGGCCAAGCCCAAAAACGTCATTCTGATGATCGGGGACGGTATGGGCCTGGGTCAGATCTCCGCCGGCATGTACAGCAACAACAACCGGCTGAACCTGGAGCAATTCCCGGTGGTGGGCTTTCACAAATCCCACTCCGCCAGCGATCTCATTACCGATTCTGCCGCCGGAGCAACCGCCTTTGCCTGTGGAGTAAAGACCTACAATAATGCCATTGGCCTCACCGCCGATACCCTACCCTGTTACTCCATCCTCGAAGAAGCGGAAGATCGCGGCCTGGCCACCGGCATGGTCGTGACCTCCCAGATCACCAACGCCACCCCCGCGGCTTTCATCGCTCACCAGCCGTTGCGGGTAATGAACGAGAATATTGCAGCGGATTTTCTGGAGACCGATATCGATATCTTTATCGGCGGGGGACTCTCCTACTTCATCGATCGCTCTTTTGACAAGCGCAATCTGCGCAAGGAACTGGAAGACAAGGATTATCTCGTATACGATTACACCCAGGGTAGCGTGCACCGGGTCCGGATGGATCTCGGTAAGAAGTTTGCCTTTTTCACGGCGGAGAACTTACCCTCGGGCGTCAACCTGGGGCGTAACTATTTGCCCTACGCCAGTCAGATCGCCGCGCAGTTCCTGACCCAGAAAAGCGATGAAGGCTTTTTTCTGATGATCGAAGGCTCCCAGATCGACTGGGCGGCCCACTCGAACGATGCCCAGTGGATGATCAAGGAGATGCTGGACTTTGACCGGGCCATCGGCCAGATCCTGGAATTCGCAAAAAAGCGCGGAGATACCCTGGTGATCGTTACGGCCGACCACGAGACCGGAGGGGTTGCTATCAACGACAAATCCAAAATGAACCGGCTCCGGCTGGACTTTACCACCAACCACCATACCGCGGCCATGATCCCGGTATTTGCCTACGGCCCCGGCGCACGGCTTTTTTCGGGTATTTACGAAAATACCCAGATCTACCACAAAATGAAAGAGGCGCTGGAGTGGGACGAACGGGCCGGAGTGATCTCCGAACCGGAGGAAGGTGGTCGCAACTGATTGAACAATTTCACAGCTTGGCGTATTTAATATGCTAAAGCATTATATAAAAAGGATTTCATGAACGTAGAAACCCTCGAAAACCTCAAATTAATCCAGGAAAGCGCCCGCGATTTCGCGGAAACTTATATACGTCCCCATGTATTGGAATGGGACGAAGAACAACATTTTCCACTGGACCTGTTCCGCAAAATGGGAGAATTCGGTTTCCTCGGCGTATTGGTGCCCGAAACCTTCGGCGGAGCCGGCCTGTCCTATCAGGAATACATTACCGTTATTGAAGAGATTGCCAAAGTATGCGGCGGTATCGGCCTGTCCGTGGCGGCGCACAACTCTTTATGTACCAATCATATCCTACTTTTCGGATCGGATGAGCAGAAGCAGGAATACCTGCCGAAACTCGCTACCGGCGAGTGGCTGGGTGCCTGGGGCCTCACCGAACCGAATACGGGTAGCGATGCGGCCCGGATGCGATGCGTTGCCGAAAAGGACGGCGACCACTTTGTGATCAACGGAGCCAAGAACTTCATTACCCACGGGAAATCCGGTGATGTGGCCGTGGTGATCGTTCGTACGGGCGAGCTGCTGGACAGCCACGGGATGAGCGCTTTCGTGATCGAAAAGGGCACGCCCGGGTTTACTTCCGGAAAAAAAGAAAATAAACTCGGTATGCGGGCCAGCGAAACGGCCGAACTGATCTTCGATAACTGCCGGGTCCACAAAAGCCAGATGCTGGGATCGGAAGGTGACGGTTTTATCCAGGCGATGAAAGTACTGGACGGCGGCCGGATCTCGATCGCTGCTCTGTCTCTGGGAATTGCCAAAGGCGCCTACGAAGCGTCCCTCCGCTACGCGCAGGAACGGGAACAGTTTGGCAAACCGATCTCCAAATTCCAGGCCATCAGCTTCAAACTGGCCGATATGGCCACCCAGATCGAAGCCGCCGAATTGCTGACGCGCAAGGCCGGCCGGATCAAGGATTCCGGAGAAAGCAGTACCACACTTTCGGCCATGGCGAAACTCTACGCCAGCGAAGCCGCCGTAAAGATCGCCGATGAGGCGGTACAGATCCACGGTGGTTACGGTTATATTAAGGATTATCCGGTAGAGAAATTTTACCGCGATGCCAAATTGTGCACGATCGGGGAAGGTACTTCGGAAATTCAGCGACTGGTGATCTCGCGGCAATTGCTGAAGAAATAATCAGCAAGGCGCTTCGTACCAGATCGGTATGCACCTCCCGGTAGAAAAGTAATATAGATTAAGGTCGATAATAGGGTCAGCCCGGAGCAAACGATCATAGGGACGTACTTATGGTCGTTTGCTCTACCCATCCACTTACGGACGTAAACACTTTCCAAGGTTTCCACTTTCCAACATTATACCAAAAACAAAAAAACCATCCCACAACCGCTTACGACCCAAGAGCGGAGTAGAATGGTTTTGATATTGGGTAAATATTTGCTGGTAAATTTTAGTACAAAAGGGAAAAAAAGGGGTGCAGCCTTGGAACATCAACTAGTGATAATCCATCTCCTATAGAAATAGGCCACACCCTTCCAGCTGCGCCGTCGCGCAACTGCAAATCTGGAACACATTCATCCCTTTGAAGTTGGTCAGGATCCCCATCTCGATCAGGAATCCACTTATATTTTTTAGCAAATCGGTTTTTTTTACGATCTTCATTCTCGTGATACACTATGCCTTTCCAGGAAGCAGGACAGGGTCATACTTCAAGCCCGACACAGAGTAGATTTTACACTGGGAATTGTTAAGATCGAATCGGTTTGGGAGCTATGGAATAGTTTTCATAACCCGCTGATGCATGCTTCCTAAACCTCCTCCCAACTCATTGAAAAGTAAGGATTAACGACTTAGATTCTTTTTCAATGCATTCTAACAGATTAGTTTTTTTGTTCATTTAATACAATAGCAAGCACCGTGCCAAAAACACTTCAACGCTACATTTTTTTTATTTTTTTTTCTGCAATCTTCTTTTTGCAGTGCCGCAAGGCCGATACTCCGCTCTATAATATTACGCAAAGCGTAGTGGCAGATTCGGCGATGGTCGTGAGTCCGCACCCCCTTTCTACCCAGGTTGGGATCGATGTGCTCCGGCAGGGAGGCAATGCGGTGGACGCCACCATTGCGCTTCAATTTGCCATGGCTGTGGTCTACCCCCGCGCCGGTAACATCGGCGGCGGCGGCTTCATGGTGATCCGGCAATCCGACGGTCAGACCGCCAGTCTCGACTACCGCGAAAAGGCCCCGGCGGCCGCCAACCGGAATATGTATCTGGACAGCCTGGAGAATGTGATCGATGGCCTGAGTACCAGCGGCCACCTGGCCGCCGGCGTACCCGGTACGGTAGCCGGCATGTTCGCTGCCCACCAGCAATACGGGAAGCTGCCCATCGCTCAATTGATCGAACCGGCCATCGAGCTGGCCAGGGAAGGCTTCCGCGTTTCCCAGGAAGAAGCCGACCGGCTGAACCGCTTCCAGGAGGACTTTCACAAATACAACGAAGCCCCCAACCCTTTCCTGAAAGAAAACTGGATGGAAGGTGATCTGCTGATGCAAGCGGAATTAGGGCAGACACTCGAACGTATCCGGGATCAGGGTGCTGCCGGATTTTACGGTGGCGAGACGGCCCGCCTGATCGCGGATGAAATGGCCGAAGGCAACGGCATCATCACTCCGCAGGATCTCCAGAATTACCAGGCGAAATGGCGTACGCCCCTGACGGATACCTATAAACAATACCGGGTGATCTCGATGCCGCCTTCCTCCAGCGGCGGGGTGGCCCTGCTGCAGATGTTGAAGATGCTCGAACCCTATCCGCTGTCTGACTACGGTTTTCATTCGCGGGAGGCCGTCCACCTGATGGCGGAAGTAGCCCGACGCGCCTACGCCGACCGGGCCGAGCATATGGGAGATATGGACTTTTATCCCGTGCCGATCGATTCACTGCTGGCCGACCAGTACCTGCTGGATCGCATGCTGAATTTCCAGACCGACAGCGCTACTACGAGCGATCATATCCTGGCGGGTAACTTCACCGTTGGCATCGAAAGTTTTGAAACCACCCATACTTCCGTGGTGGACGGCGCCGGCAATGCCGTGTCCGTCACCACGACGCTCAATTCCAACTACGGTTGTAAGGTCTGGGTAGACGGTGCCGGTTTTTTCCTCAACAACGAAATGGACGACTTTAGTGTCAAACCCGGCGTTCCTAATCAATTCGGGCTGATCGGCGCCGAAGCCAACGCCGTGGCCGCCAACAAGCGTATGCTCAGTAGTATGACGCCGACCATTATTGAAAAGGACGGCAAGTTGTTTATGGTACTCGGTACTCCCGGCGGTTCGACCATAATAACCGCCGTTATGCAGGTTTTCCTGAATGTAGCCGAATTCGGTATGGATCTGGAAGCGGCCGTCGGCGCCAAACGGTTCCACCACCAGTGGCTGCCGGACGTGATCATGGTGGAAGAGGGCGGCTTTTCGCCGGAGCTGAAAACGGCTCTGGAAGGCATGGGGCACAGTTTCCGCGAAGTACAGTCCATCGCCAAGGTGAAAGCGATCCAGGTACTGGAAGACGGCCGGCTGCACGGCGTAGCCGATCCCCGCAATACGGATGATGACGCCAAGGGGTATTAGGGTACTGCAGATCCCTGATTGGGGTTGAGTTAGTTATACTGCACAAAGTCACATGTTGTCAAGTATAGGATAAGCAGTTTCAAGAAATTCAGCAGCCATCTCAAAACATTTTGGGATGGCTGCTGGAAAAATAGGAGAAGTTTGAAAACTTCTGCTGCCGGAGAAACCCTGGATTTCAGCATTTTCAGTGATAGGACTCACGGCCCTCGCAAAGCTGTAAGCTAATCTTAAAACGTACTCTCGTCAACCGGATGGCTTAAAATCACTCTTTGAATTCGCCGTTTCACCTGATGGAGGAATCTCATTTTATCTCCAGGGCGATGCCCTTGTCCATGTCAGTGGCGTAGCTGCGAAAATAATTGTAGATCAGTAACAGGGTTTACATCGAAGGGCGTAGCCCTGGCCAGGTATTAATCCAGAATGTCCATTTTCTTATTCTATTTACCGGACGCTACATAAAATGATAAAGTTGAGATAAAGGGTGACGCTACCGGAAATCCGGAATTGACCGGGTGGGAAAAGCACATCCCGCCGTCATCAGGTGTTTTACAAAAAAAGAACTAGGCTGTAACACCAAACCACCCTGTACATGCAAAAACTGCAACTGGAGCTCCCCGTACTGCTACCCGATATTCCCCACGAAAAGGACCAATGCGTTGACCGTCTGATCGATCGTTTACAAGATGAAAGTGGTATTGACCGGGCCCACCTGGAAGGAAAAGATCCGGCCCGGCTCTGTCTGCACTACGATCCCGAACTTATCTCCCTGCAAAAAGTAAAAAGTATTGCGAAGCAAAGCGGTGCCGGCCTGACCCGGCGTTTCCGCCATTCGTTACTGGATGTAAAAGGGATCCGGCACGCCCGGCACGCCCGTCGTATTGAACGCGACCTGCTGGACCGGGAAGGGATACTCGAAGCGGTAGCCTCGGTTGCCGGCAGCCTGCGGCTTGAATGGGACAGCCAGTTGATCTCCGAAGCAGATATCCAGAACGCCGTTCAACAGTCCGGATTAACCCTGGTCGAAGATGCCGGAACCGTTCCGTCCGAAGCCCACGACCATGATCATGACCACGACCACGATCATGGACACGATCACGACGAACAGGAACACGGAGGCGGACACGATCATCAGCACGGAGGTTTTCTCGGCGAGTACACGGAACTCTATTTCGCTATCGGTAGCGGGGTATTCTGGCTAGCCGGGCTGCTTCTTTCTCTTACTGGCTTTGGGGCAGAATGGGTGACGACCGCCTTGTTTATCATCGCCCTGATCCTCGGTGGTTATTTTACCTTGCTGGAGGCGATTGCCACCATCCGTCAGGGCAAATTCGAAATAGACTTTCTGATGCTGGTGGCCGCGGCCGGAGCCGCAGCGCTCGGCAAATGGGAGGAAGCAGCCCTTTTGCTTTTCCTCTTCAGTCTGGGGCACGCCCTAGAAAATTACGCCATGAACCGGGCCCGGAAATCCATCACCGCCCTGGCCGAACTGGCCCCACCCACGGCCCTGCTCAAAAGGCAGGATGAACTGGAAGAAGTAGCGGTAGAGCAGCTTGCAGTGGGCGATATCATCGTCGTAAAGCCCAATTCCAAGATCGCGGCCGACGGTGTCGTAATCAAAGGGAACAGTGCCGTCAACCAGGCTCCGATCACCGGAGAGAGTGTTCCGGTAAATAAATACGCCGTATCCGATCCGAATCAGGAGCAGGACCTGCAAACCTTACCAGCAGAACACCGGGCCTTTGCCGGTACCATCAACGGCAGCAACGTTCTGGAGATAAAGGTGCTCAAACCCGCCCGGGACAGTACGCTTTCCCGACTGGTGACCATGGTGAAAGAAGCCGAAACCCAAAAGTCTCCAACCCAGCACCTCACCGATAAGTTTGAACGCTATTTTGTGCCGGCGGTGCTCGTATTGGTAGCGCTCCTGCATTTTGCCTTTCTGGTGATCGACGAACCGTTCTCGGCCAGTTTTTACCGGGCCATGGCCGTACTGGTGGCCGCGTCTCCCTGTGCGCTGGCGATCTCTACCCCCAGCGCCGTTCTGGCCGGAGTGGCCCGGGCCGCGCGCCAGGGCGTTCTCATCAAAGGCGGGCGACCGCTGGAAGACCTCGGCAGCCTCAATGCCGTGGCCTTTGACAAAACCGGAACGCTGACGGAAGGCAAACCGAAATTAACGAAAGTAGTTCCCCAGAAAGGGGTCTCGGAGGAAGAGCTGTTGCGGGTGGCTGTACCCGTAGAACAACTGAGTGATCACCCCCTGGCTGCCGCTATAGTGGAAGGAGGTGAGGCCATCCTCCAGGACGACGCGCTGCCGAAAGCCCAGGGCCTGGAGGCACTAACCGCCCGAGGCATCAAAGCCCAACTGGCCGGCAAAACCGTCCATATCGGAAACCGCAGATTATTCCGGGAACTGACCGGAGAAGCCATCCCATCGGATATTGACCGGACAATGAGTGAACTGGAAGCGGGTGGAAATACGGCGATGATCGTGCACGAAGACGGTCGTTACCTCGGCGTGATCAGTGTGATGGATGTCGCCCGGCCGGAAGCAAAAACAACCCTGCAAAAACTGAAGGAACGCGGTATCCGCCGCATGATCATGCTCACCGGTGATCACCAGAAGGTAGCGGACGCCGTAGGAAAAGAGCTGGGGATTACCGACCCGATGGGCAGCCTGCTGCCGGAGGATAAGGTGGCCGCCATTGAAAAATTGAAACAGGAAGAAGGTCAGGTTGCAATGGTCGGCGACGGGGTAAACGACGCACCGGCGATGGCCAGAAGTACCGTCGGCATCGCCATGGGGGCCGCCGGATCGGACGTCGCACTGGAAACCGCAGACATCGCCCTGATGGCCGATAAACTGGATAACCTGCCCTTCGCTATCGGTCTCAGCCGGAAAGCCAAGGGGATCATTAAACAAAACCTTTGGATCAGTTTGGGAATGGTAGCTATTCTGGTACCCCTGACGCTGTTGGGCGTAGCGGAGATCGGACCGGCGGTGATCGCCCACGAGGGCTCTACCTTGGTAGTCGTCGGCAACGCCCTACGACTACTGGCCTACAAGAGTAAATAAGAAGATCAGTCACAAAGTACCGTAACATCGGAAAGCAACAACAAGCACGACACCAAGATGGTTAGGTACTTTGTGGCCGGATACTTCCAACATTTCCACCTTCCAACGTTCTAACGTTCTAACGTTCTAACATTCAAACGTTTCCACCGGACACTAACTGCCGAAAAGCTGTTCCGCATCCACCATTTCCTTCATGGCGATCCGGCCCCTTTCGTTGCGTTGTATGCTGATACAGGAGATCCGGGGATCGTGCTCGAAGAACAATACGTAATGGTGTTCCAGTGCTTCTTCCAGCATTCGTTTCTTCTCGTCCATGGTATTCAGGGGGCGCAGATCGTAGCTCATTACGTACGGTAGTCCCAGATGCCCGGCAGAAGGGATCAGATCGGCACAAAAGACGAGCGTCCGGCCGTTGTACGTAATGATCGGCAACATCATCGCTTCGGTATGGCCGTAAACGAAACGCAGCCGGATGCCGGGTATCCACTCTACATCCTTTTCCGACTCGGGGATGAATTTGAGCTGGCCGGCTTCCCGCAATGGTTCGATATTTTCCTTGAGGAAAGAAGCCGCCTCCCGCGGATTCGGATCCATGGCCCAGTTGTAATGAGCTTCGCTCGTCCAGTAAGTAGCATTCGGGAAGGTCGGCACCAGATCCTCCCCTACGTAACGAACGGCCCCGCCAACGTGGTCAAAATGCATATGGGTAAGCAGTACATCGGTGATCTCGGCGGGCGTGTAACCTTTATTGGCCAGAGACAGCAGCAGATCCGTATCTCCATGCGGATGAAAATGGGAGCGGAATTTTTCATCCTGCTTGTCTCCCATACCGGTATCGATCAGGATACGCCGGTCGCCGGTATCCACCAGCAGGCAGCGCATGGCCCAGGTACAGAGATTATGGTCATCGGGCGGATTGATCTTCTTCCACATTACTTTCGGGACTACCCCGAACATGGCGCCTCCATCCAATTTAAACAATCCGGTTTCGATGATCCTTAATTTCATAATTGGTATTTATTGGTTAGTCTGTAGTTTCCTTTCCGGTCTGCGGATACCAAGTTTCGGCGGTCAGTCAGCTGTTCTGGTAAACGCTGTAGCGAAGCGATCAGTTGAAGCCCAGAGGGCGCTTGCCGCTTTTGCTCAGTTCTTTTTTTAACGCCGCCATCCGCAGGGCGGTTACGGCTGCTTCCACGCCTTTGTTGCCGTGTTTGCCGCCGGCACGTTCTTTAGCCTGTTCTTCCGTGTTGGGCGTCAGTACACCGTAGATGAAAGGCTTGCCCATGGCCATGCCCAGATTGGTGAGGCCGGTAGCGACCGCGTTGTTGATGTACTCATCGTGCTTGGTCTCGCCCTTAATCACGCAGCCGATGCAGATCACGGCATCCGGATTGAGGTAGCTGGCTACCATCTTGGCGGCGCTCGGCAATTCGAAAGCGCCCGGTACCTGCACGGTATGGATCTTTACGGGATCGGCTCCGTGCTTGACCAGGGTTTCAAAACAGCCTTCGTAGAGCGCGTGGGTAATTTCCGAATTCCAGTCCGAAACGATAATTCCGAAGCTCATTTCCTCCGCGGAAGGAATATTTTTTTCGTCGTATTGGGACAAATTTTTCAGTGCACTTGCCATGTTGAATTGTTTTTTATCCGTGAGTTGGTGATGGAATACCCGGAAGGAAAAGGACACGCTCCACGCTGAACGAACAGCCCGAGAGTAACACCGGAACGGGTCATAAGCTCAGCCCTGCACTCGCCACCGGGCTTTCATTAAGATAGTAGCCCAGAGGGCAGGATTATCACCTCTCTTTCTGCAAAAATTGTTCTGACGAGCGGCCGGCAAGCGGCACGCTTACGTTAATAAACAAAAAAAGGTAAGACTGTTTGAACGGTCTCACCTTTTTTTGCCAAAGAATTTTCCTTCAATAGAACTTCCTGCCGGCGATCTTAGCTGGCGTCAGCCACGCGGGTCAGGTATTTATCGATATCCGATGCGTAGGGTGAATCGGGATATTCCGTTTTTACTTGTTCGTAAGCTTCCCGGGCTGCTTCCAGATCGCCCTGCTTTTCGTGCAGCATCCCCAGTTTTTTGAGGTAGTAAGAAGCCAGTACCGAGTTATCACTCTGGTTGACGGCTTTTTTATAGCTGCTCAGTGCGTCGTCCATACGTCCCAGTTCGGAGTAGGTATCGCCCAGCGCTCCGAATTTCATCACCGGGAGAATATCTCCGGAAGGATCGTAATCTTCCAGATAATCGGCTGCGGCTTCAAATTGCCCCAGGTTCAGATAGCTGATACCGGCGTAGTAGTGCGCCAGGTTGGCTGCTTCCGTACCGCCGTAGTTGTCAATGATATCCAGAAAACCGCTGCTACCCACGCCCGGGCTGGTCAGTGCCTGTGCGAAAGAGTCGCGCTCAAACTGATATTGAGCCAGGTTCATTTGATCAATGGCCTCCGCTTCACGTGGGGCCTGATAGAAATTCTTATAGATCAGCAGGCCGCCGAAAACGAGGATCAGGGCCACACCAAAACCAAACACCAGACGCTGATTTTTCTCAAAAAAACCTTGCGCCTGATCGCGTACCTCCACGATATCCACTAAGGTCTCATCCGCTTGCTTCCGATTCTTTATTCTTCTTGCCATTGGTTCAAAATCTTATTTTCGCTTGATTAATAAGCACTTACATTTACGAGCTCCAAAAAAGCCACGCAAAAATAAACAAACTTTATTGAATGTTGCACCTTCCGCAATAAAAAACGGTGAGTACCTGCAAAACTGATACTCACCGTAGGGTATATTTTTTAAGAAATCCTAGTCGCGAATGAAGGGATAATCCTTCTGTACGTAGTTGTCAGTGTACAGTTCGGAAGCATCCGGGTAATCGGACTCTTCGGCGAACTTCACGGCTTCGTCGATCTCTTTTTTAATTTTTGCTTTGATCTCCTTGATCTCCTCTTCGGTAGCGATACCTTCCTTCAGAATCTTGGCTTCGGTCTGCTTCACCGGGTCGCGATCCATGTATTCTTTCACCTCTTCCTTGGTCCGGTATTTGGCCGGGTCGGAAACGGAGTGTCCTTTATAGCGATAGGTCCGGATCTCCAGGAAGTAAGGACCTTTGCCCGCGCGGATGTGTTCCGCCGCTTTGGTGATGGCTTCGTGTACGGATTCGGGCGTCATCCCGTCCACTACTTCGCTCGGCATATCAAAAGCCGAACCGATCTTATACAGCTCGGTTACGTTGGAGGTCCGCTTTACAGAAGTACCCATGGCGTAACCGTTGTTCTCTACGATATAAAGTACCGGAAGTTTCCAGCTCATGGCCATGTTGAAAGATTCGTACAGCGCACCCTGGCGGGCAGCACCGTCACCAAACATGGTCACACACAGATTATCGGTACCCCGATACTGCTCGGCGAAGGCAATTCCCGTGCCGATGGGGATCTGAGCCCCCACGATACCGTTACCTCCGAAATAGCGATTCTCGGCGGAGAAGAAGTGCATGGAACCACCTTTACCCTTCACGATACCGGTCTCTTTACCGAACAACTCGGCCATAGCTTCGTTAGAAGTCACACCGCGTCCCAGAGCGATCCCGTGCTGGCGGTAAGCCGTCACGATCGCATCTTCTTTACGGATGGCAGATTCAATACCGGCCGCAAGAGCTTCCTGTCCGATATAAACGTGACAGAAACCACGTACTTTTTGCTGACCGTACATCATCAGAGCCCGTTCCTCGAAACGGCGAATGCGCAGCATCAATTCGTACCACTCCAGATAAGTTTCTTTACTATACTGGTTTGCTTTCTTTCTACCTCTTTTCTTTTTTTCAACAGCTGTATCCATCTTTTCTTATGAGTTTTAGCCAAGTTGGCGATTTGTAGTGGAAGATAAGCAATCATCTCCTATAGGGTAACGTATGACGAACCTTCTGGTTTGCCATGCAGCGGCAAATATAAGCTTAAGCCACGAAATATCCGCTATAATCATGACGGTATTCGGCACGAATCACCCTACTCCGGAAATATCTTCCCGGCACAAAGTGATTGGGTATTTTCCGAAATCCCTTCGGTCCGTCTTTACGGTACCCCAATTCAATCACTCCGGACGGGGCCTAAGCCCTCCGCACCCAAGCGGTCTTACGTCAGTATAGATCGAATGTGCGCCGGGATCGAGGAGGGCATTTGCCGGATAGCATCAGCAGTCACCCACTCAAAACTTTCCGGGTCGAGGTCGGGTAGCTCCCGCTCCGGGGTCATCCGATACCAGTGGGTCCGCTGCAGGATACGCCGTTTTTCCCGCCGCAGGGTACGGTAGGTGGCCGGGAGTTCGCTACTTGCCGGCCAATCGTCAATTCCCGTCAGATCCCGGGCAATTTCCCGGGCCGTTTCTTCCGCGGTGCAGCCGGGTGCTATCTCGCTGACTGGCAAACTGCGCCGGGAGTCGTCTACGCGGAACAGCATGGTTCCACTATCGTTGGTGATCACCAGTCCGGCCGTCTCTTCGCGGTCGAAATGCTTCTGAAAATCCGACCACATGCCCGCCGGATCCGGACTGAACAGACGGATCTGATCCCAGCGGCGGGTATTTTCCAGCATGTTCACGTAGTGGAGCAGAAATTTGGACTTTCCCGGATAGCGGGCCACCAAATCGTCCTCCCCGGCCGGCGGAAGGCCCGATTCCGGCTGAAGGATCAATAATAGCGGAGTATCATTTATATAGATTTTGTACATTTGCTGCCTTTAATTGACGCTCAGAGACTGTTTGAAAACCTCTCACTGGGTTACAAAACGCGGCTTTTGCCGCCACTTTGCACCTATTTTTAACTCCGTAGCTGGGCTATGCAGTGAAAAATAGCTTTCAATTGACGCCAAAATCCGGGTTTTTCTCCGGCAGCAGAAGTTTTCAAACAGTCTCTCAGAAAATTCCCGGATATGAGTACTGCAGCCGAAGTAGCCAAACGATTGATGCAAATAAATGCAATTAAGCTGAACCCGCAAAACCCATTTACCTGGGCCTCCGGGCTACGGTCTCCCATTTATTGCGATAACCGGCTGGCCCTGTCTCATCCCGATCTGCGGAGTTTCCTGATCGATTGTTTCGTCGAAAAGGCAGCCGATTTCGGCCCCGTTGACGGCGTAGCCGGAGTAGCTACTGCCGGTATTCCCCACGGAGCGCTGCTGGCCGACCGGTTGGGACTGCCCTTCATCTACGTTCGTTCCAAGGCCAAAGGGCACGGCCGGCAGAACATGATCGAAGGAGAAATGGCCTCCGGCGCCCGACTCCTGGTGATCGAAGACCTCATCTCTACCGGGGGCAGTTGTCTGGCCGCAGTAGAAGCGCTCCGGGAAGCGAAATATCAGGTCAGCGGTGTGCTGGCCATCTTTACCTACGGTTTTCCCCAGGCCCAATCGGCCTTTGAAGCCGCCTCCTGCCCCTTTGGTACGCTCAGCAGCTACCCCGTTCTGCTGGAAGAGGCCAAGAACCAGAAATACATCACTAACGACCAGTTAAAGACACTACAGGAGTGGCAACAGGATCCAAAAGCCTGGAGCATCCGGTTTAGTAATTAGGTGATCAGAAGCAAAAGCCGCTAATTGGTATATCCGCCGGCGCCTGCCTCCCGATCACTTTATTCACATTAAAATCTTTCCGAATCAGAGTATATTATTAATTTTGAACTATAACTCTGTAGCAACGGAAACCAAAATCAACAAGAAAAAACTACATGAAGCTCATTACAAAGGATGCTGAGGCTTTTCTGGAAAAATATCTTAATAATCCCTCTCCCACTGGTTTTGAAGCGCCCGGTCAGCAACTTTGGCTGGAATATATCAAACCTTACATCGACGAATGGCAACTGGATAACTACGGTACGGTCTACGGAGTGATCAATCCGGGTAAGGACTACCGCGTGGTGATCGAAGGGCATGCCGATGAGATCTCCTGGTTTGTGCACCATATTTCCGACGACGGATTCATTAATGTAGTACGCAACGGCGGGTCCGATCACGTGATCGCTCCTTCCAAACGGGTCAATATCCATACGCCCAAGGGCGTGATCAAGGGCGTATTCGGCTGGCCGGCCATCCACACCCGCTCCGGTGAAGATGCCAAACTGACTCCCCAGCCGCACAACGTCTTTATCGACGTGGGTGCCGATTCCAAAAAAGAAGTGGAACAGATGGGCATTCATGTAGGCTGTGTGATCACCTACGAAGACGAAATGCTCGTGCTGAACGATCGCTACTACGTCGGCCGGGCCCTGGATAACCGCATGGGCGGGTTCTGTATCGCCCAGGTAGCCCGACTGCTCCGGGAGAATGAGATCGAACTCCCCTACAGTTTATACATCGTCAACGCCGTACAGGAAGAAGTCGGTTTGCGCGGAGCCGAGATGATCGCCGCCACCATCAAGCCGCACGTCGCCATCGTTACGGACGTTACCCACGATACCCATACGCCGCTGATCAAACCCAAAAAGCACGGCGATGTACGTACCGGCAAAGGTCCGTCCGTGACCTACGCTCCGGCCGTCCACAACAAATTGCTCGGTCTGATCATCGAAACGGCCGAAGCCAACGATATTCCCATCCAGCGGGAAGCGTCCTCGCGGCGTACCGGCACGGATACCGATGCGTTTGCCTATTCCAACGGAGGGGTTCCTTCCGCACTGATCTCCCTTCCGCTGCGTTATATGCATACGACCGTAGAAATGGCCCACAAGGATGATGTGAAGAACGTAATCAAACTGATCTACGAAACCCTGCTCAAAATTGAGAACGGCCATAATTTTAAATATTTTTGAGGTATTCGGAAGCGGTTTTTACGGAGCACATCCGCTGGAGTACGGCGCTATTTTGTGCATTTCCCGTAAGGAAGAAGGAGGAGTGTATCGCAACCACTCTCAGCGGGACCGGTCAGATGCGCCGATCCGGCCGTAAGCAGTTGCGCTCCTGTCGGTAAACGGCTTTCGGCGAACAAGCAGGCAGTAGCCGGGTACCCCAGACTGAAGACCGAGTATTGTGCTACGACCACTCATCAACCTGATCTTATACAGCAACTTATGGATCGCGGCCTGTGCGGCGGCCATGTGCTGGCATACGCAACTGGTGCTTACCGGTGAGTTTCAGCTCCAGCCGCTGGGCGCTTTTGTGTTCTTTGCCACGCTGCTGTTATACGCCATGCACCGGCTGGTCGGGCTCAGTCGGGCCGAAGGATTCAAGGATAAAGGCCGGTACTTTGTGATCGAACGCTTTCAGACCCATATCGGGCTGTACGCCCTGCTTTCCGGCGTAGGCACCCTGTGGTTCTCCTGGCAGCTCCCCTGGAAGGTCTGGTGGTCGCTGGTGCCGGTAGCTCTGATCTCTATGGGCTATGTGCTCCCGATCTTCGGGCGTGGCCGCAGGCTGCGGGATTTCAATTACATCAAGATCTTTCTTATTGCGATCTGCTGGTCCTGGATCACCGTTTACATTCCGGCGCTCGAACTGGGCCTGGAATACAACATTCCGTTGCTGTTCCTGTTCCTGGAACGGATCTTCTTCATTTTTGCCATCACGCTGCCCTTTGATATCCGGGATCTGGAAATTGACCGGGCCAACCACGTACAGACCATTCCGGCCGTGCTGGGCGTACGCAGATCCAAGATCCTGGCGATCGTTGCACTGGTGATCAGTGCCGGTTTTGCCGCCTTTACCTACCGGCTGGATGCCTATTCGGACGGCGGCTTTGCGGGCCTGATCAGCAGTCTGCTGATCACCGGTGCCGTGGTGATAATCACGGATCCCGAACGCCACGACTATTTTTTCAGCGGCATCGTGGACGGCATGATGGTCTTGCAGTTCCTGCTGATCTGGCTGGGCGGGAATATCGGATAGCCCCTCTCCTACTCGCAGGAGGAGTTATACAGCGCAATGATCTTTTCCAGATTGTTAAAGCGGAATTTTCTTTGCCCGATGTTATCCGTGACGGAGGGGCAATCCTTGAGGACCTGCTTCAATATCAGATCGTAATTTTCCTTTTCCAGGCGGATCACCAGTTCCGTATCCTCCGAGGACACGTAATAGGCATCGTCGCGGGAAGCCTGAAAATCCGGATCAAAGACCACCCTTTCGGAGCTCTTTTTACGGTCCGGCAGCGCCTGCGGATCGGGAACGACGAATAGCTGGGCTTTTCCGGCCTCCCGGGGTTCCAGGAATTGCCGCATCCCGTTGTGCGGCCACACCTTGGCGTAGAAGGTCCTGCCCTTCCCCCGGGTAGCTCCCGGTAAAACACCGATGGTATACTGCCGGATGTCTTTGGCCTCCCAGTTTGCGGGAGTCGCTTCCCCGGTCTCCACGATAAAATGGTTGATCAGATCCGGAGCCTGTCTCCAGCCGACCGTACGGATCGTACCGGCAATGGTATCTCCCTCCAGCGAGATCAGAAAGCCCGGGGAGGTACTCTGCCCCATCGCGGTAACAGCGAAACAATTCAGGATTAAAAAGATAAGGATCAATTGGTTAGGATGCTTCATGACTTGAAATAAATTTGCTATTCAAATTTAAATCAATTTTTGCAAACTGCCTTCCTTTCTCTTTTCCCCTGCCCTGCGGAGACTTGAGTGCTTATTCTTAGTGATCCAGTGCCAGTTGTAAATGATCCTCCGGTACGGGGATCTGGTTACGCTGAGCCGTGATGGAATCGTAACGCATTTGTTTTTCCCGCAAAAAACGGGAAGATTCCTGACTGACCTGGGCGAAAGTCTGTTTGGCTTCTTCCAGGGCAAAACGCGATGCAGCGATGGTGATCGGTAAATTGAAAGTACTGTTCGCAGGAATTTTGATGGAAAATTCCAGGGTGACGGCTGTCCCCTGGCCGTTCGGACGGTAACCGCAATTGACCACTTCCGTCGAGCGACCGCTTTGCGGTGCACTGGATCCGAGTACCAGGTACCAGCCGTTGTCAACGTCCACAACGGACCATACCTGAATGTCTTCTTCCCAGGTGGCCCGGTCCGGCCCGTCGGTCATCGTGCCGTCATTGGCGTTGGCGGCGGGACGCAGGTCCGAAAATCCGGTCCAGGCAAAATTGATCACCTGATCCTCATTGGTGGAATTACTGAGATTGTACTCCACGACGAGGGCTTCTTTTCTATCCGGTATAAATTGAAAACGCTGCACCGCCAGTCCGTGGGGCAAACTGGTGTAGAGGTGCTTGGTGGCAAAGGGGTAACTGACAAAAGTGTCGGCTTTGATCAGGCAGGCGGATTCGTCCTCCCAGTAAACCGATGCGGCAAAACCGTCCATCAGCTTGATCGGGTGATCCCAGATACCTTCCGATTCCTGCGGATCCTGCCGGCTTAATTCCGGGAAACCACCGTCCTGGTGACCGACCATATAGAGTTGATCCCCCGCCGTGAGAAAGGAGGAGTCGAGCTGATCGCCGTCCATTTCCACGCCCCTGCCGCGGACCATTTCCTGCAGCCCGCCGTTAAATTCCACGTCCGGCCGGCATTGTATAAATGCTACAGCCAATATTATCCAAATGAGGTGTTTCATAAGATCTTTGCTTTTAATTTTGGAGCACTCCGGGCCAGCCTGCACACCTTTTTCAACTGATTATCAACCACTCGTGCAATAGCTAACCAAATGCTTCCGTCTATAGCTTAAATCTAAAAAACGCCCCAAAAGATCGGTTGAAGGCCGGATATTTGGATTTGGCAACGCCCCTATTGCCGCAATAAACTGATGGCCAGCCCCCCGCCGGGCGCCAGTTGGAAGGTATCGACGGTAGCTGCATTCACCTCGATCGTTTCGATCTCGATACTGGTCGGATTGCGGTCCCAGTGGGCATCTGCGCCGTCCCGGTACACCGTCGTTTTGTATTGCTGCCCTTCCTCCAGGAAACTGAAATCGATGACCACCGTCCGGGCCTCTTCGTCGGTAATGCTGCCGACGAACCAGTTGCCGGTTTCCCGTTCTTTCCGGGCGATGGTGACAAAGTCTCCCACTTCCCCGTTCAGCACCCGGCTTTCGTCCCAGTCGACGCCCACATCGCGGATAAACTGGAAGGCCGGCTGCCCTTCGTAGTGCTCGATCAGATCGCAGGCCATCTGGATCGGGCTGTAGATCACCACGTACAGCGCCAGTTGCTGGGCCAGCGTGGTATTCACCTGACTGCTGTCCTTGTAGGGCGCCAGTTTGATCCGGAACATGCCGGGGGTAAAATCGATCGGGCCGGCCAGCATGCGCGTGAAGGCCACGATCGGCAAGTGCTCAGCGGGGTTCCCCCTTTCCACGGAAGAGGAATTGAATTCCTGTCCCCGCAGGCCTTCCCGGGAAATGGCGTTCGGATAGGTGCGCCGCAGCCCCGTGGGTTTGATCGGTTCGTGCGCATTAATGGCCACCTGGGTCTCAGTTCCCTTTTCCAGTACCCGCCGGAAGTGCTGTACCATAAACTGGCCGTGGTGGTGCTCCCCTTTCGGAATGATCGGCCCCACGTATCCGGATTTTACCGAATGGATCCCCAGTTCTTCCAGCAGGGCGTAGGCCGTATCGAGTTGCTGATCGTAGGTGCGCGGAGCGGCCGAGGTCTCATGGTGCATGATCATTTCCACTCCTTTTTCCCGGGCGTAGCGCACCACCTCCTGCAGATCGTAATCCGGATAGGGTGTGACGAAATCAAAAACGCCTTCGCGATCCTCAAAACCGATCCAGTGTTCCCAGCCGGTATTCCAGCCCTCCACCAGTACCCCACCGATATTGTTGGCGGCGGCGAAATCGATATGCGCTTTGGCGTTTTCGGTAGTTGCGCCGTGTTTTCCGCTGGCCAGGTCCCAACTGGATTTTCCCAGGTGCATTTCCCACCAGATACCGACGTATTTCATCGGTTTAATCCAACTTACATCCCCAAGCCGATTAGGTTCATTCAGGTTGACGATCAGTTTGGATTCGATCAGTCCGGCCGCATCATCGCTGATCTGGATACTGCGCCAGGGGGTGAAGAAGGGCAGGGCCCGTTTCACTTTATAGCCGTGGCGGCTGGAGCCAACCAGTTCACTTTCCAGCGAAAGTTGTTCCGGATCTACTTTCAGCGTCATACCGGCATAATCCGTCAGATTGGCTTCGTGGAAGCTCAGGTGCAGACCGGATGCGGTGCGCATCGTGATCGGCGTATTGACAGCATTTTCCGGGATATAGGTTTGGGCCAGATTCGGATGGTTCCGCTTGGCCAGGGCATCGATCTCACTGAATTTGGTAGTATTGTACAGATGCTCGTAGCTATCCCAGTCGCCGGGGATCCACCAGCAACTGTGGTCGCCGGTAAGCTGAAAACCGGAGCGTTCATCCGTGATGATGACGGTATCGACACCTTCCTGCTCCGGCAGTTCGTAGCGGAAGGCCACCCCGTCGTCGTAGGCGCGGAAGTACAGGTTCATGGCGCGCGCCGGCGCTTCCTTTTCCCGCAAGCGGACCCGCATCTCCTGGTAGTGGTTCCGGACCGTCCGCTGTTCTCCCCAGGGCATTTCCCAGCTTTCGTCGACAATATCGGTACTGCGTTCGGCCACCTCAAATCCCTGCATCAGGGCGGGTTGATCCCGGAATTCCAGCCCCAGGTGGGAGCGGTCGATCACGATCTCATCCTCGTAGCGAACCAGATAAACCGGGGCGCCCGTGTCGTCCAGTTCGAACTCTACCGAGATCTTTTCGTTGGGAGATACGATATTAACCAGGCTGGTTATGTCATTGCAGCTCCAATGGACCATCGTTCCGATGCAGAGCAGCAGCAGAGTAAGATTTTTCATGTCGTTTAAGTTTCCCCGGCGTAAATCCGCCGTTTCTGGGTACTAAATGTATTAAAAATTCAGATTAGTGCGGGAGTAAGTCGGAGAAAAAGGTCAGCCCGGGCCGTAAATAAGTGAACATTATCCATCTAATTGTCAATCATTTACCTTCCAATCCCAACCTTTACCGCTTAGATATATGATCATTTTTGCACGATCGCAGCGAACTGATTAAGTGTCAGAGGGTTTTACCAAGCTGTAAATAAGTCTATCTTTGGCCCTAATTTGCATTTTTTAACCTAAATTATTAACAAATGCCTTCTGTTTCTAAGCGAGGGGAGCAGACGCCATTGTCGCCCTTTCGCAAACTGATTCCCATTGCCGACCGGGTAAAAGCGGCGGGAAAAAAAGTTTATCATCTTAATATCGGTCAACCGGATATCGAATCTCCGGCGGCGGCCATGGCGGCGGTACGAGCGACGGATACTAAGATACTGGCCTACAGCCCGGCAGAAGGTAACGCATCTTACCGGCAAAAACTCGTTGGTTATTACAAAAAGTTCGACATCGATCTGGAACCCGAGCACATCATGGTCACCACCGGTGGTTCGGAGGCGATCCAGTTCATGTTCCTGAGCTGTCTGGACAAGGGAGACGAAGTGATCATTCCCGAACCGTTCTACGCGAATTACAACGGTTTTGCGCACATCGGCGACATCAAGATCAAGCCGATCACGAGTACCATCGATACGGGCTTTGCCCTGCCGGATCCGGAAGCTTTTGAGGCCATCATCGGCCCGAGAACCAAAGCGATATTCATTACCAATCCCAATAACCCTACCGGGTGTTTTTATCCCAAAGAGGCGCTGAAGCAACTGGCTTCCATTGTGAAAAAACACGACCTCTTTTTGTTCGTGGACGAAGTATACCGCGAATTCTGCTACGACGATCAGGAGTTTTTCAGTGCGCTGAACCTGCTGGATATCCAGGAGAACGTCGTAGTGATCGATTCCATCTCCAAGCGCTACAGCGCCTGCGGTGCCCGTATCGGGGCCATCGTTACCTACAACCAGCAGGTCCGGGATGCTGCATCCCGTTTTGCCAAACTGCGGCTGAGCCCTCCGGGTCTGGCCCAGATCTTTGCCGAAGCGACCCTGGATGTGGAGGAGAACTACCTGTCTAACGTCAAAGAGGAGTACGACAACCGTCGTCAGACCGTCTACCGTCGCCTGCAGGCGATGCCGGGTGTGACGAGTTACAAACCGGGTGGCGCATTCTATTGTTTTGCTCAGTTCCCCATCGACGATGCCGATGCGTTCTGCCAGTGGCTACTGGAAGAATTTGAACTGGACGGCGCAACGGTCATGCTGTCGCCGGGACAGGGATTCTACGCGACGCCCGGTCTGGGGCACAACGAAGTGCGTATTGCCTACGTATTGAATACCACGGACCTGGAAGCAGCTATGGATTGCCTGGAAGAGGCGCTCATCAGCTATCCGGGACGGGTGGATAATGCGGTGGAAGCACTAACCGTTAATTAATGATTGGATGATCTGATGATACAATGGTTGGACAATTTAATGCTCTGATCATTGTATCATCCAATAAACTTTCTCCTTCCCCTACCGTTTCCTTTTGGCAACTAGCACGCTAAAAGTACAAGTAAGATATGAGTAAGACTGTAAAGCCATACGAAGCCGAAGGTAGTAAGAAGCAACAGGTGTCTACGATGTTTGACCGCATCGCTCCTTATTACGATTTTCTCAACCGCTTGTTATCCCTGGGGATCGATACGATCTGGCGTAAGAAAGCCATCAACCTGCTCAAAGCCGACCAGCCGCAACGGATCCTGGATGTTGCAACGGGTACCGCCGATGTGGCCATCGAGGCCGCGCACCAGCTGAGTCCCGAAGAGATCATCGGGGTGGATATTTCGGTAGAAATGCTGGAAGTCGGACGTAAAAAAGTGCAGCGGAAGGGCCTCCAGGAGATCATCACTCTGGAGGAAGGGGACTCAGAGAATTTACCGTTCCCGGACAATACATTCGATGCGCTTACCGTTGCATTTGGAGTAAGAAATTTTGAAAATCTGGAGCGGGGCCTGCGCGAAATGCAAAGGGTGCTCAAACCGGGTGGCAAAGTGGTTATTCTGGAATTTTCCAGGCCAACGATCTTTCCATTCCGTCAGCTCTATCATTTTTATTTCAAGAACATCCTGCCGTTTATCGGCAAATTTACGTCCAAAGATCCCAAGGCATATCGCTACCTCTACGAGTCGGTGCAAGCCTTTCCGGATGGGGACAAATTTTTGAACATATTATCCCAAACCGGTTACAAATCGAATCGATGCATACCTTTAACGCTCGGAGTTTGTTCCATTTATCTTGGCGAAAAATAAGCCTTTGCTTACTGTTAGCGATCGGCCTTTCCGCTTCATTGCAAGGCCAGAGAAGAGATCTGGGTAATTACAACTTTTACGACTTTCAGCAAAAATCGTACTATTTCGGAATCACCCTGGCCATCAACCGGGCGTCTTTCCAGCCGTTCCGCTCCCGCGATTTCATCTACAGTGACAGCATTCAGTCCGTAGAATCCATCGAGGGGCCGGGTTTCAACCTGGGTATTGTCACCAACCTCAAGATCGGTCAGTATTTCGATTTTCGATTCCTGCCGACATTGTCCTTTGCCGAAAGGAACCTGCGGTACGACCGGGAAAGCCGGGTGCGGGATTTCACGCAGCGGAAGGTGACTTCCGTACTGGTCGAAATGCCCTTCCACTTCCGGTACAAATCGGAACCGTACAAGGATAAACGCCTGTTCGTGATCGCCGGGATCAAGTACAACTTTGACGTGGCGAGCGATTCGCGTACCCGTCAGGCGGAAACACTGGTCAAGATCTCTCCCCACGATTTTGCCATCGAATACGGAGCCGGGATCCAGTTCTTTTTCCCCTACTTTATTTTCTCACCGGAATTCAAGGTTTCCCACGGTATCGGCAATACGCTGATCTTCAACCCGAATCTGGAGGAAAGTACGGTACTGGAAAAGATCCTCTCCCGCACGTTCACGATCTCCTTCCACTTTGAAGGTTAAGATCGCCTTCGGATACCCCTTAGCGTAGTATGCCCTCCCGGCGTACTGACCGCCGAAAAATGTACAGTATGAAAATAAAACTAACCCTGGTTTTCCTGGTCTCCGCGTTTATTGCCTGCCAGGATACTTCCCTACGTAAGATCACCGAAGAGGAAGTCATTGAACGGATCGTCAACCGGGACATGCCGGACCCCGCCGAGGTCGTCATCAAAAATACCGACGGCGATATCATTTCGGTCGACTCCTTGAAGCAACTGGAAATGACGGGAGCCTACTTCGAAGATTTTTACGCCAACAGCGACAATGAAATCGTCGAAGTAGTCGTCCGCCCCAAAACCGCGGCGGATGATGCGATGATGAAAAAGATCCAGGAACGGGTCAAACCTCCGGTACCCGAACTGCAAACCGTAGCCATAGACTGCGATCAGAAAGCAAAAATCCTGCAGGACCTGTACGAGCGCGATCAGTCCATGCGCACGCAGGGCGGACAGGTAGACCCCAAGGTCGATTTTGCCAACCTCGAAGTGGTGGTCAGTTTGATCGAAAAATGCGGAATGCCTACCCTCGAAGAGGTGAGTAAAGAACAAATGGCCGGCATCTGGGCCGTTCTCCAACACGCCATTCCTCACTACCAGAAGAAATACATTCCCCTACTCGAAGCATCGGCAAAGAACGGTGACATCAGTTGGGAGATCATTGCCGTCATGAAGGATCGCGCCCTCATGTACGATGGCCAACCCCAGATCTACGGCAGTCAGATCAGCAACGGCAAGCTGTACGAACTCGCCGAACCCGAATACGTCAACCAAAGAAGAGCCACCATGGGCATGGGACCGATCGAGCCGTATCTGGAGCGATTCGGCATCAATTTCGATGTTGAGCAGCAAACAAAGTGAAGGTGTTTCTTTATAATGGCAATTCCAATGGCAATGGCAATTTCAATTCCTAAAATCAAGCGAAAAGGCTAATGATGGTCCGAGCGGTCGATGTTTGCTTGCTATTGTAGTTGCCATTGACATTGCCATTAAAAATATCGGATGCCAATTTTGTAGAACTGAACAGTCCAACCAACAACTCCGGGTCAATCTCAGCAGGCACATTCCCGCCGCACATACTCCATGATCTCCGGAAAAAAAGCCAGGAAATCCGCTTCCAGGCGGGGTTCGAACAGCTTCAGACTTTCCACCGCCCCCTGCAATTGCACGGGTTTCGATACCCGGCGCGACATGCGTCGAATGGTCGTTTCCATGCCGTCGTAGGTAGCGTAGTTCATGAGCCAGTCATCTTCGATCATGGCCTTGAGCTGGCGCTGGGTGCGCTCGGGCATCACATCCAGAAAAGCCAGTAATTGCTGGTAGATTTTTTCGGAGAATTCCTCCAGGGATTCGGGATGAAACCGGGACCAGTGGCGGGAAAGGAAAAAATCATAATAGACATCCACCAGCACCGGAGCGTATTTGCCGTGCCGGTCGTACAGCAGTCGGCTGCTTTGCTTCACCCGCGGATGACTGTCCGTGAACATATCGATCTTACGGTGCAACTGGACCCCGATCTGAACCGGTTCCGGCAGAGCGGCGATCTCGCTGTTGCGCAGCAGGTCGCCCAGGAAGTTCCCCGTCACCAGGGTGTCGCTTTCGCAGGATAGCAGCATGTGGGCGAGGAAATTCATGATCGATCTTTTGTTGAAACGCACCCTCCGGTTGCCGGAAGGCCCTGTTCTCCGGTTTGGTATCGCCTGTTTCGGAGAACACCGTCGCGGTAAAGGTAACCATTGACCATCAGCCTTCCAATGTGTGGATAACAAATTGCACCGCAAATAGCTTTTTAGAACCCGACGGATCGGAGAAATCCGCCAGGCTGCCGGCCCATCCTAACGGATCATTCAATTCCTTCCGGTCTGTAATAGATGCAACGCACCGTGCTATTTACTGACCAAATGGATGAAAATACATTGAACTACAGCGTAGCGACCTGATCAAATGAGATAGAAAATCATTAGGACGGTGCGCTGCACCTGAAAATATCGGCCCCATCGTATGCTGTAGCTATAACGGTGCGCTGCACCTAGCACTGACATAAAATTGGTTTGGAAAATTAAAACCAAATTGAGGACAGTGAAAAACTGATGGATTGGAGAAATCCGTCAGGTATGTAGGTAGGTGCAGCGCACCGCACTATTTTCAACCCCAAGGGAGGAAAATAAATAGAGCTACAGCGTAGCGACCTGATCAAATGACATATAGAATCAATGGGACGGTACGCTGCACCTGAAAACACCGGTACCCTCCTATTCCGTAGCAATGACGGTGCGCTGCACCTAGCACTGACATGGATTGGAGAAATCCGTCAGGTCTATAGGTAGGTGCAGCGCACCGCACTATTTTCAACCCCAAGGGAGGAAAATACATAGAGCTACAGCGTAGCGACCTGATAGACCGATACGGAAAATCATTAGGACGGTGCGCTGCACCTGAAAATATCGGCCCCATCGTATGCTGTAGCTATAACGGTGCGCTGCACCTAGCACACTGACATGGATTGGAGAAATCCGTCAGGTCTGTAGCAGGTGCAGCGCACCGTACTATTTTCAGCCCAAAGGGAAGAAAATAAATAGAGCTACAGCGTAGCGACCTAATAGAACGATGTGGAAAATCATCAGAACGGTGCGCTGCACCTGAAAATATCGGTCCCATCGTATGCTGTAGCAATGCCGGTGCGCTGCACCTAGCACTGACATGGATTGGAGAAATCCGTCAGGTCTGTAGGTAGGTGCAGCGCACCGCACTATTTTCAGCCCAGAGGGAGGAAAATAAACAGAGCTACAGCGTAGCGACCTGATAGACCGATACGAGAAATCATCAGAACGGTGCGCTGCACCTGAAAACACCAGTACCCTCCTATTGCGTGGCAATGGCGGTGCGCTGCAACCTATCACGGCGAAATGGTAAGTGCAAGTTGGCATACCCACCCAATCCATATCTGTTTGATTTGCTATTTTAGCCCTAAATACAAATCCTACCCTTTTGAAAAAGAAAACGCAGATCGGACCGGCCGCAATGGTGGCAGCCGCCTTTATCGGACCGGGAACGGTCACCACCGCTACGCTGGCCGGCGCCGGTTACGGCTATACCCTATTGTGGGCCGTTCTATTCTCTACGCTGGCCACGGTACTGTTGCAGGAAATGGCCGCCCGACTGGGTGTGGCGGGCCGACTGGGCCTGGGTGACGCCATTCGGCAAAAAGTCCGGCATCCGGTCTGGCGCATCCTGGCATTTGCGCTGGTACTGATCGCCATCCTCGGCGGCAATGCCGCCTACGAAGCGGGCAATCTGACGGGAGCCGTTCTGGGGTTCGATCAGTGGCGGGTCCAGTTGGGAGTCTGGCAGTTCAATCCGCTGATCCTGCTGATCGGAGCGTTGGCGTTCCTGTTGCTTTTTTCCGGTAAATACCGGACCATCGAGCGTTTTTTGGTATTGCTGGTGGGCACCATGAGTCTGGTGTTTTTCTTTTCGGCCCTGCTGATCCAGCCGGATCTGGGTGCGATTCTGCAGGGATTGTTTGTACCGGTACTTCCCGAAAATGCCCTGCTGATGGTGATGGGGCTGATCGGAACTACGATTGTACCCTACAATCTGTTTCTGCACGCTTCGGCCGCCGCTAAACGCTGGGAGTCAGCCGAAGATCTGCAGCAGGCACGACGGGATACCGTGATCTCGGTCTTTCTGGGTGGTTTGATCACCATGGCCATCGTAATCACGGCCGCGGCGGCGCTGCACGGTCAGGTAGATTCGGTCAATAATGCAGGTGATCTGGCGCAGCAGTTGCGCCCCCTGCTCGGAGAATGGGCCCAGCCATTTCTTTCGCTGGGTTTTCTGGCGGCGGGTCTGTCCTCGTCCATTACCGCTCCGCTGGCGGCCGCCTTTGCTACGGCCGGCATTCTGGGCTGGTCGTCGGAGCTTACAGGCAAAAAATTCCGGATGGTCTGGATGTTTGTGCTGCTGATCGGCATCGCCTTTTCCCTGGTCGGGTTCCGGCCGCTGACGGTGATCCTGTTTGCGCAGATCGCCAACGGTATCCTCCTGCCGGTGATCGCCGCTTTTCTTCTGTGGGTAATGAATGACAAAAATATTCTCGGTGCATTGACCAATACTACCGCCCGCAACGTACTGGGACTGATCGTACTGCTCGTGGCGCTGGGGCTCGGCCTCAAAAGTATTATCGGAGCGCTGGGATAAAAGATCATTGCAGTTTCCCGGCAATGGATGGAAAAGTTGTTAAGGAATACGCAGCGCAGCGTGTCGGCGTTTTGAAATTATAAAAACGCTCAACATGCAAAGACTCTCTGTATTCCTTCTTCTCAGTCTGGGCTGTAGTGGGCTGACAGCCCAATCGGAAACCTGGCTGCAAACGAGCCTGAACGGCTTTTTCTCCCACCAACAAAAAGGAGACATTGATGTCGAGATCGATTTTGCCCATACCGGGCATTTGATCTCCTACGCCGAACCCACTGCGGTCTATCCCGGCCTGGGTATTCAGAAGATCCGGAAAAGCTCCTGGTTCTGGGGCTTTCACATTACCGGACTCACCTTTAGTGTACGGGACGAAGCGGTACTGGATGAATTCAATAACCAGCTGGTCATCCCGATCGACGGCGGCCGGATCACCCATCTCGGGCTTTTCACCCGGCTGGAATACGGGAAGATCTTTCTGAGGGATGGGAACAATAAGGTCTTTCCCGTGTGGAGTGTCAGTCTCGATCCGCACTATCGCTACCGGAGTAAAGTGCCGGTTACCTCCGCCGGATTCCCGCGCCATTTTCATCAACTGGGACTCACGTTACGCCTCATTCCCGGTTTATCCTTCCAACTGGCCGAGCGGCTGTACCTGGACCTGAAGCTCCCCGTCGGATTGAGTAATCTGAGTTTTGAAAGTCATCAACTCGATAACCCGATACTTTCCGATGAGGCCCGGAAGTCCTCCCGGTTTACGAGTCAGATCGGTCTCTACGACCTGCAGGCCCGGATCGGCCTGAATTTCCGGCTCTAAACCGGATCTTTTGCAATGGTGAAATAAAAGCAGGTCCCGACTGCAGTACCGGCCTTTACCCCGATCTCTCCCTGGTGTTGCTGGATGACCTTTTTGCAAACGGAGAGGCCGATACCGTTGCCGTCGTACTCGTGGGCGTGGTGTAATTTCTGAAATACCTTGAAGATCTTGGAGGTATATTTTGCTTCGATACCGATGCCGTTATCCTCGATCTCAAAGTACCAGTAGTCCGGCCGCTCCTCGAAGCGCAGGGCGATTTCCAGCGGGCGTTCACTACGGAATTTGAAGGCATTATGCAGCAGGTTCTGAAAGACCCGCCGGAGGCTCTTTTTATCCCCCTGAATGACCGGCAGGTCCGGGAAATCGATCCTGGCGCCTACTTCGTTGAGGTAGACGTTGAGATCGATCAGGATTTCCGCGATGATCAGGTTCAGGTCAACGGCTTCCATTTCGAGATTGCCGGAATGCAGGTTGGAATAACTGAGCAGATCACGGGTCAGTGAATGCATGCGTTTTGCGGAGCTGATAATGTATTTCAGGTACTCCTGCTGGTTTTCATCCAGTTGATTTTCCCGGGCTCTTTCCAGCAATTGGGCAAACCCCACAATGCTGCGCAGTGGCGTCTGCAGATCATGGGAGACTACATAGGCGTATTCCTCCAGCTCCTCATTGACCATTTTGAGATGGTCGGCCTGCTCTTTCAGCTTGTTGGCCAGCAGGCTGACTTCCTGAATAGAGATCTTCTGGGCCTCCAGCACGAACATGAGGTTAGGCGATATGTCGTACAGAGCGAAGTCACTCAATTCCAGGTTCAGCTCCCGGATCTCCTCTTTGGGATCGAAGATCAGGGAGCCCACAAAAACGATCCCGCCCGACAGGCCTTCCAGTTCCAGGAATTGCCCTTTCAGTTGTTGGTTCGAATTTTTGAAATGCAGGTTCACGGCCTGATCTTCCCGCTGGGCACCGGTTGCCGCATCTATCGGCAAACCGTCATCCGCGCGGAATATCTGTGCAAAGCCGAGTGGCCGGCCGTTCCAGCGCAGCAACTTGGCCAGGCCTTTACCCATGCGGATGAGTTGCCGGTCCCGGTCCATTACAAAATGGAAGGGAAACAATTTTTGAATGAGATTCAGATTGCTGGATAGAATTTTCTGTTCCACGTTGATCTGGGATCTATGCCAGTGGGGTATAGCGTATTTTGAAGGTATCACAGTCCTGTTGTCCTTTAAAGCCAATTTGTTCAATTTCTAATTGCAGATGGAAGCGGTCTCCCAGTCCCTGCATCATGCCCTTTACGAAAGGAGCCAGGCCTTTGCGTTCCGATCGGTATTCCAGATGCAGGGTATTTTCGTCCTTTTCAATACACACGAAAGAGGGCGTGCGTACTCCTGGATAGAACTGGCTCATACCAGCGTGCATTTTATCCAGATTTTTTAAAAAGGTGGGTAAGGAATTCCCGCCGAGCTGCAGTAAGCCGCCGAATCCTTCCTGAGCGGTAAAGGTGATCCAGTGGCGGCCAAAATCGGCCATAATGTCTTCTGCGGGAATGTCGAGTAGTTTGCTGGCTGCTCCAATGAGCCGGTAGGTAACGTGGTCCTGGTAAGGCTGGGCGTTTACAAAGAGCGCTTCTTTTACTTCCGCTTCGGCCTTGATCGTTTCCCACATTTGCATACCATGTCCATTGACCACCAGATCCTGGATGGCTTTGTTGACAAGTCCGTACATGGCGAATAATTTTATCGAAGCCGCGAAGCCAGCCCGCCGAAGGTTTCGGGAAGAGCGCGTACGGTAATCAGACGGCCTGCAAAAGCACCGTCAACGATCGTAACGCCGACCTCCGCTAAACGGAAGTCGTTCTCTTTTAAATTTCAGCAAAACCAGTCTTGCAACCCGATATGCAATACCACCGGCCGTACCGGTCGTATTGTGTGACTTATGAACTATTTCAAAAGAGTTTAACTCAAATATCGGGCCAGGGTTTCAAAACTTTACACCGGGTAAAAAATTTATATCTGATATAAGCCGAAAACGGTCAGCACCTACACCCTATTTCCTCACTGCTTGATCAGGGGATAGGTCCGAAAAGTCGAATGGGATTTTATCCGGTAAAAATAGTTGCCCGGCGGCAGATCGCTCAGGTCCGTGTAGAGTGAAAAGATACCCGCCGGCATCCGCTCGGCCAGGAGGGTCTTCAACCGACGTCCGTCGGCGGCAAGTAATTCAATCGTAAGTTCCGTCGGCGTATTCAGGGCGTATTGCAGCTGATTGTAATTCCGCGCGGGATTGGGAAATGCGGACAGGATCAGCATATCCCGGCCGGCCGGATCGCGCGTGGGGGTGGGAACGGCCGGAGGATCCAGGGGCGCGGGAACATCCTGCACCGCTTTCGGCGGACTCGCAGTGGCTGCGGCCCGCAGGTGATTTTCGCCCTGGCGGGTATAGAAAGCCCCGCCGAACTGCTGCTGGGGATCAACTTGCAGAATGGGCGTATAGTACCAGTTGGCCTGAACGCTATCCGGCTTGACATCCAGGATAAAATAGCCGTGCTGGACGAGATCGGCATACTTCATGTGCGGATTGGGATTGCCCAGTTCCACCGTTCCGTTGGCCACAGCAACCGGGCGGTTGATCTGTGACTGCAGGGCGAGTGCAATAAAGAAGTTGGAGTTCTCATCAAAATTAGCCGAAGTGATACTCGGAGTGGCAAATTCCACCGCCCGGGAACCGGCGCCCGTGGCCGGATCGTAGGCTGGCGTAATTTCGTAAAACGGCTGAGGTCCCAGATCCGCTACTTCCTCCAGGTTGACCGCCACTGCCGGATCGGCCAGATCAAAAGCAAAACTGGTGTGAAAATCTCCGGTAAGGATCACTACATCATCGATAGACTGATCTTTCAGATAGGATAAGATCTCGGATCGCTCGGCCGGATAGCCGTCCCAGATATCCATAAAGGCGCTTTCCGTCGATTCGTAGGTCATATTGACCAGGCTGCCCGCCCAGCCCACGTGGAATTCGGCGAAGATCACCTGCTGACCGATGATCTTCCAGCGGGCGGTACTGTTCGCCAGCCGATCCAGTAGCCAGGCTTTTTGGTCCGCCCCCAGGATCGTGCGTTCCGGATCCTGCAGACGCGGGTCGGTGATATCATTGATCTGGGCTTCCCGCCCTTCCAGCCGCGTATCCAGCAGGATCAGCTCCATCAGTTCACCGTACTGAATGCTCCGGTAGACCTGTTGGGCGGCATTGTCCCGGATGGGCATCCATTCGAAGTAGGCGGATTTGGCATTAGCCTTGCGGTCCGTCCAGTTGCCTTCGGTACCCGGATCGTGATTTTCGGCGCCGTCGGCGTAGCTGTCGTTGGCCGATTCGTGGTCATCCCAGACGGTAATGAAGGGATATTGCTGGTGCAGTCGGACCAGGTTCGTATCCAGTCGGTAGATGGAATAACGCGAGCGGTAATCTTCCAGAGAAATGATTTCTTCCACGGGTTCGAGCGGGCGATCCTTCCAAATGGCTCCGCTGCCGTACACCTGATCGGCATATTCGTAGATGTAGTCTCCCAGATGGATGATGGCGTCCAGGTCCGTACGTTCCGCCAGGCGGGCGTAAGCGTTGAAATAGCCGGCCTGGTAGTTGCTGCAACTGACCACACCAAATTTAAAATGATCGATATTCCCGGCGATCGGCGTGGTTTTGGTCTTTCCCGTCAGCGAGCTTTTTCCCAGCGCGTTGAAACCATAGTAGTAGGTGGTGCCCGGACTCAGCCCGGTCACGTCGACCTTCACGGTATAGTCTCTTTCCGGACCGGTACTGACGGTGCCTTCGGTTACGATATTGGCTAGTTCGGGATCGGTCGCCATTACCCAGTTCAGTTCGAGCGGGCTGCCGTCCGTACTTTCGGGAGTTACCCGGGTCCAGATCACTACCCGGTCCTCGAGCGGATCGCCGGAGGCGACACCGTGGTAGAAAGGCGCCCACTCCAGTTTGAAAAAATCTCCGCTGCCCCTGAGTTCGATGCGATCCTGATGCCACAGGATCGAGCCTTTACCGAAACTATTCGGCTGATCTACCTGAGCCGAAAGCCCGATCAGGGCCATTAGAATGCAATGAAACGAAAGCAGGGACTTTTTCATGGATCTTTTTGTCCACGAGTATAAGTCATTTTAGTCATTTGACAAACTTTCCACTGGATTCGCCCGCGCGGCCCGCAGACAGTGAATACTTACCGTGAGGAAAGCAACGGCAATGGAGGCCAGTCCGGCCAGCACAAAGATCCACCACCTGATATCGATCCGGTAAGCGTATTCCTGCAACCAGTTCCGGACCAGATAATACGCTACGGGCGACGCCAGCACAAGCGCAATGACCACCAGTACCAGAAAATCCCGCGACAAAAGCCGGACCAAACCCGCCGTAGTGGCACCCAGCACCTTGCGGATCCCGATCTCCCGGGTGCGCCGGACGGTATGCAGATGCGAGATCCCGAACAAGCCCAGGCAGCAGATCAGCAGGGCCAGCACGGCCGCGATACTGATGATGCGCTGCCAGCGCTGCTCCCGATCGTATTCCCGCGCATTGAGATCGGTCAGGAACTGATATTCATAGCTGGCATCCGGTATTACTTTCTGATACAGCGCCTCAAAGTCCTGCAGCGCCGCCTGAGTGTTCTCTTTCTTAATTTTCAGCCAGATGCCTCCTCTGTTTCGGGGCAATTGGTAAATAGCCAGCGGTTGCACCGGCTTGTGCAAGGACTCGTAATGGTAATCCGCTACTACGCCCACGATCTGCATGGGTTCCTCCCAGTCCGTAAAATCCGGATGCAGCCGGACGGAAGCTCCGATAGGTTCTTCCAGACCCGCCGCCCGGACAAAGGCTTCGTTTACGATCACTTCCCGCTGGTTCTCAGCGGTAAAGTTTTGTCCCAGGCGCAGATCGATCCCCATCACCGGCAGAAAATGGCGATCAGCTGATTTGTGTACCGCACGCACCTTTTGGTCGCCCACGGTGGTCTCGGCCGACTCGTAACCGAAATCGCCCCCGAATGAGATCGCTTCGAAATTATCGTTCCGGGCCACTTCATTCTGCAGTAACTGCTGGATGGGTGCGTATTCGCGGTTTCCCCCGATATGGGTACGGATCACATAAGCGGGCTCGTAGCCGAGATCCTTTTGGTGGATGAATTCCATCTGCCCCCGGAATACCAGCGTTCCTACCGCCAGGATAAAGGCCAGACTAAACTGCAGCACCACCAGGGCCCGTCCCAAACGCGACCGCCCGGGGGAAACACTGCGGTTGTACAACACATCGCCGGGCTGGAAACCGGAAAGTACGATGGCCGGGTACAGTCCCGACAGCAAAGTTGCCGTCAGGAAGATCAGCGCGAGGCCGAGGCCGAATTTCCAGTTAATAAGATCGGCCAGAGCGACCTGCTTATCGGCCAGTGTATTAAATGCCGGTAGCGCGATGATGGCCAGGATGAGGGCCAATATCAGGGAGATGCCGCACAACAAGGCTGCTTCTCCCAGGAATTGAATGACCAGTCCCCGCCGACTGCTCCCCGTAATCTTACGAATACTCACTTCCCGGGCCCGCCGGAGCGATCCCGCAATATTGATGTTCACAAAATTGATACCGGCCAGCAGAAAGATGAAAAAGGCGATCCCCAGGAAAAGATTGGAATAAACGGGGCGACTTTCGCCCACGGTACCGCCTTCGTGCCAGCCGCTGCCGCCGAGCAGCATATTGAGGTGCATATCCGTAATGGGTTGCAGGCCATAGCTGATATCCGGATCGAAGCTCGCTTCTTCCAGTTGGCCGGCAGCCTGCTGCGCGTAAATACGGTTGAATTTTTCGACCGTTGCCGCCCGATCGGCCCGCTCGTCAAGTAGCAGGAAAGTACCCAGATAGGCATTGAGCCAGTTCTTATCATCAAACGAGAGCTGCAGAAATCGGAACGGCAGCAATACATCAAACTGGATAGAGGAGTTGGCCGGCGGATCGTCCACTACTGCGGTCACCAGCATCGGTTTGTGCCCCAGCCTGCGGGCGGACGGATCGGCATCCAGATGCAGGAGTTTTCCGACGGCATCGGTGGTATTGAAGAAACGCATGGCCGTGCTTTCCGACAAAACGATCGAATTGAGTTCGTCCAGAGCGGTAGCCGGATTGCCCTGCAGCGCCGGGAATGTAAACATCTCCAGGAAATTATCGTCAACGAACAGCATCTGTAAATTCAGCACTTCCCGTTCGTGACGCACATCTCCGTAAATATCGCCGCCGAGTACCCGCACGTAGTCCTGCACTTCCGGTACGGCTTCCCGAAAAGCCGGGCCCTGTACCTGTCCGCTGCCACCGGTCATTTTGGGATCGCTCCCTTCCCGGTCCACCAGTTTGGTCGTGATCCGGTACAATTGATCAGTGTTCTCGTGAAAATTGTCAAAACTGCGTTCATCCAGCCAGTAAGTGACCGCCAGCAACAAACAGGCCACCCCCATGGCCAGTCCGCTGATATTGATGAAGGTATTGAGCTTGTGGTGGGCCAAATGCCGGAGCGCCGTTTTCAGGTAATTGGTAAACATAGTCAGGTTTTTGCAAAATAAACAACAGCATAAACCTACTACTCTTCCGGCGGGCGGCGGGAAAAGAAATGTAAATATTGGTTAAAGGCTTGTAAAAGCTGGTAACGGACCGTTCAGTTACCAGTCTTCCGGGAACAATCCGAACTCCGCGTCGTACTGGATCATGGCGTAAGCGATCGCCGCCAGTAGCAGCAATTGCGGGAACCATCCGAAAAAGAGTATCCAGGCCCGGGCGGTCAGTCGTTCGAAAATATTGAAGCGAAACCACTCCGTACGGCCGGCGGTACGGCCGGCATTGTGGAAGAAGAAACGGGTAGTGGCAAAATAATGGTGCAGGAATTGCTCGACGATGCGCGCGAAAAAAACTTTCCGGCAGATCACGATCTGTACATCCGACCGCACGCCGCGCCGCACACTGGCCAGTCGCCTTTTGGGTATTCTGGAAATACCGATCTTGTGTTTGCGGCTGCCCCGCTTACGCATCAGATAGATATATTGTAGGTCAAACACTTACGAATGAGATTATCGGTTAGTCTGCAATCCGTCACCGGACAACATTAATTAAGGTACGTTTTGGTAGTGAGCTGATAAACGCTCCGGCCGCTAAAATAATTTTAACTGCGGATTTTTCATCCGGTGGAAAAGCTCCAGATTGTATTCGGGATGTTTCCGGTCGCCAAAATACAATTTACGGGCTAACTGCATCTGCTGACCGACCATTTCGGCGATCTTTCCTTCCCCGCGCATCCGTACGCCGAAGCGGGAATCGCTCAGCTCCCCGCCGTGGCAATCCCGAATGCGGTTGAGCACACGGTCCGCCCGGTCCGGCAGATTTTTTCGGATCCAGTCTTCAAAGATCTCCGCTACGTCCCCGTTGAGCCGCACCATGGTGTAATGCATGGAACCGGCACCTAGTTCCGCCACCTTTTTGCCCATTTCCAGAATTTCGTGATCGTTCAGTCCCGGAATGATCGGCGCCATCATGATGTTGACGGGGATGCCGTTGTCCACCAAAGTTTTGACGGTTTTCAGGCGGGCGGCCACCGATGCGGTGCGGGGTTCCAGGGCCCGGCGCAGGCTCTCTTCCAGCGTGGTGATGGAAATGGATACTTTGACCAGGCGTTCCGCCGCCATTTGCCGCAGCAGGTCCAGATCGCGTGTGATCAGACTATTTTTGGTGATCACACCGACCGGGTGCCGGTAGCGCCAGAGGACTTCCAGGATCTTCCGGGTGATCTTCAGTTCGGACTCGATCGGCTGGTAGCAGTCCGTATTCCCGGACAGCATGATGGCCATCGGCTCCCAGTTCTTTTTGCGCAGCGCCGCTTCCAGCAATTCCGGGGCATTCTTTTTGACCAGGATCTTTTGCTCAAAATCCAGGCCGGCGCTGTACCCCCAGTAATTGTGGGTGGGCCGGGCGTAGCAGTAAATACAGCCGTGTTCGCATCCCTGATAGGGATTCATCGACCAGGCGGGACCGATATCCGGACTCGTGACCTTGTTCAGGATGGTTTTCGGATAAACCTCCGTGAATTGCGTACGCGGCCGTTCGCCCGCTTCCTGCAATTCCAGGGGATCACTTTCCCGCACCAGGCTTTCAAAACGACTGGTGGGATTGAGCTGAGCGCCCCGTCCTTTTATATATCGATCATCATTCAATACAAATTGATTTTATTATCCAAATATAAAACAATTATATTTAAAAACGCAGCGGACCTGTAAAAATTGTTTATAGTTAGGTCTGCCCGGGCCGCACTATGCCCGGTAGCTCCTTCCCTACCCCAGGGCTGTTCAGTTCTATAAAAACGCAATGCGAATTTTTCAATTACAATGTCAAGCACAATAGCAATAGCAAGCAAAAGGCAGCTTTCTGCTCCGATTTTGACCCTTTCGCCTGATTTTGAGTTATTGAAATTGCTATTGCCATTGAAATTGCCATTTTTTATTTTCAATAATTTGAGAACTGAACAGCCCTACCTCCCCTACCCCTAGGTTCCGTGCACGCAGGTTCAAGCGCTATTCACTCAACGGGATCGAGTACACAGAAACCAGAACCCGCTCCAGACTCACCTCCACTGGATTCCGGTCGGCGCTGCCCGTACCTTTACCATAAATTCACCCCAGCGGAACAATACTAGTCCCAAAACAACCAATTGAAAAACAATCAATTAACCCCAATCAGACACGTATTTCAACAGTGAAGTCCCGACCAATTATTCTTTGATTAATTAAACCTAAACCTTAAACGTTTCTCTAATGAAAAATCCAGTTTTCGCCTTTCTCGGTCGTTTTGCGGGCCTGACCGCTGTCTGTACTTTTTTGCTGTTCACCCAATATGCGTGTACGGAATCCAGCGCCAATAACAACCAACTCGTAGCCAGTTATATCAGCGAAGCGGCTCCGGCCTTTTCGCTGCCCGATTACGACGGGAACCTCATCAGTCTGGAAGACTACCGGGGAAAATACCTGGTCATCCACATTGCTACCACCTGGTGTCCGTTCTGTAATGCGGAAGCGCCCAACCTGGAAAAGCTCTACCAGAATTACCGGGATCAGGGCGTGGAAGTGATGATCATTGATGTGAAGGAATCCAGGGAGCTGGTAAAATCCAGTCTGATCGACCGGTTCAACCTCAGTTTCCCTGTGCTTTTTGACACGGATGGGAGCGTTGCGGCCAGTTACGCGCCACCGGAAGTACTGCCGGATCTGGCCCGGGACGAAGTCATGCTGGCTTCCAACCTGCTGATCGATCCGGAAGGTAAGATCCGCTTCTTTTCGCTACTGGACTCCCAGAATTTCGACGCCCAATTAGTTGATCTAAAAGCTGTATTGAATGAACTCCTTCCCTAAATACCTGGTACCGTTTTATCTGATCGTTTTCAGTTTTTGCCAGAGCAAACAAAACCAAACCCCCGATGCTTTTATCCAATTGGCCGATCAACCGGCAATAAAGGTCCGGGCCGGATCGGAGGAGAAGGCCGCCCTCGAATTCAGTATCAGCGACGGCTATTATATTCTGGCGGATTACGGTTCGGATCACAACCTGCAGTTTACCAAACTTAACGTGACGGGTAACGATCAGATCCGGACGGGTACACCCGCCTTCCCCGAACCGGCGGACCACATGCTCAGCGGCTCGGATTACAAGATGAAGATCTTTGCGGGCAAATTGAAGATTGCACTGCCGGTGCAGGTGGCAGCAGGAACGGCCAGCCGAAACCACGTACTCGACGGAAAGCTGTCTTATCAGATCTGCAATCATCAGAAGTGTTTTTTCCCCAGGGAACTCGACTTTAAGATGAATATACAGGTGCCGTAGATTTTTCTATCGTAACTCAGATCGACCGGCATTGAACCGAACTTACAGTACAGATTTACAAAATTTTGTAAATTTTGCAAATCGCTAAACCCTGTAACCCCAGTACCCCAAACCAATAAACACCAACCCCAAAACCCATTACCTAAAACCCAATTACTCCGCTGCCCACGATTTCACACCGGCCTTCCACTTTGTTTTGCAGCAAAGTGTCGGGACAGTGTGACTTCGTGGGCAGCTTTTTTTGCGACCATCGATCTGACGGTCACACCACTATAGCTCGGGGCGAACGGAACATTTCATCAAACGTCAGGGACGGTAAGCGCGACTGGTTTTTCCGGTATCTCGAAAAAAGACCATATCGACCCGCGAAAAGATCGAAGTACGCTACGACGACAAAAAGAGGTAGCCGCTTGGGTCGGCTACCTCCGTTATCTCTGATTATAAAAAAGAGTCGAAAACTTTGATCAGGCTTTTAGGGCATTGGCGTACGGATCAATACAGATCAATGGCGTAAACGGTACCGTTGATCACCACCTCCGCCGCACCGTCACCCAGGAAGATGATCGTTCCGCTCAGGGAGTAGGAATTTCCGGTGGAGGTCTCTCCGGTAATCGTAAAAGTTGCCGCACCGCTGTTGATCTGCCGTTTTACCTTGCCCACGGCCAGGTCGGTCAGATTGAATTTCACGGTGGATTCCAGGCTGGTCTGATTGCGCACTTTGGACTCCTGGGTACCGTTGCGCTCGTAACTTCCGTTGAAGAGGTATTCGGCTCCGCCCAGCAGGTTGGTCATCGACCAGTTCCCCTCCGCATAATCACTGGAGATCAGCCGGAGCGATTCGTAACTTACCTCACCGGTACGATTGTACGTCAGGCTTACCGGCAGATCATTATCGTCGCAATTGAGCATCCACTGCCAGTCGGTCGAGAGATTGCCGTCAAAACGGGCGGAAGTAAAGGTATGGGTGACCGTACTGTCATTACTGATCCCGCAGTAGGGATTGGTGGGGCTTTTCTGGAGCATGGGCTGGGTGACTTCAATGGCGGCATCGAGTTCGGCAGTCAGGCCTTCGGCTTCCAGCGCCATGGCGCCTTCCACCAGGGCTACCGCTTCTTCGTCCGTGATGGCGTCTTCCGATCCGGGAGTGCCGGTGGACTCCTTTTCACAGGAAGTGAGCAGAAAAAGGCCGGCCAATAGCGCAACCGATAAGGTGTTCTTCATAGCAGAAAATGTGGTTTTCATTGGTGTGATTTTAGGTAAAATTGATTTTGGTTAACGGCTACAAAGAAAGGAGTAGCTCCCTGGCCAATGAAATGTTTTCAATGAACGGAAGGAAGGTTTCAATGAATGGAAAGTCGGGATAGAAAAGGGAAATATATTAGTGCTTTGGGCATTAAGTTTCGCATACTTAAGTCGAAGTGATTTTGCCGGCTAATGAAGCCAGAAAACGCAGACATAGCTGGAGCTACGGCGAGGCTTCTTGGGGAAATTAGCCGGTGAAAGCACGAGACTTGGGGTGTGCAGGACTTAGTTCCCAGAGCACTACTGTCTGAAAGGATAAAAGGGATAGGTACGGCTGCCGAGGGTTACCTCCGTCGCTCCGTTATCCGGGAATTCGATCTCACCCGAAAAAAAGAAGGTACGCCCGCCGACAGTGGAACCGCTGATCTCGAAGGTAGCACTCCCATGGCGGGACTCCATGCGCTGGGGTTCCACGACGAGATTCTTAAAATTCAGAAAAAGAGTGGTTTCGTAAGTTTGCTTTTGAAGGATTTTGGAGATCTGCCGTCCGGTGCGCTCGTAGGTGCCGTTGAGGTGCCAGTCATCGTGAAGCTCTTCATAGGTTAGGGCGAGATTACCGTCGGTATAGTCCCGGGAGGACAATTTGGGGGCCTGGTAGGTGATATCTCCCTCCCAGCTGTAGATCAACTGATCCGGGATTTCCTGATCATCACAATTCAGGATCCACTGGCGGTTAACGGAGAAAGTTCCCTGGTAGCGATCCCGGTCAAAGACATCCGATTTCAGGTTACGGTCGCTGATATTGCAGTGGGGGTTTGGATTTCCCGCGGTGAGTTGTTCGGTATGGATAGCGATGGCCGTCAGCAATTCGCGCATCATGCCCTCCGTTTTGACTGACATGGCGCCTTCCACCAGCGCAAAAACTTCCTCGGCCGTCATGGAACCTTCCGTCAGTACAATGATGTCCGGTTTCTTGCGGCAGGAAGTGTTGAGTAGCAGCAACATCAGCAAAAAGAACAATCCCGTATTAAGCTTATGGCGACTTGCCGTCATACCTCGGTGATTTTAGGATCCGTAAGCAGGCATCTAAAACTGAGTCATTAAACTAACGGCAGCTGAGCCGACTGTGGCCCAATCCCACCTTAGATTGGAGATCAATTTTAGATCCCTTCGTTTCAACTGTCAGCTCTGATCCATCCTTTGATTGCTGAAAATACAAAATTCCGGATAATCGAAATGTCCCCGCCTCGACAGGGCGGTGCGTTGCACCATGCCGGCCGAAGCGATTTGCCCCCCCTTTCGACTGTAGTCATTTAAATTTCCCCCTCCATTCGTTGAAGGATAGGGACCATTTGTTGAAAGTGCAGGTACCGGGCCGCAGATTTTATTAGTTTTGACCGGCATTACCGTATTCAAATGTCCGGACGGCCGCAGGGCCTACCGGCTTTATTCATCACTCATGGAAGGGCGTCCGTATCTGCACTGGGGAGTACATCTGGGCATCTGGCTGTTCGGCGGCCTGGGGTTCAGTCTCGTCTTCATCCGTTTCCTGCCGATCGAGCTCAGCATTCTCCGTACACTACCGAACCTCGCCCTGCTCGCTGTGCTGTTTTACGGCAACAACTGGCTGGTCCGTCACTTTTTTATTCCCAAGAATTATGTCGTGTATTTTAGCTGGGCGGCCCTGCTGCTGGTAGTGGTCACGCTGGTACGAGCCAAGGTCAACTTTCAGTACATTGACTACCGGATGGATTTCCTACCCCAGAACAACCTGCGCGGCCTGCAGAGCGCGGCACTGATCTCCAATCTGGGCCTCATGTTTGTGGGCATCATTTACGAGCTTTCCCGGCACCGGGCGGAAGTAGAGAAAAAGGCGCTGGCCGCTCTCGCCAAACAGCAGGAAGCCCAGTTGCAGTACCTGCGGGCCCAGATCAATCCGCATTTTCTCTTCAATACCCTCAACAATATCTATTCGCTGGCCACGGTGCGATCCGAGCAGACCGCACCGATGGTGCTGCAGCTGTCCGAATTGCTGCGATACGTGACCTACGAAAGCCAGCTGGATCGGGTGTCGCTGACCAGTGAGGTCCGGCAGATCGAACGATTTATCGAACTGTTCCGCATGCGGAGTGAAACGCCGCTGGATATCCGTTTACAGTACCCCGCTTTTCCGACGGATTTCACGATCGAACCCATGATGCTGATCCCGCTCGTAGAGAACTGTTTTAAGCACTGTGATTTCGATACGAACGACGATGCTTTCGTCCGGATCGAATTGGAGGCGGACGACCAACGGCTGCGCTTTCTGACCGTCAATTCGAAAAACGATCAATTGCAGCAAAAAGATAAGGTCGGCGGGGTTGGCCTGGAGAATATCCGGCAACGACTGGCCCTGAAATACCCGCAGCGCCACAGCTTACGGGTGGAGAACCAGGACCGGACCTTTAGCGTAGAAATGCAATTGCAACGATCATAACTGTTGAACCCATGACGATCAAAACCCTTTTGGTAGACGATGAATACCTGGCCCTGAACCTGCTGGAAACCTTTGCCGGCAAGTTGCCGGAACTGGAGGTCGTCGGTAAGTGTAAATCACCGGTGCAGGCCATGGAAGTGCTGGGCCGGGAAGCGGTGGACCTGCTTTTCCTCGATATCCAGATGCCTACCGTCAGCGGGATTAATTTGCTGAAAAGCCTGCCCCAGGCGCCGGTCACCATCTTTACCACCGCCTATGCGGACTACGCCGTTGATGCCTTCAACCTCAATGCCGTAGATTATCTGCTGAAACCCTTTTCGTTTGAGCGTTTTCTCCAGGCAGTGCAAAAGGCCAGGGAGCATCCGCAGCTGCGCCCGTCAACGCTGGTGATCCCCAAGGAGAGTAAAGATTTTTTCACCATAAAGGTGGATGGCAAACTGACCAAGGTCCGCTTTGAGGACATTCTATTCGTGGAAGGACTGAAGGAATACGTTCGCATCGTTTGCCGGGATGCCCGCCTGGTCACCTACGAGCGGCTGAGCAGGCTGGAAGAGATCCTGCCGGATAACTTCCTACGGGTGCACAAATCCTATATCATCTCCAAAGACCGGGTAGAATCGCTGGAAGGGAACCGGCTGGTTATCGGTTCGCACAAGATCCCCATCAGCCGGGATAAAAAGCAGCAGGTGGTGGAGAAAATCTTTTTTGACTGATTCAGGCTGCCCGGTAAAATTGCCTTTTACCGCTGGAGTTCATGAATCTCAATAAAACGGCCAGCATAATGGCGCATTTTAAAACCAGACTCCTCCCCAAATACATGCTCATTTACCGGAACGGCCGGATCGTTGATAAGGACGCACCGCACCCGGGTACCGCCCAACTCAACAAAGCGCTCCAAACTTTGACCCGCTAGCAGAAGGCCTGGCACCGAATAGCAAAAATCCCCTAACTTTGCGCCTGCATCAGGCCAAATTTATGACGCCACTCGAAGTACTACAGCTTTACTGGGGATACGACAGCTTCCGCCCGCTACAGGAAGATATCATCCAATCCGTACTGGACGGGCAGGATACCCTGGCCCTGTTGCCGACGGGTGGGGGTAAATCGATCTGCTTCCAGGTACCGGCTCTGGTACAGGACGGGATGTGCCTGGTGGTTTCTCCCCTCATCGCCCTAATGAAAGACCAGGTGGAAAACCTGAAAAAGCGCGAAATCGCCGCCGAAGCGATCTATTCGGGTATGCACTACCGGGATATCGACCGCATTCTGGATAATGCCGTCTACGGCGGTGTGAAGTTTCTCTACGTTTCTCCCGAAAGACTGACGACGGAGATCATGCAGGAGCGGCTCAAAAAAATGCCGGTCAGGCTGCTCGCCATCGACGAAGCGCACTGTGTTTCCCAGTGGGGCTATGACTTCCGACCGCCCTATCTGCAGATCGCTGAAACGCGGGAGCTGCTCTCCGATAAGGTGCCGGTGCTGGCGCTTACGGCCACGGCTACCCCTCCGGTAGTGAAGGATATTCAGGAAAAACTGGCCTTTAAAAAGGGACGGGTCCTGCAGAAAAGCTTTGCCCGGGAAAACCTGGCCTACGTTGTGCTGCAGGAAGAAGGCAAGGAAAAAAAGCTGGTCGAGATCCTGCAAAAGACGCCCGGCACGGCCGTCGTGTACGTGCGCAGCCGCCGTCGTACCAAGGAACTGGCCACCTGGCTGCGCAAGCACCGGATCCACGCCGATTACTACCACGCCGGACTGCTCCAGGATACCCGCACCGCCAAACAGGAGGCCTGGATGAACAATAAGATCCGCGTCATGGTCAGTACCAATGCTTTCGGGATGGGGATCGACAAAGCGGACGTGCGGACGGTGGTCCACCTGGATCTGCCCGACAGTCTGGAAGCCTATTTTCAGGAAGCCGGACGTGCCGGGCGGGACGGAAAAAAGGCATTTGCCGTGTTGCTCTACAACCAAAGCGACCGGCACCGCCTGGAACGGCATTTTGAAACGGCCTTTCCGGAAATGTCCGAACTGCGCCGGGTTTACCGGGCGCTGGGCAGTTATTTCCAACTCGCCGTCGGTGGCGGACAGGGCGACAGCTTCAACTTCGATATTGTCGACTTTGCCCGCACCTACCAACTCGACCTGATGATCACCTACAGCTGCCTGCAGATGCTGGAACAGGCCGGCTGGATCCTGCTTACCGATGCGGTCTTTGTCCCTTCCAGCCTGCGCATCAAAGTGAGCAAGGACGAGCTGTACGACTATCAGCTCCGCAATCCCAAAATGGAACGCATTCTGAAAACGATCCTGCGGACTTACCAGGGCGCCATGCAGTACGACATCCACCTGCGGGAAAAACAACTGGCTCGCTTCCTGGCCATGCCCCAGCAGCAATTACAGCAGGCGCTCGGCCATCTGCAAAAAGCAGGCATCATCAACTACAGCCCCCAACGGGAGGATCCCCAACTGATCTTCCTGCAGGAGCGGGTAGATGCGGACAACCTGGCCATTGATCAGGCCCTGTATAACTTTCGCAAGCAGCGCCACCGCGATCGCATTCAGAGCGCGATCCGGTACGCCGAAACGCCGGTCTGCCGCAGTCAGCAACTACTGGCGTATTTCGGAGAAGAGGATGCTCCCAAATGCGGCAAATGCGACGTCTGCCTGGGGCGTACGAAGGCCGAAGTAAGCACCGATGATTTTGAGCGCTACAAGGAAAAGATCCAGCGACTGCTGAAACGGGAACAACTCAGCATGAGCCAGTTGATCGAATCTTTCCCGCCGAAAAGAGAGAATCAGGTGCTCCGTTCGCTGGAGTATCTGCTCGATGAGGGTTTCGTAGAAAAGGTGGGGGAACTGATCCGCTGGAAGGAGTAAAACGAAACCGGGCAGACTGGGTTTCCGGAGGGGGATACAGTCGTCTTTTTACTGTCTAATGTTCCGCAGTTCTGCTTCCAATGCTGCTTTTGCCCCGGATACTGTAGTTGACAGGGTGGTTTTCAGAAGATCTTCCTGTTCGTAGGGATCTTTCCGTAAATTGTACAGTTCACTGTTTCCGTTATCATTCATTATGAGTTTGTAAGTTTCGTTCCTGATCGCCCATTGATCGCCACTTCCATCGTCCATTTCAGTGTATTGGTAGTCCCGGATCGTTGCAGTTTGCGCGAACAAGGATTTAAAACTTTTACTGTCATAGACCTCAGGGGTGTTTATACCCGCTATCTCGGCAATGGTTGCGAACAGATCAGTACCGGTGATCAGGTTATCGTCAACTCCCGTCCGTAGAACGCCGGTCCCCGAAATAAACATTGGCGTATTCACTCCTCCCTGATACAGGGTATTTTTCACAGTAGCACTGGAATAAGGACTTTGGGCGACCTGGTTGGGCGTACCGTTGTCTCCGACGAAAATGACGATCAGATTGTCCTTTTCTGCATCCGGAATATTATTCAGCAATCTACCGATCTGATAATCCATAGATTCGATAGCGGCCAGGTAATAGGGTAAAGGATCCATTCCGGTGGTAAATTCCGGCAAATTGCCCTGAGTATGCGTCTGGGCGGGAGGAACATGGAAGGGAGTATGAGGAGCGTTGTAGGCCAGCCATAAGAACCAGGGTTGGTTTTGTTGATTAACCCAGTCAATTGATAGGTCAGTAAGTTTTTCGGTAATATAAGTGGTCTGCAGGCTGGTTGCCCCGCTTTCGGAAAGCTGCCACCGGTAATAATTATCTACCGCCCCCCGGATCAGTCCGGCGTAATAATCAATACCAAATGATTCCGGATTTACCGTTGGATCATTACCGGACAAATGCCATTTGCCGATCAATGCACTGGCGTATTCCCCGTTGGTCTGGTCCCGGAGGTATTGTTGCAGGGTAATTTCGGAGCCGGCCAGGATATCTCCCGCTCCTTTCACCTGGGTGCGATACCCATATTTACCGGTCATGATGGCCGCTCTGGTGGGGGTACAGGTAGGATTAACCCATAGGTTACTAAAGGTAAGTCCGCTCGTTCTGATCGCATCAAGATTGGGTGTAGCGGGTTTTAGCAATCCTTCGGAAAAACCACTTAGCGCATCCTTCCCCAGATCATCCGCTATGATCAGCAAAATATTGGGTGACTCGAGAGTTGATGCCGGGGACTCAACATTTTTTGAACAGGCCGGAAAGATAATGACCGCCAATACAAATGGTAAGATCAAAGACAGATTTAAGGTTTTCATGTTTTGAGCTGAGTTTACTGTGGTGTTCCTTTAAAGCAACCAATATTATAAGGAAAATCATAGGTCCAGTGGTAGTGATAAAGTTCCACCAATTCACCATCCCAAAGCACCGGGTGCGTATGTCCGTGGCATTCGTCCAGATCGGCCGAGGAAAGCAGTGCTCCATCTTCACCGTAAGGACCGTAGATACCGAAGCCGTCCAGCATATATCCCATCAGGGCTGAATGGCCGGCCGAATGCGGATGAATATGGTCCTGGAGGTCCGGAGCGGGGAAATGGTAGTGGTATCGCTCGGTACCGTCGGTGTGTCCGCCGAATCTATCCAGCATTTCGTGGGCAGCAGCATCATTGCCGAGGGTTGAGGCGCCGTGGTAAATAGCGCTACCGCTTAGCGAAATGCCCGACGGACCGAAAAAAACACAAGCTGGCAATTGCGCTACTTTGGGCATTGCCGGCAAAACATAGTACACTTCATGTTCGGATATTATGTTCGGATTACCATCGTACCGAAAAGCGATACTGCCTCGCTGGATAGGAAAAATGCCGGTTGGATGGTCCGGTAGAGCGTTACCGGCTATGATCCGGTTACCATTGCCGTCCAGCGTAATACGGAATTCGCTATCCCAGCTAACATTGCCTTCCACTTGCGGTTTTTTGTAATAATCCCATGTACCATCGGGATTGGTCCAGTCACTGGCATCCGAGTTTCCGGCACCATCAGCCGGAAGCCCGCATAGCCATAAGGATAAAAAGTCGGGTTGGTTATCCCCCCGATTTCTGATTAAAATACGAGTAGGATCCGTTCCTCCAAGAGGTAGATGAGCCAGATCTACCGGATCCGTGGATATCGGAACTACCGGCGCCCCCGGTTCATCGGATTTACTACAGCTAACAATCATTAATGAAACGAAAAAAGAGCAAATAGCTCCTCGTAATGGATCGGTGATTCTGTTTTTCATTTGGCAAGGGTTTAGTCATTGGACACTTAAACTGCCCAAATTTTTCCCAGGCTGGTGAAAAACTTTGCTGAGCGATGCGGTTGGGATAAGCTCCAGCACCAAGCTCTTATCCATAAATTTTAATCAGAGCGGCCCGAAGTATATCCCTAGGCTATGTGTTAAAAAGTGGCGTTTGCAGTCCGATTAATAATTCCCAAACACACTCTAAATCAAGTTATTTACCTCATTGATAATAGCATAACTCAATTTCTTACCGTTTGGAAGCTCAGTCCCTCCAATATTATCTTCCCAGGTGATCACTAGTTTTCCAAGCTCATTGACACCGTGGACTCCAAAATCGTCATAATTTGCCTTAAAGGATTCCGGCACAATATTCACTCCCCACTTTTTCACTACTCCACTTTGCCAGGCGTCATTCACTTTGGATACCACGAGGATATCGGTGCTTTCGTTTTCCCCTTCCGTAAGGGCAAAAATTGTCTGATATTTTTCGGAATACCTTAAGGTTCCTTTAATCACAGAATTAGCCGGAGCTAATACTTCTGCCTTGTGACCATCCTGATAATAATGCCTGATCAGCTGATTATATTTATTTACCATAAATTTACCGGGCCAACCCAGATCCAAAATATTGGATAACATGGCGGATTCGTATGGTTGCATATCTGACTCCGCCGGATCAACCGCATTTCCTGCTGCGTACTGGTCTACAATACGCTGAAAATATTGCTGTAAAGCGGCTTCTGATGCCAGCGCATCCGGAATATCATCAAGGGTCACCTGCACCTCTCCCTTGTATATGGTGCTGCCATTGGGAAATCCGGCTCCTCTGATCGAGGCCGAGTGGATTATGGTACCGTGAGAGGTCGAAATTGCACTTTTCTTCTGAAGCAGGTTCGAATGCGATGCATTTAACTGGGCGGTAATTTCTGCTAATTGGTTACCCTGATAGCCCAGACTTGCCGCTACATCTACTGCCGATTCAAACGCTTCATTCAACAAGAAATCTGAAACGAAACCGTAATTAGCGGGCACCTCGGTTATGCCACAGCTAACCGGGCCAAGATCGGAGATGACGTGGTGGTAATAACTGACAATGTATTGGTTTGGCGGACAGGCCCATTTTTGTTCGTCCGCAGCTACTCTTTGCTTATTTGTGTTCTTTGGGAACTCTAATTGAATCTGACAAACAGCTCTTTTTCTCATTTTGATTTTGGGTTTAAAAGTTTGAACTGGTCTAAACTTATTGTCTGCCGATGAGGCCAAAGTATTGGATTTACTGGCGAAGGGCTTTTTGAGTTTCGTACTGCCCATACGGGCCCGTACCGGGGGAAAGTACGGAACGAGAAAAAGCTGAAGTCCAGGAGATTCAAGACTTTAGGCCACAGTCCAGATGAATAAGTTTAAACCAGTTCTTTAATAAACATTTTCAATTGGTAGACGATGGTATTAGAAAATGTCAGATGATTGCTTCCATTTTTTCAAAAATAAAAGCTCTAACCCAATGGATTTGGCAGGGGGGGAAGGATAGGAACGGGGGAACAAACGGGATTTAAAATAGCTTTTCCGGGCACCAATGTGACGCTGGCAGCAGAGCAAAGGAGGAGAAGCTAAGAGGAAGAAAACCGATTCCTAATTGGAACTACCCCCTTTTTATATAATCATCCATGAAACAGCAAATAGACCGTGTGAAGTCCTCCCTAGTACAGTAAGGTATTGGTGCCGGACCTTACTACACTATGGAGAACTTCATGGTTGTTTGACCTCACTGCTTAATGCAACTTAAGTTCATCACTCACTCTTGATACTATTCACCGGATTCATAAAGGCTGCCCGCAGGGCCTGGAAACTCACCGTAAGCAAAGCCAGGATCATGGCCAGTAAACCCACTACGGCGAATACCCACCACGACAGATCCGTCCGGTAACTGAAATCCTCCAGCCAGTTGTTCATCAGCAGCCACGCCAGCGGAACGGCCAGGATACAGGCGATCAGTACCAGAAAAATGAAGTCTTTGGATAAGAGTTGCCAGAGGTTGGTGACCGTAGCGCCCAGCACTTTCCGGATGCCGATCTCTTTGGTCCGTTGCTCGGCCACGTAGGAGGCCAGACCGAACAGGCCCAGGCAGGAGATGATCACCGCCAGCAGGGCAAAGAAGGTGGCCAGTTCGCCGATGCGCTCTTCGTTCTGGAATTTGCGGGCGTATTCTTCGTCGGCAAAATGGTATTCGAAGGCATTGACCGGATCGTATTTTTTGAATATGGTTTCGATCTGGCTCAGGGCCTCGTGGGCCCGGCTGTCCGGTTTGAGCTTGATGTTGATCTGATTGAGCCAGGTTTCGTGGTGCATGAAGAGGGTCTGACGCACCGGATCGTAGGGGGACTGGGTGATCAGGTTTTTCACCACCCCGACGATCTCGTGGCGCATATCGCCGCGCTCCATAATAGTACCGACGGGATTTTCCAGTCCCATGTACTCCACAGCCGCTTCGTTGAGGATGATGGCGGAAGAATCCGTAGCGAAATCCCGGGAAAAGTCCCGCCCTTCGATGATCTCCCAATCCACCATATCGCCGAAATCGTAGGTAACCCGCAGGCTGGTGAAGTCGTTGCTGAGCCCGGGATCCATACCGTCCCAGGTAAAGCCGCCGTTGGTGACGCCGGTAGAGGTGACCGGAGAATCGGTACCGACCATGTTCTCCACCTTACTGGTATTGAGCAGGTCGGTCCGCAGGGCCTCCCAGTGGGTAATGATGTCGCGGTTTTTGATCGGTACCCGGACCAGATTATCGCGATTGTAGCCGATCGGGCGGTCTTTGGCGAATTCGATCTGCCGGAAAATAAAAATGGTACCGATGATCAGCACTACCGAAACGGTGAACTGGATAACGACCAGTATTTTACGCGGCAAAGCGGAAAAACGTCCCAGGCGAAAGGTCCCCTTCAGTACCTTCACTGGCCGGAAGCCGGACAGGTACAGCGCCGGGTAACTGCCCGCAATAATCCCCGTCAGCAGCGTAAATCCGATGCCCAGCATCCAAAACCAGGGATTGCTCCAGGGAATCCCCAGTTTTTTTCCGGCTACTTCGTTGAAAGGCGGCAGCAGGACTACGGCCAGGATGAAAGCCAGCACGAAAGCAATACTGGCGATCAGGACGGATTCACTAAAAAACTGACTGACCAACTGGGCCCGCAGGGAACCCAGCGTCTTGCGAATGCCCACCTCTCTGGCCCTTTTTTCCGAACGGGCCGTACTCAGGTTCATAAAATTGATGCAGCCCAGCAACAGCACGAAAATGCCGATGATCCCAAACATGCGCACATACTCGATGCGACCGCCCACACTGGCGCCATTTTCAAACTGGCTGTACAGGTGCCAGCGCTCCATGGGATGCAACCACAGCTGCGGCTTGGATATAGCGGCAAATTCCGGATCGATACTATTGTACTTCACATCTTTGATCTGGGCCGACACCTGTTCCATGGTGGTGTTCTCGGCGATCTGCACCAGGGTGTTGAACCAGCTGTTTCCCCAGCCGGCCCGCTCTTCCAGGTTCTGATGTTGAAAGTTTAGTTTCCAGGGACCGATGAATTCCAGGTCGCCAAAGGTCGAGTTTTCGGGCAGGTCTTCGTAGACACCGTTGATCGTAACGGCCAGGTCATTGCCGAGGATGATGCTTTTGCCCATCGGATCCTCCGTTCCAAATAAGGCTTCTGCCGCTGAGGCCGAAAGGACCACGGAGTTCTGGTCCTCCAGTGCGGAGCGCGTTCCCTGCAAAAAGTTCAGAGACAGCATTTCCGTGACCTCCGCCCCCATGAAGCGGCCGTTTTTAGTTACTTTCTTATCGTTGTAGCGCAATAGCTGATTGCTGGATCCCGTGATCGTGATCACATTTTCGAACAGATCGCCGTGGTCTTTTTCCAGGGCCGGTTCAAGTTGCCAGGCCTCGCTCCACCAGGTGCTGATCTGGCCGTTCATCGTCTGGTTTTGCATCACAAAGGCCAGGCGATCGCTGTTGGGAAATTGCCGGTTGTTGTTCAGCTCGTCGTGGATCCAGAGGCCGATGAGGATGGGCACCAACATGGCCAGCGCCAGCCCCCCGATGTTGATCAGGGAGTAGGACCGGTTCTTGAACAGGCCTCTCCAGGCGATCTTTAAATTGTTTTTAAACATTAGACTAGGTATGATCGGGTGAAAAAATCGAATGGGTTTCATGAGTGAAGGGCGGAAAAGGGTGATCACGTCCCAGGCAAAGCTGCGGCGGGCCCGGCGCGTGCCCTGCTCCTCCAGCTGGCGCTCAAAACGTTCGTAGAGATCTCCCTGGATATCTTCGAGGTAGTCGTAGTGGCAGAACCACTCGAGGAAGCGAACGGCCCATTGCGGAGGTCCGGATGTTGATTTTGGCTCTTTCATGATTCTTTTTTGGAGGTGGGGATTTTGGAAGGGCTGCACGGCGAATACTCAGTGGTCCACCGTGCTGTCCTCCTGTTTTCCCATTGTCTCATTCAAAGGCAATTTTCGGAATGGCATTCCAGAGGGCCAGTCGCTGGTCCTTGGTACTTTCCAGCATGTTCTTGCCGTGATTGGTCAGTTTAAAAAAGCGCTTCCGTTTACCGCCGCGGACGTTGGTCGCCTCCCCGAATTCGGAAGTCAGGTAGCCCTTTTTTTCCAGGCGGCGCAGTACCGTTTGCAGCGAACCGATACTCACCTTCCGGTCGAGGCGTTTTTCCATTTCGTCAATGATCGCCACGCCGTAGGCCTCATCGTACAGGATGGCTACCGTCAGCATAACGATCTCTTCGAATTCGCCGAGGTGGTGTTTGCTCATGAATCTATTTTTACCTTAAATGTAGTTATTATATCCAAACGGCGACCTTTTTCCATTAAGTTTTAACATTTTCGGATTTACAGGAAAAGTGTTAAGCGGTAAGCCTCGCTCCGCAGCAAACGGGCGGTCTGGAGTATTTGGACCGGATTTTGAACCGGCGGGACTACCCCTTGCAGGCGGTTGCCGAAGCGCTTTTTCCCGGCCCGATCCGGAAATAAAGACTAAGCAATCGGGAAAGGGTTGCCTGCAAAAACCGAAAAGTTCGAAAATCGCTCCCCTACCCCTTTGTTTCCCGCGACTGCCCTGACTACAGAACATTGGTCTATGGTTTACCCGAATTTTAGCAACTGCTTATGCCTGTTCCCGGGACCCGGATAACGAAAAATTACCTACACAGGTGAACGGTGTTTTTCTAAAATCCCATAAAAACTACAATCACGAATAAAATAATTTTTATATTTACTACAATTACGAATAATACAACATGAAAAAAACTAAGCTAGGGGAATTCGAAGAGTTGGTACTACTCACGGTAATTGTATTGCAGGAGGAAGCCTACGGCGTTCAGATTAAAAAGGAATTGCAGGATCGGCTCAACGAAAAGCTCAGCGTGGGCTCGATCCAAACTTCGCTGAAACGCCTGGAAGAAAAAGGATTTCTCACCTCCGAATTCGGGGACGCCACCCCCAAACGGGGAGGAAAACGCAAGCGGATCTACGCGGCCACGCCCTACGCGCAGCGGGTACTGGAAGAGATCAAAGCCGTTCGAATGGGTTTATGGGCCTCTATTGCCAAACTGAATATCGCATGAGCCACGCCGACCGCCCAATGCCCCCGAAATGGCCGTTGCAGCTGCTTCGCTTTTTCATCAGAGATGAATATCTGGAAGAGATCGAAGGTGATATGGAAGAGGTCTTCCGGGATGATCTGGAAATTTACTCAGTAGCGAAAGCGCGCCGCCTGTACGCACTCGAAAGCCTGAAACTGATCCGCCCCGGCCTGGTCAGACACCTGAAATTTAGCAATCACCCAAATACTGTTGATATGTTTAAGAATTACTTCAAGATCAGTCTGCGCAATTTTGTCAAAAACAAGGATTACAGTCTGATCAATCTGGGCGGCCTCGTGCTGGGCCTCATCTGCTGCCTGCTTATCGGGCTGCACATCCTGCAGGAACTGAGCTACGATCGATTCCACCCGGCCGCCGGCCGCACCTACCGCGTGGTGATGGATATGTTCGGCAACGGTGAACTCAAGACCAAAAGCGCACCGGTCTATCCGGCGGTGGGCCCTACCCTGCTGGAAGAATTTCCCGAGGTGACTGCCTACACGCGTATTCTGCCCTTCGGCAACGGAGTATACAGTTACCGAAAGGACGGTGGCCCGCTGGTACGCTACAATGAGAACAATGCCGTGCTGGCCGACGTGGGTTTTTTCCGGCAGTTCGGCTTTAAGCTGTTGAAAGGCGATCCGGACCGGGTACTGGCGCAAAAGGATCAGGTGGTGATCTCGGAAAGTACCGCCCTGAAATACTTCGGAGATGAAGATCCCATCGGCAAGACGCTGACGCGTCGGGGTACCGATGAACTGACGGTCAGCGGGGTCATGGCGGATTTCCCGGAAAACTCCCACATGGATTTCGACATCATTTTCTCCATGAAATCCATGGACGATTTTGCAGAGCTGCCGGAAAACTGGGGCTGGTACGACTTCTACACCTTCGTAGAGCTGGCGCCCACCGCTTCCGTTCCCGTTTTTGAAGCAAAATTAGGTGCACTGCTGGATGAAAAAAAAGCGAAATACTACCAGGAAAACAATTCCCGGGAAGTCCTCTGGTCCCAGGCTGTGGAGGATATCCACCTTTACAGTCAGGGCCTGAGTTGGGATATGGGGCAGAACGGCGGCGCCTACCAGATCTACTTCCTCGGTGCCGTAGCGCTGCTGATCCTGGTGATCGCCTGGGTCAACTTTATCAATCTCTCCACCGCGCGGGCGGTCAAACGGGCCAAGGAAGTGGGCATCCGCAAGGTAGTGGGTGCCGGAAAACGGCAACTGGTCTTCCAGTTCCTGACCGAGGCGTTGCTCTACAATTCTCTCGCGGTGCTCGTTGCCGTTGGGGCCCTGTTCCTGCTCATCCGTCCCGTCAACCGCTTATTCGATACCTCCCTGTCGATGGGGACGCTGCTGCAACCGACTATACTACTGGGACTTCTGGGACTGATCCTGGTCGGAGCCCTGCTTTCCGGCCTGTATCCGGCCTATATTCTTTCCTCCTTCCGCCCTCTGAACGTGCTCAAAGGTCGGTTTTACAACCGCAAATCCAGTTTCGGGTTCCGTCAGGTGCTGGTCGTCTTCCAGTTTGCGATCTCCACGGTCTTGATCCTCGGGACCTTCATTGTGGTCAAGCAACTTCGGTTCATGCAGAGTTATGACCTGGGCATGAATATGGAGCAAACCCTGGTACTGCGGGCGCCGAGTTCGAATGCAGAAGGTGAACTGAGCAGCCGACTAGGCCTCTTCCGACAGACGCTGGAAGAACTGCCGGCCGTACAGGGCATGACCATCTCTTCCAGCATTCCCGGGATCGAGAATTTCGGGATCTCCGGTTTCCGTTCCCGGCACTTCCCGAATGAAGATCGCGACTGCTATCGCATCCGGGTGGACGACGCTTTCATGCCGGAATTTGAGATCGATGTACTGGCCGGCCGTAATTTCCGCGAGGAAATGCGCAGTGACTCATCGGCGGTGCTGCTCAATGCCCGGGCCGCCGAGCACCTCGGATTTGCGAGTCCGGAGGCCGCCGTGGGCGAAAAGGTAAATCCGGGTTCCAACTACGAGTGGAATATCATCGGGGTGGTGGAGAATTATTACCAGGAGAGTATCAAGGAGGACCTCGATCCGATCATCTTTTTCCACAGTCCGGATCAGGGACGCTACTATTCCCTCAAGATCCAGGCGGATGACGCGGCGGCGACCATCGCGGCCATTGAAAGCCAGTGGGACCGGATCTATCCGGATAACCCTTTTGATTTCTTTTTCCTGGATGAGAATTTTGCCAGTCAATACGCAGCCGACCGGCGCTTCAACCTCATTTTTATCGGCTTTGCTTCCCTGGCCATTTTTGTGGCCTGCCTCGGTTTGTTCGGACTGATCTCCTACACCGTGGAACAGAACCGCAAAGAGATCGGCATCCGCAAAATCCTGGGAGCTTCGGCACCGCAGATCATCCGGAACCTGGCGGGAGATTACCTGAAACTGATCCTGATCGCTATGATCGTCGCCTTTCCGCTGGCCTACTACCTGATGTCGCGCTGGCTGGATGATTTCGCCCAACGCACTACGATCGGGGCCGGCATGTTCATCATCGGTGCCGGTTTGATCGTACTGGTAGCCATCCTCACGGTCAGCGGTAAATCCTACCGGGCGGCGACGGCTAATCCGATCCAGGCATTGCGGGAGGAGTGATCTGTTTAGCTGCGGCCGTAAGTCAACCGGCGCCAGAGTCGCTCCAGCGGTCCCTGCCGGAAACGGCGAAGCCACCACCAGCTCAGTACGAGTTGGGCCACCCAGATGGCGGCCACGATGGGTAGCAGTTCCGTGCGGGAGATTTGATTGTATTGGCCCAATCCGTAACCGTAAAAGATGAAGCCGCAAATGATGCTTTGCAGGATATAATTGGTGAGGGCCATTTTTCCGGCCATACTGACCGGGCGGAAGGAAAGGTTTTGCAGCCACCGCTGGTAGATGCCGTTGAACAAAAGAATATAGGCCAGACCGAGCAACTCCTTGGGGAAAGCGAACAGCCAGGCCCGCCAGACACTGCGCACCGGTTCGAAATAGGCGTAGGTCCACTGGTAATACCGCAGATAATTGACCACCAGGGCAATCGCCAGTACCGTGGCTGTGATCAGCCAGTAATGCGGCAGGTTCCGATAATCCCGGAACACGTCCAGCTTGTACAACAGGATACCCAGCATCATCATGATCAGGGTGCGAAACAGGATGCCCTGGTAGAAGATCACGCCTTTATGGACCCGGGTATGCTCCGCATTGGTGGCGATGCTTTCGAAATAGGTTTGCCGGGGTACCGGCATTTCGGTCCGATCCGCTTCCTTTTTGCTGGTCCGGTTTTCCCAGCTGGTAATTGCTTTCCGATCCGCCTCGCTGCGATCGGTTTCCGCGACCGCCGTCGCATCGGTAAATGCCCGGTATTGCTCCTGGGCCCGCCCCGCACTTTCGTAGGCATTATACAGGACAATGGCAACCGGTATCAGCAACACCAGCAATAAACGGCGCACCGAAAAGGACCGGAATGGGAACAACAAAAAACCGCAGGTCGCGTAGTGGTACAATATATCCCCGTCCCAGATCAGGTAGGCGTGAACAACACCAAATACGAACAGCCAGAGCAGCCGACGGGCGTAGATGTCCATCGCTTTCAGGCCCAAGCCTTTTTGTTCCAGGCGCTCCAGGAAGATGTAAAAACCCACCCCGAACAGGAGCGTGAACATACTGAAGAACTTACCCTGGGCCAGGAAATACACCCAAAAGCGCGTATCGTGATCCAACTCGCCGGCAAAGCCGAATTTATAGGGGCTCCAGGGATCGGGATAGGAAAAGGTCTCGACGTTAATGATCAGAATGCCGAGAATGGCAAGCCCCCTTAGAAAGTCGAGGGAGCCGATCCGTTCGCCGGATGAGGTTGGTTGCAGTTGTGAGTTCAATCGTGCTGGTTTGTGCCTACGGAAGATTATCTTTCGCCAAGATAGATCACCCCGGCCGGACCGGCAAAGATCCGGGAAAGTTAATTCCCGCTGCATCGGGGATCTCTGCCGGTTTTGCTAACCTTCCGTCTGACCAGACGCCGGTCGATCCGGTTTGGAAAACCGGCCATTTATACGTAAATTATTAGAATGCGTATTCAAAACATTACCAACCTATTAATAGCAATAATATTCCTTTTCACCGTAAGTGTCAACCCACTGAATGCCCAGGCGGTGATCCGGGGCACCATCAGCTCGATGGAAGACTGGTCCGATGAGATCTACCTGCTGGCCATTACCGACTACGACCAGCTTTTTTCGGCTACCAGTAAGGGCATTATCGACACGGTCCGGGTGGATGCTGACGGCCATTTTGTGTTTAAACTGGATCAACTTCCCTGCACCGATTGCCTCTACCGGATCGACCTCCGGCCCCGGGGTGCACGTGGCCCTACCATCTACAATGGCTCCAGCCGGGAGAACTATGCCCTTTTCGAGCTGAAAAACGGCCAGGAGTTAGAACTGAGCGGTGATGCCGAGCAGTTTACCCGCAGCCTGCGCATCCAGGGCGGCCCGGACAACTGGCAATACCGGCCGATCCGGGAACTTCGGCAACCCGTTTATGAATTTACCGATTCGGTTTACGCCTTCTTTTCCAAACCCCATCAATTGAGCCGGCAGGCCATGGACTCCCTGCGGGAAAGCAATCTGCGGCGCATGGAGCAGCTATCCAGAGCGAATAACGAATTGCTGGCCGATTATATCGAGCGCTCTCCGAATATCTACAATAAGATCGTCGGACTATTCCATTATGATTACGACCGGAAGGCGGATAACGATCTGGCGCTGTATGAATCCGTGGCCGGGCAACTAAAGCGTGATTACGCCGCCCATCCTTATTATCAACAATTGCTCGATCAGATCTACCGCACCCGGTACGTGTTACCCGTTGGAAGTTTGGCGCCCGACCTGAAATTAACAACTCCGGATGGGGAGACCATCCCGCTGCACCAGGCCGGCACCAATCTGATCCTGATCGACTTCTGGGCCTCCTGGTGTAGCCCGTGCCGTCACGAAAACCGGGTGACCGTGAAACCTTTGTACGAGAAATTTAAAGAATACGGTTTTATGGTCTACAGCGTTTCCCTCGATGACGACTGGCAAAACTGGCGCCAGGCTATCGAACAGGATGGGATGAGCTGGATCAATGTTTCCGATCTCAAAGGCCAGGGATCGCCGGTGTATGGCACCTACAAGATTGAGGCGCTACCGACGACTTACCTTATCGACAAAGCGGATCTGCGGATTATTGGCAAAAATATCCGGGGGGAGGAGTTGCAGCAGTTTGTGGCGGAATATTATAAGTTTTGAGCGTTACGTTTTCGTACCGCCGGCTCCCAATTGTCCGATGGATGTTTGCCGACTGGAAGTCGGCATTACGATTGACAATGTTTGCCGACTGGAAGTCGGCATTGCGATCGATGAATGACTTGCCGACTGGAAGTCGGCATTACTTTACTCTTTCAAACACCTGACCGGATCAACCCGGGCGGCCCGCAGGGTCTGCAATCCTATCGTTAGCCAGGCAATAGTCATCACCAGAATGGCCGGTAGGAGGAAGTACCACCACTCCAGGTCAATGTGCAGATGGAATCGGTTTAGCCAGTTTGCCGCCAGCCAGTAACTGATCGGCAGGGCCACCACGATGGCCAGGGCTACCACTTTGGTAAAATCGCCGGTCAGTATCTTAATGACCCCAAAAACACTGGCTCCCAGCACCTTTCGGATCCCAATCTCTTTCCTCCGCCGGTCGGCCGCGAACATGGCGAGCCCCAATAAACCCAGACAGGAAATGATGATGGCCAGGGCCGCAAAATACCTGGATAATACAGCTACTCTTCGCTCCGAGATGTACAGTTGCTGGTAGTCTTCGTCCATAAATTTAAAATCAAAAACCAGTCCGGGATAGTAGGCTTCGTACACCGATCTGACCTGAGCGATCGTCTCTTGCTCAAGACCGGCCTGTATTTTCAACGATAACCTGGGGGCGTACTCCAGGGGCGCCAACAGTAATACGCAGGGCTTCACAGTCTCGTAAAATGACTCGAAGTGAAAATCCTCAACGACACCCACAATCTGTCTTTCATCGCCATTTACCAGGATGCGCTTATTCATCGGTTCTTTCAATCCCATTTGTCGAACGGCTTCTTCGTTCAGGATCACCTGATCAGGAGAACCGAATGATTCGGAGAATGGCTGTCCATCGACCATCTGAATATCCAAAGTTTCGAGCAGGCCGTACCCCAGCCAGAAGGTGGAAAAAAAAGTTTGGTTATCCGGAGACTTGCCTTCCCAATCGATCGCATTGGTACCGCCAAGTTGTTTTCCGGCCTTCAGGTTTCCTCCTCCCACGGAAGTTACACCGGGTATTCTTTTGAGATCGTCCGTAAAGGATGCGCCGGGCTGTTCCACGTCAAAATAAATTACGTGATCCCGGTTGTAGCCCAATTGGGTACCGGACTGGATAAAATCGATTTGCCGGTATACCACAATAACGGACACGATCAAAAGCGTGGAGATAGCGAACTGGAACAGGATCAACCCTTTTCGCACCCACAATTCGCCGACTGATGCCCGTACCCGACCCTTTAGCACCGCCACCGCCCGGTGACCGGACAGGAAAAAAGCAGGATAAGTCCCGGCCAGCAAACCGGTCAGTAAGGTAATGCCCAACAAACCCAACAGCAGGCCCGGAGCCAGTCCCAGTTGTAATGCTTTTCCGGTAAGTTTATTGAATTGGGGGATGAACAATACAATTAACAAAAGTGCTACCAGAAAAGATAAAAAGGCCACCAGCATCGATTCGCTCAGGTATTGCAGCACCAGTTGACCACGACCGGCACCTACCACTTTTTTAACGCCAACTTCTTTCACTTTGGTGGAAGCCTTTGCGGTCGAAAGGTTCATGAAGTTCACACAAGCTATTACCAAAATGAACAGCGCAATGATCAAGAACAGTCGGACATATTCGATCCGTCCACCCGCTACCTGACCGTTTTCGTAGCGGTTGTACAGGTATCGATCCGAATACCGCTGCAGACTTAAGGTGGCGTTGGAGTCTTCAATTTTAGAATCGAGAAATGCACTCACCTTGGAGCGAAGCGGATCGGCTGGGACATTTTCCTGTAGGCGCACGAAGGAGCGGGGACTACTATTAGCCCAATTCTCCTGCGGAAAATATTCCAGGTACCAGTCATAATTCAGAACGAGGTCGAACTGATCGGTAGCGGTGGCCGGCAAATCGGCAAAGACCCCAGAAACTACACAGGAGCCACTGATACTTTCCGTTTGCCAGTCCAGGGTTTTTCCCAGAGCATTCTCCGGATTTTGGAATAAATTGACGGCCAGCGCCTCCGAAATGACCACATGGTTCTTCTGGGTAAATAGTTCTTCCGAATTACCCTGCAATAGTGGATAAGGAAATACCCGAAAAAAATCCGGCGAAGCATACTGCCCGGCCGCTTTCAGTCGATTGTCCTCGACCGCAATAACTCCTTTCCCGACATTAAAAGTTGCAGGGATTACCGATACGGCAAACTGAATTTCGGGTATTTCATCCTCTAATGCGCCGGCCAGGGGACCGGGCGTAGCCTCAATGGTCTCCCGGCCCGTGGGGCTATCCACCGTTTGTAGTACCTGATAGATCTGCTCGTCGTGCTCCAGAAATTTATCGATCCGAATCTCATCGTACACCCAGAGGCATATCAGAAATACACAGGCCAGGCCGGTAGACAAACCCGTTAGATTGATAAAAAAACTGCTTTTATGGCGCATAAAACCGCGCCAGCTGATCAGTAGGTTGTGTCGCAACATTGCTCCTTGAAGATTTGGATTACGGTTAAATGACCTGATGAAATCCGGCCGAAAATGCCACAGCACCTGCCGGACAAAATACCAGTTCGCCCGCCGGGGAGCCCGTTCGTATTCCTGTTCGAATAATTCGATCAGGTCGCCCTCGATCTCCTCGAGATAATCCTCGCGGCAAAACCAGCGCAGGAAACGAAGTGCATTTTTAGGTGGTTGTTTGGCCATGGTTGATATTGTATTGCCGACTTCCAGTCGGCATGCATCGTACCGCCGACTTCCAGTCGGCGTGCATCGTACCACCGACTGGAAGTCGGTGTGTGCCGTACCATCGACTGGAAGTTGGTGTATGCCGCACCACCGACTGGAAGTCGGTGTGTGCCGTATCGCCGACTGGAAGTCGGCGTTACTGCAGGGATTCGACCGGGTTGGCCCGTGCCGCCCGCAGACTTTGCAGACCAACGGTAAGCAGAGAAATAATCAGCGCCGGCAGCGCCACCAACAGAAATACCCACCACTTGATCTCGATGCGGTACGCAAAACCATCCAGCCAACGCTGCATGGCCAACCACGCGATCGGAACGGCGAGCAGCAGGGCGATCGCTACCAGTCGGAGGAAATCTTTGGACAGCAGCTCCACCAGCTTCAGGGCGGAAGCTCCCAGCACCTTGCGGATACCGATCTCCCGGGTCCGTTGCACGATCTGGAAGGATACCAGTCCGAAAAGCCCCATACAGGCAATAAAGAGAGCCAGGAAAGTAAAGATCGAAAAGGCCTGCCCCAGTCGTTTTTCCGACGCGTAGAGCTGATCGTAGGATGCATCGAGGAAGCGGTACTCGAAGGGCGTTCGGGGAGCCGCCCGTTCGAATACTCCCAGGACGAAAGCCAGGGTATGTTGCAGATCATCCGTATTGAGTTTTACCGCCAGATTGCCGAAGCGCGTCGGTTGGTTCTGCGGATGCCGGAATTTGAGGAAAAGCGGTTCGATCTTCAGATCCATGGGCTGAAAGTGAAAATCCTCCACTACCCCGATCACCTGACCGTCGCGAAAGGACTTTCCGATAGCGGTCTCCGGGGTCCAGCCGATGGCTTGTACTGCCGATTCGTTCAGCAAATAACTCTGGGTCGAATCCGTTGGGAAAGCCGTCGAAAAGTTGCGCCCGGCGGCCAGCGGAATCTCGTACAGATCCAGGAATTCCTCATCCACAAAGTAGCGGTAGCAGTACAGGTTTTGAGTTTTATCGTTGCCTTCCCATTGATCCACGATCCCCTGGTTGCCGGTATTGAGGATCAGGTTATTGGAGACACTTACTTTCTGGATACCCGGATGCGCCAGCAACTCACTGCGGATACTGCTCATTTTGCGATCCACCTGTTCGCTAAAGAAAGGCACATAAGCGATCTGATCCCGGTTGTAGCCCAGTTTTTTGTGCTGAATGTACTGCAGCTGCTGGTAGACCACCACACTGCTGACCGCCAGCACAACCGCCGCCGTAAACTGTCCGACGATCAGTACGTTGCGCAGCGAAATACCCTGCCGGAAACTTCCCGCCAGTTTCCGCTGGAACGCCTGTACCGGCGATAAAGCCGACAGGACCAGCGAGGGATACAATCCGGAAAGGCCACCGATGAGAATGGCCGTCAAAAGCAGTCCGGTCAGCAACCAGCCGCTACCGACGACATCGAAAGGAATGGATTGGTCCAGCAGATGATTAAAACCCGGCAACAGGAGGTACGCCAGTCCCACAGCCAGTACGAAACTAAACAACGTAAGCATAAACGACTCTCCGAGTAACTGACCGACCAGTTGTTGCCGTTCAGCCCCCATCACTTTGCGAACGCCCACTTCCTTCACCCGTCTTACCGATCTGGCCGTGGCGAGATTCATATAATTGATCGACGCCAACAGCAGTATGATCAGTCCGATCGCGCCCAGCAGATAAACGTAACGAATATCTCCGTTCACCCCCATTTCCATGTTGATACGGGAACGCAGGTGAATATCCAGCAGCGGTTGCAGAAAGAATTCGGCCCGAAAAGGCAGGTTTTTGTACGCGGCCTCCACCTCATCGTCAAATAGGGCCATCCGCTTTTCCAGTTCCCGGTGATCAGCACCTTCGGCCAGCCGCAGGTAGGTGCGATAATTGTTGCTGGACCACCGACCGACGTCTGACTCGAAATAGTAAATATTCCCGATGGGAAGGATGGCATCGTAGGCAAAATGCTGGTTCCCGGGCGGATCCGCAAAAACACCCCGCACGGTCAGCGGACGTTCGTCGTTGAGTTTGAGCGTCTGTCCGAGCGGATCGGCGGAACCAAAGTGTTTTTCGGCCAGCGACCGGCTCAGCAGGATAGTTTCCGGATCGGAAAGCGCTTCGGGCCCCTGACCCTGCAGGATCGGGATCGTGAAGATGTCGAATGCCTTATCATCCGCATACAGTAGCTGGGAGGAAAGATATTCGTCTTCCCGGTACAATAGCCCCTGCTCTACCGTTAAGGTTGCGGCCGCTTCCACCTCCGGAAAGTTCGCCTGAAGGGCGGGTGCAAGCGGTTCGGGAGTGACGGCAAATTCATCCGTGCCGCGAAAGACATTTCCCTCCTGCCGCTGGGCCACGCGGTAGATCCGGTCGGCGTTTTCGTGCTGCCAGTCGTAACTCTGTTCGTACTGGAGATAAAGCGCGATCAGGATGAAGCAACTCAGACCGATGGTGAGCCCCGAAAGGTTGATCAGGGTATACATGCGTTGCCGGAGCAGGTTTCTCCAGGCTATTTTTAAATAATGTCGGTACATGCTGGTATAGATTAGCGGGTGATTGGAAAGCGAACGAATGAAATCCGGGCGAAAATGCAGCAGTACCTGCCAGGTAAATTTCCAGCCGGACCAGCGGGGAGCATCGGCGTATTGCTGCTCGAAGACCTCGATCAGATCGCCTTCGATCTCTTCGAGGTAGTCTTCCCGGCAGAACCAGCGCAGGAATCGCAGGGCGGTTTTGGGTGGTTGGGGTGTCATTAGCCGAAAGTGATTTTGGGGATCTTCTGGTACATACTGGTGCGGAGCTCGTACTGGCGGTCCAGGGCACGTTTGCCCATAAAGGTGATCACGTAGTACTTTTTGCGCCGCCCTCCCCTATCGTTGGTGATACCTCCGAAACGGGATTCCACCAATCCTTTTTCCTTCATGCGCTTCAGGGCGACGTGTACGGCGCTGATGTTGATCTTTTTATCCAGATGCTCTTCCAGGGCATCTTTGATGGATACCCCGTAGGCCTCATCGTGCTGGGCGGCAACGGTGAGCAGAACTAATTCTTCAAATTCTCCCAGAGAGGGTGGTTTCATGGCTTCGTTATTTACTTAACAATTATAAAAGTAATGGTTATATTCACATTTGTCAAGTAAATGCCCGATTATTATTTTCACTTTTGTTAAGCAAATGGATTGAATACGGGGTAAATAGGAGCTAATTGGACTGGAAAGGATGGAATAAATCAGTTGTTTTACAGGGCTGCCGAAAGGAAGTAAAGCCCCGAAATGCCAGCCCTGACGGTAATATTAATCTCCCAACCGGCCCATATTCTCGCGGTTCTACCGATCGGGAGACTAAGGTAGGTACGATCAGAACCGCAGCGTCACACTTTTGCCGGCGTATACGTCCTGCGGCAATTCAACAATAAACAGGGTTTCATTATTTGTCTTATCCGGATAAGTCACAAAGTGATCCCCTTTACTTTCGTAGATACCCGATACCCGGAGCATGATCCGCCCTAATTTCCGGGAAGGATCGGCCAGACTCAGTTCCGTAATGCGATCGCCGTCCAGTTTGGCCATCGCCATGCCCTGACTGTCCATACTGATCTCCAGGCCTTCGCTCAGTTGTACCGATCCGGCCTGATAAAAAGCCAGTTGCGCCAGCTTGAGTTTATTGCTCTTTACGGCCTGCACCGTTGCGGAATTCGCCAGGATCTCGATCCCGCGCTGATCCCGGCTGGTACGGGCCAGTTCTTCCTCGCTTACATCCGGCACTACGATATACTGGTAGCCGGCATTATTCGGTCGCTCCCCGTGATCGAACCAAAGGGTAAATACCTCCTCGCTGACGAGCTCTTCCGAAATGTTCTTCTGATCGGTGATATCGGACCAGCGACCCGTTTCCGTCTGATTGGACAGGTTGATATCTACCGGCTCCGGAAACAGATAGCCGACGCGATCCTGGTAGGCCCACTCGAGATCTTTCAGTTCGTGGTCCCCTCTCGCCAGTGTTTGTACCCGCCCATCCTGCTGGACCCGCACATCACTCCGCATCATGACCTGATTGATGGTGGTAGCCACCGGCAGGCGTTTCCGGGAATTAATATCCGTGCCCAGGCAGACGTATTCGTCGTCAAAGAAAAACCAGGCTTTTTTCGCCGTGATACCGTCGTGCGGACTGCGGAAATCAAAAGCGACCGCCCCGTAGAGCTCATCCGTTACCGCGCCGACGAAGTCGGTCAGGCCGTCGAGTTGAATGATATCGATCCCGTGCAGTTCCGGTTTTTGCAGGATGGTCGTCCCGGAAATGCGCTGCCAGTCGTACACCGGCCAGATATCGTGGTATTCGTCGCCTTTGAGCATGAGGTAATTGGTCCCGTCCGCGCGGTGGTGCGTGGTTTTACCGGGGCCGTTGTAGGGTTCTTCCATATTCCGGTTGCGCGTGGAATACATCCGGACGGTGGTGTAAAAATTGGGCCGCTGAAAGACGAAATGCTCCGTTTGCCAGAAAAACTTGGCAAAAGAGCGACTGGGTTCGATCTCTCCTTTCCGCAGTTTCAGGACCTCTTCCAGTTCCTCCTTCCGGTAATCGGTCCCGGCCAGCAGGCGTTCGATCTCCACCAGTCCCTTGGGTTGAAAAGTTGATCTATTGGAGATGGAACGGTTCTTCACACTGATGTCTTCGTAGATGCCGTAAACCAGCTGTTTACAGATGCCGTCGAGATAATAATCTACCAGCTGATTGATCTTCTCCCGGGAAAAAGCGTATCGGGTGCCCGCCACGTAATAGGACCATTCACCGAAAGCATTGGCGTATTTTCCGTAACCGTAGGAAGTAGTATTGTTCACCCGGTCCACCCGGTGGTGAAAGCTGTAATCGTGCTGGATCCCCCGGCTGCCCGTGCTGAACTTCAGCTCCCCTTCAATGATCCGGATCACCTCGTCGAAGGCTTCCTTTTGGGCGGTGAACAACAGGTTTTTAGCCAGGATGCCCGCAATTACGATCCGGTCTCCGCTGGGTCGCGCACCGGAAGCATTCATATGGGCCCGTCCAATCATGGGCTGGGCTTTTTCAACCAGATCTTTCGGAAGTTCGTCGCCGATCACCAGCATCAGATTGACCAGGTTGGTGGGGGTACTGATCTGGTTGTTGTGCCAGTTGTCGCCGAAAAAGTCATTATCAACCCAGTATTTGAGCAACAGGATGATCTGCTCTTTCAGCTCGGCACTGCGGTAGTAGGCGGAGGAATTCGTTTTGTAGGCTTTTGCCAGATAAACCAGATCGGAAGTATGCCGCCGGTGGGGGAAACCCGCCCGCCGGCTCAAGTCCGAATAATCGATACCGGCAAAACTGCCGTCTTCCTGAACGTTGGTAAGAATTTCGGCGACCCGCTCGTCGTCTATAGTCGTATTCATGACTTCGGCCACTACTCTATCTTTGATGATGGCAAAGTCATCCGCCTGGGCCGGCAGGGAGGCATTAAAGATCAAAAGAAAAAATAACGGGAGGATGGATCTAATGGTTGGTTTCATCGTTTTGTTTTGTTGTATTTCGTTTCGTTTTCACCTCTCAGACGAAAAAAGCTCCCCATTGCCATGGCCGATGCTCTGTAATTTGAACGACAGGCCGTTCTAAAACTGCCTACAGGTTGGTATAAGCCTGAAGCAGCTATTAACAATACGCAGATCTTTTGCCCCGGATAGCCGTAAACTTTTACTATACCATCGGGGTTTTGGCAGTATGAAAACACCAATTGTCATTATTACCGGTGCCGGGCAGGGGATTGGTCGCGCCACCGCCAAGTATCTGGCCGGACGGAATTACCGGGTCGCCCTGCTGGAGAAAGACCGGGAAGCCGGCGAAGAAGCACTGGCCTTAGCCCGGGAACTGGGAGAAGCCCTATTCATTCCCACCGATGTATCGGACGAAAGATCGGTCAAACAGGCCATCAATACGGTCCTGGCGGAATGGGGCGCTATCCATTACCTATTGAATAATGCTGGTTTCTCCATCAATAAGCCCCTCGAAGAGCTAAGCCTGGAAGAATGGAATCAGGTAATCGGCACCAACCTGACCGGGGCTTTTCTCTGCGCAAAATACGCCGCTCCCCATCTGCGCAAGGCTAAAGGCGCGATCGTCAATCTGGCTTCCACCCGCAGACTGATGTCCGAACCCGGCACGGAAGCCTATTCCGCATCCAAAGGCGGTATTTTCGCATTGACCCACGCGCTGGCGATCAGTCTGGGCCCGGACGTGCGGGTAAACAGCATCAGTCCCGGTTGGATCGATGTGACGCCCTGGCAAAAACAAAGCGAACGCGAGCCCGCAAATCTACGGCCGGTCGACCACGAACAGCATCCCGTCGGGCGGGTCGGCACGCCCGAGGATATTGCCGCTCTGGTCGAATACCTTTTTTCGGATAAAAGCGGCTTCATTACCGGTCAGGACTTTGTGGTCGACGGCGGTATGACGCGAAAAATGATCTACGAGCACTAGAGCCGGCACACAACTATTCCGTAAACAGGACGGCGCTGCGTTCCGATATGCCGTTCTCGCTGAAGGCTTCCACCCGGTAATAGTATCCCTGATCGGTGTTCAGGGCACGTAATTCGTAGTTCGGTTTATCGTACATCAGCGCGGAGAGATTCAACTGATCCTCCCGGATACCCCAGTAGATCACGTAGCCCGTTGCGCCCGGAACCGGATCCCAGCTCAGGTCGGTATTGCGACGATCCTCCTGCCGTTGGGCCGTAAAATTAGCCGGTGTGGCCGGAGCCGCCTCTCGGCCCTGACCAAAGACCCGGAATTCGGAAATAGACAGGAATTTATTGGTACAGTAGATGTGGTCATAACGAATGTAGCGGGCCGCCACCGACTCCTCCAGTTCCAGATAAGCGTGCGGCATATCCCGGGTATTGTCCGAATAGTCGACGATCGTCTCCCAGTTTTCTCCGTCGGTGGAAGCGCGGATCAGGAACTGCTGCCGCAGGGTATCCGGCCGACCGAAGATCTCACTCCGGTAGTCCTGAAAGTTGATCTGTAAAGCCCGGACGTCCATAACCTTTTCCAGGTCGACTTCCACGTAGATGGAGTCGTTGTTCGCTTCCGAAACCCAGTAAGAACGGATCTCTTCATCGTTGATCTTTTCCACTTCAAATCCCCGGATCTGTTCCTGCATATAACCCTCCTCACTTTCATCCACCACATTGATCTCCTGATCTACCAGACTCGAATTGGTGCGTACCGGTTTGTCGTAAGACAGCAGCATCCAGCCGGTAAAGCGCTCTTTATGGTCTTCCACTTCGGTATCCGGCAGGTAGTGCGGATAGTCGCCGTAGGCCGTATTGACGTACATCTGGCCGTTATCTTCAAAACCGGCCGGGTACATGCCGATACGCCGTTCAAACTTGAAGTTGACCGAGATCGCCATGGTCGCGTAGTGCCAGTAATTGCCGTTATTATCCCGCACCGTACTGCCGTGGCCCGATCCTTTCAGGAATCCTCCGGGCTTATAGGAGATCGGGTTGTAGGGAGCGTATTCGAACGGACCAAGCGGATGTTTGGCGGTATAGACCCCATCGGCATAGACGTTCCATTGCGTACCCGGGGCACCGTATTCCAGGTAGTAGGTATCTCCGTGCTTCATCATCCAGGGCCCTTCGATAAATGGGCCGATGTCCGAACGGTGATCCTGCCCGAACCTTTCCCAGCCGTGATGCTCGGGGTCCAGATTGAACAGATCGGTCTGCTCCCCTACCGGAACGTAGTAGTTCTCCGCATCCAGCTCAATCCCGTGGATGGGCCATTTGTTGGAAGATTCTTCGTAGAGGTACACCTTCCCGTCGTCATCGACAAACAGGTTGGGGTCCTGCACGCCGTTCGGCATATTGATCACCGCAAAATTTGTGGTCCAGTCCCCTACTTCCGGATTATCCGTTTCGATCACCGCGCCGCGGCCGGAAGGATCTCCCAGGACGATCACCTTACCGTCGCGGACAGCCGCCGCCGGCGCGTTGCAACCATTGAAATACCAGCTTTGGGGCCGGATAAAGGTCCAGTTACTCATATCGTCCGACGCCCAGTATCCGTGGGAGCGGGTGACAAACATGTAAAAACGACCGTTGAAATTCACGATCGCCGGGTCGGCACCGGATCGATAGGAAACATTGTTCTCGGCCCGGTAATGGGACATATAGGTGTAATCAATGTCTAGCGGATTACAATACGTCCGGTAATTCTTTGACTTTTCCTGCGGAGCAGCGGTATCCCCCGCGGGTGCGCCCACCGGTGTACAGGCAGCGAATAAAACCCCGGTGAGCAATGGAAGGTAAGATGATGCTTTCATGATTGGAAGATAGAGAATTTCGGTATTTCCACCCTGTTGCGGTTGATTTTTTCTCACCCTGCTTTGGTTCTCCGCTCCGTCTGCACACTCTCGGGTATTATGGAGGCAGACCAGTAGATATTCGGGAGCGTCAGGCAACTGCAGCGATCAATCTTCTCCTTTCCTCCCATTTCATAAATATTAGGAATTAAGCACGATTTTTTCAAAAATATTTACAATAGCTATTAATTACAAAATATAATTCGTCAATTTTTCATCATTAGTAATTTTAATATTGAATAACATATAATTATTTTTTTACATTAGGTGTCAACTAAATTGAACACCATTATGGAAAAAACTAGATTGTGTAAGACCCTCTTACTAACTACATGGCTGTGTCTCCTCTTTGCGGGGAGCACCGTCGCCCAGGTTTCCGGTGTCGTGACGGACAAGGAAACCGGAGAACCGCTGATTGGCGCTTCCGTGCTGGTCAAGGGTACTTCCAAAGGAACGATCACGTCCTTTGACGGTACTTATACTTTAGACGCCACCTCGGACGAAGTGCTCCTCTTTTCCTACACCGGTTACTCCGCACTGGAAGAGCCGGTCAGTGGCCGGACCACGGTCGATGTCTCGCTCGATCCGGGACAATTGCTGGACGAGATCGTCGTCACGGGATATACCGCCCAGAGTAAGCGGGATATTACCGGAGCGGTGACAACCGTCGACAGTGAAGAACTCCTGGCCGTGCCGGCCACCACCTTCTCCCAGCAACTCCAGGGGCGGGCATCGGGCGTCAGCATTGTGAACGATGCGACACCGGGTGGAGAAGCCACCGTTCGTATCCGGGGTTTCGGTACGATTGGTAACAACAACCCGCTATACATCATTGACGGGGTACCTTCCACCAACCAGTCGACCTTAAACCCGAACGACATTGAAACTTTACAGGTACTCAAAGATGCCTCAGCGGCTTCCATCTACGGATCGCGGGCGGCAAACGGGGTGATCATCATTACCACCAAACAGGGTAAACTCGGCCGGCCCAAGATCTCGTACAGTACTTACTACGGGCTGCAATCGGCTACCAATGACGTCGAGTCGCTCAACGCCCGGGAACTGGGAGAATACCTCTACCTGGCCGATCTTTACGCCGGCAAAACCCCGGCACACGGTCAGTATACCTTCGGCTCGGACGGTTCCGTGACCATTCCGCGCTACGTATTCCCGAGCGGCGCCAATTCGGTGGATGAAAGTCTGTATTCTCTGACTCCGGACAACATCTACGCCATCACCGAATCGGCCGACACCTACTGGTGGGGAGAAGTAACGCAGGACAACGCTCCGATCGTCAACCATCAGCTTTCCGCCAGCGGCGCCACCGAAAGCGCCCGATATGCCCTCAGCCTTAACTATTTCAGCCAGGAAGCCATTACGCGTTTTGTAAGTTACGACCGGGTATCCCTCCGGGCCAACACTGAATTTACGGTAGCCAACCGCCTGAAGGTCGGAGAGAATTTCACCTTCGCCCTCGGCAACCGCAAAGGCGGCTTCGGCAACAACCAGGAACAAAATGCCGTATCCGGCTCGTACAAACACCACCCGCTTCTGCCGATCTACGACATAGCCGGCAACTTCGCCGGTAGCCGGGGCGCCAACCTGGGGAACAACTTCAACCCCTACGCCAGCCTGTTCCGCGATCAGGACGATCGTACCTGGAACCTGCGCGGATTCGGTAACGTATACGCCGACCTGGAGATCATTGATAACCTTTCCGTACGTTCCAGTTTCGGGATCGATCTGAATACTTCCCGGAGAAGGGATATCGGACGGCCCCAGCCGGAATACGTGGAGGGTAACTTCATCAACAGCTCCAGCGCTACCAATAACTACAGCTACCAGTGGGTATGGTCCAATACCCTGAATTACAGTCATACGTTCAACGACGTCCACCAGTTAAATGCCAACATCGGGGTGGAAGCTATTGAGCAATTCGGAGAATTTTTCAGTGCCGGTCGCCAGCGGTTTGCGTTCCAGACAACGGACGTCATCAGCTATCTCGATCTGGGGGATGCGTCTACCTCTTCCAACGGCGGCAACGTTTTTACGGATTACGCCCTGTTCTCCCAGTTCGGTCAGTTCAACTACAGCTATAACGACCGTTACCTGGCCCAGTTCACCGTCCGGAACGATGCCTCGTCCCGTTTCCGGCAGGCGTCCAACAGTGCCATATTCCCGGCCTTCAGTCTGGGTTGGCGGCTCACGGAGGAGCCCTTCTTCCAGAATGCCTTCCCATTTATCAGTGATTTCAAACTCCGCTACGGATGGGGCCAGACGGGTAACCAGGACATCGGTGATTACAATGCCTATACGACCTACCTCTCCAATATCTACGCCGCGGGTTATCCCATTACCGGAGCCGGTAGTAATATCGGTTTCAGCGATGCTTCTTTCGGTAACCCGAACGCCAAGTGGGAGACCACCACCTCGAACAACCTCGGCTTCGATGCCCGCATGTTCAACGACAAACTGGAACTGGAACTCGACCTCTGGAACCGGATCACCACCGATATGCTGCTCCAGGTGCCGATCACCTTTACGGCGGGTGACGGTAGCTCGCCGGCAATCAACGTAGGACAGGTGACCAACCGGGGACTGGACCTGGCGCTCACCTATTCCGATAACCTCGGCGATTTCCGCTACAGCGTTACGGGTAACTTCTCCACCTATCGCAACAATATCGACGCCCTAAATACGGAAGAATCCCGGATCTTCGGCTACAGCTCCCGGGTGCCGTCCATGACCGTTACCCAGGTGGGTTATCCCATTTCTTCATTCTACGGTTTTAACGTACTGGGTATCTTCCAGTCCCAGGCCGAGGTGGAAACCTGGCCGGAATACGGAGATTACAACGCGCCCGGAAAATTCCGGATCGAGGATGTCAACGGAGACGGTCAGATCAACGATGAAGACCGGACTGTGATCGGCAATCCGCACCCGGACTATACCTACGGTCTCAACCTGAACATCGGCTACAAAAACTTCGAACTGACCCTGTTCGGCAACGGATCCCAGGGTAATGATGTCTTCAACTACGTCCGTTTCTTTGCCGACTTCAACTCCTTCCAGGGGAACCGTTCGCGGAGAGCATTATACGAAGCCTGGCAGCCCTCCAACCCGAGCGCACCGAGATCCCAGTGGGTAGCCGCCAATCCCAACGCGACTACGCCCATCATGGATGCGAACGATCAGATCAGTAGCCGGGTATCTACCTATCTGCTGGAAGACGGCAGTTATTTCCGTCTGAAGAACGTGCAACTCACCTACAACCTGCCCGCTACCCTGGCCCAGCGATGGGGATTAGGCGGTGGACAGATCTACGTACAGGGACAGAATATGCTGACGATCACCAATTATTCGGGCCTGAACCCCGAGATCCAGACCGGAGCGGATACCACCCTCGGATTCGACGGTGGCTATATGCCGGTTTCCCGCACGATCATTTTTGGTTTGAATGTTAGTTTACAATAAAAAATAAAATTTTGATCATGAGATCTATCAAAATAATATTTACGCTGGCGGTATTCATGGGGGCGCTATCCTGCAGCGATGACTTTTTAACCAAAGCTCCCCAGGCGCAGTTCAGTACGGTGGCGCTGGAAACACCGGAAGGGGTAGAAGGTATTCTGCTGGGAGCCTACGCCATGGTGGACGGTACCGGGCTTAACGGTCAGGCACCCTGGGAAAATGACATCCACAACTGGGTGTTCGGCGGTATTGCTTCCGACAATGCGCTGAAGGGAACGGATGCCGGTGACCAGCCCGAGCAGTCCTTTATCGAGGCCTACGACTTCAACTCCTTCAATAACCACATCCGCAACAAGTGGAGAGGTTTGTACAAGGGTGTGGCCCGTACCAACGATGCCATCAACAGTGCAGAAGCGGTGGAAGCGCTCGGAGAAGACCGCAGAAGGCAGATCATTGCCGAGGCGCGGTTCCTGCGTGGACTGTTCCATTTTGAAGCACAAAAAATGTGGAAGTTCCCGGTTTACATCGACAATACCGTGTACGACATCAACAATGTAGAAAGTACGAAGATCCCGAATGACGGTAAGATCTGGGATCAGATCGAAGCGGATTTCGAGGCCGCCGCGGCGGTCCTTCCGGAAACCCAGTCTGAGGTCGGCCGGCCCACCAGCTACGCCGCCAAAGCGTTCCTGGCGAAAGCCAAGATGTACCAGGGCTGGGATGAAAACGGCAATGCCAACCTCAGCAAACTGCAGGAAGCCAAACCGCTGCTGGAAGACATCATCAATTCCAACAAATACAGTCTGGTCTCTAAATTTTCGGACAACTTCCTGGTGCGCACCAATAACAACGCCGAGTCCATCTGGGAAGTCCAGTTTACGGTCAGTAGCGCTACGGGAGACAATGCCAACCAGGGCGTTGGTCTGGCACACCCATACATCGCCCCCTGGGGTTGCTGCGGGTTCTACCAGGCGTCCCAAAACCTGGTCAATGCCTTTAAGACCGATGCCAACGGTCTCCCGCTGCCGGATTCCTACAACGACGAGAACGTGACCTGGGAAACCGAATATACCGGACCGCTGGATCCCCGCCTCGACCACACCGTCGGCCGGCCGGGTATCCTCTACAAAAATTTCCAGATCCACGGTACGGATTTTATTCGTGACCTGTCTTACGCCGGGCCTTATTCTTCCATGAAGCACGTAGCCGAGCCCGAAGTTTTCGGCATCAACGGCTGGGGGAACCTCTCCGCCAATGGCTACCGCATCATGCGCTACGGCATGGTCCTGCTCTGGCTGGCCGAGGTAGAAGTGGAATTGGGCAACCTGGACCGTGCCCAGGAGCTGGTCAATTTGATCCGCGCCCGGGCCGCCAATGCGGAAGACTTTGTGCCGAAAGCAACCCAGGGTGCCGACAGCCGCCAGAGTTTCACCGTGCTCTCCGAGCCGGCCGCCAATTACACCATCAGCGAGTATACCGCTCCCTGGACGGATCAGGATATGGCCCGCAAAGCGGTACGTTTCGAAAGCCGTCTGGAATTCGCCATGGAAGGCCATCGCTTCTTTGATCTGCAGCGCTGGGGCATTCAGGCGGAAGTACTCAACGACTATCTGCAGAGTGAATCCAGATATCGGGTTTATCTCCAGGGTAAAACTTTCGTAGAAGGCAAGAATGAATTCTATCCGATCCCGACCGAAGCGATCGACCGCTCGTACATCGACGGTCAGCCTACTTTGACGCAGGATCCATCCTATAACTAAGAAAATGAGCAATTGGGAAGTTCGGAGCACCAAACTCCGAACTTCCTGACGCTCACTGCTGAGTTCAAGATCACTACACACCAAATCATCTTCCCGCTGCATCTATGATTTTTATGAAGCTCCCGGTTCCGGTATGCCTGAACAGTATATAGGATCGGAAAGCCTGCCGGTAGTGCCTACTACTCCACCCACTTTATAAAAATCACCGACATGACTGTAAGACACCAGATCCTGATCCTGTTTCGTCAACTCCGGCGCTTCAGGGTCCAGTACCTCATTAGTTTTTCCGGGCTGTTCCTGGCCACTACTACCTTCTTACTTTTACTGCACTTCATCACTTACCATTATTCCTTTGACCGTTTTCACCAACACGCCGATGAGATCGTGCGGCTGAACACCATCATCGACCTGCCGAACCAACAAAACCGTTACGCCGCTACCGCTTTCCAGGTGGGGCCGGAAATAGCCGAACGGGTTCCCGGGATCAGGGAGGTGGCGCGAATGCGGGCCATGCCCGCTGCGGTACAGCACGGAGAACAGCGCTTTGACGAAGGACTGCTCACCTTTGTCGACTCCAGCTTCCTGGACGTATTTTCCTTCGAAGTACTGGCCGGAAACCGGGAAAATCCACTCGATGCTCCCGGTAGCATCGTACTGCGGAAAACCCTGGCCGACAAATACTTTCCAAACGAGAACCCAATTGGAAAAACGCTGCAGGTAACGCTGGGCGACCGGCAGGAAGCCGTCGAGATCAGCGCCGTGGTGGCCGATCCTCCTCCCAATTCCAGTATCAATTTTCAGATGTTGCTCAATATGCGACAGATTGAAAATGCCTTCCGGCCGGGATACGCCTCGCTGATGCCGGGTCTGTTTACTTTTTTTCGGCTGCAGCCGGGGCAACGACCGGAACAGATCGCTGCCGGTTTGGAGAGTTTTGTCGGGGAAAACCTGCCCGAAGAGTTGCAGCGGGTCATGTCATTTAATGCCCTGCCGCTCCGGGAACTGTATTTTGAGAATGGCTACCAGTTCGACGTTGCGATCAAAGGAAACCAGACCACCTTGATCAGCTTGCTGGCCCTGGCGATCATCACGCTGCTGATGGCGATGATCAATTACGTGAACATTACTACCGCACTGGGTCTGAAACGCTCCCGCGAAGTAGCGGTCCGCAAGATCATGGGATCTTCCGCCCTGCAGATCGCTACTAATCAATATTTTGATTCCCTGATCGTTATCGCCCTTACCCTGCTGCCCGCTGCCGGATTGAGCAAAATGCTGCTGCCCCAACTGGGCACCTGGCTGGATCTGGAGATCACCGCCGGCCCGATGAATCAGCTACTCTTCTGGCCGGGTTTGCTGTTGTTTGCGGTGGTGCTGGCGGCAGTAGCCGCGGTCTATCCCGCGCTGGTGCTTGCACGCTTGCCCATCCTCGAAGTGCTCAAAAGGAACCGGCCGTTTTTCCACCTGCAATTCGATCTGAAAAAGATCATGCTGGGCTTTCAGTTTGCCGTAGCGGTCTTTTTCCTCAGTTCGGCCTGGATCGTTTACAATCAGTTGCAGTTCCTGCGGGAAAAAGATCCCGGGTTCAATAAAGAACAGATCCTGTTGGTGGATGTAGCCGGTCCGGAGCTCCAGGATCGTATACCGGCCCTGAAACAAAGTCTGCAGACCGTATCCGGAGTAAAGGCGTTGTCGGCCTCCACATCCGGCATTTACGGTGTGCATACGCAGGCCAATTTTTCCGTTCCGACCGACAGCAGCGAACAAGGCTTTCTCATGGACATCAACTTCGTCGATCCCGATTTTCTGGACACCTATCAGGTGGACCTGATCGCGGGCCGCAATTTTTCGGAAGACATCCATTCGGATATCCGTAACGCATTCATCCTCAACGAAACCGCAGCCAAACGCCTGGGGATGGAGGACGCAAATTCGGCCCTGGACCTGCGATTACAGCGCATCAGCCGGGATACCCTGGAGGCTCCCGTGATCGGCGTGGTAGCCGATTACCACTTTCAATCCATGCACCAGACCATCGCCCCGATGGTGTGGCAGATCGTGCCCAGTGCACCGAAAAACGTACTGGCTATTCGCATGCAGGGAGATATGGCGGGCATCATCAGTGGCCTGGAGCAGCAATGGGCACAAAGCAGCGCCGGCGAAACCTTCGATTTCACCTTCCTGGACGAAGCCATGGACAATGCCTACCGTTCGGAACAACAAATGGGCTGGTTTATTCGGATGATCACCGCCGTGCTGCTGTTCATCTCCTGTTCGGGTTTATACGGCATGATGCTTTTCCTGGTGGAACAGAAAACGTTGGAGATCGGCATCCGCAAAACCTTCGGTGCCGGCAATTTTCAGATCCAGTCTCTGCTGTACCGCCAATATCTGGCGCTCACCCTTTTCGGTATCGTCCTGGGCGGTAGCGCCGCCTACTGGATCTGCAGTAAATGGCTGGAGAATTTTGCCTACCATATTCCGCTGCAAGCGGTCCCCATCCTGATCGCCGGACTTGCCTGCCTCCTGCTGGGCTGGCTTTCCATCGCCCTACTGGGCTTCCGGGCCGGGCAGCTGAATCCGGTGGAAGTGATGCGGGAAAGTTGAGAAAATGTGTTGAAGTGTTGAAGGGTGAATGTGTGAATGTTCGGTCTGTTTGGTTGAAAATCAGCTTTTTGCTATTCGATGAATGGGGGTGTGTTGGTTTCTGGGTTTGATGGGCTTATAAAAGAGTCATTTATCTGAAAATCAGATCATTATTATTTGATAAATTTTGGTTACACACCGTTTAACGAACACTTTTGCCGGCTGTGTAATTTTGATAATCGGCAAAAAGATTCCGAGAGACCAGCTGCTAAACGAACCCATTAATCCTGAAGTAACAGGAAGGACGTCAAATCAGTCATTTGCGATCCAGTACCCGATGACTAACCTTAACACATTTCCACTTCAACACCTCAACACACCTTAACACAAAAATCACAGTGTAAGGAATTCCCCAAGAAATACGTCCTACTGGGTGCAAGCTCTAAACACCGGCGACCTACCCGGTTGCCGGGTCAACCGCCTAAACACCCAATATGAACCCTTTTGTCCTGCTCTTGATCGGTCTGATTATCGTGTTAGGGGGGATCCTGGTTGCCAAATGGCATCCCATCCTGGCCTTGCTGCTGGGTGCCGTTGTTATTGGCGCGCTGACCAGTGATGCCCAGTTGCAGGCTTACGCACTTTCCAAGAATTTTTCGCCCGAGCAGGTGCAGGATCTGTTAGACCAGAGCCTGGGGAAAAGAATTGCGGCAGCCTTCGGGAATACCTGCGAAAAGATCGGTCTGCTGATCGCCCTGGCTTCCATCATTGGGAAATGCCTGTTGGACAGCGGTGGAGCCGAACGCATCGTTCGCAGTATGCTCGGGGTATTTGGAGAGAAACGGGCGCCTTTTGCCTTTATGGTCAGCAGTTTTGCGCTGGCCATTCCCATATTTTTCGATACTGTTTTTTACCTGATGATCCCACTGGCCCGGGCCATGGGCATCCGTAAAGCCAAGGCCTTTCCCGTGTTTATTATGGCTATCGTGGCGGGGGCAGCCATGGCGCACTCCCTGGTGCCTCCAACTCCGGGACCGCTTTTTGCCGCCAGCGCGCTGGGTGTGGGTATTGGCATCATGATGATCATCGGATCCATCGTGGGCATTTTTGCATCGGGTGCCGGTCTGGCCTACGCCTTTTGGATCAATCGTCGGCAGGATATCCCCTTGCGCAATACTTCCGCTACTTCGGTAGAAACGCTGAAAAACTGGCTGGAAAAGGACAATAAACAATTGCCTTCCCCCTTTCTCGCCCATTTGCCCATTGTATTGCCTCTGCTCCTGATCGCCGGTAATACGATTACCCAAAATCTGGAGTTGCCCATCCCTGCGGGTGTGCGGGAGGTCTTCCGTGCGGTTGGTGACCCGGTAATCGCCCTGCTGATATCGACCCTGGCCGCACTCTATCTGCTTTCCCGGCAATTCAATTTCCAGCTGAAAGCCCTGAAACAGCCCATGGAAGCTGCCGTAAGCAGTGCGGGTATCATCATCCTAATCACTGCCATGGGTGGCGCCTTCGGGGCCATGCTGCAGCAAACTTCCATCGGCAACCTGCTGATCGAACTGTCGCCGGATTATCAGATCCTGGCCTTACCCATGGCCTGGTTCATCGCAGCATTGATCCGCACGGCTCAGGGTTCCGCCACGGTGGCGATCATCACCGCCGTGGGTATGCTGACGGCTTTCGGGGCGGAGGGAGTGCTCAATTACCATCCCGTTTACCTGGCGGTGGCCATCGGTTGCGGTTCCAAACTATTTCCCTGGATGAACGACAGCGGTTTCTGGATCGTCGGCCGGATGAGCGGTTTCACGGAAGGCGAAACGTTCCGGAATTTCTCTTTTCTGATGACGGTCATGGCCGTAGCCGGACTCATCGTCACGATGATCCTGGCCAGCCTGTTTCCCCTTATTTAAAAACACCTTTACTTGCATGAAAATAAAAGACCTTAGGATTCATTCCATTGCTATTGCCGACCCTCCCTTGCGGAGTTCGTACGGCTTACACGCGCCCTACGCCCTACGCACCATCATCGAACTGGAAAGCGAAGACGGTATTATCGGCATCAACGAAACCTACGGAGGCGAAGTACCCGCCGCCGCCCTGCGCGCTATCCGCGATCAGGTCATCGGAGCGGACGCATTCCGCCTCACGGGTACGCTCAACCCGGAAATGAAATTTAAACCGGCGGGCATCGAACGCTCCCAAACCTTCCTGGTGCCGGGAGAAAACCCGCTCGACGAAAGTTCCCGCACCTACGCGGCCATTGAAGTGGCCTGCCTGGACCTGATCGGTAAAAGCCTGGGCGTACCGGTCTGCGACCTGATCGGCGGCCGGGTACGCGACCGGGTCCCTTTTTCGGCTTATCCTTTTTACAAACACGCCGGGGGTGGCGGTGAGGGCGACGATCTCCGGGACGACGAATACGGTGAGGCCCTTAGCCCGGAAACGCTGGTGCAGCAGGTGAAGCAAATGATCGACACCTACGGTTTCGGCTCCATTAAATTCAAAGCCGGCGTGCTGGATCCCGAGCAGGAAATTGCCACGGTGCAACAGATGTACCAGGAATTCGGCCCGGATGTTCCCCTGCGGATCGACCCCAACTCCGCCTGGTCGGTAGATACTTCCGTACAGGTCGGCAAAGCCCTGGCCAAAGAACTTTCCGGTGGCGGCTATCTGGAAGATCCAACCGCCGGCATCGACGGCATGTCGGCCGTACGCCGACAGTTACTGGACGCAGGCATCGATGTGCCGTTGGCAACCAATGTGGCCGTTACTTCCTTCGGTCATATACCCGAATCGGTGGAAAAGGATGCCGTTCAGATCATTTTGTGTGACCACCATTACTGGGGCGGCATGCGGCAGGTACAGCATCTGGCCAAGCTGGCGGAGACCTTTAATATCGGCCTGTCCATGCACTCCAACAGTCACCTGGGGGTATCGCTGATGGCTATGGCCCACGTAGCCGCCGCCACCCCGCATCTGACTTACGCCTGTGATACGCATTATCCCTGGCAGTCGGCAAAAGATGAGGTGGTACTCGGCGGCCGCGTACCGATTGAGGGTGGCTGTGTCGTGATCCCCGACCGGGGCGGTTTGGGCGTCGAACTGGACTACGACCAGCTGGAGCGCGGCAAAGAACGCTACCGCACTATCCCCTACCGTAAACGGGACGACGAAGCGGAAATGCAAAAACATATCGATCCGAACTGGAAACGGGTATTGCCGCGGTGGTAATTGAATGTAAAATTGCAATGGCAATAGCAATAGCAATAGCAAGTTCAATGCCCCAAGATCATTCAGTAAGTTAAATATTCGAGTACAAAGCGGCCTTTGGCTCGCTATTGTAATTGACATTGCCATTGAATTTGCCATTTTTACAGATCATGACGCGTCCCAAATTCCTAAACATCACAAATTCTTAATTCGCAAATTATGCCACTACCTATATCCCAAATAAGAGCTGCCCTGGAAGACGGGTTGTTATCCTTCCCGGTAACCGACATGGATCATCAGGGGCGATTCCGGGCCGACACCTACGCCGATCGTATTGAATGGTTCGTCAGTCAGGGCGTTTCGGCCGTATTTGTTGCCGGCGGTACCGGTGAATTCTTTTCGCTGTCCGCCGAAGAGTATACGCAGGTGGTTCAGACCGCTACGCAGACCGTCGCGGGAAAAGTGCCGGTAATCTCCAGCGCCGGACGAAGTATTCCGGAAGCGATCGCCTTTGCCAAAATCGCGGAAAAAGCGGGGATCGATGCTTTGCTGTTGATGCCGCCTTATCTGACGGATGCCCCCCAGTCGGGTATTTTCCAGTACGCCCGGACCATTCTGGAAAACACCAGTTTGCCCGTCATTTATTACAATCGTTCGAACGGGGTTTTATCGGCGGATTATATCCGGCAACTGGCCGATGCCTGTCCCAACCTGATCGGCATCAAGGACGGCACGAGCAATATGCAGGAGTTGAATATGATCATCAGAACGGTTGGGGATCGTTTGTCCTATATCGGCGGTGCACCCACGGCGGAGATCATTTCCGAGGCTTATCTCTCCATTGGGGTCAATACCTATTCATCGGCAGTTTTTAATTTTGTGCCGGAATTGGCCAATCTTTTCTACGCCAGTATGCGAGCCGGAGATACCGCCACGGTGACCAGTATTCTACAAACGTTTTTCATTCCATTCATTCAGTTGAGAAGCCGCAATAAAGGTTACGCGGTCAGCCTGATCAAAGCCGGCGCCCGGATCATCGGCAAAGAAGCGGGTGACGTGCGGGCACCACTGGTGATGCCGACCGCTGCGGAAGTCAGCGAACTGGAACGGATCATTCAGAACGGTTTGCAGCTACTCCAATAGTAAAAGGTGGTATTTACTGGACAAAATGGTGAGGAGCTCTTGGGGTCACCCACTCCCCCCCTTTCCAAGTCACCTTGTCTCCTGATCACCCCCTCCGCCCATATTGAAAAAAGGTCCGGTATTTTGTCCATAAGCCTTCGGCCCTACCCCACTGTCGCGGGCTTTAAAAGCATTTCTTTTACAAAAGTTCAAAAAATACCGGCCTTTGTTTTACAAAAGCTGAACAAATCACTACATTTGTTTTACAAATATTCTACAAATGGCAGATAATGACCGCCTCGGCAACCTGGAAGAGATGATCCTGCTGATGGTGATCCTGGCCCGGGAAGAAGCCTACGGCATTACGGTACGGGAAGCTTATATCCGGCAGTTCGGCCAGGATATTTCGCTGAGCGCCGTGCATACGGTATTGCGCAGACTGGAAAAAAAGGGATTTACCCGATCCAAACTGGGGGGAGCGAGCGCCGAACGCGGAGGCCGCCGGAAAAGACTCTACGAGGTCACCCGCTACGGTTATACCCGGGCGGCCGAGATCCAGGAGCAGCGCAACCGCGTCTGGGACCTTATTTTAAAGTTAGGCATCTGAGATGGAAAAACAACCGCCACAAACACCGCGTTGGGCCGACCGATTCCTGGCCTAGTTCTGCGCCCCCGACCTGCTGGAGGAAGTACAGGGCGACCTGTATGAATTCTTCATCCAGAACACCGACATCTACGGTGCCAGACGCGCCCGACGCCAGTACGTGCTCGACGTGCTCCGCTTCTTCAATCTTTCCACCATCCGGGGAAATCGAAAATGGCAACCCGATAAACTGTATTCCTTTATGATCCACAACAACTTCCGTTTCCTGCTCCGCCGCCTGGGCAAACAAAAGCTGAATACCGGTCTGCATATTCTCGGACTGACCCTCGGACTGAGCGTGTGCATTCTGATCGGGCTGTTCATTCAACACGAATTGAGTTTTGATCAATACCACGCACAGGCGGACCGGATCTACCGGGTCAATCAGGTCTGGGAAGAAAGTGGAGAAAGAACGGTCTATTACGACGCACCGGCACCGCTGGCGGCCGGCCTGAAAGCCGAGATCCCCGGCATCGAGGAGGTGGGCGCAGTTTATCCCCTCAGCGAGAAGATCGTAGAGATCGATCCGCATAAACGTTTTAAACAAGCCCATATCCTGATGGTGGACGCCTCCATCCTGAATATTCTGGACTTTCAGGTGCTCGCCGGTGACGGCTACCGGGATTTGCGTCAACCAAACCAGGCCCTGTTGACGGAATCCACTGCGGCTAAGTTCTTCGGTCGGGAGTCGCCGATCGGGAAAACGTTCCTGCTGGATAATGAAAGTACCGTAACTGTGGCGGGCATCATTGCCGATCCGCCCCGGAATACGCATTTGCCGGCCGAGGTCTTACTCTCCTATTTTCCCACTTCGCCCTGGCTGGTGCGCAACCAGAACAACTGGGGAATGTCCTTTGGCGCTTCGGTCTACGTGACCTTGGAGGCGGGAGTGGATCCCCAAACCCTGCATGCGCCCATCCGTGCCATGTACGACCGGAATATCAACGATGACAATGACGATCCGGAAGTGGCCTACGCCGAACTGCAGTCGCTGCGCCGCATCCACCTGGAACCCGAGATATCCGGGGGCGGCAAATGGGTAAAGGCCATGAACCCGAAATGGCTGTGGTTCTTCGGCGGCATCAGTCTGATGGTGTTGCTGCTGGCCTGTATCAACTTCATCAACCTGTCTACCGCCCAGGCGCTCACCCGGGCCCGGGAAGTCGGCATCCGCAAAGCCATCGGGGCCGGTCGCGGTCAACTGATCGTCCAATTCCTGAATGAGGCCTTTTTGCTCATCGGTATATCCAGTCTGCTGGCCCTGGCCATTACGCGCATCAGTCTACCCATTGTCAACGAGCTTACCGAAAGACAGATCAGTATGGAGATCCTGTTCTCTGCCGCCGGCCTGGGAGCCTTTGCGTTGTTTTTCCTGCTTACCGGATTGCTTACGGGACTCTACCCCGCCTGGCTGATCGCCAGATTCAAACCGGCGGTCGCGATGAAAGCGAGTTTTTCCCGGAGCGACCGGCGCTCCGATTATCTGCGGAAAGGATTGGTGGTCACTCAGTTTACCATCTCGGCGACCTTGCTCATCGGCCTGCTCATCATGTCCCGTCAGATGGATTATTTCCACCAAAAGAACCTGGGTTTTGATCAGGAGAACATCATTACCGTGCGTATGCCAGATGTGAAAAAGAATGAGCTTTTCCGAAAACAACTGGCCGGTATTCCCCAGATCGAGGACCTTTCCTTCGCCATGGCCGCTCCGGCCAGCGACAATTCCTGGACGACCCTGATGCACGAAACGGACCTGCAGGCCAAGGATCGGAAACAGGTCCGGATCATCTGGGCGGATGAACGCTACGATGACATTTATGACCTCCAGCTACTGGCGGGGCGAATGACGGAGAATAAAGACACCAATACCGTTAGTGAACAACTGCCCGAAGGCACCCAATCTCTTAAAGTACTCGTCAACGAACGCCTGATCAGGACGATGGGTTACGCCAGTCCGGAAGAAGCCCTCCACCAGCGCTTTCTGATCGGCATGAACGGCTGGGAAGTCGACGTGGTCGGAGTGATCGCCGATTTCAACATCTCTTCCCTGCACGAAGCGATCGAACCGCTGATCATCTCCCCGTTGGAAAAATTTCAGAACGAAGCCAGCATCAAATTGCGACCGGGAGAAGAACTGCCCGCTACCCTGGCGGCCATCGAATCCGCCTGGGCGGGGCTGTTTCCCGATGAGATGTACGACTTTGCTTTTCTGGAGCAGACCATTGAGCAGTATTACGAGTCGGAAAGCCGCCTGTACGGACTATTCAAGATCTTCGCCGGCCTGGCCATGCTGATCTCCTGCCTCGGCCTCTGGGGGCTGGCTACTTTTGCGGCCGTTCAACGAACCAAGGAGATTGGGATCCGTAAGGTATGCGGAGCGGATGTAACCAGTCTGATCGCCCTGCTTTCCCGGGATTTTCTCAAACTGGTATTGATCGCTCTTCTGCTGGCCATTCCGCTGGCCTGGTACGGTATGGACAGTTGGTTACAAAACTTCTCCTTCCGGATCAGTATCGGCTGGACGGTATTTCTCGTTTCCGGCATCCTCGTGATCGCTATTGCTTTTTTCACGGTGGGTTTTCAATCGCTGAAAGCCGCCCTGGCCAGTCCGATACGGGCTTTGCGAAGTGAATGATCCCTGGTACAGGGTGTAAAGGCGTTTTGCCTTACCGGCGCAGTTGGGTCTTTACGGTAGCCAGGATGCTGTCGGTCAGGTCCTTTAGTTCAGCGGGGCCGTCACTGTTGGTCATCGTGATGACCGTCAGTCCGTCCCGGTATTGCCGATGGATCAGGGTACCGAAGGAGTAAGCGTATCCGCCGTGTTCGTGCAGGAGGCTGCCGTCCTCGTCCGGTCGGATCACCCCAAGTGCTCCCTGACCGTCCAGGCTCGTTTCCCGAAAGAATTCCGCGATGCCGGCTCCGCCCTTTTCGTAAACTTCCTGTACATAGCTGATCCATTTGAAAAGATCAGCGGGTGTCATATAGATCGGGGCGTAGCAGAGGTCAAAATGTTTGTACTGCGGGTTGTCCAGGATGTCATCGCCGTACCGGGCAGAATAAGCTTTAGTCAGATTGGGGATATCTCCGGGCGGGTTTCCCGCAAAGAGGGCACCGTCCATCCGCAAGGGCTCAAAAAAATGCTTTTCCACCCAGCGCTGATAGTCCACGCCCGTTACCGAGGCTACAATTTGTGCCTGTAAAAAATTATTCAGATTGCTGTACAGATAGTCACTGCCGGGTTCGAAAAGCAGGTGCTCGATCTGCCGTAGGTCCCGGAGGGTATTTGCGTCCGAAGTAGAAGTATAAAAATTCAGGTTGGGCAGGCCGCTCCGGTAAAAGATCAGATCCTGCACACTTACGCGGTCGGCCCAGGCGGGCAGATCGGGTAAAAACCGACTGACCGGATCCGAATAACGGATCTTACCTTCCCGGATCAGATGCAGTACGGCAAAACCGGCTACCTCCTTGGCTGCCGAACCGATATTGAAGCGCGAATGCTCACTAATGGGTGCAGATCTTTGGAGATCGACAAAACCGTAATGCTGTTGCACCAATATCCGGCTGCCCCGCGCCACCAGGATACTCCCGTTGAAGCTTCCCCTTTCGGAAGGTTGGAGCACGGTTTCCCGAACCGAATCATTCAGTTTTTTACGGGTACCGCAGGCAGCACCGGCTAATCCAATGATCACTAAAAGGGTAACGATATCCCGCATGGCTTGGGTATTGGGTGGGGAAAGGGTGTGATTTTGGCAATCACACCACCCGCGGAGCGCGCGAGGCAGTACTAAAAATACGGTCTATTTCTGAAAGTAGCGGATTTGCCGGTAGAATTCTGACTACTTCGCCAATCAGTGTAATACCTCTTTCGGGTTGCGGGCCGCCGTCCGTATCGCCTGCCAGCCAACCGTGCAAAGCACCAACAACAGCACCGATAGTAAGACCAGGCCGATCAGCCCCCAACTCATATCGGCCCTGAAGGCAAAGTTTTCCAACCACATCCGGACGGTGATCCACCCCAGCAATACTCCCGGCAAAGCCGCCAGCAATACGAGAATTACAAAACTCCGGCTAATCAGTATAACGATGGCGGGCAGATCTGCTCCCAACACTTTGCGAATACCGATCTCCCGCGTACGCCGGCCGGTCAGATATGCCGCCAGCCCGTACAGCCCGGCAAAGGCGATGAAGATGGTGATCAGCGAGAACAGCAGGAACAAATGTCCCCGCCGTTGATCTTCTACATACCGGTTCTGCAGGTCCTCGTCCAGAAAACTGTACTGCAAATATTGGTCGGGAAACAGTTTATTCCAGGTCTGTTCCAAATGACGGATCGGCCCGGACGGATCACCGCTGATCTTGAGTACCAGATTGCCGGAGACGGGCCCCAGACGAAACAACTGCGGCTCGATGCCCGTATGCAGGGAACTCTGGTGAAAATCGCGGACAATGCCCACGACCCGGTAAGCGTGCGGATTACCCCAGCCTCCGAATTTGACCAGGGCCCCCAGGGCTTCTTCTCCCAGCCCGAAACTGCGCACGAAAGTCTCGTTAACCAGCACATGCTCCGTAGAATCAGCCGGAAAATCCGGAGAAAAATTCCGGCCGGCTACCAGCTCAATGCCCATCGTTTGCAAATATCGGTGGTCGATCCGGCCCGAACGGATGAACTGGGGTTCAGCAGCCTGCGCACTCACCGGCCGGTTCACCATGCCGCCCAGGCCGGGAACAAAATCACAGCCGGCAACGGACTCAATGTCCGGATCCCGGGCCAGCGTAGTCTGCAGGAGATCGCTGCGAGCTGCGGAAAGCCCCCCCGGCAATTGCACCTGCAGGATCTGTTCCCGGTCGAAACCCAGGTCCTTCTCCCGCAAAAAATCCAGTTGCCGGTCGATCATTCCGGTGCTGATCAGCACAAAAATGACCACGGCAAACTGAAATCCCAGCAGCCACTGCTGGAGGGGAGCCGATCGGGTAGTGCTGTTTTGCAACACGCCGAGCACTTTAAAGGAAGACAGAAAAAATGCCGGATAACTGCCGCCGATCATTCCGAGCCCAAGGGTGACCGCCAGTAGGATCAGTAAAGGCTGTGGCTGTATTAAACGAGTCGCATCGAGGTGGAGATCCAGCAGCGCATTGAGCGGATCGATGGCTATAACCACGATCAGCACGGCGGCCAGCACCGCCAGCAGGGTCAGGAAAAGGGATTCCGCCAGAAATTGCAGGATCAGTTGGGAGCGGCCGGAGCCCAGTATCTTGCGCATGCCGATCTCTCGGGCCCGCCGGCCGGCCTGAGCCGTCACCAGATTGACGTAGCCGATAAAAGCGATCAGCAGTAAAAGCAGACCGATCCCGCCAAAGATGAGCAGATAGGTCGATCCTCCCGCTTCCTCGTAATGAATGCGGGGCAGAGGCACCAGTTCGTGCCGGGCGTGAACCAATACTTCATCCCGTTGGGCATCCAGGTACCGGTCGTAAATACCGGTCAGTTTTGGAGCGACGTTTTCAGGAGCAATATTTTCCCGGAGCAACAGGTAAGTATAAACATTGAAGCGGCCGAAATAATAGTTATCCAGATCGGGATCCGTTTCGGCCGAGATCATGGCCTCAAAAAAGAGGTGCGTATTGCGGGGAAGATCGCGGTACACGCCGGAGACTTCCAGCGGATAAGCCCGCTCTTCGCCGTTGGTACGATGATCCAGCCGGGTCCGCAGTACTTTCCCCATCGGATCCGCCGTACCGAAGATCCGGCGGGCCATGCTTTCGGAGATCACCACTTTACCGGGGCCACGCAGCGCCGTGGTGGGATCTCCCCGGAGCAGGTCAAAGGAAAACAGTTCAAATACATTGGAATCCACGGCGATGACCTGATCCGGAGCGGTCTCAAACATTTCCCCCCCGTAGTCCAGCCGGACCTCATTGGAAAAGAAACTAAAAAACCGCACGTAAGCTTCAATTTCCGGATAATCCTGCAATGCCAGCGGGGCGAGATTGGCCGGCGAACCGGACCAGTTCACGTCCATCACCTTTTCGTGCGTTTTAATCATCCGGGTCTCGATCCGAAAGATCCGGTCCGCGAGCCGGTGGTTGCGATCGTAACTGGATTCGAAATCCAGGTACAGTCCAATGCAGATGGCCGCGGCGATCCCGAGCGACAGGCAGCTCAGATTGAGCAGATTGTAAGTCGGCTGCCGGCGAAAATTCCGGCGGAAGATCTTAAAATAGCTGCCCAGCAGCCGGAATGGCCCGACCACGCCCTGCGGCCACCGAAAAGAACGGACGATGCCCGGACGAAAAAGCAGTAGTACATCGCGGATAAAGTAGAGATCCGCTTTTTTCCGGCCCATCGCCACTACCCTTTCGCCGTAGAGTTCCAGCAGGTCCCCTTCGATGAAGCGGTGGAGTTGCGGATCGCAAAACCAGCGGAAGAAACGCAAAAAGAACCGTGGTGGACGAAGTTCAGACATACGCCAGTACTGATGGTTTGAACGAACGGACCTCTCCGGCCCGCCGGCGAACTGTTTTAAAAATCAAATTTCATTCCCGGTACGATCTTCATATCCGCCCAGAGGCCGTTGCGCAGATCACGGGTGTATTCCAGCGCCCGCCGGCCTTCGGCCGTGATCTGGTAATACAATTTCGGGCGACCGGCCCGCTCCTGGGTTTCCTCGCCGGTATAGGAGCTGAGATAAGCTTTCTGCTCCAGACGTTTCAGGGCCGCCTGTAGCGCACCGACACTTACCGTGCGACCGGCCCGTTCCTCGATCTCTTTTTTTATGGAGACCCCGTAGGCTTCGCCGTGCAGTACGCCGACGGTCAGCATGACGATCTCTTCGAATTCTCCAAGTTTATATCGCTTCATCAAAATAATTTCCTAATTGTAGTATTATCGCAATATAGATGAATTTTAAAATAATTTCCTAATTGTAGTATTATTTTTCTCCGGCGAAACCAATACTACGATTAGGAATTAACCCTAAGTTACACTAGATTTGCAATACTACAATTAGGAATTAACATGAAAAAATATCAATTGGGGGAGTTTGAGGAGATCGTGATGCTCACCGTTGGCATTCTTTATGATGAGGCCTACGGCGTAGCCATCAAGCAGGAGATCAAGGACCGGCTCAACCGGAAAGTCAGTGTAGGGGCCCTGCAATCGGCGCTCCGCAGACTGGAAAAGAAAGGCTTCCTGACCTCCAGAAAAGGCGAGACCAACAGCAAAAGAGGCGGCCGCCCCAAACTCTTCTTTCAGATCACCGCTCTCGGCCAGAGAGCGCTGGAATACTCCAGAGACAGCCGCAACCAACTGTGGGACGCCATTCCGCAATCCGCTTTAAAACTAAAGATCTCCTGATGGAACCAAAGTCAATGACCGGACCATCCCGATTGCTTTTACGGATATTCCAGTGGTTCTGCCGCCCGGAATATCACGCCGATATTGAGGGGGACCTGCTGGAGTTGTTCGAAATCCGCCGGGAAGAACGTGGGCTATCCTACGCCCGCTGGCTGCTGTTTTTCGATGTTCTGCTGCTTTTTCGCCCCTCTCTGATCCGTCCTCTTACCGGAATCAATCCTTTCAAATACCCGACTATGTTTAGAAACAATTTGAAGATCGCCTGGCGGCATCTGCTCAAAAATCGCTTCGTGACCGCCATCAATCTGGCCGGCCTGGTGATCGGTATGACGGCGGCCCTGTTCATCTGGGAATACGTGCACTACGAACGCAGTTACGACGATTTCCACGAAAAAGGAGACCGGATCTACCGGGTACGCACCGACCGGATCAAGGACGGCGTCACCTTTATGCAATTTGCCGCCGGCGCCGCCGGTGTGGCCCCGCTGATCAAAAATAACTTTCCCGAAGTAGAGGACTACGTGAAACTGACCGGTGCCCGTGAGGGTATTTTCCAGTACCAACCGGATCGATACATTTTGGAAGACAAGGCTTTCTTCGCTATGCCTTCTCTGTTCGATGTGTTTTCCTTTCCCCTGCTGGAAGGCGATCCGGACCAGGTGCTGACCGAACCTTTTACCGCCTGTATTTCGGAATCTACCGCCCAACGCTTGTTTGGCGACGAAGATCCGATCGGAAAGACCATTACCCGGGACGACCGGGAGCAGTACAAGGTCACCGGTATTTTCGCCGATGCTCCGCCCAATTCGCATCTGAAGTTCAATATTCTGCTTTCCTACGTCACCTTTTCGGATGTACTGACTGAAGGCGGCACTTCGGAAACCGCACTGACCTGGGACGGCTTTTACTCCTACCTGCTGCTGGAACCGAATGCGGACTGGCAGGCGCTCGAAGCCAAGATCCCCGCGGCGGTGGAGGCCAATTACGATGCCCAGATGCGGGAAAGCATCGCCTTTTACCTACAGCCTCTGGAGGACATTCATCTGACGTCCAATTACCTGATCGAAGCCGAAGTGAACGGCAATGGCAAAACCGTCCGTTTTCTATTCCTGATCGGCATCAGCGTGCTGCTGATCGCCTGGTTCAATTACATCAATCTATCGACGGCCAATTCGGAACTGCGCGCCAAGGAAGTGGGGGTTCGCAAGGTGCTGGGAGGTAGTCCCGGCAAGCTGGTCGGCCAGTTTCTGACCGAAGCGGCCCTGCTGAATATTTTTGCGATCCTGACCGCATTTCTGCTGGTCCGTATATTCCACGGCGCATTTGAATCCCTGATCGGAGAAGAACTGCCCCTGACCCTGTTCTCGGACGCCAGGCTGCTGGGCATCACCGCACTGGTCCTGCTGCTCGGCACTTTACTTACCGGGTTGTACCCCGCGTTTGTCCTTTCTTCCTTTAAACCCATAGCGGTGCTCAAAACCGGCTTTTCCGGAAACGGCAAAGGCAGCGGGAAATGGCTCGGCAAAGGCCTCGTGACCTTACAGTTCATCGCATCGGTGGGCCTGATAGCGAGTACGTTCATCATTTTCAAACAGCTCAACTACCTGCAGGACACCAAGATCGGTCTGAATATCGACCAGACGCTCGTTGTAAAGGGTCCCAAAGTTACCGACTCTACTTTCGTGAGCAAATCGGCTATCTTCAAACAACAGATCGAACAGATCGGCAGTGTCAAACAACTGACGGCATCGACCTCGATCCCCGGTCAGGCCTTCGGCTGGACGGCCGGTGGCGTACGCCGGCTGAATGCGCCCGACGACCAGTCGGAAAACTTCCACGTAATGGCCGCAGATGTGGACTATACGGAACTCTACGAAATGGAACTCGCAGCGGGCCGACACATGTCGGTCACCATGGGCAGTGACGGTCATACGGCCTGCCTGCTCAACGAAACCGGTGCCCGCTTACTGCAATTCAATTCGCCGGAGGAGGCGATCGGTCAGAGCATCGAATTCTGGGATCAGCAATTCACCATTGTGGGCGTACTGAAGGACTTCTACCAGCAATCGCCGAAATCGGTGGTGGAGCCGCTGGTGCTGCGGGCCAAACCGCCGCAGTGGGGTGCGGATTACTACTCGATCAAGCTGAGCACGGATGACCTTTCCGGTTCACTCGGTCGCGTCGAATCCATCTGGTCTGACCTGTTCCCCGGCAACCCCTTTGAGCATTTCTTCCTCAATGACCATTTCAATCAGCAGTACGCGGCGGAAACCCGATTCAGTAAGGTATTCTCCCTCTTTTCCGGGTTGGCGATCCTGGTTTCCTGTATGGGGCTGTTTGCGCTGGTCAGTTTCATGACGGAGCGCAAACGCAAGGAGATCGGTGTGCGCCGGGTATTGGGTGCTTCCGTTACGAATATCGTCGGCCTGCTGTCGAAAGGATTCGTCAAACTGATCGCTCTGGCGCTGGTCATCGCCACTCCCCTATCCTGGTACGCTATGCAGCAGTGGCTCGAAGGCTTCGCCAATCGCATCGATCTTTCGCCCTGGTCTTTTGTGCTGGCCGGACTCATCGCGCTGGGAGTCGCTTTTGCCACCATCAGTTTTCAGAGTGTGCGGGCGGCCATGGTAGATCCGGTGGATTCGCTGCGCAATGAGTGATTTTAGACTGCGGCTGACCGCAAATCGATAAGCTAAGCGGAAATTTTCCGGCCGGGATTCCAGGCGATGTCTCTTTTTGAAGACCGTTTGGGATCCCGGCATTGCTTTTTAAAAACCCCTGATCTTTAATGCTTTGAGCCGTGAGTTTCGCTTTTTTTGCCGGCCTGCTCCGGGCGGCGCGGCAAGTATCGGCAGTCAGCAACTGTCCGACAAACTATCATAAAATTCCCCGCGAACCGTTAGTTGTATATTATTTTGTCGCCGTTTACATTTTTGAAGAAGTGATCTGGCCCTTTCTTTGCCGGTGCAACGGCCCGGTGCGAGGTAACGTCGGACACTCTAAAATTTAAAGCCAAAATGAATACATCTAATCGTTTCAAAACATTTTTTCAGGGAGGATTTATCGCATTATTCCTGGTAGCCGGTCTGTTTTCCGGATGTCAGAAAGAGGAATTACCTCCCTCCGCTCAGGAAAACCTGGAGCGGGTACTGTCTAATGTGGATCCGGTACAGTTGAATTCCGATATTGCGGTCATTGATGATTCGCTGGACATGTGGGGTCTGGCCGATATGGTACTGAAGGAGCCCAACGGAGTGCGGTATCTGATCGATTCCACCGGTTCGGGCAACCGACCGGTCCTGGAGAATATCGTTGAGATCAATTATTCCGGTCGTTTGATGTCTACCGGGGAGGAGTTCGACTCCGGCGAGAATGTCAGCTTTATTCTGGCCAATCTGATCGCCGGGTTCCAGACGACCCTACCGCTGGTGCCGACCGGTTCTAGAGTAACTTTGTTTATCCCTTCCGGACTGGGTTACGGACCGAACGACGTACCGGATGCCGCCGGCAACATCGTCGTTCCCGCTAATTCCAACCTTATTTTTGAGGTGGATCTACTGGATATTTTTTAAGCGACTTTTCCGAAAAACAGTTCAGAATTCCATACCCCGGTCCGTGATGCGCATGTTTACCGCTCTTTCCCCCAGCAACTGCACCAGGTTGTTGTAGGCATTGTCCTGCGCCTGACGCAGTATCGCCTTGTCATCATTTTCCAGGGCATACTGGTAGAGCTTGAAACATTCGTTCGTCATAATGGCCAGGGATTCGGTAATGGACTGTTTTTCGGTATCGTTCATTTTTACAATGCTGGGATCTTCGCTCAGCATTTCTTCAAACTGGCAGAAGAGCGTCCGCTCCTGATCCAAACTTACCGTTTTACCGCTGCGCGGCCCGCCGCCGATGGGCGTAATGGAAGATACCCGCATTTTGGTGGATAGCAGATCGTGCATGATCTGGTAGTTATTGACCACGTAGTAATTGAACGCGTAAGCGACATTATTGGGCGGGAAACCGTCCTTGCGGGCTACCTCCTGGTAGAGATCGATCAAACCTTCGTAGTACTGCACCGCTTTGGCGCGCTCCTGCGCGTTGCCTTCGATCTCGGCCAGTTGCCGCGGCAAAATGGTACCAACGCCGGGCTTGAAATAGGTAACCGGCAAATTGGCTACGGATTTCCGGCGCAGGCGGGTATGATCGTAATTTTGCAGTACCGGTTCGATCAGCAACGGCTTATTGGCCATATTTTTCAGCAGTTGCCGGGAGAGTGGCTTTTGCTGTAGGTGTTGCTGTAAAGCATGGCTTCCCGATGGGTTGGCGGGGAAAGCAATATTCCGGATCTGTGTGAATGCCGGCAGGCTGAATCCGATGAGGCAGATGATCGTTCCCAGTCGTCGCATGTTCATTCTGTTTTTTATTGGCAGGTGGATAGTTAAAGCTTTCTTAATAACGAAAGCCTTCCCCCTAAAATTATGATCTTTTGGTTGCTTCTTACAAAATGATCTTTCGGCAGTTACGCGCTTACTCCTTACTCATGGAATACGGGGTCGCCGCCGGATCGCTGGCCCAGCTTTGCTCCGGATTCGCGCCCATCTGGAATTCGAGTTGACCGCCATTCCAGATGCCTTCGTGACCGATCCAGGTCCGGTTGAATACCTGACCGTTCAGGCGGGCCGACTGAATGTAGGGGCGATCCTCCGCATTGTCCCGCGCGATCACATCGAAGGTATTGCCGTTCTCCAGATGCAGCCGCATTTTCTGAAACAACGGGCTTCCCAGCACGTATTCCGGTGTACCCGGACAGACCGGATAGAAACCCATGGCGCTGAAAACGTACCAGGCCGAGGTCTGTCCGTTGTCTTCATCCCCGCAATAGCCGTCCGGGGTGGCGCTGTATAGTTTGTCCATCACCTCCCGCACCCGTTGCTGGGTTTTCCAGGGCGCCCCCGAATAGTTATACAGATAGACCAGATGCTGAATGGGTTGGTTGCCGTGCGCGTACTGCCCCATGCCTACGATCTGCATTTCGCGGATCTCGTGGATCACAAATCCGTAGTAGGATTCGTCGAATACCGGACGCAATTGGAAAACCGAATCCAGTTTGGCCGTAAAGTTCTTCCGGCCACCTACCAGGTCAATGTATCCCTCTACATCCTGGAAAACCGACCAGGAGTAATGCCAGCTATTCCCTTCCGTGAAGGCATCGCCCCACTTGAAGGGGCTGAACGGGCTTTGGAACTGTCCGTTCTTATTTTTTCCCCGCATCAGGTTGGTCGTCGGATCAAATAGATTGCGGTAATTCTGAGCGCGTTTGGCGTAGAGATCTACCTCCATCGGGGTTTTCCCCAGTTCCTTGGCCAGTTGCCAGAGCGCAAAATCCGCGTAGGCATATTCCAGGGTCCGGGCGGCATTTTCGTTGATGTCGACATCGTAGGGCACATAGCCGAGTTCGTTGTAATATTCCGCCCCAAAGCGGCCGACCGAGTTGACCGGTCCTTTACCCTGAGTATTTTTCACGGCGGCTTCGTACAGCTTGTCAACATCGTACCCGCGGATCCCCTTGATGTAGGAATCGGCAATGAGAGAAGCTGAATTCGATCCGATCATACAATCGCGGTGTCCCGGGCTGGCCCATTCCGGCAACCAGCCACTTTCTTCGTAGGTATTCACCAGTCCCTGCATGATCTGGCTGTTCAGTTCCGGATACATCAGGGTGAAGAAGGGAAATACGGCCCGGAAGGTATCCCAGAAGCCGTTGTCCGTAAACATATAGCCGGGCAGCACTTCACCGCTGTAGGGGCTGTAGTGTACGATCTGGCCGGTGGCGTCGATCTCGTAAAATTTGCGCGGGAACAGCAACAGGCGGTACAGGCAAGAGTAAAAAGTTTTCAGATTATCCAGCTGATCGTCTTCGATCTCAATGCGCTGCAATTCCTTCGTCCAGGCGGCGTGGGCTTTCTCCATGGTCGTGGCAAAATCATCCGCGCCGATCTCCCGTTCCAGGTTGAGCGCGGCCTGCTCCGGGCTGATAAAGGAAGAGGCTACTTTGACGTGCACCTGCTCGCCGGCCTTGGTCGCAAATCCGATGATCGCCCCAACGTGATCCGCACTGACTTCCAGTTCGTTTTCCAGCAACGTGGTATCCTTCCAGCTGTGCGCCACGGTGAATTCCTTATCGAATTCCAGTACAAAGTAATTGTGGAAATTGGAGGGTACTCCTCCGCTGTTATTCCGGCAATACCCGATGATCTTCCGCTCTTTCGGCAGGATCTTCACCATCGAACCTTCGTTATAAGCATCCAGCACGATATAAGCCGAATCGGTCTCCGGGAAGGTAAAGCGAAACTGCGCGGCCCGCTCGGTGGGCGTGATCTCGGTGGTCACATCGTGATCCGCCAGGTATACCTTGTAGTAATGAGCTTTGGCGGTCTCCGCCTTGTGCGAGAACCAGGAGGCCCGTTCGGCCTCTCTGAATTCCATTTTCCCGGTCACGGGCATCAGTGAAAAAGCCGCATAATCGTTAATCCAGGGGCTCGGCTGGTGGGTTTGTTTAAACCCGCGGATGTGCGTCGCATCGTAGGCGTACATCCAGCCGTCTCCCATTTTGGCCGTTTGCGGGCTCCAGAAATTCATGCCCCAAGGCAAAGCGATAGCCGGATAGGTATTGCCGTTGGACAGGCTGAATTTAGAATCGGTCCCCATCAGGGGATTGACCAGATCGGCTACGTCCATATCGGCGGTGCGGTAGACGGGTTGCGCCCGGGAAATAACGGAGAGAAGAAATAAGGCCAGGAAAAGAAAATGCGATTGCTTCATGATGGTTGTTAGTGATTCCGGATTAAGGGCACGGTTAAACTTCGCCTATCGTTCGGTGGAACTGTCTCCAAAAACGAAGTAAGATCCAGGCCGATATGGGAAGTTCAGGCGATGTGCCCTACATGATGCGGCAAATGTAATGAATTCAGGCAGATTCCCCCATCTTCCAAAACTTAGCTTACTTTGCAACTGCATTTTCGAACTCAGCTATGGCCAAAAGGATAATCTGTACGGTAACCAATGACCTCTCCTACGATCAACGGATGATCCGCATCTGCGACAGTCTGGCGGGTGAAGGCTACGCGGTGCTGCTGCTGGGGCGGGAACTACCGGCCTCGATTCCTCTGCAAAAACGGGAGTTCGGGCAAAAACGGCTGCGCTGCTATTTTCACCGAGGTAAGTTATTCTATCTGGAATACAACCTGCGCCTGTTACTGTTCCTGTTGAGTCAGTCGGCTGACGTAATCTGTGCGGTGGATCTGGACACCCTGGCTCCCGGTTTTCTGGTAAGTCGGATTAAGGGAAGTATTTGCGTGTACGATGCCCACGAATATTTCACTGAAGTGCCGGAAGTGGTAGATCGCCGTCTGACCCGGGCGATCTGGGATCGGCTCGCGCGTACGCTGGTACCCCGGCTACGCTACGCCTACACGGTAGGGCCGCGCCTGGCCGGCATCTTCCGGGAGCAATACGGGATCCCTTTCGAAACCATAAGAAATCTGCCGCTTCGGCAATCCGCACACATTTCCCCACCGGATCCGGAAGCCCCCCGGATCATCCTCTATCAGGGCCGTCTGAATGCCGGCCGGGGCCTGGAAACGGCCATCCGGGCCATGCAGCAGATTGATGGCGCCGTACTCTGGCTGGCCGGTGAAGGAGATCTGTCCGAATCGCTACGCCAACAGGTGCGGGCGGCCGGACTGGAGGAAAAAGTGAAGTTCCTCGGCTATCTCGAACCCGGCGACCTGCGTGAACTGACCCTCCGGGCCCACATCGGCCTCAACCTCCTGGAAAATAAGGGTCTGAGCTACTACTATTCCCTGGCGAACAAGGCCTTCGACTATATCCAGGCCGGTTTGCCTTCCGTTCAGATGGATTTCCCGGAATACCGCGATCTGCAGGAAAAATACGGAACCTTCGCTCTCTTACCGCAACTGGAAACCACGGAGCTGATCCGCGTGCTCCGGGAATTGCTGGAAGGTGATGAAACATGGCGGGAACTGCACGAGCGTTGTCTGCAGGCACGGATGACTTTGTGCTGGGAGGAAGAGGAAAAAAAGCTGGCGGCTTTTTATCGCCGTATTTGAGGGAGATTGGGAGACAGACAGGGAGACAAGGAGATTGGGAGACAGACAAGGAGACAAGGAGACAGGGAGACTGGGTGAAAGCGTTGGGTTACCCCTCTACAATTCTTCGGGGCTCCTTCTCCGCCCATTTTTGAAACAAGATGTCCAGTAGAATGAATCATGCGAATCAGGGGTTAAACTTGGAATCAATGTGTAGGTAGCAAAATGATCATTTCCGGCTTAGCGTGCCGTAGGTACGCCATATAAAACCACATTGCGTACCTACGGCACGCTGAACCTCCCAAATTGTTGAACGGGCTACCTATAGCTCGTCCCTACGGGACTTTTAACTCCTGATTCGCATGAACCATAGCACCGTGCTTCCATTAAGCCCTGTTAATCAAAAATTTAACCGTTACCTTTTCAATCTTGCGCTAATTCGTTTACATTGAAATATACTTTTATCTAAAACCAAAACACCTATGCCTTTTCCATTTCACCTGCGCACTTTTTCCTGGAGAAAAGTGCTTTTTCTGAGCCTGCTCAGCCTGATGATCGTTCAATGCCGGGAGGTTACCCCACCGGATAAAGTCGCCGAGATCGAAACTGCCGGAGCGGTCGCCTACGACACGCCGCTCGACCGGTACGTGCACGCGCCGGATACTGCTTTCCGGTATTCTCTGGTCGACACCCTACCCGGGGAGGGATTTACCACCTATATCGTCCGCATGGTTTCCCAGCGCTGGATGACGGAAGCCGAGGTCAAAGATCCGGTCTGGTGGCACTGGCTCACCATTGTAGTGCCGGACAATGTGCAACACGAAAAGGGCCTGCTGTTCATTGGCGGCGGCAGCCGAACGCGGGAGCAACCCGAAAAGACCGACGAGATGGCCGCTCAGATCGCTCTGGCCAGTCAGTCCGTAGTAACTGCGCTGCATAATGTGCCGAACCAACCCACCGAATTTGTGGGCGACGATTATGGCCCCCGCAAGGAGGATGAGCTGATCGCTTACGGTTGGCGGAAATTCCTGGAATTGGGAGGAACCGACGATGCCGCGATCTGGCTGGCCCGATTCCCGATGACCAAAGCGGCCGTACGGGCCATGGATGTCGTTTCCGAACTGAGTGAATCCCTGGCCGGCAAAAAGATCGATGAGTTTGTAGTAGCCGGCGGATCCAAACGCGGCTGGACCACCTGGACGGCCGGGGCGGTTGACGATCGCGTAGTCGGTATCGTGCCCATTGTGATCGACATGCTGAATCTGGTGCCTTCCTTTGAACACCACTGGAAAGCCTACGGGGCCTGGGCTCCGGCCGTGGGCAACTATGTGGAAGAAGGGATCATGGACTGGATGGGTACGCAGGAGTTCGAAAAGCTGCTGGAGCAGACCGAACCTTTCTCCTTCCGCGAGCGCTATGATCTACCGAAGCTAGTCCTGAACGCTACCGGTGATCAGTTCTTCCTGCCGGATTCCTGGCAATTCTACTGGAACGACCTGCCCGGCGAAAAACACCTGCGCTACGTCCCCAACAGCGAACACTCCATGCGGGAGACCGACGCCATGATGAGCCTCGTAGCCTTTTACCAGGATATTCTCACAGAAACACCCAGACCGGAATTTGACTGGTCGATCGAGGAGGGAGCGATTTTGATCCGGACGACGGAGGAACACCCGCCGCAATCCATCACCCTCTGGCAGGCCCACAATCCGGATGCCCGCGATTTTCGGGTAGAGATCATCGGTCGGGCCTGGACCTCCACGGAAGTACCCCTGCGGGAGGACGGCACCTACCGCCTGGAAGTGAACGGACAGCCGGAGGGTTATACGGCCTTTTACGGTGAACTGGCTTTCCCCAACGGCAGCAATCAGCCGCTGAAGCTGAGCACCGGAGTGGTGGTCACGCCGGACACCTATCCGCACCAGGCCTACGTACCGCAGGTACCGTCGGGAGCGACCGTACTCGGAGATGATAAGTAGGTAAAATGAAAAGAGGAGTGCAGCAGGTCGGGAATCCCGGCACCTACGCACTCCTCTTTTCTTATATATACCGAATATATTTCGGCGGATCTTAATCTACCAGCTCCAGGGATTTTACCTCCTGTACCCAGCCGTGGGTATCCTCTACCCGACCGGAACGCATACCGTCGATCCAGTCCTTGATCATCGGGCTCACCTTGCGGTCCTCGATGGGAGGCAGCGTGATGACGCGATCTCCGTAAGCCAGTTCGGCGACGTGGGAAACCACCGCGGCGGTACCCGTACCGAAGATCTCCTCCAGTTCTCCGCGATCGTGCGCGGCCAGGATCTCATCGATGTGTACCGGTTTTTCAATTACCTCAAATCCTTTTTCTTTCAGCAGGGTGAGTACGGTGTCGCGGGTGATCCCTTTCAGAATAGCTCCGTCGGTAGCGGGCGTGACTACTTTCCCGTTGATCACGAAAAAGATGTTCATGGTACCTACTTCCTGGACATATTTGAATTCGCGGCTGTCCATCCACATTACCTGATCGTAACCTTTTTCCTGGGCGATCTTGGCGGGCAGCAGGGAAGCAGCGTAGTTACCGGAAGTTTTGGCTTCACCGGTACCACCGGCAACCGCACGTACGTAGGTTTGCTCGGCAACCAGGCGCACCGGACGGGAATAATAAGGACCGACCGGACCGGTAAAGATAATGAAGCGATATTTAGAAGAAGGACGCACCCCAATGAATTCGTCAGTAGCGAACATGAACGGGCGAATGTACAATGCACTACCCTCCTGCGGCGGGATCCAACCCTGATCCAGTCCGACCAAAGCGTGCAGGCCTTCCAGGAACAGTTCTTCGGGAAGATCCGGCATACACATACGGCTGGCCGATGCGTTCAGACGCTTGGCGTGCATTTCCGGGCGGAAGAACATGGGCTGGCCGTCCAGATTTTTGGAAGCCTTCATGCCTTCGAAAATGGACTGCCCGTAGTGAAGCACCATGGAAGCCGGATGAATGGTAAAGGGTTCGAACGGTACAATACGAGGATTGATCCACTCGCCATCCTCATAATCGGCGACAAACATATGGTCCGAAAATACACGTCCAAAAGGAATATTTTCAAAATCTACCTCGTTCAGCCGAGATTCCTTAGTTTTGGTGATATTTATATTGTATTTCATTAGGGTGGTTTTTGCAATGATACATGAAAATTCTAAATTTAGCAATACGAACTCCCGAATTCAAAATTTAATTTTTCAAAAGCCTCTTTAAAAATAAAAAATTTTGAACAATAGCTTTTTCGATTTCGAATTGTTTGCAGCACCGGACAGGCATACCGCCCTGGAAAAAATGCAGGGGCAGGGGCAGGCCGGAGTCCTGGCTGTTTACACCTTCGAAGACGATGGTTTGAAAGATCGGGAATACCTCGCTACAATACTAAAGCCTAAACCTTTAGAGTTTGACTTACAAAAAGACATCTTTTTTTTGGCTTTACAAAAAAATGAGGTCATTTCTGCTGCCGCAATTATTCAAAAACACGCTCCCCGTCAAATTCTGCTATTCGGCTGTGCGCCGAAAGACCTCGGTATCCGCATTCAACTAACGGATTACCAGCCGGTAAAATTCCAGGGAATCGGTTTTTTAAAGGCCGATTCGCTCCACCGGATCCGCACGGACCGGGAAAACAACGACAACCGCCGGGCGGGTGCGCTCTGGGTGGCTCTGAAGGAGCTGTTCCAGTAGGCAAAAACCGCTTTCGGCTCCCGGCATAAAAAAAGCAACAGTAAAGGGACGCAGTAAGTTTCAGCGGATCGGATTTTCTCCGGTTTTCTGTTACATAGGGACTGGAAGCCGGAAGGTCACCGTTAAGTTTGGGATTATTCCGCTCCACTTTTCCCGCCCCGGTCTTTTTCCGCTCTACGTACTAATTTTTACCTTGCAGGCTGCGTTAAGTTTTTACCGCCGGATGGAACTGCAACCTCAGCTTCCGGCGTTTACCAACTTTGCTGACGTAAACGGTTAAAGATTTTCCCAAACCACTTTGCGTCCAGTACACCATTTAAAACCCATAGCATGGAAACCATCGTTTTCGCCACGGCCAACCAACATAAAGTCCGGGAAGTGAACCAACTGATCGGCGACCAGTACAACATTCTGAGCCTGAAAGATATCGGTTGCGAGGAAGATATTCCCGAAACCCAGGATACGATTGCCGGCAACGCCCAGCAAAAAGCCCGTTACCTGAAGGCGCATTACGGCCACGATTGTTTTGCCGAAGATACCGGTCTGGAGATCGATGCACTCGACGGTGCTCCCGGAGTCTATACCGCCCGCTACGCCGGGCCCCAGCGCGATCCGCAGGACAATATGCAACTGGTACTCGAACAACTGGCGGATACCGGCATGCGGAGTGCCCGCTTCCGCACCGTCATCGCTCTGATCCTGGAGGGCAAAGAGTATCTTTTTGAAGGTGTCGCCGAGGGCGAGATCGCCGAACAACAGAGCGGCACGGAGGGTTTCGGATACGATCCAATCTTCGTTCCCGAGGGTTACGATCAGACTTTTGCCGAGTTGGATAGTGCGGAAAAGAATGCCATCAGTCACCGGGGCAAAGCCGTGGAACAACTGGCCCAATTTTTAAAAAATTACCACAAACAGCAGTGATACCTTCCCTATGAGTGCAAGGAATGTGGTTTTGATATTGATGTTCGGTAGTGTGATCTACGCTGCCTATTACCTGTACCGGTCCCATACCATTCAACCGTTACAGGCCGACCTGATAACTATTGATACCAACCGGATCAGTCAGTTGCGGATCCATCCCCGCGACAATTCACAAAAAAGCATTCAACTGCAACGGGAAGAAGATTACTGGATCGCGTCCAACGGGCAGGTCCACCTGCGGGCCTTACCCACTCCCGTAGCGTCCATCCTGGGCAACCTGGTAAAGATAACCACCGTTGATATTGCGGCCAAAGAAGAGAACGACTGGCTGAAATACGGGCTCGGTACCGGGCAGGGTGTGCGGGTAGAGGTATACGAGGGCAACGAACTTGTGGAGGATTTCTGGGTAGGCAATACCGTTGATGATCCCTCGGGGGCAGATAGCCTTTCCTTCATCCGCATCCACGAAGAGCAGGAAGTCTACGCCGTGCGGGGTCTGAGTACCTGGCCGTTCCGGCAGACATTCATCCAGTTCCGTCCCCGTAAGCTGTTGGCCCTATCTTCCGAAACGCCGGTAGACAGTTTTGCCTTCCAGCTCCCGGATACGCTTTTATCCTTTCAGCGCTCCGGCCAGGAATGGCGATGTAACGGTGCCCCGATCCCGGATCCGTCCCTGGTCCAACGTTTCCTGCGCGATCTGCGCCACATCGAGTCGACCGTTTTTGTGGACGATTACGATTACAACCTACCCGAAAGCAATAAATTCAATTCTCTGGTGCTCTACCTGCCACAAACGGAACAACCCGTACTGGTAGACGCTTACCTGGATACCCTGCGGGAACTTCCGATCATTCTCCATTCCAATCAAAATCCCACAACCTGGTTCGGCAGTGATTCAAGTGGGGTGTACAGCCGTCTTTTCTGGCCGGTGGATTCTCTGATGATCAATTGATTCCGTACCTCCCGGCCGTTATCTATCGTCCAGAGCGACAGTAGTTTCCGCAATACCGGGATGAGACCATCCGGTACCTTCAGCATAATTATTGGTTAGGTACGAGCTTTTCCCGATACCGCCCTGGGAACTTAGCGCGTAAAATTTTATATTAGAGTGTGCACCGGATCGGGTTGCGGATGCAAATACCGCCCGGGGACAAAACGCCAAGCGGCTCAATTCAACCTCAGTTATATGAAAATCTTTTACTCGCTACTCTTTATCCTACCATTAACGACCTTATCGGGTCAGGAAATAAGCGCCGACGCTAATACCTTACTGCTTTTGCATTTTAACGAAAGTACGACCGGGGATCAGGGTGAAGTGCCCCTGACCGCCGATAACATCACCTACGCGGCGGGCATCCACGGCGAAGCCGTAGAGCTGTCCGCCGGCAGCACGCTGAGCTATGCTTCCACGGATAATATTCAGGTTTCCGAAGGCACGATTGAATTCTGGATCAATCCCAGCTGGTCGGCCCCCGATCCCACCCACCGGGCATTTTTCGGTTTGGGCAACGACTTGCTGCTGGTGAAAGATGGGATCGATAATTTCCGCTTCATATTACGATCGGATGATTCGGAAGCCTACCAGGCCTACAATCTGGGAAGCTGGCAAAGCGGCGAATGGCATCACCTGGCGGTCAGCTGGGAAATCCCCGGTCGCATGAAAACCTACGTAGACGGCATGCAGGTCATCGACCACAGCAGTGCAGCGCAGGACCTGATCACCAATGTACCCGATGCGATCTATGTCGGTTCCCAATTCGGTTTTTTCACGGCCGAGATAAGCGTGGACGAATTACACATCAGCAATGTCGCCCGGACGGAGCGGGAAATTTCCGCTCATTACCTGGCCGGACTCAGCCTCCAGAGCATAGAGATCCACAACGACTGGTACCCGGCGGGCCCCATTACCAGTGCCGAACTAATGGAAAGCTGGTGGCGCTACCCAATCGTTATGGGTGACACCGGATCGGGTTTGGTGACTTTACCCAGCGCCGGACTCAACTGGAGCAGTAATGATGAAGGAATTGCCAGGGTAGACAGCACGGGCAAACTGATCGGGGTAGCGGCCGGACAGACGACCGTTAGTTGTCAGCTTGGTGCTCTTTCCGCTTCGCTGACGGTCACCGTGACGGCTCCGGTGCTCCCACCGGAATACGAGACCATCGATCCGTACCTGAGCACGCCCGATGAATGTGCCGTCACCGAAATACCCGTGGTCATTCTGCGCTATCTGCCCACCGCAGATGGAGTGAACCTGGATGTGCGGCATGCCCCCGATTTCTGGACGCTCAACCCGATCACCCTCGACCAGGCGAAGCAGCGCATCGATGCGTTCGATCTGCGGGTGAAATTTAACGGAGAAGAGGGTTCGCGTTTTCGCGGATACCAGTCGCCCGGAGCGGTGCCATATCTCGGCTACCGGGTAGTTGAATACATTACCGTTTACGAACCGATGCCGCGAGGCCGGGTTATCGCCGAAGTTGGAGGATATCCCATTTCCATGACGGATTTTCATTCCGTATTCGACCGCTTTGATCTGGAACATTACATCAATGATCTCGGCGTCAAGGAGGTATGGTTCTGGAACAATGGATTTGATCCGAATTACCCTTCCTACGATCCGGCTATCCACGATGTCAATTATTTTCGGACCGGTTGGGAATCCAACATGTCCGCCGTGAACGGCATTGATATTTCCAACAGCGACCGTTTCAACGGGGATCTGCCGGTTTACGATCATAGCTATATCGTGTACGAACAAAACCTGCGACGCACCCAGGCCGAGGCGGTGCACAATCGCGGACACCAGCTGGAAGCCATGTTCAGCTACATCAATTTTTTACAGGACGGCAATAACGATCTGTTTTGGAAAAAATTCGTCGGTCAGGACGAAAGCAGCGCTTTCATTACCGGTCGTTGCGGCTGGACCCATATGCCGCCGAACACCACAGCGGATTACGATTATCTGAACGAGACGCTGGCCGATTCCGATATTGAAGACTGGAATCCGGACGGCACCGGCACCACCCAGTCGGTAAACGTGGACACTTGGGGCACGCTCAGCTACGACTGGCCGGGAGTTGCGGATTTCCCACAGAAAACTGAATCGCAATGGTATCTGTACTGGATGCAGAATATGCCCGGTTACGGAAACGAGATCCCCTACGGGGCCAACTATATGACCAATTGGTGGCAATTCGTCAGTCACTGGGACGCAGCCCTGGCTGCCGGCCTGGGTTTGTACGGAAACACCCCCAGCCCGGGAGAACCGGATCTGTGTTGTCTGGACGAACTACAGCTTTCAGAAATCACCATTCCTCCGGGCACCTACCAGGCATCCGGCATCGTAAGCGCCTCCGGAACGGTGGATGATACCGGAGAGGTCACTTTTAAATCAGGAGAAAAGATCGTATTGGAAGCCGATTTCACGGTGCCGCCCGGCGCACAGTTTTCCGCTCTTATCGAAGATTGCGCACCACCGCCACTCTTGCGTACCGCGGACAGCCCCCGAATCAGTCAGGTGCCGAATTATCAATATCAGCCCCATTTGCGGCGGCCCCGGTTAGCGCCCGAAATTCCGGAAGTCAGGACAGGGAGCAGGGATATCCGGATCTATCCCAATCCTACGACCGGCCAATTGAATATTACGGCCCCATCCTTTCCGGCCGGGTGGATCCAGATAAAAATAACAGATCCCCGCGGTCAGCCCGTGCAGGAGATCTCCTGGCATTCAAATGCCGAAAATTCCATGCTGCAAAGGAGTATTGACCTCGGGGATCTTCCCGTCGGAATGTACTTTATCGTATTCCGGCTCCCGCACGACCAGTTCGTCCGGCGGGTTTTATTACAAAACTAATCTGCGGCTTCCCGGAGCGGCCGGGAAGTATTCGATCAGTTCAGCAGATTGCCATCTTCGTCCCATTCCGCAACCGCTTCCCGTTGTTCGGGGGTGACGCATTTGGCCAGCCATTCTTCCTCGTAGGCCAGACCGTGCTTGTCGAGTACGTTCTGCGGTACTCCATCCCACACATTGGGGCGGTTGCCGACGTATCCCAGGTCCTGCAGTCCCATTTCTGTGGTGTAATAGCCGGTCAGCGTCAGGTTGCGCATGCGGTCAAAGAAAAGCACGCCGGCACTTTGCCGGTCGGCATCCGGATCCGGATAGGCGATCTCATCAATTATCGTCACCTGCTGCTCTTTACTGAGGTCTTTGAACTCCACGCCAAAGTCCTTTACCGAACGGTGATTCAGCCAGCTGATGCCACCGCGCAACGGCAATTGGTGGGAAGTGATGTCTTTCGAAATGAATTCAATAAAGGCCGGAACTTCCGCATCCGTAGCCGAACCGAATTCTTCACTGGCTGGCAGGATGATATCACACAGGATGGCGATGGTCGTCATCTCGTTGTCCGTAAAAAAGGTCTGAGATTTAAGCATTTCGTCATAGGCCTTTTCTTCGGGAGTCCGTCCGTAGTGTCCGTTGCCGGAAGCTGCGTTGTCCGCATTGTCCGCGCCGGTATCCGTATTGGTCGTATCGGCCTCCGGAGCACACCCGTTCAACAGCGCGGGAGCCGCCAGTGATCCGATCAGAAAGGATTTTATACTATCTCTACGATCCATAATTGCTTAGATATTTTGCTTTTTGAGCTGGTCAATAATATAATCCGACGTCCGCCAGGACAGGGCCAGAATAGTCCAGGTCGGGTTCTTGTCGGCTTGAGAAACGAAGGGGCCGCCGTCTACCACAAATACGTTCTTGGCATCGTGCAACTGCTCGTATTCGTTGGTAACGGAGGTGCGGGGATTCGATCCCATCCGCGTCGTACCCACTTCGTGGATGATCCGGCCGGGAGCAGCCAGTCCGTTATCGGGATCAGACGGCTTGTTGCCCAGCGGCGTAGCACCCATGGCGTGGAAGATCTCCTCGAAGGTGTCGTGCATGTGTTTGGCCTGTTTGCGCTCGTGGTCGGACCAGGTATAGTTGAACCGCAGCACGGGAATCCCCCATTCATCTACTACATTGGGATCGATCTCGCAGTAATTGTCCTCGCGGGCAATACACTCCCCACGTCCGGAGATGCCCATCACGGCACCGTAGTGACGCTTCACATCGTCCCGCAGTTTGGAACCATAGCCGCCTACTTCCTTGCCCACGAGTTTATTCATATCGGTGGCGTTGAAGCCGAAGCCGTAGGAAGGCATCCCCAGGCCACCCCAGATCTCCATGTGGTAACCACGGGGAAAGTCGAGTTTTCTGTTATCGAGCCACCAGGGCGTATAGACGTGCATCCCCCCTACCCCGTCCTCGTTGTAGGTTTCGCGATCCATCAGAGCCGGTACGAAAGCTGAACGGCTGGCACCGGTAGAATCGTGCAGGTGTTTCCCCATCACACCACTGCTGTTACCCAGTCCGTTCGGGTGCTGGGCCGACCTGGAATTCAGCAGGATCCGGGCCGATCCGCAGGCCGAAGCCGCCAGAACAACTACCTTTCCTTTGAGCTGGTATTCTTTACGATCTTTTTTGTTGACGTAGGAAATGCCAGTAGCCAGACCTTCATCGTTGGTCGTCACTTCCCGCACCATGGATTCGGTATACAGATCGATCTGACCGCCGTTTTTCTGGGCCGGGAAGATCAGACACGTACCCGCTGAGAAATCCGCATAAACGGAGCAGCCCCGGTTACACTGACTGCAATAGAAGCAGACGCCGCGATCTTCGTTGATCCGTTTGGTGAGAATGGAAAGACGGGCCGGGATAACCGGCACATTGGCCTTACGCGCACCTTTGATATAGTACAATTCGTGCAAACGCGGCTTGGGCGGCGGCAGGAAAAATCCGTCCGGTTCGTTCGCCATTCCTTCCTTGGTGCCAAACACCCCGATCAGTTTGTCTACCTTATCATAATAGGGTTTTACATCCTCGTAGCTGATCGGCCAGTTCTCACCCAGACCGTCCACATCTTTGTGCTTGAAGTCCGTAGGACCGAACCGCAGCGAGATACGCCCCCAGTGATTGGTACGTCCTCCCAGCATGCGGGAACGGAACCAGTCGAAACGGGTACCCGGCATGCGGGTGTAAGGCTCGCCATCGATCTCCCAACCGCCGTAGGCGGCATCAAATTCTCCAAAAGCCCGGGTAGAGCCCGCGCCGCGCCGTGGCGACTCCCAGGGCCATTTCAATTGAGTTTGTTGTTCAGGTGCCGCAGGATCGAAAAACGGCCCCGCTTCCACGATGGCAATATTCAGCCCTGCTTCTGATAATACTTTTGCGGCCATTCCACCGCCTGCTCCAGAGCCTACTATGATAGCATCATATTCTTTGGAGGATCCCATTATTTGCATATCAATCAAATTATTTGATCGGAAAATTAGAAAATCTTTTCCTGTAGCGGTAATGTGGAAACAAAAAATGGAATCCGGCAGACATGCCAAAGCGTAACAAAAAGAAGCTTTTCATCCTTCGGGCTCCTATCATTTGACGCAAAATTCTGATATTCACAACATCCGCTAAAAGATTTAAAACCGTATGGACCAGCCAGCACTTCAATTTGACCTCAACTGTGATCTCGGGGAAAGTTACGGCCGTTTTGAGATCGGCAACGATGACGCTCTTTTCCCCTACCTCACTTCCTGTAATATCGCCTGTGGTTTTCACGGCGGTGATCCCCTGCATTTGGAAAGCACCATTCAGAAGGCGATGGAGCACCAACTCCGGATCGGCGCCCATCCCTCCTATCCCGATCTGATGGGTTTCGGCCGGCGTAAGATGCAGATCCCGGTGCAGGAATTGCGGGCGATCGTTAAATACCAGGTGGCCGCACTGAAAGGCATGGTGGAAAGCGCCGGCGGCACCCTCGCCTACGTCAAACCCCACGGAGCCCTGTACAACAGCATGGTGAAGGATCCGGAAGAAGCGGCGGCCGTGATCGACGGGATCAGATCCATCGATCCGGAACTGGCGGTGATGGGACTGGCCGGCAGTGCCGTCAAAGCAGCGGTCGAATCCGCCGGTATGACCTTCATTGCGGAAGCTTTTGCCGACCGGCGCTACACCGATGCGGGACAACTGGTGCCCCGGGATACCGAAGGCGCCGTCATCCACGATCCGGCCGCAGCGGCAGAGCAGGTGCGAAGTGTAGTCCAGGAAGGACAGCTAAAGACCATTTCGGGAAAGCGGATGAATTTACAGGCCGACAGTTTTTGTATCCACGGGGATAATCCCGCTGCGGTCAGCATTCTGCAGGCGATCTATCGGATTTTTGGAATCACGCTGAAAAATTAGCGGCAGCTCCATTCGCAGAGAGCTTTGCCATCCCTAAAAGCCCGTTTTACCGATTTAACCACTAACAAATTCACACTACCGATGAAAATCCACTTCCACACCTACGGAGATCGTGCCCTGCTCATTCGTTGGGAACAACGGATTGATCCGGCGATCAATACGGATGTAGTCCGCCTGGACCGGGCTATTGCGGCGGCAAAGATCGAAGGTATTCAGTTCAGTATCCCGGCCTATTGCTCGCTGACGGTCGGTTTTCATCCCGATCGGATCACTTACGAACAACTCTGCGACCAGATCCAGTCGATCCGATCCAAAAGCTCGGATCCTGTCGCTGCAACCCCGACCAACAGGCAGGTGGAGATCCCGGTTTGCTACGAGGGCGCCTTCGCTCCCGATCTGGAATGGATGTGCCAACGTACCGGCCTCGATCCATCCCACATCATCCAGCTGCATACAGGCACACTATTCCGGGTATACATGCTGGGCTTCATGCCGGGCTTCCCTTACCTTGGCTCTCTTCCCAGTGTATTGGAGGCTCCCCGTAAGGAAACGCCCCGATTGCGGGTACCGGCGGGTTCCGTTGCCCTGGCGGGATTACAGACGGGCATCTATCCGATCGAATCTCCGGGCGGCTGGCAAATCATTGGACGTACTCCCCTGCAGGTATTCGATCCCAGCCGGGAAGAGCCTTTTTTATTGCGGGCCGGGGACGAAGTGCAGTTTAAAGCAATTGGATCGGATGAATACGAGGAATTAAAAAATAAGTTGTGAAATTTTAAATTACAAACTTTTTTATACTATCTTCACCCATGCAACGGTGACGCGTCTTGCTTCACCCTGAACCATTCGACGTTTTTTTCCCTACACTCAGTATTAGATTGCTTTACAATTAGGCTGTTCCTACGACGATGGATCCGGTTGGGGGACAGAATTAATTTTACGGACTTTTGCGGCCCCGGCGGCCTCGGGAGCAGGGAAGTTCTTGTGCCTGTTCTACGGGATTGGGTTCGGTGGCCGGCGGTGGAGGCCAGGGATGGGACCCTCCCTCAAGACCCACCGTCTGCCTGGCAATGAGCTCGCCGTTTTTTTCCCACTAGGTGCTACTTACGGAAGTTCAGAGGATCTTCCCCCCGATCCAGATGCTGCCGGTCACGCACCAACTGTTGTGCGTATTCCGTTTTCAGGTCAGCGGAAGTAAATAACCGGCCCCGAAGCAGGTCGGCGGGAGAAACGACCACGTAGACGAATGCTCCCGGTACCAGGCTTTTTCCCGCTACTACCATTTTGGCCGGGATGCTGGTGATAATATTATTCCCATTTAATGTATCCTGAACCAGATAAAGACCCGGGCCTTTAACTTCGGTGACGGTCCCTTTTCGGAGGGTGAAGACTCTTTTCATACTTATCGGCTATTTGCGAGCAATCATCTTGAATCAGTCCGCATGATCATCAGTGCGGGAAGATGGCTGTGTCGTTCAACGGCTTACTATTCAAAGCATTTATTCTCTGCCTGGTTTTACCAATATGCTATGGCAGAATTGCGAAGGTAAGATGCGTTTTTTCCGGCGGGAGCGGATAGCGAGTACAATACTTCCGGAACTTTTTCACTCTTGCAACAGTTTATCAATTGTTATTAATTGGCCACCAAGAAGCCGGACATGATGTGGATGCCCTTTTTTTAGTCATCGGACAAATGCTCTAAGTTCAATTTTTGCCAGAGCATTCCTCGAATAAGATTAGCTGCATACCATGGAAAAACCGCCGGGCAACACTTATAAAATTTACCAAAACTGAAAACAACCTCCATCCATATTGACCTGAAAGCAGTAGTGACCGAAAAGGTCAACTGCCAACTGGTGTACCGGACCGAACTGGGCAAGGTAGTCACCAAGCAGGGGATCATCCGGGATGTTTTCACCCAGCAGCAGCCTCCGCTGGAAATTGCCGTTTTTGAGAACGGCCTGCCTATTCCTACCCAAAATATCCTGCACATCCGTCGAATGGAGGGTTGATCCCTCTGTAATATCCATATTCATACTACTCTACCAAATGAGAAAGACTGGGAAACCAGAAGATCGGGTGACGGGGAAAGAGCATTGCTTTTCTCCCTTGCTCAGAGTATCCTGGTCACCTGCTCGACCCATTTTGAAAAAATGTACAGTATACAGTAGTATGATCTATATTATCTGTATATCGTGATCCGTTCTGATCCCCGAACGTAAGCTAACTTATGGATCAGCGGTCGGACACATCCATCAATTACCAAATATTTCTCTTTATATTCGCGGCATTCGTTGCATAAGCGACTCTAATGTTATACTTACATGGATCAACCAAAAAGATATCTGATTACTTCTGCACTTCCCTACGCCAACGGGGAGCTGCATTTAGGCCATCTCGCCGGTGCTTATTTGCCGGCTGATATATACGTACGTTACCTCCGTCTCCTGGGCAAAGATGTAGTTTGGGTCTGCGGTTCGGACGAACACGGAGCGGCCATCACCATGAGGGCCAAGAAAGAAGGCATCAGCCCCAAAGAGATCATCGACAAATACCACGAACTCAATAAGGCTACCTTTAAAAAACTGGGTATTTCCTTCGACTATTACCACCGGACGAGCGCCCAGCTGCACCACGAGACCAGTCAGGATTTTTTCCTGCGCCTACACGAAAAGGGCGATGAGTTCGAAGTGCGCACTACCAAGCAATACTACGATGCGGATTTTGATCAGTTCCTGGCCGATCGATACATTAAGGGTACCTGTCCCCGGTGTGGGCACGAAGAAGCTTACGGCGACCAGTGTGAAAACTGTGGTTCCGACCTCTCCCCGATCGAACTGATCGATCCGGTATCGACGCTAAGCGGCAAAAAGCCGGAACTGCGGGAAACCCAGCACTGGTATTTCAAACTCGATGAGCACGAAGCCTGGCTGCGGGAATGGATCGCCACCGGAAAACTGGACGGCGAACAGCACCACAATCCGGATAACTGGAAAAAACACGTGATCGGTCAGTGCCTGAGCTGGCTGGATAACGGTCTGCAGCCCCGGTCCATCACCCGGGATCTCGACTGGGGGATCTCCGTTCCGCTGGAAGGTGCGGAGGGCAAGGTACTGTACGTCTGGTTCGATGCACCGATCGGCTATATTTCCTCCACCAAACAGTGGGCGCTGGAGAACGGCACCGACTGGGAGCAATACTGGCGGGACGAAGACACGGCCCTGATCCACTTCATCGGTAAGGACAATATCGTATTTCACTGCATCATCTTCCCGGCTCTGCTGCGGGCTTACGGCGGTTATGTTCTGCCGCAGAATGTACCGGCCAATCAGTTCCTGAATTTTGAAGGCCAGAAGTTTTCCAAATCCAAAGGCTGGGGGATTGAACAACACGCCTATCTGGATGAATTTGCGGATTTCCCCAATAAGGAAGATGCCCTGCGCTACGCCCTGTTGCGGAACCTACCCGAAAACCGGGACAGCGATTTCAAATGGGACGAATACGTGGATTACCACGATAAGGAACTGGCCGATAAGCTCGGCAATTTCCTGAACCGGGTGATCGTGCTGACCAACAAATACTTCGACGGGCAGGTACCGGAGGTACAGCCCGGTGTCAGCGACGCTATCCAGGGAGCCATCGAGCTGACGGATAAGCTGACCGCCGAAATAGAAGCATTTAGTTTCAAACAGGCCGGACTCTATCTGATCGAACTGGCTTCTTACGGCAACACTTACCTGCAGGACGTTTCGCCCTGGAAGATCTGGAAAACCGAACCGGACAGTCCGCTCATCAAGGAATGCATTTATGTGAGCTTACAGATTGCTACCCTGATCAGTGCGCTCTGTGAGCCATTTATTCCGTTTACCTCTCCGCGGGTACGCAAGCAATTGAACCTGCCTCCGCTGGAAAATGGGGACCTGACGGAAGTGCTCCGCAAATTGAAAGCGGGCGAATCCCTGCTGCCCGCCAACCACCGGGTCGGGGAGCCGGAAGTACTGTTTCCGAAGATCCACGATCGTAAGGATACCAGTCGGCTGGAGATCATCAACCGGCAGAAAGAGAAACTGGAAGCTATCCTGGCGGCAGAGCGCGGCCCGGAACGCGAACCTATGAAACCGGAGATCCAGTTCGATGATTTTGTAAAACTGGACCTGCGCACCGGCACCATCACCGCCGCCGAAAAAGTACCCAAGGCGGATAAGCTGCTTAAATTATCCGTCGATCTGGCCTCCGAGCAGCGGACGGTAGTATCGGGAATTGCCGAACACTATAAAGCAGAAGAGATTGTCGGCAAACAGGTCGTACTGGTGGCAAACCTGGCCCCCCGAAAATTGCGGGGCATCCTCAGCCAGGGTATGATCCTGATGGCCGAAAATGCAGACGGTAAACTGGTATTTGTCAGTCCGGAAGACGGATTCGGCAACGGTTGGACCGTTCGATGATATATCCATATAATATTGATCGGTGAGCTGTTTTAGCGACGGTAGTTTTGCTTAACAGTTCACCGTTCCATCATGGCCTATCTTTTTAATCTCGTGTTGACGCTATTCTGATCGAGCCTTTCCAATTTCTTTAGCAGATACAAAAATTTCAGGCGGAGCTGAGAGGTATCGGCCGCAATTATTCATTCTCCCCTTATGTCTTCGTTTAACGCCGCTTTAACTTCTACTACGCACCTCCCGTGTTATTCTTACGTTAATCAATGTGTAAAGCCCGCTTGCCCGCTAAAAAGCACGTAGCTTTACGAATAACTATGAAAAGTACCCTGCCTAAAAAAGTAATTGTGCGACCCAGGGCCAAAGGTACTCCACCACCCGTCATGAAAAAGATCGGCTGGAGCAGTGCGGCGGCCATTGTGGTAGCAAACATGATCGGAACTGGTGCCTTCACCAGCCTCGGTCTGCAATTGCAGTCGCTACAGAATACCTGGGCGGTACTTTCTCTTTGGGTCTTCGGCGGCTTGATCTCCCTTTTCGGTGCTTTCAGTTACGCGGAACTGGGTACCCGCTTCCCTCGTTCGGGCGGCGAATATCATTTCCTTTCCAAGCTTTATCACCCTTTTATCGGTTATTTGTCGGGCTGGGTTTCCCTTACCGTCGGATTTGCTGCATCGGTGGCGCTTTCCGCCATGGCGATGGGAGCTTATCTGGTTGCCTATATTCCGCTTTCCGGGAAGATCATCGCGGCGCTCGCTATCCTCTCGGTATCCATTGTGCATTCTTACAGTATCCGGCAGAGTAGCCGGGTCCAGAATTTTTTGACGATCGTTAAGATCGGGCTGGTCCTGCTGTTTATCGTCAGTGCTTTCGTTATGGAGCCGGATCAAAACGCGATCGACTGGTCTGGCGGCTGGCAAGATGAATTATTCTCACCCAGCTACGCCGTAGCGCTTGTATACGTGATGTACGCCTTTTCCGGCTGGAATGCGGCGGCCTACATTGTGGATGAGATCAAATCTCCGCGCCTGAATCTACCCAAAGCGCTCATTGGAGGCACACTGCTGGTGAGTGTTTTATTCGTACTGCTGCAGTGGGCATTTTTGCGGCAGGCCAGCGTAACACAGTTGCAAAACAATGTGGAAGTTGGGCAGATCGTTGCCCATCTGATGTACGGCACTCAGGGCGGGCAGTTGGTAAGCGGGCTGATCGCCTTATTACTCATCGCGGGTATCAGCGCCATGACCTGGGTAGGTCCGCGGGTAACGCGTACCATGGCGAGCGATTACAGCGTCTGGCAGTCTTTTGCCCGGGACAACCAATATGGTATCCCGGTGCGGGCCACCTGGCTCCAGACCCTGATCAGTCTCTTTATGGTATTGACCAGTTCTTTCGAGCAGGTATTGATCTACAGCGGTTTTGTCCTCCAGCTCTTCACTACCTTGACCGTTGCGGGCGTTTTTATCGGTCGCCGGCAAAACAATAGCAAACAGTATTATAGAAGTCCGGGCTATCCCTGGATACAGATCATCTATCTGGCTTTCAGTATCTGGATGCTGATCTATCTGATGATCGACCAGCCGTACGAAAGCCTGATGGGATTGAGCAACCTGGTCATCGGGGCGATCTCCTACTGGTGGAGTATCAAAAGAAGTCATATCGATCCGGGACAGGCCTGACCATCGACCCATTTGAAAAATAATAAGTAGAAGTGGTTGGCTAAGGGCGGCAAAGGCGATGGTCTGGGAGCGAAATAATTAGCCGCTTTGGTGGGTCGCACAAAAAGAAACGGCGAGTAACCTTCGTTACTCGCCGCCTTCATAAGCTTCTTAGTCAGGTGATTAAAAAGTGCCACATTGAATTCCTGATCCAAATGTAAGACATCTGATGGTTCTATACCATTCAATGCTGTGAACGGAGTGCTTTGTGCATTGAATGACAAGATTGATGCAGCAAAGTATTTCACTCGATGGGGCGGAAATGGTAATTTTACTATAAATTTATAGTTTACCTCAAGTTGCAAGACAAGCGAGGGGGTTTCTGAAAGACAAAATATGCAGGGTCAAGTAAAAAAAACGGGCGGGTCGGATCTGAAACTGATCCTGGTGCTGACGGCGGTCTTTACGCTCAGCCAGGTCACTACTTTTTTCCGGATCTACGCGCAACACCAAATGGACGGCGTGCCGCTGGATTGGGGCGGTGCCATTTGGGATCGTTTTTTGGCCTGGATCATCGGATTTATTTTTCTGGTAGCCATCGTGATCACCACGCGGCGCTATTTACTGGAGAAAAAATCCTGGCCACTGACCATCGGCATTCACCTTTTTATCGCGGCGGTAGTTTCCTTTATCTGGTACGTCACCCTGATCTCGATCTCAAAATTATTCGGACCGACCAACGGTGAGGCCTTTGCCAATTTCGATCTCCTGTACTGGTTCTTTATGAATTTTGATAAGCTGTTCCTGCTTTATCTCTGTACAGCCATTATCACCTACGCCTATTACTACGTGCAGCGCGACCGGGACAATCGTATCAACCGCTCCAAAATGGAAAACCAGTTGCTGGAAGCCCGGCTGAAAATGCTGCAATCCCAGTTGCACCCGCACTTTCTGTTCAATACCCTCAACAGCATCACCTCCCTGATGGATGTCGATATCCATAAAGCCAAGATCATGACGGTGGATCTGGCCGATCTGCTCCGTCATGTACTCGCTCACAAGGACGTTCAGTTGATCAACCTCGACGATGAACTGGCCATACTGTCCAAATACGTGGATATCGAAAAGACCCGTTTCTCGGATGATCTGGAGATCAACTGGCACTTGGAGGGCGATTTCAAGCGGGTACAGATCCCGAGCATGTTGTTGCAGCCCCTGGTAGAGAATTCCATTAAGCACGGATTTTCCCGTCAGCACCCCAGCCTTCGAATCGACATTCGTCTGAAACGCCTGAAAGACCGCCTCCAGGTGATCATCGAAGATAACGGACAGGGCATACCCCAGCAGGAAGCCGGAACGATCTTTGAAACTGGTACCGGCATTCAGAATACCCAGCAACGCCTGGAATCCATTTACGGTGATCAACAGGTATTTTCGGTCACCAACAAACCGGAAGGCGGGGTGATGAACCTTATTGAGATCCCACTGGCCCTGAGTGTGCAGTCGCCGCTGACGGAAGTGTCGAGATCCCGGGAGGTCCTGACCAGTTGAACCCCGTTCTATTTCCCCGTATCTATCATTCATAAATCATTTTTTACGCAATAACCAATGGTTCGCACCCTGATTATCGACGATGAAGCGCTGGCCCGCCGCCGGATCCGGCACCTGCTGGAACAGCGTTTGGACGTGCACATTCTGGGCGAATGCAAAAACGGACAGGAAGCGATTAGCGCCATTGAAACCGAAGAGCCGGACCTGATCTTTCTCGATATCCAAATGAAGGATATGACCGGATTTGAGGTACTGGAAAGTATCAATGCCGATATTTTCCCCCTGGTCATATTCGTAACGGCCTACGACCAGTACGCTATCAAAGCCTTTGACATCTTTGCCTTTGACTACCTGCTGAAACCCTTTAAGGAAGAGCGCTTTGCTCTCTCCGTCGATAAAGCGGTAGCTAATCTGCAGAAGAGATCCGTTTCCGATCTCGCCCATTCGGATCAGATCAAATCCCTGCTTACCTACCTGAGCGATCAGCAATCACCGGCCACTTCACCGGCCTTTTCCAATACCATTCCCATCAAGGGATCCGGGAAGATCTCTTTTGTCGAGATCATGGATATCGTCCATATCGAAGCTTCCGGCTATTATATCGAGATCCATACCGCCGATAAGAAATACCTGCTTCGGGAATCCCTTGCCAATATGTCCGACCGGCTGGACGACCAGTTCTTCCTGCGCATCCACCGGTCTACGATCGTTAATTTGCAGTACCTGGAAGAGATCCAGAATAAGAGCGCCAGCGAAGTGGAAGTCGTTCTGAAAACAGGCCGGACTTTTCGGGTGAGCAAATCGTATAAGGATGTTTTGTTTGAGCGGTTGGGGATTTGAGAGGTTTTAGCTGAGGTGACTACTCATTTGGAGCTTTGAAGTACATTGACTATTCCGCTAAACCCTTTACAGTGAGAAGATTGATATTTGGCACACTGACTATTTGTATTTTCCTGGGATGCTATTCCTCACCTACCGAAGAAAAAATTTCGGCTGGCAATCCAGTCGGATATTCATTCGCCCATTACCCACATAACAATCCCAATTCACGACGGGGAGATAGTCTGCAATGGAAACGCGCATATACGACCTCCAATCTGGCCTACCAGGAAAGCCTGGCAACCGGCACCTGTACGCTTTTTGATAGTATCTATATCTTCAACCAGATCAGTCGTAACGCTTTATCCCTGAAAGACACCGTTATTTTAGCGCCTTATTTAGAATTCGTTGATTCCTGCTTACGCGCAGAAGATATAAAGCAGGCCCATCATTTAGGGTTATTGGCTGATCATGAGTTCAACCTGGGAAAATGGGCTATGTTTCGGGGAGCTTACCGCGAGGCCAAGACCTATCTCCATTCCGCATTACAGCAATACGAACGGCTTCATACTCCTCCGCATCTTCGAATTTCCCAAGCCCAGAGTGAACTCGCGGCAATGTATCACACTTTCCATACTAGCCTGGATTCTGCCAAACTATATGCCGAAAAATCCGCCAGGCAATATCTGTACATTCCGGACCTGTACGCACACCATTTGGATAATGAATTTTTAAGAGCCGAACTGGCCGGTCAGGAGCGCAACTTCTTATCCGGGATCGGATACCTAAATAAAGTGATTGCGGAACTGACGCACATTTCCCGTGCGGATACGATGTTTCTGGTGCAATGCCTTAATTTAAAAGGTAAACTCCTAAGAAAAATCAATGACTGGGAAGAGAGTTATCGATTCCTCCAAAGCGCCTATCAGCTTTGGAAACAATGCTGCCTGCAAGATCTCCGTGGGCAGGAAGTCTATCGGGAATTGTTATTTTATCATTCCTACCGGGGCCAGGTTGATAGTTTTCACCATTACTTTAACGAACTGACGGGTCGTTTTTCCCCTGTGGAAATGCAATTTATTGTGCCCGATCGTATCCTCAGTAATTTCTATCACGATACCCAACAGTACGGCCGGGCGATATCCCTGCAAAAAAAATTGCTCACTGATTACGAAAATAACCCTTTTGCCGATCGGGAACTAATCCAGCAGGCTTACTATATCCTTACCGATTCGTATCGAAATCTTGGTCACTTCGATTCGGCCGGCTACTACAGTGCGCGGAGGATACTTCTTGGGGCACCTCCGGATACTACTCAGGATCAGTGGGACCGTATTATTTCCCGTGAGGTTGCCCTACGTCCGGAACAACTGGTGCCATACTATCAGCTCATCCAGAATCTCTACTATCAATACCAGCAGGAAAAAAACAGTTTCTTACTCAAACGGGCATTTCGCCTGTGCCAGCTTACCGATACGATCGTACAAAACACCTTCGCCACGATCCCCGAACATGGGATAAGTAGTTTCCTGGAACAGATCCATTCGATCTACGCGCAGAGTTATTCTATTGAGATCGCCTATGAATTGTACAAAACCGAACCACGCAGGAACTACATGGACTGGGCCAATCGGTTTATGGAAAGAACCAAATCGTCCCTTTTATACCGTGACCTGCTGATTGGTACAGCGTTAGACAATCATGATCTCTCGGAGACTTGGAGAAAAAAAGAAGATGAATTAAATGCAAAGATCCGTGCGGTTTCCCGAAAGGTGATTAATTCAGAAGAAAGTGGAGCCCTCGCTAATCTACTACTCGAGCAAAAGACGCTCTACGAGTCTATAGCGTCTTACTACCCCGAATATTATCGAGCCAGGGTATTTCAGGAAATCCCGTCCCTAGCCGAGATCCAGAAAAAGCTTCGGGGAACAAAACAGGCTATCCTGCAATATTTTGATGATGGACATAAAGACTTTTTACTGCTTATTCGTTCTGATACTACGCTATTCCTGCGCCTTCCTGCTGACCAGACGGCCCACGACGCGCTTTCGGATGCCAAAACGCTCTTATTTGCTGATACTCCAATCGATATTGAAAAATTCACCGGGCTTAGTCATCAAATTTACGAAGGATATTTTGCCCCGGCAGCAAATTATTTAAGTGATATTACTCAATTACTGATCATACCCGGCCACCGCTTAGATCAATTCCCTTTTGAGACCTTGCTTGTCCAACCATACGGAACGTTAGACCATCATACCCCTTTTTTGATCAAAAGATTCAGCGTCCAGTATGCTCATTCGTTGAAAAATTACTGGAAGCACTTACATTCCATAAGCTATCAGGGCAACCGATCCAAAAAAGTGCTGGCTTATGCCTTCAACGACCGTGATGAAGTAGTCGGTTTCATCAAAGACCTGCCGTATTTATCCGGGTCACCGAAAGAGCTGGATGATATTAAAAACAATGTGCGATTGCAGATCGGGTCGCGTTTTGTTTATGGTAATGGCAATCGGAAAGCACAATTCCTGAAGTACGCCCAAAACGGAGGGTATGACCTTATCCACCTATCGCTACACGCGAGGTCTAACCTCCGGAATCGCTTTGATAATCATATCTACTTTCGCAAGCTCCGGAATGATATAGACACCTTGTACGGTTTTGAGATACCTCCCCTGAGACTAACTACGGAACTGGTAGTCCTGAGCAGTTGCCAGACTGCCTATGGCCCCAATCAGGCCGGGGAAGGTACCTACAGTCTTGCGAGATCATTCATCCAATCCGGAGCTAAAGCGGTCATTTCTTCACTCTGGAATATCGAACAGTCGGCCGCCAATCAACTGGTGCACCATCTGTATACAGAATTGCCAACGGCTACTACACCGGCCGAAGCCTTGCATCGGGCCAAGCTGAAATTGCTCGATGAATCAGCTGATTTTTTTCTGGACCCGCGGTACTGGGCGGCTTTAATTTATCACTGTGGAGGGTAGTTTCACATCATTAACCGTATATGTCCTTCTCCTCATTCGTAAAAGGATCATACTCCCTGATGTATTCATAATATCGATAATCCCGGGGATCATCAACTATAGGATCTGCTAATGGCTTTGCGTACACTACACTAACATTTTTCGAGTAGGAAATACCTAGTATATTCTCGTAAAGCAAAGGAGTTTTCATCGATCCGATCGATACCTGATCCTTTCCGATTGAATTAAATTTCAGAACTAGGTTCTCTGCAGTACGCTTATCTTCAAAAGCGAAGAAAAAGGAATTTCCATTATCGAGCACAAAAGGGAAGAAATAGTGCTTGTTAAAGTGGAATAACATGCGATGGGCATTTGTATAACCGTCGAGTGAATAAGTGGAAGGGCACCCGAAGTCTCCCTTAAATTTGGGCCCGACCAGGCCAGTAAGGGAAGCTGCCATCAAACCATTGAATTGTTCACCAATGTGCTGATGGTCATCAGTAATAATAGCTGCATTGCCATCATATTCCACACGAACACGCTTCATTAATTTTCCGGGTACATGTAAATGGGCCATTAACAATTTGACCTGTACAGTAGAACCGGGCAGGGTACGATCGGTCACAAAGCAGTTAATATTGGAGTAGGGTCCACAATTGATTTCCCAGAGAAAGTTATGTGGATCAGGTTTCCGGGTACAGCCACTAATACAGCCTTCTACAGATAATAGGGGCATAATTCGATTTTTAAAATTATAACAAAAAGGTTTAATTTATTCCAGCGCCGGACGATCCGCAGCTATCTCCACAATCAGTTGCCCGGCAAGTCGTCCATAGGCCGTCTGCTTTTGAGCTAATTCGTCCAACAGTTTAGATGCCTTTTCCACATCCTGCTGCCCAAGATAGGCCAATGCCAGATACCAGTTTGACGGGTCGGATAAATTATATACGGCCGCCATCGGTCGGAATAACTCGAGTGATCGTCCGGCAAGCTCGTAATCGCCTGTGGCCAGATAACTGTTTCCCAAAAAAAACAAACTTAGGCTATCCGGAGTTCCATCATTTAGAGCATTATATTGCAGAATAGCATTTTCCCAGTCTTCAGCACTATAATATTGGGCGGCCAGACTCCGCAGGCTGTCCTTGGCATTATCACCGTTGTTACCGGCTTTAACCAAACCTATTCCTGGAAAAGGACTAAAGAACTCAGCTACCAGTTGCTCCGGCCCGGAGTTCTTTATAAGCATTCGGATGAGAAAAACCGAAACGATAATCAACAAAAAAGTTGCCGCAGCGAGCTGTATCTGCTTCGTTCCGAATCGCAGCTTGTTCCGGACTCGTTTGGTCTCTTTGTTCCATTGTTCAGCTTGTTGGAATACTGCTTTCCGGCCCTGCTCATTGAGCATTTTTCCCAGGCCGGACTGGTCTTCGGCTGTCAACGCGAATCTCTCTACGCTCGAAAAAAGTGCATTCCTTCCCGCTCGTTCTATCGTTTGGATCATCAGTTCTACTTCCGCTTTGTTACTGGCAAATACTTGATCCCGTTGTAACCGGTCCTCTACCTCCGCCCGGGCTGTTTCATCCAGGGTGCCCCGGATATATGCTTCCAATATTTGTAGATCACGATCCATGTATTAAACTTCTTGTCGACGTAAACGATGAAAGATCTGCTGCAGGCGTTTCAGACACTTGTACTTTTGATTCCTGACTGTACTTTCATTTTTATAGGCCATCTGCTGACTGATCAGCCGGGCCGATAGATTCTGGTAATAATAGAGCGTAAGTAATTCCCGGCAGGGTTCTCCCAACGCGTCTAGTGCGGATTCCATTACCTCAAATTCAAGCTCCTCCTGCACCGGGTCTTCCCAATTATCCATTCCGGATAAAAATTCATCAATTGCTTCCCGGATCCTGATCTTCCGTCGCTGTATCTCCGGGTATTTATTTTTGCCGATAGCAAAAAAGTAAGATTTCAGAGAGCTACTAAGTGTTTTCAGTTTGCCTTTAAAAATATTATCGATGAAAATAGTATACACCAGATGGAACAGATCCTCTGCATCCTGACTGATCAGTTGATACCGCTGGTTGATCCATGGGATAAAGACTTTTCTCATTTCTAGATATACCGCCCGCATCGTCGGCTCATCATTTTGCCTTATTCGATTGATCTTTTCCTGGTCTGTCATAGGTAAGTTAGGCCTTCTTAATAAAAAAGAAAAAATAATTGCCCCTTATGGGTGATGTTTCAATCATTTGAACATAAATATAATGAAGGCTTTTTTAATTGCACCTGTAACATCATCTAACAAGGTGTTGCAAGGCAAAGCCTTCTTCCATTCCAACAATTATACAGCTGTAACTGCAACCGGCTGCCCTGGGCAGCCCTGGCAGTTCCGTGGTTGTCGGCGCGCATGACACTACGGAAATGGAATGTCCCTGCCTGTTTTCAGGCAATCGCAAATCCATTTTCTAATCGGACTGCAGAGACCTTGAGCTACTGCAGACCCCAATTTTACTGTCATGCAACAAACAGAAAAATTCAATCTGGAAAAATTTAACGATCACCAACTGAACGATGCCGAACAACTAAAGATCAAAGGAGGTGACGGCGACGAAGATACCTGTACGCAGATCGTTACCGAAGAAGAAATATGCCTTTAAGGATCATTCGGAATACAGATCCATCGAAGTGTCAAAGGCAAATTGTACTTTATTATATAGGGTTGCCCGTATCCGGGTGGCCCTTCTTTATTTGTCTGATCTTCTCCAGCAACCAAAACTTTCCCTGCATATAGGGCTCCCTTTCCAGGGCGTCAGCTAATTTCTTCAGAGCTCCTTCCCGGTGCTTGTAGGTAGATATCTGTGCTAGCTGGCGCGCATAACGGCTAAATCGCCGGAAAGCCTTAATCTCGGTTTTGGCCAGTCTTTTATCATTCCTCACATATTCCTCAAAAGCCAAAGCATAATGATGAAAAGTTTCGAAAAAAGAGGAATCGTCGAGAAAAAATTCAAAATGAGCCTGTAGCAGGAGCATTCGGGAGCGGTTAACTAACAAACGGGAGCTGAATACATGATCCTTCAGTGTTCTCATACAGGCAAAGTACTGCCCCTGGTAATAATCTGTATGGGCATTGGCAAATTTCTCGGCATCTACCCGAAAATCATCTGCCAGATAACTACTGTATTTTTTCCTAAACTCCGCCACATAATCAAACTCCTTGAGGGAGTTACCAATTGAGATCATATTGAGAAAGGTATGCTCCGTTATTTGCTTTTTGTGAATTAAAATGCCTTTTTCTACTCCAAACTTATAAAGACCAAACAGAGCCGTCAAAACGTCATTATTTCCCGTTTTCAGCAGACGAGATGCATCATTGAGTAAGGCATAGAATAAGATTTTGCGATCCCTGGTCTCCAATTGATCCTGCACAGTCAGGAATTGCAGGTGGAAAGTTTCGAACTGCACAAGGTCGCCCATTATTTGTTGCTCCAACCGCTGCCGGTACAGCTTTACGGCAGCATTAGGATAGTGCCGGGCCAATTCGTCGAGCAGGTCTAGCCCGATTGATTCCGGAGCGGATCTCTGCAACCGTAATTGCCGCTCGCGTTTTTCATTGGCCAACCTCAATTTTCCTAGTAAATAATACTGATCCAGCCAGGCTTCTGCTTCCTGCAGGGGACTACCGTCCTGAGTTTGGCGATAGGTCGTCCCCACCTGATAATACAGTTGCTCATAGAGCTTGGTAAGTACCAAAAAATCGGCTCGATGTATTACCTTTTCTTTTTTAATCCTGTTGGCTAGTCTTTCACTTTCTTCTTCCATCCAGCCATAACGTCCCTTTTCTGCAAAAGCGCTAATCAATAACTGGGCCTGGAGGTTCTGGTCCTGCTGCAATTGGCAGTTAATCAAAAAGGCCCGAACCTGGTTGGATAATTCGCCCATAAGATTACGCAAAACCTTATCGTTATAGGGTTTGTTCGGATAGACCTTTTGGAATAGACCTTTTTTATCCAACCCGGCCTGATCGTAATCCGGATGATATTTTTTCAACAGATCATATACCCGTATCAATCTTTGGTTGGTGTTGCACCAATCCGATTGTAACCATTTTCCAAAATTCCTGAATGGCTTTGCTTTTAACAGCCGGAGTAGCTGAAATACTTTGGCTTCATGAAATTTCATTTTCATGGCAATTTAACAACCTAACCATCTATACATCAGCAAGATACAAAAATAAAGCCTAAGTTTTGTCATGGCAAATAGTGAAATTGCTGGTTGCACTAAAAATGGGACCGAAATAACTTGCAGTATATTCTATTAAACCCCATACTATGAGTACCCTGGAAGTGATCATCGGCCTCGTTTTTGTATTTCTACTATTAAGCCTGCTGGCTACTATCCTGCAGGAACTGATCTCCGGTTTATTATCTCTCCGGGGCCGGGTCTTACTCCGGGCCATGATCCAGTTTCTGGAGCTTGACCAACTGGGTAAGAAAGATGTTCCGGCCAGGGAAACGGGAAAAATCAATTCCTTTTCACTAGCCACTTACGTGCAGGAAAGGGAACAGACGAAAAAAGTTTCCCGGTATATCCGCTTGCACAGTCGGGCCTATCACAAATACATTTCCCACAATCTGGGTATCCGGCGTTTACCGTCCTATCTGACCAGTGAACAGGTGCTGACTATCATTCAGGATATCAGTGATCAGGATCTGAATGCTCCCCAAAGACAAACACTACATCCCATCATCCAGATGGTTCCCGACCGGCTACTCAAGTGGACCTACCTGATCTGGCAATTTTTCCAAACTGATGATCCGAAAAGTAGCCGGCCAACTACGGAGCGAGGGGTAATTGAGGGGGAAAAGGACCTGGATCCGGAGTCTTTTTCTGCGGAAAAAGCGCCCTCCACCCATCCGGTGATCAAAAAAAAGCTACAGCGTGATAAACTGCTCGCCAATCTTTCAGACCCTGAGTTACAGGCTAATCTGACCACCATTTTACAACCAACACTTTCGGAGATAAAATCAACCCCTAAAGAGCGGCTTATCCTCCAACCGGTCGTATCGGCTAAAGAACAGCAAAAGGCCAAAGTCGAATTCAAGCAAAAGTACGATGACATGATGGCCCGGGTTACAGGCTGGTACAAGCGTCGGGTCCAGTTCGTTTTGCTGGTGATCGGTATGATCCTGGCTATCGGTATGGACGCCGACGCGATCCGGATCTATGATTACCTACAAGCAAATCCCAGCGAAAGGATCGCCGTGGTGGAGCAGGCTAATACCTTTCTTGAAAATTACACTTCCGCGGAATCTTTCACCGGTATTATTCCCAAGGATTCTAACCGATTAGACAGTTTGGCGGACCGGGCAGCAAAATTGCTGGAAACCGAATTCAGGCCTTTGGATGGTTTTCTAGGTTGGAAATGCCGGGAAAAGACCAGTAGCCGGAGACTTACCGAAATTCGCCAGGCAACAGAAGCCGGAGAAGCAGGAATCTCTCATAGCCGCACCGAAATTGAATGCGGAGAATTTACAGTCACTCTAGCCGCAATCAGCAACGAAATAACGGCCCGGCGAATGGTCGGCTGGATCATCACCGCACTGGCCATCTCTCTGGGAGCTAATTTCTGGTTTGATCTGCTGAAACTGCTGATCAATATCCGGAATGCGGGGAAGAAGCCAAAGAATGAAAAAGAACAGAAAACCAACAGAGCTTCCATCACTGAAGACGAATTGGCAAATTCAGTAGGCTAATATCAATTGCGAAAAAATGAAGATCGTTTTTCAGGCAAATACGAAAATCAGGGAGAACCTGGACCACATGGATGATTCCACAGTACTCGGTATCGTCCGGCAGGGCCAGATCGTTGAAGTGGAAGCATTGCCGGTACCGGGGCCGAATTTACGGGATAGTTATAATGGTGAAACCAGAACGAGCGATGTTTGGTATCGTGGTGAAAATAACTGGTATTACTGGGGTGGCTGGGTTAAATCGGTAGAGAAGCTCGGACCAAGGCAGGATATTGACTGGAACCAGCTGAAATACCGTGAGCAAAATATGAATTGGGCTATTGGAGATTTTAATTTAGCTGAACAGGCCTGGCGAAAAGGCATCAGAGGTAAGGACATGAATGTGGCTATCCTCGATTCCGGTATCGCTCCCCGTCATTTTAAGCAAGATCTACCCGAGAACATCATCCTTGCCCGAAAAAATTTCACTGATGATCAGCCCTCTGATATAAAAGATACCGTAGGGCACGGTACGCAATGTGCCGGCCTCATAGCAGCCAGAGGCAATTATGACATATTTGGTATGGCCCCGGAAGCCAATCTGATTATCGGAAAAATACTTCGAAGAAAAGGAACCAATCATAAAAAAGTTGCGGAAGACCTGATCGCTGCTTTAGAATGGTTGATCGGATTGGACAATCCCATTCATGTTCTATCCTTATCAATTAGTCTGGACAAAGGGTCTCTTTACGAAGATCAAATCAAAAGCCTGGAAACGCTCATTCGGAAGCTTGTAGACAAGAAAGATACGTTGATCGTTGCAGCAGTAGGAAATTCCAGTGGCTTTGCGGAATTCTATCCGGCTCTCTTCCAAGAATGCCTTTCGGCTGGCGGATACGACCGGAATAAGCGAATACTGGCCGACAGTACGATCAATCCAAAACTGGACCTATTAGTACCCGGTCATGACCTGCTCACCACGTCCGGTGATGTGGATCAGACTATAGAAATAACCAACAGAATGAGCGGCTCCAGTAGCGCGACTGCCTTATTGAGCGGCTTAGCCTGTTTGTTGCGACAAATGCACCCACATCTAAGTGCCGGCGAGATCCGGGAAAAGATCTTGAGAGAGGCAATTGATGGCGAGCCGATCGAAGGGCTACCGACATCACGACTATTCAACCCTTTATTATTGGAAATAAATCATATGTAAAATTACAATTTCATGAAATATCAACACTTAATCTATTTGGTAACGCTTTTTCAAAGTCTTGCTCTATTTTCCGTTCAGGCTCAAACCTTACTGGATGATGCTATTTTTATCGGCAAATTTATTGATGGAGATGGCTTTCTGAATGGAGATCCGGATACCCTTAAGGAGTACGCGCCGCGTTTGGCTAAATACATAAGTTCGAAGGATCAAGATACCATTAACAGAGCGCAGCTACACGATGCTCTAAAAGAAAATCCTTTTCTGGAAAGCATCTTATTCGACAGAACGCTTGCTTTGGCGAGCTCACCTAATGCCAATATTTTCCAGGTAGAAAAATCGAATCCGCGTGTGCCTTTTGGCACTGGCATCCCTATAACTACTATTGCCGATGGACTCGCTAAATTTTTGGTCACTAGTGTTCAGGCAGAACTCAATATTGCCTTTTTCCGACATTTTCGAAAAGCTTTAGACAACCAACCGATATTAGGTCAACTTTTTCCTACAACTACCGAAGAGCTTATGCTAATTGGAGAAAATATCTACCGTTACCAAAGTTTTTTGGAAAACCTTCGCAGTAAATTCTTCTATGACCTTGAACGTTTAGATAGCAATCTCTCTACTGTATTAAGTAATCATCAAATTTTTAAGGAACAGAAAGTTAATGCAATAATAGCCGACCTCCTTTTTGTAAGTGGTGAGATCCGTCAGGGTAAATCCCCGCGTGATCTTATCAAATATCTAGCAACGGATGCTAATCTGCTAGATCCTGGAATCTCTGAATTTACTAATCTGCGTGCTAGTTTTAAAACTCTTCATATTTTTTCCGAAGCATTTGCGGATACTTCGTCCAAAAATGGTTTTTGGAAAGACCCCCAGACAATTAGGGAGGTACTTTTCACCCCAGCAAACACCATGACATTACGCATTTTTCATGGCCTTATTTACCAGAAATTCATACAGGATAATATCATCATAAAAAACAAGGAACTTGTCTCACTGACTCGATATTATCAACCTGCAGAAGTAAAAAAGATCGAAAACATTGTTCGCAATATTACTGCGGAAGCCCAAGCTGCCTCCACTGCAATAAGAACCATCAAGAAAAAAAATCCGGATAGCTTAAGTTTTCAAGACTACTATTCGTTTCTTAACCCATGTCTCAACCTTTTGGAAACCGGAAATGATATATTCATTGAACTAGGGATAAAACCCGATGATAAAATAACCGGATTTCAAAAGTTTACCCAAGGGTTACGCCATCTCAATGAGATGATCCTTAATGTTTCCACCAATCAATACAATGCGGCAGTCGCTGATGCATCACGCTTTCTAGGATTACTTGAACTTAAAAACAAAAAAGTAGCCATTAAAGCACTTCAGTACGGTAGCTTTATGGCATCTATAGTTGAAGCTGAGAGCTCAGACCAAATCGCTCAAATCATAGATGCTGTTACCCTTCCACCAGGAAGTTCTGCAATTAAGAAATATTCTTCTTGGAATATGGCAGTCAACGCTTATGTTGGTTTTGCCTATGGCTGGGAAGAATTGCAGATGTTAAACAGTGATCAAAGTGATAATAGGATTTTTGGCCTTTCTGCGCCCATCGGACTTACTCTGAGTAAAGGCTTAGGTAAGGGTGGGTCTTTAAGTCTTTTCGGAACAGCTATTGATATAGGAGCCTTGACCGCGTTTCGATTCAGTGATAATCAAACTAAAGACTTGCCGGAATTGGAACTCGTTAACATCCTTGCTCCCGGAGGGTACATCATATATGGTTTTCCCGCAGATCTACCGCTATCCCTAGGATTTGGTGTTCAGGATGGTCCATATCTTCGAAAAATAAGTGGGACGGGTACAGAAAGCTGGCGGGGAAAACGGTGGGGTTTCTTCCTCGCCGTTGATATCCCCATGTTCAACATCTTCTCCGGCACCAGGAAATACAAATAATTCCACAGGGCATTTCCATTGCCGCACGCAAATGGCTATATTTACTAGTGATCCATATTCATTTAAAAAGCACTCCAAGACTAGTAAATATGAAAAAACTCGATCGTCGTCAATGGCTACGCACTGCCGGAATGGGTAGTGCCTTGACCCTACTCAGTAGCCCGGCAGCCCTCGCCGGAAATATGCCGCTCAAAGATCCCTATCGCCCGCTCGGCCAGAAGGTAGATGACTTGGTGCGGCTAAGTTCGAATGAAAATCCCTACGGGCCGTCTCCTAAAGTAAGAAAGGCGCTGACCGAAGCTTTCGATCTGGCCTGCCGCTATCCCTTTGGATACGAGCAAAAGCTGCGGGAAGCCCTGAGTGAGAAGCACGGCGTACCGGCGGATCACATTATGATCGCCGCCGGTTCGACGGAAGGACTCAAAGTGACCGGTATGGTTTACGGGGGCGATGGGGAAGTGATTGCCGCCGAGCCGACTTATCTGTCGCTGCTGAACTACGCCGAAGACGTCGGCGGCTACATCCATATGGTGCCCGTTGACGATCAGATGGGGCACGATCTGGAAGAAATGGAAAAGCGGATCACCGCCAAGACCGGACTGGTATTCGTCTGTAATCCCAACAATCCGACGGGTACCTTACTGCCGGCCCAGAAGATGCGCGATTTCTGCCACTCGGTATCGAACAAAACGATGGTCTTTGCCGATGAGGCGTATTTCGATTACATCACCGAACCGGACTATCCATCGATGGTGGAACTGGTAAAAGAAGGGGCCAACGTGATCGTATCCCGCACGTTCTCCAAAGTATTTGGCCTGGCCGGCATCCGGATCGGTTACCTTATCGCCCGGCCGGATATTATCGATCGGCTGCAAAGTCTACGGATGGCCGGGCCCAGCGTGCTCGCCATTTTTGCGGCCTTGGAAGCTCTGAAGGATAAAGAGTTCTATCAGTACAGCCTGGATCAGAACATGCAGGGCAAAAAGGTGATCTACCAGGCGCTGAAGGACCTGAACCTGGAATACGTTCCATCGCATTCCAATTTCGTATTTTTTCACTCCGGGCAGGAGATCGGCAAGCTGAATGCGGCCATGCGCCAGGAAGGCGTGCTCGTTGGGCGTCCGTTCCCGCCGTTTACAGACTGGTGCCGCATCAGCACGGGTACCGTGGAAGAGACCGAAAAATTTGCCATGGCGCTGAAAAAGGTCATGAAGGCCTAGCAAATTTCCTTTATTTATACCAACCTTTAAGGCAGGAGCAACATCCGTGCTCCTGCCCTATTACGCAAAACTCGCTCTTATGAATGACCAAACCATCCACCAAAATCCGGACCGCTATATCTTACCGTCCGCATTCTCCTACGCGGCCCTACTGAATGCTTTATTATGGTCCCGGGAAGGTATCGACTCTTTTGACTTTTTGCTTTCCGGTGAGGTATTCCTCTTCGGTTTTCTCACTGCAGCCTGCGCGGCAATGATGATCGGTGCTTTTTACAGCCTGAATCGTTTTCGCCTGGAGCCGATTCTGCAGTACAGCCTGGGCCTGTTCATCGGCGGCATCCCGATCATGGCGCTGATCATATGGACTTTTAGCTAGTTCCGCTACAACCCATTTTTATTCATCGATTCGGTAAGCGGGGATCACTTCTAATGGGAAGATTTCCCCTGGAGGTGTTTGCTATTCCATTTAGTTGCTTGCAAAAAAATTCAGGGATTTGGGTACGTGTTGGGTACTTCTTTTTTAGTGCTGACACATTAAGCCGTACAATTTATTTTACCCTAAAAACCCAAATCATGAATTTTGTTAAAATCTTCCCCCAGTACCTTTTGACGTGCATGGTACTCTTTCTTTTTTCTTCAGTTAACGCCCAGATCGCTACCGTTGGCGGTTACGCACCTAACCCCGGTGCTCCCAAAGTAGCGAAAGTCTATGCCGGTAACGACGGTGGCGCCTATTACTGCACCGAATCCGGCAACAAAGTCTACTGCTTCGCCGAACACCCGGGACGGAATTATTCCTACGTGATCGAAGGAACCCGCAGCGGCAACGTGATCAACGCCAAATTTTGGGGCGTTCCCAAAGAAGGCGCTACCAAAACGGGTACGATCAAACTGCAGATCCTGCCGAATGCCAGTATGAAACTCATTTACCAGAGCGGTGGATTTCCTTCTTCAACCTTTAGTATCAAGACCATCAGCCAGATCAAGAATCTGCTGCCGCGCCCCTCTAAAACCCCGGCTTTCAGTACGCTTAAATTGAGTGACCTGGACGGCGGATTTAAAGACGCCAATGGATACTACTACTATTTCCGCCAGGTAGGCACCAAAGTGGTCATGTTCTGTGAGCGCGATTTCCAGAAAGGTCAGCAACCCGCCGGTGCATTCGTATTCATCGGTAGCCGCCAGGGCAATGGTGTACAGGGTACAGTAGTGTCCGTTCCCAAAGGCATCAAGCAGGGCAAAGGCAACTTCGGTGTCCAGGTGATGTCCAACGGCAGCCTGAAAAAATTCTCTGCCATCAATTTCGGTAGTGATCTGCTGAGCATGATCCTCGATATCAAGGACATTCCCATCCCCATCAACCACGCGGTGGATGTGCTGGACAGTCAGCTGAAATATACCAAGATCAAACTCGATGGTTACGATGAAGGTGGTAAGGCACTCACAGACGGATCCTACGTACAACTCAAAGGTATGCCGGCATTCAAATTCTCTCTGCCTTATCTGCAGGTAACGACCGGTTCCAGCCGGTTCCCAAGACTGCAAACGCATCGCCGCAGTTTCATCAACGATATGTCCAGTGACATTATTCAGCTCAAATCTCTGGGCGGTAACAAAATGCGCCTGACCGTGATCTTTGAAAACGGCGGCCGGGAGATCAAACGCTACTGCCGTCAGTGTGCCGGAAAACCCGGAGACGGTGGTCCGCAGGACAACATTATGCAGGACTGGGATCTCCAGAACCCACGGGTGGACATCGAGATCGAACTGATCAATAAGAAGACCTCAGGTGGTAAGAACAGTATCAGTTTCAAAACTACCAATGTGAAGCTGCACGCCTGGATCGACGCTCCGGCCCTGTGGGATAAGATCGAGCAGTGGATCATGAACAAAGTGCGCCCGGAAGCCGAACAACGGATCATGAACTACCTGAACGATCCTAAACTGCAGACGATGGTAGCCGATAAGATGTACCAGGGCCTGCTGTCTGCCTCCGCTTACGTCAATCAATACGAATTGCTGGGTTACAATCTGCTTAATATCCAGCCGAAAGGAATTGTGGTGAGCAACGGAAAGGTCGTTTTCCAGTTCAAATAAGGAACCGACTATCTCCTAAAAATTAGCCATAAAAAGCGCGTCCTTGCGAGTCCAGATTCGCAAGGACGCTTCCTTCATAATAAACATCAAAACCATATTATTGTAACATACTAATCCAGGCGCACAGCCAATGGGAATGGATTTCTTTAAGTTTTTCCGGTAACCGATCACAAAGATGACGCTAAAATCACAATAGATCAAACTGATAATATTTATCTTTATATAGATAAAATCTATCAGCATGAATTTACAACAGCTTGAATATCTCCTGGCCGTCAACAAATACCGCCATTTTGCCCGGGCAGCCGAACACTGCCACGTTACGCAGCCCACCCTAAGCATGATGATCAAAAAACTGGAAGAAGAATTGAATGTGCTCATTTTTGATCGTTCCATTCAACCGGTCGAACCCACCAATATCGGTCGGAAGCTCATCGAACAGGCCCAGACGGTGCTCAGTGAAGCGGCCGGTATGAAGGATCTGGTACGCGAAGAACAGGTGACCGTTTCCGGCCCGCTGAAGATCGGAGTTATACCAACCCTGGCGCCCTATCTGATACCCTCCTTCCTGCCAAGGTTCCTGCATACCCACCCCGGTCTGCAGCTGAAAATATCCGAACACACTACAGAAGATCTCATCAAACAACTGAAAGTACGCCACATCGATATCGGTATCCTCGTCACTCCGCTTAACGACCGGTCCGTCCGGGAAATCCCTCTTTTTTACGAATCTTTCCTGGTCTATACTTCCGATCCTTCCGAAAAGGCCTACATCATTCCGGAAGAGATTGATCCGAATGATCTCTGGCTCCTGGAAGAAGGGCACTGCTTCCGATCCCAGGTCGTGAACCTCTGCGAGCTGAAGGATCAGCGCCAGGTGGCCATGCAATACCAGGCCGGCAGCTTCGAAACCCTGAAAAGGCTGGTGGAAGAAGAAAAAGGCATTACCATTCTTCCGGAACTGGCCACCCTACATCTGAATGGCCGTCAAAAAAAATTGCTGAAACCTTTTGCTCCGCCGCAGCCGGTGAGAGAGGTAAGTCTGGTCATCCGCAAGAATTTTGTGCGGCAGCGCCTGGTCGAGATCCTCAGCACTGCCATCCTGGACAACCTACCGGCCCAGATCCAACGCGAAAACCCCGGACAACGGGTGGACATCTATTGATGGGAAGGTTTAAATTTCCGGGTGTTTGGTTGGAAATAGGACGGTGCGCTGCACCTTAACACATCACAACATTCATACTTTAGCACATTCAAACGTTTCCACATTCATTTTAATTGATGATTTTCCGGTCTGGAAATAGAACGGTGCGCTGCACCCAACGCATTCAAACATTCATACTTTAGTCTGGAAATAGGACGGTGCGCTGCACCTAAACACATTCAAACATTCATACTTTAGCACATTCAAACGTTTCCACCTTAGCCCATTCAAACGTTTCCACGTTCATTTTTAATCGATGATTTTTCGGTTTGAAAATAGAACGGTCCGCTGCACCTTTACGCATTCCGACATTCATACCTTAGCCCATTTACACGTTCACACCTTTGCTAATTCACAAATATTGATTTTCACTAATACCTCGAAATTTTAATCACCCCGTTCAATTTTAATTGATAATTTTTAGTTAGTATTAGGTGTTTATATTGAAATGAAATTTTGCCACATTGAATTCGCGCGTATCCCTTTGATGCAGATCATATCCGCTTTGACCATGATCTGTGCTGACCACGGAGCGAGTCCAATATTCACCAGATGATAAAATTCGTTCCCATGCAGGTCCTCCGCATTTCGTACTATGACTACCGCTATCTGTTACTTTCTTTATCGGTTTTGGTTTTATCTTCCCTTTCCGCCAACGGCCAGGCCACCAACTGGGAATTGCAGATCGATAAAGAAGGCATCAAGATCTTTTCCCGCTGGAAAGAAAAAACCGGAGATCATAAGGTAAGGGAGATCAAAGCTACCTTTACGGTAGCCGCCCAGCCCGAAAAACTGATCGCTATTTTGAAGGATGCCGATAAAGCTTCCGATTGGATGGTGGGCGCCAAAACTTCGGCCATGCTGGCCGTCCACAGCCCCAAAAGCTGGTACGCTTATACGGAATTTGACCTGCCCTGGCCTCTGCAAAACCAGGATCTGGTAGCGCTCTACAAGATCGAACCGGTCGGCAGTCAATCCACGCGGGTAAACATCAACGCCCATCCCGATTACCGTCCCGAATACGATAAGATCGAACGCATGCAGCACTTTGAAGCCAGCTGGACCTTTGAACTTCTCGGCGAAGGAAAAACCCGCGTCAGCTACAGCGCTTTTACCTACCGGAAACCTTCGGCTCCCCGCTGGATATCCGATCCCGTAGTGCAAAACAGCCTCTGGAAAACGATGAGTGGTTTCCGGGAAGTTGCCGAGGATTGATGATGGTGAGTAGACAGAATACGAGAAATATGCCGGCAAATGCCTAGTGCCGGTATTGCTCCAGGTACTGCATCACCTCCCGCACTACCCCGTCACCCGGCAGACTGTGCCCCAGGCCGCTGGTCGAAAACAGAGAGGAACCCGACCAGTTCCGGTGGATCTCCAGGCTACCGGCATAAGGAGCAATGGTATCGTCACGATCGTGCACGATCAGCCCCGGCAGCTGTAATTCCCGCGCAAATTTAGGAATGGAAAAATCCGACATCGGGAAGCCGAAATGCTGATTGAACGCATCTTTCAGCCCCGTAAATACCAGCTCGTTCATTCCCACGATCTTCCGGAAGGTATTCATCAGATCTTCCAGTTCGTAAGGAACCGCCATCACCACCATCGATCGGAAAGCCCCCGGATCTTTTTTTGCCAGATGGTAAATACCCGCCATGGCTCCGGCCGAGTGCCCGATAAAAATATCCGGAGGAAAACGCTGAAAGGCTTCCTGAAAAACTCCTGCGTAGAGCGGTACATTAAAAACCGCTCCACCGGAATAACCGTGAGCCGGTGCATCCACTCCAATGATCCGAAAACCGGTGTCGCGCAGCCCCCGGATCAGCAATTGCCAGCGACTGGTATTGCTCTCCCAGCCGTGTGCGAGGAATACCGTCGGCCCGTCTCCCGGCCAGTGAAAAAGACTTACCTGGTCCTGCCCGTCCGGCGTTGGATAATAGATCAGTTCTGCGGTATCGAGAATTTCGGGATGGTGGGTGCTGCTTTTACTGGACCGGGGTCTGGAAAATAACTTCAGTGCTAATTCGCCGGCCATGGGTGGTGAGATCCGGGCCACCGTATTGAGTGACCAGCCGATAGATTTCAAAGCAGCTGAGGATAACTGCTCGCGGACAGCTTCTGGAAATACCGGCATCTGGATCGTTTTCTTATTCGAAACGACAATGTAGGGAATAATGTTGAGACGGTGGGAAATGGGACGTTTGGATGTCGGGATCTATAAGACGTCCAAACGTCCCCATCTGCTGATTAATTCAGGTTACGAGACTTGCTTGAATGGTAGAGAGTCGATGGTAGAGCGTATAGAGACTGCAACCATTAAAATGAGCGATTTTGCTCCATTTTTACGATAGGTAATCCCTCTACCCTCCACCCTCTACTCTCTACCTAAATTGCGAAGCAACCTAGACTAATTAATATCCTCCTTCTTTTTCAGTTTCTCAACCGCCTGGGCCAGCGCGTCCTTATTCAACTGATCCGGCGCCTGTTTAGCTGCTTTTTCGGCGTGTTTCAGTGCTTTATCGTACTCGCCGACGGCCGAATAGCCACGGGCCATGCCCACCTCCGTCGGCCAGGCTCCGTCAAATTTTTCGTAATTGTATTTAAAGATCTCCATCGCTTTTTCCTTTTTACCCTGGGTGATCAACTGGCGACCGTAACCGTGGATCTGAGTCGCCGAGGCCGTCGGATGCTCGATGGCCTGCTGCATGCTGGTCATGGCCTCCTCATTTTTTCCCATAGCCTGTAGGACCTGAGCTTTAGTAGACAGAGTGGTATAGTTCGGCTGACCGATGAACGGCGCACTAACGGCGGCTTCCGCCCATTCCAGCGCCTGGTCCAGGTCGGTACCGCTCTGGGCGGCAAAATTGGCCGCCTGTACGAGGTTTTGCCAACTGAATCCGTCCGAGCCCCGCAGGTCATCCTTCATTTTGCTCAAATAGATCTCGTTCATATCCGAAACTTCGATGGTGAAAGGCACCATAAGCTCATCCCAGAACAGAGCCACCGTAGTCGATTGTGGCTGGCGATCGATAAATTCATAGGTCAGCCATTCGTGGTAGGGAGCAGCTTCCGGCCGGGTTTCCACGCGCAGGGCATCTTCGCCTTCATCGTAAAAATAGCTGCCCCAGGAAGAGGTATTGTGGGAAAAGATCAGGGTCCAGGATTCATTTTCCCGCGGAATAATGTGAAAACCGTAAGCTCCGGCGGGTAGATCTTTGCCCTGCACCTTAACGTCGTGGGAGAACTTGATCACGGTGTTCTCATTGGCACCGGCGCGCCAGGGCATTTCCTTGGCCGTACCAAAGTTGTTGGCGGCCAGACCGTAAGGCACCAACTGGCCCCAGATCTTGCCCTTCCGGTCATCGCCGTTGGGGGCCGTGACATCCGGGCTGTGGTAGATGACGCTGACGGTGGCCAGCGATCCGATGTACTGGGTAACTACGCTTTTTTGATTATTCCCGCTGGGAGGTGTACTCAATTGAGCCTGGAGGCTCAGGGAAAAAACAGATAACAATAAACACAGTGAGGTGATTTTAGAAAACATAAGCCGATTTTTAAGTTAAATAATAGATGTGGGCAATTTTAACCGGCCGTCCATAAGAAGCAAAACAAACTTAATAAGATATTTTGAATTATTCGGGCTAATAGCAATTCTAAATTCAGCTGGATAAGCGCAAAAAAAAGGGGGCCGCGCGGGCCCCCAAGAAATTCCCATCAACAAGTCGCACCTAAAGTGTTGACCTATCGATCCAATTGCAATCTATTCTTCGTGGTTTTGGTGTTTGCTATCGGTTGCGGTATCAATAATCTTCCGTGACTTCCAGGACGGCGTCCACAATATCCGGATCGGTCAAATTTTCAAAATTTCGGTTATCCGTTGCGGCGAAACCTTCAAAGTTGCGTACGCCCGGATTGGCGCCGGCCTGGGCCAGCAGATCCGCCAGATCACCGTGTCCGCCCTGGGTAGCGGCGGTGATGGGTGTTGTTCCCAGCAGATTGGCGTGGTTGGGATCAGCGCCGCGGTCCAGTAAGATCTGTACCAGTTCCGTATCGCCTTTTTCCGCCGCCAGGTTCAGTCCGGTATTTTCCAGGTAGTCCATATTATAAGTATCCGCTCCAAAATCGAGCAGAATGCGGGCCATTTGCCCCTGGTCTTTCTCAATAGCCAGATTCAGCAGCGGTTCGCCCATTTTAGTTTTCCAGTTAGCGTCTACCGAGGGCTGACTGCTCTTTTGCAGCAGAATACCCGCGATCACGTTGTATCCGTTGCGAACGGCAATGTACAGCGGAATATCTCCGTCGTCATTAGCCTGACTGGGATCCGCTCCCTTTTGTACCAACATGGCTACCGCCCGTACATCATTCAGAGCAACGGCCCGGGCAATCGGGGTCACGCCGTTAGATTTCCGGTTGACCTGGGCTCCCCGGTTGATCAGTTCCTGCATCAGAGCCAGGTCCTGCTGTTCGAGCGCCAGCATCAGGGGGGCGATGCCCGCATCATTTTTCAGTCCGGGTTTTGCCCGTTCCATGATGATGCGAATGATCTCGGGGTTCTGTCCCTTGATGGCTAAAGTTAACGGCGATTCTCCGGATTTATTTTTTAGATTGATCACGGCTTTTTCTTCCAGCAGCTTTACCATGTCCACATCATCCTGCTTGATCGCCAGGGTCAGGGCGGTCTCGCCTTCACTGTTGAAATCGTAGAACCATTCCGGCTTCAGCTTATCCGTCACACGGGTTGTATCGCCCCCTTTCACGGCGGCAAAAAAGCCCATACGTTCGGCCTCTGCGTCTACCTTATCTTTCTTGCGTTTTTTCTTTTTCTTTTTGGTGGGTGTTTCATCTGCGGTGATGGTCGCTTCTTCCGAGGTGTTCTGGGTTTGAGCCATAGTACTTACGCCGGGCAGCAACAACAACATCATGACGAGGATCGTGTAGTATCTCATGTTGTTTAATTTTTGTCAGTTGATTAAAAGGCATTAAGTACTGGTGCTGCATCGGCGATTACATCGATTTTTGGTGATGAATGGTATGGAATAAAGCGTAGAGAATTGTCCGTAGTCTGAAGCTGGATGCGGCAAATGCAGTAGAACGTATCTATTGGGCGTCCGTTTAGTGCCGCAGTCGGTAATTAAATGCGCGGAAGAGCTGTTTTATTTTCCAGGTTGCCGGCCGGAAAACAAAATCACTCATAAATAATTGAAATACAATTGATTGAACCCGTGTTAAGGAATTCAAAAAGTTTTCTACTGCAGTTTTTCTTCTCCCCGTTCTCTTGCGCATTTTCTTAAAACAGACCATACATTAAAAATATTTGTCAATTAATTTTATGGGATGCAGTGCCTGCTTGTCAGGGGACAGGGACCAATCGCAGGTCAAATAATTAATCTAAGTTGTAATGCAACTTAGGTAGAGGGTATGGGGATTTCCTATCGTTAAAATGGAGCAAAATCGCTCATTTTAACGGTTGCAGTCTCTCTACCATCTACGCTGTACAATTCTCTTGAATTAATTAATTCCAAGTTGTTAGTTAGCCGGCAAAAAATAATCATTCAGCAAGGCCCGGTTTGAGATCAGGCGATCGAGCCGCAAAAGTGATCTGACACGCCTGGAAATTCTAATCGATAACTAAAGGTTCACTTTCCCGCACTACAGCTGACCACTGGCCTCTGGTTACTAACATCGTGAATTAACAAACCCGGTAAGCAATGCCTGTTTTTTCCGCCGCCCTTTCCAAATCTTCACATAATCGGTTGGCAGTCTGAACTTGCACAGAAATAGAATTTTTCACATTCTAAAACCAATCAAGATGATCAGGCTAATTGCTTTTTCCTTTGCACTATTTGTCATTTTTTGTTCCTGCTTAGAACCGTCCAATTCCCTGTCGGCTCAATCAACCAGTTCCCTGGTTTACATGAATGGTGGCAGTCTTACCTATGCCCCCTTTGCAATGAAGGACCAGACCAATGCAGTGAATGTCATTCCGGATTTTTCCCATGCGGGCTACAAAAAAGGTGGGGTGCCGTTACCCGATGTACCGGTTCAGTTTACCCTCACCCCTACCGCCGGAGACAACCGGGCGGCCATCCAGGCCGCTATCGATCAGGTGGAGGCTATGACGCCGGATGCCAATGGCTTTAGAGGGGCCGTACTCCTCAAAAAAGGAATTTACGAAGTAAATGGTTCTCTGACTATTGAAGCGAGTGGGGTCGTCCTGCGCGGTGAAGGTCAGGGAGACAATGGTACCGTGCTTAATGCAAGTCTTGCCCAAAAACATGACTTTATTCTCGTTCAGGGAACGGGAAGTGGAATAAATGAAGACACCCTTACCACCGTAGACATAACGACGGCTTACGTGCCGGTAGGTACTACCAACTTTAATGTATCCAGTGCATCCGGTTTTACCGTCGGCGATCTCGTTTCGGTAAAACGGACCCCTAATCAGACTTGGATCGACGCACTGGCCATGGGACAGTACGGCTGGACGCCCTCTGGATATGTCGTCAAGAACGAAAGAACGATTACCGCTATTAACGGCAATACCATCACTGTGGATCTACCCATTGTGGATGTTATAGAAGACCAGTATGGAGGCGGTACGCTATCAAAGGCTTCCGTGCCGGGCCGGATCAGTAATTGCGGGGTAGAAAACCTAAGGATAAAGTCGTATTACGCCTCCGATACGGATGAGAACCACGTCTGGATAGCGGTCAAACTGATCAGAACGACCGACTCCTGGGTCAAGGGCGTGACCGCCCAATATTGCGGTTACTCCTGTGTGAGTATTCACAGTGAATCCAATTTCAATACGATTGAGGAGTGTGCCATGAAGGATCAAAAGTCCCAGATCACGGGAGGACGCCGCTACTCCTTTAATATTACCGACGGATTGGGCAATCTTTTTCAACGGTGCTATACTTCGGATGGAAGACATGATTTTGTGACCGGCTCCAGAGTGGCCGGCCCCAATGTCTTCCTGGACAGCTACGCGACCAACACCTACAGTGATGTCGGTCCCCACCACAGATGGGCGACCGGGCTATTGTTTGATAACGTTCGGGCTGGACAGATCCGGGTGCAGAATCGGGGCGCATCCGGCACCGGACACGGCTGGGCCGGCGCGCAGACTATGTTCTGGAACCTGAAATCCTACAAATCCGATATAAAAGTGGCCAGCCCGAAAGGAGCCCGCAATTGGGGGATCGGCTGCGAGGGCTCCACCCAAAATGGAGATGGTTTCTGGGAGCACTGGAACAGCCCTGTACTGCCCCGTAGCCTATACCTGCAACAGTTAGAGGACCGGCTGGGTACCACGGCCGTTGCCAATATTACCATACCGGAACAATTGACGGGAGATATTTACAGTATGCTGGCAGACTGGGCGGGTGACGGTCCCCTGGTGGATACCTCCACCAACAAACTGCGAATAGTAGCTACGGAAGATGCTTTCGTAAGGGGAGGGACCTACGCCGGTGATAATTACGGGCAGAGTAGCACCTTAACGGTTAAGGTCAATAGCAACGCAGATTACATCAGAGAATCCTTTCTGAAATTCGACCTGTCTGCGATCAATCAGGTGGTGGGTAAGGCGACGTTGCGACTTAGGGTGACCAATGACGACGCGGGCCCCACTCATGTCGTCCGCTTTGTCAGTGATGATAGCTGGTCCGAATCAACGATCACCTGGAACAACAAACCCTCCACCGGCGCCAGCCTGGGCTCGGCAGTATCGCCGCCGATCGGGGAATGGTTCGAAATTGACATTACCAGCCAGGTACAGACCGAATTGGCGGGCGACGACCTGATCAGCCTGAACATTCACGAGATCACCAATAACCAATTCGTGCAGTACGGCTCAACGGAGCATGCGGATTCCACCTATTGGCCGGAAATTGAAATTATTTACGCCAATATCAGTGAATTAACCACTACTGACGATGCTTTTGTAAGAGGTGGGACTTATGCGGGTGACAACTACGGAACAAATTCCAGCCTGGTCGTTAAAGGACACAATACGGATAGTTACCGGAGAGAATCCTATCTGAAATTTGATCTTTCCGGCATCACCGAAACGGTTACGAATGCAACACTTCGACTCAAAGTAAATAACGATGATGCGGGCCCCACTCATGCGCTCCGGTTCGTAAGTGACGATAGTTGGTCCGAATCGACCATCACCTGGAATAATAAACCAGCAACGGGTACCAGCCTGGGCTCGGCGACATCCCCGGCGATCGGAGAATGGTTCGAAGTTGATATTACCGCACAGGTACAGACCGAATTAAGCGGTGACGGCGTGATCAGTTTGAATCTACACGAGACCAGCAATAATAACTACGTATCGTACCATTCCAATAATGCAGCCGACTCCGACAATTTTCCCCGACTGGTACTTACCACGATACCACAGGCGGCCAACCGGATCGCTTCTGCGGAGAGCAGCGAGACTGCTTTAAGGGATGTTTTGAAAAATGAGGACCGGCCCGAAAAATCCCCGATCTTGTATAGTTACCCCAATCCCTTCCAGCATCTTACCAATATTGTTTTCACACTTGAAGATCCGGAGCCCGTGAATTTATTGGTATATGATCTGAGAGGCCGACTGGTGAATACTTTGCTCAGTGAATCCTTAGCGGCAGGGTCCCATCGGGTGAATTGGAATGGAACGGATAGCCGTGGACGGAGATCTCCCGCAGGGATTTATTTACTGCGCCTGAAAACCGCTAACAGGCAGGTTGTGGAGAAAGTTATGTTACTGGAATAGAATCTAATGTAGGAATTCAGAGAAATTCCTGCATTCTGCTATAGGTTGCTAGAATTAAAAAAGGGGCGCTCGGCGCCCCTTCTAATTCCAGACCAATAAGTGTCCAATCGAGTTGGATGTGGACTTATAGATCCGGACAACTATTAGGATAAATATACTTTTAATCAGTATTGGGATATACTGTAGGATTATTCATAATCATCGGTCACTTCCATTACAGCATCAATAATTTCAGGATCGGTCAGTCCGCCGAAATTATGGCGATCCGTAGCTGCAAAACCGTTGAAATCTTTCATATTGGTATCGGCACCGGCTTCGGCCAGGATATTGGCTATTTGTCCGTGTCCTTTACGGGAAGCGGTCAGTAGTGGCGTTTCACCGGTAATGTTGCGATGGTTGGGGTTAGCACCCTTTGCCAACAATATTTTTACCAGTTCGCTGTCGCCCTGTTCGGCCGCCAGGTTAAGCGCGGTGTTTTCCAGGTAATCAGTTCTGTGAACGGTAGCGCCAAAGTCCAGCAACATTCTCGTCACCTGATCGTGGTTTTTGTTGATCGCTACGTTCAGCAGTGGTTCACCTTCTTTGGTGGTCCAGTTAGCGTCCACATCGGGTTTGCTGCTTTTGTGCAACAAAATACCGGTAATAATATTCTGTCCGTTGCGCACAGCGCGGTACAGTGGGATTTCACCTTCTTCGTTAGCAATACTGGGATCGGCACCGTGGTGGGCCAGCAAAGCTACCGCTTTCATATTGTTCTGTTCCACAGCGTAGAACAGCGGTGTCATTCCGTGGGATTTATCGTTCAGATCTGCTCCTTTGGTGATCAGTTCCTGCACCAGATCCATATCGCCGTGCTTCAGTGCGGCCATAATCGGACTGGTTCCGTGGCTATTCTGCAAACTCGGATTAGCCCGCTTGACAATAATGTCGATAATTTCTTCATTTCCTCCTTCGATGGCCAGGATCAGTGGGGTTTCACCCATTTCATTATCGAGATTGATCACGGCTTCTTTTTCCAGGAAACGCACCATCTCTACGTCTTTGTTCTTAATGGAGCGGGTCAGTGCAGTTTCTCCTCCGTCGTCAAAAGCGTAGAAATACGGGGATTTTACGGATTCTTTTACTTCATCGAGATTACCGGCCTTGACAGCTGCCATAAATTCTACCTGGTTCTCGATACTGGTCTCTTCGTACCTGGTCAGTTTTTTTCCTTTCTTTTTCCGAGCTTCTAGTTTCAGTTCCTGAAGTTCAGTTTCAAAAGTTGTTGTTTCATCCGGAGTCGTAGATGTAGGGTTCTGGGCAAATACATTCATCCCGGTTACCAACAACATTACCGACAGCGCATAGCTAATAGTGGATCGCATGTTGTTTTCTTTTAATTTAAAAAATATTATGTAGTGTAAGTACCGGCACATACCGATAAGTACTAAAATTCAATTAACTGTAAATTAGATGTTTATGAAGCGTGTCCTGTGCGAACGAGAAAATTGGGAATTTCTCTTATTCTCTTGTGTTACATTTAAAAAACACCAATTTGGAGTTTCGTGTTTGGTAAAAAAGTAGTAAAAACGCTATAATCTGTATATATTAGAAGCCTGATATTGGTTGCAGCAACGGATTAAAGCACAAAACGGCCGAAGATTTTTCAGAAAAAAGAACAGCCAGGTGCCAGCATTTGCGTACACTCCGCGTTCTTCCTCTTTTCTTTTATCTGCAGGTTTTGTAGCTTGCGTTCAACTCGCAAAAAAACAAATGATCCTATGTCCAGATTAGATTGGTTCACCATCCTTATAGTCGGTATTTGTGTTATTGCCCTCGGATTCCTGGTTTACAAAACAGTTCAGCTGATGGGTAATGATCAGCCGGATCTTGACCGTTCCGAAATTGCCGATGATCCCACAGATCGCAACGAACACCAAATGGCGTACGAGTCCAGCGGCTCCGCCCGGACCGATGATGCCACCACTCCCGGCGCCGATGACCAGGACCTCGATGACGATGAACTCCCCTACGATCCGCAGGAAGTCGAAGCTCCGCAGGGTGAAGAAGTAAGCACTCCGGAACCACCGAAATCCACTACTACCAAATCTTCAGAATCTTCTTCCGCCAGTAAGACGGCCAGTGAGCCCCGCTCCCAGCCTACCGCCAGCTCCACCACCCCAAAAGGCGGCACACCAACCAGCTACAGCAGCAGCAGTGGTGATTTCATGGTCGTAGCGGGATCTTTCTCCATGCGCCAAAACGCCGAAACCCAGGTAAAAAAATTAAAACAACTGGGCTACGATAATGCCCGGGTAGAAATATTTAACGGAGGCGCCCTGGCGACTGCGCTGGTGGATCGCTTCGATAATTACGATCGCGCTAAGAATCTCGTCACCGAACTGAAAGGCAAAGGCGTGGATTGCTTCGTTAAGAGAAAAGAATAAAAATTACGAAGCCCTGCCGGATCGGTTCGATCCGGCAGGGCTGATCAAGAAGTGATTGTCACTTCGAAAGCTTACCAATTCAGGCGGCAGAATAAATGCCTAGCCTTCAAATTCATCCTGCCAGGCCAGCATACCACCCGTCAGGTTACGCACATTGGTAAAGCCGTTTCCCTGCATAAAGCGCTGCGCCATTCCACTGCGAGCGCCGGAGCGGCAATAAACCACGATCTCAGCATCTTTTTTATCTTCCAGATCGGAGATCCGGGCCGGAATGGTGTTTACCGGAATAAGTTGTCCGCCTACATTGAAGGCCTCGTGCTCGTTGGGCTCACGCACATCGATCAGTACGAAATCATCGCCACGATCTAGTTTTTCCTTCAATTGCTTTGGTGTAATATCCATTGTTGTGTGTTTTATATCAGTTTATTTGTGCCGTCAATTTTACCGCAGTAAGGATATCTTGCTGATCTGAACGATACCCGTTCGGTTGTTGCGGATCTGTAGCGTATAAAGCCCGGCGGGATATTGTCCGAAATCCAGTTCGGATCGAACCGCACCCCGGTCTACCAACTGGCCCACCGGATTATAGAGTACATAGGATAGATCCTCCATGCGGCCGTCGAGGGTACGAAGATAAAGTTTTCCACGGGACGGATTCGGAAATAAGTTAACAAAATCCTGTTCGGCGATCGGATCTTTCGCTTTAGTCGGTACGGGCGTTTCCGCACCTACGATCGGACGAATCATCAGGGAGCCCTGCTCCGGCTCGGAGATCAGGTTCCAGCCCTGCCCTACGTTTACGTAGGTAAAAGCGGCCCCCTCGGTACGGTTCCGGTCGTAGCCTACCGGAACACACTGGTTGAAAGTACAGGGCGTGACCTGGTTCCAACCGACGTAAAAAGGTCCGGCAGGAATGGGTACGGGAGCCAGCTCACCGTCCTCATCCAACAGGGTGTAGGTGGTAAATCCCTGGATCGTATCAAAGCTGACGTCCGCAAAGAACGGGTTGATCACCATGCTGTATTCGGGCGTATCATCCAGCGTACCGATCCAGATCAGGATCTCAAATTCCTGATCGGATACATCAATATTGGAACGCGGATGCATAAAACGGACCGCCCGGATGGAATCCGCCACGCCGGCTTCGAAAGCAATGGCCACTTCCGTGCCTTCCTGGGCCACCAGACCCTGTTCGGCGCTGCCGTCGTCGTAGGCGAAATAGTCTTCAAACACCGTTACCGATGAAACCATATCGTTTTCCTGTACACTTTCGTAGCCGGGAGTTTCCACCTGACTGTCGTTGGTGAGCCGGTAAGTCATCCGGAAGCGCAGATCGGCATTATCCGGATAGTTGGGCCCGAACATCGCTGCGGTGTAAGTCGCCCAGATATTCGCAAAGCGCGGATCACCCTGCAAGCCGTAGGTCCGGTCAACCGTCATTCCGTTCGGAATGTTGGCTTCCTGCCCGTTGAACAGGGTCAGCGGCGCTCCGAAGGGGGATACCGCCGTATTTTGCTCGATCAGAGTTACCGAAGAAGGGATCACACTCAGGGTCTCATCCGCGTGGTTGAACAGACTGACCTCCAGGCTGTCCGCCAGCAGGCTTTCGTCCTGGGCCCGGAAATGATTCCAGGGCATGGCCGAATAATTCTCGAGTATCGGCTCCGGAGGTTTGGTGAAAGCAACATCCGCAAAGATACTATCCGTCTCTTCGGTGCTCATGCGGATGTAATCCAGATGCCAGTTGTCTCTAACTCCCTGGCGATCGGAAATATTCACAAAACGGAACTGGAAACTGTCGTGCCGATAATTGGCCGGTACGGGCGTGGCGTAAAACCGGAAAGGCTCGGCCACGGTATTCGGCTGATTGGCGGGAACGCCGCCGTAGGCGACAATGCGCTCCCAGTTACCCGTCTGGGATTTAAATTCCAGCCGTAAGGAATCGCCGGCCTCGGGTTTATCGCCGTAACCGCGGCGCTGTACCCAATAGGTCAGCACCACATTCCCGATCTCTCCTTCCAGATCGATGTAGGTGGACGTCAGCCGGTCGGCTTCCCCGGGATCTCCTCCGTAGGGTTTGCCATTGGCACCGAGACCATCCATCGTGGCGACCCCGATAGAAGGCGGGTCAATGGCCATGGTCTTGTTGACGTACACTTCCCGGTCCAGCCACAACATCGGATCGGTAGCCGGTCCGTCGTAGGAAAAATCGTCCATGAAGGGCAATCCGAGCACCGTAGGCGCAATCTCAAACGCTAAATGAAAGGTATCGCAAACCGCATTGATATCACAGATACCGACACAGATAGAATCGACGCCCGGATAGCGGGAAGCCCGGTAAATGACCTTGTTGTCGGGTCGATTGTAAGCAGAGAAGTAGGTCAGTTGATCCCGGCCGATGTATTCATCTTCGCAATCCACGAAGTAGTTACAGCTCAGTGCGGCCGGCAGTACGTTGGTATCCATGGTGTATTCGGACAGTCCCCCGGGTGTGACCGAGAGCGCCGGAATATAGTAGTGCTGACCGGGGCGTTTGGCTACGATCCGGTAGACCCGGTTGCGCTGACAATCGCTGGGATCGCTATCGCTACAGTAGCGGATCTCGATCGCATCTTCTCCCAGGAGTACATCTTCATTGGCGGTGTACAGCAGGGTATCTCCGGTAGCGCTCAGGCGGGCCTGCCCGTACTGGGCGGTTTCGCAATTGGCGCAGGTGAAAGTCCCTCCCTGGGGAAAAACATTGAAAGTGTCGATATCGATAATGATCAGGGCGGTCTGCCCCGCTTCTACGTAGGTTTTATCGGGATCACTGGGGTCACAGGCGGCTTTTTCGAGCGATCGGCTGTATCCCTTCGGTAACAGAGCGGCCCTCTCATCTTTTACCGTCGGATAGGATTCCAACGGTATCCGGCTGACCTGTGCGGAAATTTGCTGAACAAAGGTCAGCAGGAATAGAAAAGTCGCTATTCGGTTCATGTTTGGCGTCTTGATATTATATACGTTCACGGTGCTAATTCCTAACGATGAACGCCAGGAACAGGGCAATATTTTTTAAGCCTTGATTTTTAAAGGATGCTACAAGACCGAAAGACAACTAAGCGTGTGGTTGGGATTTTTTCTTTGTGGCGTTTGCAGCCCAATTAATAATTTCCAAACACATGCTAGATGTGGGAATTAGCAATTTGGATCAACCCGCCTGCTCCCGGCGTTTGATCTCATCGCGGATCTCAGCAGCTTTCTCATAGTTTTCTTCGCCCAGCACCTCATCCAGCATTTTGGATAAAGCCTCTACGGAATAAGAGGAAAGGCCTTTCTGGCGCTTACCGCGGCCGCGGCGACCGGTGCCGCCCTCGGGAGCAGGTCCGGCGCTCTCTTCTTCCAGTACTACTCCGGCTTCGTCCATTACGAAGTCATAGGTGTAGATGGGGCAGTTGAACCGTACGGCCAGAGCCAGGGCGTCCGAAGTCCGGGAGTCGATCTCCACCACTTCACCCGCGCGCAGGCAAACCAGACTGGCGTAAAAAACACCTTCTACCAAATTATTGATAATGATCTCCTGGAGATCGATCTGAAAAGTATCCAGCGTATTTTTGAACAGGTCGTGGGTCAGGGGCCGGTTGGTGGTCATGCGCTCCATGGCCACCGCAATGGCCTGTGCTTCAAAACTCCCGATGACGATCGGCAGCCGGCGCTGGCCTTCTCTTTCGGCCAAGACCACCGCGTAATTATGGGACTGTGAAACACTATGTGAAAGGGCAACGATGTCCAGTGCTATTTTTTTCATATTGAGATAAATATATCTTCCTCAGTGGTACAAATTTATTTTTTAATTAGGAAAAACGGTGAAAATCCCTCATGATTCTATCCGGCCTTATCGGGGCCGGAGCATGATCCGGATCATGGTATTCCACCACCGTTCCCCTGCGATTTTATTTTTTCGCTTCGTTCCAGAGCGCATCCATTTCCTCCAGCGACATTTCCTGCAGGTCTTTTCCAGCATGGGCTTCGATGTATTCAAATCGCTTTTTGAACTTTTGGTTCACCCGCTCCAGCGCCGTTTCCGGATCAATCCCCTGAAAGCGGGCATAATTGACCAGGGAGAACAGCACATCACCGAATTCTTCTTCCCGTTTTTCCTGCGTAAACTCCGGGGACAGGGTTTCCTTGAACTCTGCGATCTCCTCTTCCACTTTTTCCCAGACCTGTTCGGCGTTTTCCCATTCGAACCCAACCTGTTTGGTCTTTTCCTGCATCCGGTAGGCCTTCACCATCGCCGGCAGCGAATTGGGCACTCCGGCCAGTACCGAGCGCTTGCCTTCCTTGAGCTTGAGTTGTTCCCAGTTCCGCTTGACGTCTTCCTCACCGTTTACCTTTACGTCGCCGTAAATGTGCGGATGGCGCTTGATCAGCTTTTCACAGACCGCGTTCAGCGCATCGGCAATATCGAAGGCGCCTTTTTCGTCCGCGATCTTGGCGTAGAAGACCATATGGAGCATAATATCCCCCAGTTCTTCCTTAACTTCATCCAGATCGCCGGCCAGGATGGCATCCGCCAGTTCGTAGGTTTCTTCAATCGTCAGGTTGCGCAAACTTTCCATGGTTTGCTTGCGGTCCCAGGGGCACTGTTCGCGCAGCTCGTCCATGATTTTCAACAAACGGCCGAAAGCCTCCAGTTTGCGTTGATCCTGCATCGACTTTTCCATGATGGATAATTTATTTTATTTAATTTTGCGCCGCTCACTTCTGCGCTCCTAACGGCGGCAAAAGTAAACTTTATTCGCCGATTGGGCGTTCAAAGGGAAAAGGAAATTTAGGGGGAATGCGTGAATTTACGGGCAAATAGTCCATATACGGGTTTCCTTCGGACTACTTATTTATAAATTTTGATAATCGATCCTTATGGAATTCTTATATGTGTTAGCCATTGTTTTTGGCGTCTTTGGTCTTTCTTTTATTCTGATCAATATTCGCCACATCGTTACCGGCAATGAGTTCCGCGGTACCTGCGCGAGTAACAATCCCATGCTCAAGAATCAGATCGGAGAGTGCTCGGTATGTGGAAAAAAGCCGGAAGAAGAATGTAAAATGCCGGAAGTCCAGAAAGGTTAGGTTGATGATACGATGCCGAGATACTGTGAGCATGATAACTTCTCAGTATCTCCGCATCGTAAGATCGTAGTATCGGCTTATCCGATCATCAATAACTCCCCACCGACAGCATCACCAGCGTACAGCCCACCTCTACTTCAATTCCTTTCTCCCGGGCCATATTCATCAGTTCCGGATTCACGGTTCCCGGATTAAAAATGATGCGTTTCGGATTCATCGCCATGATATAATCGTAATATTCCCGCTGCCGTTCCGGATTCAGGTACAGGGTAACGGTATGCACGTCTTCCAGATCGGGGCGATCATTCAGAATATCGATACCCTCGATACTGCCTCTGCGGATCCCGACCGGGACCGGCTCAATTCCGTGATCCAGCAACATTTCTACCGCGCGGTAGGCGTAGCGGGACGGATTATTGGTTGCCCCCAGTACAACCGTCTTTTTTTCGGAGGTTACCTGGGGTTGACTGCTATATTGGTTCATGGTTTGGTTGTTCAATCGTTTGAAAGAATGTGATCGCCCGCTCAGTTCGTTTCCTCTCTGCACTGTTCCGGCGAACGTCTCGTGGCGGGCAGCTCCCGAAGGCGGAAGCAATGCCCACACTTAAATAACAACCAGCCGCGCCCTCGGGTTTACTTTTTCCCCGGAACGGATCACTCCTAAAACAGCGATCCCGGCTGATCCACCAGGGACCAGCCGGGACAAACTTTTATACGATATACTGTCGGTAGGTTGTACCAGGTACCACCCGCCGGGACAGATCTGATTATACCATCAAACGGATCGGGTTCTCCAGGATCTCCTTGAAAGTGTTCAGGAACTGGGCACCGGTAGCGCCGTCTACAACGCGGTGGTCGCAGGACAGGGTTACTTTCATCATATTCCCCACCACGATCTCGCCGTCTTTAACGATCGGCTTCTGGATGATGCCACCGACCGCCATAATACAGCTATCCGGTGGATTGATGATCGCCGTGAATTCTTCGATACCGAACATCCCCAGGTTAGAGATGGTGAAGGTATTGCCGGACATCTCATCCGGTTGCAGTTTGCGATCCTTGGCTTTGCCGGCCAGGGTCTTCACCTCCGTGTTGATCTGGGACAGGGTTTTCATATCCGCGTAACGGATCACCGGTACCAGCAGGCCATCGGGGACGGCTACCGCTACTCCGATATTGACATCCTTGTTCTGGCGGATCGTATCTCCCATCCAGCTCGAATTGATCGCCGGATGCAGGCGCAGGGCCGCAGCGCTGGCTTTAACCACAAAGTCGTTGAAGGAGATCTTGGTCGGTGCGATCTCGTTGACGCTTTTGCGCATACTCACCGCTTTGTCCATGTTGATCTCTACGGTCAGGTAGAAGTGCGGCGCCGTAAATTTGCTTTCTCCCAGGCGACGGGCGATCACTTTGCGCATCTGGGATACCGGAGTATCCTCGTACTGCGCCTCGCCGGTAGCGTAAGTGAACGGAGCCACCGCCGGAGCTTCCGGTTTGGCCTGCTTTTCGGCCGGAGCCGGAGCGGGTGCCGGAGCCGCCGGTTGAGCCTGCGGAGCGGACTGTTGTTTTTCCAGATAAGCTTCCACATCCCGCTTAACGATACGGCCGTGGTCTCCGGAACCGGAGATCTGATTAATATCCACACCGGCGTCTTTGGCCATGGTCTTGGCCAGAGGCGATGCTTTTACGCGCTTATCGTCCGAGGCGGACGCTGCTTCCTGGGCGGGCGCCGTTTCAGCCGGAGCACTGGATTCGGCAGATTTTTCTTCTTCTGCCTCCACTTCGGGCTCTTCGGACTTCGCGGCTCCATTTCCGCCGCCGTCACCGGCAGCTTCGATGGCAGCTTTCCAGTCTTCGCCTTCTTCTCCAATCACGGCAATAACGCCATCGATAGGTACCGGACCTTCTTTCACAGCAATATGCAACAGGGTACCCTCCACGAAGGCGTCGAGTTCCATGGTTGCCTTATCAGTTTCCACTTCCGCCAGGGTCTCACCCGGTTCTACGGATTCCCCCTCTTTTTTTAACCAACCGATGATGTTGCCCTCTTCCATCGTGTCGCTCATCCGGGGCATGCGAATGACTTCAGCCATATCTTAGGTGTATTTTAACAAGTTTGCAAATGAGATTCAGGTAGAACACCTGTATAATGTGTGGCAAAGATAAGGGTAGAGAGACCAAAATGGCGTAAGTTAGTTATCGTTTGTTTTGGCTTGCTTCTATATCTTTACTCACCATAGTTTACAATTAGACTGCGTTGCGCAAAGTTGCAATATTTAATCGAATTTTTGCAATCAGCAGTTTCGAATCTTCCGGAAATCCAGTTGTAAGGGCTCCGGTAATGCGACAAATCTTTCCAGATCTGCGTTCCGGCCGGTCCTAAGACGCTAAAATACGATAATTTCCCCTTACGACAGCTTCCTACAAATACCGTCCGGAAACAAATTCCGGGGGGCTCAAACTGGAAATTAAATCCTGAGCTATAACACTATTAAGAAAAAATAAGTTGAAAACCACAACTTTATCCCGCTCCGGGTATAAATTTGCCAATATGAATTTTTCATCTAAACTTTTGGAAAACGCCGTGGATGCGTTTGCATCTTTGCCCGGTATCGGCCGGAAAACGGCCCTGCGACTGGTCCTGCATCTGGTACAACAGGCACCGGAAACCAGCGAAGAATTTGCCGACGCTATCGTCAAGCTGCGCAAAAATATCAAAAACTGTCAGGTCTGCCACAATCTGTCGGACGAACCGGTATGTGAGATCTGTTCCAATAACCGGCGTGATAAGTCCGTACTCTGTGTGGTGGAAGGCATCCGGGACGTCATGGCCATCGAGGAGACCCAGCAGTTTAGAGGCCTGTACCACGTGCTGGGTGGCATCATCTCCCCTATCGAAGGTATTGGCCCCAACGATCTGCACATCGATTCCCTCATCGGCCGGGTACAGACCGGCGAGGTCAAGGAACTGATCATGGCCATCAGTCCGACCATCGAGGGAGATACCACGATCTTTTATATTTCGAAAAAACTACGCGATCTCGACCTGCCAGTTCAGTTGAGCACCATCGCCCGCGGGGTCTCTTTCGGCGGGGAACTGGAATACGCCGACGGGCTGACGCTGGGACGATCGATCGTATCGAGGATTCCCTACCGGAAAGATGAATAGTGCCTCCTTCCATGAAGTTATCCGTAATTATTGTCAACTACAATGTGCGCCATTTTCTCGAACAGGCCCTGCTGTCGGTACGCAATGCCTCGCACGGGCTGGAGGTGGAGGTTTGGGTAGTAGACAATAATTCCGTGGACGACTCGGTGGCGATGGTGCAGGCGAAATTTCCGGAAGTCCGGCTCATCGTCAACCAGGATAACCCGGGTTTTGCCGTTGCCAACAACCAGGCCATCCGCCGATCTACCGGAACGTATGTACTGCTGCTCAATCCGGATACCGTCGTCGAAGAAGATACCTTCAGCAAGTGCATCACCTTCATGGACGCCCATCCCGACGCCGGAGGACTCGGCGTACACATGATCGACGGCGCGGGAAAGTTCCTGCCCGAATCGAAAAGAGGTTTTCCTACCCCCTGGGTAGCCTTTTGCAAGACCTTCGGACTATCCCGGCTGTTTCCGCGCTCCGCATTTTTCAACCGCTATCATCTCGGCTATCTCGATGAAATGGAAACCCACCCGGTAGATGTACTCTCCGGAGCGTTCCTCTTCATGCGCCGGTCCGTGCTGGATAAGATCGGCCTGCTCGATGAAGCCTTTTTCATGTACGGAGAGGACATCGACCTCTCCTACCGCATCGTTCAGGCCGGCTACCGCAATTATTATTTTCCGGAAACAACCATCATCCACTATAAAGGAGAAAGCACCAAAAAGGGAAGCCTCAACTACGTCCGCACCTTTTATAAGGCTATGATCATTTTTGCCCGGAAGCATTTTCGCGGACGGGGAGCCAGCGGCTTTATCTTTATGCTGCAGGCAGCCATCTATTTCCGGGCCGCCCTCAGCCTGCTGAGCAGCTTTTTCAAACGCATTTATCTGCCGCTGTTCGATGCCGTACTCATCTTCACCGGTTTGCTGTTCCTGAAGGACTTCTGGGCTGCTTACCACTTTCAAGATCCGGGTTATTACGACAGGTCCGTTGTTTATTTCAATTTCCCGCTGTATACGCTGACCTGGCTGGCCGGTATTTTTTTCAGCGGCGGTTACGACCGGACCGCCCGGTTGCGGCAGATCATCAGGGGAGTGCTCTTCGGAACGGTCATTCTGGCGGCCATTTACGGCTTCCTGGAGATGAGCTATCGTTCTTCCCGGGCGCTGATCCTGCTCGGTACCGCCTGGGCACTGGTGGCCACGGTCGGTCTGCGGCTCCTGCTGCATTTTCTGCGCTTCGGCAATTTCCGGATGGACCGGCAATCCGCTCCCCGGCTGGTGATCGTGGGTTCTGCGGCTGAGAGCAAACGCGTCCAGGATGTACTTCAGCAGATCGGGGTACAGAAGAACTTTATCGGCACGGTAGCTCCCGCTGAAGAGGCGAATGAAGATGCCTTTTTTCTCAGCAATCAGTACCAATTGAACGAAGTGGCGGAGGTTTATAAAGTAGACGAGATCATTTTTTGTTCCAAAGACATTCCGGCCGAGCGGATCATGTACTGGATGTCCCGACTGGGTCCCCGCATCGCCTATAAAACCATTCCGGAGGAAAGCCTGAGTATTATCGGCAGTAATTCCCGCAATTCCGTTGGCGAACTGTACACGGTGGATATCTATTTTGCGATCGACCAGCCCGCCAACCGCCGCAATAAACGCCTGCTGGATATCGGATTGAGTGGTCTACTACTTGTGTTCAGCCCCTTGCTCTGGCTGATCAGCTATCGTTCTGCCGGGAAATTATTCCCACAGATCTGGTCCGTCCTGCGAGGGCATTCCACCTGGGTGGGCTACGCCGGCGAGGATCAGGATGCTCCCCTTCCTCAACTGAAACCCGGTATTTTCAGCCCGAAAGACGGCCTCCCGGCCTTTCCCCTGAATCAGCAGACCATCCGGCGCCTGAATTTCCTGTACGCCAAAGATTATCACTTAGGCACCGATCTGGAAATTATCCGGAAGGCGCTTTTCCGCACAAAAAGAGACTGATCCGAACATCTTCAGATCAGTCTCGAAATAGATTGAGGGGACTCAAAAATTTCTTTAACGCAGATAATGTTTTTCCTTTAGACTTTAAAAAGTATAGCGTAGAAGGATTTCCTCAGGGGGGAGAATATGGATCGGGATCCATACTTTTCATCTATTCCTTCATCACGTCCTTCTACCTGCTATACGTTTTCCGGATGATCGTGCCGTCCGGAACAGTTTGATTATGTAAGGGGGAACTCTTATCCGGAGGATCCACTTCCTCCAATAGTTCGAAAATGCGAACCGCCGGCACGTAGCGGAACTGCATAAAATGGACGATACACTCACAAGTTGTACCTAGCGGCTATACGGAATCCTCATTCCGCATGACCAGAACAAATTTTAAAATGGTTTGAATCACTGAGTGTGCAAAATCAGCACTAGTCTGGATGGTTAGGAATACCCATACTAGCCAGATCGAACGAACGGCGCACAACGAATCACCAGCTCTGCCTAACAGAGTCAGGAATATCCAACGCCTTTTACCAAATAATAGGAACAGGCATCAACTTCTAATCCATCCATTAAGATGGGATGTCGATCATGGGTATAGTAAGAAGGTAAACTGAAATGTGTATTGGAAGCGTTTTGTGTTCGGATTTCTCCAGGTTTGGGAAAGTTACCTAAATATCGTTGGGTACTTTAAGGACTAAGTGAAGCTAGTGTTGAAGTGTTTATCTTATACAAATATAACTATATTTTCATAATAAGCAAGCAATTCCCCAAATGATTTACCGTTAGGCAGTTTGAAGTTCAGGAGGATAGATATAGTCGTTCAGTTCAGGATTCGTCCAGCAAATTCTGAAATTTTTGACGGAGCTTCCTTTTGCTCAGTACACCAAGAACATATTCCCGGATCTCTCCGTCACGGAGAAAAACGGTAGTCGGAACCTGTGAGATACCAAATTGAGTAGGCAGATCCTGATTGGAATCAACGTCCACCTTGTAGATTACGAGCTTGGGATATTCCGGAGCAAGCTCCTTGAAAAACGTCTCTAGTATATGAGCGCTCCCAAGCCATTCTGCTGTAAATAAAAGAACAACAGGTTTTTCCTCACTTTCCGATATTATTGGTGACATACTATTACCCTCAAATAACCGATATGGGGCTCTATTATTCAAGATTTGTCAAATTTTACCATTGAACAACACTTAAGCCAGCATGTTCGATGAAAAGAAAAAAAAATTTAATGTGCGGAGGAATTACCTTCGGTAAACCCTCTGCAGGTTTACCAAGTATAATTTATATAGGTATTCAGTTGTTGTCTTCGGGCCACTTGCCTTCAGCCGAAAATGACGCCTGGGGAATTCTTGTTCGCTCTGCCTGTGCGGATTCATAGAGAGATTCCGGCAGCTCCTCTGCCGACCCACCGTAATAACCGACCGCAATGGCGGTGGCGATATGGTATCCGGCGGGAACGTCGAATTTTTCATGAGCCTTTTTCCAGTCTACACCGGCCATGTGGTGTAAGGCGATGTCCATGGATTGCGCCTGGACAGTCATGTTGCCCAGCGCCAGACCGAGATCATGCAGTGCATGGAAATTGTCCTTTCCGGACTCAAACTTCTCCTTGTAGCCGGCCAGTATCAGAACCGGAGCATTGCCGGCCCACTTTCGATTAAATTCAGAAAGGCAACTCATCATACGCTCGTAGGCTTTGGAGCCGCGATGAGCGTATATCAATCGCCAGGGTTGTTCGTTCCGGGAACTTGCCGACCACCGTACTGCTTCCAGAAGCTGGTTCATATCCTCTCCGGTAACTTCTTTATCGGAGAAAACCCGTGGGCTCCATCTTTGCGCGATGAGCGGATGCACATCGTAGCGGGTGTCAGCAATTTTATTTTCAAGTGTAGAAGTTATCATCTCTTTTTTAGTTTACTAGTTGCTTCCTCTATAACTCGGCCCGGTACGGGCGTGTTCGCTGGCTTCGTTTTTTTATCGCATTGTTTAGTCCGGCAAGCCGGCTAAACCGATGCACAGATAACGAACATCGTCCGAAAACCACCTGTTTTAAAAGTGAACAACGACGAGTTGATCGTCCCTGTATTCCCTTAACCAAATTTCAAAAGCTCAAACCATGGTTTCCTTTACCAGAGGATTTTCGCCGGAACACGGTTTGTCAGGATATGCCGACCGTTTCTTTAACCAGTCGTTCCGACGTGCCTGGGGCCATGAAAGTAGTATCGATCAAAGTGAGATCACCGTGCCGGTTATCCAGGTTCGGGAGGAAGCAACCGGCTTTTTGCTGGAGTTTACGATTCCTGGTCACCAAAGATCAGATCTTAATATCCAGGTCAATGACCGGATATGGACCATCAGTGCCAAGCTGGAAAAAAGTATGATCTCTGGTATAAACGGAAATACTGATTTCCATTTCACCAGACGCGAGTTCCATTACCAGACGTTTTGCAGGAGTTTTACCCTTCCGGAAAATGACAAGGAAGACCAAATTGCAGCAAACTGCAATAACGGCATTTTAGTCGTAAAAGTACCGGTTGACGGTAGAGTTGAAGAACAGGAAAGTCCGCGGAGTATTTCCGTAGGCTAGTTTTGTGCTGCTCTCATCTCCGGATGAGTGTTTGTTTGTTTTATGCGGATTACATCCGTTTGCAAAATTCTAAAAAATTATCATCATATGAAAATTATCAGCCTTTTAAATCAAAACGGACCGGGCCCCGGACCGGGAAAACCCATCCAACCGGTACCCGAACCGCCCAGCAGGCCGGGTATCGGAGAACCGGTACGTCCGAGACCGGAAAAGCCCTCCAGTCCCGACATCGGTGAGCCCAACCGGCCCCAACCGGAACAGCCGACGGAACCACCCCTGACGCAGTGAAGGAGCGATTCTATATAATCTAAGTTGCGATGTAACTTAGGTAGCGGGTAGAGAGTAGCGGGTAGAGGGATTACCTATCGTTAAAATGGAGCAAAATCGCTCATTTTAACGGTTGCAGTCTCTCTACGCTTTACCATCTACTCTCTACAATTCAAGTATCGCAACTTGAATTATATAGTTTCCCGATAAACCAGCCCGGCGTGCTGAGTGATCAGCAGGGCGGAAACGGGACGAACCACCAACTCAAACGTATGCTTCATACCGGTAAAGCGATCTTTCCCGGTGAAAAAATACCCGGAAGGAGAGCACGTAAAGGTGGGCTTCTAACGGATCAACCATATTTATCCACCCTAATTTAAATACCATGAAGCCGAACAATTTATATCAGAACCTGTCAAAGGAAAATTCAACATCTATGTTATTTCACCTGTATAGCCGCCACGACGCGGCAGCCTCCGACTACCGACAGATCGTAGCGGACCTGAAAGATGACAACACCCTCAAAAACTGGTTTAACAGTCTGGCCGAGTTTCGCCAGGAACTGGCCAACGAACTGCGACCACTGGTTGAAGACAACGGCAGCATTCCGGTTAAACCCAGTAAGGAAATGAGATCCTACCTCCACGATCGCAGCGATGACATTATCGAATTCATCAATAAAGAGAACGAAGTCGGTCTGCTCGAACTGAGCCTGGAAGCCGAAGAAAGTGTAGGAAAGTACTACCAGAAGATCGAGGCAAACAAGGATATTCCCCTGGAGATCCGGGAAAAACTCGAGAAACAACACGATCGCCTGCTGGAAGTGATCGAGAAAGCCCAGCGCCTGCAGACGGTGCCCGAACAGGATCGGTCCGATTTTGTGGTGTAAAACCGAGGGTATCAAAACCCCGAAAAAGATGGGGCTTTGCCGGATTCCGGCAAAGCCCCATTTTCTTTATTGAACAGAAGATCCGAAACGGATCGCTGGTGCGGGACTGCAAGCGGTCTGGAAAACCAGCACCGCTTGTCATTCCGCAACCTATTCTATATTCCTAATTCTTCTCTTTTTGTTTAGACATCTGGATGGAATTTGCCTGGAGAGCATCCTTGGGCAGGAGTCCGTATTTTTCCCGGAACTTCCGGGCGAAGTGCCCCCGGTTGCTGTACCCTACCCTTTCGGCTACATCCTGAATGGACGACTTTCCGTCCATGATCATGTATTTGGCCGCTTCCAGACGGGCGTCCCGGAGGTAGCGGTTGATGGTTTTACCGAACACCTGTTTAAAACCGCGCTTCAGCTTCTGCTGGTTCACGCCGCTCATTTTAGCCAGATCCTGAATGGTGGGTGCATTCTGCAGATCACTCAGCAGGATCTCCTTGGCTTTCAGGATCTTGTCCAGGTCGTATCTTTTCAGGGTGACGAAACGGGTTTCCGGATCGAGATCATCGGCAAACTGTTTCAGTTGCAGCGCCAACAGCTCCAGCGACTTGGCTTCGGCGTAGGAACTGCGCACCAGATCTTTGTACCCGTTGCCGGCGATGTGCTTGATACATTCGGCGGTAGGCACACTGTAATTGATCTCGTGCAAAAATGAATTCTCGCCTTCCTGGTCCCGGAAAACATTCGTTAGTTTGGAATGCATCTCTTCCAGATCACAATCTACTTTCTTGATGTATTCCGAACGCAGGATCTGCAAATTGGTATGTACGATCTGAATATTAGGTGAAATGTGCATGGTTTGGGAACATTCGCTGGGATTGGCGGAGATCGAACCGTTCAGCGGATTGAGCTGGTAGGCGATCTGTTCATCGCAGATCTCGTGCCGGATCTCTCCTTCCACGCAGAAGTTAAAATGCAGGGGATGTACCCGCTCCGCAGTAAAGACTACCGTTAAATCTTCGTGGAAAGTACAGTGGAAGTAGACCAGGCTCATACCGTAGTCAAAATCGTAGGCGGAAATATATCCTTCTCCAATATCTTCCGGAATTTCCAGTCGGTATTCTTTACAATCTCTTATATAATCAGTGTCGAAAGCCTTGGTCAATGCATCGACAAATGCTTCAGCTCCGTTTTTTTTAATCCGGATTTCCATTAGGGTGTGGTGTTTAAAAATGTGTAACAATATTTAGTTACCGGCTACCCTTTTTGGCGCTTTCGCCTGCTGGTGACCCTTTTAGCTGGTCCTGCAAAACTATTTCTTTAGACCGACCTCCGGGTTTCTTCTGAAAACCGGCAACATGCATTATTTATTATTTTAACCTGTTCCAAATCGGCAGTGTTCGATTGCGGGCGAACCCCGGGCGGCAAAATCCTGTTTTAAAATAAAGAAAAGACCATATGATAGACCGCAAAAAATTTGATTCACTCACCCAGGTAAGAGGTGAGCAATGTATATCCCTCTACCTCCCCACTTCCCGCGCCGGACAGGAGCAGGAAGATAGAATTCGTTATAAAAACACCTTAAGCGAAGTAAAGAACCAACTGATCAATCACGGCCTGTCTTCCCAGGAAGCCGATAAAAAGCTACGGGAAGCCAGCAGCAAGATCGATGACATGGAATTCTGGCAGCATCAGTCCGACGGACTGGCCGTCTTCATCTGCGACGGAAAGACATCATTCCACAGTTTGCCCGTCGATTTTGAGAACTATATGTTCGTCGGAGATCATCTGTATCTCAAACCCCTCATTCCCCTACTGACCGGTAACGCCAAATTTTTCCTGTTGGCCATCAGCCAGAATGAAACCAAATTCTACGTCGCTGAGCGGTATTCGATCACGGAGATCGAAACCAATGAGTATCTGCCTTCCAGTATTCAGGACCTGATGAAGTACATCGACGGAGAAGAGCAGCTACAACACCACAGTGGACAGGGCGCCCAGGACCAGGCCATTTACCACGGTCACGGCGGAGGCAAGGACATGGAAGATGTCCGACTTCGTGAATATATGCGTATGATCAACAAAGGCATCATGGAAATGATGTGTGACGACGATACCGAACCGCTGATCCTGGCCACCGTTGAAGAAAATGCCGGCATCTACCGGGAGGTAAATGAGTATAAAAACCTGCACGAATCCTATATTCCCGGAAATCCCGAAAATGAAGATCCCGTCGTATTACACGAAAAGGCCTGGGAGATCATCGGACCGGATGTAGAAGCTGATGTGGAGCAGGAGAAGGAAGGCTTTGGCCTTGCTTTATCCAATGACGAGGCTTCTTTTTCCATTCACGACATCGTTCCGGCCGCTATTGCCGGCCGGGTAGAGACGTTGTTTATCGCCCGTAAGGATGAGGTCTGGGGTACCTACAATGAGTCGGACCACAGCATTACCATCCACGAAAAACGGGAGGAAGGCAGCATCCCGCTGATCAATCACGCGGCGCTGCAGACGCTCCAGAACGGTGGCACCGTTTATCTGATGCCCCGTACGGACCTGCCGCGACCAACTGGTAACGTAAACGCCATTTATCGCTACGCCAGCGTTCCGGCCTAAGCGACCATTTAAGTCCGTCTCTAAGCCGTTTTGATCATCGTAAATGATTAACCAGACCGACAGCCATTCCGATTATCTTTTTCAATTTATCAGAAAAAAAATCCGGAATGGCTGTTTGTTTTTAGCCCGGGTGGTGATTTGCCGCCGCCGTTCAGACGACTGTATCCGCAAGTTTTTCCAAATCAGCGCTTTTAAACTTGAAAAATTAACTTCATCTGCGCATCAGTGCATCCGATCGTTTGTCCAAAAAAATGCTCCGAATGCCCCAAAATCCCTGGTACATCTTTGATCCCCATTTGACATAAGCCAAAAAATATATTATAATTGTGGGCTCATTTTTGAATTACTGTTCGAGCCCCGAACAATTGGTTAAACTTCTATACCTCTTAAGAAATTTTAAGCTTCGGTCTTTTTACCGTGTTATCCGAGCTTTCGTTGAATGCTGCCATTTTCTGGAACAGATCAGCAATGTTAGGATGCACGCTGGCCGGGACTTGTTTTTTTTATTGTTTTCACTGGTAAACGCTGATCCGAAAATTTTTATGAACAATGCATCCAACGGGGCTAATCGTTTCTACACGGTTAATTATGATCTGAATAACTGTGACCAGGAACCCATTCACATTATACGGGTGGTTCAGAGCTACGCCTGTCTGCTCGGCGTAGACGTTCAGTCCTTTTCCATCATCCATGTTTCCGATAACAGCCAGCAGATCCTGGGCCTGCCGCACGAGGAAGTGCTCTCGCAGAATCTGGCCGACCTGCTGCATCCGGAGATCATGGAACAGATCCGATCCGGATTACAGGAAAATGATTTTCTTTCCATCAACCCGATCATTATAAAGAGTTTTGGTGGCCACATACTGGACACTACCTATCACCTGATCGCTCATCTCCAGGACCAGACGATGATCCTGGAATTTGAGCAGCGGGACCCCCTGGTATCTTCTTCCCGTTTTTTACAAAGAAGTGATCGTGCGGTCCAGAAGATCCAGTCGGCCCGCGATGTGAATAATCTTTTTCACGAAACGGCCAGCGAGATTAAGGTCCTCACCGGTTACGACCGGGTCATGATCTACCAGTTCGACGAGGAATACAACGGTATTGTCATTGCGGAGGCCAAGGAAGATCATTTGTCGCCGTACTATCAGCTACGCTATCCGGCCAGCGATATTCCCCGACAGGCCCGGGCGTTGTTCCTGCGCAATCAGGTACGGATCATCGTCGATGCCCAATCGGAACCCGCACAGATCATTCCCGCTGTGCATCCGGAGACCGGAACGCCGCTCGATCAGACGGACAGTGTAGCCCGCGGTGTATCCCCGATCCATATAGAATACCTCAACAATATGGGCGTACGGGCCAGCATGAGCGTGGCCATTGTCAAGGAGAATAAACTCTGGGGGTTGATCGCCTGCCATCACTACCAGCCTAAGCTGGTGGATTATCGGGTGCGCAATATGATCAAATTCCTGAGCCGGATCATTTCCGGGCATCTTGCGCTGCAGGAGGCCCACGATTTCCGCGAACAGGGGCTGCAGACCAATATCGTGCGCTCCCACCTGCTGGAACAGATGAGCCGCAACTGGAGTGTGCTCGAAGGGTTGATGCAAAATAAGTTCACCCTCCTGGACCTCAACCAGGCTTCGGGTGCCGCCCTGCTGCTGGACGGACGCCTGCATACCATCGGCGAATGCCCGTCCGAGGAAAAAATAATGGAATTAATTGACTGGCTGGAAAACAATACCGACTCGTCTGTGTTTGAGACAAACGAATTGTCCGCACACTGGCCGGCCGGGCTCGAAATAAAAGATGTAGCTTCCGGCCTGTTATCTCTCCAAATAGCCCATACTCCGCCGGAATACATTTTGTGGTTCCGTCCGGAAATAATCCAGACCGTCAACTGGGGCGGCAATCCCGAAAAGGCCGTTACTTTTTCCGGTGAACAAATGCGGCTCAGTCCGCGAAAATCGTTTGATATCTGGAAAGAACAGGTCCAGAACACGGCCAAACCGTGGGACCGGAACGATATCAATTCGGCCATTGCCCTGCGTAATGACATCAAGGAGATCATCATTGAAAAGTATCAGGAGATCAGAAAACTCAACCAGAATCTGCTGGAAGCTTACAAAGATCTGGAAAGCTTCAGCTATTCGGTGAGTCACGACCTTCGCATGCCGTTGCGGACGATCGAAGGTTTCTCTCAGATCCTGGAAGAAGATTATAAAGATAAACTCGATGATTACGGGCAGCAGGTGATCCAGACAATCTCCAGCAGTATTGGTAAAATGAACGGTTTTATCAACGATCTGCTCGCTTTGTCCAAGATCAGCCTCAATGACCTGATCATCAATAAACTGAATCCGGCCAGTCAGATCGAACAGGTTTGGAACAGTTTTCCGGAGGCCGAACGCCAACGGGTCCAGTTCCAGTTAAAAGATCCAATGCCGCCGGTATACGCGGAAGTCACTTCCCTACGGCAGTTGCTGAGTAATTTGTTGTCGAATGCCATCAAATACTCCCGGCACCAGGAAATCCCCATGATCGAGGTAGGTGCCGACAGCGACGGTAAAAGTACCGTCATCTACGTGCGGGATAACGGTATCGGTATGGACCCCAAGCACCACCAGCGGATCTTTGATGTGTTCTCCCGCCTGGTATCGGATAAAGATTATGAAGGCACCGGAGTAGGGCTCGCTATCGTCAAAAAAGTAGTGGATAAACACCGGGGGGAAGTATGGGTAGAGAGTGAAAAAGGAGGCGGATCAACCTTTTATTGCCGGTTCCCCATCCACGAGCTGGAGGTCCTGTAAAAGGATTACTATTAAAAATTTTAGCGTTTTTTCTTTTTTTTTTTGAAAAACTGAACCTCGGAATAAAAAAAATGTTCAAAAAATCGCAATACAGCCGTCTTTGGTATGCCCGGAATAATTAGGAGCATCCGAGCATACTAGACAGACTTTGGTGGCGCAGGCTTCTGGAATATTCCCCCATAGGGAATTGCCCCGTGTCCAACAAGATCAAAGTTATTGGTTGATCTATAACAAGTATTTGTAAAATGATTGAGAGAACTCTTAAGGTTCTAATGTTAGAGGACCTAAAAACGGATCAGGAGCTGATCAAAAGGGGTGTATTGAAAGCTGCACCAGAGGCTGTCTTCATTATCGCAAGTAATCAAGAAGAATTTGAAGACAAGATCAATTGGGTTGGCCCGGATATTATCCTTGCAGATTACAACGTTCCCGGTTACAATGGATTGGAAGCGCTGCTGCTCGTACGGGAGAAAATGCCGCACGTGCCTTTTGTATTCGTTACCGGCAGTCTGAACGACGAGGAAAAAGTAGCAGAAACTATCCTCAACGGAGCTTCCGGTTATATCCTGAAAGGTAACCTATCGGAATTACCGGACAAGATCGAACACGTATTGGTCCGGGAAGAAAAACGTTTTAAAGAGCGCGAAGCTCAGGTACAGAAACAACGACGCAAAAAATTACTGCTACAGAAATTAAATGCACTTATTGAGAATTCTTCCGAATTCTCGAACAAAAAAGACGCTGTAGATATCATGCAGGAAGTGCTGCAGATCACCGGCGTCCAGTAAATTATTTCTCCCTTATATGCAGGCAGCAGCCTATTTACGACAGAAGACCCAGGGTCTTCACCAACAAACCGAAGCGGTAGCTCTTGGTCGGGAAATTATGGACCAGACTTTGAATCTCGACCAATACCGCAGTCTGATCTCCAAAAACCACTTTCTCCACAATAATCTGGAGCCGTTGCTCTTGAACGGTCTTAGGTATCACCATCTTACTGATTTTACTCACTTCCTGCATCCGCGGATGGAGGCTCTACGGGCCGATGCCCATCTACTGGAACTGCCGGAAATAAATTACGGCGTGAAACTGCCGGAACTACGATCTTCGAATGAAGTGCTGGGCGGGCTCTATGTTTTACTGGGCTCCAATCTGGGTGGCCGGGTCATTTATAAAGCACTGAAGGAAAATCTGCAACTGCGGGAACTCCCCGATTTTCACTTTTACGGTTCCAGCGGGAACCATCCGGCTAAAGAATGGCCGCAGTTCTGCCGTATGCTGGATAGCTATCTACTTAGTGAAAGTGATCTGGCCGGGGCCAAACTCGGAGCCGAAGCGGTGTTCAGGCTGGTGCGCGATGTGCACGCCACACCCGCTTACAGCGAAAGCTGACCCATACTCGACGGACCAGCTTCCACTCCAACACCTTTTACCCAAATGCGGACCTGAATACATCGCCCGGGCGTCAGCCACCGGGCCGGTAAGTCTGTGGGATCAGAGATTGACGATCTTACCTTTCGTACCGATCTGTACGCGATAGGCCGTAGTACTGGCCGCTTCGAAATGTTCCTGATGCGGATCGCCCTGGCCGGAAGCGATGATCACCTGGCCGTCTTCCTTGATGGTGGCTACGGACTGGGTCAGTTGTTCTCCGTCGTAGTACGTCCCCCCGATCACCCGCTTATCGATCAGCTTTTCGTCTTTGCCAAAAGTAGCCAGCATGTATTGGTAATTGAGCAGCCCTGCTTTCCAGTACACGATCGCCTGGTATTCCTTTTGGGCCGGCATTCGAAAGCAGGCAATAAACTCCGTAAACTCATCCGACTCCTCTTCTTCCAGCGGTAAAATGAACTGTTCGATCATCAGCGGAGGTATCGGATCGTTCTTCTGACTGAAGGCGTGATGGGTGTCTTCTCCCAGCGTAATCGGTAGTTCTACCTCGGGAAATTTCTCCAGGAAGTGCTGGAAACTTACTTTTAATTGTTTTTCCTCCATTTTATTTTATCATAATTTTGAATGATTCTAAATAATCCGTCGATAATTAGCTGAGGCCAACAATTGTTGGGCAAATCCGCTTTATCGGTTAGCTTTGTGCACCAAATATCTCGACCTTCCAACAACGCTTTTCATACCTTTTGGGTTGAGTGAAAGGTCACACGAAAAAAATAAAATTTATGAGTTGGTTTTCTACTTTCCTTACGTCCTCTGTCGGGCGTAAGTTGGTGATGAGCCTCACCGGATTGTTCCTGATCATCTTCCTGGTGGTTCATCTCATTGGCAATTTACAGTTGTTGTTTGACGATGGTGGAGAGAAATTTAATCTCTACGCGAAGTTCATGACGACAAACCCGGTCATCAAGCTGACCTCTTACCTGCTTTACGCCGGCATCCTGCTGCACGCCATTCAGGGCTGGCTACTGTGGCGGTCCAATGCGAACGCCCGGGAAACCAAATACGCGGTAAAAGTAACGCGTACCGTCAACACCAATTCATTTGCATCCCGCAATATGGGCTGGCTGGGTACGATAATCTTTATTTTTATCCTGATCCACCTGTATCAGTTCTGGCTGCAAATGAAAATGGGGGTACTTGAAATGGTGACTTACGAAGATGTGGAAGTGGACAACCTCTACTACGTAGTGGCTCAGGCCTTCCAAAATCCCCTCTATGTGGTTTTCTACGTCATTTGCATGGTCGTTATTGCCTATCACCTTCTCCACGGCTTCCAGAGTGCATTTCAGACCCTTGGTTTGAACCATTCGAAGTACTCACCGTTGATCCGTACAGTAGGACGTATCTACGCGGTGGTCGTTCCCCTGGCTTTTGCGTTCATCCCCGTGTATATGTACCTGCAGGGGTAAGATAGCCCGACCGAGAACCAGATTCATTTAACAATTATCATCAGAAAGATATGAAACTTGACGGAAAAGTACCTGGCGGACCACTGGAAGAAAAATGGACCCAATACCGGTCCAGCATGCCACTGGTAGCCCCCAACAATAAAAGACGTCTGGAAGTAATCGTAGTCGGTACCGGTCTGGCCGGTGCATCTGCCGCCGCTACCCTCGGCGAACTCGGCTACAACGTGAAAGCCTTCACTTTCCACGACAGTCCCCGCCGGGCCCACTCCATCGCGGCCCAGGGTGGGATCAATGCCGCAAAGAATTACCAAAATGACGGCGATAGCGTGTATCGCCTGTTTTACGATACCATCAAGGGTGGTGACTACCGCTCCCGCGAGGCCAACGTACACCGGCTGGCGGAAGTGAGTCGCAACATCATTGACCAGGCGGTTGCGCAGGGCGTGCCCTTCGCCCGCGATTACGGCGGACTGCTGGCCAACCGCTCTTTCGGCGGGGTGCAGGTAAGCCGTACCTTCTACGCCCGCGGACAGACCGGTCAGCAATTGCTGCTGGGTGCCTACCAGTCGCTTTCGCGGCAGATCTCCCTCGGTACCGTAAAGATGTACAACCGGCACGAAATGCTGGACATCGTCCGGATCGACGGCAAAGCCCGGGGCATTATCGCCCGGAACCTGATCACCGGCGAACTGGAACGCCACGCCGCCCACGCCGTGGTGCTGGCCTCCGGAGGATACGGCAACGTATTCTACCTGTCTACCAACGCCATGATGTGTAATGTATCCGCCGCCTGGCGCGCTGTACGCCGCGGGGCGCTGATGGCGAACCCCTGCTTCACCCAGATCCACCCTACCTGCATTCCGGTATCGGGCGACTATCAGTCCAAACTGACGCTGATGTCCGAAAGTTTACGGAACGACGGCCGGGTATGGGTACCCAAAAAGCAGGAGGATGCCAAAGCCATCCGCGAGGGTAAAAAGACCGGACTCGATATTCCGGAAGCCGACCGGGACTACTACCTGGAGCGCCGCTACCCGGCCTTCGGTAACCTGGTACCCCGGGACGTAGCCAGTAGAGCTGCCAAAACCGCCTGCGACGAAGGACTGGGTGTTGCGCCTACCGGACTCGCCGTATACCTCGATTTCTCCGACGCCATCATGCGCTACGGAAAATCCAAAGCTCACTCCTCCGGCAACGACCATCCGGATGAGAAACTGGTCAAAGAACTGGGTACGGCCGTGATCTCCGAAAAGTACGGTAACCTCTTCGAGATGTACGAAAAGATCACCGGTGAAAATCCCTATATCTATCCGATGAAGATCTACCCGGCGGTACACTACACCATGGGTGGCCTGTGGGTGGACTATAATCTGGAAACCAACATCCCGGGACTGTTCGCCCTCGGAGAATGCAACTTCTCCGACCACGGCGCCAACCGTCTGGGTGCTTCTGCCCTGATGCAGGGTCTGGCCGACGGTTACTTCGTGATTCCCTATACCATCGGCACTTTCCTGTCCAAAGAGATCCGGACCCCGAAATTCGATCCGAACGGCGAAGCCTTCAAGGCTACCGAAAAAGCGGTGAAGGACCGTATCGACAATCTGCTGAGCGTACAGGGCAACCAGTCTGTGGAAAGTTTCCACCGTCGCCTGGGTTCCATCATGTGGGACTACTGCGGCATGTCGCGGAACGCAGAAGGGCTGCGTAAGGCCGTACAGATGGTACGCGAGCTGAAGGCCGAATTCTACAATGATGTGTTTGTACCCGGCGGCAACAACGAGTACAATCCGGAACTGGAAAAAGCACTGCGCGTAGCGGACTTCATGGAACTGGGTGAGACCATGATCCTGGATGCACTGAACCGCGACGAATCCTGCGGCGGTCACTTCCGCGAGGAATACCAGACCGAAGACGGTGAAGCGCTTCGCGACGACGAGAACTTCACCTACGTCGCTGCCTGGGAATACCCGGGTAACGGCCAGGAACCGATCCTCCACAAAGAAGAACTGGTCTTCGAAAACGTTGAGCTTAAAACCAGATCCTATAAATAAGCCCGGTGATCTCCGGTGGTGCTTCCGGGCACCGCAGGCAACACCATCACTGATCGCTTAAAAACAAAATTAGATGAAACTCACACTCAAAATATGGAGACAAGGTGGCAAGTTCAAAGGGGAATTGGTCACCTACCAACTGGATAATGTCAGTGAACACATGTCCTTTCTGGAAATGCTGGACGTGCTGAACGAAGAACTGGTCCAGAAGAAGGAAGAGCCGGTCGTGTTCGAGCACGATTGCCGCGAAGGTATCTGCGGTACCTGCAGCATGGTGATCAACGGTTATCCGCACGGCCCGATGCAGGGCACCACGGCCTGCCAGTTGCACATGCGTCACTTCAAGGACGGCGATACCATCACGATCGAGCCCTTCCGCGCCAAGTCCTTCCCGGTGCTGAAAGACCTTGCCGTAGACCGCGCCGCTTTTGACCGCATCATTCAGGCCGGCGGTTTCGTTTCGGTGAATACCGGCCAGGCGCAGGATGCCAACTCCATTCCTATCGAGAAAGAACAGGCGGCTGAGGCTTTTGATGCTGCAGCCTGTATCGGTTGCGGGGCCTGCGTAGCGGCCTGCCCAAACTCTTCGGCCATGCTGTTCACCTCGGCCAAAGTAGCCCACCTCTCCCTGATGCCACAAGGTGAGGTAGAGAAACAACGCCGGGTACAGGCCATGGTCCGTCAGATGGACGAGGAAGGGTTCGGAGCCTGTTCCAACATCACGGCCTGTGAGGCGGAATGTCCGAAGGAGATCTCCGTGGAATACATTGCCAAACTGAACCGGGATTACTTTGCTTCTTCCCTGGGTTCGGAGACCAAAGTAAAATAAATCGTCACCACGTGACCACCGAAAGTCGTTAGCCGGTGAAAATTCGGGCTAATGACTTTTGGTGGATGGTTCTACGCTACTACTCAAACACTTCTATGCTGGAGCTTTTCATCACCGTACTGGCTTCCCTGTTTTCCGTGGTCAATCCACTCGGAGCCGTACCGGTATTTCTGGCCATGACGCCCACCTACTCCAAAGCCGAACGGGCCCATACCGCCAGAAATACCAGCATTTATTTCATCCTGATCCTGACGGTCTTCTTTTTGGCGGGTACACTGATCCTGAGCTTTTTCGGTATCAGTCTGAGCGCCATGCGGATCGCCGGCGGCATTGTGATCTTCCTGTCCGGTTTCAGTTTGCTGAACGGTAAAATGGCCGAAAGCCGGGCGGTGGATAAAAAAGTGAAACACGAAGCCCTGGAAAAGGACGATATTTCCTTCTCCCCTATGGCTATGCCCCTGCTGTCCGGCCCGGGATCCATCAGTTTATTGATCAGTTTATACGCCATCCATACCGAATGGTCCCAGCGGTTCCTGATCATCGGGGTGATCATCAGTCTGGGCGTTATCATTTTCCTGATCCTGCGTTCAGCGCCTTACCTGTTCCGCATTATGGGGGAAGGCGGCCTGAAGGCTCTGTCCCGCATCATGGGCTTTATCGTAATGGCCATCGGTATCCAGTATATCATTACCGGTATCTACGATCTGATCCGTACGATGCAGGGCTAATGAATGCCGGCGGATCGGCTTGGCACGGGAGCTTTTCGGGGCTTCTGAGCGCCCTGTTTCCCAATACAGTCATTGCTCCATCCGCAAAGTATGAATATCGGTGATCAGCTGAGCGATGGAAGCCTTATTCAATCCATTATAGATCCCTCGGATATGGCGTTGCGGATCAATCAGAACGAAGTTCTCCGTATGTAAAAATTCTTCCGGGTCTTTTTGCAGCCCCAGATCCTCCTCCACGAAGTAATCCTGCCGCCCGAGTTTATAGATCTGTTCCCGATCTCCGGTAAGTAGGTGCCACTTCCGGGCATCCACGCCCCTGGCCAGGGCGTAGTCTTGTAGTACCGGGACCGAATCGTGTTCCGGAGTTACGGAATGAGACAGCAGTAAGACGCCATCATCCTCCCAGAACGCATCCTGCAGCAAAGCCATATTGGTGGTCATTTTGGGGCAGATACCCGGACAGGAGGTGAAAAAGAAATCCGTCACGTATATCTTCCCGGCTACGGAGCGCTCCGTAATGGTATCGCCTTCCTGGTTGATCAGTCGGAAAGGAGAGATCCGGTGGAACTGAGCCAGGGAATCACTGCCCGCCTCCAGCCAATGGGGGGTAAAGGTGGCTTCATCGTAAAAGGGCAAGGAAGCTTCCTGATCTTGCTTCTTGGAACCATTACAAGCCAACATTACTAGCAGAACTAAAAAAAGCACGCCTTTACTCAGCATATTGAATTTCTTCTTTATCCAGTTCATAACATAAATTTGCTCGCTTTAAACCAAAGATCCGACCGTTTTTGGCCTCGTAATTATTGTAGATCTTTCCATTCTCGCGCCAGGCTCGCTGCGGGCCCTCTTCCCGACCGTACACCAGTTGTATTTCTTTAAACTTTGCCCCACTGCTGTACCATTCTTCCTGCAGGCCGTGCGCCACGCCCCGATCGTAGTTGGACGCGCTTCTCAGTTTTCCGTTGGACCACCAGCTTTTGGCAGCGCCCTGCTTTTTACCATCCCGGTAAAAGCATTCAAAACTCAACTGACCGTCTTCGAACCACTTTCGGTACGGGCCTTGTTTTTTTCCGTTTGCGTAGGCGATGGAAGTCGCGATCTGTCCGTTCTCGTACCTGGAGACCGAAGTCCCCGTGAAAGGCTGATCCCGAAAGTAGATCAGCCCCTCAGCGGGTCGAAGCTCCAGTAATTCTTTTGGTACCCTGATGTCCTCAACAGCAGCAGTGCCCGCTATAAAGGCCCGATCTGCAGCCAGGAACTGGCCGGCTAAGACCACGGATACTATTCCCAACATGAACGCTCTACCGAATCGCATTGGGAGTCCCTTGGTAATTTCCCGGAAACAGAATATAGAATTGGTTCAGGTACTTTTCGTTCTGGATATGGTAGTGGTATTCCGCTTCGGTAGTGTGCTGTGTGGTGCTGGTATGGCCACCGGATGCATCGAGATCGGTTGGGTAAGTCCCCGTAGCATTACATTTCCGCCCGTACAGAAAAAAACCGTCGGAAATGATACCGATCAATTTCTCATCGTCATCCGACCAGGCTTTGGTCTCCAGATGGTAATGGTAACTCTGGGGCCCGGTGTGGGCCGCCGTGTAATCCAGGGAGGGAATGGCATTATCCAATGGAACATTGGGACCTTCCTGATCGTCGTAGATCATCGATCCGCTGACCGCCATACCGATCGGTCCCAGGCCGGTGGCCGAACTGGTAGTCGCCAAAACCGGGCTGGCCGGCACCCGCAGAGTATAAGACCCGTTAAAATCATCGATATTCCCCGGCGCCATCTGCTCGAAGGAAGTCACACTCGGTTCCACGAATAGCGGATGATTGGAAGCCGCTGCCGGTGTAGTGAGCGTATTTCCCATCGGATCGACGGCCGTCCGTGCCGTCGTATTGGACCAGTACGGAGAGGTATGATTGGGTAATCCGTTGGATTCCAGGACGACCTCGTCCCCATCTAAATAAATGGTAAAATTATCCGGATCGAATTCCGCAAAAGCAGCGTGAAGTTCGGGTTCCCCGACCGGATCGGTCAGGTCATCATCCTGCTGGCAGGAAAAAATAAGGATAGCGCCCAGCGGCAGTAGTAAGCAAGAGAAAACCAGGTATTTCATAATTTGTTTTTCCCTTTGGACCACTACCGGCTAAAAATCCTTCGGTTATTCGGAATTTTTTTTCAGATCCAGTAAGATAATATCCAAGGCTTTACTCATAAAGTCCTCAAAATAAACCGCTTGCTCTTCCTTTAAAATTTCTTTTACTTTTTGAAAATGTTGGTAGGTTACGTTGATCTTGCGGCGTTCCAGCGCCTGAACCTGGTCCAGGATCGCTGCTTCGTCCACATTTTCTGCGGTGGAGGTAAGTTGAAAAAAGTAGGGTTTCAGCAGGTCGCTTTGTTGGCGGTCAATCTCATCCAGGGCCCGACTGTGCCGACGCGCCTCCCCTAAAAAAATCTTCCTTTGCTCATCATCCAGATCCAGGATGGCGATGGCCTGATCCAAAAAGCCGTAATCCGCCCTATTAACCGGTGGTCCGGGTCTGCTGAACAGGAAGACGGCAATAAGCGATACGTTCAGGAACAATAAGGCCCAGGTTGCTGATCTATAGAAGGCTTGTGATTTCATAAGTCGTAAAGTCTGTAATTTGAAATAAGTTGGCGGTCGGTTTCCGCTTCCCACCCGGATCCATCCGATCGGGTTTGATCGGACGATATGTACCCGCTAACGGCCCAGATATTGAGCAACAGCAAAACCGCTGCGGCCACCGCGGCCAGACGCCACTGCACTACAGGAATAATCTTCGCCTCCCGGGTACCAAGTCCGGCTTCGATCCGGGCCAGCAGTCCGGGATCGGGACTTGCCTTTTTACTACCCTCCAGGCTATCAAATGCGTTGTCTATCCAATTTTCCAAATCGTCTTTCATCGCTGTCATTTTTCTTTAGACTATTAAAATCATTTTTTCCTACGCTCCAGATACATTTTTTCTAATTTGATCCGCAAATTCTTTTTACCTCGCTGCAATAGCGACTCCACGGCTTTGAGGGAAATTTCCATAATATCGGCTACTTCCTGACGGGGCAATTCCTCCACAAAACTTAAGATAAATGCCGTTTTCTGCGTTGCAGGCAGGGTATCGATGGCCCGGAACAAGGCTTTTGCATCTTCCTTCTTTTCCAGCAATATCCCCGGATGGTCAAAGTCGGCACGGTTGCTCGGGACGGAGGTGCCCATTCCAAATAGCGAAAATCTTTTTCTTTTCTTGAGCCGGGAAAGTGAGGTATTTACGGTGATGCGATAGATCCAGGTGCTCACACCGGACCTCCCTTCAAACTGCGCCGCATTCCGGAATACTTTGGTGAACACGTCCTGCGTGATCTCTTCCGCATCCTCCTTGTTTTGCGCATAGCTCAGCGCAGTATTGTAAACTTTGTCAGCGTACAGTTCATAGACGGCCCGGAAGGCATTTTGGTCTCCCTGACTAATGGATACGATTAATGCTTTTTCATTTTTCAAAAGCCTTGGTGCTTTGCAGGAATAATCTAACGGTCAGCCTTGGTTTTTGTTAGCGCTTAACTACCACTTTTTCGTAAGCTTTTGCCAGGCGAAATTCAACCTGCTCCGGATTCAGCCGACTGATCACGCCTTTCCGTTCGGCGCTGAGCTCACCGTTCTCGTACAACAAAATAGTCGGCATTTCGTCAGTTTCCCCTTTCGGGATCCGGATCAACACCGGCTGGTCATTTTGCAGGTATAGATCCTCCCCTTTCACTTCGATACTCACCGTTACAGCCGTTCCGACCGAGATCACCTGCCATTGCTCGTAATCAAAGCGATAGACGCCCGAAACGAAGAAGAAGACCGGCTGCCGGTCATCCAGTCGTCGGCGCACAATGGAAAGCAATCCTTTCTGATAAAAATCGTCGCCACCGGCCAGTTCGTTAACCGAAGCGTTGGCAACGATGTGGTCCTCCACGCCCTGTTCGGCCAGGCTTACCACAATCGCCTGTGCCCCCGCCGGCTGCAGCGCGGTAGAAAAATCCACCGCACTGACGGCATTCGCATCATCGGCCAAGTAGGGATTGTAGATCACGGCGAACGGATCCTCCCAGGCCGCCTGCTCTCGCCGGAGGACCAGGGTGGGCAATTGTGCACCCAGCATGGAATCCGGAGCGGTCCTCTTGGAAATAGCCCGCGAGGGTGGTGCCTGCACGGAAAATACCGACTGATCGGCACTGCCCTTTACCCACAGTTTCATCAGATTATCGGGCTGATCGGAGGTACTCAGGCGAAATACCGCACTGAGATCTTTATCGGTCGCCGTGCCTTGCTTATCCTGGAAATAATCGTAGGCTTTATGATCGCCGGCCGCAGAAGACAATTTATCGGTAGACTGCAGGGCCAGCGGATGATCTTCGGAATCCCTTATCTCCAGCGTTTGCCCGAGGTTGTGGTAAAAATAATCGTGTCGCTGCGCAGCTGATCCGGCTACAGCGGAGCGAAAAATATCCAGTACGTAAGCCTGCTCCGATTCGGTTTGCACGATAGCCGTCAGGCGCTGCTGCTGGGCGTTGGTAGCCGGCTCCACGAAAGAAGCTTTGGAGAAGGTGACTTTATCGAATTGGGATGCCGGCTGCCCCGAGACCGGAAAAGAATTATCCAACGTATAGGGATGATAGCTCAGCATGGTCCGGTAGGTGGATTGGCCGTTCACTGCAACGGTATTGTGGGCCGCAAACTGGGAATAATAATCCCGGTGATCCGGATGCCAGTAGCTGGGACCGCGCCCCATATCCGGGCCCAGCACGTAATTGTTGGCGAATAATTCAAGGCCGATACCATTGGCGTGGGCGTGATTGCCGTAGGCACCGACGGTGGAAGCCATGATGGCGTGCCGGCCGGCACCCAGTCGCTGCAGGAACATACTCACGCTGGGGGCGTGAAAGGTTGGCGTCATCAGGCCCATGGCGACGGGATCGATATCGGTTTCCGCGTCGCTGTCCAGTTCATCTACGTAAAAGAACAAATGAAACAGATCACCGGCCTTACGCGTGTACTCGCCCCGGTCGATCAACTCCTGCAGCATTGCGGAGATAAGTTGCTCCTTTTCCCGCTCCTGGTATTTGTCATAATGGGCGATCAGCATTTCAAAAATGTCGGGCGAGATCGGTTCGTGCTTAGAATCTCCGAAACCAATGATGTGACCGCTGGGAAAAAGGTACTGAAACGAGGCCAGGGTGGCTTTCTCTGCGATCGGATAGTCGGCAAAGGCGTCGGTCTCGGTGGCCTGATCGTAGAGGGTGAGCACTTCGAGCAGACTGGTGATGACGTGCAGGGAATAGGAAGCCGATTCCGGCCAGATCCCCGTTTCCTGGTCAAAGACCAGGACCGACTCCTTGAGCGCGACCTGTCGGTCCGTGGTCACTTCAAAGATCTGATCCAGGTAATATTCCTGCCCTTTTCCGTTCGCGTAGCTGGCGTTGTTTTCCAGGGCAGCGGCGAGGTAGATCAGGAAATGAGCCTGAAAGAAATTCCAGTTGTTCTCCCCTACCCCATTGACGATGATCTGATCGGCCCACCGCTGAAAGACTTCGATGGTGTGGGATTGGTCCGATCGGTGCTTCCGCAAATAGTCGTAGAGAAAATCGTAGGCCACCGTCAGGTAAATGGTGATCTTTTCGTGGATCACCTCAAAAGTTGCCAGTCCCGAGAGGCGTTGCTGGCCGGTCTGGTCTATATCGTAGGGCGCTTCCCGGTGATACATGCCTTCGATGTACTGGGTAAATACCGGCTCGGCAAAGCGCGCGTAGCGCTCCTCCCCGGTCAGCCAGTACAAAAAGGCCGCATCCTGCACCAACTTCATGATCTTTCGATTGATCCCCTCGATAATATGTCCGGATTTGGATGGATGGATCCACTCCTTTTTCCCGCTTTCTTTATGCACCAGATGCATACCGCGCGGATCGTCGAAATAGGGCTCCACGTCGGCGATAGCCGGTTCCAGGTAATTCGTTGCCCAATCCCGGGTACCGGAAAAGCGGACCGTCGGCACGGGAGCTTTACCCTCCGAATGGGAGAAGTTCCCACCTTTCAGAAAAACCTTATCGTGTCTGGTCTTCCAGTTCATCTGAAGCCGGGAAACCATCCATTCCGGATCCTTTTCGCAGAGTGCCACGTAGTGATCTACCTGGGCTTTCAGCTCTTCGACATAGGTCTTTTTCCAGGCTGTATTTTTCTGGGATACCAGGAAAGCCTCCCTCGCACTATCCTTGATGTAGATCCGGGGGTGCTGCGGTTGGGCTAAGCAAAGCTGACTGAAGGAGAGAAGGACAAATAAAAGGGCGGGCAGGAACGGGCGCAGGGTCATCATTACGGGTTTTGGTTTAACCTACAGACCCACTTGCCGATCGTTCGCCCTTACAGGATAGCAGCATATAAATTGCGGGCCGTTTACTGGGAAAGCAGCGCCCAACGCTCTTCGATCTTACCCTTATGGTAAACCAGTAGATCGCCGAACTGCAAGAACACGAATTCACTCTGGTGGGGTCGCAAAAAAACGAAATCATCTACCTCCAGTTCCGCTCCCGGCGGCAGATTGATCATGGATTGGTTGGTACTCGGCCCGAACAGCGGATTTTCTTTGGCTCCCGGCGGAAAAACATAATCAGCCCGCCAGTAACCCCCGTAGATAAAATAGGCATTGCGATAGGACGGTTTAATTCGGCTGAGCCGACCCGCTACCTTTTCCAGTCCCGGTAAAGTAGTGTCCTTCAGTTTCTTCAGTATTGGTGTGGCAATAAAAGCAGCGGGATGAAAGTCCTGCAATTCAGGCGTATCAAAAGTCGTTGGTTTTACCAGGCAGGAACCGGCCGAGATCTCGTTCAGTACGGAAGCCCGGCTACCGTGTAACGCAAGAGTAGGGCTCCCCCCTCCGTTGAAGGTAAGCTGCTCGTTCCAGAGGGCGGGGAACTGTTCCCGAATGGTCTGAATGCACGACCGGTAACGATCATCGGCCATCTGAAAAGCACGATCCGGGCTGCGGAGTATTCTCGGCAACTTGACCACGTGCGGTTCGTAGCCCATCAATCCGCTCAGCCGGAGTTGTTGCGGATGATCGCTGATCAGTTGTAAAACTTCTGCCAGCGCTTCCGGTCCGGAAAAGCCGCCGCGGTGCAATCCGACATCGATTTCCAGATTCAATCGCAAAGTCCCGCCCAGGCTGCGGGCCAGATCGAGGTATTCCCGGGCTCTTTCCCGGGTGTCGATCAGCCATTGCACTTGTTTATAAGGATCAAAACCCCGCTCGGCAAGAACGTTCTGGTAATAATAAGCCGCAGTCTTCACCGGCATGGGTTTACCGAGTAAAATATCCGCGCGGGAATCCAGCCAGCGGGAGAGATCCGAAAGGAAAGGCTGGTGAAAGACCATCAGTTTTTGGCTGCCGCTTTTGTCCATCAGGTAGCGGAGCAGATCGGAAGATGGGAGTGATTTTACCACTATTCGAAAATCAAGATCGGGACGCAGCGTGGATAGCAGGGTCTCGATATTCCGGTCGAGCCGTTCCCGGTCGATGATCAGACTGGGAATGGCTCGTGGCTGATCTTTGAGCGTTCGGTTCAGTTGCTGGAAATAGCCGGCATCCTCCATGTGATACAATTAGTTTGTGAGATCTTTTATACCTGATCGGCACTCTTATTTCAGCACTGTATTTTCAAGACGAAGCTCCAGGTGCTGGCCTTGTGCATCGATAAGCTGAATAAAAAATTCATCGCTGAGTTCGTGCTGCACATAATCGCAATAATCATTTCCATTTGCAAAATCCAGCCCGTCGATTTTCAGGACCTGCATATTCGGCCGGATACCCGCCCGATCGGCTTTCGAATTTTCTATTACCGACTGGACGTAAATCCCTTTATCGACGGCGTAGCCCAGACTGAAACCGCGCGAACGGGCCGGATCCCGCGTTTTCCCGCCGGGCTCCATATAAAGCACCTGATTTTCCCAATCAATGGTTACCCGAAACCTGGATAACAGCTTATTGCCTATGGATACCGTTTTTCCGGTGCGCAGCATTACGTCCTCCGGTTGCAGGCGATCCATACGGAGTGAATCCGTAAAGGCGATCTCCCGATCCAGGGGAACGGAAGTCCCAATGATCCCGGTCTGCCGAACGCCCTTCTCGGATAGGGTTTCCCGGATGATCCCCCGGTCTTTAAGTCTACTAAATATATCCCGGCTCAAAGAGACCGATCCGTTGGAGCCGTAATCCAGCAATACCTTACCCACCGTAGCCGATCCCAGATCCACATCCAGAAAAATATTATACTGGTAATCGGTCTCGAAAAGGACGATGGCGTAGGCATTCAATGCCTCCTGGTCAATGGTACTGAACAGGGACAAAGCTCCCTGCTCCTGATCAATGATCCAGTTACTATGTCTGATCAGATTGGAACCAATAATGCCGTCGATTCCGATGCATCCCAGAATTGGATTGGCGGCAAAATCCCCGACAAATGCGGTCTGCTCCCGGAAGGAAATACCTCCGATATCAATAGCATCAACCTGCACCCAGTTGACCTTTTTTCTATTGTGGTCGCTGTCTACGATCGTTCCCCTGCTCACCGTTTTAAAACCAAATTCCCGCTGCAGGCGATCCGAGATGCTGAAAGGCGCTCCCGAATCGAACAAAAACCGGTAAGATTTTCCCTGGATCGAGACCGGCACCAGTATCAGGTCCTTTTGTATTTCAATTGGAACAGTCGCGCGGAACTCCTCCTGCTCCACCTCACCGTATTGGATCGCCTCCGTCCATTTAACGGTACATCCGCTGATCAAAAAGCACCAAATGCCCGGGAAAAGCAGGATGAGCAATTTATTTTTCATATTTCGGGTATTGTCCTTACCGGAAGATAAACTGATTGTTTTAGAGGCAGCTACCATTTCAATGATGTTTAGCCACCTTCAGTTCAAGGATGGCTAAAATGCTCACGATCCCTATTTCGCCCAGAATATAGATCCAACCCAGATAGGTAATGACGGACCGGTGGTATATGGCCAGTCCGATGGACAAAGCGCAGTAGGCCAGGTTGGCAATAGCGATTCCCGTTAAAAATCGTCCGATCTTTTCGTTCACCCGGAAGTAACAGTAAAAATCGTACAGCGCGAAAAGACAGGGCAGCGCCGCGAGCAGATACAGGGTGGATACCGGGATGCCAAAAAACCGTTCCAGGCGAACCAGTACAACGCCCAGGAGCAAGGCCGATAGAATCGCACCGAATCCGTCAATCTGAAATATTTTTTTCGGATGGGTGATCCCCCATTTTACGAGCGGTTCGATGATCATGGCTGCTGATTGAAAGTTTAGACTTTTAGGCTTTTAGACTTTCTAAGTTTTCGAAACTTAGAAAGTCTTTCTGGAAAACTTAGAAAGGCTAATCCCCTTATTTTAGCTTATTCTTTGCCCGTTCCAATCAGGGAAATAAGCCCATCGGCCAGCGTTCCCCGCCAATTTACATAATTGTGTCCACCTTTGAATTCCCGGTAATCTACTTCGTATCCCTTGACCTCAAGAATATCCCGAAATTGCCGGTTCATACCGAGCATCGAGGCGCCGGCATCGTAAAGCCCGATATCCATATAGAACTGGATCGGTAAGGTTTTGCTCTGTTTGTACAGCTCGATGAGTTTGCCGTTCTCCTCCGGGTATATCCAGTGGTTTTCATCCTCTGTCCCCTTGATCCAGTAAGAGCCGGACTGGGAAAGCACCTTGCCAATGACCTCCGAATGGCGAAAAGCGATATAACTGGCCGCAAAACCTCCCCGGCTCGAACCGGCCAGAATAACCTTCTCCGCTTCCGGATGAATATGGTATTCCGAACGCATCCGGGGGATGAGTTCCGTGGCGATAAAATCCCCGAATTTATCACTGATGAGATCCTTACTTCTTTTGCCCATGGACCAGACCAGAACGGTTACCGTCGGACTTATTTTACCGTCGGCAGCCAGGTTGTCCAGTATGGTCGGAGCCGGTATCCTGGACCGGCGACCGGGCCTCGCGCCGTAAGCTTCTCCGTCAAAGATGATCAACAGGTTATGGGGCACGGCGGCATCGTAACCGGCCGGAATATGAACGCTTATCTGGCGTTCTTCCTTTAGGATCTCACTTTTCACCGTGGTGGGTACTAACTTTCCCTGCGGGCTATCCTCCCTTTCTAAAAGATAGACTTGTTGGGGAGCATCCGGCATTTCGACGGTTCCATCGTAGGCGTGTTTTACATTCCTCGATTCGATCTCTCCCTGCGGGCCGGCCTTGTCCAGGTTAAAATAATTGAATCCGTAATTGAAGCGGGCGTCCCGGGGTACACGCTGGGTGACAAAAAATAATTTCGTGCCAGGCAGTCGCTGAAAGCGTAAACCTAAAAAATCGGGTCCGCCGCTCAACATCACATATTCCGTATTGGCCCTGGGTACACAGAAATAAGTAACCAACATCTCGTCCGCATTCCCTTCGATCGGTTCGATGATGTGCTGTTGCGTCTGGTCGGCCAGGAAAGTATCAACGGCCTGACTGTCGCTTAGGGAGGATTCCCAGAGTTGGTATAAGGTGGCGGTCGGAAGTTCTTTTCGGGTAATGCGTTTGGCGTTTTCCGCGAGGCTGAGGATCCGCTCGATCTGCAAGGTGTAGCTTCCCGTTTTTGCGTCCTGATCCAGGCTGTGAACGGTGAAGGTATAGGTTCCGGATGCTTTGGCCGTGATATCGATGGGTTCGGATCCCTGGGTTCCGTTCGGACTGTCGATCTGTTTCAAAAGTTGCCCATTTGGATGATACACATCGATCACCAGATCGATCCCTTCCTGCCTGAGTTCGCCGACGATCGCCATACCATTCTCCAGATTGGCCGTGTAATTATGCGCTTCTGACGCAGCAATGTTTTTGGCGATCTTTTCTCCGGCATTTAGCGCTTCGGTACGGTGAGTTTGCGCAAAAACGGATTGGGTAATGCCCAAAGCAAAAAGCAGCAGGCAGGGAATGGAGATCTTTGAATACATGTTGGTTGGTTGGAATTTTGAGGCTTTAAAAGACTAAGTAACTGAGGTTTAAGACTTTCTAAGTTTTTGAAACTTAGAAAGTCTGTAGAGGAAACTTAGAAAGTCTGTACTGGATAGAAAACTTAGAAATCTAGGTCCTGCCAAGAAAGGCAATCATTTCTGACGCCTTATTGACCACTTTGGTAATGATCCCATTTTCATCCACCACGATATGGGTCGGATACGATTGCAAGCCAAGATCCCCGACGATCAAGGATTCCTGGTCGGGAACCACTCCGTAATCAAACTCCCGTTTCTGCAGGAATTTTTTCAGATCGTCCTGGTCATCCAGCGCCAAACTTACGAAGATCACGTTATCCTGTTGCCCATAATCGGCCACCAGTTCGTTCAGTTCGGGAAATTCGGCCACACAGGCTTTGCAGTGGATAAACCAGGTTTTAAAAACTACCGTTTTCCCGCGCGTATTCTCGCTAGTGTAATGATTCCCCTTCAGGTCGGTAAGATCAAACTGGGGGAAAGGTTGCCCCTCCAGCTCAAAAAGTTTGAGTTTGTGGAGTGATTCGTTCTTTATGGTAGATCGGATGCTTTCCTCGGTGGAAGGCGGTAGCTGAACGAGTTTGTAAGTCTCTTCCGCGGAATTGGAAGCCAATCGCAGCGGAATAAAATCCCCAGAAGATAATTGCTCCAGAAACAATTTCTTACCAATCGTATCCGACGTTGCGTTCAGACCGATAAAATCCTGGGATAAGGCGATGTTGGAGCTATGGTAGGTCCACCATTCCATAAACTCCGTTCCGAGATCGTTGGGATCTACTGCCGGTTCAAATCTTTCTACTTTTTCAGCGGTAGTCTGTTTTTCGGGCTGATCCTTGCAGCTGAATGCAAAAGCGGAGAGGATCAGGGCGACAATAAGTATGGTTCTATTCATTTAGTCAGCGTTTCGTACGAATCTTCAATTCGTAGATGCGCAGTATAACCATTTAGGTGGTTATGTCGCCTATAAATTGTTACAAACTTTTATTCCAGTTTGAACTTTGGATTGCCTATGGCTTCAAAACAAGGATTATCGGGCATTTCGGTAGGGGTATTGAAAAACGCATTGGCTACCTCCATCGCACACGGATTGCCCCAGTTGGTAGTTGGCGTATGCATCCAGCCTTTAAAAATAAGATGATAGCTGTTGCTTAGATTTTCCTGCATTGCAGCAGCCCATTGGGGTGGAGTCTCGTTATCGTATTCCCCGTTGATCAAAAGTACGGGAATGTCGGAACGGATCGCCTGGTTTTCCTGGTCGGGCACTTTTTCCACTCCCCAGATATCGCAGATCGAAGCGTCGAATACGGCCGGCGATAAGCTGGCAACTTCCGGAAAGCGATTGGTTTCCGCTTTTATCCTGCCGTAGTCGTTAAAGGGATATTCTTCGGCGCACCAGACCGACAATCGCATGCCCATGCCGGCCCCACTGCCGGCTGGTTCAAATAAAGCCGACAACTGTTCCTGCAGACTCCGGAGATCGCCGTTCAACAGCTTATTGATCTCATAGGGCACCTCGTTTACCGTCCCGGTGGAAGCAGAGCTGAAAACCGTGATCAGGTCTTTTCCCTGGAGCCGGAAGGTCTCCAGTTTTCCGCTTTGTGGGTGCGGAACGCTTACTTCCAGAGGGTGACGCGTCTTTTCCCGGAGGTAGCGGTAAAAGCGTTCTTTTAGATCTGGGAAAGCTGCCTCACAGGCAGGATCGGATGCACAGTCATAAAGCAGGGCCCCGACCGATCGCAAAAGATTGCCTACACTTTCTTCATCATAATTTACCGCCAGAGGCAGGGGCGAGTCCATTACCACACTTCGGATCCGCCGGGGATAATCCCTCATCAATACCTGGGCTATTTTGGTACTGTAGGAGATGGTCAGCAGATTGTATTGTTCAATGTCCAGCACCTCTACCAGGTCGTTGATATCCGCCGCTATTGCGTTGGTATTGTATTGATTCAGATCAATTCCCGCGGCGGTCAACTGTTGCCGGCATGCCTTAGCGGCCCGTTCGAAGAGGCTATCGGATTCACCCGGATCAAAATCCGGAAGATTAGAGGTATAAACGGCTTTCGACCATTCGGGACAGTCCAGATGGGGCTTTGCGTAGTAGTTACCCCGCTGTTCGATCAGAATGAAATCCCGTTCATCCAGATATTGGTAGTAATTCATATAGGGGGCGGAAGGCATGGTACTGGCGCCCGGTCCGCCGACCGTATAGATGATCGGATCGGGTTTGGGATCAGTACTTCTGCTCTGAAAGATATAAACGGGTATTTCAATCGTGCGCCCTTTGGGCCGACTTCGGTTCTCCAAGACCTCCAGGTAGCCGAAGGTAAATTGCTGACCCGGCGGGATCTTGTGGGTCGTTTTTTTGGAGACTTTAAATTTTGGCTGGAATGCAGTGTTTTTGCTTGCTCCCCCATCGGAATCTAGAACAATCTTGTCCACTGCCTCCGTGGCGGTAGTAGCGAAAAACTGACCCTCCGGCCCGGATTGCACGTTCACTGCCAGCAGGCAAAGGACCGGAATAATCCCCAAAACAATTACTGATCTCATAGTCTGCGCTTTTTACGGGGACGAAGGTACGCGCCGGTCCTACTCCAGACATTCACATTTGTTAAGAAATCACCTTCCCTTGATCCGGCTCAGGCTTTGTTCGGAAACGCCCAGATAGGAAGCGATGTATTTCTGGGGTACCTGTCGGAACAGTTCGGGATTTTTTCGGGTGAGGTTCTGGTACCGGCCTTTCAGATCGAGTGTTTGCAAATCGGTCAGTTTTTCCACAGTAAACAGGTAGGCCTTTTCGGCAATGATCCTTCCGAGCTTTTCCAGAGCATGGTGCTCTTCGTACAGCCGGTACAAGACTTCCCGATCGAATTCCAGATAACTGCACCGGGTCAGGGTCTCGATATAAAGCGAAGCGGGGCGATTGGAAATAAAGCTTTCAAAATCCGTAGCGAACCAGCCCGGCGTAAAAAAATGGTGGGTATAATCTTTTCCGTCGATCAGCTTATAGCCGCGCACCAGACCCGCTTCGATAAACAGGCATTTTCGGTTCACCCGTGGCGGCTGGAACAGGATGTTATTCTTCCCGACCTCTCTTTTGATCGCAGCACGCAACAAAATTTGACAGATATCATCCGGTAAGTCGATCCGCGACCGGAGCGTTTCGATCATTTTCATTTAGCACTTAGTTTACTGTCGGCCCGGTGTAGGCCCTGGGCACTATGAAAGGTCCAACCCACAGATAAGGTGCTAAGGGGCAAAAAGTTCATACCGGAGAATGCGGTTTACATTTTTTGCGAAGTGAACGGTCCAGGTATGCGGTCGGCCGAAGCTGCGCTCCGGCTGATCGCATAGCAGCCGATTGATCTTTCTGGAGATCAGACAGGCATCCTCAGGCATCGGCCAGCTCGATGCGCAAAGTATCCGTCGCCGGATTAAAGGGGGTTGCCAGGAGTTGATTGTACATGGGGATGGCCGGTACTACTTTCGCCTGCAGCAGCGCATCCAGGTCTTCCCATTGGTTCCAGCGTTCGACCAGATAGACCGTATCGGTGGTGCCCGATTTCAGTCCGTATTCGTAAGATAAACAATTGAATGACAGGGCATCAGGCTTACCGTAATTGGCCAGGGCGGCCAGACATTGGGTGGCGTGTTCTTCGTCTTTACACTTCAAAGTAACCAGGTGAACCAACTGACCGCTTGCATTACTGTCTTGCACTTTCATAATTTCTCTTTTTAGGTTTTAGAAACCGTTTTAAAAATTGAACAAGACAAAGGTAGAGGGGGATAGCTCGTTCTGACCTATGATTTTCGCGCAAAACCCTATGATTTTCGCGCATCGTGGCTCAAATAATAGCTACCGATCGGGATCTTTCCGGGCGGGAGATACTGCGATTCGATAAAGTTCGCCGCAACCTACCGGCTAAAATCGGAGAACTTTTTTCGGTAGGCGGAAGGAGAAATGCCGTTCTGTTTGGTGAATACATTGGTGAAATAAAAGGGCGTCGTATACCCCAGCTGATAGGCAATGTCCGTGATACTCAAATTCACCGTTCTGAGCAATTCTTTGGCTTTTTCCATCTTGGCGTCAATCACGTATTCCTTAACGCTTTTGTGGGCTACCGCTTTAAATCTTCGGGAAAACTGGGAAGGACTATAGTTAAAACGCTCGGCCAGGGCGCTGGTGCTGATCAGGGAAGGATCGTGAATATTACTGGCGATAAATTCTTCTACTTCGTGGAAACAGGAGTCTCTGATCATCACCTGTTCGCCATCTACGTGCTGAACGCCTAGTTTAACTTTACCTTTTTTCATGCCGCCTGGGTTTTATCTACAACCAAATATAACAAACTCAATTTCAAAAACATAGGAGGTCATATTTTAATTTCACCAATACTTTTCTCAGAAATGGGTCAGGACCTATCGCCTGAACTTTAAATGCTTATCGGCAATCCCCATATACCGGGTGGCTAACATATCCATGGGATAACTCTGATAAACCCTCCAGGGTCTCCGGGTGCCGTTTTTCGGTAAAATAGCTTTGGCTCGCTGGATGTAGCCGGAACTTAAATTCAGGAACTCCGTCCCGTCCGGGTTTTCCGGAGCAATGGGCACAACACTGGTGTAATCCATGCGATCCATAAACCGGATCAGTTTGCACAGGTAGTTGGCGGTTAGATCCACCTTCAGGGTCCAGGAGGCATTGGTATAGCCAAAGGAGTACATAAAATTGGGGATGCCACTCATCATCATTCCCTTGTAAACCATTGAATTCTTCGGATCAATCGGTTGCCCATCCACGGAGATGGAGGCTCCACCCAGCAATTGGATGTTCAGCCCGGTAGCGAGTACAATGATATCGGCCGTCACCAATTCCCCATCGGCCATGCGGATGCCTTCGGGCATAAAGGTGCTGATGGTGCCGGTAACGATTGCGGCATTGTCCTTTTTAATGGCCTGGAATAAGTCCCCGTCGGGTACGACACAAAGCCTTTGCTCCCAGGGATTGTAAGTCGGGTTGAAATGCTTGTCCACCGGATAACCTTCCGGTAATTGCTGTGCCGCCATTTTCATGAAGAACTTCTTCATAGTCCTGGGAAACATTCTGGAAAATCCGAAAGAGATGAGCTGGAGCAGGAGGTACTTGATCCGGGCCGCCCGGTAGGCCCAGCGTAGCGGCATCCATTTTTGCCATTTTTCGTAGGATCTTGCTTTGTTGGGCATGCTCACCACGTAGGTGGGCGACCGTTGTACCATAGTCACCTGCCCGGCGCCCCTTTCGGTTAAAGCCGGAACCAGGGTAATGGCCGTTGCACCGCTCCCGACAATGGCGATCGACTTGCCCCGATAGTCGAGGTCCTGGGGCCAGAATTGAGGGATAATGATCGGGCCCGGGAAGGTTTCTTCTCCCGGGAAGGACGGACGGTAGGCTTCTTTATAGTTGTAGTAACCGGTGCAGATACTCAGAAAACGAGTGCTCATTTGGATCTTCCCCCGCTCAGTTTCCACATCCAGGATCCATCCCTGTCGCTCTTCCGACCAGTCCGCATGGGTCATCTTGTGGCGAAACCGGATGTATTGTTCGAGATCGTTTTCCGCTACCGTTTCCTGTATGTAGGCTCTGATGCTCGCGCCGCTCGAAAGCGCCTGCGGATCGGTCCACGGTTTAAATCGATAGCCGAAGGTAAACATATCCGAATCCGACCGGATGCCCGGGTAGTTGAACAAAGACCAGGTGCCACCGATGGCATCTCTGGCCTCCAGAATAGCGATCCTTTTTCCGGGGCATTTCCGTTGCAACCAATATGCGTTACCGATCCCGGAAATTCCGGCTCCGACAATGATGATATCGTAATCCAATGGTTCCATTTACTGTGACGTTTTACAGGGCCTTTATGGCCTATACTGAAGACCGGCCGACTTTACCACTAACGATTTGCCGGCTTATCAACCAGAATTTTCCGAAACCGCTTCCACAGGATCTTATCCTGCGATCGTTTGGACAGCAGCCTGCTGCCCAGCCACGCGCCGAAGGACTGATTCCCGTAAACGATGCGGGGTTCATTTTTCACGATCCCTTTAATGATCCTTGCGGCCAGATCCTCCGGTGGAGTGGTGAGAAAACGATCCTTGAATTTCCCCAACTGTTTGTTGCCCGGCAGCGAGCTAAGGATATTGGTTTTGATGCCTCCCGGGTGTACACAGTGCACGGAGACCGGTGACTGGTACAACTCAACAGACAGGGCTTCGGTATAGCCCCGGACGGCAAACTTACTGGCACAATAGTCCGTATTCCGCGGCACGCCCATCAATCCGTAAATGCTGGACATATTAACGATAGCGCCCTCCTCATTCTCCAGCAATTGATCCATAAAAGCTTTGCAGCCGTACAACATCCCGTAAAAATTGATGTCCATAACGCGCCGGTAGATGTCGATCGGCGTATTCACGGAAAGCTCGGCCGAACCGGCAATCCCGGCATTATTGATCACTACGGAGGCCTTGCCGTGATCTCGTTTAATGTCCGCGGCGAATCCAAACATTGCCGCTTCGTCGGAAACATCAAAGACCGCATGGTGGATGCACGAGTAGTTCAGCGCGCGCAGTTTTTCCAGCGTTTCATTTAAGGTGGTTTCCGAATAATCATTCAACACCAGTTTTGCTCCGAGTTTACCAAAGGCCAAAGCCAGGGCTCTTCCGATGCCCGATCCGGCGCCGGTGATCACTACGATCTTATTGGCAAAGTTTTTCATCCGATCAGTTTGATTTTTAGATCCGTGCACAATAGAGCGGAACATTGCAGCTACGAGCCGCCGATCGCCCTACCGAAGGTAAAAGATATTTTTTCCTCAACCCAACAGCTCCCGCAGATAGCCATTCAAAAAGATCCCCTCCGGGTCCTGTTCTGCCCGCAATTGGCGGAAGGCCGCAAATTCGGGATACCGGTCGGCCAGTTGTTCCGCCTCCAGGAAATGGATCTTTCCCCAGTGTGGGCGGCCGCCGTGCGCCAGGAAAATCGCTTCCATATCACGAAAGAAAGGTTCCCATTCTTTTTTGTGGTAAACGTGGCAGGCGATGTAGGCTGAATCCCGGCCGAAAGCCGGGCTAAGGGGTATACGATCGCCCTTCACCACCCGGTTCTCAATCGGAAAATGAATGCGGTAATTTCTTTTAGTGATGGTGCGGACGATCTCGCCGAATACCATTTCGTGGGCCTCCAGCGGGATGTTGTATTCCATCTCGTTAAAGCGCACCAGGCGTTGGGTAGCGTAGACTTTATGACTGTGGTACACCTTGCGCACCGTGGGAATGGACCCCGACGATATCCGGGCGACCGATTTGTTCAGTCCGGGAAAACGGGTCGCCGCTTCGCACAGGACCTGAAAAACGTAGTTTTCCAGAAAATATTCCGTCAGATAATTGGCCATGCCTACTTTATCGGGCTGCTCATCGGCCAGATTGGCGGTTTTGGTCCAGGCTTCCTGGGTGTAGGGGAACCAGTAGAATTCAAAATTGCGATTGTCGCGATGCCGATCCTGCCAGCTGTTGAGTACGGCGGAGAGTTCTTCCTTACGGCTCCAGAGTTCCAGTTTGTAGGCCGGCACGCACTGCAGAGTGATCTCCGTGATCACGCCCAGACTACCGAGGGAAACCTGGGCGGCCCGGAATAATTCCGGATTTTCGATAGCGGAACACCGGACAATCTCGCCGCGACCGTTGACCAGACGGATCGCCCGCACTTGCGTACTGATGGTACCGAAATCCAAACCCGTTCCGTGAGTACCCGTGCTGATGGTACCGGCAATGGACTGGGCGTCGATATCCCCCAGGTTTTCCATGGCCAGGCCGTGAGCAAAGAGCAGTTCCCCGAGTTGCCGGAGCTTGGTACCGGCCTTAACGACCACCAGACCCGTTTCCGGATCTACCGTCACCAGCCCCTGGTAGGCATCCAAACTGATGAGGATATCTTCCGTCACCCAAAGCGGATTAAAGGAATGGCCCGTGCCGATGGTGCGCACATTTTTTCCGCTCCCGGCAGCTCGCAGAATGATCTGCTGGATCTCCGCTTCACTGCGGGGGTACAGTACTTCGCCCGGTTGCCAGCTTATCCGTTTGGACCAGTTTTGCATATTATCAGGATTCAGGTGACGTTGATCAAAGCCAGAGTGCGCTCCGCTCTTTTTTATTTCGCCCTTTTCTGCACCGTCATGATCCCCTCTTTAGCGTAGTGCAGGACCAATTCCTGGTCATTCAGCCGGACGATCTCCCCTTTACTCGTATTTCCCTGATCGTCTACGTAGTAAAGGAAACATTTACCGTCTTCCACCAGCATCTTAAAGTCGACATTCAGTTCCTGTCCGGGGAGCTCGTAGTTGAAGCGTCCCGTGTTGCCGGCGGGATCAAAACTGATGTTCTGTGCCCCCTTCATCTCCGGACAATCCAGCGCATCGGGCTGATCGATGGGCCCGCTACAGGCCAGTTCCCATTTGCCGTTCAGGCGACTTAGATCGGGCTGCCGCAATTTTTTGGTCGAATTACAAGCGGCCAACAACAGTACAAAGAACAGGACACGGTATTGCATATTTTTATAGATTAGAAAGCAATTTGATTACGTGATCATTTACCTCTGGGAGTCCGTTTTATTTTCGGCTAACAGCCAATAATCAGAAGGAATCACTTCATTCTTTAACCAGGCTCCTTGAAAATAAACAACACAAAGCACCGTCGAGCCCCTAAGCTCATTGTCAACTTCTAACTGTCCAATTACCCACCTTAACACCTTAACACATTCCCACCCCAACACTTCAACACATTTCCACATTTCCACCTTCACACTTTAGCACATTTCCACGTTAACACATTTAAAAAATCGAAGACTCCGTCTCCGTCGTAAAGCGTTCCAGAAATTTCATCCCCCGGTAGGAATTCCCTTTCTTATTCAGGCGCGGGCTCCAGACCGCAATGGCGTATTCATTCGGAAGGATCGCCGTGATCCCCCCTCCTACTCCGCTCTTGCCCGGCAGGCCCACCCGGTAGGCGAATTCCCCGGCCTCATCGTAGAAGCCGCAGGTCTGCATGATGGCGTTGATCCGTTTTGTCCGGCTACTGTCCAGTAGCGTTTCTCCGCTTTCGAGTTGCACGCCGTTATTGGCTAAAAATAAGAAGGTGTGGGATAATTCCACACAATTCATTTTGATGGAACACAAGTTAAAATACAGATCGATCACCTGGTCGATATCGTTGTGAATGTTTCCGAAGGATTTCAGGTAGTTGATCAGGGCAAAATTGCGATAACCGGTGGACTTTTCGGAGGCAGCAATATCCGCCGCATAGTCAATATCCGGTTGGTTGGCGGCCCGGCGAATGAAATTGATCAGTTCCTTTTTCGGTTCCCGAAAATAGCCGCAAAGGATATCACAAACGACGATGGCTCCCGCATTGATCAGCGGATTACGCGGGATGCCGTTCTCCGATTCCAGTTGCAGCAGCGAATTGAAGGCCGTTCCGGAAGGTTCCACGTCCACCCGTTTCCAGATCGGTTCGCCGATACAGGCGAAGGCCAGGCTCAGCGACAGCACCTTGGCAATACTTTGAATCGAGAAAGGCTCCTCGGCATCTCCGGCCCGGTACTGCCGGCCGTCGATGCTTGTGAGACAGATGCCGAATCTGTCCGGATCGATCTTGCTCAGTTCGGGGATGTAGGCCGCTACCTGGCCCAGGTTCTCACCGGCCTTAACTTCGGCGTATACCCGATCAATTATTTTTTGACAGTCCATTGCTTAGCGTAAATTCATGGTTTGTTCCGGCCGGTAGGGCAATTCGAGCCTTTCGCCGGTGCGATTCAGTACAATATTCAGGGGCGCCTGCTGGTCGACTTTGGTCGCCAGATAATCCTTATAGGCACAAATATCCGGGAAACGGCTCATGGGCGCTCCGTCCAGTTCCTCCACTTCGTCCATGATCTGCACCTTACTCAGAAGCGGATCACCGGCAGTAAGCAGGATCACCCGCCAGGTCCCATCGATCTGATAAATGGCCAGTCCGTACGAACGAAGCTGATCCGGCAATTCTTCCCCGGCAACGGGAGTCAAAATATAGTGCCCGGCCGTTGAGTTGATCACCAGATCGTAATTGCGGAGGTATTCCAGACCGACGTAAGCCGGATATTTTAGTCCACTTCGGAGTTCCAGCCGGGCACCCCGCGGCATCTCCTCTTCCTGGTATCCGACCGGCAGCACGGAAGCCGTTTCGTAGGCGGTCTCTTCACCCCCCAAGCCGGCCGCCGAGAGGGAAAATCGGCCCATTCTTTTAACCACGCTGGTTCCGGAAAAAGCATCCCGGAAGTGTTCCGTATCCAGTTTGATCCCACCGGTGCTGCCCAGGTCGATCTTGGCTTTCACCGTTTTATCCCGAAAGCTTAGTTTGACCAGCGTGCTGTTATTATCAATAAAGTCAACCGCCCAGCGGATGCCCGGTTTTTCGAAAGGAACCGATGACAGCCGTAGACGTTGGGCCGCAAAATCCAGTTCCCAGTTGATCTTATTCATAATCGTCGCCCCGATGATCCCGTCGACCGGGTAACAGGGAAAAAAGGTACTGGTCTCGATCTCGTAAAATCCGGTGCCTACAAAAGTCTGGCCCTCGATCCGTACTGTATCCACGATGGTTTTGAGAATTTCCATGCGTTGATTATTAGCGTCCCGCAGGCCGCCTTTATCGTGAAAGGTGACTCCGGCCTTGCGGGCAAATTCCGGGTCCAGCGCACTCATGGAGAAGCCGTTGTCCAGTAAAAAAGTACCACTGCGGCCGTTGACTTCCGCCTGGATCAGGATCAGATCTCCTTCCAGTTGAAAATCCATAGCTACGGGCTCCTGTGCCGCCGGAATAAGCTGGCCGCTATCGAGATAAGAAACCGTACAGGTGGAAAGCAGAAAACAAAAGAGCAAAAACAGACTACATCGGATCATGCCGGAAAGGTAAGGACTCTGGTGCACATCCCCAAAGCCGGGCCGGGTCCGAAAAGGGCATCAAAGCTCGTCGATCCGCCGCAGGTAGGATTCCGCCTGCCGGATCAATGCTTCCTTTTCCTCCGAACTCTTCCGGTTGAGCAGGCTGTACATCATATTCATGCGTCCGTTATCCGCAAATTTTTCCTCGTGCCGCATCAGGAAGTTCCAGTAAAGGGAATTGAAAGGACAGGCTTTTTCGCCCGTTTTTTCTTTGTGATCGTAATGGCAGCCCTTGCAGTAGTTGCTCATCTTATTGATGTAATTGGCCGAACTGATGTAGGGCTTGGTGGCCACCAGACCACCGTCGGCAAACTGGCTCATGCCGCGGGTATTGGGCAGTTCCACCCACTGAATGGCATCGATGTAAATGCCGAGGTACCAGTCATCCACCGGATCGGGATCGATATTGGCCAGTAAAGCAAAATTCCCGGTGATCATCAGGCGCTGGATGTGGTGGGCGTAGGCGTGTTCCAGCGATTGGTCGATCGCGTGGTGCAGGCAATTCATCTTGGTTTTGCCAGTCCAGTAAAATTCCGGCAGATGCCGCCGGTGATTGAGGTAATTTTCCGTTTCGTAATCCGGCATTTTGGCCCAGTACACGCCACGCATAAATTCCCGCCAGCCGATGATCTGCCGCACGAAACCTTCGACGGCCGCCAGCTCTACCGAGTCGTTTTCCCGGTAATAGGCGATGGCACGTTCTACGACTTCGGTCGGACTGATCAATTTACTGTTCATCGCAAAGGAAACCCGGGAATGGAACATCGACCAGTGGTCGGTATGCATCGCATCCTGATAATCGCCGAAGTTGGCAAAACATTCATCCAGGAAAAATCGCAGTACGGTAAGGGATTGCTCCCGGTTGACGGGCCAGATAAATTTTTCCGGATCGATGGAACCGAAGGTTTTCACGCCTTCTTTTTCCAGAAGTTCCACGATGTCGGACACATCATTCCGAAAAGTGCGGGGCGTAACTACCTCCACATTTTTAGGCAACGATTTCCGGTTTTGGTGGTCGTAATTCCACTTGCCGCCTTCCGGGCCGCTGCCGGTCATCAGCCAGCCGTGTTTTTTGCGAATGTCGCGGTAGAAAGTCTCCATCAGGTAATTCTTATCTCCGAAGAATTCCCGCAGGTCCGATCTTTGGGTGATAAAGTGCTCGGTATCCCGGGCCGCGGTTTCCAGAGAGAGCTTTCCTGCGTATTTCCTCAACTGCTCATCCAGCCGGTATTCGTCCGGCAGTAGGTATTCAAAACGTTCAAAGCCGTGCTGATCAATGAGCTGATCCAGATTTCTGGTGAGATCCTGCTGATTCTCTGCGTCGTCCAGTTTATAATAAACCACCCGGTGCCCCCGCTCTTCCAGCCAGGCGGCGAACTCGCGCATGGCGGCAAAAAAGGCGACCACTTTCTGAATGTGGTGCAAGACGTAATCGGTTTCCTGACGCATTTCCATCAATACGTAGGTCACACTGTCATCGGGACTGGAAAACCAGGAGTGCTTGTGGTTCAACTGATCTCCCAGGATCAATCTTAAAGTCTTGGGCATGGGTTACTAAAATTTTCAGTAACCCAACTGAAAAGGGTCGCCTTTTGTTCATCAGAAATCAGATGCAGGCCGGCCAGGCACATCTTTGCCGGACCAGCCTGCAGTTTGTCATTTTTTTACGCCGCTTATAAAACGATGAGTCGTTTCACCAGGGTTCGATCCGCGATCCGAAGCCGCAGTACATAGATCCCCGCCTGCCGGATGTCGGCGGTGGAAAGTTCGAAGCGATTACCATTCACTCGAAAGGGAGCCACCACCCTGCGGCCACTGAGATCGAAAACTGTGGCAGTCACCGATTCGCCGTCCAGTTCCGGTCCGTCCAGCAATACATTGGCTACCTGGCCCCGCTTCACACCATTGGGAAATATTTTCAGCTTGAAATTCCGGTCTCCTTCTTTAATGGCGGCATTGATCCCGCTCATTGCGTTCGGTGCCAATAAGGAGCCTCCGGAATCTGGTACGATACCGATCTTGTCCAGGATGGGCGAATCGTACACTTTGATCGTATTGGTGCCGGCATTCAGACTGACAGCGAACGTATGATCCGCCGGGCTGCCGCCCTGATAGCACCACTGCCCGGATGCCGCAACGTTTACGGTTTGCACGGAGCCATTAACGTCCACCGTAATGGTGTTGGAACTGGTAGTGGTATAACTCAGACTTAGTTCGTAATCTCCGGCCAGGCTGAGATCAACGGAAAAGGTCACTGCATTGGAACTGCCCCCGGAAAGGTTTTTCACGGATTCTGCACCCGAGAATAGATTGCAACTCGTCGTCACCGCCGTACCGGACAAAACGGCCTCCTCGGCCTCAAAGATCCCGCCAGCAGCCAGTTCACCGACACTGATCCTGTCCATGATCGGCGAATCGTAAAAGAAAATCGTATTGTAGCCGGCTACCAAGGTAACCTCCAGACTATGGCTGCCCGGACTGCCGCCCTGGAAACACCAGCCACCGGAAGCGTCCAGGGTATCCGTCTGCGCCGTCCCGCCATTGACCTGATAGGTAAAAGTCCGGGAATTGACCGCAAAGTAATCCACCGTCAGCAGGTAATCCCCGGCGGTGGGCACGTAGACATTATCGAAACTCAAACCATTGGCGGTACCGCTGTCGATGAGCTTAACCATTTGGTTGCCAGAGGCGGTAGCACAACTGGCCGTCGTGGCCGTACCGGATAAGGTCGCGTCCTCTGCTTCGTAGGTTCCGCCGGTCGTCAGCACTAATTCTACGTAGTCGATGATCGGTGCATCGTAGAAAGTGATCGCATTCCAGCCGGAATCCAGGGGAACGGAGATCGTGGCCACAGCGGTGGAGCCCCCTTCGTAACAAAAAGATCCGGACGCCGAGACGTTCTCCGTCACTGCGGTTTCGGAATTGACCTGATAGGTGAAGCTGCCGTTAGCCGTGGTTAAGTAGTGGACATCCAGATCATAGGTGCCGTCCCCGGGTGCCGTGATGTACTCAAATTTGGTCCCCTGGGTGGCCCCTAGGCTCGTCGCTTTTACCGCTGCGCCGTCGGAAAAGCCATTGCAGGAAGTGATCTCTATGCCACCGAAAAGCGCGGCCGTTTCCGCTTCGTACTGCGGGCCCGTAGGAATGGGATTGTTCCCCTGCGAAGTTTCCCCGCTACCGTTGTATGCGCCGATATTGAATCCGCTATTAGTCACATCCACGGCATTGCCGAAATAGTCCTCCGTCGCATTGGCGGAAATATTGGCAAAGATGCCCTTGCCGGCCATTGGGAACAGGGGTTCGGTCAAAACTTTTCCGGCATCGATGGCCGGACTGCCCATTTCCAGTTTATAGGCATCCGGGTTATTCAGGGCACCGGGGTTCAGGTAGAGCGGATTCTCAAATAAGGCGTTGCCGTCCTGATCGGTAAAATTGGAACTGCGTACGTCGCCGTGGTAGAGATTGTTATCTACCAGTACCAAATTATCGCGGTTGAATTGTTTGTAGCCGACGTGCGCTCCGGATCTGACGTAGATCGCGTTATTGGTGATCAGCGCGTCCTGGGAAGTGAGTTGCAGACCGGGTTTGAGAAATTCGCCGTTCGGCTTCTGATCCACATACACGGTATTGTTGTAGACGAATATACTGTCGGACTTGATACCGCCGCCACCGCCGGCGTAGTCCGAAAACCAAAAGGTATTCCCTTTGGTGGCCCGCAAGCCGTCATTCACACTGATGTTGAATCGATAGGTCGCGTACAGATTATCCCCCAGGATCTCCACAAAACCCTGGTTGTCTTCGCTGTAATTGTACTGGAGCAGCACGTACTTATTCCCGAAATCAATGTGCATTCCGTAGGAATCGTTGTCTCCCCGGGCGTGAAACGTCTGATTGTACTGGGCAATGACATTGCGACAACTAAAGAACCAGGCCCCGCTCCCCCTTTTGGCCATGCGTGCATCTACATCGGAGCCGGGATAATCGAACAGGTTATTTTCTACCAGGCAGTTATAGGTTTTTCCGGGTGTGATCCCGGAACCGCCCGTCTGATAGAAATGATTGTTGCGCAGCACGTAATTCATATTCCGGTTGAGCGAATCATTGCCCACTCCGGCGTCACCACCAGCGTGTTGGGACCAAAAGCCGAATTTGCCGATCAGGGTAAAATAGCTGTCTTCCAGCCATACGTCCTTGATGTGTTTTTCCTGACCGGATACCGTGTTCCTTTCACTGCGGAAATAGATGCCGGCGACTTTCAAACTATTGAAGCTGACACCCTGGGTTGTAATCGCAAATACGTTTTTTACCGTAAGATCAGCCAGTTCAAAATGGTGCATGACGGTATTGCCGTCGTTCAATACGTAAATGCCGAAGGACTCTTCGTCGCTGACCCCACTGCGGGATACCAGGCGTTCGTTTTGGATCTCAAGATCAGCGATCCGGAAATACTCTTCGTTGTTGATCAGAATGGCGGCGAGATGATCGCCACCGGCGCCACCGGAGCCGTTGAGCACCGGCTGATCCCCCGTTCCGTAGGCGGAAAAAGTGATCAGAGAACCGGCCTGTCCGGAATAGGTGGGTTTCAGCTGACCGATGAACTCATCGCCCCGCCGGAAAAGGATCTCATCTCCCGGCTGGATATTGGCATTGCTGACTTTATCCAGGGTTTGCCAGGGCGTGGTTGAGGATAATCCATCGTTGCTGTCATCACCTGCGTTGCTGACGTAATAGGTGGTTGCCAGAGCGGCAATCTGCAGGGTGGTAATCAACGATAGGATCGATAGAATTTTGAAGAAGGATAAGCATAATTTCATAATACCTTGCTTTTCAGTTTATAATATATTCAGCAAAGTATTCAAATTATTGCCCGCTTCAGGGGGATGAATCGTTCAAAGTAGGGGTAAAATAGGGTCAGGACCGCGATTGCAGCGCGGATGGAGAACTACCGCTTCAATTTCCGCTTCTCGACCCCCTCAAAGGTGATCTTCACCGGTTTGATCAGTCCCTGTTCGTCAAATTCCAGTTTGTCCATACAGGTTGCCCGGTGGTTGTGGTGCGTTTCGGACAACGGCCGACGGTGGTAGACGATGTACCACTCGTCCGTATCCGGTACCTGGATCAGCGAATGGTGCCCGGCACCGGTAGCCACTTCCGGATCCTGCTGCAGCACCACCCCGATCCTTTCAAAAGGGCCAAAGGGCGAATCCGCAATGGCGTAAGCGACCTTATAGTGAGGGCCGCCCCAACCGCCTTCGGACCACATAAAATAGTACTTTCCGTCCCGGATAAACATAAATGGCCCTTCCACGTATTCATCGGGCGTGATCTCGCGAAAGATGGTTCCATCCTCGTAGGGTTCAAACCCGGTAAAATCATCTTTCAGTTTGACGATATTGCAGTGCCGCCAGCCACCGTAGATCATATAGTACTGTCCGTCCTTATCCTTAAAAACGAACTGATCGATCGGCTGGGCGCCGTTATGAAATTTGTCCAGCAAAGGTTTACCAAGATAATCCCGGAACGGACCTTCCGGCCGGTCGGCCACGGCCACCCCGATACCGCCCGCTTCCTCGTCGCTCTGGATATCGTTGGCCGCAAAAAACAGAAAATAACGACCGTCCTTTTCAATAATCGCCGGCGCCCACATGGCTTTGTGGGCCCATTTCACGGCCGTAGTATCAATGATGCGTTCGTGCTTTTTCCACTTAATCAGGTTGCGGGAGGAAAAGGCATCCATGAATACCTGATTTTCGTAAACGTCCGAATAGGTGGGATAAATGAAATACCGATTGCCGAATACCGTGCCTTCCGGATCGGCATACCAGCCGTCGAATAGCGGATTTCCAGAAGTTTTCTGAGCGGATAATACCTGTACCGAAAGGATCAAAGTGAGCAGTACGAGTAGCGTGTTGTTTCGTGTCGTCATGTAGATTTTGTTTTCCATTCAGGTCGGTGGGCAGTCGATTTCCCGCAGTGGGAAAAATCGACTGCCCACCACCCTGCTTATTTCTTCTCCACCGCCGGTGTGTTGAAAGGCGGAGGCGTGACCTGTGGTGTCCGTTGTTGTTCCAGCATGCGCAGGACTTCCTGTACGGCGCGTTCCAGTTGCGGATCGCGACCTTCGGACAGGGCTTTGGCGTCCTGGCGTACGGGAATATCCGGTGCGATACCTTCATTTTCTCCGATGAACTTATTGTTGATCGGATCAAAAACGGCATTATCCGGAGCCGTCAGCGCACCACCGTCAACGAGGCCGTAATGTACGGAAGATTTTACCAAACCTCCCCAGGTACGTGCCCCGATCAGCGGCCCGGCTTCCTGCTGACGGAAGACCCAGGGGAAGAAATCCCCGCCGGAACCCGCGCGTTCGTTGATCAGCAACACCTTGGGTCCCAGGATACCCGCCGGTAAACGGAAGGCTTTTCCGTTCGGCACCTCATTGGTAATAGCCGCCCGCAGGGAGCGCGTCATCAGATCCACCATGTAGTCATCGAGTAATCCACCGCCGTTGAAGCGCTCGTCGATCACCGCGCCTTCCTTATCCTGCTGGGCGAAGTAGTAGCGATTGAAAGAAACAAAACCACCGCCACTGGTATTCGGTACCCAGATGTAGGCCAGGCGTCCGTTGGACAGGCGGTCTACCAGACGCCGGTTGTCTTCTACCCAACCCCGCTGGCGTAGTGCATTTTCACTGCGAATGGGCTCCACGATCGCCGTCCAGGCGCCCTCAAAAGAAGGTTTGTCGTTGATGTGAATGGTGGTTTGCCGTCCGGCGGTACCGTCCAGCCATTCGAACGGGCTGCTATCCGCCGTCAGTTCCTGACCATTGACGCCGACCAGGTAATTGCCCGTCTCCACCTTGAGCCCCGGCCGATCCAGCGGACTGGAAAGAGTCGGGTTCCAGCTTTCAGTCGTATAGATGCGGGTGATGCGCCAGCGCCCGTCGTGGGCTTCCAGGTCTGCACCCAGTAAACCAACGACCGACCGATCCGTTTCGGGATAGTCCCCGCCGAATACGAAACTGTGCCCGACGGAAAGTTCTCCGTTGATCTGATCGAGAATGCTCGTAAGATCCGAGCGGTGGCGAATGTAGGGTACCAGCGGTGCGTAGCGCTCGTAGACCGTCTGCCAGTTGCGGCCGTGCATGCCCGGATCGTAGAAATAGTCCCGTTCGTAGCGCCAGGCTTCTTCGAACATCTGCCGCCATTCCGCCATCCGGTCCAGTTTCATATTCAACTTAACGGACAGGCTCTTGCCGCCTTTGGTATCGTTGCCGCCGGTATTGCTCACCTTCCAGCCCGAGCCCGTCTGGGTCAGGATCTTTTTGGCATCAGCCGAAACGGATACCTGCCGAACGCCGGTCTCGAATTCTTTGGCTTTGCGTTCTTTCAAAGTGAATTTGTGCAGGACCAGTCCGGAACTGCCCGGTTTGCGTTCCGTAACGAAAAGTACCCCTTCGGGGCCGGCCACCGTACTGCGGTAGTTGGCCGTAGGCATCGGCAAGGCGATCGTCCGCCGCTCCACCTGCTCGTAATCGATAACGATCGGCTTTTTCTCTTTATCTTTTTTATCCTTTTCGGCTTCCTTATCGTCTTTATCTTTATCCTCTTCTTTTTCTTCTTCCTTTTCCGCTGCCTCTTCCTCTTTTTCTTCCTTCTTCTCCTTTTCGACCTCTTCCTCGTCACTGCGGGGTACAAAAGGGGAATCTTCTCCTTTCTGCAGCACGATCACGTAGGCGGCGTAATCCGGATCCGCCTGCATGGCACTAGTGTTGGCCCAACCCGAGCCCAAAGCCAGTTCGGTACTGGCGAGGAAATAGAGGTGTTTCTGATCGCGATCCCAGGCCGGAGCGAAGGCATCGGCGAAGGGATCCGTAAGTGCCTGGGCTTTTTGGGTATCCAGATCGTAGACCATGATCCGACGGAAATTATTTTCGCCCGATTTGACGTAGGCCAGTTTTTTGGAATCCGCCGCCCAGGCCAGACCGCTACGGCTGCGGTCCAGGTTGTTCCCTCCGACGTCGGCCGTGGTGATCTTACCGCTTTCCAGTTCCAGGACCTGAATGCGTACATCATCGTCCACGAAGGCAATGTAGGCGCCATCGGGTGACCATACCGGATCCCAGGCCAGTTTGGATTCCCCGATCGAAATGGTTTTGGATTCGGACATCCCGTCCTGATCGGTCAGATGCAAAGCGTAGCCTTTACCCCCGGCATCGGAAAACCAGGCGATCTGATCCTTCTTGGGCGACCAGATCGGATTCCGGTCGGCAGCACCCGAACTTTGGGTCAGGTTGCGGGGATCTCCGTACTCTACCGGCACGGTAAAGATCTCGCCTCTCGCTTCCATCAGAGCCCGTTTGCCCGAAGGGGACAGCGATACCGCGGTAGCGCGGGAACTCACATCCTCCCATTTGGGTTCCGCCCAGGGAAAATCTCCGATCACGGTGATCTCCAGCTGGCGGGTATCGCCCGAAGCCGGGTCTACGGTGTGCAGGTAACCGTTCTGTTCCACGATCAGTTGACCGTCGTGCCCACCCAGCGACTTGACGTCGGTCGCTTTAAAATCCGTTACCTGCCGCAGCTGGCCGCCATCTACGGAATAGGCCCAGACGTTCATGGTCCAGTCGCGATCTGATAGGAAAAAGATCTCGTCGCCCAGCCAGAGCGGCTGAATGTCCGTGGTGCTTTCGTTGGGAAGTAATACTTCACTCTGGTTGGACAAATCAAGCAGGATGAGCGGCGTGTTCTGTCCGCCGCGGTAGGCCCGCCATTCGGTATCCCAACGGCTCATTTTATCGATAATGATCCGCTTGCCATCTTCGGAGTAAGAGCCGTCGTAGCCCCACTGCTCACTTACCTTGACGGAAGGGCCGCCCGTTGCGGGTACCGTCCAGAGTTTGTTGTAGGAGACCGGAGCACTTTCCCGGGTGGAGGCGTACAGCACGTGCTTGCCGTCGGCGGTCCAGCCCCGCACACCCGAAGCAGATGGATGCCAGGTCAGCCGGGTGGGATTGCCGCCCGCTACGGGCACGATGTAAACGGAACTGCCGCCGGAACGATTGGAGGTAAAGGCCAGCCATTTGCCGTCGGGCGAGAAATGGGGATCGCTCTCTACCGCCGGTGTACTGGTAATACGGCGCACATTTTGTCCGTCCAGATCGGATCGCCAGATATCACCGCCGTATACAAAGGCCAGGTAATTCTCACTGATGGTCGGCTGCCGCAGCAAGCGGGTGCCCTGGGCCTCAGCCGTAAAAGCGCCGGCCGTCAGCAGCAGGCCGAAGAGCAGACAATAGGAAAAAGTGGTAAACTTTCGCATCGGGTTAAAGATTTTGGTTAGAGTATGTTTCACTGCCCGGTAATGTTCGGGTACAGATCATGCCGGTGCCCCGGCAGATTTGCCTGTGAAATTAGCTTTCATCCGAAACCGGTTGGCCGGACCAAGCTCACACTCGGTGATGGTTCGTATTTGTATGATTCAACGATTGGATGGTCAATCGCAATTTGAACAATGGACGGGACTCTACTATAGTACATTCGTCTATCGCCGCGATGATAGCTTTATATCCCACACGGGGACTATTTTTTCGACAAAGCGCAATAGGCTTCGGTAGTGTGAAAGCCATGGACAATGATATTTTTGTTCTTGCCGATCACAAATTCGCTCATGCCGACCCTGGTTTTGTTCTTCGGATTCCAGTCGTAGGTATACCCCAGTTCCGTCCAGGGGTAATTGCGGTCCCATTTGGAGTTGTAATAGGATGTCAGCCGCAGGTCATTGATCCAGGTCTTATGGTCATCCGTGGCCGTTTCGGGAAAAGCCAGTTCACAGTTGGAATCCGATATTTCCGCATCCGGGCAGGGCCGGAACACATCCTGCGCGCGTACCCAGAATTCCACAAAATATTTCTTCTCCACATTGGGCGGCAGGCCCAGCAATTGCTTGAGTCGAAAATCCAGCCCTTCCTTGCGGCCGAAGGCGGGCGTACGGCACACATCCTGTAACTGCGGTGCCGCCGTTACCCAGATCGGGTAATTACCGGTATTGTATTTACCCGTTTTTTCGTCATTTTTATAGAAGATCGTATCCTCCTTCCAGGAAGAGACCAGCAGGTATTTTTCGCCGTCAAATTCTTTCCAGACCAGCTGTCCATTTTCGGGAGTGATCGCCACCAACTGATTGGATATTTCCCAGGGCTGGGGTTTGGCGGCATCGCCGACGCCATCGCTGTATAGGCGTTGTACTTTGGCGAGATCGTAGGGTTTCATCAATAATCTGGGGCCACAGCCGACGATCAGCAGGGTGAGCAGGCCCAGCGTAATGGGTAAAGCTATTCTTTGCATTAGGTGTTGTTATTGATCAGATAAACCGGGACCGCGTTAAGTTAAGCAAATAATCTTTATTGGGAATTGTTGTAGCCCGCATGTTGTCTATCTCAAATACCCCTTTAGCTCAACATTAGCATTTTATGTTGCGTCCGGTAAATGGAATAGGAAAACGGACATTCCAGATCAATACCTGGCCAGGGCTACGCACTTTGATTCAAATCCCCTTACTGATCTACAATTATTTTCGCAGCTACCCCGCTAGACATGGATAAGGGCATAGCCCTGAAATATTTATAGCTGCATGATTGCGATCAAATCGGGGAAGGGCATAGCCCTGGAGATATTGGGATTCCTCCAGCAGTTGATCATTAGGACGGTGCGCTGCACCTGGAAAATGGGTGCCGTCCTATTCTGGAACTATGGCGGTGCGCTGCACCTGGAACAATAGATCACGCTCTAATCTGGACCTATGACGGTGCGCTGCACCTATACTGACCAAAGCGATTTGGAAATCCTGACTGTCACCAGCAGGTCAGCACCAAACTACCTTGCATCAAATATTAGGTGCAGCGCACCGTCCTATTTTCAGCCCAAAGGGATGAAAATACATAGAGCTACAGCGTAGCGACCTCATCAACCGATACGGAAAATCTTCAGAACGGTCCGCTGCACCTATCACTGAGCAATGATTGGTGCAAGTTGGGATACACACGCCCGCACGTTTTGCTTTACCTCCTATCTCAACCCGGCAAGACCTCGGATAAAAAACCGGTGATCTCGGCGGCCAGTAGCCCCGGGCGCGTCAGATGCAGCATATGACCGCCCCGCTCCAGCAGGCAGATCCGTTTGACGCCAGAGCTCACCTGCCGGCCGATCCCTCGTACCTGCAGTTCCGTTCCGTACTCGTCGTCTTCACTCTGGACGATCAGGATGGGGGCCTTGATCCCGGTCAGTTCCGATTCAATATTAAAATCGCGAAACGCTTCCGACTGCCAAGTATCGGCCCAGGCCTCGAACAGGGCTCCGGTCTTTTCACCGTGATACCGGTACAATCGTTCCCGAAGGACAGCCTGTTGCGCGAGATTTTCCCCGATGGCTTGCAACGTAACCTCTTCCACGAAAATATGGGCGGCAATACTCACAACGGCAAGCGGTGTAAAGCGGGAGGCGTACAACAGTGCGATGGTACCGCCATCACTGTGCCCGATCAATACCGGATGGGTTACGCCCAGCGCATCCAACACGGCCGGCAGTACGGTATGTGCCTCGTAGTGCAGGTAATCCGGCCTTCGTTTTCCCACCAAAGGCGAAGACTGCCCGTGTCCCTGCCGTTCGATCAATACGGCCGGCAGGCCAAGACTCCTCACCATCCTTTCCGGCAGGTCCTTCCACTGGGGAATAGACCCCAGTGCATCGTGTAGGAAGACGAGTACCGGCTCGGACCTGCTGCCGGCGGGCCGTAACCACCGGATCCCGTGCCTGACGTGATTGACGACCAGCAGCTCATCCTCGATGTCAACTTGTTGTTCAGGCTGTTTCAATACGATTGGCTTGGTCCAGTTCCAGTTCTTTGACGCTGATCTGCCGCATTTCCACTTTCCGGATCTTACCGGTGACGGTCATGGGAAAATCCTCGGTAAACCGGAAATAAGCCGGTACTTTGAAATGAGCGATCTTTCCTTCGCAAAAGGTCCTGAGCGATTCGGGCGTGACCTTCTGGCCCTCCTTCAGTTTCACCCAGGCCATGACAACCTCCCCGTACTTTTTATCGGGCAGGCCGATTACCTGCACATCGCTGATCGCCGGATGGGTGTAGAGAAATTCTTCGATCTCCCGGGGATAGATATTTTCTCCGCCCCGGATGATCATATCTTTGATCCGGCCGGCAATGTTTACATAGCCCTCGTCGTCCATAACCGCCAGATCGCCGGTATGCATCCAGCGGGCGGCATCGATGGCTTCCCGCGTTTGTTCGATATTGTCCCAGTAGCCGAGCATTACGCTGTAACCGCGGGTGCACAGTTCGTCGGGTACGCCAATGGGCACCACCTGTCCGGTTTCCTGATCGATGATCTTAACTTCCAGGTGCGGATGGATCTGCCCTACGGTACTCACCTGTTTCTCCAGCGGGGTGCCCATGCGGGTTTGGGTGCTGACCGGACTGGTCTCCGTCATCCCGTAGGCCACCTGCACTTCGCTCATGTTCATCAGCGACTGGACTTTCTTCAGTACTTCGATCGGGCAGGGCGATCCGGCCATGATCCCGGTACGCAGACTGGTCAGATCAAAGTCGTCAAAACCGGATTGCTCCAGCATCGCGATAAACATGGTCGGCACGCCGTAGATCGCCGTAGCGCGTTCCTTTTCCGCTGCCTGCAGTACGGCCAGCGGTTCAAAACCTTCACTCGGGTAGATCATGGTGGCCCCGTGCGTCATGCATCCCAAATTGCCCATAACCATCCCGAAACAATGGTAGAGCGGCACCGGAATGATCAGCCGGTCTTGATCCGAAAACTCCATGGTCCGGGCCACGAAATAACCGTTATTGAGAATATTGTGATGACTGAGGGTAGCCCCTTTCGGATAGCCGGTAGTGCCGCTGGTGTATTGAATGTTGATGGGGTCATCAAAGCTCAGGCTCCGCTGGATGTCGCTCAGGTCTGCTTCCGACACTTCCGCCGAGCGCTGCATGAATTCCTCCCAGGAAAGCATACCCCGCCCTGGTTTCTCGGCCAGGGAAACAACCGCGCGCAGCTGGGGTAATTTTTCGGACTGCAATTGACCGAAGGCAGCCTGTTCCAGCTCCGGCGCCAGCTCGTGGATCATACTTTCGTAATCGGAACTTTTAAATTTATCCGCAGTGACGATCATGACGCAACCGGATTGGTTGAGCGCATAAGCCAATTCGTGAACGCGGTAGGATGGATTAATATTGACGAGGATCACCCCTGCCTTGGCGGTAGCGAACTGCATAACCGCCCATTCGTAGCGATTGGGTGACCAGATACCGACCCGGTCTCCTTTTTTGATCCCACAGGCGACGAGTGCACGGGCACATTCGTTGACGGCCTGTTGTAGTTGTCGGTAAGTCCACCGAATGTTCTGGTGGTGTACGATCAGTGCTTCATTGTCGGGATAGGTTTTCACGATCTCATCGAACTGGTCGCCGATCGTAATGCCCAACAGGGGCACCGTGCTGGTTCCACTGGCGTAGCTAAGATTCATTGGTTAGGTACTAAAGATCTTGCGGGATATACCGCTAAAGGGTCCTCTGTAAAGATGTAAAAAAAATAGCAGAATACCCGGCTGAACAGCGGTTAGAGATGCTACCGTCCTTTTCACCCGGACAGCGGCCGCCATTTACTTATCGTATCTGGCAAATCCGCAGAACAAATTGCTCCGGCGCAGTCCCCAGAAGATCCTTTGACCTAATGAAGTATAGTAATCCGGTACTTTCCGCACCGTTCCGGAAGGGACAAAATATTCGTACTGACAAAGGCTGTGCCCGTCGTACCGGATAGAAATACTACGGTCTTGATGGATAAATACGGCCTCCGTATCCGCATTTTTGAGCAAGGTGTACAGTTGTTCCAATGGGGTGTCCGAGAGTCCCAGATAAGCCATCAGCTTTGGGCTATATTTATCGTTTTTTCTGCTGTCACCTTCCCAGTTCCAGACCGTTAGGATCACCGTCGTATCCGGCATGATGAGCTTTACCCTCCCGTCCTGCAGGAATTCGAGATCTCTAACCCGGTAATCTGTGGTTTCTTCCAGATGATCGAGTGCGGCCAGGTTAAACGTAATGGAATCACTATCATCACGGCTTAGATGGATATACCAATTTTCTTTCCCGGTGAATTCAATTTCGGTTAGCGGGGGCAGGTCTAGGTCTTCGAGGAAGTTCAGCAGTTCCGCTAATTGGACCTTTCGCTCCAAATAGTTGGTTTGTATACTGTTTTGCACCCGTTTCTCGGCACGGGCTAAAAGCCACTCTTCAACATACAACTCATAGGTAAATATCAACAGCAGCCCGCTAAGCAGTAAGACCACCGCCCATTTCGTCAGATCAATAAGCCGGAATTTGTTTGCTTGTATCATTTATCGACTTGATTCCCTGGTTTATACCGGAGCCACGATCGTCCGGTACAGCTCTTCGGTGAAATCTTCCTCTTGCATTTGCCGCCCCAATCGCTCTGCGTTCTTTTTGTATGCGGGATTATTGAACAGTTCGATCAATTTTGGCTCCAGAGCTGAGGTGCTGACTTTATCGATCGGTACCCCCAATGGCCCCGCCCCCAATTTTGCTACCATCCGGTTCCAGACGAACTGGTCGATGATGTGCGGGATGATCATTGTGGCACAGGCGTGCCGCAGTCCCATATGGGTAGTGCCCGATCCTCCGTGGTGCACAGCGGCGTACACTTTGGGCAGCACCCAGTCGTAAGGGATCTGATCGACAAAATAGAACAGATCGCGGTTATATTTTTTGGGTACCACCAGGCCACCGGAGGCCGTGTTGATCAGTGCGGGGATCTTATTCCTTTCCAGAATATCCAGCAAAATGGCCGTCTTCTCTTCCGGCCGGGGGTTGGTCATACTTCCGAAGGTGAGCAGCAACAGCTTTTCGTGGCGATCCAGGAAAGCTTCCAGATCCGCAGCGGGCTGCCAGTTGACGGTCTTATCACGTTCGTGGTAACCCAGCACCTGCAGATGATCGGGCCAGGTAGCCGGTCGGGGGAAAAGGGAGGGTGAGATGGTGTAGATCGTCCGGTTACCGGCAATGACTGCCTTTATTTCTTTTCGGCTGATCTGCTTTTCGAGTCCGAGCCATTTTACCGCCTTCATGGTGGTGGAGAGCAGTCCGAAATTGGCGATCCGGAAAGTCTGCTGGTTCAGAAAGGCGCCGAAATTACGATGAAAGGCCAAATGGCTGTGCCCAGGTACGTAGTGCAGATAGGGCACCGGACTGATGTTGATGTTCTGACCGGGATGATCTACGGTCCACATCAGGGAATAAAGCGCTTTACCGTTGGATACTATACGGTCCGGTTGTTCCTGACCAATGATCACCGATTGGCGCCGGATCAATTCCTTGTTCATCTTGCTGTAATTCCGGGCCAGCCGCAGATAGGCCAGAAATTTCCCGAATCCCGAGCTATTTCCGCCCAGGGCGGCCTTTCCGTCCTCACTTTCGAGCATTTCAAGGAATTCCGTCCCCAGGGAAGCAAAGCGGAAACCGGATTCCTCCGCCAGTTTGCGGAATTGTTCCGGGAAAAGACACACGACATCGTGACCGCGATGCAGCAAGATCTCCCCGATGGCCAGAAAGGGTTCCATATCGCCCCGGGTACCGATGGAGGCCAGCAGGATCTTCATATTGGGTTCATTTCATTCGAGCTACGCATGGACGATGCGTCCAGCTTAACAGTGTATTATTCTCGGTACGAATAATACTAAATTCCTACTGATAATCCTCATTTTATAGCTTTATCCTCCGGCAGTAATCCTAATTTTCAGTGGCGTATTATTTAGGGAACAGGCTGCCTGGCCATCTTATTCTTCTTTCTATTATTCCGATTGTTTTAATCCGGGCTTAACTGGTGGCCGATATCCGGAATCTGCCGGTACCAACCACCAGTTCTGCACGGCGTACTAATTTCTGATTACGACAAACTTCTTCGTGATCACCAATTCTTCGGTTTTTAGCCGAATGAGATAGGCATCTGGTGGTAGTTCGCCCAATTTCAAGCGCTCAATCCCCGTCTGTACTTCCGCTATCCGGTGTAGCAGGATTACCGTTCCCAGTCGGTTGTAAATAAGGATAGATACGTCTTGGCCCAGGAAATCAGTGAGTCGAACATTCAGTTCCGTCCGTGCGGGATTGGGATACACCGTAAAATCCCGGGGCCGTTTGAACGAACTTTCACCGGAACCGGCATTTCCGTTCCCAAGGAGATTACGGGAAGCAGCTTCTGAACAAGGAACCGAACCGCAAGGACCCAGCGTAGCGCCGGCGGCCAGTAAAGCTGGCACATCGTTTTTCCGAACACAGATCGGTTGCCCGTTATTACAAAGCGCCACGTTCTTTCCATTCTTCCCACAAGCTACATTGATGACCTCCACGCTGACCTCATTTACCGCATCACAGCCTTCCGCATCCACCACCGTAACGCTATAAAGGGTGCTGCTCGCAGGACAAACTTCAATCTTTTCTGTGGTTTCTCCCGTACTCCAACTATAGCTGAATGGCATGACGCCGCCGGAAACAGTGGCCGTCAGATCCGTGCAGGCAGCCGGGGCGTAGCCATTATAAACCGTTTGGCAATTGCCGATACTGACAAAAAGATCTTCACAGTTCTGTTCGCAGGCATCGGGAATACCATTGTTATTGTCGTCAATCCGGTCGTCTTCACCGGGACACTGGTCGCAACCATCGGGTACGCCGTCCAGATCCGTATCAATATGATCATCGGAGCCCTGGCAGATATCCAGTTCGTTGCAGATGCCATCGCCATCGGTATCAACGCTGTCGTTTGCTCCGGGGCATTGATCGCAGGCGTCCGGGACCATGTCGCCATCCGTATCCAGATTGTCATCGCCGTCCGGACAGATATCCAGTTCATCGCAGATACCGTCCTGATCCGCATCGCCGGTCAGGTCGTTACCCAGACAAAGATCACAGGCATCGGCTACACCGTCTCCGTCCGAGTCGATGTTGTCATCGCCGTCCGGACAGGTGTCGATATCATCGCAGATACCGTCCCCGTCGCTATCTCCGGATGCATCATCACCCAGACAGATATCACATCCATCGAGCACATCATCGCCGTCCGAATCGATCTCCTGCCCGACGCATTGGCACTGGGCATTTAAGGTATCATTGATCGTACAAGGATCACCGTCGTCGCACTGGCCACCACCCTGGTTGTTATTGCAGTCGTCACATACATTGCCAATGCCGTCCTTGTCCTGGTCGGCCTGATTTGGATTGGGCGTAAGCTGACAATTATCATCACAATCGGCAACGCCATCCCCATCCGCATCGGCCGAAACGACTCTAATGGTAGCGCTACAGTTGCTCGTATTACCACACTCATCGACTGCGGTAAGCACCACGGTATTATTACCGACATCCGAACAATTAAACAAAGCTTTTGATATGCTTAGGTCCACATTTCCGCAGTTGTCAGAGACCGTACTCACGATCGTTTCCGGAGTGATCGAGGCACTCCCCTCCAAACTCAGCGTTAGCGGCGGGGTATTTGTTTTGCAACCCAGATTAGGCGGTGTCGTATCGATGAAATCAAAAACCTGTACACAAGCGGTAACATTCCCGCAATTGTCTTCGATCGTCCAGGTCCTGGTCACCCGCCAGATGAGCTGCCCCGGCGTATTGCAGGGGCCGAAAAATTCAATATCGTCCTGGTACGCCACTGAAGGTGCCGAGATACAATTATCCGACACATTCGACGGGAAACCGGTAAGAGTGGGATCAATACTGGGATCCTGCGGCGTATTAGAAGGTACCGGCACCGTATTAAAATCAGCGGACCATTCGATCGGTGCCGCGGGTGAAGGTGGGCAATCTGCGAAGGGTGGAATGTCGTCCAGGACCTGGATCGTTTGTTGGTGAGTAGATGTATTACCGCAGGCATCGCTGAAAGTCCAGGTGCGCATCAGGGTAAAATCATGGGCACAATCTCCCAGGTTGATCTCCTCGAACAGGATAGCGGTCACCTTTCCATCGCAATTGTCGATAGCGGTCAGACTTGCGGGTGCGGGTACGTCTTCGGCACAAGCTAAGACCAGATCGGGCGGTAGCGATTCCTGAATGACCGGAGCCTCGTCGTCTAAGACATGGATCGTCTGGCTCGTGGATAAGGTATTCCCACAGGTATCCCTGAAGGTCCAGATGCGGACTTCGGTGAACTCATTCGGGCAATCACCTGAGGTTATTTGTACTACAGGGCTGGCGATAATAATGCCGTCACAATTGTCGATAGCCGTTAAACCCTCCGGCGCGGGATAGTCTTCATTACAGGATAGCGTCAGATCGGGTGGAGTCATATCTATGATGATCGGAACCTGATCGTCTAAGACATGAATGGTCTGAGATACACTGGTGCTATTGCCACAGGTATCGCTGAAGGTCCAGGTACGGACTTCGGTGAAGTTGTTCGGGCAACCACGGAAAATAAACTGGCTGACCGGACTAGCCACCATAATTCCGTCACAATTATCGACCGCCGTTAAATTGGTTGGTTGGGGATAGCCAGCAGAGCAGTCCAGAGTAAG
>NZ_PDUD01000023.1 GCF_002646595.1 Flavilitoribacter nigricans DSM 23189 = NBRC 102662
TTACTGCAATTATCAGAGATGCCATAGACGATCTCTAAGTCATAGGCCTTCACCTTGTGCTTAATCTTTTGGGCCAGTTGGGCTGAACTCCACGAGGGCTGGACTCCCAGATCCAATACTTTTACATCCTCCATCGTCAAGGGCTCGATCGGGCTATAAACTTCTATTGGCACCACATAGAGTAAAGCCAGACGCTCCCGACCGATCTCTATACTTTCATCACTGATCAATACGTATTTACCTTTTGCCAAGGGTTGGTTTAAACAATATAGTCCAAACTTCAAGCACCAGTTTCTAACACTCATATGGCTGAGCTTAGGAAGGGATAAGCCGTATAGCTCCCCTAACTTCACTACGCTTTGGCTGACCCCTCTCAAGCTAACATTAAAATTAATGTGCATCAAAATAGATATCCATATCAATTCTAATGGATAACTATAGTTCCTCACTGGCCTGACTGATTGCGCTTTTTTCAATTCATAATAGGCCGATCGCCATTTTGTAGCCTTAAGCTTTTGACGCTTTAGCTCTTGCTTGGCCCTGTTTAATTGTTTACCTCGCAATACCGCTTTTTCTTTCCAAACTTTATTACTAGCTTTAGATGGTGTTCTCATAATGGTGACTTGTGATTTGGCGATTTCAAGATCACTAATTTTGAGAACATTTTTTTTAAAACCAACCGCAACTTTTACCCCTCAGATTGTACACCCTACCTCTCTGAGGTCATACACCGCCTTTTGTAAAATCCGGGGTGATTCATGTTTAAAAATTCACTACCGGCCGCTCAACCCAGATAAGTGGAGGGGCGTCGCCCGAAGCGATTGTGGAACAGGTCCGAAAAATATTCCTGGCTACTGAAGCCGACCGCCCTGGAAACCGCTTTCACACTTTTCACCTGGCCCGATTCCAACAATTGGCGGGCGTGGTGGAGGCGGATCTCCTTGATGTATTCCGAGGGCGTCAGACCGGTGGTTTTTTTGATGTGGCGCTGAAAATTCCGCTCACTCATGTTGGCGTAATTGCTAAGGAAACTGACGCTAAACTGGCTGTCCGCAATGTGCTTGACGGCGTATGCTTCCAGATCTTTCAACCATTTCAGTTGCTCTCCATCCAGTGACGACCGGTTCTGACCGATCCCCTTGGGGCTGGGATTATCGTGCCGGGCATCTCCGGCCGTCGGATACTGCTGGGCTTTCTCCCGGTTGCGGGTGATCAGGTTTTTGATCCGAATGAGTAATTCCTGATTGTCAAACGGCTTTACCAGATAATCGTCAACCCCTACGGCGAGTGCCTTCAACCGCTCGGATCGTTCCCGGTGGGCGGTCAGCATGATCACCGGAATGCTGTGGTACTGTTCATTCTCTTTCAGTACCTGCAGCAGTTCGAACCCATCCATCACCGGCATCATGAGGTCCGAAATGATCAGGGCCTGACCGGGGATGAGCAGGGGAGAATCTATCGCCGAGATCAGATCGATGGCTTCCTGTCCGTTGGAAGCGGTATAGACCTGAAAATAACGACCCAGCAGTTTGGCCAGATAATTACGTAGTTCCGCATGGTCTTCCACGATCAGGATGTGGTTGGAATGCTTGTCGAGGCTTTCCATCTCACTGAAAATATCCTGGGTGATCATTTTGCTTTTATCGGTCTCTTCGCTGCCGTTTTGCTGGTGCGGCAGATCGGATGTTTCCGCCAGTGGAAGGGTGAGGCAGAAGGTACTGCCCGTGCCGCGTGCACTTTCCACGGTAAGTTTGCCGTCCATCAGATGGGCCAGTTCCCAACTTAGAGACAGGCCGATCCCGGTACTGTTGTTGCGGTGTACGTCCTTATGGCTGGACTGGTGAAAGCGATTGAAAATATTGGGCAGGTCATCCGGATAAATACCGGGACCCTGGTCCTTTACCGAGAGGATGGCCACGCCGTTCTGAGCCTGGAGATTGACTGTGATGGAGGTAGCCGTACTGGAGAATTTGATCGCATTACTGAGCAAATTACTGAGGATCTTCTGGAATGCACCCTGATCGGTCCAGGCCATTACCGGCGAGTTTTCGGGGCCTTGCCAGATCAGGTCAATTTCATTGGACTGTGCGAGCGGTCGGAAGCTTTCCAGGAGTTGAAGTATTAGTACTTCCAGATCGTACGGGCGCAGGTTCAAGCGGGATTTTCCGGATTCGATCTTACTGAAATCCAGGAGTTCGTTCACGAGTTGTTCCAGGCGACTGGTATTGCTGAGCGCAGTATTCAGAAAAAAATCACCACCCTGGCTGATGCTGAATTGTTTTTGCAGGTATTCCAAAGGAGCTTTGATCAGGGCCAGGGGCGTTTTTAACTCGTGCGATATATTGGTGAAAAACTGAGATTTCATATCGTCCAGTTCTTCCAGTTGCTGTTTTTGCTGGATGATAATGGCATTGCGGGTGCGCAGCTCATTCCGGTTTTTGCGGGCCTTGAGGAAGCTGTAGAGCAACAGACCAAGTAATACGATCAGGATCAGGGTGCCCGCCAGCAGTTGCCGGTAATAATCGTTCTGTTTGATCAATTCCTGCTGCTTTTCAAGGATCTCCTGTTGCTTTTCTTCCAATCCATACTGGGCTTCCATACCCATCAGGAGGCGGTTCCGATCGTCGATGCCTCCCTGTTTTTCCAGTTGGAATAAGGTTTCGTGGGCGGCCAGCGCCTCGGCGGGATTATTGAGGCCTTTTTGGGTAGCGTGCAGCAATGTATAGATATCCTTCAGGTCCATGATCGATCCCACAATGGGGGCGAGATCGAGGGCAGACATCAGTTGCGACAAGGCCGCCGCAAATTGCCCCTGCCGGTGTAAGACATCCCCGAGGAAGTAGTGGGTTTGCATCATCCGGGTGGTGTCCGTGTTTTGGGTGAACTGATCCAGAGCGACCTGAAAGGTATCGAGGGCTGCCGCATAATTCCCCCTTTTGGTGAGCAGCTGCCCCCGGAGGTACCAGTTCTGGGCGCGAAAGTCATCGTAGATGCTATCCGGCGTGATGTACATGGACGCCGTATCGAGATAGGCTTCCTCCCGCGGGAAGATGGTATCAATGGCCAGATTGATGGAGGTGATAAAGTAAAGATTGAGCAGGGTGGCATTGGTATCTTTCCGGGCGGCATTTTCCCGGAAAGAGTATTTGTGGTATTCCAGAGCGTCCCGGTAATAAGATATTTCGTTAGGCGGTTCCAGATAATAATCGCGGCGGATATTGCCTTTGCAGTTCAGACAATGGGCGAGTGGGAACCAGGCCTCCAGCTTTCGGGCGAGCAGTATGCAGCTGTCGGTAGCCGGAATGGCTGATTCCAGATCCTGCAGGAACAGCGATAAAGCGGCAATTCTTTCCAGGATAAGCAGTCGCAGGGGGGCAGCCTGAGCGGGCAATTGCCTTCTGGCTTTCCGGTAGTGGGCCAGCGCTAATTCAAACTTTTGCAGATTGACATTCAGGAACTCTCCGATCAGGAAACTGGTAGCAGCGGGTACGAGCGGATCGTGGGAAGAAAGGCCGTAGAGAGCTTCTTCCAGGTATTGTACCGTCAGGGAATTCATGCGTTTGGCATTGTCCCTGGCCAAATCCAGCAGGACCGGGAATTGCTGGCTTGGATCGGTCTGGTTGATAATAAGCTGCAAGCGAATATCCAGAGAGTCAGCGGTGTTTTCCTGATCACTGGATTGTCCCCTTAAAAAGCTACTACTGGGAATTAGTATGCAAATTATTATCCCCCAAATAAGATGGTTGCGCTTTTGGTAGAATTGGCTTATTTGCACGGGATTTCTGGGTTTAACCAAACAAAGGTACATTTCTGGGGCTATTAAAACGAAAGTCACTCTTACTAATCAGCCCCTTTTTACTATTTTTGGCCAAATTTTTGGACTTTTATGAAGTTGCTAATTCGCAATGCCACCATTACCGATCCCAACTCTTCCCACCAGGGAGAACAACTGGATCTACTGATCGACCAGGGCGTGATCACCCGGGTCGGCACCGGAATTTCCGTTTCCGACGCTGATGATTCCTGGGACCTGAAAGGGGCTTTGCTTTCTCCGGGCTGGCTGGATATCGGAGCCCAAACCGGAGACCCGGGACTAGAGCACCGGGAAGACCTGGAACACGCCGCCGAAGCCGCCATGGCGGGTGGTTATACCGGGGTGGCCAGTTTCCCGAATACGCAACCCTGTGTGCATTCCAAATCGGAAGTGCACTACATTCTCCAGCGCACCCGCGATTTTTTGGTGGATTTTTATCCGATCGGAGCGGTCTCCCAGGACTGTGCCGGTAAGGAGATCACCGAGATGCTCGATATGCAGGCTGCCGGTGCGGTGGCTTTTTCGGACGGCAAATTGCCCGTGGCCCACGCCGGCCTGCTCATGCGCGCCCTTTTGTACGCCAAGGCATTCGGAGGCGTTATCCTCAATCATCCCCACGAGACGAGTATCATTCCCGGCGGACAGATGCACGAAGGGGTCGTGAGTACCCAATTGGGCATGAAAGGCATACCCGCCCTGGCCGAATCCCTGATGGTACAGCGCGATATCGATATTCTGGCTTACAGCGAATCCCGCCTGCACCTGCACAACATCTCAACCACCCGGGCGGTATCCCTGATCCGGCAGGCCAAGAAGGAAGGGCTGCAAATAAGCTGTTCGGTGCCCGCCCTCAACCTGTTTTTTACCGAAGAGGATCTCAAGGGTTTTGACTCTATGCTGAAGGTGCTGCCGCCCCTGCGCACGGAAGAAGACCGGGATGCACTTATCGCCGGATTGCAGGACGGAACGATCGATCTGATCACCAGCAACCACGTACCGCTGGAGGTGGAAGCCAAGCAACTTGAGTTCTCCTACGCCAAGTTCGGGGCGGTGGGCCTCGGAACGGCCTACGCGGCCGCCCGTACGGCACTGGCCGGCAGGCTGGATGCGACCCAGCTCGTGGAGAAGTTCAGTATTGCTCCACGAAAATTGCTGGGATTGCCGGTACCCGTGATCGCGGAAGGCGAAACGGCCAACCTGACGGCTTTCGATCCGGAAATGAACTGGACGCTGGAGAAAAAAGATATTCGGTCCAGGTCCAAGAACTCTCCTTTTATTGGCCGGGAACTGACCGGCCGGGCTCTGGCGGTTGTCAGAGGCGATCAATCAAGGATTTTGGTGGATTGGTAGAATTAATTGGCGAGGCGCTAAATAATTGCGAAATTGATGGGGAAATCTATCTTTCACACACACATCAAATTCCTAAATTATGAACACTTTGGATAATCCGAATATGATTGATCCGAGCACCGTTCCTTATGCGAAAAAAGCTTTCACTCAGGGGCTCATTGCCTCTTTGATCCTGATCGCACTGAATTTGTTACTATCTATTACCGGACTGGTTAAACCCGGGGACACGGGGGCTATGACCTGGATCAGTAACATTCTGATCTGGGGATTGATCGCTTATTTCATCTATGCCGCCCAGACCAGCCACCGCGATGAGGATCTGGGAGGATACATCAGCTACGGCCGCGCCTTCAGCGTTGGAGGGATCGTCGTACTGGCCATTACCCTCATCACCATCGTTTGGAGTTACATCTATTTCTCCTTTATCGATCCGGATATTTTCAATACCATCCGGGAGACGTCCATGGAGCAAATGATCAACCAGCAGGGGATGTCCGAGGAAGAAGCAGAAAATGCCATGGAAATGATGAGCTTTATGTGGAATCCGGGTATGATGTCTATCTTTGCGGGCATTGGAACCGTAGTAGCCGGTCTGATCATTGACCTCATCGTTTCGGCGGTGGTTAAAAGAGACAATCCGGCCTTTGCCTAACGTGAACGATGGGTGGTAAGTGATGACTGATGGAGCGCTCCGGCGGAGCAATGACCATCGCTTATCACGCATCATTTATCATTCATCATTTATGACATGAAGCACAGACAAGGAATAATTAATGGAATCATAGCAGGAGTACTCACCGTAGGGTATTTCCTGCTGTTTTATTTTATAGACCGGGCTTACCTGCTCAACCCCTGGATCTGGTGGGGCTCGCTGGTGATCTACCTGGTATTTATGTTCAGAGCCGTCCAGCAGGTGGACACTACTGCTTTCCGACGCAGCCTGCAGTCGGCTTTTTTGGTTTTTGTGATCGCAAATGCCATCTTTTACCTTTTTTATTACCTCCTTTTTAGTGTTTTCGATCCCGGACTGGTAGATTTGCAGCGCGAATTGCTGGCGGAAAATCCGCTGTGGCAGGGCGACAATACGGAGCTGGACCTTTCCGTTACAATTGGTCGGGTTTTCTTAAGCTACGCCTATAGCCTGATCGGTGGCTTTATTCTGAGTTTGCTGGTCGGTGCGGTAGCGCGGAAATAAGCGGTTGCCGTTTCATCGCCATTCAAATGAATCTATTCTGATATTAAAATTTATGGATCTCTCTATTGTTATTCCCTTATATAATGAGGAAGAATCCCTGCCGGAACTGGAGGCCTGGATTCGACGGGTTGTGGAGCGCGAGCAATACCAATATGAGATCATCATGGTGGATGACGGGAGTAGTGACACTTCCTGGTCTGTGATCGAAGAACTGGCCCGGAACAACCCGAATGTCGTTGGCATTAAATTCCGGCGCAATTACGGTAAATCAGCCGCCCTGAACACGGGATTTGCGGCCGCCAAAGGAAAGGTGGTCATAACGATGGACGCGGATATGCAGGACAGCCCGGATGAGATACCGGCCCTGCAAAAAATGATCAGTGAAGAAGGTTACGATCTGATCTCCGGCTGGAAAAAGGAGCGGCACGATCCGATCTCCAAAACCATTCCTTCCAAATTTTTCAACCGCATCACCCGCTGGATCAGCGGTATCGAGCTGCACGATTTCAACTGCGGTCTGAAGGCCTACCGGCACGAAGTGATCAAGGGGATCGAAGTTTACGGAGAGATGCACCGCTACATTCCCTTATTGGCCAAATGGTCCGGTTTTCAGAAAATCGGTGAAAAAGTGGTGGAACACCGCGCCCGCAAATACGGCACCACCAAATTCGGACTGGAACGCTTCGTGAACGGTTTCCTGGATCTGCTCTCGATCACTTTTGTCGGGCGTTTCGGCAAACGTCCCATGCACCTGTTCGGTACCCTGGGAACGGCTATATTTATTCTGGGACTTTGTTCCTCCCTCTACATCGGGGTCAATAAGCTGTACCGGCTCAACGCCAACCTGCCGACCATCCTGATCACCGACAACCCCTATTTCTTTATTGCTCTGACCTGTATGATCATCGGAACGTTTTTGTTCCTGACCGGCTTCCTGGCCGAACTGGTTTCCCGGAATGCACCGGATCGGAACCTGTACCTGATTGAAAAGAAAATTAATGGATAAGGACGCTGCATAGGGCGTCTCTGCCCGCGGCAATGCATACGACCGTTGCCCGGTAGCTCAAGACCAAATAGCACAGATGAAAAAAACACATTTAGTAAGCGGGGGCTGCGGATTTGTCGGCCGGAATATGGTGAAACGCCTCTACGCGACCACTGAGGATCGTATCGTTTTTGTGGATGACCTCTCCGTTGGGACCCACCCCAGCACCTGGCTGGATGCCGAAATGGGCGAAACTTCCGGCAACGCCACCTTTTTCGGTGAGTCGAACCGGCTGATCTTTATTCAGCAGGATTTCCGGGAAACGCTGCGGGACCTGGCCGATACTCCAAAATATTTCAAAGATCGCTTCGGTATCGAACTGGAGCGCTTCAGCGATGTCTTCCACTTTGCGGCCATTGTCGGCGGAAGGGCCAAGATCGACGGCGATCCGATGATGGTGGCCCTGGATCTGGCTATCGACGCTGAATTCTTTTTCTGGATCTGTCGCCACCAACCCGAGCGGGTCCTGTACCCCAGCTCCAGCGCGGCTTACCCCGTTGATCTGCAAACGGAAAGCGACGCCATCGCTCTGAAGGAAAGCGACATCAATTTCAAACGCATGGGCCAGCCGGATATGACCTACGGATGGAGCAAGCTCACCGGGGAGTACCTGGCGCATATCGCGGCTACCTACTACAATGTTTCGGTAACCTGCATTCGTCCGTTTTCTGGCTACGGAGAGGACCAGGACCTGACTTACCCGATCCCGGCTATCGCCGCCCGTGCGGCCCGTAAAGAGGATCCTTTCGAAGTCTGGGGTTCCGGTCATCAGGGGCGGGATTTCGTGCACATCGACGATGTGCTGGACTGCATCCTATTGGCCATGGATCACATTCACGACGGCACGGCCATCAATATCGGCATGGGCCGGCTGACCAGTTTCCGGGAGATCATCGGTATTTTCACCGAATTTGCCGGCTACAACCCGGAGATCAAACAATTGCTCGATAAACCGGTAGGGGTGCATTCCCGCTATTGCAACATGGATTTTGTGAAGGAGAAACTGGGGTGGGAAGCGAAGATCTCCCTGCGGGAAGGCCTGCGCCGGGTGTACGATAAAGCCGTGGAAAACAACTGATGCCGGATCTCGTGACGGAGCGATCACGCCAATGCAATAACCGAAAATTACCACTTTACCTGATTACCGTATGAAGATCATTTGCTTCGGTCCCGGACCAAAATTTAAAGGCGGTATTTCCAATTACAATACTTCGCTGGCCAAATCACTGGATAGCCAGCCGGATACCGAAGTACACATCGTTTCCTGGACGCAGCAATACCCGGCCATCATACCGCGGGAGTTTGTCGATAAAACCAGCAAGCAGGATTTTTTGGAAGGCACCGATATCGAAGTGCACTACATTACGAACTACAACAATCCACTGAGCTGGTACCAGACCTACCGCCTGATGTTGGACCTGGAGCCGGATAAGGTGGTCTTCCAGTGGTCGATCGCCGTCCAGGGATTGCCGATCGGGCGGATCATCAACTGGCTGGGCAAACACCCGGAAATTGAGGTGATCGTGGATTTGCACTTCGTCGTTCAGAAAGAGAACAGTAGCCTCGATCGCTTTTTTACCAAAATGGGCATCGGCGCGGCGGATACCTACATCGTGCACGCACTGAAGACTTTTCGCGAGTTAAAGACCCTGTTCCCGAACAAACAATTCTACCTCAACGAGGACGGCAGCCGGGAAAATACCGGCAAGACTCATACCGTGCTGAAGCTGTACCATCCGATCTACGATCTGTTCCAGCCCCAGCCGGATTTTGATATAGAGGCCTTTAAAAAAGCGCACGGCCTGCGGGAGCATGTCTTTTTGTTTTTCGGATTCATCCGGAAGTATAAGGGCCTGCACCAGGTGATCCCGGCCTTTAAAAAAGTGGCCGAACAACGGGACGATGTTTCGCTACTGATCTGCGGAGAATCTTTTTGGCAGACGCTGGACAATACCAAGCTTTCCACCAAAGTGAAAACGGCGCTTTTCGGCCTGGCCAAAAGCCTCTTCCTGAAAAACCAGGACAATGAACGGGATTACCGGCCGCTGGAACTGGTGCAGGAGCTGGGACTGGAGGACCGGGTGGCCGTCTTCAACGAATTCATCCCGAACGAAGATGTCCATAAATACTTCCAGGTGAGCGATGTGGTGGTGTTGTACTACGAAACGGCTACTCCTTCCGGGATTGAATCGCTGAGTTATAATTTTTCTCTGCCTATATTGGCCACTAAAGTCGGGCATTTCCCGGAGACCATTCAGGACGGGTACAATGGATACCTGGCCGAAGGGGGCGATATCGACTCCATGGCCGAACAGATGATCCGGTTCCTGGATAAACCGCTGCCGCGGGAACACGTGGCCGAAAAGGCCAAAGACCTGAGCTGGGACAATTATGCCAAAACCGTATTAGGGAAAAAAGCAGATAATGGAAGCGAATCAACTTCTGAATAAACAGGTCTTACTCAAGACCATTTTAATCTCTTCGGTCCTGCTGGGATCACTCCTGTTCGCACTGGACGGGATCTTTCACAACTGGATCGGCGAACTGAACCGCTTCGGCCGGGGTATGAAAGTGGGCCTGAGCCTGCTGATCTTCTGGCTGATCGTTACCGCCTCACTGCGTTCGATCAACCGCCTGGCCGAGGATATTCCCGCCTTCAGTTTACTCATTGGGGGCGTCGCCATTGCAGTTTTGGGCACCTTGCTCGGCCAGCTCATCCTGCAGATCCTGACCTGGTTCGAAGAACCCTGGGCGCCCGAACCCAACTATCGTACCTTCATGTTCTACGGGGTTGGCGGACTGGTCGCTTCGGTTATTTCCCTCATCAATTTGCGGGTAAAGGACAAAACGGTGGGCAATGTGCTGGAGCTGATCTTTATCGTGGTGGTGGCCCTGCTGTTCTTTTATTTTGCCCGTTAGGCATCCGGACGGCCGCGGAGTACCGTCCCGGAAGATTATTTACCGGATCGGCGCACGGCTTGTAGGGGCTGCCGATGGTTTTTCTCGTAATCTTAGCAGCACGCTATTATTGTGCAACCGGAGCTCAATCCCTCTCAAATTCCGGTCATTTACCAACAAATTTTATGAAAGACCTGATCCAGAAAGTCATTAACGATAGTATTTCCGTCAAACAGTCCATTCTGCAGGATGAACAATTATTGGCCACAGTGGAGCGGATTGTTGATATCTGCACCGAAAGCCTGCGGGCCAGGGGAAAGATCTTGTTTGCCGGCAACGGGGGCAGTGCGGCGGATGCCCAACACCTGGCGGCTGAGCTGTCCGGCCGTTTTTACATCGATCGCGAGCCGCTTTTTGCGGAAGCCCTGCATGTCAATACTTCCTACGTGACGGCTGTTGCCAACGATTATGCTTACGATGAGATCTACGCCCGTCTGGTACGGGCCATGGGGCAGCCGGGAGATGTGCTGTTTGCGATCTCCACCTCCGGCAATTCTTCCAACATTATCAAAGCGGTCGAAGCGGCCAGAAAGATCGGCTTCACGGTAGTAGCCATGACCGGGGCAGATGGCGGTAAACTCCTGCCACTGGCTGATCACCTGATCAACATACCGAGTAAAACTACACCGCGCATCCAGGAAGGCCATATGTTGCTGGGACATTTGATCTGTGAGCTGATCGAAGAGAAAATGTTCGGCGAAGCTGCTTCGGCAGTTTGAGACTTCGGGGAAATGGTTAAATTTAGGGCAGAGGGGGTGATTGTTCAATGATCTGATTATTTGATGATCTAATGATTCAAAGATTTGATGATCTTTCCGAAGGCCTGATCTTATTCGTCCGATTATTTTAAGTGAATTATTATGAGCGAAGAAAAACCTGATCTCGAACCGGTATTAAAGCAGCTTTATAACAGCCTCTTCATGTTGTTGGGTCTGGCCGCAGTGGTCCTATGCGTAGTGCTGCTCTATGCGATCGTTGCTCCGAGTATGGATTTTTCCAGTCCTCAGCCGGCGGCTAATCCGCAAAACCAGGGTACGCCCGTTGCCGCAGCCCCCGCCGGAGTAGAGGAAGAGGAGATCGTTGATGGCGTGCACGTCGCCAGCGGACTGATCGTGGCGGAAGGTTTTGAAACGGTACGGGCCCAGTGTACGGCCTGCCATAGTGGGAAACTGGTAGCCCAGAACCGCGCCACCCGGACGGGATGGAAGGAAATGATCACCTGGATGCAAAATACCCAGGGACTCTGGCCGCTGGGCGACAACGAACCCATCATTCTGGATTATCTGGCCACCAATTACGGTCCGGAAGAGACCGGTCGCCGGGCCAATCTGGAAGAAGTGGAATGGTATATTCTGGAATTGGACTGATAAAGAAGTCTATCGATTCCCCAGATCCGTCGGATCGTTCGGCTCCAGAGGCGGCAAGGTTTCAACCTGCAGACTATCGATCACCAACTGATCAAGACTATCCTGCCGGGCTTGGGCGATGGAATCCGCCAGCATTTCTTCCGGTGATTTGATCCGCATCGGACAACCCAGACGCTGCCTTTGCTCCGGGCTCAACTCCGGAAATTCTCCTCCCTGCCATTCCTCATACTCCGCTTTTCGAAGGATATCCTGCATATACAGGGCCCATACCGGTAAAGCCGTGGCGGCGCCCTGTCCATTCTCAAAGTTGCGGAAGCGCACCAGGGGCGAATCACCACCTACCCACACGCCGCTGACCAGCTTGGGCGTGTAGCCGATGAACCAGCCGTCGGCGTGGTTTTGGGAGGTACCCGTTTTTCCCGCAATGGGAAATCCATACAGGCGGTATTTCCAGCGCAGCCGGGCGGCCGTACCCATGGTGGAAACGGATTCCAGCATCTTGGTGATAACCGCTGCGGTTTCCGGTTCGATCACCTGCTCCTGGGGTACCTGCTCGCTGAAATCGACCAGTACATTCCCTTCGTGATCGAGGATCTGACTGATGACCCGCGGGTGGACCATTTTACCTTTATTGGCCAGAATGGCAAAAGCCCGGGTTAGATCGTAAACGGACATGGACGCGGCACCCAGGGCAATGGACGGCTCCTGCGGGATGTCTCCGGTAATACCCATATCCCGGGCCAGTTGAATGACGGAATCCACGCCGATGCGCATGATCAGGTCCACCGTGATGGTGTTGACCGAATTGGTGAGCGCTCCTTCCATGGAATAACTGCCGCCGTATTTACCATCGGCGTTCTGGGGGATCCAGTCGTCAAGGTCCGTTCCGTCGGTATCGAAGTGAGGTTCGGGATCGTCCCGCCGGTAGTCTTTAATACCCCAGTCGTATTTGGCATATTCGTGGTACACCCGCAGCCGGTTATCGATCTGCTGACAGGGATTTATCCCGCTGCGGAGGGCCTGGGTATACACCACGGGTTTGAATACCGAACCGGATTGTCGTTTGGCGCGGACGTGATCGTACTGGAAAAAATCATAGTCTATGCCACCGACCCAGGCGCGGATAAAACCGGTTTCGGGTTCCATGGAAAGGAAGCCTACCTGCAATAAGCCCAGGTGGTATTTGATGCGGTCCAGCGGACTCATGACTTCTTCCCGGGCGCCATCCCAGGTGAAGATCGTCAGGGTATCCTTTTCGTTGAACTTCTCGACAATTTCTTCATCGTTGAGATTCTGCGCCTTCAACTGCTGGTAATAAAGCGAGTTGCGCATGGCGAAATCAATGGTATTGACATCGTGCCAGGGAGCGGTATAGCCTTTCCAGTGCTGGTTGAATTCATTCTGTACGGCCGTCAGGTGCTCCCGGATGGCTTCTTCGGCCTCGTGCTGTAGGCCGGCGTCCAGAGTCGTGTAGATCTTCAATCCATCCGTATAGAGATCGTAGGGATCTCCGTCGGGATTTTCCATATTGGCCAGCATCTCTTCGATCTGCCTTTTTACGTATTCCCGGAAATAAGGGGCCAGACCTTCACTTTGTACTTCCCGGTTGTACACCAGATTGAGTGGAGTCTCCATCAGGGAATCCCGTTCCGCTTCGGTGATGTATTGGTTTTTGGCCATCTGCTGAAAGACCACGTTGCGACGTTGCAGGGCCCGCTCCTCATTGCGGACGGGATGATAAAAGGACGTGCCTTTTAGCGTGCCCACCAAAAGGGCACCTTCTTCGGGACTCAGACTGGCCGCCGACTTACTGAAAAAGCGCTGGGCCGCTACATCGATGCCGAACATATTGTCCGGAAAAGAAACGGTATTGAGGTACAGCGCCAGCAGTTGTTTTTTATTGTAAACCCGTTCCAGCCGGGTGGCCGTTACGATCTCCCGGGATTTATTGACCAGTAGGGAAAGCAGGAAAAAATCCTTGCGGGGCAACAGGTTTTTGGCCAATTGCTGGGAAATGGTACTTCCGCCGCCACCGGAACGATCTCCCATCAGCACGGACCGGTACAACACACGCCCCCAGGAACGATAGTCGATACCGCGGTGCTCGTAGAAGCGTTCGTCTTCGGTAGCCACCAGGGCGTCAATCACAAAATCGGGGATACTGTCGTAGGGGACCAGCAATCGGTATTGATCGTAATACCGGCCGATAAGTACACTGTCGGCGGTATAGATCTCGGAAGCCACGTCCGTCTGCAGTTGCCGGAGTTGCCGGGCCGTCGGGACGGTCAGGGATATAATGAAAATAAAGAGCCAGAATGCAAAGAAGAGGCAAATGATACTTACTCCGGTCCACTTGATAAATTTGGCAAGCCTGGGCTTCTTTTCGGCAAACCCCTGCCATTTTTGCCGATAGGGGCGCAGGAAACTTCGGATCGAGGTTCCAAATTTGCGGAGTTGAGTATTCATTTTTTGGAGTAGCGTTCTCATGTATTTCTCCAAGTCGTTATAGGGTTGGAGGGATACAAAAGTCTGTGAATTTGAGTTTAGACCTTTGCAATACCGATCTGAGCCGGCATTTGTTCGCTCGGGCTTATCGATCGATATGTATTCCCTTCACCGGAGTAGCCCAGGGCCAGGGGACTCGGTGCTCCGGTGGAATCAGTTCGGGAGGTATTTGCTTAAAAACGCTAAATCTCCCGGTTTTAATACATGAAAATACACAAATAAAAGATCGGGGGCTGCTTAATGGGCCGTAATTTCAACTGTTATCCCATGAAATTTACCGCCGTGTCGCCTAAATCAACCCGATATTCGTTGTATGCTGCCAGTGCTTACTCCAATTCATAGCTGATCACACTGACCTTGTTGCCCTCCGTGATCTCCACCTTAAAGCTATCTCCTGTAGTATTTTCATCTTCCAGAATGCGAACCTGTAAATCCGGTACTTTCGCCCGGAAGGGGACCACGAGGCTTACAAAACGGATCGCGCTCTGGCCGGCGTTCTTTATCCGGCGGTAGCGAAAAGCGGGGCGATCTTCCTTTTGGGTATAAATGAAGGATACATGCCCCTCTTCTTCGGCCAGACTGAGCCCTTCCCGTACCAATGGCCGGACGAGCACGTTCCAGCCCTCCGAAAACCCGGAAGCCACCTGGAGTTGTTCTTGGTCGAAGACCGCTTTGCCCGGTGCCAGTTGGAAATGAAGGTCTACCTCTCCGGCGGCTTCACCGATGGCATCATCTACGATTACGAAATAGCTTTTATCCACAAAAATTACCGCCCGCCGGTGGGTGAGCCCTTCGTAGCTCTCGTTCTGTACCACCAGAATATCCAGATCTTCACCCGGTTCCCAGAGCAGGAGGCTGGGGGCATATTCCGAGTTGGCGCCGTTGAGCGTTAGCGTCTGGTGGACGCTGGTTTGCCGGAACCAGGCACGGCCTTCCGGATTGCCGCTGTAGATATAGCTGCCCCCGTCGGGCATGAGGTTGCGCCCACCGGCGTATAGGTCAAAAGTTCCGTTGTCGGGTTGGCAGTGGCCGCCACCATCGGGGCCGCATTTGAGTACGAGACAGATCGCATCCTGGTCCCAACCGCTGCGCAGAGAATACAGGCCGCTTTCGGGCAGCGCATAAGCTGTCTCGGCCGGGGGCGTACCCTCGGCCCCCTCGGTAGCCAGATAGAGAAAGTCATCCCGCTCGAACAGCTCCGACCAGGTTTTGAAACGATCCCGGTGCTGACCGGGCTTACCGGCCCAGGCGTCGCCAAACTGTACATTGGTGCCGTCGGGCAGACACAGCTTCATCGGTACTTCGCTCATCTTTTCGATCCGTTCCAGATAACTGGCCGGAAAGGCGTCCGTCAGTCCGTTCATCTGGGCCAGCTCGTACGTACGGATGAACCACTGAATGCAGCCCAGATGGTAACCCATGGCCAGCTCGCGCTGGTGTCCGTCGGGATAGACCTGAAGATTAATCTCCTTATTCAGGCGACGGAATGCTTCTTCCCGCCAAACCGCTGCTTCTTTAAATTCCGGAAAGGTGATCGCAATGAAGGCCAGTCCTTCGGCTTCCATGAGCCCCCAGTTGCTGCCGGAGCGGTACTTCGTCATCAGAAAAGAGGCATGGTCATAGCAACTGTTGAGAAAAGCGACCAGCACTTCGGGAGTGAAGGAAGGCGAATCGATAAAATACTGGAACAAACCCGTCCAGCGGTATCCGCGGATGCCCGTTTCGATCGAACGCCAGGCGTAATCGTGCGCAGCATCATTCGGATTTTTTTCGGTCCAGTCGAACAGTTGTTCGCCCCATTCCCGGGCGTATTTTTCGTCGCCGGTATGCCAGTAGGCGCGGGCCATGGCATCCCAGAAATACATGCGGTTCAGTTGCCAGACCCATTCATTGTCCGGAACGGGGCGACTGTTCCAATTGATATCCTCACCGCAAAAGTGCGGCGGGTAGGCCGGCTGACCGACGAAAATATGGTCCAGCGCATTGTTGGCCGTCGTGAGATCCGCTTCGGAAGCGGCTTTTCCCCGCTGGCCCGCTTTTTCCGCTCTGACGACGGGATGCTGCACGGATTGCCGTTTCCTGTAGTAGGAGAGGAGTGCTTTGGCCGCCCGCTTTTTGCTTTTGAATGCTTTGGCGTAATCGGCCAGTCCTGGAGCGTCGGTATCCAGGCGGGAAAGCAGTTGTTCTATCGCCGGGTCGGGAGCGTTCCCATTATTGTGGGCGCTGGTGATCTGGGGAAGAAATGAGATGCAGCAAGCAATGAGCAGGATCTTTTTCATGTGTAGAGGTTGGTCAGGCACCGCCCACCGGCGGCCCTTCTTTTTCGCAAATTGGAATTCATGAGCGTTAATGGGTACTTATCGGTGCGTCAGAGTAACGTTAATCGTACTGCCGGCCGCTTCGTCCTGCGGCAACGGTACGGTCAGCTGGGTCTGTCCGCCAGAATTGGTAGCGTACGGCCCATTGTAATCTCCGGAGATAGTCAAATGCAGCTCTTCTAATTGCTGGGTCGGATCCGCTACGGATACCTGTAACTGCCCCTTATCTTTTTTCAAGAGTACGATGCAGGCTTGGTCCGCCCGGATGCCTCCGAAAAGATCGCTGCTTCCGGCTTCGTAAAAGATGATACCCGCCTGATTGCCCTTCGCCGTGCTGACACTTTGGACCGCCGCCTCATTGCGGATCGTGAAGGGCGCTTTTCGACTCAACTTTTTCAACACTTTTTCTTTGGCCCCGGGCACCAGGATATACTGGTAATTTTCATTCTGAGGATCAGTTCCGTGTTCCATCCACAATTTGAAGATCGGTGCCGTCTGATAATCTTCCGGATAGCGGATGGCCACCCGGTGCCAGGAACCGCTTACTGGTTTCGTTTCCAGTCGGACCTGCCCTCCCGCCGGGAAGAGGTAGCCGAGCTTATCGTGCAGGATCCAGTCCGGATCCTGTAGCGCTTCGGATGCACCGGCGGTATGTTTTTGCTTGCCCGCCCGAACGAGTACATCGCCCTGCAGGTGGGCTTGGTTGATGGCGGTGGTAACGGAGAATTCCGTATCCGCAGTGATGCCGTTGCCCAGGCAGACCACTTTATCATCCAGCATAAACCAGGCTTTATTGGCGCGCAGTCCGTCCCGGTTGTAAGCCAGTACCGCCACCCCCGAACTACCGTCGGAAAGGCCGCCCACAAAATCACTGTCGATGTGATAACCGCTGCAGGTGAGCACGGGTAAGTCTTCATCGCTTTGGATGATGGTCGTACCGGGTACTTTTTTCCAATCCCAAAAGGGAAAGATGTTGGTGTATTCGGTACCACTCTGGTACAGCAGTCCGACGCCGTCTCCCATGTGGTAACCCAGCATATTCTCGGAATTACAGGATTCGGCACCGCTAACCCGTTTGGAACACATCTTTACCGAAAAGTAATAAGCCGGATTGCGGATCACCTGAAAATCAGACCGCCAGAAATGTTTGTGGCCGCTGAGGGTCTCGTAACGGTTGGCATCGCGATAGGCGGCGGCAAATTCCGGGTCCAGTTGCCCCATTTTTGCCGTTGTGGTGGCCAGGCTGCCGGCTTTTTGACTGGGAGAATCAATAAACAACTGCCGGCCACAGGCGCTGATGTCCATTTTGTCTTTCCAGCTCACCCAGCGTTGGCCGTCCAGCAGATAATTGCGCAGGATATAGACCTTTTCTTCGTCGAACTGAAAAGGCGTATTACGGAGTATTGCCAGCCATTTGGCCATATCCGCTGCGTAACTCAGCCCGTAATTGCCGAATTGTAACTGCGGCCCGTGCTGGTGGTAGGACCAGTCGGGCTGAACACCCTCAGACATACTCACCACCAGTTCCTCCCGGATGGACGCAGCGGCTTTGTCCACCATTTCCACGTCTCCGGTCAGTAGTGTCCGGAACAGCACATTGCCGGAAAGCCAGACTTTATTTTGTCCGGTCTTGCCGATCTCCGAACGGTTGAGGATATATACGCCGCGTTCCAGTTGCGTTTCACTCAGTTCGTCTTCCAGCAGGATGAGGATCGGCCCCAGTACCATCGGTACGCCAATATCCGGATACCACCAGTTGGGACTCTGAAAATCATTTTCCAGCCAGTAATTCAGCGCCAGGTGGATCTTGCGGGAGATCTCTTTTTGCTGGTAATAGCGGTTGCCGGGGCTGCGATAGGCCCGGGTGATGTCCAGCAGGCGGCTCAGGTGTTCCCGGGGTTGCCAGGCACCGCGCTCTTTACTGCTGTAATCAATATGGGGCCAGGTGCCCCGCCCATCCAGGGCATGGAGCGATTCCTCTACCTCCGCCATATCGGGCGGGCGATCGCCGAGGATGTATTGCCAGACGTTGGCGTGTAGTTGGGTTAATTTCACTGGTTTATCCGTGCTCACCTGACCGGAAGCGGCCGGGAGCATACCCAGGATAAACAGCAAGGATGGAAGTAAGGCATGGATTGTCTTCATAGCTATCCGTAGGACGAGCCCTGAAATCCGTACCATTAATGCGGAGAGGTAAAGTGTTGATCCGGTCCCGAAAAGGCAACCGGATTGCCGGGAGCCGCCGGCCTTACAACTAGACCTGGTTGAAACCCTCCAGATATTCCAGGAAGGCGTTTTTGTACATGCTGCCGATGGGGATCTCTTCGCCCATGATCTGGACGTGGTTCTTTCCGAAAGCCTCCAGTTTATCCAGTGCAATGATGTAGGATTTGTGGATCCGGAAAAAACGCGGATGGGGTAGGGCTTCCTCCATCTTTCCGATAGTCTGCATGGTCATAATGCGGCGTTCCGCGCAGTAGAGGCGGGAATAATCTTTCATACCGGCAATGTAGTAGATCTCATCCAGCCGCACCTTTACCATCTTGTATTCTGATCGCACCATGATGAAATCGGTATGGATCTGTTCTTCGTGGGTGATGATCTTGGTCGTCTCGCCGTGTTTTTGCCGCAACTGGTACTGTTGTTTGGCGCGCTCGCAGGCCAGTTGAAAACGGGAGAAATCGATGGGTTTGAGCAGGTAATCGAGTACATCCATTTCGTAGCCCTTCAGGGCGTACTCATCGTAGGCGGTGGTCATGATCACCATCGGTCGATCCTTGAGTACTTCCAGCAACTGGATGCCGGTCAGTTCCTCCATTTGAATATCCAGGAAGATCAGATCGACCGAATCCTTGCGCAGGAAGTTGATGGTGTCGATCGCATTATCAAAATCGGCTACCATTTCCAGGTAGGGGATGCGTTCGATATAATTGCGCATTTTCACCAATGCCAGAGGCTCATCATCTACCGCGATACATCTAATCTTCATATTGTAAATTTTGTGCGCCGGATCATCGTTCTACTTTTCGATCACCAGATGCTGATCCAGCGTAATGGCCGATTGTCGGGCCTGTAGTATTTCTCCTGATTTTTTAACCTGTTGGGGCAGGGTGAGCCGTACCTGGTAGGTGCCGTCTATTTCCGTTACGTCCAGTTGGTAATCTTCACCGTAGATCAGATCCAGCCGGCGGCGTACGTTTTGCAAACCTACTCCGGAAGGGACCTCGTAGGGTACGCTGGTTTTGCGCAGGCGGTTGCTCACTTTTAGAAAGTAGCTGTCATCCGTTACATGCAAAAAGATCGAAATGCCGGGGGCAGCGCCCTGCAGACTTCCGTGCTTGAAGGTGTTTTCCACAAAGGGCAGAAACAACATGGCCGGTACCAGATGGCCCTGGGTATTGCCCTGTACCTCAAACTCCACGAAATCCGGATTTTTCATCCGCAGGCGGTGCAGGTCGATAAAGTTTTGCAGACAGGCGATCTCCTTTTCCAGCGGTACCTGCTCGGCATTCGCATCGTACAACATATAGCGCATGATGCTGGATAACTTGACGATACTTTCGGAAGCTTTGTGCTGATCCTCAAAAACGAGGGTGTCAATATTGTTGAGGGTATTAAACAAAAAGTGAGGATTCACCTGGGCCCGCAGCAGGGCCAGTTCACTTTTCAGATGTTGTTTTTCCAGTTCCTGCTGTTCTTCCCGGTTGGTTTTCCAGACGCGGTATAGTTTTAGTCCGGAAAAGAGAAAAGTCACGTAATACAGACCGATACCGACCTGGATGATCCCCGGGCCGTAGAGCCAGGCGGGAGGCACCTGATCGGGATACACGGTGGGGATGATGGTATAATAGAAGACCGTCCAGCCGATGAGTGAAAAAACGACAGCGGAAAGCACCAGCAGAAGCCCCGCCATCCAGTAGCGTTTCTTCAACAGGAATTGCTCAACGATAACGTAGTAGGTAAAATAGGTGGTAAGCATGTCACTGGGGAGCTGCCGCACCAGAATGTATCCGAAGAGCTCGGGTTTGCCCCGCGTGGCTTCAATACTGTAGTACAACAAAACGATGGCCGTCCAAAATAGTAAATGGCGGCCGATGCTCTGTTGCTTAGGGCTGAGTCTAATTTTCACGCTTTTGTCCGGATTAAATGAAGATCAAATATACGTTAAGCCGCTCATAATCATTTTTTTGATCTACGAACGGGGAACGGATACCTACCAAACGGAATTTTTTGCGTCACTTAAATACCGGACGAAAGCTTCTTTCAGCCTATTTGTTAGATCCCTCGTTGATCCAGATATCGAGCCGCGGCGCTTCCCAGGTGTAGGGCTTGCCCAGCACATCCAGATCTCCGTCGCCATCCAGATCGATAAGTCTGCCTTCGTGGACCCCGAAGCCTCGGGCGACCACATGTTTCGAGAAGTTTCCTTTGCCGTCTCCCAAAAGAATGCGGATCTCCGCTTTCGGGTTCCCGCCATTCAGGCCCATTTCGGCATTGAAGATATCCAGATGCCCGTCACCGTTAAAGTCGACAATATCCAGCGTGTGGCCATTGTCTACATTTTCCAGGAGGATCGTGCTTTTCCAGAAACCATTATCCCAGTGGTACATGACCAGCGGCCCAACGCCGTCGCCCACCACCATCACCACTTCCGGGCGTTCTCCTTCGATCAATTGCCCGGCCACCGAGCGGGTGAAGGTATAGCCGGCATCGATGATGTGGATCAGGAAATTCTCGTCCCGGAATTCAAACCAGCGCCCGCCGCCGACGATGTCATCCACACCATCACCGTTCATGTCCATGGCGTACAGGCCCTCGTGTTCGTGGGTACGCCGCCAGCCCGGATAACTGCTGCGGGGCTCCATTTCTCCCTCATCAGTGTAGGTGTAGATCGGCAGATAATCCCATTCTTCCGCCTTTTTGGGATTGCGCGGTATTTCGGCGTAATAAATGCCTTTGGCCTGCTGGTTCCAGAAAACAAATTCCATCTGGCCATCGCCATCAAAGTCGATGAAGGCCTGATCGTGGTGTTTGTTGTAGCCACTGTCTTTGATCAGGTATCTTTTCCAGGGTTTGTCGGGTTGGAGATCGGGGTAGGGATTTTCCCACCACCAGATCTGATTGCTGCGTCCTTCTCCGCCGAAAACGATATCCATATCGCCATCGCCGTCGATGTCGTGGGCGGCCGAGCCGGCCTCAATGCGCAACGGTGAATCGTCGATGATGTGCCGTTCCCAGCCGTCCTTGGTATAGATCAGTCCGATGACCGAGGGAGAGACGGTCCGGTCGGTAATAAAAATATCGTTGGCGCCATCCTGATTGACATCGACCACCAGGGATGCAGTTTGCTGATCGCCGCCGTTGGTCATGGGCAGGTCACCCGTTGTGGTGCTCAGGTGGCGCCATTGGAAGCGCTGGTCGGTGAAGTCATTTCGCCAGAGGTGCATCTGTGCGTAATTGTCCCAGGCGGCACCGACCAGGTCGAGATCCCCGTCATTATCCAGGTCGGCCAGTTGGGTGCCGAGGTGGTTTTCCTTGCCGCTGTCGATGATCTTTTTGGTGAAATTCCCCTTGCCGTCGTTTTGCCAGATCTGGGTTTCCAGCCGGGGGCCTTTGTGTTCATTGGTGATCAGGTCCAGGTCATTGTCCTGATCAATATCGGCAAGGTCCAGATTATTCATGGAATACTGCGTGACGATGTGTTGCCGCGGCCATTTCCCGGCTTTGGCGTCGGCCGGTTGCTGGAACCAGAACAGGTTGGCATCGGGCTCCAGGCCGGGCCAGCGCTCTTCCGAGACGATAATGTCGGCCTTGCCGTCTCCGTTGAGATCGCCCACTTCTACCCGGTCTACCGGGTGGTTGCTGGTACCGATCTCCGTAGCCGGCCAGGCGGCGGTGGTATCCCCGTTATTCTCAAACCAGACGACCAGTAGAGGTTCGTCGCCTCCCTCGGGTCGGCGTCCGGCGGCGATATCGAGGTCACCGTCACCGTCAATATCTCCCAGTCCGATGCCTTCATCGCTGGTATTCTCTCCGATCAGCCGGATGGGCCAGGTACCGGTTTCCGGGAAACCGGGGATCTCGATCAGATAAATGTTGCCGTTGCCCGCCATTACGAGTTCTTCTTTCCCCCCGGCGATCAATTGTCCCTTTTCGAATCCCTGGCTGTTGGTATGGCTGGTAGCGGGAATTTCCCCGATCTTCCGGCCGCGCCAGCTTTTACCGGTCGCATCCATCGCTTCGAACCACCAGATATCCGGCAGGGCCTGGGCGATGAGATCCGCATAGGGATCCTGATCGACGTCTACGATGAAAATGCCGTCGACGTTTTGCGGGAGCTCCACACGTTCCCAGCGGCCCGTCATATCGCCGGCCGGATTCAGATAGAGATATTTGCCGGAAAGCACGTCCCGGTAGCCGTCACTATTAACATCGCCCATATCCAGGCCGAAATATCGCAGCCAGTTGGGTTGCCCCTCATCGCCCCATTTTCCCTTGCGATTATCGATCTGAATGTATTGCCAGTCATTGACTATGGCGCTTTGGGAAAAAACGAATACACTGCTCAGCAACAGCAGCAGGGAAAGAGTGATTCTCATGTTACGAAATTTTCATTTTGACTGCTTCAATATTCCGTATACCCGGGAATGGAAGGAGGTGACAAAATAGTCAGCCCCGATCAGCTTCCCCGGAGATTCCGGGATTTATTTTTTGAGCTGGGAGTGGATCACCACCTCGGGATTATTGCTAACCCCCGACCAGCCACCATCCACGACCACCGTCTGTCCCGTGATATGACGGGCATCGCCGGAGAGCAGAAAAAGGGCCGGTGCTGCCATATCCGCGGGCATACCCACTTTACCGATCGGGATCCGTTCGCTCCAGACCTCGGCGTAGGCCGGATCTTCCAACTCCGTACGTTCCGTCAGGGTGGCTCCCGGAGCGATGGCATTGATGTTGATCCCGTGCGGAGATAATTCCAGCACCAGACTGCGGGCCATGGTGCTGATCGCCGCCTTGGTCATGGAGTAGGCCGTAAGATAGGGATAAGCCCGCTGACCGATATTGGAGGACATCAGTAAGATCCGTCCGCCGGTGGCTTGCCGTTTCATCTGGCGGGCAGCCGCCTGGGTGAGAAAGAAGGCTCCCTGCAGGTTGAGGTTCATGATCCGCTGGAAATCCGCCGGACTGAATTCAAAGAAGTCGGCAAAGAGGGTCAGCCCCGCATTGGCCACCACCATATCCACGCGGCCGAAGTGGTCAATAGCGTGATCAACCAGCGCCTGGATCACCGGCAAGGAACCGGCGTCGCCGGGCAGGGGCAGGCAGTGCCCCCGGTACTCCGAACTGATGCGCGCGGCAGCGTTCACCGCCTGCTCGGCATCAACATCATTGAGGATGACAAAAGCTCCTTCGCGGGCCAATTGCCGGGCGATCTCAAATCCGATACCCGCGGCGGCACCCGTCACGATGGCCACCTGATCGATAAATCTTCGGTTCATTAAATATGCGATTTCAAGCGAGGATTCAAATTCCTATATATTTGAGGTGCTCCTGAAAGAGTCTTTAAACAAAAATCAACTCCACCATCCAAACAAGCCCCCCTGACCCCTAGGGCTGTTTAGTTCTCAAATTATTGAATATAAAAAATGGCAATTTCAATGGCAATAGTAATTTCAATAGCTCAAAATCAGGCGAAAAAGTCAAAATCGGAGCAGAAAGCTGCCTTTTACTTGCTATTGCTATTGTGCTTGACATTGTAATTGAAAAATTCGCATTGCGTTTTTATAGAACTGAACAGCCCTGCCCCCCTGACCCCCGACACCTCTCCCCTGACACCTGGCAACTCCCCCCTGACACCTGACCCCTCTAACCCTGACCCCTAACAACTCCTCTGACCCCTCACCCCTCAAATCCCCACCACCCAAACCCCATGGATCGTCACATCCGAATTATGCGGAACCAGGCACAACGCCCCCGAAGGATAATCATCCGCTTCCAACCCTTCCACATCCCATTCCGCCGGTTCGGTATCGTCGGCCATCCATTGTTTAAATCGGTAGCGGGTACGACCATCGGCCAGCGTGGCCACCTGTGTCTTGACGTACATTGGCCGGCCGAGCGTCAATCGGTTCCAGCGGGCAGCGTATTGCTGCGGTTTGTCCCGTCCGCCGTCGAAGAGGATCCGGAACTGGCAGCTGTCTTTATTTTCCCGAATGAGAAATTCCCCCTGAGCGCCCAGCGGGTACCATTTGCGACTCGGTTGCCGGTCATCGGCATGGTGACCCCGCCACCGCATCGCTACTCCGAAGTGGGTAACATTGTAGGTCGGCGGCCCCGGCTCGGAGGGCGTATAATCATGGATCGTCAGGTGAACGGTGATCTCATAATTGGTCCAGGAAGTATCGCCCATACTGAGTACCCGGTCGTAATAGCGTTCGAGTGTCCGGACGCCATCGGCTTCCAGTGCCCAGTGACCGTCTACAACCTGGACGACATCCGCTAAGCGATCCACCTGGGAAAAATCAATACGATAGGGTAGGGGCCAGGTATTGCCCCGTTCTACCTGGATAATCATGCTGTCGGTGTAGGCAGTTCCCTTCCGCGGATAGGCGGTTACCCGGAGGTGGTTATCTCCCGATTGTAATTCGCCCCAGTCCAGCTCGACGTTGAAATCACCGGTACGGGCCAGACGGTGGAGATCACTGCCCAGACTCAACGGGCGCTCCGGCCCCCGATTGAGGGAGAAACTGGCGGAATCGAGGGACTCACTTTCGGCAATATTACCCAGCACGTTGATCCAGCGTTGCGGTTCGCCCAACCGGCCGAAAGTCTGTTTCGGTCCGTACCAAAAATGGATCTCTGCCGGTGCGGCTGCCTGCTGGGGCGTACTTTGACAATGGCTGCCCAGAATGAGCTGCAGACCGGCAAGCAATAAACAGAAAAGACGACTATAGTGCATGGATCAGGCCCCGATTTGGTTAGGCAATAGGGAAGATGGTTGTCTTTGGTAAAATTAGTAGACTACCGGACAGCGCTTTTTCACTCATTTTGCCAATTTTTGAACTATATTGAATCTTTACTCAATAATTATCCGAATTGTCCGCCATTAAGTACAATTTGCAGTCATGCATCCCATTTTAGAAAAAGTACAGCCGACCTCCCGCCAGTCCTTCGCGATCAAGGAGGAGATATTGCCGTACATCCGGATCGGCTGGCATTTTCATCCGGAATACGAACTGACGCTCTTCACCCACAGCACCGGTCGGCGGCTCACCGGTGATCATATCGGGAATTTTGGACCCGGAGACCTGCTGTTGATCGGCCCGAATCTTCCGCATTATATGCGCAACGATGAGCTCTATTACGAGGAAAGGCCGGATCACTACATCCGCGCCATCGTCGTTCATTTTGCCGAAGACTTTCTGGGCGCGGATTTCTTTTCCCGACCGGAACTCTGGGAGATCCGAAAGTTGCTGGCCCAATCCGCCCGCGGGCTGCACATGCACGGGGCGGTCCAGGCGGCAGTTGCTCCCCTGATGGAATCCCTGTTGGCGCAGGACGGCTACGAACGCCTGCGGACGCTGTTGGACATTTTACAACTCATCGCCCAGTCCGACGAGCGCAGCGCATTGGCCTCGGTAGGTTACGAAAATGCGATCCCCGAAAAGGATGCCCGGCGGATCAATATCGTTTATGATTACCTCTTTCAACATTTTGCAGAGGATGTCAGTTTGGGAGAAGTGGCCGCTCTGGTTCGCATGAATCCTTCGGCATTTTGTAAGTTTTTGAAAAAGCGCAGTGGCAAGACCTTTTCGCAGTTGCTGAATGAATTGCGGATCGGGCACGCCTGCAAGCTGTTGCTGGAAGAACGATTGCCGGTTTCGGAAGTTTGTTATCGCTGTGGCTACAACAGCCTGAGCTATTTTAACCGTAAATTCAAGGCGGCGACGGGCTATTCGCCCCTGCGGTATCAGCAGAAGGTATGGAGTGTATAAACGCTCATTAATTTTTTCAATATGAAAGAACAAGCGGTAACCTTACAGATCATTAAGTCCGGACTGCTGACCCTGGTACAGGATGGCGGTCGGCTTGGGCAACAGGCTTTCGGTTTGCCCACCGGTGGGGTAATGGACCGGCGGGCGGCGGCAACGGCCAACTGGCTGACGGGGCAGCCGGAGGACTACCCGGTGCTGGAAATTACCCTGCAGGGGCCGGAAATCCAGTTCGATGGCTCGCTACAGATCGCCATTACCGGAGCAGATCTCAGTCCGACGATCGACGAGGTGCCGGTTGCCAATTATCAGACCTTGGATGTAAAGGAAGGCCAGACGTTGCGTTTTGGCGCGGCCAGGTCCGGTTGCCGGGCGTATCTGGCTATTCGCGGCCGGTGGCAGATCAAGGAATGGCTGGGAAGTTTCAGCGGGCTGGCGGTGGCGGGCAAATACTGGCCTCCCGGCAGCCGACTGGAAAAAGATACCCGCATAAACATCTGGCCGGGAGAACCCCTAGCCGCCCGAAAGCTATCATCCAGAGAGCAACCCCATCATTCCCACGAACTGAGCGTACGAGTGATGGAGGGGCCGGAGGTGGACTGGTTTCCCGCGTCGGCGATCCAATTTTTTACCAGCCATGCGTTTACCGTTGGTCCCGATAGCAACCGCATGGGCTACCGGCTGCGGGAAAATCTGCCGGATTATCAACCGCAGCTGGAACTCATTTCCAGCGGGATCGTTCCGGGGACCATTCAGGTGTTGCCCGCCGGCAATCCGGTGGTGCTGCTGGCCGATGCCCAGACGAGCGGTGGTTATCCACGCCTGGGCAATGTGCTGAGTCGGGATCTGGATTTTCTCGCTCAGTTGGTACCGGGAGACCGGATCCGTTTTGTGATGGTTTGACGGCAATTATGGTGCAATTGCATGGACTATTTTCCATCCATTCTCTTTTCTCCGTCTGGATAGTCTTTTCACCGGCTTAAATGCTACCCGGCTGGTATTTTTTTAACTATAGTGTGCTGCTTAGTCAACCACCGATGATAGGATCCTGTTATTATTTGGCATTATGATGATACATTTGCGGAGAGAATTTAAAAGTGCTTGTAAAGATTTGTTTTTCAGTTGTTTAATGCCTTCGGCACTCGCCAATATTCTTATCTGATTTCCCGGTCTGGGAACTCTTCCTTTTTTTTGTCAAAATTTTTAAACCTTATTTATACTTTTTTGTATAAATAACATCTACCTTTGTGTAGAATTAGTCTAAATAAGTAAGTATAAGGTGGTTTGAAGGCCACCAGATCCTTATCAAAACATACGCTATTATGAGTGATTCGATGCAAACCCTTGAAGCGCATACCAGGAGCGACTACAAGTACGGTTTCACGAGCAATATTGATTCCGAAACCTTACCCAAAGGTTTGAACGAGGACGTTGTCCGTCAGATATCAGCAAAAAAAGGTGAGCCTGAATTCTTGCTGGAATGGAGACTGAAAGCTTTCCGCCAGTGGCAAAGTATGGTGGAGCCCAAGTGGCCCAACGTGGATTACCCGCCCATCGACTACCAGGACATCATTTACTACGCGGCTCCCAAGAAGAAGCCGGTCCTGAACAGTCTGGACGAAGCCGATCCCGAACTGATTCGCACCTTCGAAAAGCTGGGTATTCCCCTGGATGAGCAGAAGATCCTGGCCGGGGTTGCGGTAGACGCGGTGATCGATAGCGTATCTGTTAAAACGACTTATAAAGAAAAACTGGCCGAGCTGGGAATTATCTTTTCCTCTTTCAGCGAAGCCGTGAAAGACCATCCCGAACTCATCAAGAAGTACCTGGGTTCGGTGGTGCCACCTACCGATAATTTCTTTGCGGCCCTGAACTCGGCCGTATTCAGTGACGGATCTTTCGTCTATATTCCCAAAGGAGTACGCTGCCCGATGGAGTTGTCCACTTATTTCCGGATCAACGAACGGAATACCGGACAGTTCGAACGGACGCTGATCGTTGCCGAAGAGGGTAGCCACGTAAGTTACCTGGAGGGTTGTACTGCTCCCATGCGCGACGAGAACCAATTGCACGCTGCGGTTGTGGAACTGGTAGCCATGGACGACGCAACCATCAAATACTCTACCGTACAGAACTGGTATCCCGGGGATAAGGACGGTAAAGGCGGTATCTACAACTTCGTGACCAAACGCGGCGTTTGTGCCGGTGATCGCTCCAAGATCACCTGGACGCAGGTGGAAACCGGTTCGGCCATTACCTGGAAGTACCCGAGCTGTATCCTGAAAGGTAATAATTCCGTTGGTGAATTCTACTCCGTAGCTGTGACCAACAACATGCAACAGGCGGATACCGGTACCAAAATGATCCACCTGGGTAAAAATACCCGCAGTACGATCATTTCTAAAGGTATCTCCGCCGGTAAAAGCCACAACTCCTACCGCGGACTGGTGAAAGTGGGTAAAAAAGCGGAAAACGCACATAACTTTTCCCAGTGTGACTCCCTGCTGATGGGGGATCGCTGCGGTGCGCATACCTTCCCTTATCTGGAAGTGGAGAACAATACCGCCAAAGTAGAACACGAGGCGACGACTTCCAAGATCGGTGAAGACCAGCTGTTCTACCTCCAGCAAAGAGGGATCAGCGAGGAAGATGCGATCAACATGATCGTCAACGGATACTGTAAGGAAGTATTCAACGAGCTGCCCATGGAATTTGCGGTTGAAGCTCAGAAACTACTGGCCATTAGCCTGGAAGGTAGTGTAGGATAAATTTTTTAGTTGCCGGTTTCCGCTCTGGTTGCCGACTGCCGACTATTCACTATAAATTCAAAATTTAGTTTTTCATGCTGTCTATAAAAGACCTGAAGGTAAACATCGAAGATAAAGCAATTCTGCGTGGACTTAACCTGGATATCAAACCGGGTGAAATTCACGCCATCATGGGCCCCAATGGTTCGGGTAAAAGTACACTGGCCAACGTATTGGCCGGTCGCGAAGAGTACGAAGTAACGGACGGTTCCGTCACTTTTGAAGGCGAGGACCTGCTCGATATGGATGTGGATGAGCGCGCCCAGAAAGGCGTATTTCTCGCTTTCCAGTATCCGGTGGAGATCCCCGGTGTAAGTACGGCTACCTTCCTGAAAAGTGCGGTAAATGCCGTACGCGAAGCTCGTGGCGAGGAAGAACTCAAGTCCATCGATATGCTGAAATTGCTGCGCGAAAAGACCGCCATGGTCGGCATGGATCAGAAGTTCCTGCAGCGTTCGCTGAACGAAGGCTTCTCCGGTGGTGAGAAAAAGCGCAACGAAATGTTGCAGATGGCCCTGCTGGAACCCAAACTGGCCGTACTGGATGAGACCGACTCCGGTCTGGATATCGATGCGTTGAAGATCGTGGCCGATGTGGTCAATCAGATGCGCGATGCCAACCGTTCTTTCCTGATCGTAACGCACTACCAGCGTCTGTTGAACTACATCGTTCCCGATCACGTACACGTGCTGGTAAACGGCCGTATCGTGAAGTCCGGCGATAAGTCGCTGGCCCTCAAACTGGAGGATCAGGGATACGACTGGGTGAAGGGGGAAGCGGCATTAGCTGAATAATGTGGAAATGTGGAAATGTGCTGAAGTGTTGATGTGCTGAAGTGTTGGGGTTTGGTTTCAAATTCAGCATTCCGCTAACATAAACACCACAACACCACAACACCACAACACCCCAACACTGCAACACCCCACCACTGCAACACCCCACCACCCCCAATCAATACTACTTTTTTAAAAAACTCTTTAGAGCGATATATATGTCAACTGCAACCTTACAAGATCGATATGCTGAAGTTAAAGATAGGTTTCGCTCCTTATTTAACGTCTTTGAAGGTGCACTGAACGGCCACCGCGATCAACCGATGCATACGCTGCGCAAAGCGGGGATCGAGCGGCTGGACGTCATGGATTTTCCTACCCGCCGGGATGAGAACTGGAAATATACCAGTCTCAACCAAATGCTGCGGCTTCCGTTACAGGATAGCTATCAGGTAGAAGTGGATGCCGCGACTATCGATGGTCTGGCCATCCCTGGACTGGATGCGGCCCGTATCGTACTGGTCAACGGTTTGCTGCAGACCGAACTTTCCGACCTGGATAAGATCCCGGAAGGAATGGAGCTGCTGCCCGTCGATCAGGCCCTGGAAGATGAAGCGGTTAAAGGCCAGATCAGCGAGATGCTGGATGCTGCCGTGAAAAACGATCACAATCCCTTCTCTGCCCTGAACGTAGCTTTTGCCAAAAACGGCTTTGTGCTGAAGGTAAAAGCCAAGGCGGTAGTCGAAAAACCGGTGCATATTATTCATCTGGCCGCTCCGACCGGTGAGCCTGTGTTCATCAACCCGCTGTTGCTGGTGCTGACCGGAGCTCACAGTGAAGGTGCCGTGGTAGAAACTTACGATGCGCTGCCGGGTGCCGACCAGGCGTATTTCTCCAATATTCTGACCCGGGTGCATGTAGGCGTCAATGCCCACTTCCACCACTACCGGATCCAGAATGATTCTGCTGCCGCTACGGTAGTTAGTAATATCGAAGCTCACCAGCAGCAGGACAGTACATTCTCGTCCTATCTGGTGGACCTGGGCGGAGATGTGGTACGGAATAACCTCAGCACCATCCTGCAGGGACAGAACACCATGACCAACTATTACGGGGTGTATCTGGCAAAAGGTAAGCAACACATCGATAATCAGACCTTCATCGATCACGCGCTGCCGCACTGTGGCAGTAACGAGTTGTACAAAGGGATCCTGGATGACCGCGGACGCGGGGTGTTCAACGGTAAGGTGATCGTGCGCCAGGATGCGCAAAAAACGAATGCCTTCCAGCAGAACAGCAGTCTCGTACTGTCCAAGACGGCGGAAATGGATACCAAACCACAGCTCGAGATCTTCGCAGATGATGTGCGTTGTAGCCACGGCGCTACCATCGGGCAACTGGACGAAAGTTCGGTATTCTACCTGCGCAGTCGTGGATTGAGCGACCTGCAGGCCCGTCAGCTGTTGCAACAGGCATTCCTTTTCGACGTGGTAGAAAATATGCCACTGGAAGCCGTGAAGGACTACGCGGAACAACTGATCGAGAAGAAACTGAAGTAACTCCGTAACTCCGACCTCCGGGTCGGAGAATAAAGTGCATCACCGACCCGGAAGTCGGAAACCGAAACCAAAGTAAACCACCGCTCCGTCCGGATGATCAAACGCATCCAACCGGAGATCGGATTTACGATAGAACGTTATGAATAAAACCGCCACAGACATAGCCAATCCGGTACTGGATATTCAAAAGATCCGGGCCGATTTTCCGCTACTGGAGCGGGAAATGAACGGTAAGCCCATTGTTTTTCTGGACAGTGCGGCTTCCAGCCAGAAGCCCCGGCAGGTGATCGAGGCGATGGACGAATATTACCGGCAGCAGCACGCTAATGTGCACCGGGGGGTATACCAGCTCAGTCAGGAAGCGACCGATGCCTTCGAACGCGCCAGAGAACTGGTGCGCGCGTTCATCAATGCGCCCACGGACAAGGAGATCATCTTTACGCGGGGTACCACGGAAGGGATCAACCTGGTGGCGTCCTCGTTTGGACGGCAGTTCCTGCGGGAAGGCGATGAAGTGATCGTTTCCCATTTGGAACACCACTCCAATATCGTCCCCTGGCAACTGATCTGTGAGCAGCAGGGAGCCAGCCTGCGGGTGATCCCCGTAACGGAATCCGGCGAATTCGATATGGCCGCTTTCCGTGAATTGCTATCCGATCGGACGAAGATCGTGGCGGTCAACCACGTTTCCAACGCCCTAGGTACGGTGAATCCGGTGGAGGAGATCATTCGCGAAGCCCACGCCCGCGACATTCCGGTGCTGCTGGACGGGGCCCAGGCCATTCCCCACATGAAAGTGGACGTGCAGGAACTGGATGTAGACTTTTACGCCTTTTCCGGGCACAAGATGCTCGGACCTACCGGCATCGGTATTCTGTACGGCAAGTCGAAGTGGCTGGAAGCGATGCCGCCCTACCACGGCGGTGGCGAAATGATCCATACTGTTTCTTTTGAAAAGACCACCTACGCCGAACTGCCCCACAAGTTTGAGGCCGGCACCCCGGATATCGCCGGAGCAGTCGGTTTGGGTGCGGCGGTAGAATATATGATGGAGATCGGACCGGATGTGATCGGTCAGCACGAACACAGTCTGCTGGAATACGCCACGGCGCAGTTGCTGGAGATCGAAGGTCTGAAGATCTACGGTACGGCGGATAACAAAGCCGGAGTGATCTCATTTCTGGTAGAGGACATTCACCCTTACGATCTCGGTACTTTGCTGGACAAGCAGGGAATTGCCGTGCGTACGGGCCATCACTGTGCCCAGCCGCTGATGGATCGCTACGGCATACCCGGTACGGTGCGGGCTTCCTTCGCCGTGTACAATAACCGCGAAGATGTGGACAAACTGGTAGCCGGGGTAAAGCGGGCTGTCAACATGTTGAGGTAAGCCGTCCCTGCTGCCTATAAACCAACTACGGATTTAGAAGTTGAAAAATGACGATTAACGAAATACAAGACGAGATCATTGGCGAATTCGCCTTTTTCGATGACTGGATGGATAAATACGAATACATCATCGAACTGGGAAAGGATCTGCCGCTGATCAACGAGCAATATAAGACGGAGGATCATTTGATCAAAGGTTGTCAGAGCCTGGTGTGGCTGCACGCCGATGAAAAGGACGGTAAAGTGCAATTCACGGCGGATAGTGACGCCATCATCACCAAGGGCCTGATCGCTCTGATGATCCGGGTACTGTCTGATCAGGAACCGGCGGATATTGCGGCGGCCGACTTGTACTTTATCAATAAGATCGGTTTGCAGGAACACCTGTCCCCGACGCGGGCCAACGGCCTGCTGAGCATGGTGAAACAGATGAAAATGTACGGACTGGCCCTGCAAGCGAGAAATTGAGATTATGCCAGAAGAGTTAACGATGAAGGATAGGATCATTGAATCCATAAAGACGGTGTACGACCCGGAGATCCCGGTTGATATCTACGAGCTGGGCCTCATTTACGATATTGACATCAAGGAGGATGGGCAGGTAGCCGTGCGGATGACACTGACGTCTCCGATGTGCCCCGTGGCGGAATCCCTGCCGATGGAGGTACAGGAAAAGATCATCGCGGTAGACGGTGTGACGGATGTGGACCTACAGGTGGTTTTTGATCCGCCCTGGAGTAAAGAATTGATGAGCGAAGAAGCCCGCTTCGCTCTGGATATGTTGTAACGGCAAAGGGTAACAGCCACAACGATCGGGGAATATCCCGGTCCGCCATGTTGTTCCCGGCCTAACCAAAAATAGAACCATGAAGATCTCCGCTCAGGACGAATACGGACTAAGAATACTGCTTCAGATCGCCAGGAGCGAGCCGGAAGAGGGCTTAAGTATCGCTCAACTGAGTGAACTGGAGGGACTTTCCAATGCCTACATCGCCAAACTGACGCGCACCCTGCGCATCGCCGGTTTCATCAGCAGTACCCGCGGCCAAAAGGGCGGCTACATCCTCGCCAAACCGGTGAATGAGATCATCATCAAAGATGTACTGGAAGCACTCGGTGGAGCGCTTTTTCAAAAGGATTTCTGCCAGGATTATACCGGCGGACTGAAATTGTGTACCAATTCTGTGGACTGCTCCGTTCGCTCGCTGTGGCAAATGGTCCAGATGGCCGTAGACCGGGTGCTGGAAAAAGTTACGCTGGAAGATCTGATCGGCAAAGAAAAGGATTCCATCTCCGCACTGAAAAAGTTGCTGGAAGCGAATGCGCTCGTCTGACGATCGCCGCTCAAGCTGATAAATGACTTACCTCTGCTGATCCATTCCCGCACTAGTCGGCAAACACCCGCAGGATCTGTTCCAGATAGCTCTGATCCACTTCATCAAAGGACCCTTCCAGGGTACTATCCACATCGAATACGGCGATTAATTCTTCCTTCCCATTGAATACCGGTACCACAATTTCCGAAAGGGAATTCGGATCACAGGCAATGTGCTCGCTGCCCTGCGCCAATGCGTGCGTATTTGGCACGAGCTGGGTTTTTCTTTCCGTAGCGGCCTTACCGCATACTCCCCGTCCAAAATTGATATAGAGGCACCCCAGTGTTCCCTGGTAGGGCCCGACGATCAATCGGCCGTCCTGCACCAGATAAAAGCCGGTCCAGTAAAAATAGGGGAGATAGGTCTTCAACAGACAGTTGATCGTGACCATTTTGATCATATCCTGCGTCTCTCCGGCCAGATTGGCATCGATCGCGGCAATTGCTTCCCGGTAGGCCCGATGCTTCTCTTCGGTACTCAGATTGATCGAAGGCTTGATGAAATAGGGCATTTCGGCACTGGCGCTCATAATTAATTTGTGTTAAGGTGTTGATGTGTTAAAGTGTTAAGGTTGGTTGGAATGTGTTGAAGTGTTAAGGTTTGGATGTGTTAAGGTTAGTGATCGGCTTGGGAAAGGGATGATGGTGTTGACGTCCTTTCTGCTATTTTATGATTTGTAGTATAGCAATTAATTGATTTTCAACCAACTGCCCCAAACCTCAACACCACAACACCTCAACACCCTAACACATTTCAACATTCCAACGTTTCCACATTCACACATTTCCACGTTCAAACATTCACACGTTTAGCTATTCAAATTACTCCCGTAAATAATCCCGCCACCCACGACGTCATCACCTTCGTAAAATACGGCCGACTGCCCCGGAGCGACACCCCGAACGTTGGCGTAAAATTCCACGAAGACCTGATCATCGGCGATCGGACTGAGTCTGGCCAGGGCACCCTGATCCTTGTAGCGGATCTTGGTGGTCGTTTCCAGACCTTCCGGGATGGAGGCGTACTTCATGCTGTTTACCTGGCCGACCGTCATACCGTTGCGGACCAGATCATCTACCGAGCCGAGTACTACCGTATTGGTAGCCGGCTGGATCTCCGTCACGTACATCGGCTCTCCGAAAGCTACTCCTAATCCTTTACGCTGGCCGATGGTATAGAACGGATAACCTTTGTGCTGGCCCAGTACTTCGCCCTGTACACTCACGAAATTGCCGCCCGCAACCTGCTCTTCCAGGCCATCGACCCGGCGCTTGAGAAAACCGCGGTAATCGTTATCCGGGACAAAGCAGATCTCATAGCTTTCCGCTTTTTTGGACAGTTCTTCGTAGCCGAAGTCCTTGGCCATCTGGCGAACCTCCGGTTTGGTGTAGGGCCCCAGCGGGAAACGACTGCGGTGCATACACTCCTGACTGAGTCCCCAGAGTACGTAGGACTGATCCTTATGGCTGTCGGCGGATTTGCTGATGTATTTCCGTCCGTTCAGTTCATTGATCTTGGCGTAGTGTCCGGTAGCGATGAATTCACAATCCATAGCATCCGCCCGTTTCAGCAGGGCATTCCACTTGATGTGCGTATTGCAAAGGACACAGGGATTGGGCGTCCGCCCGGCCATGTACTCATCCACAAAATTATCGATCACGTAGTCCCCGAACTCATCCCGGATATCTATAATGAAATGGTGGAAGCCCATCTGCACGGCTACCTGGCGCGCGTCGTTGATGGAATCCAGACTACAGCAACCGGTCTCTTTCTTGGAACCGCCGCTGTTCGCATAGTCCCAGGTTTTCATCGTGATCCCGACTACCTCGTACCCGGCATCGTGCAGCATCATGGCCGTAACCGTGCTGTCAATGCCGCCACTCATGGCCACCAGTACTCTTCCTTGCTTGCTCATATCACTTTATTTAGAAATGAGGAAGGATGTTTCCGGCCCTTGTTCCCGGATCCCGCCTCATTACAAATTCATGCTATCGTTGTGTCACGTTGTTAAAAACGCCCACAAAATTACAATTTTCAACAGGAAAGAGTTCAAACTTATATCAGGCCAGGGTAATAATCTTGTTTAAGCAGGGGCTTATACTTAATTTTGAACCAGGACGTTTTATATTGTTGATCCGGATTGTCGGTTAAATACCGTTTAGATGGCACTCTGCGGACCGTAAGATCGAAGTGATCTAGCCCGTTGACCCGGGCGCGCAGTTGCGTCACTCAGCGTGATGCACCTCTGGTACAGCAGAAAAAATACACTGCCGCCTCCGGGCCGGCGCATCCCTGTTGGTAAAAGAAATAGTCCGCCCACTAAACACGAATAACTGATAACCGATTACTTAGATATAGACATCACCTACTATTCTATCATTAAATAATTCATTATGAAAGCCATTACCTTTCTTTTTCTAATCCCAGTTTTTTTACTGACGGTCAACCATCTCAACGCACAAGAAGAAGAATTTGGGCTAGCCTCTTACTACTCTGATGATTATCACGGCCGGCCAACCGCCTACGGCGATTATTACGATAAAGACAAATTAACGGCTGCTCATAAGAAGTACCCGTACGGTACCAAAATTAAGGTAACCCGCCTGGATAACAATAAATCGGTAACCGTAACGGTAACGGATAAAGGGCCATATATCAAAGGTAGAGTAGTGGATCTCAGCCGCCGGGCTGCGGAAAGCATCGGTCTGGTTGCCGATGGGGTCGCGCAGGTGAAAGTTGAACTGGTGAGCCGAAGTAACCGCCAGACGGATGTTGCTTCCAATACCAATGTACGCAGAGAACCTACCCGCCCTACAGCTTATGATTTCACCGAACCCGAACAGGAAGCTCCCAAAGCCCGGGAAGTAACCGCGGTGAAGCGGGAAACGCCGACTACCACTACCACCACCACTAAACCGGCTACTGAAACGGCCAAGTCGCCCACCACTACGGCCGCCAAACCGGCTGCCACAAAAGAAGCGACTCCGGGTGAGATCAAATTCAAATTGGTACAACAGGATTACAACCAGTACGGCCTCTATAAGATCGTATTGCAAAAACCGGAACAAAGAGGTTTCGGCGTACAGATCGCTTCCCTGAGTAGCTACGAAAATGTACTGAAGCAGGTAGCCGACCTACAGGCCAAATGGTTTGACAACATTCTGATCAGTGCGGAAAAAACCGGACAGGCTCCGGTGTACAAAGTGATCCTGGGCCCGTTTGTAGATGAGAAAACGGCGGAAAATTATCAGTCCAGCCTCAGCAAGAAATATAAGATCAAAGGTTTCGTCGTAAACCTGGAAGAAATAGAGTATTAGCAGATAGGAGAGAGGAATGCGTGGATCTCTTCCGCGCATTCCTCACTCCTTGTTTTTTCGTTCTAATTAATGGTCACGCGTCCCGCAACGCCTTTGATATCCACGACTTCCTCCTTCAGGTTAACCACTTCAAAGGGCGTCGGACCGTCGGAAAACATTACTTCCGTAGTTTTGCCGGAAGCACCTACCACATCATAACAGATCTGATAGATCGTTGCGCCGTCCGCCACGGTAACTCCCTGCAGGTTTTCGTCGATCCATACGGAGGTGAGTGTACCTTCTGCCGCCCGGTGGGCACCAAAATCTTCGGGCCCCAGACCGGGCAACTGAAAATTCTGCACACTTTTGAACTTCAACATCGTCGGATCCCACTTCACCGAATACTGCATAGATAATAACTGATCGAAATCCGCCACCTGGATATCCAGGCAAAGCGGAGCGCCGCTTTTGACGCGCTGGTTGGAAACGCCCAACGTGAGCGGGTTCTGAGTAGCTTTGGGCGGAACGTAAGCCGGACGGGTACCTACGGGCGATTCCGAACTGGTAGCAGCTGGGGCCGCAGTTGCCGGTGCTTCCGCATCGGCCTGAGGTGTTGTGGCGGCTGTTTCCGCACTTTGTTCTTCCTGACTGTCCGTTTGCTTACAGCCCGTAAATGCAATGCTGTTGAGCAGGAGCAGCAAAAGGGCAATACCGGAGAATATGGTTTTTGCTGTTTTCATGTAGATCGTTTTTTATGGCTGATAATGAGTGAAAATGTTTTTGCAGATCCAGGGATCATTCCGAATAAATGTCGAACATTTCCCAGACCTGATCGCGGGGCGGTTCGGCGGTGATCACCACCGGCTCTTTTTTTACCGGATGTTCAAAACTCAACTGTTGGCAATGCAGGTGGATGGATAGATCCTGGTTCAGTTGGTGGAATCCGTATTTCACATCGCCACGGATCGGCCAGCCCATTTTTCCCAACTGCGCCCGGATCTGGTGCGGCCGACCGGTGATCGGATTGACCTTAAGCAGATGGTGCCCCCCGAGTTCGCCGATCAGTTCGTAATCCAGTTCGCTTTTTTTCGCACCTTTGGCCCGGTTACTCATCCGGTCGTAAGCTTTCGCTATATTGCGTTCCCGGTCTTTGGTCAGATAATGCGTGAGCTGGCCTTTGAGCGGGTAGGGGCGTTCGGTCGTTACGGCGAGGTAGGTCTTTTCCACTTTACGATCCCGGAAAAGGGCATTCATGCGCTCCAGCCCTTTGCTGGTACGGGCAAAGACCACGACCCCACTGACGGGGCGATCCAGGCGGTGGATGATCCCGAGGAACACATCGCCGGGTTTTTGGTAGCGGTTCTTGATATAGACCTTTACCCAGTCCGCGAGCGTGGTATCTCCGGTGGCGTCGCCTTGAACCAGCCAGCCGGCCGGTTTGTTTACAGCTATTAAGTGGTTATCCTCGTAGAGGACTCGTATTTCCATAATGATCAGGGTTGAATAAAATCTTTACCTTAATAAGGGAGATCTTTTAATCAGGAGCAAGATCGCAACAGTTCGTTTGAATTGGCCTTTCAGTTGTCTCCCCCTAAACCATGGGGTAGATCAATTGAGTACCGGAGCGATCGCCTTCGGGTGCTCCTTTTGGATCGGATTGCAGGCAATAGTTGTTTGCCCGAAATACCGGATCTCCTCAATGAACGGCAAAATTATGAAATTATCCTTGGGCTTTAGCCCTTGTCCTAATGACACTTTTATTTTTGACGCCTTAATGCACGGTAAGATAGATACCGAAGGCCTTACATTTGAGGTAATTATGGAGGATGTGGAGGCGCTGAACGAGGCGGCTTTCCGGTCCGATCTGGATATTACCAAGCTGAGTTATCACGCTTATGCCTATCTGCGGGACAAATACGTGCTCCTGGATGCGGGCAGTGCGTTAGGTAACAACTGCGGGCCCCTGCTGATCGCGAAAAGTGAGATCTCGGCCGACCGGCTACAGGAGGCCGTTGTGGCAATACCGGGTAAGTACACGACCGCTAATTTTCTGCTCGGCCTGGCCTATCCGGAGATCACGAATAAAAAAGAAATGCTGTTCTCCGATATCGAAGGTGCCGTACTGCGGGGCGAGGTAGATGCCGGGCTGATCATCCACGAAAACCGCTTCACCTACGAGGATAAAGGCCTGGTCAAAATCAGGGACCTGGGAGAATACTGGGAAACCACCACCGGAATGCCCATCCCACTGGGCGGGATCGTGATCCGGCGTGATCTGCCGGAACCGGTCCGGCAAAAGGTCAACCGGGTACTGGCCCGCAGCGTTGCTTTCGCTTTGGAACAGCCGGAACAGACGCTGGAATTCGTCCGTCAGTACGCCCAGGAAATGCAGGAATCGGTGATGATGGCCCATATCGGGCTTTATGTGAATGACTACACGCGGGACCTGGGAGAAAGGGGCCGGGCCGCGGTGCAGCATCTTTTTAAAACGGCCGACGAAAAAGGCATCATCCCCCAGCACCGGGAATCGATCTTTATGTAATGCAGGCTTTCTGTATCTTTGGAAGGATCCCAATCACAACCACCCAAATAAGCGGCTATGATACCCAAAAGAGAGGAACAGCAATTGCACCGTTTGAACGCCGATCTCGACCAGCTCTTCCAGCAACTGGACGGCTATTCCGACGAGCAGCTTAATCGCCAGCCCAGTCCGGAAACCTGGTCGCCGCTGATGGTAGCCAGGCACCTCATGCTGGCCGAGGCCTACTCCCTGCAGTATATCCGGAAAAAACTGAGCTTTACCGATGAGTTGCCCCCGGCCGGGATCCGCAGCCGCCTGCGCAGTCTGGTCCTGGAATTTTATTTCGGTTCGCCTTTTAAGTGGAAAGCCCCCAAAGCGATCGGGGATAGTGCGCTGCTGCGGGAAGCACCTTACGAATTGGGAACGATCAAAAGCGAATGGCTCGAACAAAGGGCCCAACTCCGGGAACTACTGGAAAGTTTTCCGGCCGGCCGCTACCGGGAAGAAGTTTACAAACACCCATTTGTCGGACGTTTATCGCCAACGGGTTTGCTGCGTTTCTTTCAGGGGCATTTCAACCGCCACAGCAAACAGATCAGGCAGCGTCTGGCTTAGTCCTACACCGCCAGTACACCGGCAATAGCCGCCGTGAGGAAACAGGCGATCGTACCACCGATCAGTGCCTTGATACCGAATTCCGTCAGCGTCTTCCGCTGACCGGGTGCAATGGCACCGATCCCACCGATCTGAATACCGATGGAAGCGAAATTGGCAAAACCGCAGAGTGCGTAGGTCGCAATGATCACGGATTTGGGCGAGATCTCTCCCTGCACGCCTTCGAGGGCGGCGTAGGCAAAAAATTCGTTGAGGGTCGTTTTCAGGCCGAGTAACTGCCCGACAACCATTACATCGTCCGAAGCTACTCCGAGTACCCAGGCGACCGGCGCGAACAAAATACCGAGGATAAACTGGACATTGAAGCCTTCAAAACGACCTTCTGTGACATTCTGTACGTAGCCGTTGAGGTTGGTCCAGTTGCCCACCATATCCTGGAAGAAGTAGTTGATCATGGCTACAAATGCCGTAAATACCAGCAGCATGGCACCGACATTGACGGCCAGTTTCAGCCCGTCCGTGGTGCCGCGGGAAATGGCATCCAGTACGTTGTCGCCGACTTCCTGGGGCGGAATATCCAGATTTTGATCTTCCAGTTCGATCTTCCTTTCTTCCGGGAACAACATCTTAGCGGCAACAATGGCGGCCGGGGCCGACATGATGGAAGCGGTAAGCAGGTGCGTGGCGAAGAGCTGGCGGGTCTCCAGATCGGAACCGCCCAGGAAACCGACGTAGGCGGCAAACACTCCACCGGCAATCGTAGCCATGCCGCCCGTCATCAGGCAGAGCATTTCCGAGCGGCTCATGCCTTCCAGATAGGGTTTGATCACCAGCGGCGCTTCGGTTTGTCCGATGAATACATTGGCTGCCGCCGCGAGACTTTCCGATCCGGTGAGCCCCATAGTCCGGGACATTACCCAGGCAAAACCCTTGATGATCTTCTGCAGAATGCCGAGGTAGTACAGCAGGGCCGAAAGTGCGGAGAAGAAGATAATGGTGGGCAATACCTTGAAGGCAAAGATATAGCCGACCGTGACCATCTCCCCGGTGATCCCGTCCGAGATCTGGGCGACCTCCGGCCAGGAACCCAGTACAAAATCCGCACCGGCATCCGTAAAATCAAGCAGCACCACGAAAAAACTGGCAACGTAATCAAAGATCGTCCGTACAAAAGGAACTTTCAGAATGAGAACAGCCAGTACCAGTTGCATGGCCAGGCCGATGCCGACCAGCCGCCAGTTGATATTGCGGCGGTTGCTACTGAGCGCATAACAAATTCCCAACATGATCACGATCCCCAAGATCCCTCTTAAAATGCTGATGAAATCCATAAAGCTGAATTGACAATTAGAAAGTTTTAAGGTCGGCTGCCGATAGCCATTTTCTGCACGATCTGCCAAATGTAATAAAAAAGAGGATCATGGAGGGAATATACTGTTTGCTGCCCGCCCACTTTCCGTGGGTTCGTGGATCCGTAAAAATTGGATTCCGCCCGAGCCGTCTGGCGAAAAATGCCCTCCCCGTCGGTGAATCTGCCAAATCCGGTGAACTTTAGCATTTAATTCCTATTTTTGCGTGCTGTGAAATAAGAAGTATGCAACCTTTTTTAGTTGGAATTACCGGAGGAAGTGGGTCCGGCAAAACATCTTTTATCAATCGTATCCGAGCGGCCCTGCCTCCCGAATCGCTATGCGTTATTTCCCAGGATGATTACTACCGTCCGATCGAGCAGCAGAAGAAAGACAAGAATGGGATCGTCAACTTTGACCGGCCCAAGTCAATCAATAAAAAAGCCTTCGGGGAGGACATTCAACGTCTGATCGAGGGTGAGACCGTAGTCCGGCCGGAATATACTTTCAACAACCGGGAGGTCCAACCCAAAATGCTCACCTTCCAACCGGCTCCCATCATCATTGTGGAAGGGTTATTTGTTTTCTACTACAAGAACGTCAACGCCAAACTGGACCTGCGGGTGTTCCTGCAGGCAAAGGAAAACCTCAAGGTGATCCGCCGGATCAAGCGGGACCGGGTGGAACGGAACTATCCGCTGGAAGATGTGCTGTATCGCTACGAAAACCACGTCTTACCTACCTTCGAAAAATACATCAAGCCCTATGTAGACGATGCGGACATTGTGATCAACAACAATCACAGTTTTGACCGCGGGATCGAAGTGCTGATCGGCTACCTGCAGATGTTGCTGATCAATCGTTCCCTGGAGCGGAAAGAGGCTTTTGAGTAGGGGAGAAGCGAATCGACATCACTGTTCTTCCTCCTGTGCTAATGTCAAAGTACAGCGGAGTTGCAGACGTAATCCGGAATGATGCCCGTGGATTTGATCAGGAATTTAGCCTGTTCCGGTGAAGTATTACCGGTGAGGACCAGTGCGGTATCGACCCCGAATTTATTGCCGCCCATAATGTCCGTATAGAGGGTATCACCCACCATCAGTATCTCCTCCTTGCGTACATCCACCCGCTTGAGCATGTACTCGTAGGCAAAAATGAACATCTGCGAACTGGGTTTGCCGAAGCGGATCACCCGCTTACCGACGATGGTCTCCAGCATATCCGCAATGCCGCCGATGGCGATATTCACCTCGTATTTGGATACCGGATAGGTCTCATCCGAATTGGCGACAATGATGGGAATGTTTTTCCGCCGCAGGAGATTGATGGCCTTATTCAGGTCCTTATTCCAGTCGAAACCCTCTTCATCCAGCAGCACCAGTGCGCGGATATCTTCGGAATTTTGCGAATCGAAGGTGCCGATCGGAATTCCCTCCAGACCGGTACCTTCGAGATAATAGGCAGATTTCTCCGTACCCAGGTAGACGACCTTGCCGTCCCGTAGCTTGTGTTTGAAATATTCTCTGGCCAGCATGCCCGAGGAGATCATATGGTCCGTATTGATGGCCTCGATGCCCGCCGAGCGGTATTTCTCCGCCAGCAGTTCCGGACTCCGGGAAGAGTCGTTGGTCAGTACAAAGAACTCCATCTCGTTTTCCGCCAGATAATCAAATGTCCGCTCGATCCCCTTGATCATACCGTTGTAGTTCTTCAATACCCCGAATGCATCAAAGAACACCGCCTTGTATTTGGGCAGCACGGTTGAAAAATCTGTCTTTTTCATAATTAAATTTTCAGTGCCCGAAGCAATGGCTCGGGATTAAACTTTTTATCCAGTTCGGGAAAATAGGATTGGTAAGCTTCCGCTTGTAATTTGGAGGCGTAGATCTCGTGGAAGAAATAACGCCCGTCTTTGATCACGTAGTTGATAATGAAAAAACGGTACACTTCTCCCAGGAAGCGGATCTCTGGTTCGGTTAGGGGATAAACTTTGTGGTATTCCTGTAAAAATAGAATAAATCGCTCTTCCATCAGCGGATCGATGTTGTAGGAAAACACCGTACGGTCGCCAATATCGGATACGATCCGGCTCAGAAAATAAAAATCCAGTATTCTCGAGCTCATGCGGAACCAATCGTAATCCCAGCGCGAAAATAGCTTATAAGATCGAGTTACCGAAAAATTGCCGATATTCCAGTCCACAAACACCGGTATTCTTTCCCACTCCTTAAATTTCACCTTCTCGGCCTTTTCCAGAAACAGGTCGCACTGCTCCCGGATGGTACTTTCGTTCATCCGGTGTTCGTAGCGACCCAGTTCCGAATCCATCAAACGCTGCAGATGCTCAATATCGGAATGCAGGGTCTTGGAGGAAGGCGGCAGGGTATTCCTGACTTTGGAACAGGTTTGGTGCAGTTTGGCAAACTGCTTTCCCAGAGACCGGATATGCTCTTCTTCCAGTCGACGGGGCAACTTCTTATCGATCTTGATCGGCCGGTAGAATACCACCCAGGCGTCGATCAGGGCGTTGCGAAAGCGATAGGTAAAGAGGTTATTGCCCTTCATCAGCGACCGCGAGAGGAAATTCTCGTAGGGTTCCGGCAGGTTGTTGGCCAGCACATTGATGATGGTATGGTCCTCCACGAAATGTTCGTACTGTCCAAAGTAGGATAACTTGGCGATCACAAAGCCCTTATCCTCAAAGATCACCTTGTAAACGTGATTGGTCGAGACTTTCGCGCTGATATCGGAGATAGATTTGATATTTCGGCTGGGATCGTAATTCGCCCAGGCCTCTTCAATGATCTCTGAAAATTGAATAAACATAATGTCTTGCTTTTTAATACTGCTGCAACCGGCCCGATGATGAAACGGTGAAATGCTTCAAATTTTCACCTGATCATCGTATCATTGCAGGATCAGATCATCAAAAAAAATGCGTTACGAAAGGAAATTTCCTTCCACCGTACTAACTGCCAATGCCCTCGAACAACTGGTACTGGGCCATCCGCTCGGGTTCCGGAAGGTCTATCCCGACCGGCGGATAAATAACGTGTATTTCGACACGCCGGGATGGCGCACCTTTCACGAGAACCTGGCCGGAGTGAGCCATCGCACAAAATACCGGTTGCGGTGGTACGGACCCGCTTCCGGCCTGATCGAGCACGCCCGATTTGAGCTCAAAAAAAAGGAAAATTTACTGGGGACTAAAATAATTCACACAATTGCGGGAAAAATTACTTTAGCGGACGCAGCCGCCATTCCGGGTAGCCTGCCGACCCTGCTGCAGAATGCCCTGTTCCCGACTTTGGTCAACAGTTACCAGCGGGCTTATTACGAATCCACCGACGGCGCTTTTCGCCTCACGGTAGACGAGGATCTGAGCTGTAATGCCTTTGATCCGAAGATCTGGGCCGGCCGTTCCTTTCCGCCCGAATTGCGCGTTGTGGAACTTAAATACGGACGGGAAGATGACCAGCGCCTCGACGAATTTACGCAGTACTGGCCACTCAGGTTGCACCGTTTTTCCAAATATGTGATGGGGATGCAGCTGGCCTTTTCGGTTTAACAAGCCTCCGGAATGAGCCGGGGCATTTCTCATTCCGGAGACTCCCCATCTATTCTTTGATCAGTTTGCGCATCAGACCGGCACCGTTCCGCTCCAGCCGGAAAAGATAGACACCGGCCGGCAGGTTTTCCGTATCGATCTTTTCCTGAAACTCCGTATCCAGCCGGCGGGTCGTTTCCCAGATGGTCTGTCCCTGGGCGTTGAGCAGTTGCAGGCGGTACGTTCCGCTTTCGGGCAGCCGGCCCTCTACCCAGAACGCGCGGTCAAACGGATTGGGACGCAGCATCAGGTCGGCCTCCAGGGGAACTTCCCGGGTAGGAGTGGTGATGTCGCGGACCTGATGAACTTTACCTTCGATACTGAGCAGGTATAATTCGCCCCCGGCATCTTCACCGAAAGAAACGTACTGAAAATTAGGTCCGTCGAACAACTCGGTATTGATCCATTCTTCCGCATCGTTCCGTTCCAGGGCCCAGATCTTTCCACTGCAGTAGTCGGCGTAGATGTATTTGCCGGACAGCAGCGGGAAGCTGGCCCCGCGGTAGACAAACCCGCCGGTGATCGAACAGCCGATGGGTAGTTCGCTTTCGTAGGTATAGACCGGGAAGGTATAATCCGTGGCGGAACCGCAGTTGGCGGTGTTGAAGGTGTCGTTCCCTTCGTAGCAGCGCCAGCCGTAATTTTCTCCACCGCTGCTACCGGCGGGCTGGAAATCGATCTCTTCAAAATTGCCCTGCCCCACATCGCCGATCCACATATCACCCGTCAGGCGGTCAAAGCTGAAGCGCCAGGGGTTGCGCAGGCCCAGCGCCCAGATCTCATCCAGGGTCTCGTCCGTTTGGGCGAAGGGGTTGTCGGCGGGTATGCCGTAGGGATCACCGGTGTTCACGTCGATACGGAGGATCTTCCCGAGCAGAGACTGGCGTTCCTGTCCGTTGTCTCTGGGGTCCCCGCCGTCGCCGCCGTCACCCAGTGCGATGTAGAGGTAGCCGTCGGGCCCGAAGTTGAGGTCTCCACCGTTGTGATTGGGAAAGGGTTGGGTAGCGGTCAGAAGTATCACGGCACTGCCGGCATCGGCTACCTCCGGATCGCCGGCGGATACCTGGTAACGGGCCACTACGGTGTTACCACTGTTGTTGGTATAATTCACAAAAAAGTATCCGTTGTCGGTATAGTCCGGGTGGAAGGCCAGCCCGAGCAGCCCCCGTTCGCTCTGCGTACTGACCATGGAACGGATGTCCAGAAAAGGCGTGCCGTTGACCTGTCCGTCGGGTTGCAGGATGCGGATCCGTCCGGCTTTTTCGACCACGAACATTCGGTCGTCGCCGGCATTGGTAATGTCCACCGGACTGGAAAAGGCGTCGGAGATCTCTACCAACTGGAGATCGATCTGCGCCTGCACAAATGTGGTGATGAGCAATAATACGGGAAGCAAAAGTGTTTTCATAAGCGTAATGGTTTTTGAAGAGCTTAATCGTGATTATAAGCCGGCGCTAGGCCGGATTTTAATTGTAAGTAGTTGGAAACCAGTTATCTGGAAAGTAGAGTGGCACTGAGGGGATAGTCGGATGACCGTTGTTTAACTATTTGTCTATCAACAGCTTGATCTATACCTCTTGAATGATCGTAAAAAAAACTGCAGGGGGTGTCCTATTACTGATAAGGGAATAATGATGAAGATTGTTTACTTTTACCCCTAAAATTTGGATCATATGTCCATTAGACTAACTATCGCCTTAGTGTTTATTCTGGGATTTCTGCAGCTGGAAGCCCAGCAATTGCCGCGTTCCAATGTTTATCTGTTCAATCTGCTCCAGACGGATAGCAGTATGCAATTGCGAAATCCTCAATATTTGACCAACTTCAATCCGGAGGGTTACAACAACCATCCGGTGTTCTTTTCCGATAATGAACTCTACCTTTCGGTACAATCTCCTTACGACCCACAACCGGACCTGTATCTCCTGGATCTGGATCGCAAGACCAAGACCCGGGTGACGAGCACACCCTCCGGAGAATTCTCCCCCGCCCGGATGCCGGACTTTTACAACTTTTCCGCTATCCGCCAGGAGATTGCCGGCCGGGATACCGTACTGCGTCTGTGGCAGTTCCCGGTAGACCGTCTCACGAACGGCAAACCGGTCTTCAAATACCTGAACGGCATCGGCTACTACCTGTGGCTGAGCAGTTACGAAGTAGCGGTATTTATGGTCGACAACCCCAATTACCTCGGCATTGCGGACACCCGCTCGGATGATGTCCGCCCGCTTGCCACCAATGTAGGCCGGTGTTTCAAGAAACTGCGGAATGGTCACATCGCATTCGTACAGAAGAGCCAGTACGGTGACTGGCTGCTGATGCGGAAGAATCCTTATACCCGGGATCAACCGCAGAAGATCATCGAGACCCTGCCCAATGCCGAAGATTTTGCCGTTCTCGAAGACGGTACTTTCCTGATGGGTAAGGGCAGCAAATTGTACAAGTACAACCCCAATCTGGACGAAGGCTGGGTAGAAGTAGCCGATCTGCGATTCTATGAGGTGAAAAATATATCCCGGCTCGCAGTGACCGGATACGGCCCCAACCAGCGCATCGCTATCGTTGCCGATTAGGAAAGGTGTGGACTGCTCCTGACGTAGATTTTTCGATCGCAGGGTCAACGGCCGCCACAGTAGCCGGTAAACGGCCACTGCTGCTCCATTATTGACCCGATTGGCTGATGGGCATGTCTATTGCCCTTGAGTCGGCCATTTTTTAATTACTAAAATTCGGCAACTGAAAGCCCTGCCGGTAAAGTGAAGTACAAATTAACCCCACAGGCGGTATCCATAAAATGATGTTTATGGGATATATTTGAGGCAGAGCCGGGTACGAAAAACAACAATTACCAAAAAAGTTGCGTTTTGACCATTATCTACCTCAAAAAAGCCAGTCCCGAAATTATTACCACCTTTCACTAAATCAAACGGGGGGGCTGGAAAAATGTATAAAGCATTTCTCCGGTAATCCAAATCAATGCGCTAACTTTGGGGGCGTTTTTCTACATCTTCTGACCAATACCCAAAAAATACGTACAGGCATCAACAACTTTGCCCTAGCATAATCCCAAAAACGAAAGACAAACTCTTAATTTGCCCGTATGATTTTTTGCTTTTTCGGGCGCATCAAATTAATTCCGCGAAATCCATTGGTTTAAAACTACTCTTATACGCTTCCGGCATTCCGGAACGAACGAGCTAGTTATATATCACTTTTGGTATTTAACTAAAATGCTTATACAAAAATTTAATTCTATACGTTAGAGACCGGATGACCGGTGTATAAAAGAAGTAGTCTGCATGAAATTCCTAAGACGCCTAAAAACCAGGTTCTGCAACCTGTGGAATGACACGTGGCCACTTCAGTACCAACTTTATTATTAACTAACTTTGAGGGTCATAAAAATGTATCCCATGATTAGATATTTTTTACTCCCAATTCTTCTACTGATCAGCCTTAGCGTGTCCGCCCAACAACTTCCCCTATTCACACAATACCGGGAAAATGCTACGATCATCAATCCGGCAGCGATGGAAAGTGATTTCTTCGCTTACGGCAATAATGTCACACTGGGAGCTTCCTATCGCGCCCAGTGGGTGGGTATTTCGGGCAGCCCGCGCACCCAGACCATTCGTGGTTCCTTTTTGAGCATGGGCGGCGCCGGGGTCAACCTGACGGCCGGCGGTTATCTCATCAACGATGTAACCGGTCCTACCGGTTTCACCGGCTTTTACGGAAGAGTTGGTGGCGTACTGGGCGCCGATCCGGAATACAGCGGCCTGGCCATCGGTATCAGCGGTGGTATGGTACAATACCGCATCGATGCCAATAAAGTGAATGTGCGCGATGTGGGAGATCCCGTTGCCGCGCAGGATAACTCGCAATTGTTTCCCGACCTCGGGGTAGGGATCTATTTCTATAATACTGTCGGCGACAACAACTACTTCTACGTTGGTGCCTCCGCACCGCAACTCTTCGGGCTCAACCTGCTTTTCGAAGATGAGAACGGTGATTTTTCCGTAGAGCGGATCCGGCACTACTACGCCCAACTCGGATATTATATCTTCTTCGACAACGACAGTTTTGTCGAATTGTCTTCCTGGGGTAAATACGTGCAGGGGGCTCCATTCAATATTGACTTTAATATCCGCTACCAGTTACCGACTGCGCTCTGGATCGGTACCGGTATGGGCAAAGGCTCCACTTCTACGGGGCCCAAATCCACTAATTTCCATATTGATGCCGGTGTCGTGCTCGGAGAAGCGGCCGGATTTGACAGTACCATACGTTTCGGCTACGGGTTTGATTATTCTTTCAGCTCGTTTGGCCCTACGGCCGGTAGCACCCACGAGGTCAACCTGACTTACTCTTTTAGCCGATAGTTATTCATCATCCTTTAGATTTGATAATATCATTCCAATGCGAGGAATTCAAATCCCTATATTTCAGCAACCTACTGATCTCATGAAAAGATTATTGATTATAATGATGCTCGGGTTTAGTGCATTCGTTGCCTCTGCCCAGCCAGAAATATACATGGAAGACAACACCGTTGATCCCGGTGAAGAAATTTGTGTACCCATACGTGGGCGATTTTTTACGGATATCGTAACCATCCAGTTCTCCGTAAACTTCGATACCGAACAACTGCAGTTCAACAGTGTAGGGAATTTTGGTATTCCGTCTATGTCCAACGCGAACTTCGATCTGACCCAATCGGACAACGGGATCATCACCTTCAGCTGGCGGGACAGCCGCACCTGTGAGGATTCCAACGGCGGCAATCCCATGTTTACCATAGATAATAATGAGGTGTTGTTCGAGATGTGCTTTACGGCCAAAGAGTCGGCCGGCTACGGAGACGTCACGGAGATCCATATTACCGACAACCCCTTGCCGATCGTAGTGGAACGTCTGGGCTCCTTTAGTTCGACCTTCGGCTGTAATAACCTGGGATTCCTCGATGAAGACAAGGATGGTGTGGAACCGGGCATCATCTCGATCAGTGTCCGACCGGTACAGGTCAACATTTCGGAAGAGGTCGGTAATGCCGGGGATCTGGTTTGTGTGAATTTTGCCGCTTCCGGTTTCGACAACCTGCAGAGTATGCAGTTCAACGTCGTCTGGGACAGTACGGTGATGGAACTCGAAAGTATAATACCCAACGGGGATATACCGAACAACGGCTTGAGTAACTTCGGTTCCGGTGGGAATATACGGGCCAACCGCTTAACGTACAACTGGCTGTATACCATACCCGACCAACCGGGGGTCACCCTGCCGGACGGCACCCAGCTGTTCCAGGTGTGTTACCGGCTGCTGGACAATTCCTGTGAAAAGAACTCAACGGTCAGCATCGTCAGCTACCCCACGCTGGGGATTGAGGTGACGAACGAAGAAGTGGCCGGTTTCAATATCTTTTTTGAAAGTGATGACGGTATCGTAGAAGTAAACGATTGTGATCCGGAAGGTATCCAGGTAACCGTGGATTGCGGAGATCCCGTTAATCTGAACGACGAGATCTGTGTGCCCATCCGCGCGGGAGACAACTACAACCGGGTAAGCTCCCTGGAATTCATTCTGAAGTGGAACTCCAGCATCCTGGAATTTAAGCAGGTCAATCCGGTCGCTCCGTTTTGGACCAATGCGGACTTCGATGCCGCCAATGCCGCCAACGGCTTCCTGGGTGTAGCCTGGGAGAACTCGCCGACACCGCCGCAGGATCTCGATCCGGGCGATATCATCTTTGAAGTATGTTACGATGTAGTCGGTCTGGGCGGTAACAGCCCGATCAACGTCAGCACGCCCTGGCGTGGTCGTTCGGGCAACGGCCCCAATATTGGGGTAAACCCGACCAACTGTGAAGTAGATATCAATCAGCCGGATGGAGTAGCCATCAGTATCGGAGAAGGCTCCGCCGGCCCTGGTGATAATTTCTGTGTGGATTTCAATGTATCCGGTTTCCAGGATATCACCAGCCTGCAGTTCTCGCTGGCTTACGATCCGGGCCTGTTCCAGTTCACTGGTTTGCAGAATATCAATATCCCGGGTGCGAATAGCTCTAACTTTAATTCCTCCGGTGCGGGATCGGGATCGCTGTTCTTCGATTGGGAATCAGCGACGCCGCAGAACCTGGCGGACCAGACTTCTGCCTTCCAGCTGTGTTTCACACCGCTGGGCGATCCGGGAGACTGTACCGCTCTGGAAGGGGTCAACCTCCCGGTTCAGATGCAGGCAACGACCGCATCTTCCGGCGATGAGAACATCGGCCTGACCATCGCTGCCGGCGAACTGTGTACGCTTTTTCCCGACGGTTTCGGTTTGAATATTGCCGAAGCGGAAGGCGATTGGCTGGATACAGCCTGCGTAGCGGTCAGCGTTGTGGAATTCGACAATATAACGGAAGCCAATTTCTGTATTTCCTGGGATCCTTCTTCACTGGAATACACGGGTATTAATTTCTCCGGCGCCTGGACTGGCCTGACCGATGCCAACATCGATGCCAGTTCCGCCAATGTCGGTTTGCTGTGTATCGACTGGTCCGGATCCGAACTGGCTATTCCCGATGATACGGATATCTTCGATCTGTGCTTTAAAATGATCGGAGACGCCCTGGAGTGTTACGATATCAGTATGCTGGAGTCGCCGGCACCTACCGTGACCACCGCCAACGGGCCGGGTAGCATAGTGCCGCAAAACGGTAGTCTCTGCGTCAATGATAAATTTTACATTATCGATACCCTGATCACTCCGGCCAGTTGTCCGGGAGCCTGCGACGGTTCCGTGGAAATTACGGTCATCGGTGGACAGGGACAACTGGGAACCATCTGGTTTACGGAACCCAACAATCAGTTCAACCCCTCCAGTGCGCAAAACCTGTGCCCGGGGCCGCTGACGTTCCGTATCTCCGACGGTAACTCGCCCAGTCTGGTAGAAGAATTCACGATCGAGATCCCACTGGCGGACGGTGTGCCGGAAGCCAATGCCGGAGAAGACCTTCTGCTGGGTTGTGATCCGCAATCCGTACTGCTGAGCGGTACCGGATCGGAAGGAGATTTCTCCTACGAATGGTTCCGGATCAATTCCACCGGACAGGAAGTATCCATCGGTACCAACCGCAGTGTGGTGGAATTTGTACCGGGTACCAAGATCTTCCGGGTGACCAATAACCAGACAGGTTGTTCTTCTTCGGATACCACCTTTGTGACCGCTCCGGAAGTTCCCCTGGCCAATGCAGGACAGGACTTTGAATTTACCTGTGCCGAGGGCGGTTTCCAGCTCAACGGCAGTGGATCGGACAGCGGTGACAATATCACCTACACCTGGATCTCGATGAACAACGGTAAGATCACCGAAGGGCAGCAAACGCTGATCAATCCCCAGATCGAAGCACCGGGCAGTTACATCCTGCGCGTAGCCTACGAGGACACCGGCTGTTTTGATGCGGATACCGTGCGGGTAACGGACGGCCGGCTGGAACCGGATGTAGTAGCCGGACAGGATCAGATCCTGGATTGCGGTATCGGGACCGTTACGCTTTCTTCTTTGAGTAATAACCCGGATCTGCAGGTAAGTTACGAATGGTACGATCAGAACAACCAGTTGCTGGGTACCGGTGAGACTTACGAAGCGGATCAGCTGGGTAGCTATATTCTGCTGGTGCGGGATAACGAAACGAACTGTAGCAGTACAGACACCGTAAGGGTGTTGCCGGATGCCAATTATCCGGATGTACTGATCGATCCCGCCTTACCGATCACCTGTATACGCGACAGCGTAATGATCTCCGCGACGGTTGGTCCGGATACGATAGATTATACCTTTACCTGGACGGCTTCCATGGGTGGGCAGCTGGTACCCAATAGCGATACCAGCCTGAACCCGATCGCACTCAGCCCGGGTACCTATACATTGGCCGTCACCAATACCGCTACCGGCTGTATTGCCGAAGTGGATGTGGTGGTGAGTGAAGATATGACACCTCCGACGGCCATGGCCGGAGAGGATCAGCTGATCACCTGTGAAACGAGTTCCGTATCCCTGTCGGGCGCCGGTTCCGATACCGGTGACGGATTTGCTTACATCTGGACGAACATGGAGGGCGATACAGTCGCTACTACCCTAATGGCCGAAGTGAGCTCCCCGGGTACTTATACCCTGGAAGTGACCAACCTGGAAAATGGTTGTACCGCAACCGATGAGGTGGCGGTTACCCTGGACGGCAATGTGCCGCAGGTGAGCATTACGGGGGCCCAGGACATTACCTGTGAGGTGACCAGCGTCAGCCTGAGTGGAAATATTACGCCGGCCGGTCCGGCCTACCAGTACCAGTGGTTCCAGGTTGTCGGCGGAGATGCCTTCACGCCGGTGGGCGACGGAACGCCTAACCTGACCGTAACCCAGCCGGGAGTTTACGTGCTGGAAGCGAGAAACCCAGCCGACGGTTGTACCGGAAGCAACCAGGTGACCATCAACCTGAACAACGAAGCTCCGATCGCCGATGCCGGTGAGGCTTCCCAGATGATCACCTGTGATTCGCCGACACTGACGCTGAGTTCAACGGGCTCTTCCGAAGGAGAGACCTTCACCTACGAATGGTTCCTGCTGGATGGCCCGTCCGTGGGCACCGGCGCTACCCTCGACGTTACCGAGCCGGGTACTTACACCCTGATGGTAACGAACACCGAGACCGGATGTACGGCTACTACCGATGTAGAAGTGGTAGACGGCCTGCAATTGCCGGCGATCAGCTTCAGCAATCCTGAACCCGCTCTGGACTGTATCAATACTTCCATCGAAGTAGAAGGTCTGGTGGACGGTGCAACGGATCTGAGCGTGACCTGGAAAGGTGTGGACGGCGGAATGCCGAGCCCCACCGATGCTTTGCTGACTACTTTCAGCCAGGCGGGTACTTACCGACTGGTTGTTGAAAATAACCTGACCGGTTGTGTCGATTCACTGGAACTGACCGTAGTTGATAATTCCGGTAATCCTCCGGTGGTTTCAATCGCCGAACCGATCCCATTCACCTGTACGACGCCGACCATCAACCTGGACGCCAGCGCAACGGGTGCCGCCAGTGACTTCAGTTCCATTAGCTGGGTATCCACCGACGGTAATACTGTAACGCCCGCGACCGGATCCCTGACGGTTTCCGTTGACGGACCGGGTACTTATGAACTGACGGTAGTGGATGCCAATACCGGTTGTGCGGGAACCAGTATGGTGACCGTGGTACCGGATAACGATACGCCCGTAGCGGCTGCCGGTGCAGACCTGGGCATTGAATGTAACGAGACGGGAGTTTTGGATGCACTTTCCAGCAGCCAGGGCGCTCAGTTCTCCTACGAGTGGGTAAACCTGGAAGGCGGCGCGGTGCCGATGCCATCCGACGACCTGGAAGCTTCCGTAACCGAACCGGCCAGCTACCTGCTGGTCGTGACCAACACGGACAACGGTTGTGTGGATACGGATACGGTGACGGTAAGCCGGATATTCCCGGATGCGGCTGCAGCCGGTACGGATATTTCACTTTGCCAGGATGAGACCACGGCTTCCCTGAGCGCTAACCTGCCAACGGGTACCACCGGTATGTGGACCAGCGGCGGCGGTGCGTCCGTAGGCTCAACAACCGATCCGGCTACCGGTGTGAGCGGACTGCAGAGTGGTGCCAACGTATTTACCTGGACCCTTTCTGCCCCCGGCTGTGAGAATTACAGTCAGGATCAGGTGACCGTTTACATCGAAACGGCTCCAACGGCAGTGGAAGACCTGCTACGTGTGGACGCTGATGACCGGAGTGTCGATATCAATGTGGCCCAGAATGACGTACTGACCAATGTGGATGAATACAGCGTTACGCTGCTGGACGCTCCGGAATTCGGTACCATTGACAGTTTCAGCAATGGCCGGGTATACTACAGCGTTCCGCGCGGTTTCGTCGGTATCACTCAGGTTACCTACGAGATCTGTAATCTGGATTGTGACGATCTGTGTGCGACGGGTACGCTGCGCATTGAAGTTACCGACCCGGATTACGAGCCGACCATCATGAACACCATCACTCCGAACGGAGACGGCATGAACGACAATCTGGTATTCGACGTACTGCTGTTCACTCCGGCGGAAGAATTTCCGGATAACGAGATCATCATCTTTAACCGTTGGGGAGACATCATATTCCAGCAGCGTCCTTACAACAACGACTGGAATGGCTTCAACAACAATGGCGATCGCCTGCCCCAGGGTACTTATTATTACATTCTGCGTCTGAACCTCGCCGACGGGGTCATCATTCGCGGGGATGTAACCATCCTGGATAACGGAGAGCGATAAAAGCAAAGGCAACTGCCTTTCTGCCCTTTCAAAGGGGCAAATGGCTGAATGGGACCTAAACCATTCAGCCATTTTTTTATAGGGTAACCTGGTAAGGATGAGCGATGGCAATCATAATGTGTCTTTAGGCACAAACTGGAGGTAGCAAAATGGCCATTTCCTGGCTTAGCGTGCCGTAGGTATGCCATGTAAAACCATATTGCGTACCTACGGCACGCTGAACCTCCCGGATTATTGGACGGGCTACCTATATCTCGTCCCTACGGGACTTTTGCCTCCTGATTCGCATGACCGGCAGAAGCGATAAGTATTGGTCGATAACTCAGAGCGGCCCGGAAATAAAGCGATCTTGGTACATGTACATACGCCAAAAAAAAAACGGATGCTCCCGTTAAGGAACATCCGCTTTTATAGTTTATGTCGATTTGTGAATCCGACCGAAGCTTACTTCTTGTCGTCCACTTCTTCGTATTCAACGTCGGTTACGTCTTCCGCATTGGTGCTGGTATTGCCACCGCCGGCGTTAGTGTCCGGTCCGGCACCTGCACCGGCATCAGCAGTTGCACCGGCATCCTGAGTTGCCTGGTACATTTCCTGACTGGCAGCCTGCCAGGCCGCGTTCAGGGTTTCGGTTGCTTTATCGATGCGGTCGAGGTCCTGTGACTTGTGTGCTTCTTTCAAATCGGCAACGGCAGATTCGATAGCACCTTTTTTATCCTCCGGCAATTTCTCACCGAATTCTTTCAATTGTTTTTCCGTCTGGAAGATCAGGGAGTCAGCCGTGTTGATCTTTTCGGCACGCTCGCGGGCCTTGCGATCTTCATCCGCGTTGGCGGAGGCTTCTGCTTTCATCTTTTCGATCTCCTCTTTGGACAGGCCGGTAGAGGCTTCAATACGGATCTTTTGTTCTTTACCGGTACCTTTATCCTTAGCGGATACGTTCAGGATACCGTTGGCGTCCATATCGAAGGAAACTTCTACCTGGGGTACACCGCGCGGTGCGGGTGGAATGCCATCCAGAATGAAGCGACCTACCGTCCGGTTGTCTTTCGCCATCGGACGCTCACCCTGCAGAATGTGAATTTCTACAGAAGGCTGGTTGTCCGCAGCGGTAGAGTATACTTTCGACTTCTTGGTCGGGATCGTTGAGTTGGATTCGATCACTACGTCGTATACACCACCCATGGTTTCGATACCCATGGAAAGCGGCGTAACGTCCAGCAGCAGTACATCCTGTACATCACCACTCAGTACACCACCCTGGATCGCAGCACCAACGGCCACCACTTCGTCGGGGTTAACCCCTTTGTTCGGCTTTTTACCGAAGAAGTCTTCAACAGCCTGCTGGATGCGTGGGATACGGGTAGAACCACCTACCAGGATCACCTCGTCGATCTCCTCTTTGGACAGACCGGCGTCTTTCAGTGCGTCTCTACAAGGACCCAGCGTTCTTTGTACCAGGTTATCGGCCAGTTGCTCGAATTTTGCGCGGGACAGCTTCAGCACCAGGTGCTTGGGCACTCCGTCTACCGCCGTGATGTACGGCAGGTTGATCTCGGTTTCCGTAGAAGCGGAAAGCTCGATCTTGGCTTTCTCAGCGGCGTCTTTCAGGCGCTGCAGGGCCATCGGGTCTTTACGCAGGTCAATACCTTCCTGTTCTTTGAAAGAATCAGCCAGCCAGTTGATGATCACCCGGTCAAAGTCATCACCACCCAGGTGCGTATCACCGTTAGTGGATTTTACTTCAAATACACCGTCGCCAAGGTCGAGGATGGAAATATCGAAAGTACCACCACCAAGGTCAAATACGGCAATGGTCATTTCTTTATTCCGCTTGTCCAGACCGTAAGACAGTGCGGCCGCAGTCGGCTCGTTGATGATCCGCTTGATGGTCAGTCCGGCAATCTCACCGGCTTCTTTGGTAGCCTGACGCTGGGAGTCATTGAAATAAGCCGGAACGGTTACTACCGCTTCGTTCACTTCGTGACCCAGAAAGTCTTCCGCTACTTTTTTCATCTTTTGCAGTACCATCGCAGAGATCTCCTGCGGAGTATAGAGACGTCCGTCGATATCTACGCGGACGGTATCATTTTCTCCTTTTACAACTTTATAGGATACGTTGTCTACCTCGTCCTTCACCTCGCTGTAGCGCTGTCCCATAAAACGTTTGATGGAAGAAATGGTCCGTTTGGGGTTTGTAATAGCCTGGCGCTTGGCGGGATCGCCAATTTTTCTTTCACCATTATCCATAAATGCCACTACAGACGGGGTGGTTCTTCTACCTTCATCGTTCGGGATCACTACGGGTTCGTTACCCTCCATTACAGCTACACAGGAGTTGGTCGTACCCAAGTCTATTCCGATTATTTTACCCATGTTATATACGTTTAGAGTTTTTTGTCTTTGGTTTACGTCACTTCTATTGCAAGCCTTGTGCCAATGTGGAAAAGGCCCATTCCGGGTGACAAATTGCCATTTGTTTGAAAATAACGTGACAGAAGGAAAGCTTGTTCGCTGGAAGAAATTGGCAGACTGACATAGTGGCAGACTCCCTTCCGTGAGGAGCGGCAGGCACTGGATGTAGTGATAAAATTAACTCACCGGCTCAGGTCAAAATTGATGGTTTGTTTCCGGAGACCGATGTACCGGTCGTGGTAAAACCGGGAGTTCCATTTGCGGGCGGTATCGATCTGAATATAGGCGCTCCGGGGGAGGTCAATTGAAAAATATCCGGCCCGGTCGGTCGTCAGCGTATAGTGTTCCGCCGGCATAAAACTATCGTAATCGCCACCTTCGTAATAATAATTGGTCAGATAGAGGTGCAGGCCCGCTACCGGTTCTCCGGCATCGGTTACGCGACCGGTAATACGAACATCCAGCGTATCCTCGTTACAGGCGAGGAGAAGGAATAGAAAAGCAATCCATTTTAATCGCTTCATTCAGGAAAAGACTTTGATCAGTCCGTAGATCCCGACCCCCACGATCGTCAGAATACTGACCCACAAAAGGATATCGTAAGTAATGTTGGGACGGAAATCCGGATGGAGTCGTTTGTAGCGGAAGTGCAGACTGGCCGCAACGACAATAAACAGCAGGAAGGAACCCGCTATCCCCCCGGAAATGACCATCAGTACCGGCAACTGGATGAACAGAAAAAGCAGCGCCCATAGAAATGGGATCACCCAGGCCAGGATGGCGATCGCCTTTTTCCGCACCGCCAGATTGTAAAAGTCGATGAGCCCGATCTGCCCGAAAATATCCGCCCACTGGCGGGTCCAGGCGGCGAGGGCGGCAAACAGGGTGGAGAACAGTACCACAAAGGCGCCCAGCAAAAATGCCGGTTTAGCCTGCGGACCGATGGATTCGGTATACATCATCGACAGGGATTCGACCATCTGGTAGCCTTCCGGTACAGTGCCCTGAGCGTGCAGCACCGCCGCCCCGAGTAGATAAAAAGCCGCTGTGACCACAGTGTAGACGATCATAGCCAGGAGTGCATCCAGGTACATCACCCGGATCCAGCCGCGGGCCCTGGCTTTCCAGGCCTCCGAATCGTCCCGTGGGCCGGTATGGGCTGCATAACCTTTCTCCAGGCACCAGTAATTATAGTGGATGATCTCATCTCCACCAACACCGGTAATCCCAAAAGCACCAAAGGCAATGGCGACGGCTTCCGGCGGTAACTGAAAGCTCAGACCGGAAGTAATATCCGACCACTCCATGGCGTAGGGCGTATACCCCAGAAAATACAGCGAGGAAAAGGTGAACAGCGTAAAAAAACCGATCATTCCCAGCGAGAACTTTTCGATAAAGCGGTAATAGCCGCGAAAGATGAGCAGGGCTACCGCCGTGGCGGTCAGCAGCGCCCAAATGGGCATGCCGATCTGCGGGAAAGTCATGTTGAGAATGATCGCGACGCCACCGATGATACCGCCCACCTGGAGCAGTTTGATAAACATGAACAGGAAGATCAGCCATACCGTCCAGCGGGCCCGGCCCAGTTTCGGGCCCGGGAGCTGATTGAATGCCTTCATGGAAGTTTCGCCGGTGAGGATGGTGTGCTTACCAAATTCAACCTGTACGGCCACCTTCACCAGGCAACTGATAATGATCACCCAGAAAGTAATGAACCCGGCCCGGGCACCCAGCGTAGTAGTTGCGATCAGTTCCCCGGAACCGACGATAGAGGCGGAAAGGATAAAACCGGGGCCCAGATGTTTGAGCTTTTCCGAAAAACTGGTGGGCGGCTCCAGGATCTTGGCCGTGGTCAGAACGTAAGGGTCAGTGTTCATTGTTGCATTTTACGGTGCTCGCCGGGGGGAGCGCAGGTGTTGCACTCCCCCTAACGGTCTAATAATAACGGCCGATCATCTTATGGTCGACGATGGTGCGCTTCAGTTCCAGAAAGTCCACTTCGCCCTGATGGGCCCAGACGACCTCGCCACCGGGTTCCACGAGCAGGGTGTAGGGAAGTGCTCCGTTCCAATCCGGATCGATAGCCTCGATGAGCGCATATTTATCATCCTGATCAAAGATATAATTGGTGACGGCGGAATTTTTACTTTCCAGAAACTTCAGGGCTTTTTCCTGCTGCGTGGGTTTATCGGCCGATAAGGAGACGAATTCAAAATCGCGGGCCCCGTACATCCGCTGCAGTACGATGAACTCCGGATATTCGATGATGCAGGGACCGCACCAGGTGGCCCAGACGTTGATCAGGCGCAATTTATCCGAGTCTTCATTTTTAACGAGGGCCTTGATGCCGTCTTCGCTGATGGGGGAGAGGCTGACGGGTTTTTCGGCCCATTCTTTCTCTATTTTTTTCCGGTAAGCCGTTTTCCAGCCCCATTTGGTGGAACAGCCGAAGGTTTTGGTGGTCTGCACTTCTGGGGTCCGGCCGGCCAGCAGGGCGTCGATCGCAGCGCGCAGATCTTCGGAATTGGCGGAGCCCGGTTTCTCCGAATCGTCCAGTCGCCCAATGTACTGCAGGCTGCGTTCCTGGTCGAAAACGTAAACATGCGGCGTGGCCACGGGCCCGTACTTCAAGGATGCTTCTTCGGTATCGCCGTCGTAGAGATACGGAAAGTTGAAATCCATATCGTCGGCCCGGATCACCATGGCGTCGAATTCGTCGTCCAGGTCCGTGTAACCCAGTTCCTCGTAGAGTACACCGTTCGGGCTGTTGGGCGAGATCGCGACTACCTGAACGCCTTTATCCTGATAGTCCGAGGTGACCTGCTTGATGCGTTCCTCGTAGGCCTGGGCAGTGGGACAGTGGTTGCAGGTAAAAACGATCACCAGTACTTTGGCATCAGCAAAATCGCTGAGGCTATAGAATTTGCCGTCGACGTTGGGCAAATTGAAATCCGGCGCTTTGGCCCCGATCGGCAGGGTAGTGACTTCCTGTTCGGCTATGGGTTGCGGATTGGCAACGAAGGTTGCCGCCGGTTCGGTAGCGGGAGTATCCGCCTGTTGGTTATCCGCGGCGGGATCGGATTGACAGGCCTGACACAGGAGCAGAAGTGTGGCCGTCAGCATAATGGCTTGCAGTAGGTTTTTCATTTCGTTCGTGTTTTGACGGGCGCAATGGATTGCACCTGAGTATGAAGATAGTAAATACTTTGGGAAAGGATGAAATGCGGGCCGGCTATTCGGCCGGTACAGGAACGATCCCGGCCGTAGTTTGCCGAAGGATTGCTTGGTGTGCTCCTGTTCATTATCTTCGTCACAAAAGGATGGTATCCCCGGCCGGAAGGATCTTTCTGTTCCTGGTAAAAACATCTGCCATCGTCCAGGTATTACTGGGCTGATTTAGAGGGTATCCGTCACCCCAAGACCGCGATGCTTACCCAAAACCGGTAGCTGCATACTTATTTCATCCCCTTCCTCTGCCGAGTGAAAAGCCATAAAAGTGAAAATAGAAGACTAACCAATTAAGAAGAAAAAATGGAAAAACTGACGGGTTTAATTGCCGCTCCCTTCACCCCTTTTGACGAAAAGGGAGCACTGGCTACCGATCGGGTAGCGGACCTGGCTGCCCTATACGGGCAAAATGGGGTCCGGGGTGCATTTATCGCCGGGTCGACGGGTGAGTGCGCATCACTCTCCCTTGCCGAAAAAGAAGCTTTGATGTTCGCCTGGGCGGATACCAAAGCCGTCAATCCCGATCTGAAGCTGCTGTACCTGTTGGGAGGCACCTGCCTGCAAGATATTCAGCATCTGGCCGGTAAGGCAGCGGAACTTAAACTGGACGGTATTTCGCTGGTGGCACCATATTATTTCCGCCCGTCCTCCGTAGAGACTCTGGTCGATTTTTGCCAGGAAGCCGCCGCGGCCGCTCCGGACCTGCCATTTTATTATTACCACATTCCGTCATTGTCCGGTGGGTTTTATTCCATGACCCGGTTTTTGGAACTGGCAGCACCAAAGATCCCTAACTTAGCCGGCATCAAATACTCTCATTCGGACATTATGGAATTCCAGGCCTGCCTGGCTTTTCAAAACGAAAAGTTCGATCTGCTGTGGGGTACGGATGAGGCCCTGCTTTCCGGAATGGTTGCCGGGGCGAAAGGCGCGGTGGGCAGTACCTACAATTACGCCGCCCCGCTGTACCACCGGATCATTCGTGCGTTTAACGAGGGTGATCTGGAGGAAGCCCGCCGGCTTCAGTTGCTATCCGTACGGATCGTGGAATTATTGGTAAAATACGGCGGCATCGGAGCCGGTAAAGCATTTATGAAACTGATCGGCGTGGATTGCGGCTGGTCCCGGCCACCGGTGGGCCATCCGAAGTCCGCTGACCTGGATAAGTTGCGGTCGGAGTTGGAAGCGCTCGGTTTTTTTGATTTTTGCAATCGTTACGAGACCCTGCAGTCTAAGTAATAATTAATGCTTTACTTCCTATGCTCCTTGTGACAGGATCGACTCGTGGCTGCCAGCGGCAGGCCGAAACCCTCGTTCAAAATCTCGCTTAAAATCTGAAAATGAAAAATCTACTATTGTTACTGTCCGGGATATTTCTATTGACGACCTGGAGCTGCAAGACGTCGGAATCGCCACTACCTCCTGCTGATCCCACCGAAAAGGACGTATACGATCCGATGGAGGTCTCCGGGGTAAAGGTCTGGTCTCCGGTATACCCGGTGCTGATCGGTAAGGAGAATAATCCCGTACTGCGGGTACAGATCGATGCGGTGGGTTCGAAAAAGGCCGTTGCGTTGGAAGGACTAACCCTTGATCTGGAGGGGACGGATCAATTGGGTGATATACAGGAGGTCCGCGCATTTTTCACCGGAGCTTCTTCCGATTTCAGCGTCAGACGGGCATTTGGCGAAAGCCAGGACGGGACAATCGATCCGCACTTTACCGGCAGCCAGTTATTGCAACCGGGCAGTAATTACCTCTGGATCTCCTTCGAACTAGAATCAACAGCCGATATCTCGCGAAAACTGAAAGTACAACTTTCGGAAATTACCGTCGACGGGAAAAAAATGCAAGCTACCCAAGCGACCGGTTCACCAACCAAAAGAATGGGACATGCCCTGCGTCAGCACCGGCAGGACGATATTCATACCTACCGGATCCCCGGTATGGTAACCACCAATGAAGGGACGCTGATCGCGGTATACGATAATCGTCACGACAGCAGTACCGATCTCCAGGGAGATATCGACGTCGGTATGAGCCGGAGTACCGACGGCGGCCAGACCTGGGAGCCGATGCGCGTGATCATGGACATGGGTGAATGGGGTGGGAAGCCCGAAGATCAGAACGGCATCGGAGACCCCTGCATTTTGGTGGATCGCCAGACGGGTACCATCTGGGTGGCGGGCCTGTGGATACACGGACATCCGGGGGCACGGGCCTGGAACGCTTCCCAGCCCGGCATCAGCCCGGAGGAGACCGGCCAGTTCATGTTGGTGAAAAGTGAGGACGACGGCCGTACCTGGTCCGCACCGGTCAATATTACCGAACAGATCAAAAGACCGGAGTGGCAATTGTTGCTGGAAGGCCCCGGAATGGGAATTACCATGAAAAATGGTACGCTGGTATTCCCGGCTCAGTTCAAAGACGGAAATCAGATCCCCCACGCTACGATCGTGTACAGCACGGATCGCGGCGAAAGCTGGCAGATCGGTACCGGAGCTAAATCCCAAACGACCGAAGCCCAATTGGTGGAACTGGCCGACGGGTCCCTGATGCTGAATATGCGGGACGACCGGGGCAATAGTCCGGGCGGACGAAACGGCCTGGGGGCCCGATCGGTGATGATCACCAAAGATATGGGGCAGACCTGGACCGAACACCCCACTTCGCGGGAGGCCTTACCGGAACCAGTCTGCATGGCGAGTCTGGTGCGGCATCAGACCCCATCGGAAGAGGTGCTTCTGTTTTCCAATCCCCTGCACCGTTACGTGCGCAAAAACATGACTATTCAACTGAGCCGGGACGAAGGGCAGACCTGGCCCCGGGAGCACCACCTCTTGCTGGATGAAGGGCAGGGTAATGGTTACTCCTGTATCAGCTCGATCGATGAAAATACGATCGGGATCATCTACGAGGGTAGCCAGGCGGATCTGATCTTTCAGCGGGTGGATCTGGCCGAATTGGAGTAGTCAAAAAAAAGGCAGCCCCATCGGGACTGCCCTGAAAGATCTTGCTTGTCCGGTTACCGCATCTTCACCAGTTTCCGGCTCAATATTTCGCTCCCCAACCGAAGCTGAATGATATAGATACCCGGCGGCAGGTTCGGGCCGTCCCATTCCATCTGGTGCGCGCCCGCTACCTGGGATTGTGGGGCTAACAATTGCTGCCGGACCTTACCGTCAACACTGATCAGCCGGATCTCTGCTTCCGCTTCCTGCTCCAGGTCAAAAGTCACGGTAAACCGATCATTGAATGGATTAGGGAATACCTGTAGATCAGTATCCTTATGATCAATCCTGAGATCCGGAACTGCGGCCAGTTCTACCACTTCCTCAGGTAAAGGGGCAACGCTGCTGGACACCAGCTGGCAATCCTCGATCCGGGCGGTGAAGGTACTGTTTGCTTTAGCGTGAAAACCAGCCTGCAAAGTAATCGATTGTCCGGCGGTGTAGGTCACATCGGCACCCAGTTCAATTATATTGGTGGCCTGGATCGTATTGGCGGCTCTTTTTAGCTGCAGATTCGTATAGGTTTGGGTAAGGGTCAGATCCGTATCTTCACACTGGGCACCGGCATTTCCAAAATAAAGACTAAGGTTGATCACATCCTCAATTTCCCCGTCACAGTCCGGACCGGTATTGAGCAACAATTCTATATTTTCGTAGACCAGCCCGTTGTTGTTATTCTGCGATACAAACAGTTGCGGTAAAGTGCCGCCATTATTGAAACAGGCACCGGCCGGAACGGTATAGGGGAAACCATCGTCGTTGGTATTCAGCTCAACGCCGTTGACTTCAAACTTAGCGCCGTTGACGTTGGTAGCGGAATTCAGTTGCAGGTAATAGGTACGCGCTTCATTGCTGTTGTTACAAATATTTAGAGGGATCTGCACACTGCTACCGTCCGGTATATTCGATACGGTCAGGTTTTTACGGTTCTGTCCCTGGTAAAAAGTATTGAGATCGGGCTGGTCCCGCTGATCACCGCCCTGATAGGGGCAGCTGGTCTTTGATCCTGCTTCCAGTTTGAAGATCGGTGTGCCGTACGCGGGGTCCCGCACTACCCGGATGTTGAACTGGTCGCCCCGATCGTCATCGTGCAGGGTATACCGCATGGTGGAGACGGTTTCCCCCGACTGGTTCTGGGTCTGTCCGAATCGTTTGGAACTTTTGAATTCATAACCGCCGGATATGCCCGAGCCGCCGATCTCCGCCAGCGTTTCGATACCCAGCGTGGTGGATGAATAATGCTCGTACGTGATCTCCGTAGTATTGATGGTGGAGACGGTTATCTCCTTTTGCACGGGAGAAACCAGGTCGTATTCCGTAGTGGGTTCCAGCAATTCATTGTCGGAAGCGTTGATATTGGCCTGGTTCATGGCCAGCACCTGATTCCAGACATCGATCTGATTTTGGTCGTTATTGCGCTGGGCCACCGTTCGGCTTTCATCAGCAACCTGAGCGGCCAGGACTTCTATCTCCTGTTGGATGGTCTTCGTACTTTTTACAAACTTTCGGGGCTCGCCGACCGGAGCGTATATCAGGCCGGTATCCATCGCCACGGTACAAGTATTTGGATCGATGAGATAACGTTCGTAGATCCCTACCTCGAGGTCCGTTCCGTAGCCGACGAAGACATCTCCGCCACCGACAAATTCAGTAGCCGCAGCGGTGGATAGACCCTGGGAAACCGTCACACAGGTTCGTTCGGAAGTGGTGGTCATTTCCATCTCGCCGGCACTGAAACCGGCGTTAAACTTGACATAAAATTCGTAATCAAGATTGATGATCAATCCGACCGATCCCTTACCGCCCATCTTTATGCCCAATTTGCCCGAATTGGAGGCATCCTGTATAGCGGAAGTCTCAAATTCCCGGCAGTTGGTAGTGGTCTCCGTAAATTCACTGAAACTGTTGGCGCCCGGCGGGGCGTGTAGTACAAGATAAGGGATCTGGGGTTCTTTGATAGTGCCCAGACTAGGTATTTCCACACCGACATCGACAGTAGCTCCCTCTACCGTGAAAGGAATAATGAATTCCTCGTATCGGGTATTCTGATCGTAGATGGTATAATTGTAGATGGGTACCGTGAGCATAATGTAAGCCGTTGGCGCTCCCCGTTGAAAGACTACATTTAGTACACAGCGGTATTTTCGCCAATAGGCTGTTTCTTCCAGCAGGGTTTTAGAAGCGATGAGAGTTTCATCGTAGAATTGCGGTCCGCCCAGAGTGCCGACCCGGGCTTCTACATTGTTGTTGATATAGTTGTTCATAGTGGTGGGTATGTTGGGTTGGTCAGGAAATCTTCCCACCCACAGATCAATGGTGAGTGTAGTAGGCACGCCGCGAGTGGCCTTAAACCGATTTAACTGAGGGGTATTGATGGCAGCGTTGGAAATGACGGGCTCATTATTCCAGCTCACCCCACCGGGTACCGGTTGTGTACCGGTTATGGTGTAGTGATTATAGATAAGGGGATTATTATTATCACAAACTGTACCGGCACTATTGGTGACCCGTACATTGGGGAGCGTCCCGAAGCTAGCATGATTACTATAAGCCCAGTTGCTGGTAGCTAATTCATTCTGGGCATGTCCCCGCTGCACGGTTATTTGCAGGCCGATGACGGTTAACAGTAATATAAAGTAGTTCTTCATTCGCATAAGTGGTGCGTTTAGAGGTTTTGACTGAAAATATTTATTCATCGCTTAAGAAGCGGCTGCCATTGACCCAATGGGGGCGTATATTTCCCGAACTGTCGGTTTGATTGACCGAAGCAATTGTGATCAGGGACGGATGGATCGGTTTGAATTAAAAGCTCTTCATACAAGGGAAGTGGAGGAATTGGATGTCCCAAAGATGTGGATAGGCACCATGAAGGGCATTCACTTATCCTTCAAGGACGGATACTTAGGTTGCGGAAGGGCTGAAAAACTTGGGACTTATATTGCATCAGCGTGTATGGCAGGTGCTAAAGTTTTGGTTAATAGGTGGTTATGAGTTTGATTTTAAATGCTTATTTTGGCATTCCAACAGCCCGAAAGTTTCCCAGTAGTTTGCTAGATTCGCATTGACTCCCCTACGATGTTTATTACTGTAATCCTGAGTTACTTATTTTATGTCAGATTATTCCATGAAGATCCTGGTAGTGGAAGACGAAATGATCATTGGCGCCAAGCTGTCGATGTATCTCACTGATATGGGATACGAGGTGACCGGCCTGATTCCGCGGGCGGAAGAAGCGTTATTGCACCTGAAAGAGAGCAGGCCGGATATGGTGCTGCTCGATATCCGTTTGAAAGGAGCCATGGACGGCATCGAACTGGCCGGTATCCTGCAAGAGCGAGACATCCCGGTGATCTTCCTGACCGCCAATTCGGATGATGCAACCTTCGATCAGGCCAAAATGACCAGACCCTACGCCTTCCTGAGTAAACCGGTGGAAAAACGAGAACTGAAACGGGTGTTGGAACTGGCCGCCAACCTGTATGCAGGAAAGGAACAGCCGGCGGCTAAAAGAAAAGAGGAATCACCGAGTCCCCTTGCCGACCGACTGTTTGTACACGATGGTGACAAACGCGTGAAACTATTGTTTGATTCCATCCTTTATATTCAGGCGGAAAGGAATTACTGCCGGATCGTGACCCGGGAGAAAGACCATCTGCTGTCCATGCCCATGAAAAGTCTGGAAAGTGAGCTCCCCGCTCAATTGTTTCAGCGCATTCACCGATCCTACATCGTCAATCTGAAGCAGGTGGAGGAAGTAGATGACTCCTCCGTACGGATCGGCAAATCGATATTGCCCATGAGCCAGTCGTACCGAAAGGATTTTTTACTACGCATCAAATTAGTTTAACGCAAGATGAGAATACTACCGATTCTTTTTAGTCTCCTGGGAATATTTCGGCTAAGTGCCCAGTCAGATTCACTAGATCTGTTGCCGCTGGATAGCGTATTCACCCTGTTGAAAAATGATATCTACAATACGAATGAGCAATCTGGTTATGAGGCCATCTACGGTAAGGCATTCCGGGCACTGGAACGCGCTCAGGAAACAGGAGACCCCGAAAAAACGGCCACGGCCCACGGGCTCCTGGCCCTCTGGCATTATTACAGCGTTTCCTCTAACAATCCGGATTCCAGCTACTTTCACTTCCATCAATCACTGGAATATTTTAAACAGACTGACGATCAGCTCCAAATCGCCAAAGCACACGACCGGGTCGGTAAATCCCTGATCGAACTCGGCCGCTATAAAGAAGCGGAACAGCAACTTTTCGAAGTGATCCGGATCTTTGAAAATTTAAATATGCCGCAACGGCTGGGTAGTGCCTACGCCAGCCTGAATTACCTGTACCGCGAAACCAAAGATTACGAACAGGCGCTGATCTACGGTGAAAAATCACTCGTACTGTTCGAGGAAAACCCCGAGGAGGAGGAAGATCTCATTGAGCCCCTCTTAGGTTTGATCAAAACCTATCCGGAAGTGGGACAAGCCGAACGGGCCCTGGAAAAAGCACAACAGGTCGTAGATATCATTGCCCGGGCCCACCCGGAGGAATACAATGTCCATATGGCTAATGTGCGGGTGTGGAGGGGAGAAGTTTACGTGGCGCTGGAGGAATACGACAAGGCTCTGGATGATTTCTACTATTCCTGGGAGGCGATCAAAAGGATCGTTCCGAGCGAGGAAGATGCGAACGGCTGGAAGGGATATATCGGTAATGTGCTGCGGCTGCAGCGGAAATACGCCGAAGCGATCCCCTACATCAAAGATTGTCTGGTGCACCACCTGGAAAGAAATATACAAGCTTCGGATGTAATAGAGGACAACCAGTTCTGGCTGGCTGAGTGCTACGAAAATACCAATCAGCCGGATTCTGCGCTGTTGTATCTGAGTCAGGCACAAACCTCTCAGAACAATAGACTGACGGGTGAACTGGCGGCCGTGAAAAATGAACTTCGGATCAAATACGATACGGACCAGAAAGAGGAGACCATTAATAGCCAACAGGCAACTATCGAACAACAGGCCAAGATCCAGTATCTCAGTTTTGGAGTGGGGGGACTGTTGCTCGCTTTACTGGGCGGAGGTTTGTTCAGCTATCGCAATAATCACCAAAAAAACCGTCAACTTCAACTGCTTAATAAGGACCTGGTTAAGACCAATCAACAGCTCGACGAGCGCAACGCCCAGAATGAACTCCTGCTTAAAGAGATCCACCACCGCGTCAAGAACAACCTGGATATTGTATCGAGTTTGCTGGAATTGCAATCCCGCCAAACGAAGGATAAAGTAGCCCAGTCGGCTATGAAAGAAAGCCAGAGCCGGGTGAAATCCATGGGAATCCTGCACCAAAAACTGTTTCAGGGTAAAAATCTGGTGGCTATCGAAATGAAGGATTATTTCCAAAAGCTGAGCGGGCATCTGCTGGACGCATTCGATGCCTCGGAAAAAGTGGAAGTGGACTTCCCCATGGAGCCCTTGGAATTGGATGTCGATACCGCTCTCCCGATCGGACTGATCGTTAATGAGCTGATGACGAATGCCCTAAAGTATGCCTTCCCGGAAACGGCAAATGGGCGGATCAACCTGAGCCTGAAAAGTGTTGATGAGCAGTACCTGGACCTGTCGATCGAAGATAATGGCGTAGGTAAGCTATCGGAAATAAGTTCCAATGGTACCGGATTCGGCTCCCAACTGGTTTCCTTACTGACCCGCCAACTGGAAGGGGTGATGAAAGAATACGTAGCCAACGGAACCAGGATATCCTTTCGGCTGAAAAGAGTGAATCCGGTGGCATTCAGTACCAATTAGGGCGAAGCTGCTAGCCGCGCTTCCTGCTGCGCGGATGAAACTGCATCACCGTTTCCCGCAGGTAATCCGTATCCAGGTGCGTATAGATCTCCGTGGTGATGATGGATTCGTGACCCAGCATATCCTGTACGGCTTTGAGGTCCGCGCCCCCTTCGATGAGGTGGGTGGCAAAAGAATGCCGGAAGGTGTGCGGACTGACGTTTTTCTGGATACCGGCCGCTTCGGCGCACTCCTTGACGATCATAAAGACCATGACGCGACTCAGACTTTTGCCCCGGCGGTTGAGGAACAGGTAATTTTCGAAATCCTTGTGGATATTGGTCATCCGGCGGCGCACGCCTTCGATGTAGAGGTTGATGTGTTTGGCGGCTTCCTCGCCGATCGGCACGATCCGCTCCTTGTCGCCCTTCCCGATCACCTTGATGAAACCGATATCCAGAAAGAGGTTGGACAGGCGCAGATCGGTCAGCTCGCTTACGCGCAGTCCGCAGGCGTAGAGCGTTTCCAGCATAGCGCGGTTGCGAACGCCATGATCGGTACTGAGATCAATGCTGTGCAGCATGGCCTGGATCTCGTCGTAGCTCATTACTTCGGGGATCTTGCGGGAAAGCCGGGGGCCATCCAGCAATTCGGTCGGGTCGTCCACAATGATGTCCTCGGTGAGCAGGTATTTGAAGAAGGTCTTGATGGCCGACAGCACCCGGGCCTGCGTGCGGGCGCCCAGGCCCAATTCGTTCAGCCAGAATATAAATTCCGATAGTTGGGTAGTCCCGATCTCAGCCGGACCGAGCTTGTACTCCCGCAATTGCAGGAACTCGTCCAGCTTGTACAGGTCGCGCTGGTAAGCCTCGATGGTATTATCCGCCAGCGAACGTTCGAGCAGCAGGTAAGCTTTAAATCCCTTGATGTACGGTCTCCATGACATAGGTTGAAGATTGACCGCCCGGGCACGAAAGCGCCCCGGCAGAACTGCCTGAAAATAGTCATTTTATCCGAGCTGCCGTTTGCTGTCCGGGTATAAGCTACCGAACTAAACGAAAAAATACGGGTATACACAAGAAGAAATAGAAGACAAGTTGAATGGGCGAAACGCAACGCTCTCACCCCTTCTCCCTGCCTCTCAGTCTCCCTATCTTTGCTTGATTAATACAAGATGTTCAGTAGTGTGGTCCGGGTATTTAACCCTCCTCCACCTGGAGCGTTCCCGGCGTTTCCGGGGAAGCCGATTTCACCTTCTTAGTAAGTGACACCACTTTCCGGGCCATGGTGCGACGGATATTGCGTTCCAGTTCGCGATCCACCTTATGGAGCACATACTGGAACTTCAGTTGAAGAAAATCTTTTTTGATCTGTACGACCTTGAGGTTATAGGAATCCTTCTGGATGAATTTTCGATAGCTTTTGAGCGCCTCCTTCAATTCTACTTCCAGGGCTTCCACACTTTCCAGCGTATCCAGACTGATCTCAAATTCCGTATTGATCTTCTTGATCTCCCGCTGGGTATAGTTGATGATCTCGCTGGTAAACACCTTGGAGTTTGGCAGGATGATGACGTCGTCGTCCTCATTGATGAGGGTCGTCTTCATGAGGTTGATGTCGACGATCTTTCCTTTGTGTTCACCGATCTTGACGTAGTCGTCGTTATTGATCTGCCGGGAAAAACTGATGATGAAACCGCTGATGATCTCCGTGATCAGATCCTTGAAAATAATGGCAATAGCCGCGGCCACGATACTGAGCGTGGTGAAGAGCTCTTTGTAGTTGATCCCCATCAGGGCCAGTATCGTGAGCATACTGAACAGGAAGACGAGCAGAATATATAGGTTGGAAAGGCCGTAAATGACGTTATCATCCTTATCCGCCGGCATATTGTTGCGCTTGCGGTACCACCAGCCCGTCAGCCGGAGTATAACGCGCAGAGACAACAGGAAAATAAAGAATGTGATCAGGGTGTCGATGTAATCCTTGCCGGTCAGGAATTCCGGTAGGGTGACATCATGTACCGGCAATACCTTCACCGCCACCAAAAACAGGAGCAGCATCACTTCCAGTAGCACCTGGTACCATTTCGCTTTTTTTGCCATTTCGGATAATGCCTTTATAATGCGCAAAGGTAATGCTTTGTTGATTACAGATCTTGGGGAAGATGAAGTATTTTCACGCTTAAAAGTGTACCATTAGAAAAATTTGAATGGCGCGATCAGGCCGGACCGATCCGGAGACCGGACGCACGGACAAATCGCTTTAAATGCGGAGCTCCCGGCGAAAGCGTCATTTTTATCACAGGTTCTTAAAATAATCAGGAATGAGTACTATAAACTTAATGAGCGATACGGTTACCAAACCGACACCAGACATGCTGCAGGCCATGTTCGCCGCGGAAGTGGGAGACGATGTATTCGGAGAAGATCCCACGATCAATGCATTGGAAGCTAAAATGGCCAAACTCTTCGGCAAAGAGGCGGCTTTGTTCTGCCCTTCCGGTACGATGACCAATCAGATCGCCATTAAGGTGCACACCCAGCCGCTGGATGAAGTGATCTGCGACGAATACTCCCACATCTACCAATACGAGACCGGCGGTTATGCCAGCAATTCCGGAGTGGGGATCAATCTCATCCGGGGCACCAACGGCAAGGTGACGGCCGATCAGGTGGAGGCGGTCATCAAGCCGGTGCAGGACTGGTTGCCCATCAGTAAACTGGTCGTACTGGAAAATACCTGCAACAAAGGGGGCGGGAGTTATTACACCCTGGAAGAGATCCGGCCGATCCGGGAACTTTGTGAACGTCGCGGCCTGAAGTTACACCTGGACGGCGCCCGCCTGTTCAACGCCCTGGTGGAAACGGACGAGCCGCCCCGCGCGGTAGGGGAGTTATTTGACAGTGTCTCCATCTGTTTGTCCAAAGGGCTGGGCGCTCCGGTGGGATCGGTCCTGATCGGTGATGCGGACTTTATCCGTCAGGCCCGGCGGGTACGAAAAGTGATGGGGGGCGGCATGCGCCAGGCCGGCTATCTGGCTGCCGCCTGCATTTACGCCCTGGATCACCACGTCGATCGCCTGAAGCTGGACAACGACCGGGCCCGCCGACTCGGCGAGGTGCTGGAGAAACTTGATTTTGTAGAATCCGTTCGTCCGGTGCGGACCAATATCGTCATCTTCGATCTTAAGCCTCCCTTTACGGCGGATTCCTTCCTGGCCAAGTTGCGGGAAAAAGGTATTCTGGCGGTACCCTTCGGTCCGCAAACGGTGCGCTTTGTGACCCATCTGGACGTTACGGAAGCGATGATCGAACGTACGATCGAGGTATTGAAGCATATATAAACGGACCGTTCGCTCGGGGCCCTTTGAGGCTGAGTACAAAAAAGAAAGCCGCGAACGGAGCCGGAATCCCGGGAGTAGTCCCTGGAATTTTGCGCCCGTTCGCGGCTGTTAAGCATAAGTGCCGGCCGGAGATGCGGCCGGATGTATCATTTATTCGTCGATAATGGCATCATCGATGAGTTCGTCACCGTCGCCGTCAAGGTCTTCAAACCCGGCCGCTTTACCGTCTGGTTTTGGCTTTTCTTTGAAGTCCGGATTTTTACCGATGGTCATATCGCCCGGTTTTCCTTTTTTATCCCCCTTCATCTGGTAATCGCCGTCTGCGTATTTAGCGGCCTTATCGAAGAAGCTTTCGTGTTTACCCAGCAGGTCGTCGGTGGAGTCCTTGACCTTATCCATGGTATCCTGGGCCCGCTGCTCGGCGGTTTTACCCATTTCTTCGGCTTCCCGGAGCGTTTCTTCCATGGTGTCCTTTTCGGCTTCTTCCTGGGCTTTTTGCACCATGTCTTCGGCCTTGTCGAACATCTTGCTACCGAAATTTTTCGCTTTTTCGATCGCTTCCCCGGATTTTTCCAGAATGGTACCTCCTACTTTTTCGGCGGTATCCATGATCTTTTCTTTGTTGCCTTCGGTAGCTCCCAGGATCTTTTCTCCCAGTTTTTCGGCCGTGTCCATGATCTTGCCGCCTACCTTGTCGGCCGTATCCAGTACCTTCCCTCCGACGTCCTCGGCGGTATCCATGATCTTTTTGCGGGGTCCGCTGGTTTTCTCCATCAGGTCATCACCGATCTCGCGGATCTTATCGCCGGCTTTTTTGGCGGAACTTTCGAAAGTACTTTCCGCTTCTTCGGCAACATCCTCCACTTCTTCGGCTGTATCCTCTACGGTTTCATCCAGGTCTGCAAACAGGTCCTCAGCTTCTTCCCGGACCTCTTCGGCCTCTTCTTCTACTTCCTCTTTCACCACTTTATTTTTGGCTTTGGCTTTATCGGAGAGTTCGTTCATGGCTTCTTTCGCCTTGGAAGTCGCGTATTCGGCCTCTTCCCAGATCTTTTCCGCAATGTCTTCGATCTTGTCTTTTGCTTTATCCACTATATCACTCGTTTTTTCTAAGGCATCCTCACCGAGATCTTCGGCTTTTACTTTGGCCTTTTTCATGAAGTCACTTGATTTTTCAAATATTTCCTGTCCGGCCTCCTTGCCGGATTCGGCGGCTTTATCCGCTGCTGATTTTACAACAGATTTTGCACCAAAAAGTGCTTTCTTGATTTCATTGAGGAATCCCATGGTTCGATTTAATTGATTAAGAATCGGTAATGCGTTAAGACCCAAAAATTACAATAATTCGGCGAAATAGAGGCATTTTTTCGATGGGCCTAGGAGAATTTCGGTCCGAAAGCGTCACTTTCTTTAAGAACGCAAACCGATAGCGGCCAGCATGCGTCCGGTTTTGCCTTTTTCGAAGCGGTGGGAGAAAAAATCCCGGTGTCGGGAAAAAGTAGAGTAGGGGGAGCACTCGATCTGCTGTCCGGGCAGGCCGGCTTGCTGCAGGTGATCCCGGTTGGTCTGTTTCAGGTTGACGAGGAACTTACCTTTAGCCTCATCCCAGTGTTTGTGGGTATCGGTGAAATGGTCGGCCACGTCGGCGTCGACCTCAAAGTCACAGTGATCGATACAGGTGCCGATATAAGCCCGGCAATCGGCCGGCTCGGTGCCGTAGTGTTCCCGCATCGCGTCCAGCGCGCGTACAACGATTCGGGAAACCGTTCCCTTCCAGCCGGCGTGTACGGCCGCCATGGCCCGGCGCACCGGATCGTACAGCAGGATCGGAGTACAGTCTGCGACAGTGACGGTCAGGAGAATGCCTGTCTGATCGGTGATCAGGGCATCGTATCCGGTAAAATAGCCGGCTGCATCCACTTTCAACACCTCGGCGCCGTGTACCTGATGGCTACCGGCGGTCTGATCGGGCCGAAAGCCGCAGGCTGCAAAAAAGCGCTTTCGGTTTTCGAGTACGGCTTCGCGATCGTCCTCGGTATGCAGGCCCAGGTTGAGGCTGTCGTAGGGCGGCTGACTAACACCGCCGTATCGCGTACTCTGGGCGGCAGCCAGGGTCGGAAAGTCGGCAAAAATGGTGGGATAGTGCAGTTGCAGCGATTCGTCGGCGGTCATGATCGAATGGACTTAAGATTCGGCTTCATCGTGCAATACTAGCAGGGGGATTTTCGAGTGGAAAGCTTCTTCCGTCGTGACGCTCTGGTGAAATATGCTTTCCAGAAAGCTTCTTTTCCGGCGTATCATGCAGAGCAGATCGGCCTGCTTTTCCTCCACGAACTCGTCGATACTATCGGTAATATGCTGCTCGTCCAGACTGAAATGGTAGCTGGCTTCGACGGGGTCGAGGAATTGCCGGATCCGGGCTTTGATCCCCGAATCCCGGCCGCCGGTATCCTGGTGGAATACATTGATGCGCGTGTCGAAGATCCGGGCGATCTTCAGTAGTGGCTCGACGACCTCCGTGCCTGAGATCTCGTCCTGATCGATGGCGAAAACCGCGGTTTTCAGGGGCTGGTAAGGACATCCTTCCGGGATCATCAACAGAGGTGTTCTGCTGGCTTTGATCACCCCGTTGGTCGTACTTCCTGTAAAGATCTCCTTAAGGCCGGAGGCTCCCTGCGTACCCATGATGATCAGATTAAAACCTTCCTTATCGGCTACCGAAGCGATCACCGGCGCCGCATCGCCCCGGTAGAGTTTGTGTTTGACCGTGGCTCCGTTTTTCAGTTTGGGTTTGGTTTCCCGGATCATCTCGGCCAGGTCTTTCCGGGCGTCGTCCTCCATGTAGGATTCCACGGAAATAAACATCCCCGTTGAGCTGTACAGCTTGAACGTGTGGATCAGAAAGATCTCGCTACCAAACTCATTGGCGAAAGCGATAGCGAAGTTCAGCGCATTGTAGGCATTTTCCGAAAAATCAGTGGGGACGAGTATCTTTTTCATGACCTGGATTTAAATGGTACTCAGTCCGCCGTCAATCCCCATCACCTGTCCGGTGATCCATTGGCTGTCCGGTCCGAGTAGATAAAGGGCCAATTTAGCAATTTCCTGTGGTTGGGCATAACGCTTAAGCGGGTGTCTTTCGGCAGCCGACTTTTTTCGCTCCTCCGAAGAGAGCAGGCGTTCGGCCAGTGGAGTGTCCGTCAGGGAAGGTGCAACGATATTCACCCGGATCCGGGGCGCCCATTCGGCCGCCAGGGAGCGTCCGAGTCCTTCAATCGCCCCTTTGGCCGCTGCCACCGAAGCGTGGAAGGGCATACCGCGCCCAACGGCTACCGTACTGAACAGCACCACGGAAGCAGTGCCGGCTTTTTTCAGCTTTTTCTCTACGGCCTGGAGCACTTTTACCGCTCCCAGGACATTGATATGCCAATCGGTCTGAAATTGGGCCGGATCCAGGGAACGGAACGGCTTGAGGTTGATGGTGCCGGGGCAGTAAGCGACCCCGTCGAGTTGATCGGGTAGGTCGGAAACGGGAAATTCGTCTCCTTCGACATCGACCGCCTGGTGGTGAACGCGGTCCATTTGCTGCAGAGCGTCGCCGGTACGGGACCACACCCAGACGGATGCTCCCCCGGCCTGTAATTGTTCGACTAATGCGAGTCCGATCCCCGAGCTTCCGCCGACGACCAGATAGTTCTTATCCTCCATTGATGAATCCTGTTTTTAAATTTTCATAGGCAAAACAGTGATTGCATATGATTGTTCATCGGCGGGAGGACGAACTGCCGGTAGCCGATTCCATAGGCATAAAGCCCGGGCCAGCGGCTACCGGTGGATCGGGATAGGCTAGTTAACTTCTGCCTTGGGCTTATTCAGGCGGGCCAGTACGTCATCGGTAATGTCCAACTCGTCGTTGACCATCAGTACTGCCGTGCCCGGGCCGTAGCTCAGGATGAAGTCATAACCGCGTTCGGCCTGCAGATCTTCGAGGATCTTGGTCAGTTTTTCCTGGAGTTCCTGGTTGAGTTTCTGGCTTTCCAGCATGAGCTCCTGGGTGATCTTTTCCCGTTCCATCATGAGTTCCTGCTGTTTTTGGCCGATGCGCTGTTCTTCCCGCGCAATCTGGTTTGGTGCCAGTAGTCCCTGTTGTACTTTATTCTGGATGGCTCTCACCTCCTGCTCGATCGCCCGGCCTTTTTCCTGGAGTTTGGCGGTTTCCGCCTGCTCGCGTTGCGCCAGCTCGGCTCCTTTCTCCTGAAATACATCATATTTGGCCAAAATGGTGTCGGCATAGATAAATACGACGCTCGAAGCGCTCTTGTCCATACTTTCACCCGCTGCACTTTCCTGGGGTGCATTCTGCTGGCAGGCATTCAAAAACAGCAGGCCGGCGATCAGGGCCGCAAAACCCAAAATGGGGAAACGAAAACGGTTTGATTGATTCATATAAATTGAATTGTTGTAAGTCCGATTAATGCCCGTAGGCTTTTGATTTAAAGGATAATGATGCTAAAAATTGTGCCGCAAAGCTAAGAAACTCCTGAAATTTCAGGCAAATCATTTCTCAGGCTCCGGTTGGGGCGGCTGCCCAGAGCAGACTACCATCCCCGTAGCTTAAAAAACGAAAATCATGCTCCAAAGCGTATTGGTATACCTTTTTCCAGTCCGGACCGATCAGGGCGGCCACCAGCAGCAGCAGGGTACTGTTCGGTTGGTGAAAATTCGTGATCAGGCCGTCAATGATCCGGAATGTATAACCCGGAGCGATCATGACCTGGGTCTGTCCGGTGAGCAACTGATCGGGTAAGGCGCGAATCTGTTCCCGCACGGCCGCCAGTGCCTCGGTGGCACTATATTGATGGGCGGCCAGTTCGTAGGGCGCCCATTGGGGAACATCGATGGGAGCATCCGGAGCGCTTTGTTGCTGCAGCAGCATACAGCCGTGCCAGTAGATGCTTTCCAGCAGGCGGGTACTGGTAGTGCCCACGCTGATGATCTTCCGGCCTGCGGCTACGGAATCCAGCAGCACCTGAACATCATCGAGACTGAGATAAATGCTTTCCTGGTGCATGTGGTGATCCCCGATCTTTTCGGATTTAACCGGTTTGAACGTACCGGCTCCCACGTGTAGCGTCACGAAGAGGCGATCGATCTGTTTGGCATCCATATCCCGGAAAACGCGATCGGTAAAATGCAGTCCGGCCGTCGGAGCGGCTACCGAACCATCAAGGCGGGCGTAGACCGTCTGGTAGCGATCCGCGTCGGCTGCCTCCGAAGCCCGTTGCATATAAGGGGGCAGCGGGATCACGCCGGCGGCGTGCAGCACTTCGCCGAAACTCAGGTCTGCCGTCCAGGAGAAAGCCACTTCGAAGGCATCCTCGAGCCGTCCGATCCGTTCGGCCTGCAGTGTAAAAATGCCTTCCGGCCCCGGAATGCTGCTTTCGATCACACCGCTTTTCCATTTGCGATTCCCGCCGATCAGGCATTTCCAGCGGACACTTCCAGAGGCTCCAAAATTCTGTTGGTATTCGGCCGGTTGCAGGGGTTCCAGACAAAAGATCTCCAGCAGTTTGCCGTTGGGCAGGGTAAAGTGCAGCCGGGCGTGGATCACCCGGGTATCGTTGAATACGAGCAGGGATCGGTCCGGCAACTGATCCCGTAAATGTTTGAAATCGGAAGCACTGATCTGCCCGTCCCGGTAGACCAACAGGCGGGCATCGTCCCTTTCCGCAAGGGGGTACTGCGCGATGCGATCATCCGGCAGATCATAGGTGTAATCTGCAATCTCAATATGTTTGGGTGTAGACATGTAAATGGTCGGTAGTTTGCTTACTTTTGACTATTGCTTTTTGTTTTCCGTGATAGGTAACGCCCCGGAGCCGCCGGGTGTTGCCTGTGACCATTTTCCACCCCAGAAATTTACTGATTATCCATTCGTACGTATTGCAGCGCATCCGGCAGATACCGGTAGTAGGTAGTGCGGGGTTCGGCTACTTCTTCCGGCTGACCGCTCAGCACGGTGGTATACTCGTAGAGCGCCAGATCCGTGGGTAAATAAGGATCCTGGTTGGGGTGTTGGTACAGTTCGCCTTTGCGTTCGTAGAGATAGGGCGTGTCTTCCCCACCGTTGCTTTCGTAACGCTCCACCTGCAGAATGGGACGGAAGTCGTCCAGATCGTATATGGTGGTGCTGTCCAGCGTGAGTCCTCCGCGGGTATAGGCGGTCGAGAAAAGCAAGGCCTGGCTGGGGCCCAGATCGATCAGACTGATCTGATCGCCGATGGCGCCGTAAGCGCCGAATTTGAACAGGGCCCGTTCCGATCCGCGAATAACGATGGTGGCGGGATCGGCGTTTTGAGCCCGAAAGCGGATATAACCGATGTAGGGCGCGCAGGTCCGGCAATCGTTATCCTGAAAGTTGCTGGCGAGTAAAGCGATATTTTCGGTAGCTCCGGTTGAATCCGTCCGGAGAGTCTGAATGCATTCGATGTAGGTTTCCCAGGGGCCCGCAAACTGGCGGGCAAACAGCGTGTCGATCTGCGGATTGGGTGTCCAGATCGCTTCCTGGAAACGATTGAGACTATCGAGGCGAAAATATTGTTGGAGAAGAGCGGTAGCCAGGGTCTCGTTCTGGTCGGATAGTTTGAGCGGGCAGTTGTTTTCGGTCAGGAGCGTATAATTGGGCACCGGGGAAGCCAGATTGGTCGCAAGTTCGCCCGGATTGGATACATCGGTGCGGTTGGCGCAGTATTTCGCAATGGCGAAAACCCAGGCCAATGCAAGGAAGATCAGAACCAAAGTCAGCGGATTGGTCCAAAGCGAGGAAGATTTACTCATAATAGGGTTTTTAGGTGAAGCGGATAGTGTTTGCCGGATTCCTGTCAATCTCTTCTCAACAAAGTAAAGGGATTGACCGCAGAGAATGGTAATTGAACAGGATTTTTTTATTTTTGGCTGCGAAACAACTCCACTCCGGTTTTTATCTTCTAGCTCTAGCCAAAGATCATAGTGTCACTCATTCGCACAATTTGTGCAATTAAAAAAAAATTTATGGCTACAACTGATAAAAAATGGAAACGCCTAAGCTCAGAAGTTGGACCCGACCTGAAACTCTTTCGCGCTCGCTGGGATGAAATGCAAAACCCCCGGAATGAGAAAAGCCAGAAAATGATCATCCTGCAATCCAAGGATGCCGTTAATGTGGTGGCCGTCAGTCCGCAGAAAACCATTGTCTTCGTTCGTCAGTACCGTTTCGGCATCGAAGATTTCACGCTGGAACTGCCGGGAGGTTTGCTCAACCACGACGAAGAGGTGATCCCCGCCGCCAAGCGGGAACTGCGGGAAGAGACCGGTTATGTCTCCGAAAACTGGGAGGAACTGGGTAAGGTCGCTTCCAATCCGGTCTTTATGGATTCCTACATTTTCCACTATCTCGCCGAAAACGCCAACGCCAAATTCGAACTGGCGCTCGACGACGGTGAGGATGTCGAGATTGTTGAGATCCCGATCGAAGAAGTGAAAAAAATGCTGAATGCCGGAACATTCCAGCATCCGCATACGATCAGCGCCCTGGTTTTGTACTTTGCCCGCTGATCAGTCCGACCGGTAGGATCTTACCCGAAGAACGGATCGGGTGGGCCCGGGGCTGTGTCCCCACACGGTCCGGTCGCAGATACCCTGAGAGACTGTTTGAAAACCTCTCACTGGGTTCCAAAACGCGGCTTTTGCCCCCACTTTGCACCTATTTTTAACTCCGTAGCTGGGCTATGCAGTGAAAAATAGCTTTCAATTGACGCCAAAATCCGGGTTTTTCTCCGGCAGCAGAAGTTTTCAAACAGTCTCTGAAGGAATACAAAAAATTAGAGCGTAGAAGGATATCAATCGCTGGTCCTTCTACGCTCTTGCTTTTTCAGGGAAAACCGACAGCCGTCTTAACACAATAGTATCAGCGCCGGTGTTTCCGAAAGCTGATCCAGAAAACGCCGGCGATCACCAGCGTTGCCCCCACCCACTGCCAGGTTCCCAGGCGTTCACCCAGAAAGATATAGGCGAGGATGATCGTCGAAATAGGACCGACGCTACCGATAATGGCGGCATTTCCCGCTCCGATGAGGCGGATACCTTCGGAGATCATAAAGGCCGGCAGCACCGTCGATAATACGGCCATCACGATACTGAGCTGGTAAACTTCCGGCGCAAAATGGAACAGGCGCCACTGGTACAACAATCCGTGGTGGATCAATACCCCGAAGCAGGCCGACATCATGGCGTAGGACGTAAACCGCAGGGTGCCTACCTTAGGCAGCAATTTACCGCTGCCGATCAGATAGCAGGCGTAGACGAATGCACTCAGGAAGATGAGCCCGCCTCCCAGGAAGAGATCCCGCTTTTCGTTTAACTCAATCCCCCCGATAAAAGCCAGGGCTACGCCCACATAAGTGAGGGTCAGAGCAATATACTGATCGCGCTGGATGGGCTGCCGGAGAAAAACGGCCGAAAGGATCAGGACCATCGTGGGATAGACAAACAGAATCAGGCGTTCCAGACTGGCGCCAATGTACTGCAGGCCCAGGAAATCCAACATACTGGCTAGGTAATAACCCAAAATACCCAGCAAGACGATGTACAACCATTCCCGGCGGGTGGGTTCGGTGTAGGCGGATTGTTTTTTGCGCAGGGACCACCAGGCCAGAATGAGAAAGAGCGGCATGGAAAATACCATCCGCAGCGTAAGTAGTGAAATGCTGTCAATATTGTACTGGTAGGCCAATTTGATGAATACCGCTTTGGCCGAAAAGCAGAGCGCGCCGGTAAATACCAGCGCGGCGGCAATGAGTTGTTGTCTGCGGCTGACGATCGGGTCCTGGTGGGTGCTCGTGTTAGAATTCATGGGGCAAAGGTAGAGCACCCGTGCTTACGCCGCTCTTTAAAAAGCGGCAGAATTACGATTTCCTAAAGCCAGCTTCCTGCTCCTGCAGGCGGGTGACCAGATTGCCCACGGTGAGCCCCTGGACGATAATGGAAAAGACCACGATGATGTAGGTGATGGTCAGGATCAGGTCCCGGGGCATGTCGCTGGTCAGAGACAGCGCCAGGGCAATGGATATTCCACCCCGTAATCCACCCCAGGTCATGATGAGGTTCGTTTTGGGGACGAAGCCCAGGCGTTTGCTGAACAGCGCGACCGGCGGGGCCAGAGCAACATAGCGACTGAGCAGAACGATCGGAATGGCCAGAATACCCGCCAGTACGTAGTTTCCTTCAAAGTTCATAACTACAATCTCCAACCCGATCAATACGAATAACACGGCATTGAAGAGCAGGTCCATCAGTTCCCAGAACTTGTCGACGTAGGTCTCGGTAATATCGGACATCGTGGAGGTACGAAAACGTTCATTGCCCACCAGCAGGCCGGCTACGACCATCGCCAGCGGCGCGGATACGTGCAAATAACTGGCCGCCACCGTGCCGCCCATTACGGCGGCCAGGGTGATCATGACTTCTACCTCGTAATCGTCAATGCGTTTCATCAGTTGGTAGGCGCCGTATCCCAGTCCCAGACCGAGCAGGATGCCGCCCCCTACTTCTTCCAGAAAAAGCAGCCCTACTTCCGAAAATTCAATGGTGCCGAGACCGGCCTGGGCGAGCTGAAAGATGGTCAGGAAAACAACCACTCCGATACCGTCGTTAAACAGGCTTTCCCCCACGATCTTGGTCTCCAGCTTTTTGGGTACCCCGGCTTTTTTCAGGATCCCGAGGACCGCAATCGGGTCGGTAGGGGAGATGAGCGCCCCGAACAAGAGACAGTAGATAAACTCTATCGGCATGCCCACAATGATCAGCATAAAGTAGGTAGCTCCCGCGATGAGAAATGTGGACGTGATCACGCCCAGGGTGGCAAACAGGATGATCGGCCAGCGCTGGGCCCGCAACTCGGCGAAATCTACGTGCAGGGAGCCGGCAAAGAGCAAAAAGCTGAGCATTCCCTCTAGCAATACTGAAGGAAAGTCGATGGAACTCACCAGCATACGTTCCCACTCCAATAGTCCCGGACTGATCTGCCCGGCCAGGAGTACCAGAAAGGAAAAGACGATGGAAATGATCATCAGGCCGATGGTTACCGGCAGTTTCAGAAAGCGAACGTTGATGTAGCCGAAAATGGCCGACAGCACGATGAGAATAGTCAGAATGGTAAATAGATCCATAGCTGGTGTTGTGTGGGTTGCTTGGTTTGGGGCGTAAAAATACACAAAGGAGCGGGCTATCGGATATTTAGTGCCGGTTTTCGTGTCTGGCGGCTGGTTTCAGAGCACAGCTAACAATTTCTACTGTCTATCTTTTGACATTGATAAGCACAAAAAATATCGCCGGTATTTCCAGAATCAGTGGCAATTTTTATATTTGCGTAAGCACTTACGTAATCTATTTAATAATTCGTTTATGGATTTTTTTGAACAGACAGGCGTGATGGCCCTCGGTAGTCGCTTACGGCAGTTGAGTGACCGCATCACCAAAGATTCCGCCAAGACCTACCAGCTGCAGGGTTTGGAATTCGAGCCGCGCTGGTTTCCGGTATTTTTTGTGCTGTCCCGCGAGGGAGCCACACCGGTTTCGGTCCTGGCGGAGAAGATCGGTCAGTCGCACCCATCCGTCAGCCAGATCTCCCGGCAGATGAAAAAGCAGGGACTGATCCGAAAACGGCCCTCCGAATCCGACGGTCGCCAGAGTGTACTGGAACTAACCGAAAAGGGGCACCAATTGCTGGAACCGATGGAAGAACTCTACCGTCACGTGGAAAGCGGGGTGGTGGACCTGCTGGCGGAAACGGATCACCACATCTGGCAGGCGATCAATGATCTTGAAAAGGCACTGGACCGCAAGGATCTGTTCACCCGGGTGCGCGACATCAAAAGGGAGTTCGACGCCGGGCAGGTGGCCATCGTTCCCTTTACCTCTCAATACCGCGACGATTTCCGGAACATCAACATCCAGTGGATCGAGACTTATTTCAAAATGGAGAAAGAAGACTACAAAGTGCTGGATGATCCGGAAAATTATATTCTCCAGCCGGGAGGGGCCATTCTGATGGGTCTGTATAAAGGCCAGGCCGTCGGTACCTGCGCGCTCGTCCGGCGTGGAGCAGACACCTTCGAGCTGGCTAAAATGGGCGTGCTGCCCGTGGCCAGGGGAAAACAGATCGGCTGGCAACTGGGGCTGGCTGCCATCGAGAAAGCCCGTGAACTCGGTGCCCGCCGAGTCTATCTGGAAAGCAATACCTCCCTGACGCCGGCGCTAAAATTATATTACAAACTCGGGTTCCAGCGAATCATTGGTGCTCCTTCTCCGTATGAAAGGTCTGATATCCAGATGGAGTTGTTCCTGTAAGTGAAAAATGTCCGGTAGGGTGTGGAAAAATACGGGAAGTTGCCTAACTTGTTGGGATCGTAGTTGTTTAGTTTAACAAGTCTCAGGCGCTACTAGAGACTGTTTGAAAACCTCTCACTGGGTTGCCCATACGGGCCCGTACCGGGCAAAACGCGGCTTTTGCCGCCACTTTGCACCTATTTTTAACTCCGTAGCTGGGCTATGCAGTTAAAAATAGCTTTCAATTGACACCAAAATCCGGGTTTTTCTCCGGCAGCAGAAGTTTTCAGACAGTCTCTTAAAATTTAGCTGCTGAACTTAGTTTCGGGAAATATTTTCGTTCAGGTAAGACCCAAAACCGGAATCTGGCCATGGCCTTATGAGGTTTTTGGGAACGAAATGGGATGGAAAAAGAAGCATGGAAAAGTCTGAGTGTTAAGCTAAAACAGCTTCTTAAATGTTAAAATCAGAATAATTTCCCGGTGCAGGCAGCGTTATTGGTATCAACTGCATCTTTTTGTTAAACCCACGCTCGTTAAATTCAGCGTGCGCAAACATTGGTTGTGACGGAGCATGAACTGATTCAGGGTTGTGTGCGGGAAGACCGCCACTGCCAGCAAGAAGTCTTCCGCTTGTATGCCGGAAAGATGATGGCCGTCTGTTTGCGTTATGCACGCCACCGCATGGAGGCAGAAGATATTCTGCAAGATTCCTTTATCAAAGTTTTCGATCATATTCATCGCTTTGAAAACAAAGGCTCCTTTGAAGGCTGGATCCGTCGTATTGTGGTCAACACCGCACTGAAGTTTTACAGCCGGAAGAAAATAATGAACGAGCAGATTGGGGTAGAGCATGTACCCGAAGTAGCCGTGGAACCGGAAGCGTACCAGTTTTTTGATGAAGCCGAACTTCTGGGTTTCATCTCGGAACTACCGGATGGTTACCGACTGGTATTTAACCTTTACGCCATAGAAGGATACAATCACAAAGAAATTGCCGAGATGCTGGGGATCCAGGAAAGCACATCGCGCTCACAATTAGTAAAAGCGCGAAAGATGCTGCAAGCCAGGGTCACCGCCGCACAAAAAATTGCGGTATGAAAAATGACAAACATCCCATTGATGACCTTTTTCAACGCGGTTTGAATCAACACGCCGTTCCTCCTCCTATGCATGTATGGGAACGGATTGAGGAAAGCCGCGGTCGCAGCCATCGCCACAAGCTGGTGTTTATGCGACAGAAGTTCACCATCATTTCCAGTGCTGCCGCCGTATTACTGCTGGGCGTATGGCTGGGCTGGTCCGAAACGCCGGCTCTGGGGAGTTTCCCACTGGCCGGTAACCACGGCGCTTTTGCCCAGGACCTGAACGGTCACGCCCTTACCGATCAGCCGCTGGAACTACTCGCCCAACAGGCCGGTATCCTGCCGGATGTCGGAGCGATCATCCAGAAAAAACAGACTGCTCCCAAGCCGGTGGCCATTGCCGAAGTGCCCGCTGCGCCAATCACCACGGCTCCTGCTTCCTACTCTTTAGCCATCAAAGGCGCCGTTCCTGCTGAGAACACGATAGCATCCATTACCCAAAAAGAAACTACCGCCGCTTCCGAAGCACCGGTAAGCCCGGCACCCGTCAGACAAAGTGTAGCCCTCCCGGCTGCCCTTGATCAGTCGGAAAAAGACGGCGGAAAATATATACCTACTTACCTCAATACCATCGCCGCTACGCCCATTCCGATCCCCGAGACCGGTTGTGCGCGTTTCAGCGAAGGCCGCCCGGCTATTTTTCTGGCCGTTACCGCAGGACCGAGTTTGCTGAACCGGACGTTCTCGTCCAAATCCGATGAGTATCTGGATTACGCCAACCAGCGGTCCACCACGGAAACGCCCCAGTTATCCTACGGGGCTACCGCCCGGCTGTCCATCGTATTCCCCTGGGGAGGCGCTATTCGCAGTGGGGTAGGGTATACGCAGTTTAACGAACGCATGGTCTACCGGAACTCCAAAGTCCGGCAAACCACCATTACCGATATTTACGGACCGAACGGTGAAGTGATCGGTTCGGATACCACCTATCTCTACGAGGATACGGTACTCAAATACGGCAACCGCCACCGCATGATCGATATTCCTTTCCAATTAGGATACGAAGTGCGCTACAATAAGGTCACCCTGGCGGCTAATGCCGGTGTCAACCTCAACGTGGCCTATTCCGGTGAGGGTAGCTATCTGGGCCCGCGCGATCTGTTGCCGACCCGCTTCGACAACGATGATACCGCGCTGGAACCGGTTTATAAGACCAAGGTCGGATTGAGCTGGCAGGCCAGTCTCGGTCTGCATTACCAGCTGAACGACCGGTTGGATCTGATGGCGGAACCCTATCTGCGGTATTATCCGGAATCTTTCACCCGGAGTGACTATCCCCTCAGCCAGAAATACCTGGTGGGTGGTGTAGGCCTGGGACTGCGGGTACTGTTGTAATCAGCAATCTTAAAATAAAAGGTAATATTTTACGATTGGGCCAGCTTAATAAGTTGGGCACTGTAGGCTATAATTGCCGCTTATCTTAGCATCTTTCTCTAGTATTTCTGCTTACGCCTGGGCAACCGGCTTATTCCGTTTTCTGCCCTTTAACTGCATGATCACCACCCCGGTGATAATGGCCAGACCGCTAACGATGTGATAAAAGCGGATACTTTCGCCGAAGAACAGGGCAAAAACGGCGGCAGATAAGGGTACCATATTCATAAAAATACCCGCCTGGGGTGCGCCGAGCTGAGCGATCCCCTTATTCCAGAAATAATAAGCGAGGGCGGTACCCACTCCTCCCATCCCGATTGCCGCGATCCAGTATTGGGTCGGATACTCGGTAATAGCACCGAATTCGAGAAAAGGCAGCAGGAATACAAATCCGAGCAGACAGAAAAAATTGGTCAGAAAGGTAAAATGCCGGTTGCTGAGCACCCCGCCGTATTGCTTGACCCACACACTGTGCAGCGCAAAAACAAAATTGGCCAGCAGGATCCAGGCATCACCTTCGTTGAGTTGTAAATTCAGAATGGAAAATATTTCCCCTTTCAAAATGAGGAAAATAACGCCGAATAGCGCCATGATGATCCCGGCGATCTGTGCTTTGGAGATCGGGGTCTTCAAAATAAAACGGGAAAGGATGAGTGTAGTGGCGGGGTTGAGCCCGGCGATCAGGGCCGCATTGATGGCGGAAGTTTTAGATAGCCCGACAAAAAAGAAGTAGTTGAAGCCAAACAGCCCGATAAACCCGACCAGGAACAAAGGGCGTAACTGCGATCTGACCGCGGACCACTTCGGCCAGTCTCCCCACAAAAAGAATAGCAGCACCCCAACGCCGAAAATGTAGCGCCACAGCCCGGCTTCCATAGCGGTACTGTCCTCCAGCATCATTTTTGCCAGGTGAAAGTTCAGGCCCCAGGAAATGGTGGCAAAGGCAAGAAAAAACCAGTACTTCATGGATCAATGCGGGCGTTTGGAAAAAGGGTGCAAGATAGCGCAGATTTTTAAGGGCGCCTACCTTTTGCCGTCTTCTAATCTTGGAGGCTGCCGTAAAAGCTTTTTCCGAGGTAGTTGCAGGAATGGGGTTCTGGCCGCATGAATCCCTACCGTGAAATTGCCATTGCCATTGGAATTCCCATTTTCAATTTGAGAATTAAATGCCCGTTTTTTCTACCGGGCAGCTTCCAGTACATAGGCCACCAGTTGCATATCGGCTTCTTCCGCAAATTTTTCTTCGTCCCCTACTTTCTTCAGAAATTTAAAACCATTGCGTTCCAGCAGGCGGACGGATGCCCGGTTGCCCGTTTGCAGATAGGCTTCGATCCGTTGCAGTTTCATGGTCTCAAAGGCATATTGCAGGATAGCCTCGATGGCTTCCTGCATGAACCCCTGCTTTTGGAAATCGGGATGTAACTCATAACCGATCTCAGCAGTAAGGTCTTTGAAAGACAGATTCCAGAGACAGATGGTACCCATCACCGGGCCTGAGGGCAGGGCAATAGCCCAGTAATACAATTCCTTTTTCCGGATACCCTCGATGATGTTCTCGATAAAATCGCGACAGCCGGATAGACTTTCCTCCAGCGGCCGACTCAGGTAGCGACCGACTTCTTCGTTGGAACGGAAACGGAATACATCCCGGGCGTCCTCCGGGACCAACTGACGTAATTCGAGACGAGGTGTCGTAAAAACGGGAAAGGTCTGATAGGTGAAATGTTCCATGAAATGCGCGTTTGGTCGGTGTGCCGGTGTGAAGTTAGCAGATTCCGGCAGTTTTGAAGAAATCGGAAGGGAAATATTACCCAATTGGGTTTGCAGTAGAGGTGACCGGTATGGCAAATTTGCGTAAAACCCGGATTCAATTGCAGGAATAAGAACGGAATTGAGATCCGGACCCCGGGTAGTCGATCCGGATCTCAGTTTGATCTAGCGTACGCCTTTTATTTTCATATCCAGGCTGTATAGCGATTTGGTAGCCGTGATAAACAGCGTCTTCTGTTTTTTGCCACCGAAGGTAACGTTGGCGGTCCAGCCGTCATCCGTTTTGATGTGCTCGATCTGTTCGCCTTTTTTATTAAAGACCGTAACCCCCCGTCCGGTGAGGTAAACGTTGCCTTTTTTGTCGATCGTCATGCCGTCGGAGCCCATCTCCGCAAATAAGGTTTTATTCGCCAGACTACCGTCCGGTTGAATATCGTAGCGGTAGGTTTTCCGGTCCCGGATATCCGCTACGTAGAGATTTTTCCCGTTTTTGGTACCGATGATGCCGTTGGGCTGCACCAGGTCATCCGCAACGATTTTCAGGGTGCGGCCGTCCGGAGCCAGATAATAGACCCGTTCCTGCTCGATCTCTTTCTCGCTGTGTGACCAGTAGTCCCTTTTGTAGAATGGGTCTGTAAAGTAAATACCGCCTTTGGGATCTACCCAAATGTCGTTCGGCCCGTTCAGCCGCTTACCTTCAAAATCATCGATCAGGACCGTGACGGATTTGTCGGGAGCGATGCGCCAAAGTTCGTTTTTCTCATCGGCGGCGGCCAGCAGATTTCCCTGATGGTCAAAATAGAGTCCGTTGGCGCGGCCGGCCGGTTGCATATAGGTTGAGATATTGCCGTCAGTAGACCACTTCAGGATGCGATCGTTGGGCTGGTCGGTAAAGTAGACATTACCCATTTCATCTACCGCCGGGCCTTCCGTAAATTTATAATCGGCAGCCAGCAGTTGTAATTCGGCGCCTTTGGCCACGATCTTACTCTTAGTCATTTCCTGGGCGAAGGTGCAGAGCGGCAGAAAAGCCAGTAACCCAAAGGCCAGGACGGACCACCGTCCATTTTTGCAGATTGTTGTTTTCATAATTGTGGTAAGGTTTTTCGTTCTCAATTCCGGTAAACTCGTCTAAACGCTATCATCCCGCGTTCCCTACTTTGCCGTCCAGCCACCGTCTACCGTGAGCATGGAGCCCGTCACATAGCTGGAGGCATCGCTGGCCAGAAAGATGGCTACGCCCTGGATCTCCTTCAACTCACCCCAACGAGCCATGGCGGTAGCGCCGACGATAAATTTCTTAGCTTCTTCCGAATCCGCAATGGGCAGGTTCATCTCGGTCAGAAAGGGACCGGGGCAAATGGCATTCACACAGATATTGAAGGGGGCCAGTTCCAGCCCAAGTGCCCGCGTCATCTGAACCACGGCTCCTTTACTGGAAGTGTAAGGCGTCCGGTTGGCCAGTCCGACCAGGCCCAGGGTACTCGCCAGATTGATGATCCGACCCCAGCCCGCTTTTTTCATGTGGGGTACTACGGCTTTGGATGTCAGCCACAGCCCGTTGACATTAACCTCCATCACTTTCTGAAACTCCTCGTAGGTCAGCTCATCGATGGATCCCCGAATATTGATCCCGGCATTGTTGATCAGCACATCGATCCGTCCGAAAGTATCCATAGCCTTTTTAGCCATGGCATCTACCTGCTCGGGATTAGTTACATCCGCGCCGAAGGCAATCGCTTCGGTATTGTAGGTTTTGGCGAGCTCTTCGGCAGCCTGCTTTCCTTCTTCGGCATTCCGGTTTACGATCATTATTTTGGCGCCGGCGGAAGCCAATCCGGCCGCCATGGCTAAGCCCAGGCCTTTGGAACCACCCGTTATGATGGCTACCCGATCCGTCATTTCAAATTGCTTAATGCCTGGTAGTGCTTGCGTACTCATGTATTGTATTTTAGTTATTTATTTTCATTTAAGGAGTTAAGACATACAGTCCGAAAAACCATCCACCGTCCACCATCGACCATCCACCATCAACCGTCGACCGTCAACCGTCGACCGTCAACCGTCAACCATCCACCATCAATCAATCAATCACATCATCCACCGAAACCCCCAGCAACTCCTCCGCTTTCCAGGGCGTAACCTTCCCCTGAGACCGGTAGCGGATCCCCCCCACGGTGCCCGCAGTGACCGGATCGGCGGTGTGGCCCCATTCCCTGCGAATATAAGTCATAATAGCCGCCAGGTCCACATTATCCATGGTGGAAAATGAAGGCATGACCGGTAGGATCTCGGGAGCATCGTAGGCTTTACCGTTTACTTCTACCGGCCCTTCCATGCCGTGCAGCAGGATCAGGCTTAGGCGTTTTTCATCACCCAGCACCCATTCCGACTCGCGGAGGGGCGGCGCAAAACGGCGGATGCCGCCACCGTCCGGTCCGTGGCAGCCCGAGCAGACATTTAAGAATTGCTGCCGTCCGAGGGCGAATTGTTTGCGATCCACTTCCGCCAGCGGCTGTGTATTGGCCTCATCCTGGGCAACGGCCGGTTTACCCGGCCAGTCGACGAGTTGGGCCAAGGTACTCAGGCGGGATTGTACCACCTTATCGTACTGTTCCGCAGCGGCGTAAATAGCCGGTTTCTGCGGGAGGGCAATTTTTATAGAGTCATCGATACTGTAATTCGCCAGACCGGCCAACATAGCCGATTCCCGCCAGCCGAGGGCGGAGTCCTCTTTTTGAGGAAGCAGGGCCAGCATGGCGGCCAGTTCCTGCGCATCTCCCTTATTGGCGATCGCAGTAGCCAGGGCTTCCAGGAAGATGGCCTGGTTGGGATCAGCTTCGCTTAGATCTGGCAGCAGGGCCCGCAGCAACTCGTATTCCCGGTCGGCTAAACTACTGAGTATGGCGTCCCGCATGACCGGAGAACTACTTTTGGCCAGAGCCATATCTTTCAGGAGCGGGATGGCCTGTTCCGGTGTGAAATGGGCTGCGGTCAGTGCCGTTTGCAATTGGACCACCGCCGGGGCCGATTGCCATTCGGGAATTAAGGTAGCACTTAGTCGGGGCATGATGTCGGCTTGTTGTTCCGACAAGTCTTCCAGCAAGCGGATCGCCGCTGCCTGTACCTGTGGGTCCTGGTCCGTCAGGGCCGTAAAATAAATTTCGGCGTTCTTATTTTCCAGTCCGGAAAGTGTCCAGAGCGCGTGGAGGCGTCCCAAGGCATTCGCTCCGGATGTAACTACGTCCTTCAGGGCCGGGAGTATATTTTGGTCTTTGCTTTCTACCAGCAGGCGTTGGGCCATATCCCGGTGCCAGCCATTTGGGTGGGAAAGCGTATTTATTAAGGTTTCGGTGGAAGCACCGGCCAGACTGGTAGCTTCGGGGATACTGCCTTCTTCCGGTACGATCCGCCAGATGCGGCCCATGTTGATCGGTTTATCCAGCTTGCGGGAGAGCGTCACTTCCCGGAGGTAGGGTGTCATATAAGGCCCGTGCTGAATAATGCCGCGATACATGTCGACCACATAAAGCGCGCCGTCCGGTCCGGACGCCAGGGAAATAGGGCGAAAGCGTTCATCGGTAGAAGCGAGTACCTCAAAATCCTGGTAAGCCGCCGCTGCGCTCAGCATAAAGCCATTTTCGTGCACGGTATTTCTTTTGATCAGGTTACCGGTGGGTTCGCAAACAAAAGCATTACCCTGAAATTCTTCGGACAGGGCATTTCCCCGGTAGATAAAGGGGGCGCAGGCGGAGGCGAATTCGATCAGTTTTTCTTCTTCGTCCAGGGTGCCTGGCACGTAGCCGCGATTGACGGCCGTATTGGAACGAATGGGGTAGATGCGCCGGTCAAGCGTGAGACCGTGATCGATCCCGCTGGTAGGAGAGTGGTGATCGTTCCGGCTCAGGTAATTGGGTGGAACGAGATCACCGTGTAGTTGCGACCAGTTGTAATTGTAGTGCAGCCGCCCAGCATTGTCGTGACAGATGCCCCACTGGCCACGGAATTCCGTTTCGTCCCGTACCCACTCGCCATCTATGCGGCGGTAGCGGTATTTGCTTTTGGCGTTGTAATACCAGTTGTCCATTCCCCGCCAGAGTCCGTTGGCCGAATGCTCGGGCAGGCCGCGGCCGCCGTATTCGGGATCGATCAGCGTTTTGGTATCGGCCCGGAGGTCGCCGTCCGTATCTTCGATGAACCACAGGGGAACATTTTCGGCAACGAGGGCTCCACCCTCCACTACGGCTATGGCGCGCGGCAAAACCAGGCTATCCAGGAAGACCACACTGCTGTCCATCCGGCCGTCCGCATCGGTATCCATTAGCACGGAGATCCGTCCTACGGGATCTTCCTCGCCGGTACCGTCAATATCCGGCATAAAGCCGAGCATTTCCACCACCCACAGGCGGCCGGCCTCGTCAAAGGTGATCGTAACGGGGTCCTGCACCAGCGGCTCGGCCGCTACCAGTTCGGCTTTCAGACCCGGGGCCAGCTCAAAACTAGCCAGCGCTTCATCCGGGTTGAGCGGCGGAGAAGGTTCTGACCCACAGCCGGCCAGCAGGAAAATGGCACAGATAAGGGAATAGATCGCAAGTTGTCTAATGCTTCGCATATTGGAGGATATTTAGTCAGTACGAATGGGCGCTAACCGCGACCGACAAAAGGCATATTGGTGGCCATGACCGTAATGAACAGCACATTGGCCTCCAGGGGAAGTCCGGCCATGTACAGCACGGCTTCCGCTACCCGGTCGACATTCATGGTCGGTTCGGGGGCTGATTCGCCGTTAGGCTGGAGTACACCCGTGCCCATTTTACCCGTCATTTCGGTGGAAGCGTTACCGATATCGATCTGGCCGCAGGCAATGCGGTATTTTCTTCCGTCCAGAGCGGTTGATTTGGTCAGGCCCGTCATGGCGTGTTTGCTGGCCGTATAGGGCGCGGAATGCGGACGGGGCGTAGTTGCCGAGATCGACCCGTTATTGATGATCCGCCCGCCCATGGGGTCCTGGTTTTTCATCAGCTTGATCGCTTCCTGCGTACAGAGGAAAGCACCGAGGATATTGGTGTCCAACACGGAGGTGAGTTGTTCAAAAGTGACCGTTTCCAGTGGTACGGCCGGAATATTGATCCCGGCATTATTGAACAGCAGGTCGAGCCGGCCGAAAGTATCTTTGGTCTGCTGGAACAATTCCCGGACCTCATCCGGCTGGGTGATATCGGTCTCTACCGCCAGGGCGTTTTCCGGCCCGGCTTTCGCCTCGGCGATGGTTTGTTCGAGAACGGCCCGGCGACGGCCGGCCAGCGCGACGGCATATCCGGCCTGAAGCAGCGCCAGCGTGACGCTTTTTCCGATCCCCGAACCCGCTCCGGTAACGATTGCTACTTTTTTAGTCATGACAGTTCATCTTCAATAAAGGCTTCAATAACTTCCCGGAAAGAGGCGTCCCGCTGAAAACCCAGCTGGAGGGCCCGCTCGGTTACAAATTGGGGTGGCCAGGTCAGCACAATGCTCTGAATAAAAGCATCGGGTTCCCAGTCGATGAGTTCGGCTTTTTCCGCACCGGCGACAGACTGGAGATCTGACACCATTTCGTCCACCGTAACGGTGATGCCCGGTAGATTGACGGAGCGATTGCGGCCCAGTTCAGCGGCGGGGATTTCCGCCGCGTGTACGAAATTTTCCGCCACTCTTTTCGGCGAAAGCAGCCAGACCTTCGTGTCCGGCCCCACCGGGCAGGAAGCCCGCTCTCCCTGGAGCGGTTCACGAATGATCGAGCTGGCAAAGGAAGAGGTGGCTGCATTGGGTTTGCCCGGCCGCACCACAATGGTCGGCAGTCGCAGGGCCCGTCCGTCAATGAATCCCCGGCGGCTGTAATCATTGACCAACAGATCAACGATCGCCTTCTGGGTCCCGTAAGAACTCTGCGGCGTTGGGGCGGTATCGTCGCGGATCGTTTCGGTTAGTTCACCGCCGAAAATGGCGCAGCTGCTCGCAAACACAAATACCGGCGTCCCCTCCATTTTGCGACAGAGTTCCAGCATGTGCAGACTGGCGTGCAGATTGACGTCCATACCCAGTTCGAAGTTCTTTTCCGCCTCCCCGCTGACAATGGCCGCCAGGTGGAAGATCACGTCGGGCGGTTCGGCCAGTAAAGCCTCGATGGCCTGTGTATCAGTAATATCACCGGCCAGTATTTTCAGCCGGGGATCGTCGGGAAGGCCGTTAGCCAGTTCCCGGTCAAAAAGAATGATCTGGGAGATGGGTTGGGGGGTATTCCCCTTAATAGCTAATGCGCCGACCTTTAGGAGTCGAAGGGCTAGTTTTTTTCCTAAAAATCCGGCACCACCAAATATGATGATCCGCATGGTTTTTCGTATGTAAATCCGACCTCCGGCCGAATTGATTTTATGTATGGTTTTTCGTCAGTAAATCCGATCTGTGGCCGGATTTAGATTTTCGTAAACTTCGGAGTTGAACCAAGCAAAAGTACGCCGACCGGAAGCCGGCGCTATACTATTTAAAAGGTAAAATATACGATAAAAGCACGAGTTGCGCCAGACCGGTCAGGGCAATCACCGCCAGCAGCACCGTCCAGGTTTTCAGGGCTTCCTGCTCGGTGAATCCACTCATCCGGGCCACTACCCAGAAACCACTGTCGTTCATCCAGGACAAGAACAGCCCCCCGAAGCCGATCGCCAACAGGATATACATGGGATGGTAAGGCAGCTCGGCACCCGTGCCGATCAGGGCGAACATGATGCTCGAAGTCGTGATCATCGCCACCGTACTCGAACCCTGGGCGGTTTTCATGGCCGCTGAGATCAACCAGGCCAGGATGATATAGTGAATGTGGAAATTCTGGGTGGCCAGTTCGATCGCATTACCGATGCCGCTGTGCTTGATCATAGCTCCAAAAGCGCCCCCGGCACTGGTGATCAGGATAATGATACCGGCGATCTCCAGCGGTTTGGCGCAAGCCTCCCAGAGTTGTTTGGCGCTGAGGTTCTTATTTTTGGCCCATAGCCAGAGTGCGATCACGGTACCCACCGCCATGGCGACGTTCTTGTTCCCCCAGAAAGCGATAATAGCCGGAGTACGGTTGCCCGTCATGACGTCGGTAATGGAAGCGATACTGATCAGGATAATGGGAATGAGCACGGGCAGCAAGGCTGCGATCAGTCCCGGTTGTACCGGCTCCGTTTCCGTCTCCGTCAGACCAACCCGTACAGGAATGTCCAGTTGGGCGTTCATCCGGCGGCTCACGGTGAGCGCCGCGATTGCCGGCAGGATACCCGCCGCCAGACCGGCCAGGATGGTCAAACCGAGATCGATCTGTAGGGTCTCGGCCATGATCAGCGGCCCGGGAGTAGGCGGTACGATACTGTGGGTAATAGCGGCACCGCCACCGATGGCCAGGACGTACAGAATATAGTTCTTCTTGGTTTTCAGCGCCAGGGTGATGGCGAGCGGGATCAGCAAAAAGAAAACGGTATCGAAAAACACCGGAATGGAGAGCAGAAAACCACTCATGAGCAGAGCCAGGGCCGCCCGACTTTCTCCCATAGCTCCGATGAGCCAACTGACAATACGCTGGGCCGCGCCACTTTCCATCATGGCGGCACCGATCAGTGCGGCCAGGGCGATCACCCAGGCGATCTTACCGGCCACGTTGCCAAATTCCACCATGGGCTGCTCTACGGCCCGCACCAGGTGGGGTATCGTTTCGGCACCGGGGACATTAGCGGATATCAACCCTACGGCGATGGCCGATAGCATCAGGGCGATAAAAGGGTGTATCCTAAACTTAGAAATCATCACTACTACAGCGATGATCCCAAATAATAATACGGCGAATGGCCAGTATGAAGAATTAACTAGTGCGTCCATTCGCGAAAGATACATTTCTTTCGGAAAAAATTACATTCATTTCTGAAATAGCTGCTCAATTTGCTTTTCCAGTCCCGCTATTCCGGAAATGTTGAGTTTAAATACTTCCCGGAGGGTATCCATCACCTCTTTTGTGTCTGAAAGTTCCTGCTGTTCGGAAGCATGTCCGAGACGGTGGGTGGATAAGGCCGTATTGCGCAGCGCATAGCGCCCTCCCGGGAAAGCCCGGGCCGCGATCAGGGTATTAGTAAAGTGAGAAGCGGGATGACAGGAAGTATACCAGTTCATCACTTCGTAATCCTGCTCAAAATGCGCTTCGACGGGGAATTTGTATAGGTGTTTCCATTCCTCTTTCACCTTGCTTTCGAGCCGGTAGTAATGGTCCTGCCGAAGTAGGCGATAGGATTCATGGGGCGTGCTTTGCTCCAGGTCCGGCTGTAAAAGGAGGGGGCCGGTAGGGGACATGCCGCCGAATCCCGAATCCGCCAGGTATTGCTGGCCGTCCAGGTCGATCAGCAGCAGCATGTGGCTGTAGGGACTAACGGCGTCCACCGCCAGGTTGAAGATCACCCGTGCCGCCAGGCCGGTAACCCGAAAGCCGATCTGTTCGAGGGCGGCCTTGAGCAGTTTATTCTGTTCGAAGCAATAACCTCCCCGGCCCTGTTGCACGAGTTTTTGCTCGACAGATCCCAGGTCCAGTTTGACGGGAGCGCCGGTGAATGGATTTAGGTTTTCAAAGGGGATCGCTGTCGGGTGGAGCTGCTGAATGGTCCGCAGGGTAGCCAGGTCGGCGCGGGCGGTTCCGGTGAAACCGATGCGTTCGAGATAACGGTCAAGTTGAATAGTATGGGGCATTTTTTGGATTTTAGGGAATTAAAGCTACACCGGCCGGTTAGCCGAAAGATCGAGTGCTTATCTTGTCATTACACGGTGAACGGCGGATAAGTTTAGCGGAGTCCTGTTTTTTAGTCCAAGGATCGCAACCGCCGCTTCGGGCCAACCCTTTGACCCGCAAAAACCGTCTATTTTAGTGCAACCCCAGTCCCAATTTGCAAAATGAGAACTATTGTTATGAAAAAAATAATTTTGGTATTTGGTGCCCTGCTGATCCTGATTGGCAGTAACGGTTGTCTTGAAGATGAAGACCAAAGTACATTTTTCTGGGCTCAGACCAAGTGTGCCGACCCCTGGAGTAAAGATCCAGACCTCAACCAGAATGAATTAGAGCCCCTGGTCATTCAGTTCCTGGACAAAGAGGGGATCGATGTATACGATACCTGGATAGAATTTGCAGCGGCGCTGAGTCAGGATTGCGAGGCCTGCTCCTGTACCACGGGCAATAAGATCTACGTACGCATAGACCAAAGTGACGAACCCGCCATTCGAGACCTGGGCTTTCAGACCGATTGATCCGGCCGGGATCATACCCTGACGGGAATCAGTCCTTTTTCATCCACACCGGTTTCGTCTCCGAGCGGTGCTCCTGCCCTAAAATATCCCGGTACAGTTCCGGACGGCGCGCTTTCCGGTAGCGATGGCCACCGGCCAGGGTAAGTTTGTCGCGCGTGAGAGCAGCAATGGCTATGTCGTCCCCAAAAGACCGCACTTCCGTCAGCACTTCTCCGTAGGGATCGAGGATCAGGGAATTACCGTTCTTGAGATGCTCCCCGTCGTAGCCGATCGGGTTGGTGAATACGTAGTAAACGCCATTGTCATAAGCCCGGGCGGGCAGCCAGCGCAGGATCCAGCCCCGACCTTTGGGGCCGTCGAATTCCATCCGCAGACTCACCGGATCTACTTCCCGGTTTTGCCAGAGGGCATCGTCCACATAACCACGACCCGGCATGGCGGAAGGGGTACAACCCGTCACGTGGGGCGCAAAGATGATCTCCGCTCCGGACAGCGCGGTGGCCCGAACGTTTTCAATCACATTATTATCGTAACAGATCAGGATCCCGCATTTCCAGCCTTTCAGGTCGAATACCACGTATTCATTGCCCGCCGACATGTACTGACTGATAAAAGGATGGATCTTCCGGTACCGCGCCACCAGACCATTTTCGTCCACGCAAACGTAGGTGTTGTAGATCCGGTCGTCCTCTTTTTCAACCAGTCCGGCCAGTATGGGCATACTGTATTTACGGGACAACTGGATCAGCCGCTGCACACTCGGACCGTCCGGAACACCTTCGGCCAGGTCGAGCATAGCTTCCCGGCTGAGGTCTTTGGTAAAGGTGTAAGCTGTAATGCACATTTCGTGGAAACTGATGACCTCCGCGCCCTGCGTTTGGGCTTTTTGGATGAGATCTTCCATCACGGAGAAGTTATAAGCTTTGTCGCCATCCCGGGGCTGGAACTGGGCAACGGCAATTTTCAGTGGGTCCATACCGATGAAATTTTCGCCAATAATACGATAATCACAATAAACCCCAGTGAGCTATTCGGCGGATATAACCCTTTTTTATTCACATCTTGGAATAGCCACTGGGGGTTTAACGGTCGAAACGTCTTTCAATTGCTGCAGCCCAAATGGAAAGGGTACGCTGCATTACTTTATCCCTCGAAAAACGTCCGCGTTTTATTTTTTACACAGTAATTTCAATCCGATTGCTCTCCGGGTCCAGTACCACGCTCTCGTAATAACCGTCACCGGTGCGCCGGGGCTCTCCGATCACCGTGTATCCGTCCGCCCGGAGGCGTTCGGTGAGCGCATCGACCTTAGCTTCACTGCCGACCGATACGGCAAAGTGGATGATACCGCGGTATTCCTGCCCGGCCTTGTCGCTTAGGGCCTGAATATCCGGGCGGTGCATGAGTTCCAGGCGGCACCCGTCGGTAAAGGACAAAAAATAAGAACTGAATTGCTTGCGGGGATTATGGTAACGGTCGTTGGACTGTGCCCCGAAATAAGTTTCGTAAAACCGGCGGGTAGCTTCCAGGTCCGCTACCCAGATGGCCAGGTGTTCAATCTTCATAATGTAAAATTAGGGTACTATGGGAGCTATTGATGGCAAAGAACAGCCCCCTTTATTAAGAACCTATTTGTAATCAGATTATTTCGCAATTCGGGTACGGTAACAACCGGAAGTTGCTTTTTAGTCGATCCTTCGGATTGGCAACCGAACGAGCATCATCGGAAAAAAATATCCCAACCGAAACCGAGGCTCACCAGATGCTCGTAACCAACGGGTCGGATCCGGGAAAACCGCCAGAAACTGGGACGGTAGAGGAATTTAAAGTAAAAATGGTCACCGGTGTAAAAATGGACCGGCATTTCCAGCCCGATCGCCAGGGTGGCCCGTTCCGCCGGACGCCGGGTAGGGGGAATGGGACTGCCGAAGGCCGGGGAGCGAAACTCCCAGGTATAATTGGAGAAACTAAGCCCATAGCCCACGGTAAAGCGCCCCAACCAGTGATTATTGGTAAAACTGACGCTTTCGGAGCGCATCACTTCGTATTCCTGCTGAATATCCACGACGGCGGGCACCGGGACGATAAAATTTGTCTGGGCCCCCAGGTTTAACGACAGGAACTGCTGCGGCTGGTGGTAATAATCCAGCCCGATCGCCAGGCCCCAGAATCCGCCGCTGGCCCTGATATTGGGTTCAAAATCCGGGCGGAGGTGAAAAAGGTTGATGTAGGGTATTTCGATGCGGAAGGTAAATTCCTGGTCGTGCAGCGGCGGCTGCCAGAGGGTATAATTGCTGCGGCCATCCAGGGGGTTGAGGTAAACACGCCGGGGGTAGGAGTAACGCCGGGGACTGTTAAAATCCACGATCATGCCGAGTCCGTAGTTGGCGTAGAGGTTCAGCCAGTAGGCAAAAGAGTTCCTCGAAAAAACGTGGTATTCATTGGCAAAATCTCCGGCCAGTAGTTTCACCACCAGCGGCTGCTCACTGCGGTCCACCCGGAGTCGGATGCGGGAATCGGAAAAGTGGAAGGTATCCTGACCCACTACGGCCCGTGCGGGCACCGGGGTGATGATATCGACCCGCTCCTTGCGACCGTTGAGAATGGTAGCACAGGAACTGAACCCGAAGGCCAGCGCCAGAAAAAGGATAATATACTTTGCCAAAGGATACGATTTTTGCTTCACCATGAGAGCGATCATTTCGATCTGGAAGATACATTTTTCCTGCTTATTCCAGCGAAAGCATTTTTCTGCTAACCATTTCAGGCATTCTTCACACCAAAACTTCTCCGGGTCTCCGTAACGGGTACGAAACTGGACGGATAAAGAGAAAAACCAAATACCATAACCCCCAATTAGAATTACCTCAAAAAACCAAAAAATTATGGTCACTCCCGTATTACTTCAGGGTGGACTCAGCGGTGCTATCGGCAGCGCGATCGACACCTTTCAGCAGAGACTCTATTTCGTTGAATTTGACGGAAAGATCTCCCGGCTGGACCTATTGCCCCAGAACGCAACCACTATTGCTTCCAGCAATTCCGCTACCCTTCAGGGGACTTTCAGTTTCAATTTTGATAACGGTACCCAAAATAGTGCGGGATCCCCACCGGGTGAGTGGGATGTGTTCTGGCAACAGCACACCGCCACCGAAAGAAGTATGACGGTCCGCAACGGGGCCCAATTTGCCTATCTGGGCAACGTCAATTTTAACGGTATTTCCTTCGCAGACCTCGCGGCCTACTACTACACTTCCGATCCCATCAGCGCCAATGACGACAGTAGCAACCTATTGACCAACGGAGCCGTTTTTGCGGTGCGGACCTCCGAAGGGAACTACGCCAAAGTACAGGTGATCAGCTACGGCTACGATCTCCAGTTCCGCTTTCGTACCTACCGGCTCAGCAACCCCTACCAGGTATTGGGAACGGGCTACAACCAACCGGAAGATATCGTACTGAGCAGCGACGGTATACACGCCTACGTCACCGAACGCAGCGGTAATCTACTCCGGGTAGATCTTGGCAATGCCGACCGCAGCCACGCCGTCGTGGTCAGTTCGGGGATGACCGCCCCGCACCAGATCGATCTGCTGGAAGACAGCGGTATCGCCTACGTGGTGGAATACGCCACTTCCGGCCGTCTGTTGCGGATCGACCTGACGGGAGGGGCGCAGACTACCGTGGTCTCCGGTCTGAACGAGGCGATCGGTCTGCTCGTTACCGGAGATCAGCAGTTTGCCTATATTTCCGAACAGGCCGGCAACAGTATCATTCGGCTCGATCTGGCTACCAATACCCAAACTACGGTGGTTTCCGGATTGATCAATCCGTTTTTCCTCACCTGGAGTGATGCCGGTGAAAGTGGTATCCTGTTTACCGAACGCGATCCGGCCAATACCGTAAAGATGGTGGACATCACTACCGCTACTCCGGAACTGCGGACCATCGCTACCGGCCTGCCGCTGCGCCCCTCCAGCGTTGCCGTGGTTAATCCTTTCCGTCTGACGGTCTGCTGCAATAATGAGATCAGTAGCCTGGATCTGTCGGGTTCGGTATTCCTGCCCGCCGGACCGGTATTTATGGGGATCGGTTTCGTGCCGGCGGATCGAATCAGCGGTGGCTACGCCGATACTACCGGTCTGACCGATTATCATTTCCGGGTTAAGGATGCACCTTTCGGCGGCAGTCTGCCCCTCATGATCAATCACGATAAGATGTATACCAGCGGCGCTCCTTTTTACAAGATCCTGGTGGATGGTGTCGTGCAGGAAGCGCCGTTCAGTACGCTGGTCTGGCGGTCGAGCCTCGGCCGGTTTGTCTCCGAAACCCGAAACCCGGTGGGCGCCGGCTTTTTCCGCACCCGACCGAATACCGAATTGTGGTATACCCCCTTTCACGGTTATGATCTGAATACCACGGTATTTACCAACGGCCTGCATACCATTACGCTGGAACTCTACGCGAGCAGTGCGGCGAGCGGCAGCCCGCTGGCAAGTCACAATCTGGCGGTAATGATCGATAACAGCTGGCCGGTGGTAAGCATCGATGAGATCCTGCACCACCACAGTACGGACGGCATCGTACCGGTGGGAACCTGCGGCATCGTAACCGAAGAATCGGATCAGTTTCAGTTCAATATCACCGCCCGCGACATGGAAGGGCACCTGAAGAGCTGGTCCCTGGTGGCACTCTGGGGCAACAATCGCTCCGCCGGAGTGGATTCGGATAGTTATACGCCGGTGGCCAGTCACCAGTGGGACGGACCGCTCGGAGCTACCGTGCCGGCTACACCCTGGGCGGCTACCGTCCCGGGAGATCCGACTTCCCGCCGCTGTGCCCATACCTTCCGCCTGATCGCCTGGGACCGGGTGATCGACGGCTACCGCCACCTGCACCGGCAATCGTATCATAAATCGATAACGCTCTTACTGGATTAAATGGTGATGAAAATGTGATAGATGAAGAATGAGAGATGAGTGTGGATACTGATCATTATGGTCCGGATGGATTGTAATGGTCAGTTTTTTTAACGTGTGAATGTTTGATAGGTGTGAATGTGGAAACGTGTGAACGTTTAATATGTGTGAATGTGGGAATGTTGAAGTGTTGGGGTTCAGTGAGTTTTGGTTCAGACCTATTGCTAGACACACCTGATGGATAGCGAAACCTATAATCTATAAAGTAGCAGAAAGGACGTCACCATGATTGTAGACTTCCGTCGTCCGATTACCAACATTTCCACTTTAGCACATTTCCACGTTAACACTTCGCAATAATGCGTAAAAAAGATTACTATTGTCTCAGTCTGTTACAATAAACGGTTTTGGAAAGAAACGATAGCCAATTTTAATATGAGAAGTTTACTTGCCTTATGTTGCTGCCTGCTTGCCGTAACCGCCTGGTCGCAGGAAAAGATCATCACGACTGATAAGGGGCGGATTGAAGGGTATACCTCGGCGGACAATAGTATTCGCATTTTCAAGGGGATCCCTTTTGCTGCGCCACCCGTTGGGGAATTGCGCTGGAAGGCGCCGCAGCCCGCCGCGGCCTGGGAAGGCACCCGGGAGTGTCGGGAATTTGGCCCCAGTCCCGTACAGGGAGCGCCGCGGCCATTTATGTTCTGGTCGGAAGAATTCCTGATACCGGAGTCGCCCATCGATGAGGATTGCCTCTATCTGAATGTTTGGACGGGAGCGCCCGCCGCGAGTGCACGGCAGCCGGTACTGGTGTATATATACGGAGGCGGTTTTCGGAGTGGGGGCAGTGGTTGTCCGATCTACGACGGGGAAGCGATGGCCCAAAAAGGCGTGGTGTTTGTCAGTATCAACTACCGGGTTGGCGTATTCGGATTTCTGGCGCATCCGGAACTGACGGCCGAATCTCCGCACCACAGCTCGGGCAATTATGCTTTACTGGATATGGTTGCTGCCCTGGAATGGGTACAGCGCAATATTGCTGCTTTCGGCGGTGATCCCAACAATGTGACGATCGCGGGCCAATCGGCCGGGGCTTTTGCCGTGAGTAATCTCACCGCTACGCCTTTGGCAAAGGGATTGTTCCACCGGGCTATTGCCCAGAGTGGGGGGAGTTTTGTGAGCAGTCCCTTGCGGTCCAGCACCAGCCTGGAAGATGCCGAGCAGCAGGGACTGGCCTTTGCCCGGGAAAAACTCAACTGCCAGTCTTTAGCCGAGCTGCGGGCCAAGCCGGCCGAAGCCATTCTGAACGCACCGGGCGGGCCCGCCGGTCCGATCCTGGACGGTTACGTGCTGCCGGCCGGTAACGCGGAGATCTACCGACAGGGGCAGCAAAATGATGTACCCGTACTGGTGGGCTGGAACAAGGATGACCGATTGCTACCCAGAGGCCGTCCGGCGACTGAATTCCGGGAAATGGCTAATCAGCGGTTCGGCGACCGGGCCGATGAATTCCTGGCGCTGTATCCGGCCGCCTCGGATGCTATTGCGGAACAATCGCAGTTTGATCTCAGTCGCGACGAGACTTTCGCCATTCAGGCCTACACCTGGGCCAAGATCCAGGAGCAATACGGTGATTCTAAGATCTACCTGTACAATTTCAACCGGCCGCTGCCGGCCCATTCGGCCGAATCGGCCTTTGGTGCTTTCCATTCCGGAGAGATCGTTTATGCCTACGATAATCTGCATACCCTGGACCGCCCGTGGGAAGCGGTTGATCACGAGATCGCGGATGCCATGTCGGCCTACTGGGTGAACTTTGCCCGGACGGGTAATCCGAACGGGAAGGGACTACCCAAATGGAAGGCATTCCGGGCCCGCAAACCCTCCGCACTGATCATCGACCGGGAGATCCGGACCCAAAAGCTGCCGGATGCCCGGCGGATGCTTTTCTGGGAACAGTATTTTGGGGAGTAAAGCGGCGGATCCTATTCAAACAGTTCGGCCATTACGGTAGTCCGGTAACTGCTGCCGATGGGCAGTTTTACCTGCCCGATGTGCACCATGTTGCCCTCCAGGGCGCTGACCTGCTTTTTGGCCACGATATAGGATTTGTGGATGCGCATGAACTGGTCGGATGGTAATTCCTGCTCCAGGCTTTTGAGCGATCCCAGCGATAGGGTCTTGCCCGTCGGGGTGTGAAAAGCAACGTATTCCTTCATGCTTTCGATGTAGAGGATATCCCGGTAGAAGATCCGGTAAGTTTTGAAATCCGCTTTTACCAGCAGGTAGTCTTTGGCGTCCGGCTTTGCTTCCCGGGTGGGAGATGGCGCTGCGGCTGTTTCCGGGCTTTCCGGTTCCAGCAATTTACCGGCCTTGTTCACCGCGTGCAGAAAGCGCTCGAAGCGGAACGGCTTCAGCAGATAATCCACTACATCGAGCTCAAAACCTTCCAGGGCGTATTCTTTATAGGCCGTAGTGAAAATGATCAGGGGTTTTACCGGCAGGGTTTTCAGGAATTCGATACCGGTAAGCTCGGGCATCTGAATATCCAGGAAGATGAGGTCAACCTTTTGGGAACGGAGCACCTGCATGGCTTCCAGCGGATTGGCGCACATACCGACATTTTCCAGATAGGGCACTCGTTTGACGTAGTTGTCCAGGAGTGCCCGGGCCAGTTCTTCATCATCTACGATCAGGCATTTTACGGTGGTGCTCATAACGCTAAACTTAGGTGAACCGAGAAGCGATCCCGGCCTTTTTCAATTTCCAGTTGGTGGCGATCGCCCGGATAGAGTAGGGCCAGTCGCTTGGCGGTATTTTCCAGGCCGACACCGCCGACTCGGTCTTTGGTGAATTCATTCGCGGGCAGACTGTTCTCGACCCGAAAGTCAACTGTGCGACCTTCCGTTCGCAGACTAATGTGAATATAACCACTGTTCAGGTCTTCGATCTTACTGTGTTTGAATGCATTCTCCACGAAGGGTATGAACAGTAGCGGAGCGATCATCAGATCTCCCGCGGGAGATTCCAGATCGAGGCGGATGTCCATGCCGCGACTGTCCTTCAGTTGTTTCAGGCTCACATAATTCTGAATATACAGGATCTCATTTTTCAATGGTACCCGGTCGGCGTCGGCATCGTAGACCATATACCGCAGGATCTCCGAAAGCTGCATAATGCTTTCCGGGGTCTGGGGGGATTCGACTACGCTCAGACTGTAGATGTTATTCAGTGCATTGAACAGGAAATGGGGATTCACCTGGGATTTGAGGAATTTCAGTTCGGTTTCCAGTTTCTCCTTGTCCGAGCGTATCGCCTGTTTCTCCTGCCGGTTGGCAAAGCGGGCGATCTCGATCAGCGTACTCCCCAGAAATGCGATCAGAAAAGGCATCATCAGCGCCATCCAGCGGAAACCATTGAAAGAATTTCTCCGGTCGGGCCTTTCTATACGGGGCCGATCTTCTTCCGTGGGATTGCGCAGCCAGTCCGACCAGGGCCAGATATCTCCGTGGATCAGGTAGGTGATGCCGATCAGAATGGCGACAGCGGCCAGAATAAAGAAGAGGTATTTTTTACGAAAGTAAAGCCGGGGTAGCAGTACCCCCAGGTTGATGGTGACGATCAGGGGGATACCGATCGCACTGGCCGTCGCGATATTGACGAAGCGGGAAAAGTTCTCCATCCCGTCGGTCAGGAAGAAGGAGATGACCAGCCAGGCGAACGTCCACAGCAGTAACTGCCACAACAGATGATGTCTTTCCATTTTAATCATACTACGAATCTCCTAAGCTTTTCCCTGATTTTAAAAACTGATCAATGAACACGCCTTTTCTGTCAATCAAGACCGGGATCGGCTCAATGACCGTGTTTTTGGAACCCAGATCCGGGAAATTGATCAAATCCGGCTAGTCCTCGATAAGATGATCCTCCAGGTTGAATTTCTTTGTCAGCCCCCGCCGAGCCCTGCATCTTGCAGTCATATTCAAAAAACAATCACCAAACTTTTAAAAAACTAAAGTTATGAAATCGACTAAAAAAGTAATCCTGGCGGCCACCCTATTTTTAATGATGGGCTTATCCGTCAGCGCACAAAGCAGAAAAGCCGCAGAGCGTCCGCGCCTGGATCCGGAAAAAGAAACCACCCAGTTGGTTGAAAAGCTGGATCTCTCCCAAAAGCAGGCGGATAAGGTGAAAAAGATCAATCAGGACTTCGCCAAAAAAATGGAGCAGGCGCGCACCGCCAAGGAAGATGGCCGTCCCGCCAGCCGGGAAACCATGGCTCAGCTCCATCGGGAAAAGACCGATAAAATGAAGGCCGTACTTTCCAAAAAGCAGTACGAAGCGTACGAAAAGGTCTACGCTGAGAAAGGTAAGCAAATGCGCCAGAAGGCAACGGGAGAAAAGCACCCCGCCGAATCTAAAACCAGAACCGGTACCCGGCGCTAGCCGGACGGCGAACGGGTAGCTACCACAAACAGCCGCTGCCCGTCGCCGGCCAACCTGATCGAATAACATTTTCCACGCCTGGCAGACCGGGAGGTTCCAGCTCAATCTATAAACTCCTTAAACAATGAAAAACTATCTGCTGCTGCTCGCAGCGCTCCTGACCACGATAACGGGCTTCGGCCAGACCTTCCCGATCACCGGCATGGCTACCGATGCTACGGACGGGCTTGCCCTGATCGGCGCCCACGTATCCCTCAATGACGCGACTTCCGGCCAGCTAAAAGCAACGGTCACCGATCTGGACGGCAGTTTCCAACTGGAAGCCGAACCCGGAAATTACACCCTGCACATCACCTACATCGGGTATCAGGACCTGACCCAACCGATCGAAGTGACCGACGGCACGGTGCCACTGGGCAATCTTACGCTCCAACAGGGCGTCGCGCTGACGGAAGTTGAAGTGATCGGCAAGGTTCTGCCGGTGCAACAGTACGGCGATACCACCGCCTACAATGCCGCCGCGTATAAAACCCTGCCGGACGCCAGTGCGGAGGATCTCATTCAAAAGATGCCGACCGTGGTCATGAGTGGTGGTACGATCCAGGCCCAGGGCGAAGACGTGAAAAAAGTACTGGTAGACGGCAAGCCGTTCTTTGGCGACGACCCCACCGCGGCCTTGCGGAACCTGCCGGCGGAAGTGATCGAGAAAGTGGAGATCTTCGATGAGCAGAGTGAGCAGGCCAAACTTACCGGCTTTGCGGACGGCGAAACTTCCAAAACGATCAACATCGTCACCAAACCGAATATGCAAACGGGCGTCTTCGGATCGCTCTACGGCGGTTACGGTACCGAAGGGGTATACAAAGTAGGCGGGAACGTCAATATTTTCAACGGGGATCAGCGGATCACCATCATGGGTTTGTCCAATAATATCAACCAGCAGAATTTCAGTACGGAAGATCTGCTGGGGGTGGTGGGTGATTCTGGCGGCCGTACCGGCGGACGCGGACGGCCCGGTGGTGGCGGCCCGGGTGGTCCCGGCGGTACCAGTGATTTTCTGGTAAGCCAGCAGGGCGGGATCACTCAGTCGGATGCACTGGGGATCAACTTTTCGGACCAGTGGGGAACGGATCTCTCCGTTACGGCCAGTTATTTCTACAATCGGGCCGACAACACCAGTAACCAGTTGCTGAACCAGGAATTCTTCGGTGCGGATACCACGAGTTCTTTTTACAACGAACAGAGCCTGACCCGGGGGATCAACACCAACCACCGCTTCAATCTGAAACTGGATCACGATATCAGTGAGCGAAGTTCGCTAAGCTGGAATGCCAAAGCCGCCTGGCAGGGAAATACCGGTAGCCAGTCCGTTTTTGCCCAGACGCTGTCGGGTTCCGACTGGTTGACACAAACCAACAACGAACTGCAAACCGATCTTTCGGCTCTCAACCTGAGTAATGACCTGACCTGGAAATACAAATTTGATCAGCCCCGCCGTACGCTGTCCGTTCGGCTGAATACGGGTTGGGCGCCCAAGATCGGGGATCGCTCTTTGCTCTCCGAAAGCCTGTACAGCGACGCGGCCGGGGCATACAGCTGGCTCGACCAGTACGCCACCCTCGATCAGCGCACCTGGAATGCTTCGGCGGATGTACAGTATACCGAGCCGCTGGGCGAAAAAAGCATGCTGCTCCTGAACTACCGCGCCAGCTACCAGCAGCAGGAAAGTAATACGGAAACTTACGATCTGGATGAAGCTTCGCAGGATTATGATCTCCTGAACGACGAACTGAGCAATACCTTCTCCAATGATTATGTCACCCAACAGGCCGGGGTGGGGCTCAACTGGAGATCGGGCGATCTGAGCCTGATGGCTCGCACCAACCTGCAGTGGGCCGAACTGAGCAACGAGCAGATCCTGCCGGAAGCGGGTGTTTACAACCAGAACTATGTGACGGTACTGCCGATGGCAAATTTGCGCTACAAGATCTCATCTTCGGCCAATCTGAACCTGTCCTACCGGACGTCTACGAATTTCCCGACGGTCAGCCAGCTACAAAACGTACTGGACAACAGCAATCCACTGCAATTGTCGATCGGTAATCCGGAACTGACACCGGCGTATCAGCACCGGTTTAATGCCAGGTATTCCAAAACCAGTACAGAGAATTCTTCGGTATTCTTTGCGATGCTCGGGGCGGATTTTACCAATAACTATATTGCCGGCAGTACGCTTTTGGCGAATGATGAGGATCCATTATTTGCGGACATGGATGTAGCGGCGGGAGCCCGCCTGACGATGCCGGTCAACCTGGACGGCCAGTGGAACATCCGGTCCTTTATGACCTATGGATTCCCGATCGGTTTTCTGGGATCGAACCTGAACGTGGACCTGATGGCCAATCTGAGCCAAACCCCGGGCATGGTCAGCAACGAACTGAACACTACTGATAAAAAGACCGCCGGTATCGGCCTTACCCTGAGCAGTAACATCAGCGATAAGGTGGATTTCACCGTATCCAGCCGGAGCAATTACAATACGGTTACCAACTCCCTGTCTCCGGGCGTACAGACCAACTATTTCAACCAGGATACCCGGCTGAAATTCGACTGGGTACTGGGTAGCGGATTCGTCTTTCGTACGGACCTGAACCACCAGTTCTACGATGGCCTCAGCGATGAGTTCGCCCAGAACTATCTGCTGTGGAACATGAGTATCGGTAAAAAAGTATTGAAAGGTGATCGGGGAGAGATCAGCTTGTCCGTATTTGACCTGCTGGATCAGAACAACAGTCTGGTGCGAAACGTAACGGAAACCTATCTGGAAGATGTCCAGACCAATGTGCTGCAGCAATACGTAATGCTGAGCTTTAAATACGACATCAGAAGCTTTTAAGCGGTAGAAACAGAAAGGGATCAGCCATTGCCGGGGAATTGGGTTTCCCGCTTACGCAATCGCTGATCCCTTTTATCATTTTGAATACCGCCGGATCAATTCCGCGTATGGTGGATCATTTCGGTCTCTTCCGTGGTGTTGATCACCTTAACGCCGAGATTCCGCAGGAGCACCGTCAGCAGGATCAGGCCGATAACCACCAGCATAATGATCTCCCAGCGGTTGAGTACTTTGCGCTTTGCCATATTTCGTTATCTGTATGCTATTACCAATAGCTCGTTGGTTAAGACGAGCGAATTATCAGCGGGTAACCCCTACCAGCCCCGCTTGGTCCATTCTCCGTTTACCTTACGCCACAGGCCCAGCGGATTGCCGTTGCGCAGTGCTGCCGGCAGCAGATGATCCGGGCAATCCTGATAACAGACCGGACGCAGCCAGCGCCGGATCGCACTGGTGCCCACCGAGGTATACCGGCTGTCAGTCGTTGCGGGCCAGGGTCCACCGTGGATCATGGCGTGCCCGACTTCCACACCCGTAGGTACACCGTTGAAGATCACCCGGCCGGCGATCTCTTCGGCTACCGGCAGGAGCTGGTCGTAATCATCCAGGTCTTTGGCGGTGCCCATAATGGTCGTGGTCAACTGACCGCCAACCGCTTTCCATACGGCCAGCAACTGGTCGATATCTTCACATTTTACCAGCAGGGCGAAGGGACCGAATATCTCTTCGTGCAGTTTTGGATTTTCCAGGAAATCGGCGGCCTGTACGGTGGCGAGCGCCGGTGGCGCTTCCAGGACGGCGACATCTTCTACCGGCTCGTGGACGGTAGTGACCCCCTTTTCCTGCAAGATATCACCCAATTTTTTCTGATAATTACTGTGGATGCCTTCGTGCAGCATTTTGTCGGCTGCTTTCTGGGAAAGCTCGGCACCCAGCGCTTCTACGAAGGTGTCGAGTTCGGCGCCTTCGATGGCCAGCATTAAGCCCGGGTTCGTACAGAACTGGCCTACTCCCAGGGTGATCGATCCGGCGTACTGGGCCGCCAGTTGGGCACCATTCTGCGTCAGGGTATCCGGAAGGAAAAGTACCGGATTGACGCTGCCCATCTCCGCAAAAACCGGGATCGGCTGTTCTCTTTCCTGCGCGTATTTCACCAGGGCCTGACCACCGGTGAAAGAACCGGTAAATCCAACTCCCTGCGTGATAGGATCCTGTACCAGGGCCTGTCCGATGGAGAAGGCACTACCGCCCACGTGCTGGACTACGCCATCCGGCATATCACAGGCTTTGGCTGCTTTTTCCATCGCGCCGAAAACCAGTTCGGAAGTCTTGGGATGGGCCGGGTGACCTTTGATCACCACCGGGCAACCGGCAGCCAGGGCCGAAGCGGTATCGCCGCCCGCCGTGGAAAAGGCCAGCGGGAAGTTACTCGCTCCGAATACTACGATCGGGCCCAGCGGACGCGTCATACGCCGGATATCGGCCCGGGGAAAAGGTTGGCGTTCGGGCATGGCCGTATCAATCACGGCATCGGCCCAGCTGCCCCCGCGTACGTACTGAGCGAACAGGCGCAACTGGCCGCAGGTACGGCCGCGTTCGCCGGTAAGGCGACCTTCCGGCAGGTTGGATTCCGCCATGGCGGTCGTGATCAGATCGGGACCAATGGCTTCGATCTCATCCGCAATGGTTTCCAGAAATTTGGCGATGGCTTCCGGTTCGGCCTGGCGGTAGATATTTGCAGCTGCTTTGGCCCGCTGCATAACGGCATGAATGTCTTGGGTCATTTTGGAGACTTTTTCGGTGGATTTCGTTTTGAGAAGCGGTCTGAATTAATGTTTCGTATCCATTTATCCGGGACCAAATATCCGGCAGCCATGAGCGTTTTCAGCATCCTGCATAGAAGAGGGCACAAAAAAGCGGAACCTACCGGAAAATCGGGCCTGATAAAATCGGACCGGCATCTGAGGCCACGAATTTACAAGAATGCTGGTATAAAGTAAAATAAAAGCCGGCAGCTTGCATGATCCGGTCCGGCCGTTGCCCTAATGGATGGCTATCCCGGGACTTTTGGAGTTTCGGAAATTGGGAAGGTAGGATGTCCGGCTTTTGGGACTCTTTTGGCGACCGGACATCCCTTCCCTTAGTTCTTAGTGAGCCGCTACTGCATCCAGCTCGGGTAATTCCGGCCGATTGGCCAGGCCTTCCCGGATGGTGCCGAGTACGCGTTCTCTTTCCGCACCGATCAGCGGCAACCGTGGCGGGCGGACCTGCTCGGAACCGATCCCTACTTCTGCTTCGGCCAGTTTGATATATTGTACCAGTTTCGGATGGATATCCAGTTCCAGCAGCGGCAGGAACCAGCGGTACAGCTGACGGGCTTCTTCCAGGCGGCCGGCTTTCACCAGCTTATAAACCGCTACCGTTTCGGCGGGGAAGGCGCACACCAGTCCGGCTACCCAGCCGTGGGCGCCGAGGCAGAGTTCCTCCATGGCCAGGGTATCCACCCCGCAGAGGATCTTATAACGATCACCGAAACGATTGATCAGGCGGGTAACGTTGGAAACGTCCCGGGTAGATTCCTTGATGGCCTGGATGTTGTCGCATTCGGTCAGTTCTTCGAACATATCCAGGGTGACGAGGATCTTATAATCCACCGGGTTATTGTAGATCATCATGGGCAGGCTGGTACTGTTGGCCACCGTTTTGAAATAGGTCACGGTTTCGCGGTGGTCACTCTTATAGCGCATGGGTGGCAGGATCATCAGTCCGTCGGCACCCCATTTTTCTCCGAGCTCGGCCTGTTTCAGGGCCTCCCGGGTGGAGCCTTCGGCGATGTTAAGCACCACCGGTACCCGGCCGGCAACCTGCTCGATCGCAAATTTTACCAGTCGTTCCTTTTCGTCTACCTCTAGAACGCTGCTCTCCCCGAGCGTACCGCCGAGGATGATCCCTTCTACGCCGCCGCTAAGCTGCGCTTCGAGGTTGTGGGCAAAAAGATCGAGATCCAGTTGATCATCGGCCGTGAACTTGGTGGTCAGAGCCGGATATACGCCATTCCATTGTACTTTCATGATGCTTTGATTTTTTTGACAAAGTTAACCGCAGATCCTACCGCTTCCAACGCCATAATTCACCGATCCTTTACGAATTTTAACTCAAATAGGGGTGGATGCTTGGAGAACTTGTTATTTTAGGGTAATTTAGTTGACGGTTGACGGTTGACGGTTGACGGTTGACGGTTGACGGTTGACGGTTGACGGTTGACGGTTGACGGTTTGTGCGCGCCTGAAATAGGTTGACAAAAAAACGAGTGTACATGCACTCAAAAAACCTTAAATTCAGGCACATGAAAAAGTCAAAGAAAACTCGATCTTACCTTCGGGAACGACGCTACTTCAGCGAAGATTTTCGTCGATCCCGCGTGAAAGAATATGATGAAGGTCAGACAAGTGTCAGCGAAATTTGTCGGGTGTATGGCGTTACCAAATCGGCAGTCTATAAATGGATTAAGAAATATTCGCCTCACTACCAAAAAAGCATTACCAAGGTAGTTGAGGAAAAAAGCGAGACGCAAAAACGCCTGGCTTTAGAACAAAAAGTCAAAGAATTAGAACAATTTATTGGCCGTCAGCAGGTTCAGCTCAGTTATTATGAGAAGTTGTTAGCCACGGCTGAACAACGATATAATATTGAGCTGGAAAAAAACTCCGACTGGAAGTCCTCGAATGGTTTTTCACACACCGATCCCAACACCAAATGAGTATGCAATCACTCTATCAGGTTGTGGGGATCAGCCGTCAGGGCTTCCATCAACATCGTCGACGCCTTCAGTGGCAAGAACAGCAAGTGGATCCCATTATTGAACGGGTGAAGCATTATCGCCAATTCCATCCCCGAATGGGAGCCAGGCCCATCTATCAACTGATGAGTGGCCATAAAAGTGATCAACAACTGATCGAGCATTTGGGGAGAGACAAGTTTGAATCGATACTGATTACCAACGGTTTAGGCATAGAACCGATCCGTGTTTTTCATATTACCACCTACAGTGGTGCCTTCAGGTTCCCTAATTTAACCGAAGGGCTGAAAATTAACGATATCAACCGAGTCTGGATTAGTGATCTGACCTATTACCGACTCTTGGACGGATGGGCCTATCTCACTTTTATTCTGGATCTCTATTCCCGGCGTTGCCTGGGATATGCGCTATCTCAAACCCTGGAAACCGAGCAAACCACCATGAAAGCTTTGAAAATGGCTCTAAAAACCAGAGGGAAGCATAATTTTGATCAGCAACTGATCTTTCATTCTGATGGTGGTGGCCAATACTATGATAAAGGCTTCCTGAAACTACTTCGTCAATACCAGATCGTCTCCTCAATGGCTGAGTGTGTTTACGAAAATCCTCATGTGGAGCGATTTCACAGTACCGCAAAAAATCAATATCTCATCCCCTGGGGTGTCAACTCGGTTTGTCAACTCGAAAAACGGATGCCACAGTTCATTAAATTGTATAACCAGATGAAACCACATCGAAGCCTTAAGGGCAAAAGCCCGCTCAGTTTTGAACAGTTTATTCAACAAATTCCGCTATGTCAAAGACCGGTGGAGTTATTTAAGAAAATAACCTAATTTTTATTCATCAAGCGAGTGGAATGTACACTCGTTTTGTGTCAACCTATGTTAGGCGCGCACAGTTGACAAAAACCAAAGCCTTCCACCATCGACCCTCTACCATCCACCGTCCACCATCGACCATTACAAAATGAAAATCATCGCCTTCACCATTCCCGTACGTCAGGATCAGACCGTCATCGTTAAACGGGAAGTAGATACCCGCTTCTATCCGCATCTGCACCGCCACGAGGAAGTGCAGCTGAGCTGGATACAGAAGGGAGCCGGAGCCCTGCTGGTCGGGGAGCACCTGCACGATTTCAGCCCGGGAGATATTTTTTTGTTTTCGGCCAATCTGCCCCACCTCTTCAAAAATGATCTGCAGGAAGACGGTATTGAAGCCTTTTCTCTCTTTTTTAAAAAGGACAATCCACTCTGGGCGTTGCCGGAACTCCATCAGATCGCTCAGTTTTTGCAACAAATGGAAGGTGCCTTCTTGGTGAAACAGGATCTCCGGCGGGAGGTAGGGGAGTGTCTGGAGGCCATCGAGCACCGACCGGCAGAATTGAGATTGCCCTTGTTTATCGAATTGATGCAGGGGCTGGTGCGCCGTTCCGGACTGGAACTGATCGGTGCCTCCACGGTGCCCCTGGTGTCGGATCAGGAGGGGCTGCGGGTGAATACCGTCTTACAGTTTGCGATGACCCATTACGACCGGACCATCACGCTGGAGGAAATTGCCGGGCAGGTGCATATGGCGCCCGGCTCTTTCTGCCGTTTTTTCAAAAAGCGGACCGGAAAAACCTTTATTCGTTTCCTGAACGAGATCCGGGTCCGGGAGGCCTGTCGTTTGCTGACGGATCAGCCCGACCGGCAGATCTCGGAAATCGCTTTTCAGTGCGGCTTCAAAAATGTCAGTTCTTTCAACCGGGTATTCCGGCAGATACAGGACCAGTCACCGACGGAGTACCTGCTGAGTATCCGGGAGGTCGTGTAGCGCTATACCGATCACTGTTTTTCGTAAATATGCAGGGTGCCGGAGCCCGCCCGGGTATCGTGGGACATGTAGCCCGCGCAGAAGTTGGACATGGTCAGGGCAAAGTGGGTGGGTTCGGTCTTCAGGAGAAACTCCCCGCCAAAAGCCGTGTTTTCTTCTACCTGCCAGTCGAAATTAAAATTGACCTCTTCAAATTCACTTTTGTAATTAAACTGACCGCCGTCCGCAGTGAAGGTGATGTTCGCCGTGGTGGGGCCGTAGCCGGCACAACCGCTGCAGGCGTAGCCGATCAGCTTCCAGTTGCCAATCAGTTGCTGCCGGATGGTATCCGCGTCTTGCAGGGGATTGGCCCGGCAGGCCAGCAGGATATCTTTGGTTGCTTCCGAAAAACCATCGGTGGTACTTGTATCCTTGGAGCAGGAGCAGAACAGTGTGATGAGGAACACGAAGTAAATAGCGTTTTTTTGCATGTGTTTTTCTTGTTTTATGGAATGCCTGGGAAATAGCGGGGCCTCTGCCGGTCCCGAGATCCCAATTAGCAGAGACGGCTTCCCGGGGATAAACGGTTGGGAGGAAACGGGCGGAAAAAACTCCGGTAGCGAAGCAGCCGTTCAGATTACGCTACTTCCCGCTTGTTTTGTAGCTTTGCTTCAAATAAATCCGATTCCATTGCGAGCTTATCTTGACCTTTTACAACATATCCTGGATCAGGGCGTCACCAAAAGCGACCGTACCGGTACGGGCACTATCAGTGTTTTTGGTTACCAGTTGCGCTGCGATCTGGAAAAAGGTTTCCCGTTACTGACAACGAAGAAGGTCCATTTTAAATCCATCCTGCACGAATTGCTCTGGTTCCTCCAGGGGGATACCAATATTCGCTATCTGGTACAAAACGGCGTGGGGATCTGGAACGAGTGGCCGTATCAGAACTGGCTGGTGCAAAATGATCTGGCGGAGCAGTATCCCAAGTACAGCGAGGCCTGGAAGGAGCAAAAGAAGGTCTTCATCCAAAATATAAAAGAGGATGCCGATTTCGCCGCCCGCTGGGGAGAACTGGGGCCGGTCTACGGGAAGCAATGGCGGGATTTTGAAGGGGTTGATCAGATCGCCCAGGTAGTCGAAGATATCCGGCAGAAGCCCGATTCGCGTCGTTTGATCGTTTCGGCCTGGAATCCGCCGGATATACCCATCATGGCCAAGGCCGGATTGCCGCCCTGCCATACCCTGTTCCAGTTTTATGTAGCCGAAGGGCGTTTGTCCTGTCAGTTGTACCAACGCTCCGCCGATGTATTTCTGGGGGTGCCGTTCAATATTGCCTCCTACGCCTTACTGACGATGATGATCGCTCAGGTCTGTGATTTACAGCCGGGGGATTTCGTGCACACTTTCGGCGATGCACACCTCTATCTGAATCATCTGGAACAGACGAAACTGCAAATGAGCCGGGAACCCCGGCCATTGCCCCGGCTCCGGATCAATCCGGAAGTAAAGGATATTTTCGGGTTTCGGTACGAAGATTTTGAGTTGCTGGATTACGATCCCTACCCGGGTATCCGGGCACCGGTGGCGGTTTGATGATTTGATGATCTGATGCCGAGATGATTTGATGTGGAGATGATCTAATGCTGAAAATACTGCAACAATCTGATAGTGTGGTCTTCACACTATCTAAGCAGCAAAAAATCGCAGGATTGATTTGGGTAGAGATATTCTAAATAGCAGAAAAAATTGACCATTGTCATAAAAATGTCAGGGCAATCATTAAATTTGCGCCCGATAACTCAAAAAGGAGCACTGCTCCCAAAAACCACCAAACATCCTGCCTGATCCTGGGATGAGAAAACTAAGATTACCTTCCCTTATTTAGAAGGAATCTAAATAAAAGTCTCCTTTGTCAAAATCCTGTTATAAACGCATTACGAACTTTATCTTTGCGCAAGATTTGGCCTAAGGGCTGAAAATCAGCCAAAATGTACCAAAATTTAACCGCTGACATGATATATAAACCGCTGATTAGCCGGACATTCTTACTACTTGCTTTTCTGGCTGGTGCCATCACACTCCACGCGCAAGACGCGTCTGAAGCCCCGCAGGAAGAAACGGCTGCCCCACAGGAAGCTGCCGCCGGAGCTCCTGATCTGGGTGCTGGCAAAACCTTGTTTACCGCTCAATGTGCTCAGTGTCACAACCGGAACATGAAGGACCCGCTGACCGGTCCTGCTCTGGGTGGCGTCGAAAGCCGTTGGCCAAACCAGGCCGATCTGTACGCATGGATCCGGAATTCCCAGGCAATGATCGCCGCCGGAAACCCCCGTGCCGTTGAAGTTTGGAACGAATGGAAACCGACCGTTATGACGGCTTTCCCAAACCTGACGGATCAGGAGATCGGTAACATCCTGGCTTACGTTGATGGTGTCTACACTGGAGTTTATCCGCCAAAACCGGCCGGTGCCGGTGACGTAACTACTGCGGTTGCCAAAGAGACCGATAATACCGGCCTGTATATTCTGCTGGCCGTTATCCTGGGGATTCTGGCGCTGGTACTGGCGCGCATTATCTCCAACCTAAGTTATATGGTGCAGGTTCGCGAGGGTGCTGCTCCCGCCAGCCGCCGCACCCTGGTACAGATCCTGACCAGTAAAGGGGTGATCGCTTTTGTGATCTTCGCGCTGGTAGTACTTGGAGGTTATACGACGGTAAACAACGCCATTAAGCTGGGCCGCCAGCAAGGCTATCAGCCGGAGCAACCGATCAAGTTCTCCCACGAACTGCACGCCGGTCTGCAACAGATCGACTGCCAGTATTGCCACGACGGTGCCCGCCGTAGTAAGCACTCCGTCATTCCGGCCGCGAATACCTGTATGAACTGCCATAAGGCGATCGAAAAGGGTTCTACTTACGGTACGGCCGAACTGACCAAGATCTTCGCTTCCATCGGTTACGATCCGATCAATGACTCGCTGATCGCGAATTACGACCAACTGAGCACGGAGGAAGTAAAAGAGATCTACAGCAAATGGATCGCTGATTCCTACGCTCAGAGCGAGGACTTCAATCCGGACCGCATCGAAAGTGTGGTGGAAGAACAGTGGGAAGGCATCGTTGCCGCACTGACCAATAAAGAAACCGGAGACGACAAGATCCAGGGACCGATCGAATGGGTACGGATCCACAACCTTCCGGATCACGTTTACTTCAATCACTCCCAGCACGTTTCTGTCGGAAAACTGGAATGTCAGACCTGCCACGGTCCGATCGAAGAAATGGAAGAAGTGTACCAGTATTCTCCGCTGTCCATGGGATGGTGTGTGAACTGTCACCGCCAGACGGAAGTCCAGTTCCAGGATAATGACTACTACAAGTCTTACGAGACGTACCACGAACAGTTGCAGGGCGGAACCCGCGACAAAGTTACCGTGGAAGACATCGGAGGTCTGGAATGTCAGAAATGTCACTATTAATTTAAAGATAATCTAGGATGGCCGGGGATTTCCCCGGCTTTCCGAGTATCCTATAAAGTTGTCTCGAAATCATAAAGATGAAAGATCAGCAAAATATTTGGGTAGGAGTCGATCAACTGAAGAATGACGAAGCCTACCGTAAACAGGTTCAAGACGAATTTTTTCAATTACCCGTAGCTGAACAGACTGCCGCCAGTCTGAAAGTAGAAGGAAGTCGCCGTGACTTTCTGAAATACCTGGGTTTCGGTGTCGGTGCAGCTACGATCGCTGCCGGCTGTGAGATCCCGGTGAAAAAGGCAATTCCCTACGTAGTAAAACCGGATTCTATCGTACCCGGTGTAGCTACCTACTTTGCCTCTACTTTCGTACAGGGTGGTGATTACTGCCCCGTTTTGGTGAAAACCCGCGAGGGTCGTCCCATCAAGGTAGAAGGCAACAGCCTTTCCAAGGTGACCATGGGCGGTACCAGCGCCCGGGCCCAGGCCAGCGTACTGAGTCTTTATGATACGAGCCGTCTGGATGGTCCTTACCGGATCACCGAGGGCAAACTGGGTGAAGCTGCGGCCAGCTGGACGGAGATCGATGCTGAGATCGGCCGTTCCCTGAACGCGTCTTCCCAGATCCGGATCGTAGCCAATACGATCATGAGCCCAACTACGAAAAAAGCCATCGCGGATTTCAAAGCTGCCTTCCCCAATACGCAGGTTGTAATGTACGATCCGGTATCCAGCTCTGCGCTGCTGCAGGCCAATGAGGCTTCTTTCGGCGCCCGGGTAGTACCGGCTTACCACTTCGATAAAGCAAAAGTGATCGTTGGTTTCGAGGCGGACTTCCTCGGTACCTGGATCTCTCCGATCGAATACGCTGCGCAGTACGTTACCGGTCGTAAACTGACCGACGGACAACGCGATATGTCCCGCCACATCCAGGTAGAAAGCGGTATGAGCCTAACCGGTTCCAACGCCGACCACCGGATCATGGTAAAACCCTCCGAGCAGGGTGCCGCCATCGTAACGCTGTACAATGCACTGGCCGGAAAAGCCGGTCGCAGCACGGTACGCGGAGCTGCTTCACTGAGCGGAGCTGCGGCCAGCAAACTCGAAAGCGTGGCCGAAGAGCTGTGGAGCCAGCGCGGAAACTCACTGGTAGTTTCCGGCAGCAACAACCAGGGCGAGCAGATCCTGATCAACGCGATCAACGATATGCTGGGCAACTACGGCAGCACGATCGACCTGAGCAAGCCTTCCATGCAACGCCAGGGCGATGATGCCGCACTGCAACAACTGATCAAAGACCTGAACGCCGGCAGCATTGACGCCATCTTCGTGATGGACGGTGCCAACCCGGCTTACGATATTCCGAACGCGGCCGAATTTGTGGCCGGTATGGCTAATGTAGACCTGAGTGTGAGCTTTGCGGGCGTGCCCAATGAGACCTCTGCCCTGTGTCAGTACGCCACACCTACTCACCACTACCTGGAGAGCTGGGGCGATGTAGAACCCAAAAGCGGTAGCTACAGCCTGATCCAGCCGACCATCACGCCGATCTTTGCGGCGCTGGGTCGCCCGGGTACCCGCCAAACGGAAGAATCGCTGCTGACCTGGGCCAACAGTGACCAACTGGACAAAGAGGCCGAGCAGCCGATGATGGAATACCTGAAGGCTAACTGGGAACAAACCATGTTCAGCCGCCAGAATAACTTCTCTACTTTCCAGGCTTTCTGGGACAGTGCGCTGCACGACGGTGTGTTTGAAACCGGCGGATCAGCTCCTGCACCTGTTGCTACCGACAGCACCAGCGTTGCTACTCCGGTTGCCGTAGCATCCGCCGCTTTCGCCGGGGATGTGAACGCTGCTGCCGGCAAAGTACGCCAGCCGGCTGCCGGCGAAGCCATGGAGATCAACTTCTTCGAAACCGTCAACATGGGAGCGGGGCAATACGCCAACAACCCCTGGCTGATGGAAATGCCGGACCCGATCACCCGCTGTGTATGGGGCAACTATCTGGCGATCCCGGTAAAATGGGACGGAGGCAACAGCTTCAGCTCTTACAAAGGCCTGAACGAGAACGAAATGTACAGCGAAGCCGACCGTGCAGAGGTAAGCATCAACGGTACCAGCCAGACGGCCACCTGTATCCGCCAGTTCGGTCAGCTGGACGGCACCTTCGCACTGGCACTCGGCTACGGTCGCTCCAAGACCGGCAGAATGGGCCGTGCCCTCGGTGAGGAAGTGGGGATCAACGTTTTCCCCTGGATGAGCATTGATGCCGACGGTAACACCCAGTACTACGCTACGGGTGTGGAGGTTTCCGACCGGGTAGAGAAAGAGATGGAGTTCGCCTGTGTGCAGTACCACCACACGATGGGGGTAACGGCTAAAGACGAGAACGGCGAAGTGATCGTAGACGAAGAGACCGGCAAGCCGTTGAACGTGGACGAAAAAGCCATCATGACACTGGGCGGCGGTTTCCAGGGCGGACTGACCAATCGTTCCATTATCTTCCAGGGTTCACTCAGCGAGCTGGACGAACTGGTAGAGCACATGCACGAATTCCAGGAAGAGGCCGAGCACCTCAATAGCGCGACGCTTTATCCTTACGACGAATACAACGAAAAATATTATAGCCAGGGTCACCACTGGGGGATGCACGTTGATCTCAACGCCTGTATCGGTTGTGGTGCCTGTCAGGTAGCCTGTATCGCCGAGAACAACGTACCGGTAGTGGGTAAACACGAAGTACACCGCCACCACGAAATGACCTGGTTGCGCATCGACCGTTACTTCTTCGGGGATTACGAAAACCCGAACGTTGTTTACCAGCCGATGATGTGCCAGCACTGTGATAACGCTCCCTGTGAGAATGTTTGTCCGGTAGCGGCCACCAACCACAGTGCGGAAGGTCTGAACCAGATGACCTACAACCGCTGTATCGGTACGCGTTACTGCGCTAACAACTGTCCTTACAAAGTACGTCGTTTCAACTGGCTGGATTACACTACTGCCGACCTGTTCTCTTCCAACGAACCGCTGGTGAACGGAGAAGAGCTGCCATTCGGCGCGGACAACCTGACCCGGATGGTACTGAACCCGGACGTAACGGTTCGTTCCCGCGGGGTGATCGAGAAGTGTAGCTTCTGCGTACAGCGGATCCAGGAGGGTAAACTGACGGCCAAGCGGGAAGAAAGAGCGCTGCGCGACAGCGACGTGAAAACCGCCTGCCAAACGGCCTGCCCGACCGGAGCGATCACTTTCGGTGACCAGAACAACAAGCAGGGTAGCCTGGCTAAGAAGATGGCCCACCCGCTGAACTACGAAGTGCTGCAGGAGATCAACACGCGTCCGAGCGTATTCTACTCTGCCAAAGTAGTGAACAGCAGCGAAGAGCTGGCTTAGAAGTAGAAATGTGTTAAGGTGTTCGGGTGTTGAGGTTGGAAGTAACCCGCAATTTAGGCCCGGACACGGCAATTGAATGAAAAATAAAAGTAAGAAGTTGGAGAGAAAGTTGAGCGGCATTAAAAACCAGTAGACTTTCAGACTCTAACACTCGAAAAATTCAACATATGAGTGCTGTAGTATCTCCCATACGTGAACCCTTGATCCAGGGTGGTAAATCTTACCACCAGATCACGGAGGATATTGTATCACCTACCGAGAAGACGCCCTCGACAGCCTGGGTGATCGCGTTTATCATCGCGGTTACCGGTTTGGCTTTCTACGTATTCTGCGTAGCCTGGACGGTCTGGGTCGGTATCGGTTCCTGGGACCTTAACCGGACGATCGGTTGGGGATGGGACATTACCAACTTCGTTTGGTGGGTTGGTATCGGTCACGCGGGAACGTTGATCTCGGCGATCCTGCTGCTTTTCCGTCAGAAATGGCGGACCGGGGTAAACCGGGCAGCGGAGGCCATGACCATCTTTGCGGTAATGTGCGCCGGCCAGTTCCCACTGATCCACATGGGACGTCTCTGGTTGGGCTTCTTTATCTTCCCGTACCCGAACACCCGCGGTCCGTTGTGGGTAAACTTCAACTCACCGCTGCTCTGGGACGTATTCGCGATCTCTACCTACTTTACCGTATCCCTGTTGTTCTGGTATACGGGTCTGGTACCGGATTTCGCTACAGTACGCGACCGCGCCAAAGGCCTGCGTCGTAAGATCTATAACTTCGTTTCTTTCGGTTGGACGGGTTCCGCAAAGCACTGGCAACGTTGGGAGAGCCTTTCGCTGATCCTCGCCGGTCTGGCCACACCACTGGTACTTTCCGTACACACCATCGTATCTTTTGACTTCGCCACTTCGGTAATTCCCGGATGGCACACCACGATCTTCCCGCCGTACTTCGTTGCGGGGGCGATCTTCTCCGGATTTGCCATGGTGCAGACCCTGATGCTGATCACCCGGAAGATCCTGAAACTCGAACAATACATCACCATCGGTCATATCGAGAGTATGAACAAGGTGATCCTGCTGACGGGTACCATCGTAGGGGTTGCTTACCTTACGGAGCTGTTCATCGCCTGGTATTCCGGATATATCTACGAGCAATTTGCCTTCTACAACCGGGTACTCGGTCCGTACTGGTGGAGCTACGTGGGCATGATGAGTTGTAACGTACTGTCTCCACAGATCTTCTGGTGGAAGAAGTTCCGTCGCAGCATCTTCGTCACCTTCGTGATGTCCATCTTCGTGAACATCGGTATGTGGTTCGAACGCTTCGTGATCATCGCCACCACACTGGCCCGTGACTACCTGCCTTCCAGCTGGAGTTACTACACGCCGACCTGGGTGGAGATCGGTCTGTTCGTCGGTACCCTCGGTCTGTTCTTCACGCTGTACCTCATCTTTACCCGGGTTGCACCGGTAGTTGCGGTAGCGGAGATCAAGGCGATCCTGAAAAGCGCCGGCGATCAGTATACCGGACCGAATGCCCACGGCCACGGTCACCACGTAGGACATAAGAAAGACATTCCGGCCGGTGGTACGGTAGATATCGATGATCCGGAAACCGGACAAAGTACGGATCACTAAGGCGGTACGCCGGAGGTTAGAAGGAATAGGGGAGGCCCCGGGTGGCCGCAAACAATTTAGGTTTAAAAATAAAATCAACTCGAAATAATGAGTGCAGCAAATACGGAAGTGCTTTACGGTCTGTACGACGACGAAGAAATTCTGTTGGAGGCAGTAAAAAAGGCCAAGGAAGATCATCTGGAGATCATGGATGTCTTTACGCCTTTCCCGGTACACGGTTTGGACCCCATTCTGGGTCTGGAAGAGAGCCGTTTGCACATTGCCGGCTTCATTTACGGAGCTATCGGTACGCTAACCGCTTTCTTGTTCATGACCTGGGTATTCACCCGGGACTGGCCCATCATTTTTGGTGGTAAGCCTTATTTCTCTGCGCCTGCTTTCATTCCCATCACTTTTGAGGTAACGGTATTGATGGCTTCCGTGGGAATGGTAGTGACTTTCTATACCATCTGCGGTATGGCGCCGGGCGTGACCAATGCGACCCTGGACGATCGGATCACCGACGATAAATTTTGCATCGCATTCAATACCAATGGAGCTTCTTCCGATGTGTTGGATAAACTGAAAGGCTTCTTCTCCAGCACCGGCGCTTCGGAGGTGAACAGCAAAACGATATAAAAATTTTCCGGTAGGCGGCAGACGGTCAATGGTAGCCGGTCGATGATCGAATATCAGGTCTTCCGTTCAAACCGATAAAAAATAAGTGATGAAGCACATTAGAATATATTTCATAGCTGTTGCGGCAATTTTCCTACTTCACGCCTGTTCACCGGCCGAGGGTGATTTCACCGGGCACGAATACATGCCGGATATGGGCCACGCGGTGACTTACGAGGCCAACGTCCTGAGTGATTACTACTACAATACCTGGGACCTGGCGAGTACTTTCCCCAAGAGAGATATCACGCGTACGTTCCTTACTCCGGTGAAAGGCACCGTTCCCCGCGGTTACGCCGGCGTTTACTTTGCCCAGAACGGTACGGCTCAGAACGCGGTAATGGAAAACCTGCACGGCCAAAGCACGGCTAATGCGATCTCCATTCCCCTCAACGGTAGTGTACCTTACTACTACGCGGATACTCCCGAAGACCGCGAGCGTGCCAAAGCAGAGATCATTGAAAATCCCTTCCCGATCACGACCAGAGGTCTGGAGCAGGGTAAAGAACTATATGACCTGTACTGTGCGATCTGCCACGGTACGGCGGGTAACGGTATGGGCTACCTGGTGAGCGACGATAACCCGAACGCGGTCTATCCTGCGCAGCCGGCCAACCTAATCAACGAGGATTTTTCCAATTCTTCCAACGGTCGTTTCTACCACGCTATCGTTTACGGTCTGAACGTAATGGGTAGCTACTCCGACAAACTGTCCTACGAAGAAAGATGGCAGGTGATCCACTACATTCGTTCGCTGCAGGCCAAAGAGGCCGGTGCCGCTTACGACCAGACCACCAACAGCTTCAACGCTGCCTACGGTACACCCGCCGGCAGTGAAGAGAGCATGATCGCCGAAGGACCGATGTCCGACGAGATGGAGGCTCCCGGTGAAGGTGGAACGGAAGAAGGTACCGAAGACCACGGTGGTACCGAGGACCACAGCGGTGGTCATTAATCAAGAGAATAACGGGTGGGAGTGGCCCCGATCTGGAGGCAGCCCCCTGAACCCGGGAAAATAATGCATTTAAGAATAAGATTCGGCGCGTTTGCGCTCACTAAATAAACAGCATCAATGAATCAATTTACGCTGGAAGCCAGACACAAAAGCGTTTTAATAGGAGCCGTCATTCTCGGGGTCCTGTGCCTAGGTTTGACTTTTCTATTCTACGATGATGAATTGCATTCTCGCTTTTGGAGTAACTATCTGCACAATACGGTATTCTTTACCGGTATTGCTTTTGTTTCCCTCTTCGTGCTGGCTGCATTTACTACAGCCTACGCCGGATGGCATACCGTTTTCAAGCGGATCTGGGAAGCTTATGCTTTCTTCCTAATCCCCGGCTTGGTGCTGTTTTTAGTGATCATTGCCGGTATCTGGGGCCATTTCCACCACCTGTACCACTGGACGAACGAGGCCGATGTGGCCACGGACCGGATCATGTTGGGTAAATCAGGCTTCCTGAACAAGTACTGGTATACTTTCGGTACGATCATCATCATGGGTACCTGGATCTTCTTTGCGAATAAACTGAGAAGTATTTCCGTAGAGGAGGATCTGCACGGAACTACGGATTACGCTTTCCACCGTCGCATTCGTCGCTGGTCTGCCGCTTTCCTGCCTATCGCCGGTTTCACCAGTGCCGCTCTGATCTGGCAGTGGGTGATGTCCGTGGATGCGCACTGGTACAGTACGCTGTTTGCGTGGTACGCCACGGCGAGCTGGTTCGTAGCCGCTATGGCCCTGACGATCATGACCCTGATCTTCCTGAAATCAAGAGGATATTATCAGAACGTTACGGATGAGCACCTGCATGACCTGGGTAAATACATGTTTGCCTTCAGTGTTTTCTGGACTTATCTGTGGTTCTCTCAGTATATGCTGATCTGGTACGGAAACAACGGTGAAGAGACCATCTACTTCCGTACCCGCCTGGATGAATACCGCGTGTTGTTCTTCGGCAACCTGTTGCTGAACTTCGCAACGCCGTTCCTGGTACTGATGCGCAACGATACGAAGCGGAAATTCGGTACACTGGTATTCGCTTCCGTCATCTGTTTCTTTGGTCACTGGTGGGATTTCTTCCTGATGATCAAACCCGGTGTATTGCACACGACGCACGAAGCGCTGGCGCACGGTGCCGAAGCGGCTGCCGATGCAGCTCACCACGGTGGGTTCACGGCCGGCTTTACGATCCCCGGACTGCTGGAGGTCGGGACGATGCTCGGATTCCTGGGTGGTTTCCTTTGGTTTGCCCTTTCCAGACTGGAAAAAGCGCCGCTGACTCCGTCCAACGATCCTTATATCGAAGAGAGTCTGCACCACCACGTATAAAGCTTATTTAGACTTATTCTAAATAATTAGAAACACCCGGTGATTTTAATCAGTAAAGAAGGGGTTTCAATTAATTTTGAAAGCAATTACAAGAAATTATAAATAATCAATAATGACTGCTATTCTAGCTATACTTTGCGTACTCTTGATCGGCATCGTTGTCGTTCAAATTGGTAAAGTAACCGAGTTGGCGGCTAAGATCCGGGGAGAAGAGGAAGTTGAAGAAGGCACAAATCGCCGTCAGTCCGGCTATTTGATGGTTTTCATGGTCGCTTTTCTGATCTTCACGGTGGTCAGTGCACTATACTACCGGAATTATATGTTGGGTTACGGACCGCACGAATCTGCTTCTGAGCACGGAGGCAGTCTGGACTCCCTGTTCAATACCACTTTGTTCTTCACCGGTATCGTATTCATCATTACGCAGATCGCTCTGTTCTACTTCGCGTGGAAATATCGCGCTGAGAAAGGGCGGGCGTCCTTGTACATGCCGCACGATAACAAACTGGAGGTGATCTGGACGATCATCCCGGCCGTAGTAATGACCTTCCTGGTAGTTGGCGGTCTGGATGCCTGGAACGAAGTAATGGCCGATATCCCGGAAGACGCTCAGGCGGTACTGATACCGACCACCGAAGATAAGAGCGAGTTCCTGGAGATTGAAGCTACCGGTTATCAGTTTGCCTGGGATATTCGTTATCCGGGTGCAGACGGTCTGCTGGGAACCAAGAATTTCCGCATGATCACCGGTACCAACCCGCTGGGGCAGGACTGGTCCGACGAGAAGAACCACGACGATTTCATGACCAATGAGATCGTACTGCCGAAAAACCGTTGGGTACGGGTACGGATCACCGCCAAGGACGTACTGCACAACTTCTATCTGCCGCACTTCCGCGTGAAGATGGACGCAATACCCGGCCTGCCGACCTACTTCGTATTCAAGCCGACCAAAACGACGGAAGAATACCGGGAGCAGTTGTCAACAGTGGCGGAATACCAGGTGCCCGATCCGAACGATCCGGAGAAGATGCTCTGGGAGACTTTCGGGTACGAACTGGCTTGCGCCGAATTGTGTGGTAAAGGTCACTTCAGTATGCGCCGCGCCGTACGCATCGTAGAGGAAGCGGAATATGCGGCCTGGGCGAGAGGACAAAGCCCGCTGTACGATTCCGTACGCGGTACTGACGATGATCCTTTCCAGGAAGAGAACGCAGCCACTATGGAAGCAGAGGACGTGATCGAAGCACCGATCGATTCTCTAACGCTACCGATCGATTCACTAACGGCTCCGATCGACTCTATCGGTATGGCAGAGCCAACCGACACTACGGGCTCAACCGAGTAAGCAAAACGGCAGCGCAAATAGCTGCTCTTGAATATACCGATAACTTCCTCAAGCGGAAGTAAGTAGACCAGGATCATTATTTTAAACAAGACCTCGGGTTTACTGTTAGATTGATGCATTATTAACTATTACGGAGAGGGGAGGAAGCCCGCTCCTGATTCAAGAAATTACAAACAGATCAAGCGAATATGGCTACTTTAATAAGTGCACCTCAAGTACAGGAAGATAAGCTGATTGAAGAGCTTGGCTATGATGATCATTTTCATGATCACCATCATGGTGACAAGTATCAATCCAATTTTGTGTCCACTTACATTTTCAGTATGGACCACAAAATGATCGCCCGGCAGTTCCTGATCACCGGGATGTTTTGGGCTATTATTGGTGGTTTAATGTCTTTGATTTTCCGCCTGCAGTTAGGTTTTCCGGACGAAAGCATGGCTTGGCTGAAACCGATCCTGGGACAGTGGATCACGATCAACGATGAAGGTGTTGGTCAACTTTCACAGGAGTTCTACTATGCACTCGTGACGATGCACGGTACGATCATCGTATTCTTCGTACTGACGGCCGGCTTGAGTGGTACTTTCAGTAACCTGCTGATTCCGTTGCAGATCGGTGCACGGGATATGGCATCTCCTTTCCTGAACATGTTGTCCTACTGGTTCTTCTTCCTGGCCGGTGTGGTAATGTTCGCGTCACTATTCCTGAATACAGGGCCCTTCTCGGGGGGATGGACGGCCTATCCGCCGCTCAGTGCGCTCCCGCAGGCCTCGCTTGGTTCGGGGGCCGGTATGACGCTTTGGGTGACGAGTCTGGTCTTCTTCGTAGTTTCCGTACTGCTGGGTGGTATTAACTATATTACCACGGTACTGAACCTGCGTACCAAAGGTATGAGCATGTGGCGTCTACCGCTGACGATCTGGGCGTTCTTCGTTACTGCTGTACTTGGTCTGTTGTCCTTCCCGGTACTCGCATCCGGTTTCTTCCTGATGATGTGTGACCGCGGTCTGGGGACCAGTTTCTTCCTGAGTGAGATCTTTATCGGTGGCCAGGCTTTGGATCACGTGGGCGGTAGCCCGATCCTGTACCAGCACTTGTTCTGGTTCCTGGGACACCCTGAGGTATATATCATCATCCTGCCCGCGATGGGTATCGTATCTGAAGTACTTTCCGTCCACGCACGGAAGCCGATCTTCGGTTACAAAGCGATGGTGTACTCCATTTTGGCCATTGGTTTCCTGAGCTTCATCGTTTGGGCGCACCACATGTTCATGTCCGGAGTGAATCCATTTATCTCTAACTTCTTCGTGGTATTTACCCTCATCATTGCCGTACCTTCGGCGGTGAAGGTATTCAACTGGATCGCGACCCTCTACGGTGGTAATATCCGGTTCAACGCCGCGAGTCTGTTCGGTATCGGTTTCGTATCCATGTTCATCTCCGGTGGTCTGACCGGTATCTTCCTCGGTAACTCCGCGATCGATATCCAGATGCACGATACCTACTTCGTAGTAGCTCACTTCCACATTGTGATGGGGGTAGCGGCCTTCTTCGGTATGTACGCCGGTGTTTACCACTGGTTCCCGAAAATGTTTGGCCGTTTCATGAACGAGACCCTTGGTAAGATCCACTTCTGGGTAACCATGATCGGTGCCTACGCGATCTTCTGGCCGATGCACTATCTGGGTATGGCCGGTGTACCTCGTCGTTACTACCGCTTCGACCTGTTTGATACGTTCCGTCACTTCACGGAGATCAACAAGTTTATCACGATTGCGGCGGTGATCGTATTTGCGGCTCAGTTGCTGATGGTGATCAACTTCTTCTACAGCATCTGGAAAGGTAAGAAGATGACGACCCGCAACCCATACGGAGCAACTACTCTGGAATGGACTACACCGATCGACACGGGTCACGGCAACTGGCCGGGCAAGATCCCCGCTGTTCAGCGTTGGGCTTACGATTACGGTAAGGACGGAAAAGAGTTCATCCCGCAGATCGTACCGATGGCCGAGGGTGAAAAAGATGGTGGCGACCATTGATCGTAAGCGCGAATTTGTAAGACGTTAAGATGTTGCAGCCCCCGGAGGGGAATAGTGGAGATCAGATACATTACGGTTCTGATCTCCACTATACAAGCCGGGAGCTCAATTTCCATATAAAAGCAAGGAACATTGTCTGTTAGAGTAGCGGAATCCAGCCTTTGGGGGCGCAGTCTTCAGAAGGTGCAGGATTACAAGATGCTGGTTAAGTTGAGATTGTCGCTTACCGTGGTTTTTTCCTCGGTACTCGCCTTCCTCATTGCCAGCAACGGAGCCATTAACTGGCTGGCGGTAGCGGTACTGGGCATCGGAGGTTTTCTCGTTACCGGCGCTGCCAATACGCTCAACCAGGTACTGGAAAAAGACTATGACTGCTTGATGAAACGCACCGCAGATCGTCCGCTGGCCGCCGGCCGGATGAAGATCTCGGAAGCGGTGCTGGCTGCCGGATTCATGAGTTTATTCGGCATCAGCTTGCTGGCTTTATTCAATCCCTGGACGGCTTTCCTGGGAACGGTTTCGCTGGTTGCCTATGCGTTTCTGTACACACCCGTAAAGCGCATCTCCCCCCTGGCGGTGGTGATCGGCGCTGTACCGGGAGCATTGCCGACCATGATCGGTAGTGTGGCCGCCGAAGGACAACTGACGCTGCTGGCGCTGAGCCTGTTCGCTATTCAGTTCCTCTGGCAGTTCCCGCACTTCTGGTCGATTGGTTACCTGGGATTTGCCGACTATCAGAAAGCCGGCTACCAGTTGATGCCCAGCAAGAACGGAGCGCCTGATCCCAGCGTAGGCTGGCAGGCATTTTTATATACTTTATTCCTATTACCCGCAAGCGGATTGCCATTTTTCCTGGGGGTTACGGGCCTGATCTCACTGATCTTCGTCCTGGTGCTCGGGATCGCTTTTGCTTATTTCGCCTGGAAATTCTACCGGAATTACGACCGGAAATCAGCACTGGCACTTATGTTTTTCTCCTTTGGCTATATCCCACTGACCTTAATCGCATTTTGGTTGGATAAAGTATAATGATATGAATGATGTAGTTGTGAATAATACACTCGGCAGAAATAAGATACACCCAAAGAAATTTGCCCTTTGGGTGGCTTGTGGCAGCATCATGATGATGTTTGCGGCCCTGACGAGTGCTTATATCGTGCGCAGAGCGGGCGGGAACTGGCTGGAATTTCAGCTGCCGGCCATCTTTACGTACAACACGATCACGATCTTAGCCAGCAGTTTAAGCCTACACCTGTCCTATCGCGCCTTCTTACGGGGCAATAGCGCGGCGTACAAAGGTTTGCTGCTCGTAACTTTAGCATTGGGCCTACTTTTTGTAGGTTTGCAATACGAAGGCTGGACGCAACTGGAAGCCATGGGTGTTCCTCTGCGGCTGAACCCTTCGGGAGACTTCATCTACGTGATCTCTGCGGTACACGCCGCCCACGTGCTGGGAGGTATCGCCACCCTGATCGTAGCCAGTCTCCACGCATTCACACTGCCCAATAAAGTGACACCGGCCCGTAAGCTCAGGTTCCAGTTAACCTTCACTTACTGGCATTTTGTAGATTTTCTGTGGCTGTATCTACTGGTATTCCTGATGCAGCAGTCCTAGCACCGCCGCGAACCGGCGATAAATACGGACACCTGATACTCAATTAAAATATACTCAATACTAAATAACTAACTGATGGCGACGACTGATACCGTTATCGAACACGAAATCCAGGAAGAGCAGGATCTTTGGTCGGGAGGTAAGCAACCTTTTAAGGCGAGCTACGGCAAGCTGATGATGTGGTACTTCTTATTATCGGATGCTTTCACCTTTGCGGGTTTCCTTATTGCCTACGGTGCACTGCGTTTCAGCAGTCCTACCTGGCCGGTACCGGACTTTGTGTTCTCTACCGCACCTTTTGGTATCCACCATGCACCGCTTATTTTCGTAACGATTATGTCCTTCCTTCTGATCGTAAGTTCCGTGACCATGGTCCGGGCGGTACAGGAAGGACACCGCGAAAATAAAAACGGGGTGGTATTCTGGATGCTACTGACTGTACTGGGCGGTGCGGGCTTCCTGATGTGTCAGGCCTGGGAATGGACCAACCTGATCGGCACCGAGCATATGACGGTAACCACCAACCCTTTCGGTACGCATACCGAAGACGGCGTTTACCTGAATGCGGACGGTTCCGAATCCGATGAGACCTTCAAGGCCGGAGAAAGTTACCTGCTGCACAAAGCGGCCGGTGGCGGACACGGTGAAGGACACGACGAAGGTCCCCACTACGAGACGGAAGTAGGCGATTACGCCGGCTATGCGGTGAATGAGAAAGGATTCGTACTGCGTAAATTTAAAGTAACCGAAGGTGAGGACCAGGGTATAGTCAAAGCTGAGGCACTCGGGCCGGCTGCTTTCGGTGCGCTGTTCTTCTTTATTACCGGTTTCCACGGTTTCCACGTTTTCTCCGGAGTAATGTTCCTGCTGATCATTCTGATCAACGCGGCCAGCGGACTGTACGTGAAGCGTAAGAACGGATACGAAATGGTAGAGAAGATCGGGTTATACTGGCACTTTGTAGACTTGGTGTGGGTATTCGTATTCCTGGTATTCTATCTGTTGTAATAAAATTGCCAAACCGCTACTGTAGCTTTAAATAAATTATAATGGGACATTTATCCTACGAAGAATCTATCAAGAAAGTATACCGCGGCCTGATCCTGCTGGCGGGTGTAACGCTGGTGGAAGTATTCCTTTCTCTGCTCGGTAAAGGATACGTTATTCCGGGCGCGGAAGAATATAAAGTATTGATCTATATCGTTGGGTTGGGCCTGATCGGTCTTTCCCTGTACAAGGCCTACTTCATCATCTACGAATTCATGCACATGCGTTACGAGATGAAAGGACTGGCCATGACGGTGCTCCTGCCTACCTTACTGCTGATCTGGGCGATCATCGCGTTCTTCCAGGAAGGCGATAGCTGGAAAGGACGCCGCGAGCAGATCAAGGAAAAGAACGAGATCAAAGAAGGCACGCAGCAGGGATTCCAACTGCGCCAGGACGATTTTGAGATCCGGAATCTGGGCTGATCTTCAGTCGGATAAGGCATCATCCCGCTCCGGTTATTCGGAGGCATCCGGGAGATAAGAAAGGCGGAATATTCATTCCGCCTTTTTTATTGCCGGTACGCGAAGGGCGCACTTTCATCTGATTGTAAAAATTGCCGCTCTGACGTTAAAAGCTTGAACAAGAGCAGCCGGAGTCCGTTATCCATGTTGATTTTAGGGCTATCTTTGCGGGGAAATTCCGGGATTTATAACACACGAAGATTTCCCGTTTCCATTACCCCTAAAGGCTAAAAAACAATTATGGCAAAATCAGCTAGAACGATATTTCAACTAGGGGCTCTGGTCATGTTGCTGATCGTTTTCCCGGCAGCATCCTGGTACTATCTCAACTCCGGTCTGCAGTACCGGCGTTCGACAATGGCTGAGCTCAAGGAGTACGGTACTTTTCCCAGTGAAAACTGGCCACTGGCGGACGGCAGTCAGCTTTCGGAAGAATTTCTGAAGAAGAAAATGCTGCTTGCCCACCAAATGCCGGATGCCGGCCATCCGGAACTGGTCAAAAGATACGGCGAGACCCTGAGACGCCTGCACGATCAATTTGAAGAACGGGACGAACTGATCTTCCTGACCCTGTTGCACGGAGATTCCGCGCGGGTCGGACAACAGCTTATGCCCTTTGCCGAAACCTACGAACTGGAGGATCAGCCCCACCAGTTTTTTATACGGCTGGACGATAATGAATTCGCTTCCCTCGGGAAGGAGGTACTACAACCCAAATCCGAAGCTGCATCGGACCTGGAAGAACCATCTGCTTTCTTTTTACTAACGGACACCACCGCTACCATCCGTCGCTATTACGATATTCGCGAAGAAAGTGATATCAGGCGTCTGGTAGAGCATATCGCGCTGCTGTTGCCTTTCAAAAAGGACCGGGAGCTTATTTTCAAAAGAGAAGTAGAAAAATAGACTAATGGACGCAAATCTGAGCTTGGCTCGCAAACTGAACGTTTACGCCTGGATCATCTCCGGAGCCGTACTATTTCTGGTAGGATTGATGCGCAGGGTAAAGATCGACCTGCCCGCCGGATGGGATATGAGTTTCTTACCGCCTTTCCACGCTACGCTGAATGCCCTGACGGCAGTGGTGTTGCTGGTGGCGTTGTACTTTATTAAACAGAAAAATATCGAAGCCCACCGGAAGGCCATTTACGTGGCCATGGGACTGTCGGTACTGTTCCTGTTGTCCTACGTGGCCTACCATTTCACAACCCCGGAAACAATCTTCGGCGACGCGGACGGCAACGGAGTGCTCAGTGATGCGGAAAGGCTGGAAGTGGCAGGGCAGCGCACGGTTTATCTCGTTCTGCTGCTGACCCACATCGTACTGGCTGCCTTGATTTTGCCCTTTATTTTGTTTACATTTATCAGGGCTTACACCGGGCAATTTGAAAAGCACCGGAAGATGGCCCGCTGGGTATGGCCCCTGTGGTTCTACGTTGCTATTACCGGGCCTATCGCCTATTATATGCTGGCTCCTTACTATCAGTGATGCGCAATTTAAAATTCACAACACGGAGAATAAGAATTATGAAATCGAAGATCCTCAAATATCTCAGTATCTTTCTGCTGGCCATCAGTATCCAGATGGTGAGTCCCGAGCCGGTACAGGCTCAGTGCCCCATGTGCCGGATGTCGGCGGAAAGTAATTTGCAAAACGGCGGACAGGCGGGTAAAGGACTCAACAACGGGATCCTTTACATGCTGGCTACCCCGTATCTGCTGGTTGGTCTGATCGGCTTTCTCTGGTGGCGCAACCGCCGGAAAGAGTCCGAAGAAGAACTGGAGGCAGAAGTCTAAGCCACGTGATTTCCCGGCCGGTTGCAGCTCAATTTGCCACCGGCCGGAAAACCACAGAACCGGAAGTCGAAGCTCCGAAAAACAGCCCCTATCCCAGTTGCCGCGCTCGGCAAATCCCTCTGGACTATCCCTTCTTTTATCCGCATTATTAAGCTGGTTTGCCGGTTTGAAGCTTGGATTATTTGCAATTTTTTCGTTTTTTCAGTAACCTTTTAATTCGAAAAGGTATAAATCTACAAACAACTCCGGTTCATTATACACCAACTTTTACAACTCAATCTTCGCCTCAATGTACTGACTCTATGTGAAGAGCTCCGGCTCTCAAAAGCAATCTGCACTTGAAAAAAAATTCTTATTATAACCCTTTTTAATTTTTTGTTCACTTAAACTCTATTCATTTATGAAAAGGTATGCAGTCCTTTTTGTGGTGGCCTTGTGCCTGTTTTTTGCCAATAATGGAAACGCACAGGATTACAATTCTGCCATCGGTTTACGTCTGGGCTATCCCCTGTCCCTGACTTACAAAACCTTTATTTCCGACGATAGTGCCATTGAAGTATTCGGTGGTCTGCGGGGATACTCCTCGTACAGCTGGGTCAACGTAGGTGGTGCCTACCAGGTACACAAGCCGATCGAAGGTGTTGACGGGCTTAACTGGTATTTCGGTGGTGGCGCCAGCGTATTCTTCTGGACCTATAAAAACTCCTTTACCGGAGATGGTTCCGCATCTACTACCTTCGGGATTCTGGGTAATCTGGGACTTGACTACAAGTTTGCGGATTCTCCGATCAACCTGAGTGCCGATTGGATGCCGATATTCTTTATTGGTAACGGATTCGGCTCCGGCTTTGGCGGGGGCTACGGTGCCCTGGCCGTACGCTATACCCTCAACTAGGTTTCCATTAGGCAATGAATACACAGAGGTTCATTGCACTAAAACATAAAAAAGAGGGCCGACGAGTAAGATCGTCGGCCCTCTTGTCTTTTTAAATGCCTGCTTTTTTAGTTCAATAGATAACCTACCGTGGCGATGGTGATCGTCGGTAGAGTACCGGCACCGAAGGCATCAAAGTCATCATCGATACCTTTTCCGGTGATGATACCATAAGTAGGTCCAACGTTGAAATCCAGGTAGAAACGGTCGGAAAGACGGAGCTGATAACCGATAACCCCACCGATGGTGATCAGGGCGTAGGAACTCACATCATCGTCATCCGTGCTGATAGTCGCGATATTGGCGATCGGCCCGACGTAAAGTCCTTTGGGACGCTCACTGTTGGATAGATAAAAACGGTATCCACCGCCCGCACCGAATCCGGTGAAGCGGACACCTGCCAGTTTACGGGAATAGAAATTGGCCCGTAGGGTAAACGAAGCATTTTCGCTGACAAATTTTTCGTAGCTGGCATTGAGTACACCGAAGGCCAGACCGAAAGGATTGGCCTTGATCAGAGATTGTGCGCTAACGGAGGCGCATCCAAAACAAAATACAATTGCGAAAGCGAGTTTGAATAGTTTGGCTTTCATAAAAAGGGTTTTATAGTGAAAAAAAAATCTTGAGTTCTTTATTTAGTAGTATTGTGCAACAGCACCGGTCTATAGCGGACGTGCTGACTATCGGTGGTGCGCATGCACTACATTCAGCCCGATGCCCACGTGGGACCAGGTTAAATCGAGTTTTGGTAAAGAAAGTTTAAAGAGATAAGTGTGAAATGACGATTGCAAATTGCCTGGAAAAGCCTGGTTGATAACGTTTGGGTAATTATCAACGCAGGGCAAAAATACTTTATATTATGAATTAACAAAAATTAAAGTCCTAAATCATAAATCGAATTATACTTTTTCCGGGCGTACTCCATAAAGTAACGGAATTGCAGGGGCTCGCCGCAAACCTTTTCACAGAGATCATTCGCCGAATAAAAACGACCGTGGGCGTGGATATTTTTTCGCAACCACTCCAGTACCGGACTGGTATCGCCCCGCAGAATGGACTCCTGCAGATCCGGGAGGTCCTGATCGATCTGATGGTATAGCTGCGCGGCGTAAAAACTGCCCAAAGAATAGGTGGGGAAATAACCCAGACTGCCGTGAGCCCAGTGGATATCCTGCAGTATACCCCGCTTGTCGTCCGGAACCTCCAGATCGAGATATGCTTTGTATTTTTCATTCCAGGCATCCCGCAGGTCAGCTACTTCCAGACTGCCTTCGATCAGCGCTTTTTCCAGTTCGTAGCGGATCAGGATATGAAAATGGTAGTGCAGTTCATCCGATTCCACCCGGATCAGACTCGGTTCGATCTTGTTGATCGCCCGGAAGAAATCCGTAGGCGTCACCCCGGAAAACTGCTGGGGAAAGACCGCCTGCAGATCGGGGAACTGCGCCTCCCAGAAAGCCAGACTGCGTCCTACATTATTTTCCCAGAGCCGCGACTGGGACTCGTGGATGCCCAGCGATACATACCGCCCGAGCGGCAGACCGTAGTATTCCACGGGCAGTCCCTGCTCGTACAGCGCGTGACCACCCTCGTGCAGGCAACTCCACGTCATGGTCGCAAAGTTGTTTTCGTCTACCCGGGTAGTGACCCGTACGTCTTCCGGTGAAAAATTAATGGTAAAGGGGTGCGTAGACAGGTCCTGACGACCGGCCTGAAAACTAAAGCCGATCCGTTTCAGCAGTTCCAGCCCGTAGTCCCACTGTTGTTGCTGGGGGAAATGTTGGTGCAAGAAGGCATCGTTCACCTGGGGCTGTTCCCGGATCAATCTTACAAAATCAACGAGTTGTTCCCGGACGTCTACAAAGAGCGGATCCAGCTGGCTGACACGCATACCGGGTTCAAATTCCTCCATCAGCGCATCGTAGGGGTGAGCTTCGTAGCCCATTTTACGGGCTTCTTCCCGTTTGATCTCTATCAGATCGGCCAGTGGCTGGGCGAACACCTTAAAATCATTCGCTTCCCGGGCGGCGATCCAGGCGTGATAGCCGGCGGATACCAGTTGGGACCGACGGATAACGAAATCCATGTCCAGTTTGCGGCTGCGCTGCAGGTCCCGCCAACTCAATTCGATATTGCGTTGCTGGCTGATGCTGAGCTCCTGCCCGTCGTTGACAAGCTTTTCGATCACTTCGCCCAGCTCGGGAGCGGTGAAGATCTCGTGGGCCATGCCCGACAAAGTGGCCACCTGCTGGGAGCGGAAACGCGCACCCTGCGGCGGAAGACTTACTTCTTTATCCCAGCTGAGAACGCCGATAGCGTATTCAACGTCCGCCAGTTTTTGCATCTGACGGACGTATTTATCGTATAATTCGTTGTTTTTCTGCATGCTCCTTATAAGGCCTGAATGATATCGTATTTGGTCACTACGTGCAGGGTACCTGCCGTATCTTTAACCAACACCGCCGGCGTCGATTTGTTGATATAGTGGTTCAATTGACTGAAGGGCATGTCGGAATTGACCAGCGGGAAGGGATCGCCCATGATGGTCTCCACCGTTTTTTCGGAGTGATTGAACGGGTTATCCAGCAGGTAATTCAATACGATATTTTCGGTGATGGAGCCCACCACTTCCTCATCTTTCATTACCGGCATCTGGGAGATATCGTGTTCCTTCATAACGGCGAAAGCCTGACGGACCGTTTCGGAAGCGCTAACCGAGAAGAACTGCTTGTCTTTCTTTTTGGCGAGAATATCCTTCACGCGCAGTTCGGTATCCAGGAACCCGCGTTCCCGCATCCAGTCGTCGTTGTAGATCTTGCCGACATACCGGCTACCGTGATCGTGTATCACAATCACCACCACATCGTCCGCCGTAAGCTGATCTTTCATCTGGAGCAGACCGGCCATGGCCGAACCGGCGGAATAGCCCAACAGAATGCCTTCCTCGCGGGCCAGCTTGCGTGCGTAGAGGGCGCCGTCCTTATCGGTTACTTTTTCGAAATGATCGATGATGCTGAAATCCACGTTTTTTGGCAGAATATCCTCGCCGATCCCCTCGGTGATGTAAGGATAGATCTCCTTTTCGTCAAATTCGCCGGTTTCGTGGTATTTTTTGAATACCGATCCGTAGGTATCGATCCCCCAGACCTTGATGTCCGGATTTTGTTCTTTCAGGTATTTGCCGGTGCCGGAAATGGTACCGCCCGTACCAACCCCCACCACGAGGTGGGTGATCTTGCCGCCGGTTTGTTCCCAGATCTCCGGTCCGGTGCTTTCGTAATGCGCCTGCCGGTTGGACAGGTTATCGTACTGGTTGAACCAGAAAGAATTGGGGATCTCCTTACTGAGCCGTTCGGCTACGGAATAGTAGGAGCGGGGATCTTCCGGAGTGACGTTGGTTGGGCATACGACCACCTCGGCCCCCAGGGCTTTCAGCAGATCGATCTTCTCTTTGGATTGTTTGTCGTTGGTGGTGAAAATACAGCGATAACCCTTCACCGCTCCGGCGATGGCGAGTCCCATCCCCGTATTTCCGGAAGTACATTCGATGATGGTACCACCGGGTTTGATGTCTCCATTGGCTTCGGCATCTTCCAGCATTTTGAGCGCCATGCGGTCTTTGATGGAATGGCCGGGATTAAAAGTCTCTACCTTCATCAATACGGTAGCGGGTACATCGGCCACGATCCGGTTGAGGCGGACCATTGGGGTGTTGCCGATGGTTTCAAGAATACTTTGTTTAAAATTCAAGTTGATACAGATTATAAGTTAATGGTAGTAATTGGACAAATAAAATTAAACCGTGAACCTAAGAGCCCGACGGTCTGCATGATCTGGCACCGATCATAGTCCCGGAATGCTCCGGTCCATAACACCTGGCCCCTAGAAGAATAGAGCAGTTGATAGTTAAGTCAACAAAAGGAAGTTCCCATGGTTCTTCCCGTTCACCGTCAACCCTCAACCCTAAACCATCTACCCTCAACCGTCTACCGTCCCCCGTCAACCATCCCCCAAAGCTACACTCACCATCATTTACAATAAGTAACTTTGATATAGAATCGCTGGTCTACCGCCCCCAGCAGTTTCGCCGCCATGGGGGAGAGTACGACCTTGACGTTCCCTTCGTAGGCACGGTTTGTCATGTTACCGATCACTTTAACGTAAACAGTACGTTGGTTCATTGGGTTGGTGACCCCAATAATTGCATTCTGGCGCGCGTAGCGGTGCAGTGCGTACAGCCCGGCCGCTTCGTTGCCGTTCTTGAACCAGTGGGCCACACCGCTCTCCGTGGTTTCATTGCCTTCGCATTCGCGCAGGTAGATGGCCTTCATCGCCTGGTTGCGCTGTGCGGTGGGGCCGCCCGCATTCTCTCGCATATCCTCCTGAATGCCGTGGATGTTCATCCAGCCGACATGGAGCAACTGTTCCGATTTGAGTTCCGTGCTCAGGAGCTGGTTACGGGCCATGAGCTCTTCCACTTCCATACGGAAAAACTTCTTGGCGATGCGGTACATCGTATCGCCCTTTTTGACCCGGTAGAATATCGGGATGTAATCCACCGGAGAAAAGCCTTCTCCCTGATAACGCCGGATCGCGCGGTTCGGTATGGGAACCCGGATCTCCTGGCCGATCTTGATCGGATGGTCCTTTAGTCCCTGATTGTAGTAGTAGAGCTCCTCCACGGACAATCCGTAGAATTTAGCCAGGGAATACAGGGTCTGTTTGGGCTCCATCTGATGCATGAGGTATTTATCCCCATAATCATTCGTCATCAGGAAGACGGTGTCTTCGGGAGTCAGGTAATTTAAACTGTCGCCGGTAATTGCTCCGTGGGCTGCGGTCAGAACGAAGATCTGGAGCGCTAAGATCAATCTCATAGTAATCGGATTAGGTATATCTCTACAAAAATAGCGCTTTTGTATTATACTAACTTGTCGCTTAGTAACTTTGTCGTTTTGACCTGCGGCCGGCGTAAAATACCGACCGGAAGTCTATACAATGCGAAAGTTATAAAAAGAAAAATGCAAATGAAAAGATCTTTTTGGTTACTAGTCCTCGCTATTGCTATTGTTAGTTGCCAGTCGGCCGGTAAAGAAGTATCGGAAGAAATGGCCGATACCGGTGAAGTAGCAGTAGACAGTCTGCGCTACGAGGGAGAAGCCCATATCAGTAATATCCGCCAGCTGACCTTTGGCGGTGATAATGCGGAAGCCTATTTTAGTTTTGATGATTCCAAACTGGTTTTCCAGGCTACCAATCCCAACTGGGGTGCGGAGTGTGATCAGATCTTCTACATGCCGGTTTCCGGAACGGACGGCAGCCAGCCACCGCTGCTCAGCACGGGTGAGGGCCGTACGACCTGCGCCTTCTTTATGCCCGGTGACACCAGTGTGCTTTACGCTTCGACCCACGCGGCGGATGCGGCCTGCCCCGAAGCGCCCCGTACGCTGAACGGCAAATACGTCTGGCCGGTATTCCCGACTTTCGATATTTACATTTCGAACCTGCAGGGCGAGGTCATTCAGCAACTGACCGACGAGCCGGGCTACGATGCCGAAGCTACCCTCTCTCCGGACGGCAGCAAGATCGTATTTACTTCCGATCGCTCCGGTGACCTGGAACTTTATACCATGAATGTGGACGGTACCGATGTACGCCAGATCACCGATTCGCTGGGCTACGACGGCGGCGCTTTCTTTTCGCCGGACGGCAGCAAGCTGGTGTGGCGCGCTTCCCGGCCCAAGACGGACGAAGCGGTAAAAGTGTATAAAGACCTGCTGGCCGAAGGAATGGTACAGCCGACCGATATGGAGATCTACATCGCGAATGTGGACGGCTCGGATGTCAAGCGACTGACGAGCCTGGGGAAAGCCAACTGGGCGCCCTATTTTCACCCTTCCGGTGAGAAGATCCTGTTTTCTTCCAACCACCATTCTCCCGAGGGAGGACGGCCGCAATTCAACCTGTTTGCGATGAACCTGGACGGAACGGGCCTGGAGCAGATCACCTTCGACAGCGTTTTCGATGCCTTCCCGATGTTCTCACGGGATGGGAAGAAACTCATCTTTGCGTCTAACCGCAACAATGGAGGCACGCGGGATACGAACCTGTTCCTGGCGGACTGGAACGATTGATGATCGGGTGCTGTGATGGTCTGCATGCAATCCGATGGGCCGGGAATAAAAAATACCGGTCATCATAGTAGCAGATCATCACAGCATCATTATCTTGTGCTATGCTTATCCAATTTCCACCATCTTTTTTCTGGGGAAGTTCTACCTCCGCCGCCCAGATCGAAACGGCCTCGGACCATAACTGGCTTGGCTTCAAGGCGAAAGATGGCAGTGTTTTCGACCGGACGATCGATCACGAACTACGCCGGCAGGAAGATCTGGAATACATCTGTCAGTTTGGAAAAGTATACCGGTGCGGCATCGACTGGGCCCGCCTGCAACCGGAACCCTTCGGCCTTTTCGATCAGGAAGCCGTCGATGAATACCAGGAATTTTTCGCCCATCTCCGGGATCGGGGGATGACCGTCATGCTGGTGTTGCATCACTTCGCCAATCCCATCTGGTTCGAAGAACGGGGCGGCTGGCTGGAAGAAAATAACATTAGTGCTTACACGGACTACGTGCAGAAATGCGTGGAGCATTTCGGGCTGTATGTCAGTCACTGGAATACGTTCAACGAACCCAATGTTTACGCCGGGGCGGCTTTTTTCCTGGGGCAATTCCCGCCGCACAAAAAGAGTCTGCGCAAGGCGAACCGGGTACTCAATTATCTGGGACAGGCCCATCAAATCGCCTATGATCTCATCAAAGACCAGTTCCCGGATGATCAGGTAGGCATCTCATTCAATACCGCCTGGTTTGACGCCACCCATCCGCTGGGCCGGATCCCGGCCTATCTGGTGGATCGCTGGTTTCACCGGAAAGCCGCGCGCTATTTCACCAGTGTGGATTTTTGGGGACTGAGTTACTACGCTTATGTACCGTTCAATCCCAAGCCCATCACCGAGATCGAGCAACCGGGGAAACTGAAAAAAATGGGGATCCCGCACGATAAAATGTGGGGGTATAAACCGGAAGGACTGGGCATCATGCTGCGGCGTTTCCACAAGTGGTTTAAAAAGCCCCTGATCGTTATCGAGAACGGCATCTGTACGGATGATCCCCAGGTGCGGATCCAGAGTATCAAAGATTATCTGCAGGTGATCGACGGTGTCATGGAAGAGGGTATCCCCATCTTAGGGTATATCCACTGGAGTACTTTTGATAATTTTGAGTGGAATCTTGGTCTGTCCTACCGCTTTGGGCTGGTAGCCGTTCATCCCGAAACGAAAGAGCGTACCATGACCCCCGCCGGGGAGTTTTATGCGGAATTGACGCAGACGCGGCGGTTGTATCTATAGCAGTTTGGGAACAGGCCTTTGGATCTGTAAGCGAAAGATTATGTTCTAAAATACATTACCGTATCCCCATGAAAACCCTGCTCGCTTTCATTCTTGCCCTTGGTTTCGGGTTGATCCTGCCCGCACAGAATGGTGTATTCATTGCTACCAATGCCCGGAGTATCGGCCTGGGAGGGAGTGGAGTAGCCGCAAGTGGACTGGCCAGTCTGGGCAACAATCCAGCCGGATTAGCGGATCTGGAAAACTGGGGTGCAGGCGTTCAGGCCGAACAGCGTTTCCTGCTTTCCGAACTGCAACTGCTCACTGCGGCCGGTGCGCTCCCCACGGCATCCGGTAGCTTCGGCTTACAGATCAATTATTTCGGTTTTGAAGCGTATAATGAGCAGAAGATCGGGCTGACCTACGCCCGGAAGCTTTTTGATCAGCTGTATCTCGGCGCGCAGGTAGGAGTGTTCAATACCCGGATCCCGGAGTATGGTTCGCGGGCGCTGGTCACTTTCGATGTGGGACTGCTGGCTCCCATCAGCCGGGAGATCACCTTTGGTTTTCAGCTCATCAACCCGATGCGGATGGAGATCATCGACGGAGAATACCTGGCCACCGTCCTGCGTTTCGGTCTGGATTACCAACCGGCGGAAAAGATCCATTTACTGGCGGAAGTGGAAAAGGATATCCAACAGCCCGTTCGCGTACATGCCGGCCTGGAATACCGGATCGTAGACCCGCTATACCTGCGACTGGGAGTAGCTACCGAACCGGTATCGATGAGTTTTGGCTTCGGTTACGTACTGGCGGGCGGCCTGGCGATTGACGTGGCGGCCAGTTACCATCAGATCCTGGGTTTTACCCCGGCCCTGGGCATCACTTATCGGGGAGAATAAATTCCGAAATCAACCAGCCAAACTTCACCACTGGATCTTATCTAGGCATTCGGCACCTTGGCCGTAGCAAACAGGCGTTTAATACTGAATCGTCCGCTGCCGTTCACCCAAACCATCAGTAGTCCACCGGTGATGGCAATATTTTTCATAAACATAATGGCCTGTAGCCGTTCCTCATCGGGCGGATCGTTCCAGAAGGAATGAACGATAAAGGTAACGGGTACCCAGTAAAGCAGTAGCATAAAAGCGCCGAGACTGGCCCGGTAACCGGAAAGGATCATCAAACCACCGAGCACCAGCACCGCAATGGCACTGAAGAGCAGAAAGTCCTGCTGCCAGTTAATACCATATTCCGTCATGGTCGCTTTGGTGGCTTTCATGTAAAAGATGGAATCGTAAGCTTCGTACAGGAAAATAAAGGACAGGAAAATACGACCGAGGAGATCACCAATATCTTTCATTATGGTTTCTTGTTTGGTTGGTTAGTAGTTCGTTTCGGAAATTCATGGTGGCTGGCTGCAAAAGTAAGATTAAAAATGAATTTTTGGCGGGTAATTGTCCGTCGGTAGCGGGACCTTTCAACGAAACTACCATTCGTTTTTTCGCCAAAAAAACACTCAAATTCCGGGCCTGCTACTGGCATCCCTCTATAAGTCCATCGTCAGTGTGATCCGGTCGCGGCAGCGGATGCCGTTTTCCCAGATGGGCTCGGGATAATTCCGGATAAAGAAATCGGTATCGATCTGCCGGATGCGGAAACCGGTCTTTTGGTACAGGTACAACTGGCCGATACTGGAATTACCCGTCCGGATCAGTAAGGTCCGGGCCCCGGCGGCGGTCGCCCGCCGGATGGCTTCCCGTAGCAGTCGGCTGCCGAGCCCGTTTCCCTGCAAGTCCGCCCGGACGGCAATGTTCTTTATTTCGTACTCCCGATCTCCCAGGTCCTGCAATACCAGGCAGGCGACCGGTATTCCATTCTGCTCGAGGAGCAGTAGGTCAGATCTAAACAGATAGATGCTGATTAGGTCCCAATGGGGATCCGCAAGCTGGAGCAACGCCCGCAGTTGCGGAGATACCTCCGCTACTTGCTGCGGGTGCATGATCCGCGTGGTGAGATGGGAAAGCTTCATGGTAATTGCCGGATATTCGGGCGCTACAGATGCAATGGTCGTATAGACTACTACTACACTTCCACCCGCCATTTTTGTACGGCGCGAGCCACATTCTGCCCATCCATAGCGGCGGAGATGATCCCACCCGCGTAGCCGGCGCCCTCCCCGCAGGGAAATAGTCCCAACACGTCGTCGTGCATGTAAGTTTGGGGATTGCGGGGAATCCGAACGGGAGAACTCGTGCGGCTCTCTGTACCGATCACATTGGCCTCTTCCGTGTAGTAGCCCCGCATTTTGCGACCGAAGGTCTGGACGGCCTCCCGCAGCCGGGTGTAGATGCCGGACGGCAATAATTCGTGCAGAGGAGCCGGATAAAGTCCCGGAATGTAGGAGGAATCGGGCAGGTCCGCCGACAGTTTGCCCTGAACAAAATCCGGCAATCGCTGGGCCGGGGCCCGCTGACTGCCGTCCCCGTACTGAAATAGTTTTTGTTCTACGGCCCGCTGGAGTTCCAGCGCGGCAAAAACGCCCTTGTTTTGGTAAGGTTCCAGGTCTTCCATGTCGATGGCGACCACCGTCCCCGAATTGGCGTAGGGAGAATCCCGCCGGGATAAAGACATACCGTTCACCACGATCTCACCGGGAGCGGTAGCGGCAGGCACCACCAAACCACCCGGACACATACAAAAGGAGAACACTCCACGGCCGTCCACCTGGCAGGCCAGCCGATAGCTGGAAGCCGGCAGATGTTCATCCCGGGGTGACTGGTTATACTGAATGCGATCGATCAGCGGTTGGGGATGTTCAATACGTACGCCCAGCGCAAAGGGTTTGGCTTCGAGGCTGACCCCCCTACGATCGAGCAGGTAGTAAATATCGCGGGCGGAGTGACCGGTGGCCAGAATAACGGAATCCGCGAGATATTCATCCCGGTCGTTGACCACCACTCCCCGGACTTTCCCCCCGTCGAGGATCAGATCGGTGACCCAACTGTCGAAATGTACCTCGCCGCCGTAGTGCCGGATCGTTTCCCGGATATTGGCCACGATCTGCGGTAACTTGTTGGAACCGATATGGGGGTGAGCGTCGATCATAATATCGGAAACGGCGCCGTGTTCTACCAGCAGTCGCAGGGCTTTTTCGATATTTCCCCGTTTGTGCGAGCGCGTATACAGCTTTCCGTCGGAATACGTACCGGCACCTCCTTCACCGAAACAGTAGTTGGAATGCGGATTAACTTCGCCGAACTGTTGGATGCCGCGCAGATCCCGGCGACGGGAACGGACGTCTTTTCCCCGGTCAAAAACGATGGGTTTCAGTCCGAGCTCGATCAGCTCCAAAGCGGCGAAATAACCGGCAGGGCCGGCGCCGACAATGAGGACCGGTTCTTTTTTCGAAACATCCTGAAAACGTTCGAGAATGGCGGGTTCGGCGGTGGGCTGTTCATCGATATAAACGGCTACCCGCAGCCGGAAAAAGGGGCGTGAACCCCGCGCGTCGATCGATCGGCGCAATTGCTGAACATCCTTTACCCGTCCTGCGGGAACACCGCTTTTTTTAACGGCACGCTGACGGATAACTTCCGGATTGGCCGCCTCTTCGGGCAGCAATTTTAGTTCAAGTTCCTTGATCACTCCGTGAATCTTATAGTACAGTTATGTGAATTATCACCGATCAAAAGAAAAATGGAATGTTCCTATTTTGACCGGGGTGCGGCGGATCATTTTTCCTCTTCTGTTTTGGGCGGTCGGGCCCAGAGCTTTTCGCCTTTCTGCTCAAAATTCTTGGGTACAAAGATACGGACAGTGATCCGTTCTTCGCATTCTCCGAATTTTGTGCGTATCCGCTTGCGCTCGGTATCCTTGGACAGGAGCGACATCAGTTCCGTGCTGTTGGAATCAGAAACGATGGTGTAGCGCTCGTTCTTCAGGAAGAACTGGAGTACACTTTCCGAAGCCTGGTACAATTGCACCTGGGTTTCCGTCATCAACTGGTTACCCGCCCAGGTTTCCACGGTATAAGGATCCACCAGGTCGATGAGGACCTGATCGATGCTATCCAGCTGGAAAGTCTGGTGCTGCGTGTGTTTGAGCTGGGCCGACAGGCTAAGCGTAGCGGTCAGGAGCAACAGCAAGGTCATTCCTGAAGTTTTCAAAAATTGGTTCTTTAAGGCAAGTCGTTTCAACATGTTGGGATGGTTTATCTCATTAGAACGTTACGGATCGGGCTTTGTTTTTCAGACAGCCGTCAGGATCAGGATAATACGGCTGCTTCCCGGATCCGGACGAGTTTTTCCAATAATCCTTCCAGCCGTTCCAGCGGCAGCATATTCGCTCCGTCGGATTTGGCTTCGGCGGGCCGGGGGTGCGTTTCAATGAACAGGCCGTCGACACCCGCCGCGATCCCGGCTTTGGCCACCGTTCCGATCAGGGCCGGCCGGCCTCCGGTAACGCCGCTGGGCTGGTTGGGTTGTTGCAGGGAATGGGTACAGTCCAGCACCACCGTAGCCCCGAAGGACTGCATGGTGGGAATACCGCGGTAATCGATCACCAGATCCTGGTAACCGAAGGTCGTACCTCTTTCGGTCAGAATAACTTTTTCGTTTCCGGATTCGGTAACTTTTTCCATAGCGAATTTCAGGGCCTCGGCGCTGACGAACTGCCCTTTTTTGACATTGACTACCTTGCCCGTTTCCGCTGCCGCCTGCAGCAAACTGGTCTGCCGGCAGAGAAAGGCCGGAATCTGCAAAATATCGACATAGGCGGCGGCCATGGCCGCTTCGGGTTCGGAGTGGATGTCGGTAGTGACGGGGATATCGAATTCCCGGTTCACTTTTGCCAGGATCTCCAGGGCTTTTTCGTCCCCGATACCGGTGAAGGAATCGATGCGCGAGCGGTTGGCTTTGCGGTAAGAGCCTTTAAAGATATAGGGTATATTCAGTTTGTAGCAAAGATTGGCAACCTGTTCGGCGATCTCCAGGGCCATGGTTTCGCCCTCAATGGCGCAGGGGCCGGCGATCAGGAAAAACTGCCCGGAATCCAGTGATTTAAGTTTGGGAATCAGCTTGAGGTCCATGTATTTTTATTTTGCAGGATGAGCTGCAAAATTAGTAGACTATTTCGATAAAAGGTGAGTTAAAGTGAGAAAGGAGTTTACTCTACGTATTGTTGTCGGATGACGAGCGCCAGAAAATCGTCGTCCAGTTTCAGGTAGCCGTGTTCGTAGCAGAAATAATAGACATTCCCGGATTTCGTTCGGTATTCGTTGGTGAAGTAGCTGAATTTAAATCCTTTTTCGAGGAGGGCATCGCGGTGGACCTTGGTCTTTCCCCGGGGATTCAATTCGGCCAGGATGCGGCGATTCTTGCGTAATATGTTGTTGATATTCCGCATAAAATTGGTCGCATCACTGTTCTGTTTATTGTGAAAAGTACTACGGCAGTGATCCGAACAGAACCTTTTATCTTGGCGGCCGTGGAAACTTTCTCCACAGACCAGACACGTTTTTTTCTTCATGCTTTGAGCGGCGTTTTCGACTAAAAACATGTTTAAAATTCAGTAATCGGCTTTCGAATGTCCCTTTTCCGCTGACACTTCGTTACGAAAAGTGGCTTGATAGCGCTGCTATCATCCACTTCCCGCGCCTCGTTTCAACCGAAAATGGATCATTCTCACCACAAAGACCGAAATCTAAACATGTTCTAAAAACCAACTTCTAAGTTAAGACTTTTTTAAATATTTTGTTTGTAATTGGCGTTATAGCACTGAAAATAAAATTAATATGATGATGAAGTATCGAATCGTGGGCATTTTTGTCCTTCTGATGTTGGGTTTGGGGGTCAACGCACAGGCTCAATCCCGCAAGCAGGCCGAAAAACAGGAAGCATCCGCAAAAGCGGAAAAAAAGGAAGGCATTTCCATTTTTAAGAAAAAGTCCGCTTCTAAGGAAGAAGCAGCCAGGGAAAAAGATTACAAGGAACTAAAAGAAAGTCACAAAAACGCCAAATCGGAAGTGCGGGTTTCCCGTAAGGAACGCAAGGCGGCGGAAGCTAAAGAGCAGGCAGCCCGTGCCAGAGCGGCGGCGATCCGTGCGGACAAACGCGCGGCCAAAGCCGATAAACGTGCGGATAAAGCGGAAGTGAAAGCGGTTAAGGCCCGCAAGAAATTCATTCAGTTGCCGACTTCAAAAAAGAAGAACCAAAACCGTTAGCAGAATAGTATTCCGGTCCAAAGGAGTGTAGCCGGGAGAAATGAATAAAGCTGCGGGGCCTGATTGGTATATATTTATCGCCTTTACGGTAAAAAATACGCTAAACGATCACCTTGGTCATTCAGGCCCCGCAGCTCCATGAATTATACCGCAAAACTCTCACCGCACGCACAGGTACGGGAAGCATTGGGATTATTGAAGAAGAAGCCCTTTCCTTCCAGGCCTCCGGAAAATTCCAGTGTGGTATTGAACAGATAGAGCATGCTGCGGAGGTCGGTCACCACCTTCACGCCATTGTCTTCAAAGACCTGATCATCCGCCTTCACCTCGTTGTCAAAATCCATATTATAGGTCAGGCCCGAGCAGCCACCGCTGGTCACGGACACCCGCACGAAGTGCTCCGGTGTCAATTGATCCTTTATTCTTATCTCTTCGATCCGCTTTTTTGCAGATTCCGCTACATAAACCATAGTCGTATGATTGTTCTTTACGCTTTACAAATATAAGAACGTTTTTGATAAGGCTGAGGTTTAATTTGCCCTGCAGCTCTGCCCTTATCTTCGCTCAAAGTAGTTATCGCAGCCGTCGATATAGCTTTCGAAAAACACCAGCAGGTCCTCGCAGATCACGATATCTCCGTTCAGCCAGGGCTGGATCTGGGAGGTCGTCAACGCAAAATTCTCGCTACCGCGAGGTATCACTTCCCAGGTATCCTGGCGGTCCAGCAGGCCATCCCGGTAGATCTCGAGTTCGTGGTTTTCTTTAAACACCAGGCGCAGATCTCCCACGGGGATCTCTTCCATTTCACCGCTGTAGCAGGAATAGTAGACGTGGTCCCATTCGCCGATCAGGGCGTCATCCACGGACTCCAATGTCCAGGTCTCGTCCTGGTAGCAATTGTAAGCGCCTTCGATAGAGTAGGGGAGTGCGGTTTCTTCCTGACAGGCCGGCAGGAAAACAATCAGGAGTAGCAGGCCCAGCCAGGCCCGTTGGTTTCGGTGCATATTTGTTTTATCTAAGAACAGTTTAAAATTGGGGACGACTAATCGGCTTCCGCGTTTGCCTGCGGGCGCGATCAGATTATTCCTTCCTTGAACATTTCCCATACCGGACTTTCCGCACGTAAGGCTTGCACGCCTTTCACGATCAGCTCTACGGTACGATCGACATCTCGAGCTTCAGAAAACCGGCCGAAGCTAAAGCGAATGGATCCTTTGAGCCATTCTTCCGCCAGTCCCATTGCCTGCAATACGTGCGAGGGTTCCAGCGATGCGGAGGAGCAAGCCGAACCGGTGGCCACAGCAATACTGCGGTTGAAGGAGGAGATCAGCGCTTCGGCGTCCACGTGGCGGAAAGACAGATTGCTCACATGGGACAGCCGGTGTTCCCGGCTTCCGTTGATCTTGACGGCTTCCAGCTCCTGCTGTAGGGACTGTTCCAACCGGTCGCGCAGTCCGGCCAGTCGCCGGCTTTCTTCCGCCATGACCGATCCGGCAATTTCAGCGGCTTTACCAAAACCGACAACCGCCGGTACGTTCAGGGTGCCGGATCGCATACCCTGCTCGTGGCCGCCGCCGTGGATCTGGGCCGCGAGTTTTACCCGCGGTCTCTGGCGACTTACGTAAAGCCCGCCAATCCCTTTCGGACCGTACATTTTATGGGCGGAAAAGGTCATGATATGGATCCCCGTTTCCCGTGGGTTAACCGGGATCTTGCCCACCGCCTGGGTGGCATCACTCATGAGCAGGACTCCCTTCCGGGTACAGATCTCTCCGATCTCGGCCATCGGCTGGATCACTCCGGTCTCGTTATTGGCCCACATGACGGACACCAGGATGGTATCCGGGCGAATGGCGGCTTCCAGTTCTTCCAGGTCGATCAGCCCGTCCGCATCCACATCGAGATAGGTGATCTCGGCGCCGAGCTTTTCCAGGTAGCCGGTGGTATCCAGCACCGCTTTGTGCTCCGTTTTTACGGTGATGATGTGCTGACCTTTGCGCTGGTACAACTGGAATACGCCTTTGATGGCCAGATTGTCGGCTTCCGTCGCTCCGGAGGTAAATACTACCTCCCGGGGATCGGCCTGAATGAGGCCCGCGATCTGCTGCCGGGCCTGGTCTACGGCCTCATCCGCTACCCAGCCGAAAGGATGGGTACGGCTCGCTGCATTGCCGGGTTTTTCGTAAAAATAGGGCAACATAGCTTCCACCACCTGGGGATCGACCGGGGTGGTAGCATTGTAATCCAGATATATCAGTTGCTGCATAGATGTTGGTCTGTTGGTCGTAATTCGGTAGATTATCGGTCGGCCAGCACGGGCTCCGGAGGGGAAATAATCTGCTGACCGCTCTATACCGACTTGCCGCAATTCTTCACTTCTTGGTGTAAAATTAACTATTTTGCCAGGGAAATTGTTGACCTTAGTGATATGAATAAAACCAAAGACCTCTTTACCGAATTCCCGGAAACCAGCAAGGCCGACTGGATCGCCAAATTGGAAAAAGAACTCAAAGGCAAATCGTTTGCCGACCTGCAGTGGCAACTGGATGAAGACATCAAACTGGATCCTTTTTATCATCCGGAAGATATGCCGCAGCCCCCCGAGCCCATCTTCCCGGGTGGTGGGAACGACTGGGAGATCGGTGAATATGTATTTGTCAATGATTTTAAAGCCGCCAATCAGCAGGCGCTGCGCGCCCTGCAGGACGGGGTAAACGCCCTCTTCTTCCAGATCAAACACGAACCGACGATCGAGGAACTGAAGATCCTGCTGGACGGCATCGAACTGGGGTATGTCTCCACGCATTTTGCACCTTATTATCCGGGAAAAAATCCGGTAAAGATCTTCCGCCTGCTGGAAGAGTTGCTGGCGGATCGTCCGGAACTGGCCCGGTCGGTGCGCGGCTCGATTGATTTTGATCCCCTGCTCGACTGGACAGATCCTCCACTGGATGATCTGGCTAAATATATTATGCTGGCCAAGGATTCCCTGCCCAACTTCAGCGTTTTACAGATCGATGCCAAAACTTACCACGGGGGCCCCGAAGATACGAGTCGGGAACTGGCTCTCGCCATTGCCAAGGGAAGTGAATACCTGGCCCAGATGCAGGAGCGGGGCGTGCCGCCGCTCGAGGTCAATCGCCGGCTTCAGTTTTCCATGGCCGTCAGTACCAGTTATTTCGTGGAGATCGCCAAACTGCGGGCCATTCGGTCCCTCTGGAACAATGTATTGGCGGCCTACGGGGTGGAAGACGCCGAACCGATTACCATCGTGGCTCATCTGGCTCCCGAAACCCAGGTGAAGGATCCGAATACAAACCGCATCAAAGCGGCCACCCAGGCAATGTCGGCCATCATCGGCGGCGTGGATCGCTTCTACGTACTCCCGGCGGATATCGATCACAAAGAACCAACCGGCCCGGCTTCCTACCGCCTGGCCCGGAATCTGCAGCATATCCTGAAAATGGAAAGCTTTTTTGATCAGGTAAGCGATCCGGCGGCGGGGAGCTATTATATTGAAAAGCTGACGGATGCATTGGCGGAATCGGCCTGGAAACAGTTTCAGGAGATTGAGGCGGCCGGTGGTTTTGGCGGTTAAAACAGACTTTGGTTTCCCGTTAACCTAATCCCTCTCCTTCAATTTCCGATACTCTTCGGGCGTGTCCAGGTCGAGGCGTCCTTCGGGCAGGTCCATCGGTTCGACCTGGTCCCGGAATTTTTGGAGCAATTTGCGGGCACCCGCTGCACCCTCCAGCGACAGCAGATGTGGAAAAAAGCTGTGGGCAAAGATCGCGGGCACTCCGAAAACACCCTCGTAGCGGGCCGCTGCGATCGGAGCGGAAGACTGTCGCCAGAGCTGGTAGAGATCCCTCAGGTGATCAGCATGGACCAGCGGCTGATCGACCAGACTGATGCCCACGCCGGCCCACACATCGGCTCCGTTTTTCACCAAATATTCCAGGCCGCTGCGAATCGTACTACCCATTCCTTCTGACCAGTCCGGATTGAAAACTATTTCCACCGAAAGATCGTTTAATTCGGGAGCGATCAGCTCCCGGTTTGCACCCAGTACAACGACGATCTTATCAGAGATGCCCGACTGCTGGATGGTAGAGACGGCATGACGGATCAGGCTCTGGCCCCGCCAACTAAGTAACTGCTTGGGTTGTCCCATCCGGGTGGAGGCTCCGGCCGCCAGTAACAGGTGCGCGATGGGTTTATTTTTAAGCGTCATAATTCAGGTTCTCAATTTTCAAACACCGCCTTTCCCTATCAAAACGGATAAGCCCGGCAAAAAGTCCGGGTATTTTCAGATTAACGTCCAATTCGCGAAAGAATCACAACTTAATGGCAATCAATTATTTGCTTCAACAATCAGCGTTCTCTATTTTGTTTAGCCTGGCCGGCCTCTCCCTGGCCCAGGCCCAGACGGTGCAGGGCCCCGCTCAGCCCCTGGCCGGTCCCGGCGGTGCGGATTACGTCTGCGATAGTGTGCAAATGTACGACTTCGCGGAAAAACCCTACGGATACTGGTTATTCGAACCCGGTGGTGATCAGCGACCCGATTCAGCGCAGGTGGTCGTCCTGATCCACGGTTACGGTGCCTACAACCCGATGATCTACGGCGACTGGATCGAACACCTCGTCCGGCGGGGCAATATCGTGATCTTTCCCCGCTTTCAGCGCAATCTGTTTTTTCCCCGTCCGGGAAAATTCGGCGACCATGCGGCCCGGGCAATCCGGGATGCTTTGCTGGAACTCGAACAACCGCAATACGTGCGGCCCGTAGCGGATTACCTGGTGGTGGCCGGGCACAGTTACGGTGGGGTGGTATCGGCCGATCTCGGCGTCAATTTTGTCGACTATGGCATTCCCCAGCCTCGGGCGATTTTGCTTTGTGCTCCCGGTAGCGGTCCGCTGAAGGGAGGCCGGCTGAAAACCTACAAAGCCATGCCCAAAAACACCAAGCTGGTGATCATGGCCAGCGAAGGGGACCGGGTGGTCGGTGACGAGTTTGCCCGCCTGGTCTTTGAGACCGCCGTACATACCCCGGAGCGAAACCTCATCTATCAGTATCGCGACTCTATCGGCATCGGTGCCGGGCACAGCCAGTGCTACGCGGTTAATCTGGAATTCGACAACGGGCGAAGGAATCCCACGGCCAATCGCGCGCTGCGTCGCGCCAGTTGCAATGCTCTGGATTATTACGGCTACTGGAAGATACTGGATGCCCTGATCAGTTGCCTGGATTCGGGCGACTATTGTCGTTATGCGCTCGGCAATACCCTGGAACAGCGTATGCTCGGCTACTGGAGCGACGGCCGGCCGGTGCGCGCACTGGAAGTGATCACCCCTAATTGACGGCGTTTCGGTAGCAGATCGGCCTTTTCCCATTAATGATAAGTTTGTAGTCAGCGTCTTAACGGGGCTGACCTGTCTCGACGATCCGGTACGGTAGGTTTCGGTAAAGTTCAGCTGTTACTTTTTTCCTATCCTGCGTTATAGGGATGTTGGTGGTACACCGGTTTTTAGTTATGCTGCATCTATTTTATTCAGAAGGTGTACACCAGAATATCGAAGTAGGTCGGAGATCGGAATAGCTGTTCTGTGAAGTGCATCAAAACATGGTCGAACCAATGGCGGATCATTCGTCATTTTTTAGGTTCATTTTCAAAAACGCTTTACGCAATGAGCGACCCTGTTCCACCGGCCTACTTCGCCCCCTTCCATCGCCACTAAAACCTTTTGTTATGTATAAGAACGCTCTACTCCTTATGTTCCTGGTATTGTGCGGAAGTTTATCCCTGCAGGCCCAGGAACAGGAAACCAGCATTGTTTATTTCGCCCTCGATAGCGATGTGCTGAGCCCGGATGCCCGGCAGCAATTGGACGGTTTGCTGGAAACGATAGGACAACTGGATCGCTGGAAACTGGACGTACGAGCCCATACCGATGCGACCGGTACCGATCAGTACAACGAAGCGCTGGCGCAAAGACGGGCGGCGGCCGTGCGCACTTACCTGACCGAGCGCGATCTGCCGACGGATCTGGTCAGTATCTCCACTTTTGGCGAGCACCGGCCCGCGGAAAGTAACGTTACGGAAACCGGACGGCAACGCAACCGTCGCGTCGAGATCGACCTCTACCACTGGCCCCTTCATTCGCTGAATGATCTGATCGGTGGGTTGAATGAGAATGGTGGTCAGTTTTTTAGCTTCGCTTCGGACCAATCCGTCGCCATCACCGGTGCGGACGGTACTACGGTCTGGATCCCTTCCGATATATTCGTACACGCCGACGGCCGGACGGCCCACGGTGACATCCAACTGGAAATGCGGGAAGCCTACACTTACGCCGATATGATCGCGCAGAGTCTGAGTACGCACTCCGGCGATCGCATCCTGGAGACCGGCGGTATGGTCTATCTCGAAGCCCGCCTGGGAGAGGAACAGCTTCAGCTCCGGGAAGGTGGTGAATTGGTGATCAGTATGCCTACCGAATCGACCTTGCCGGATATGCAGCTCTTCACCGGGGCCACCGATGCCAACGGCAACCTGCAGGACTGGAACCCTACCGGACAGGGATTCAAAACCAACAAGATGGCCACTCTGCGCATTGCCGACCCTCCGGCCATGCCCGATGTGCGAACCGGCATGACCTTCTTCAAGGAAGACCTTTCTGGTGAGCCGATAGAACCGGCTAAGCCGCGCGCACCGGTCTATCCGAGCGAACCCAAGCGGGAAAGTATTCAGTACAACCCCGGTTTTTTTAAAAAACTGGTCATGGGCCGCAAGAAGATCGAAGCCCGCGAAGAGGCGATCTACGCCCAAAAGGTAGAACAGTACGAAGCCCGGCTCGAACGTTATCCGGAACTGCTGGCGGCCCACGAACTGGAAATGGAACGCTATGAATCCAAGATGGACCGGTACCGCGAGGAAATGCTGGCTTATGAGGCCGGACTGAAAGCACAGTGGAAGGCCCACCAACAGCGTCAGCGGGAAAAATATAAGGAAGCCTATGAGCTGGCGGAAGTCAAATACCGCCGTACGCTGGAGGCTTACGAGGCATACAAAGCCAAGAAGATCGCCGATTACGAAGCGGCCGTAGAACAGGGCGCAGTCGATCAGCGTTCGCTGAACGAATATTTCTTCACCGTCAATAAAATGGGATGGATCAATTGCGATCGCTTCTATAATATTGCTGCTTCCGAAAAAGAGCCGCTGATGGTGATGGACGATGATGAGCAGGAAGAAAGGGTCTTTATCCTCTTCAAGGAAAGACGGAGCGCGCTGAATACCATTCGGAAGAAGGATCACTATACCACGCTTTCCGTTCCCCGGGGCATGGAAGTACGGGTGATCGGCCTGAAAGTGAAAGACGGCCGCCCTTTGCTGGCGATCCGGGAGGTCACGGTAGGCGAGATAGACCAGATCGAACTGGAATACGAACCCCGCCGCCTGTCGGAGATCCGGGAAACTATGGCCAGTCTCGATTAATAATTTGCAACACTGCTTACCCGGCTACATGAGTGTTGCCGGGTATGCAGGCTTCGGTTAATAGAAAAAAGTTTAGCCTGTTCTGGCCTCGATCTGTATGGGGGAAGCTGGAGAATGGTGCTTGTGATATTATGTCGGCGTTCCAAATGCCTCCGAGCGGTTAAGGTATTGGCTTTGGCGCAACTGTTCGTCGTAAGACAAACTGCGGAAAGCAGAGATAGGGTAAAACGGGATGAGGTGTGCAATTTCTTCATATCTGGTCGACGTTACAAACATCGACCAGCGGTAATGAGATGCGATTGCCAGACTACGGACAGCAAGTATACTACTTACAGCATGAGAAAACAATATTATAAAATCCCCCGCCTTCTGTAGTATATCCCAAACCCACATCGGGACCGCTGGTCGTCGTTTGCAACGACGACCCACTATAAAAACGAATTCACAGCCTACCAAAATTACTAAATCTTCGTATGGGTGGAGCGCTGGCGATTGGATATGAATTGCCGCTACCGGCATCACACTTACTCCAGCAAGCGGCCAAACTTCACCCCCAGGCGTACGTCCAGCGAATAGATATTCCGGTTGATGAGCTCATCCACCCTTGCTCCCCATAGTATATCCCAACCCCACATCGGGACCGCTGGTCGTCGTTCGCAACGACGACTCACTATAAAAACGAATTCACAGCCTACCAAAATTACTAAATCTTCCTATTGGTGGAGCGCTGGCGATTGGATATGAATTGCCGCTACCGGCATCACACTTACTCCAGCAAGCGGCCAAACTTCACCCCCAGGCGAACGCCCAGCGAATAAATATTCCGGTTGATGAGTTCATCCACGTACAAACCGCGCAGCCAGAACTGGAAATGCGGTTGCACCACGATCCGCAGATTGGGACTGAATGCTTTCTCCCAACCCAGGGCTGCCTGAAATTCCACATTGATATTCCGGAAATCCACCTCATCCGTCGGCGAATTGTCGACCGGATTGGTGCCGCCGTTACTGAAGAGGGTCGTACGGGTCCGATTGGTCAGGTTATAGGCAATGCCGGTTCCCATCATAAAGAAGAACTCATTATTCTCGTTGAGCGTCTGGTAAAAGGTGAGCTCTACGGGCACTTCCAGCAAATAATTGGTAAAGGTTTGTTCGTACTCATCCGCCTGTCCGCTAAAGGGATCGTCCGCGGGAATAGCCTGCCGGATGGTCCGGTAACCGGTATTCACCAGATTTGCTCCCAACTGGAAACCGATGAATTCCCCGCGCCACTGGATCGCGCCTCCGATAGAGTAGGAGGGTTTGGCAGCTTCCAGGCTGTCGATAGCATCGATCTGGGTCTGATTGAGGTTTTCAAAAACGATCAGGCGGCGGTCCGAATAATTGGGATAAAGGTTGATGCTGTACCAGGTGCCTTCCTGGGCGGACAGATCCAGGGCAAGCAGGCAGAGGCCCGCAAGAAGAAGATATTTGTTCATGGATGGTCTATTTAGTCGACAGGCGATCCGCCTACGGTCGATAGCACAAAGGTTAAAAGTCAGGATTAATAACGCAAACGGCGGGGAAGTTGATATTCCGAAGGCCGGAAGTTTTAGCCGTTTGGGCGGCACCGGGCTATTTGATCGGGATGACCACCCCAACGCCCATGACTGCCTGGCCGCTGACCGGGAGCATCTCCAGGGTAGGCTTGAGCCGGAACGAAAGATCGTCATCGATATCGAACTGCCGCAGGTGAGCGTCCACGTAAGCTTCGATCCCCTGCAGGGCGTAACCAAGCAAGAGGAATACATAACTCATCTGGGTATTCTTATCGTAGCGGTCGCGTAGGTTACGCAGCGTCCGGACATTATCGATGCTGGTGCCGGTAAATTCGTGCTCCTTATTATCCAGCTTCAATAGGTAAGCATCCTGGAGCCGGCGGTAGAGATCGGTATTGTAATCTATCGTGCGGTAGAGGGCGTAAAAGCCGCCGGCTACCAGCGGTACTTTCCACCAGTCCCGGTTATAGACCTGGCCGCCACTGGGAATGATGGACCACAGCAGCGCTTTTTTGGGCACCGGCCAGTTCGAATTTTTCTCAATCGCTTTATCGGCTTCCACCAGCAGGCTGTCGGTACTGGTATCGGGGCGGACGATTGTCGTGGTGTCCTGCCCGGACACAGACTGACTGAGTAAAAAACACAGCAGAGTAACGGAAAAAATGCGGTACAGCATGAGCCGGTGGTGTTAGATTCCTAAGCAGAACGCTCCGGGCATCCGGTTTGTGAGCCGAATGGCGGGCATTGACCTTTTGTTGACAATTAAAGCTGTTCGACGCATTTGAAAAAGAAATTCAACTGATCATTGTCTTTGAAGTCGATGATGATCCGGCCTTTCTGGTCATTATCCTCACTGATCTCCATTTTGACGTTGGGCGTACCAAAGAATACCCGGAAATCCTCCAGGATGCGGTCGCGTTCCGCCTGCAAGCGACTTTTCGGAGCTTCTTTTTTGCTCTTTTCTCCCTTGGGCGGATGATAAGTCTTGGCCAGCGTTTCCGCCGCTCTTACGGACATGAGTTTGCCTTCTTCATCGTACATTTTCCGGAGGCATTCCTTTTGCAGGAGTTTGTCCTTGATCCCGGCGATGGCCCGCGCGTGGCCCATGGTGATGCTTTTATTGCGCATGGCGTCCATAACGTCCGCGTGCAGGTCCAGCAGCCGCAGGTAGTTAGTTACGGTACTCCGTTTTTTCCCGACCCTTTCGGAAAGCACTTCGTCGGTAAGTTCAAATTCTTCTTTGAGGCGATAGTAACTGACCGCGATCTCGAATGGGTTGAGGTCTTCCCGCTGAATGTTCTCGATCAGAGCCATTTCCATGAGCGTCTGATCGTTGGCGATCCGGATAAAGGCCGGCACTTCCTGGAGGTCGGCCAGTTTGGAAGCCCGCCAGCGGCGTTCCCCGGAAATGATCTGGTACTGTTTATCGGCAAAGCGGCGTACAGTGATCGGCTGAATGATCCCGTGTACGCTGATGGATTCGGCGAGTTCCTGCAGGGCTTCTTTTTCAAATTCCCGCCGGGGCTGATCGGGATTGGCCTCGATCTGCTCGATGGGGATCATGGCGAAGTGGCTGGATAGCTCCTTGATCAGTCCCTCCGGATTAGTGGCGATCTGCTCATCGATATTATCGGGGATAAGCGCAGCCGTACCGGCACCCTGACTCTTCATCTTATTCACCATATTGGGATCCAGCCCAAAGGATTTCTTTCTCGTAGTACTTTTTTGGGGCCCGTCAGTACGTTTTTTCTTAATCGCCATAATATTTTTTGATTCTTTTTTTTTGGTGGACGGTTGATGGTGGACGGTAGACGGTAGACGGTAGACGGTCGGTCGAAGGTTGACGGTTGATGGTTTTTGCCGGTATGGATAATTTCACACTGTCTCCCTATCTCCAAATCTCCTTGTCCCCCCATCACCAAGTCTCCTCTTCTCCTTGTCTCCTCTTCTCCTTGTCTCCAAGTCACCCACTCTCATCAAGCGGTCACAATCGCATCCGAATTATTCTCCAGAAACTCCTTAGCCAGGTTTAGGAAATTGATGCTGCCTCTGCTGCCCGCATTTACCATCACAACCGGCTGGTGCATGTTGGGCGCTTCGCTGATCTTGGAATTCCGGTGGATGATGGTCTCGAAGACCAGACCCGGGAAGATCTCCCGCACCTGATCGACCACCTCATTGGCCAGACGGAGCCGGCTATCGTACATAGACAAGAGGATACCTTCGATCTCCAACTTGGGATTCAGACTCTTTTTCACCAGTTGGATGGTATTCTGCAACTGGGTAAGTCCTTCCAGGGCAAAGTATTCGCACTGCACGGGGATCAGCACGGAATCGGCGGCGGTCAGTGCATTGACCGTAACCAGACCGAGAGAAGGCAAGCAGTCGATGAAAATATAGTCGTAGTCATCTTTTACCTTTTCCACGATCTCGCTCATTACGTATTCCCGGCGCCAGCGGCTGGCCAGTTCCAGGTCTGCCCCCACCAGATTGATGTGGGAGGGGATGATCTCCAGATTGGGTGTATCGGTTTCGTAGATGGCTTCCTGCGGATCCAGTTCGTTGATCATGCAGTCGTAGATACTCTCGTCCACATCCTCGGGTAAAGCACCGACGCCGGAAGAGGCATTGGCCTGAGGATCGGCATCGATCAGGAGTACCTTTTTTTCCAGGATCGCCAGACTGGCGGCCAGGTTGATGGCCGTTGTGGTCTTGCCAACACCTCCTTTCTGATTCGCTATGGTAACTACTTTACCCATGTTTGTCTATTTGAATTTTTCGTTGAAAAATTTGCCGGAGCATGGTGCAGGGCACCTGTGTTTGCTTCGGAGTCGCGGTTGGCTGCCAACCCCGCGCCGCAGGCCCTGCACTATGCCGTACCTACATCGTTCCACCGACAGGCAGCAAAATTAACTCTTTTCCTTTATCCGCGAAAGCCTTTTTGGCCGCATCGTGGTCTATTTTAATAAATCCGAAAGTATCGTAGTGACAGCCGAGGATGCGATCGCACTCGATAAAATCGCTGGCAATAATGGAATCTTCGTAGCCCATCGTGAAATTATCACCGATGGGCAGAATGGCAAAATCCAGCTTCGGACAGGTCATCGGGATCAGTTTCAGGTCCATGGTCAGTGCGGTATCTCCGGCGTGGTAAAAACAGCCTTCGTCGTTCCAGACCACGAAACCGCCCGGATTACCGGCGTAAGTGCCGTCGGGTAATGAACTGGAGTGCACAGCGTTCACGTATTTTACCGTTCCGAAGTCGAATGCCCACTTGCCGCCGTGGTTCATCGGGTGGCCCTCGATATCTTTCTGGCCGTACCAGCTGTAGATCTCAAAGTTGGAAACGATCTTGGCGCCGGTTTTTTTCGCAATGCGCTCGGCATCTGCCGTGTGGTCCTGGTGGCCGTGGGTCAGCAGGATATAGTCGGCTTCAATACCGTCTACATTGACGTCTTTGGCTAATTCGTTGGGTGAAATAAATGGGTCAAAGAGGAGTTTTTTGCCTTTGGTCTCAATGCCAAAACAGGATTGGCCATAGTAAGTAATCTTCATAAAATATTGATATTTTGGGAAAGCTGCCCGAAGATAGCCAGCTTTCGAGAGAATAAAAAATGAATTCTTGTCCGGATCAGCGTGTCGGATGGCCGGTCGCTTTCTTCCCGGTAATTGCGGGGCGGTAGTCGAAAGGGCTCCCGGCAAATTAATGCGGTTTCCTTAAACAACTTTGGGGGAATAACTGTATACTTATGCAACTTAGAGATGCGAACTTGGCATCCATTAATAAAATTGAGCTGCCGAAAAATTGTTCAGTGGCCGGAAGGAAAGTCATCGTTAAACCTGCCGGCAGGGGATCCAACACCGGGCATCAGCTATCTATCTGTAAGGACTTGCATTGCAAGCTGAATTTTTTACCAATATGATCACAGTAATCTCGGGTACCAATCGAAAGGAAAGTGAAAGTCTGCTGTTTGCCCGCCAGATGGTGGCTTTTTTGCAGGCCAACACGGACGAGACGGTCAAGCTGTTGCCGCTGGAATCCATCCCCCACGACTGGTTTCATCCGGATATGTACGAAAAAGATCAGCAGTCACCCAGCCTGAGTGGCCTGCAGGATGATTTTGTGCTGTCTGCCTCCAAGTTCCTGTTTGTGGTACCGGAGTACAACGGAAGTATCCCCGGGGCGCTGAAATTGTTCCTGGATGCCTGTTCCATTCGCGAGTACCAGAGTAATTTCAAAGGCAAGAAAGCGGCCATGGTCGGTGTAGCCACCGGTCGGGCGGGCAATTTGCGCGGCATCGATCATCTGACCGCCATACTACACCACATGGGCACCTTGATCATGCCGGCCTATCTACCGATCTCCCGGATCGGTGCCCTCACTGAAGAAGGGAATATCCTCGATCAGGATACCCTCAAGGTAATGGAACAATTTGCGATCAACTTCCTGGCGTTTTAGATAGCCAAAGGCACGGCCCGCTACCGGCAAAATTCCTTATTTTGTGGAAAAATCACCTTTCCATGATGAAACCACTCTATATTTTCCTGCTAACCGTTCTTTGTATTCCTTTTTCCGGCCAGGCCCAGACCGAAAAGCTGGAACTGATGGATATCTTCGATCTGGAATTTATTTCCGATCCGCAGATCTCACCGGATGGTTCCCAGATCGTCTACGTACGCAACTTCAAGGATGTGATGGCCGATGCCAACCGGTCCAATCTCTGGATCGTCAACGCCGACGGCAGTAAAAACCGACCGCTGACCACGGGCAACCAGAGCGACTATTCCCCGCGCTGGTCGCCGGACGGCAGCCGCGTGCTGTACCTGAGCAGCAAAGGTGGCAGTTCCCAGATGTACCTGCGCTGGCTGGAGGACGGCACGGAGCAGAAGCTGAGCAATTTCCCGAAATCTCCCGGCGGTATTCAGTGGTCGCCGGATGGAAAATGGATCGCTTTCGGCATGTCGGTAGATAGCCAGCCCGCTTCGCTGATGTCGCTGCCGAGTCCGCCCAAGGGCGCAAAGTGGACCGAGAAACCAAAATATATTGATGAGCTGAATTACCGTTCCGATGGGGCCGGTTATTTGCCCGCATCTTACCGGCACCTTTTTGTGATGTCAGCCGACGGCGGTCATCCCCGGCAGCTTACTTCCGGAGATTTCGATCACGGTAGTGCTTTCGCCTGGACGCCCGATGGAAAATACCTCATCCTTTCCGCCAACCGGCACCCGGAAGGGGAGTACGAACCCCGCAATTCGGAGATCTATGAACTGGAAGTTGCCTCGGGCACGATCAAAGCACTGACGGACCGCAACGGACCGGATTCCAGCCCGGTGGTATCGCCGGACGGAAAAACGATCGTTTACTCCGGCTTTGACGACCGCTACCAGGGCTTTCAGACTACCGGCGTCTACCTGATGAACCGGGACGGCAGCAATCCGCGCCTCATCAATAAGGATTTTGACCGCAATTCGGATAACCTACAGTGGAGTGCCGACGGTAAATATCTCTTCTTTCAATACGATGACCGGGGTAATACCAAGATCGCCCGGATGGACCTGCAGGGTAAGGTAACTGACCTGACCAACAATGTAGGTGGATTATCTCTGGGACGGCCCTATTCCGGCGGCGATTATACCGTAGCCAAAAACGGGCGCTTCGCCTATACCCTGGGTACGCCCGAACACCCGTCCGATCTGGCGGTGGCCACCGGCAGCGGGGATGTAAAAAGACTGACGGAAGTAAACGCGGACCTGTTCAGCCACAAAAAAGTGGGAGCCGTGGAAGAGATCTGGTACGAATCCAGCTTCGACGGCCGGAAGGTACAGGGCTGGATCTGTAAGCCGCCCGATTTTGATCCCAACAAAAAATATCCGTTGCTGCTCGAGATCCACGGTGGGCCTTTCACCAATTACGGTTGGCGTTTTTCCACGGAAGTACAATTGTACGCGGCGGCCGGGTACGTGGTGCTGTATACCAACCCACGGGGCAGTACGAGCTACGGCGAGGAATTCGCCAATCTGATCCACCACAACTACCCGGGAGAAGACTATGACGATCTGATCTCCGGCGTGGATGCGGTGATTGAAAAAGGATATATCGATGAAAACCAGTTGTACGTAACCGGCGGCAGCGGCGGCGGCGTACTCTCCGCCTGGATAATTGGCAAAACGGACCGTTTCCGGGCGGCCGTGGTGGCCAAACCCGTGATCAACTGGAGCAGTTTTGTATTGCACGCGGACGGTCCGGCGTTTTTCTCCAAGTACTGGTTCCCCGGTTTCCCCTGGGAAAATCCCGAGCAATACTGGAAGCGTTCACCCCTTTCTCTGGCGGGTAATGTGAAAACACCGACGATGCTGCTGACCGGTGAGCAGGATTACCGCACACCGATCTCGGAAACGGAGCAGTACTACGCTGCGCTGAAGCTGAATAAGGTGGATGCGGCAATGGTCCGTATTCAGGATTCCGGACACGGGATCGCCAATAAACCGAGTAACCTGATGAACAAAGTGGCCTACGTGCTGGGTTGGTTTGATAAACACCAACCGGTGAAGCCGTAACTAGTCCGGTGGAAGAAGCCCTGGCCGAAAAGATCTGATCAAAATTACATCTGATATAAAACCATTTCATGGTTCGTTATTCTAAAGATACTGACAACATTGTCACCCTGAGTTTGAACATGAAAGGCCGGACGGTCAATGTGATCAACCACGAGATCGGGCAGGCCTTTCTGCCGGTACTGGAGCATCTGAAAATGGAGAAGGCCCGCGGTGGTCTGCGGGGCGTGATCCTGACCTCGGACAAAAAGACCTTTTTATCCGGTGGAGACCTGGAATACCTGCTGAATGCAGAGGATGCCGAAGAAGTCTTCTCCTTTACGGAAACGCTGAAGAAATTTCTGCGGGACCTGGAAAGCCCCGGCGTTCCCGTGGTGGCTGCCATTAACGGGAGCGCGCTGGGTACGGGTTTTGAGGTCGCTCTGGCCTGCCACCACCGCATCGTCATTGACGATCCGCGGATCCGGCTCGGCCATCCGGAAGTCAATCTCGGGCTGATGCCCGGTGGGGGAGGGGTTATCCGACTGATGTGGCTGCTGGGGATCGAAAAAGCCTACACCATCCTCACTTCCGGGCACCGGTATTCGCCCCAAGAGGCCATGCGGGTAGGGATCATCGACGATCTGGCGAAGAACCGCAAGGAGATGCTGGAAAAAGCCAAAACCTGGCTGCTGGAAAACAAAGAAGGGCGTCGGCCCTGGGACCGGGAACACGAAAGCATCCCCGGCGGTACGGCCAAAAAGGCCAGTGTGGCGGCCACGATTCGTAACTTTTCGGCCCAACTGGCCAAACTTACCCACCACAACTATCCGGCGCCGCAGGCCATACTGAACGTGCTGTTCGAAGGCTCGAAAGTGGACTTTGATACCGCCTGTAAGATCGAAGGCCGGTATTATACCAGTCTGGTACTGAGTAAGGCTACCAAAAATATGATCAAGACCTTTTGGTTTGATTACAACGCCATCAAGAGCGGGGAGAACCGACCCAAAGGTTTTGGAAAATTCCGTCCCCGCAAGGTCGGGGTGATCGGCGCGGGTATGATGGGATCGGGTATTGCTTTCGCCTGCCTGCGTCAGGGACTGCACGTGGTACTGAAGGACGTTTCCTACCTGATCGCCGAACGCGCCCGGGAGTACGTTCGGAAGAAACTGGACGAATTGCTGGAAATCGGATTTATCCAGGAGGAAGATAAGATTGAAACCCTGTCCCGGATCAAGACCACGGAATCTTCCAAAGAATTTGAGGACTGCGATCTGGTGATCGAGGCGGTTTTCGAAAACAAAATGGTAAAACAGAAAGTGACGCGGGAAGCCGAAGAGTTCCTGGATGAGTACTCCCTGTTTGCCAGCAACACCGTTTCCATCCCGATCACACAACTGGCCACCGCCTCGGTGCGGCCCGAAAACTATGTCGGCCTGCACTTCTTCCATCCGGCCGATGAGATACCGCTGGTAGAGATAGTCAAAGGGGAGGAAACATCGGATGAGACCATCGCCCGGGCTTTTGATTTTGTCAATGCCATTCATAAGGTCCCGATCATCGTTAAGGACGATTGGGGCTTTTACGCCGCCCGGGTCCAGAACACCTATATTCTGGAGGGGATCACGATGTTGCAGGAAGGTTATCCTCCGGCCCTGATCGAAAACCTCGGCCAGAAAGCCGGTATGCCAAAAGGAGCGCTGGCTCTGGCGGATGATCTGGGCCTGGAACTGGTGCTGAAATACGAAAATCAGGCTGCCGTCCACTACGGAAATAAATACATCCAGCATCCGGCGGTAGCCGTATTGCACAAAATGCTCAAGGAACTGGAACGGCCGGGACGGCAAAAACGGGCCGGTTTCTTTGCTTACCACGAGGGAGCGGAACGTACCATCTGGCCGGAACTGACTGAACACTTCCCCCCGGCCGACCAGGAATACGATCACGAAGCGATCAAGGAGCGCCTGCTGTTTGCCCAGGTAATCGAAGCCGTGTGGTGTATGCAGGAAAAAGTGATCCGTTCGGTACCGGCCGCCAACCTGGGCAGCGTTTACGGCTGGGGATTTCCCGCTTTTCGGGGCGGTGTGATCCAGTTTGTGAATGATTATGGCCTGGACGCCTTTATGGCAAAATGTAAAGCGTACGAGCAGACCTACGGGCCGCGGTTTAAGGTGCCGAGTTTTCTCCGGAAATTGCTATAGTGGTTCTGCCGCTCGAGTGGTTCTGCCACTATACAAAAAACGCAGGATGGAATTAAAAAACGCAGTTGATTTTATAAAAAACGCTGTTATTCCTGTAAAGGGGACCTGGGCGGATATCGGTGCCGGTTCGGGCATCTATACCCAGGCGCTGGACCAGGTATTGGAAGCAGGCAGTATCATCTACGCCGCGGACAAGAATCCCCATATGCTATACCGCCTCCGTCTGGAAAATTGTGAATTGCGCATTGAGGAGCTGGATTTCACCCGGCCGTTCACGCTGCCGCCACTGGACGGCATCATCATGGCCAACGCTCTGCACTACGCGCCGGACCCCGAACCGGTACTGGAAAAAATCGTCGCATGCCTCAAACCGGGCGGACGTTTACTTATGATCGAATACGAAACGGAGCGACCGCTGCAGCCCTGGATCCCGTATCCGATTCCTTTCCAACGTTTCCGGGAAATGGCCGCTTCCGTCGGCCTGCAGGAAGTGCGGCAGGAGGGGCAGATCCCTTCGGCCTACGGCCACGATCACATTTATCTGGCGGTAGCGGAGCGTTGAGATCATCGCTTGCCCGCATTATCTGACCAATAAAATATCTCCCCGTTTTTCGACCCATTCCCCGCTCTGTTGCTGCATGCGGATCCGGTATACGTATACGCCCATTGGCAGGGAGCGACCGTTGCTGGTGCCGTCCCAACCGTTGTCCAGCGAGCGGCTTTCGTACACCAGCGATCCGTAGCGACTGAAGATTTGCATGGAATAGGCGCCGACATCACCGAAATGACCGTAAGGGCGAAATTCGGTATTGACCCCATTGGGGGCAAAAGCATTCGGAATAAAGAGCGAAGTGGTGTGCGTCAGGCAGACCCGGTTGGAAAAAGAGGTGGTGCGTTCGTAAAGTTTGCCCTTGCGGTACAGCCGCGGCGCACTGACGATCGAATAGCACAGTGTTCGTTGTGCGGGATCCTCCAGGTCGATGATCTCGCTGTGGTCGTAAACATCTCCGCCGTAGTTAGCGACCGGGTCCTGTAGATTAAGAGGGCCGTCCACGGGTTCCGTAACTACGAAGTAAAACTGATTATCGAAAAGGAATTCGTTCTGATAGGGCGTCCAGCGGAGACTATTGAGACCGTTTTCTCCGGTTTCCCCCCGCAGAAAGATCGTGGTGAGCGTATTGGACACCTCTTCGTTCCGGCAGCGGTCGTAGGCGTGGATCCGATAGGTGCGGGGCCCCAGATGGGCGTTCGCCTGTTCGTCCAGGAAAAAGCCCGTTCGGAAATTGAATCCCTTCACGAGTTCGAAATCGATGCCGTCGGTTGATCGGAAGAGTTCCCCATCCTGCAGAGGGGAATTGGGCAGGTCGGTCCGCCAGGATAATGCGACCGATCCGGGTGGCGTACTGAAGTCCTGATTGACGGAAGCACTATCGAGCACCACGATATCCTGGACCAGCAGAATCGGAACATCCATACAGATCTGATTGGAACGTACGGTATCCTGCTGGTCGGGACTGATGGCCAGGATCTCGAGACAGTGTTGCCGACCGTCGTCAGCGTAAAAATCGTAATTGGTGATATTGCCGTCCAGGGTAGCGATCAGTTCGGCGGGACCCGGCCAGTCGCTGGCCGGACTTTTCTGACTGGCCCAGACTTCGTATTGCAGCACGCCGTCCGACCAGCCGTCGTAGGCTTCCCAGCTCAATGGAGCGATCAGGGTGCAGGAGTTGAAATCTCCGGCATTCAGCAGGAAATCCTGGGCCGAAAGCGATAGGGTGCCGGTAAGCAGCAACAACATCAGCGGGTAAAACTTTCCGGCGCGCGGTTTTTTTAGCATCAGAGTAGGTTGAAGGTATTTAATAGTGCTTCAAATTAAAAACTTTGGCGCTAAACGGCACTACCCGAACCACTTACAGTTTGACTGCCAATTAACAATTTCCGGAATTGACGGCCTGAAAAACAAGAGCCCCCGACCGGAATGATCCGGCCGGGGGCTTATCAGTTGTACGGGCTACGGGGCCCGATCATAATTCTGTTCTACGGTCGTTACGATCCGGATTACCGGCGTCCGCGTCCACCGCCGTCACGACGACCACCGCCGCCATCACGACGTCCACCGCCGTCACGACGTCCACCACCGTTGTCCCGGTTGCCGCCGTCGCCGTTATCACCGCCGGGAAGCAGTACTTTACGGGACAGACGCAGTTTACCGGTTTTCGGATCCACGCCAATCAGTTTAACTTTCATTTCGTCGCCTTCGGAGAAATGATCTTCCACTTTATCGATCCGGCTGGTAGACAGCTCGGAAACGTGGACCAGACCACTCTTACCTTTGAAGTCGACAAACACACCGTACGGCATAACGGAAGCTACCTTCGCGTCGTAAACATCACCAACGGTCGGCGTAAAGGTGATCGCATTGATACGGGCCAGAGCCGCGTCGATGGATGCTTTATCGGCACTGGCGATACTCACCACCCCTTTGTCGTCCACCTCATCGATATTGATCACCGAGCCGGTTTCGGCCTGGATCTCCTGAATGATCTTACCGCCAGGTCCGATTACGGCACCGATAAAGCTCTTATCGATGGTGATCTCCACGATACGCGGAGCGTGCGGTTTGTAATCTTCGCGAGCTTCGCCCATCACTTCACCCATTTTGTCCAGGATGTGCAGACGCCCCTGCTTGGCCTGTTCCAGGGCCTGTTCCAGTTGCTCGTAAGGAAGACCGTCGATCTTGATGTCCATCTGGCAACCGGTGATACCTGCGGCGGTACCGGTTACTTTGAAGTCCATATCACCCAGTGCATCCTCATCACCGAGAATGTCGGAAAGGATGGCAAAACGAGAACCGTCGGAGATCATACCCATGGCAATACCGGATACGGGTGCCTTGATTTTGATACCACCGTCCATCAGCGCCAGTGCACCGGCACAAACGGTTGCCATAGAGGAAGAACCGTTAGATTCCAGGATATCGGAAACCAGGCGCAGGGTATACGGCATTTCTTCCGGAAGCACCTGCTTCAGCGAACGGCCGGCCAGGTTGGCGTGACCTACTTCCCGACGACCAGGGCCGCGCATCGGCTTGGTCTCTCCCACGGAGAATGCCGGGAAATTATAGTGCATAATGAATTTTTCGTAGTGGAAGTCCAGGGCCGCATCCACCATCATGGAGTCGGTCTTGGTACCCAGCGTCAGGGAGGTCAGACTCTGGGTCTCTCCCCGGGTAAAGATCGCAGAACCGTGCGCAGAGGGGAGATAATCCACTTCTACCCAGATATCGCGAACTTCGTCAAATTTACGGCCGTCCAGACGGAGTTTTTCATCCAGCACCATATTGCGGATAGTCTCCTTCTGTAATTTACCGTAGTATTCTTTGTATTCTCCTCCGTTTTCCAGGACGAATTCTTCCCCTTTCTCTTCGGTCAGGGCTTCCATCATACCGTCCTTAATCGCGGAGAATCCTTCTTTACGTGCTTTTTTATCCAAAGCGGCGCGAGCGATCTCGAGGACCTTGTCCTTGGTTTTTTCGCTAACCCAGGTCTTGATCTCAGCGGGAGTCTCTTTGACCTCAACTTCGCGTTTGGTCGCTTTATCACCTACCTGAGCGGCGAGGTCCAATTGAGCCTGACATTGCACCTTGATGGCATCGTGTCCTACTTTGATGGCTTCTACCAGATCTTTTTCCTGGCATTCTTTAGCTTCGCCTTCTACCATCATTACGTTGTCCATAGTAGCGGCAACGATGATGTCGATATCGGCTTCGGCCAGTTTGGTCCGGCTTGGATTGATGACGAACTCGCCGTCAATCCGGGCTACCCGTACTTCGGAGATCGGGCCCGAAAAAGGAATATCCGAAACGGTCATCGCTGCGGAAGCGGCCAGAGCTGCGTAAGCATCCGGCAGGGTTTCCTTATCGCCGGAGATCAGGTTGATAATGATCTGGGTATCATTCATGTAACCATCCGGGAAAAGCGGACGGATCGCGCGGTCTACCAGACGGGAGATCAGCACTTCGTAATCGGAAAGCTTGGCTTCCCGGCGGAAAAAGTTGCCGGGGATACGACCGGCTGCGGCGAATTTTTCCTGATAGTCTACAGAAAGTGGAAAGAAGGATTGTCCTTCTCTGGCTTCTCTGGCCGAAACGGCACTGGCGAATAACATCGTGTCACCAATGCGAACCACCACAGAACCGTCGGCCTGGGTGGCCAGTTTTCCGGTTTCGATAGTCACCGTTTGACCATCGGGTAATTCAAAGGACTGAGAAATTGGAATTTGTTTACCCATTTTTTAAATCTTGTTTTTTGCCCAATACGTATACCATAGGTGAGGGCAAGCCCGGATAAAAGCGGCTTGGCCCGTGTGGGCTTTTGCAAAATGCAGTTAAACAATGAGGCGAAAAGAAAAGTGTGGCTTTGGCCCCAAGAAAAGATTGATGAAACGCAATAGCTTTGATCAAGCCAGACTTTGAGGTAGTATATATTCAGTGAAGGAGTTACCAGGAAATACACAGGTCAAGGTTAAAATGACCGGATCTGGATAATTTTTTTTAAGCTAATGGATAAAACGACTAATCTATTCGGCCTTATGAATGCTCAAAATTACTATTTATAATCGACATAGCAAAAAAAAAGAAGTGGACCAAAATGACCCACTTCTTTTTTTATTTTTTTCAACTTTCTACCGGCGAATACCCAGTTTCTCAATGAGATCGCGGTACTTGTTGATGTCTTTCTTGGATAAGTAATTCAATAGTCTACGACGTTTACCTACCAGGGTCAACAGCGCCTTCCGGCTGGAGTGATCCTTTTTGTTGGTCTGCAAATGCTCGGACAATGATTTGATCCGGTAAGTGAACAGGGCGATCTGCCCTTCGGTGGAGCCGGTGTTCTTCTCGGAACCGCCGTGCTCTTTGAAGATCTCTTCGATCTTCTCGTTGGTTAAATAAGCTGCCATAAGTTTTTTTTACCATTAAAAATTACGGAAATCGTTTAATAGCGGCCGCAAAGGTAAGGCTTATTGGTGATATAAAAAAGCCCGGGCGGTAATTTATCGGAGGGATGCATATACGCGGTCGTAGTTGTTAGTGCCGAACACTGAAAATTAATAAAGCTTGTCTTCACCGCGAAGGCCGCGAAGCCGCAAAGTTTTACAATGACTTCTTTCGAGAAAATTTGCTGATGCAAATTTTTCGACATTAACGGTTAATAACGCAAAGGTTAATGGATTTGCCGTCGGCAAATTCACTAAAAAGCTTAGCGTCTCGCGGTGAAATTCAGTCATTTCTGGTTTTCGATTTTCAACTATTAATGTTCCTCACCATAAACTACGACCAGCGGATACCAATGGAGCGGTGGGATTACTTTTCATATGACCAATGCCGCTCATCCATTTTGTCAAATAATACAGCAATGAAAATAGCCTGGGCTATAAGAGCAATTAGAAAAAGAAAATAGAAGATCAGGCCTGAAGGTTTATTTTCGTATCCGTCTACGTAGAAAGTACCCTGTTTGCCGCGATCATAGGTCAGAGATACCTTATCGGTAGTTTGTATATGGACAAAGGGATCAAAATTACGTGATAATTTACGGCTAACCGTTTGTTGCCTGCCGGTCTCTTTCTCCACGTATCGGAATTGAATGAAGTCAAATTTGACGTGCTCTACGATCTCGGCCGGAACGGTAATAAAATCGGACGATCGGAGGACTCTATCTTTATGAACGGTAAATATGTACCACTGAAAACCCGCAATCAGTATCACCGAAAATGCCGATACCATTTTTATTTGGTTCGAGTTCCTGATTTTGTTCATTATCACTTCTTTGAGCTGCGGCACTTTTGGAAACTGAAATAGCCTATAGCGTAATTGTACCTGAACGCATAGCATAGCTTAATGGTTAGGGGGACAGTGGTTGCTTTGAATATTATTGGTAAAGTTTCATCGCATTATAGGCATCAATGAACGAGGGGTTGATCCTAAAGCGATTCCATTTAATGTAATCATCAACCTGCTCCTGTATCGAATCGGAATACAAAATTTCTGAAGAGATATCTAACGATATTCCATCATCTACATTTACATATTTCAAAGTGTCTTTTGCAAAGCCCACGGTATGATAGTAGCGATTCCTGGGAAGTGGATAAAGCGTATCCTGATCCTTAACCCATTGGAAAAAAAGCTCCAAATTATGGTCGGACGTATCTATGTAGCTCATGGTAAGATTACCACTCAGCAGAAAGGTCGTATCGTATAATTCACCATCACCATCGATCCTTGCTCCGTAATTATCATGGCCAAGAGCAGTAAGGATGAATAAAGCGGTTTTTGCTTCCTTTTCATAAGGATGTGTTTTTTGACCATTTTCACTCTTATTGCAGCCGAGATATAAGAAAACAAAACAATATATAAGATTCTTCATAGGATTAAATGTTCTTAATTATCCCTTATTACGTTTTGCTGCCAATCCTAATGCTCCGGCCAAAGCTGTGACCGTATAGTCATCAGGCCAATCTATATAGCCAGGTTCCGTACGGGCCGATAGGCTAAGATTAATACTATTTGGGAATAAGCCATTTGAAAAACAGATCATCCCACCGCTTTCCCGCCCAGGAGGGTAATTCCATTGGACAGGCTCCACCCAGTTGACGCATGGCGTAAACAAACGCAACCAGGAGATAGTATTTTTTCAAACGGAAACCGGTAACTTCCATACGGTCTTCATCAGCATGACGGATGAATTCAAGCGATGTGAATTTTTTCTTAGGGTCATGCTCCACAAACAGGATAAAGCCAAAAACGTCTTTCTTCAAACCAAGCGGTAATCCGCTGGTCTCGGCCACCGTTTTCAACACCAGGTCGTTATCCGGGATCTCGCCTGCAGGAAATTGTATGTTGGTTAATCTGCCCATTGATGGTGGTTTGCGAACCGCTGTTGGTGATATGGATGATTTTCTAAGTCCCAATCATCAGGGCTCGCCAGAAAAATACGGCAATCTACTTGATATCTTTGATTGTAAATCTTGACCGGAGGTAAAAGGGTGGGCCAGTTATAAGAGAGCCTGTAGCATAATGCATGTTTTACGGACAAATAACGGACAAATAGTGGAGAGCAGCAATAGGAGGCTAATTTCCCCGCACCCCATCTTCCTTGATATAACTCTTGCGGATGAGTTCATCCACCGTAGCGGAGCGTACATTCAGGATAACGCCCGAGAAATGCAGGGCCTTGCCGGCCATAGCGTGGTTGAAATCGACTTTCACGGCGGTATTGTTCCAGGATAGGATCATGCCGTTGTGTTGACCGCCCTGGTCATCCGTAACGGTAACGTATTTGCCTTCTGCGAGGGGCGTTTCCGGGCTTTGCTCAAAGAGGTCCATCGGCAGGTCGATAATTTCGGATTGGCGGACTTCCCCGTAGGCTTCCGCCGGAGAGAGGATGAACTTAAACGCCTCTCCTTCCTCCAGACCGTACAATTTTTCCTCAAATGCGGGCAACAACTTTCCACTGCCGTAGTAGAATTTGAACGGCCAGTTGGCGTCCATAATTTCCACAACGGGGCCTTCGGCGTTTGCTTCCCGCAATTCGTAAGCAATGGTAATGATGCGTTGTTCGTCAACGGTCATATTGGATTCTGAGCTTTGGTCTGCCTTTTAAACTGGTGGGAACGGAGATTGTTTAGTGGGGTAGGACGTTTGGATGATGAGGCGTTGGGATGCCGGGGTTTCGCAACGTACAGCTATGCTGCCCACGAAACCCACAACGTCCCAACATCCTAACGTTCTCTTATCAATTTTCCGCCTTAAATTTCTTCAGGGCTTCCGTCAGGCGCGGGACCACCTCAAACAGGTCACCGACCACACCGTAGTCCGCCGCTTTGAAGAAAGGCGCATCCGGATCTTTGTTGATCACGACGATGGTTTTGGAGTTGTTTACCCCGGCCAGGTGCTGGATGGCACCCGAGATCCCCGCCGCAATGTAGAGATTCGGACGAATGGCAATACCGGTCTGTCCTACGTGTTCGTGGTGAGGGCGCCAGCCGGTATCGGCTACCGGGCGGGAGCAGGCGGTGGTTGCGCCGAGTACTTCGGCCAGTTCTTCGATGATGCCCCAGTTTTCCGGGCCTTTCATACCCCGACCGGCGGATACAACCAGTTCGGCTTCCGGCAGCGGCACGGTACCTTCCACGCGCTCAACGTCCTTGACGGTGATACGTCCGGCTTCCACGGGCACACTGAGTGCTTCTACCCCTACATTGTCGCCAACCACTTCCGGCTGAATGGCATTACCCATCAGGGAGAGTACCTTCACATCGGTCTTGATCTCCATTTCGGCAATGGCTTTTCCGGAAAAGACCGGTTTGCGTACCTTGAAACCACCGTCGGTGGTGGGCACGGCGTTCACACCGGGTACGGAACCGGCGTCCAGACGCGCGGCCAGTCGACCCAGCAGGGATTTACCGGTGGTGGAATGACTCAGTACGAGCACCTTGGCGTCCAGTTCTTTGGCCGCTCCGGCGATGGCCCGGGTGTAGGTCTGGCTATCGAATTTTTCGAGGGCCGGATCTTCGACCTGATAGACCTTGGATGCTCCGTATTTACCCAGCTGGCCGGCATCCTCCGCAGCGCCGATTACCAGAGCCACACATTCGCTGCCCAGTGCCTGGGCGGTTCTATATCCGTAAGTAACTGCTTCGAAAGCAGCTTTTTTTAATTTTCCTTTTTGCGTTTCCGCAAATACGAGTACCATATTATATCGAGTTAGGATGGTTTTAAAATGAGATTTCGGACGTCATGGCGGTGGTCTCCTAGATCACCTTGGCCTCTTCGTGCAGCAGACGTACCAGTTCGTCCATGTTTTCCGGATCGATCAGTTTGACCTGGCCTTTTTCCGGCGGCAGTTCGTAGCTGACCGTCGCCACGGGATCGTCAAAAGTAGCGGCGGGCACCACTTTGAGCGGCTTGCGCTTGGCCATCATGATGCCGCGCATATTGGGAATCCGTTGCTCGGCCAGTCCCTTGGCGGCGCTGATCACGAAAGGCGTATCCACACTCAGGGTTTCCACACCACCCTCGATATCTCTTTTAATGGTGGCGTTATTGCCGTCCATCTCCATATGGCTGGCGTAGCTGATGAAGGGCATATCCAGCAATTCGGCTACCATGGCACTGACTTCCGAGCCGTTGTAGTCGATCGTCTCCTTACCGAAGAATACGATATCGAAACCTTCTCCTTTGGCGTATTCGGCGATCTGCTTGGCCACGTTCAGTGAGCTCTGGGGATCGGCGTTGATCCGGACAGCTTCGTCCGCACCGATGGCCAGGCCTTTGCGGATCACGGTATCGTTTTCGGCGGGGCCGACGTTCAGGATGGTTACGCTACCGCCCTGGGCTTCTTTCAGCTCCAGTGCGCGTACCAGGGCGTACCATTCGTCGTATGGGTTCATGATGTATTGTACACCGTTGGTATCCAATTCCGAATTATCGGAAGTGAATTTGATCTTGGTGGTAGTATCGGGCGTCTTGCTGACACAAACCAGTAACTTCATAGGTCTTGTTTTTATCGGGATTGCCGCTATCCAATTTAAATTGGGCAGTATCCAGCTGTGGGGGAATAATGCCGCGCGGATAGCAAATAATTCAATTAAAGTTGCGCAAATATACTATTTAAACCTGCCAGACGGAAATGAGTTTAGCGAATTTTCGCTAAATGCTGAATTTACGTAGATTTCGCTAGGTTTCCGGTAATAATTTTTCCAGTTTCTCCCGGGTCTCCCGGATGGATTTCATCTGATTGGCCAGGAGCAGACGGGTATCGTTAGAAAAGGTGGTTTTATTCAGCGTGCTTTCGTAGAATTCGATACACTCCTTCTCTCCGCGCAGGCATTCCCGGATGATCGCCGTGGCGTTCTCACCGGGCAGCATTCCGCGGATATTGATCCAGATGCGGTGGGCGCTGGCTATGATATTTGCTTCCTCTACCGGTTCACCTCCCTGGATGCGGATTTGTTGGTCCAGTTTGTAGGCAAATTCGTTGCGCTGTTTACTCAGAGCCGCCAGCGTATTTCGGGTTTGTGCGTCTTCCACCTGCTCGGCTGCGGTCTGGTAGCCCTTTTCGGCACTGCGGCAGAGTTGCAGGAGTTCGTTGAGCTGTTCTATTTCTTCTTGCATAAGCTTTTCATTTGGTTTAAAACGAGCGTGATCAGTTTTGGAGCCGCGGGCGATCAGATACCGGCTATTTAGGCGGCCGAATCCTGCTTGTCCAGCCGGTTGACCATCGGAATGGGCATATCGTTGTACGTTTTCAGTTCCATGATGTCGGACGGCATCTGGATGCCTCCCTTGGTCAGTGCCTGTACCGTTTCCCGGATCGCGTTGGTCTTGACGGCCAGACTCGAAACGGTCTTATCAAAAGTGTCGATCCAGAAGTACACCGTTATATTGATGGTACTGGAACCCAGGCTCGAAATGACTACATTCGGATCCTTGCCTTCGTCCCAGAGAATACCGTGGATATGCTCCAGCGTTTCGTAAATGATGCGGGTGGCCTTATCCAGGTCCGAACCGTAATCGAGGCCAATCGTGAAGTCCAGGCGCATGAAGCCGTCGATCGTGTAATTGAAGATCGGGTTTTTCATGATCTGACCGTTGGGTACGTAGACATCTTTTCCGTCGAAGGTCTTCATGTGCGTGTCTCGCAGGGAAAGCCCTTTGATCACGCCGGTGATACCGCCGGTCTCGACAATATCTCCAATACGGAACGGTCGTTTGAAAGCCATCAGTATTCCGGCCAGAAAATTCTCACCGATATCCTTAAAGGCGAAACCGATAATGAAGGCAGTGATCCCGGCACCAGCTAACAGACTGGCGGCCGCCGCGCCCAGGCCGACGATGCGGAGAATAACCAGAAAGCCAATGACGATAACGAGCCAGCGGATCACCCGCGCGAAGAACTGTGCGAGCAGTGGATCTTCCATTCTCAGGTTGAGCTGGGTCTTGCCGAACCGGCTGATCTTCCGGGCCAGGTAAAAAGTGAGCAGGAGCACCAGCACGGAAAAGATCATTTTGGGCAGCAGGCTGACAAGTTGATCGTAGTAACTGATAATCTGGGTTTTTACATCTGCGATTAGTTGTTCCATATTTTTTTTTGGTGTGGGTTGTTGTGGTTAGGGGTCAGGTTTTTAGGTGTCGGGTGTCAGGTGTCGGGGGTCAGATTTAAGGGGTCAGGGGGAGGGTGGTTCAGTGGTAAGGAATTGGCTTTTTATTTTTTTAATTTCAATTCCAAATCGTTCCTTCCTTGACCTCTTCGCCTGATCTTGGCTTATTGAATTTGTTATTGGCATTAAAATTGCCATTTTTCGAGGGTTATAATTTGAGTACTGAACGACCCCGCGGTATCAGGGCGATGCTATAGACTGGTACTGGTATCTTCCTCTACCGGTTTGTCTTCAGTATCATTGCCCTTTTCTACTTCTACTTCCTTATCCTCCACCTTCACGGCATAATCGGCCGGTTCGATGCCTCTGTACGAACTGCGCTCGACGTAAACGGCGGTAATCACCGCGCCGAATAAAAAGATCAGCGAGGCGTAAAAGACCCAGAGCATGATCACCAGTATAGATCCGGCCGCATCGTAGAGAGAAGCGGTCTGGCTCTGACCGATGTAAAAGCCGATGGCGTTTTTACCTAGAGCAAACAGAACGGCAGTTATAATAGCTCCCCGCCAGGTGAGTCGCCAGGGAATGGCGGCATCCGGAAGGTACTTAAAGAGCAGGGCAAAGAGGAGGGTAATGATGGCCAGGGGTACAATGATGGAAGCCAGGCCCACCAATAGCAGCGAAACATCGGGAAAACGCTGGGAGAGCAGATCGCCGAAGCCGCTGATGATCGCATCGATCACCAGAGAGACCAGCAGGATAAAAGCGATACCCAGCAGCACGGTGAAAGACAGGAGCCGATCCCGGATCATCTTAAACCAGCCCGCCTCGTTGGGTTGAGCCTTCACTTTAAAAATACTGTTGAGGGCATTCTGGAGCGTCATAAATACGGTAGTGGAGGTCAGCAACATACCTCCGATCCCGATCGCCGAAGCCCACCATTGTTCCTTAAAGACCCCGAGGGAGTCTACCGTCTGGGACAACTGATTGGCCCCCTTGTTGCCGATCAGCGAACCGATCTGCCCGAAGATCGCCTCCCGGATACTCTGCTCGTCGTAAAACATGGTCGTGATGTAGAGGATCACCAGCAGAATGGGGGGCAGGGAGAAAATGGTGTAATAGGAAATAGCTGCGGCCCAGGTAAAGGCGTTGTCGGCGGCAAACTTGGTCACCGTTTCCAGCAGGAATTTCCAGGTCCTTTTGACGGGTTTGGGAACGTTCATATTGTTTATTGTTTATCTGCGACCTTTTTGAAAAAAGGTGATCAGACGGTAACGGTCTTCGTCGTATTCATTTTCGAAAACCTCTTCTTTTTCAAAAATATCTACGCTCATAAGTTCGCTCACCGGCTTTAAAATATCGAAATGAGTAAATAAAGTGCGCATGGTAGCCACTACGGGCAGGGCCAGAATGAGTCCGGCGACCCCCCAGATGGCACCTCCCACCAGCAGGGCGACAATAGCGGCGAGCGGGTTGATCTTGACGCTGCCGCCGACTACCTTCGGCGTGATGAAGTTGCCTTCAATGGACTGGATCGTAAAGTACAGGATCAATACGGCCAGCGGTTGCCACCAGGTGTCCGTGGTAGCGAGGGAAAACAAAAACGGGAAAATGCCGCCCAGAGCGGTACCGATATAGGGGATGATCGCGAGAATAGCCCCGAGAAAACCCCAGAAGAAGGGGTATTTGATCCCGATCAGTAGCAGGCCCAGGCTATTGAGAATGCCCAGAATGATCATCACCAGCAATAATCCGTAGAAATACTGCTGACTGAGCTTCTGTACCTGATAGATCACCGTACGGGCTTCTTCCCGGTTCTCCTGATCGAACTGAGTCAGCATAAAGTTCTTGAAGGCCGAGCGGTACAGCAAAAAGAAAAAGGTATAGATGAAACAGATCAGAATACTGGCCATGACCGAAGTGGAGGAACTCAGGCTCGTGGTGATCAGGTTGAGCGGAGCGTCCAGTATGGTAGAAAAGTTTTCGGTCAAGGAAGTCTGGATCTCGCCCTGGCTCAGGCCGAAGGTTTCACCGAGCCAGATCACGGCCGTTTCGAAACCATCCAGGATCTGATCGACCAGTCCGTTGAGGTTGCCGATCACATTGGCGATCTGCAGAGAAAAGAAGGTAACCAGCGTAACGATCGGCAACAGCACCATCAGAAAAGCCATGAAGATGGCGAAGATGCGGTTCTTAAAAAGACTTTCCAGAAAAGCACTGACCGGCTGGAGCATGGCCGCAAATAACGCAGCAAAGGCCATCGGTGCCAGAATGCTCTGCCCCTCGATCAGGAGAATACCCAAAATGAAGATCGTGAGCAGAAAATAAGCAACCCGTTGAATACTCAGTGAAAAATGCTGCATGGATTACATGGTTTTAAGAGTTAACATATCGCTTGATCAGCAAGTTCGTTGGCGAAATATGCGGCCAAACACCCGGAAATAAAAATTGTTTTTAAAAGTAGTCGGCAGACCGTAGTTGCCATTTTGTAGCCCGCAGTCAACAGCCTTGGTTAAATCTGCCGACTGACAACAGGCAACTGGCAACTTCATTAAAACTTTGTTTTATGAAAAACTATCATTCATTTCTGGCAATCAGCGTAATGCTGATGATGGCCTGCGGGGTAAGAAGCCCGCTAACGAGTAATTCGGAGAATTACACGCATTGTGACGTTCGAAATAATTTCTGCGTCCAGTATCCGAAAGCGACTTTTCCTCCGCCCAGTGAAGGCCAGGATAAGGAAGACCTCATCCTCGGACTCTATTCCGAAGAATACGACATCCGACTCCTGGTATCCGCGGATAAAAATGCCGAAAGCCTGACATTCGAGCAATTGTACGAACAGCAACTAACGCTGTGGGAGGAAACCTACGATGATATCGATATCGACGCATCGAACATTACCGAAGGTGGATACGAAGTCAGTGCCTCCGGAGAGGATTATTCGCTGTACGCTAAAAGCTCCCGGTATGTGGCCAGCGGGGATGTGATCACCCTGCGCCTGGTAGCCGGCCCGGAAGTGAGCGCCAATTTTTTCACTGATCTCAAAAGTCAGATCCTGCTGTATCCCAACAAGTAGTCGCTACGGAGTAAGAAGAATTGTAGCGCGGACTTAGTTAGACAAAACTAGACATTAAAATTATGGATTTAGCCACAAATGGTTTGCCGGAGGAGATCAGATCTCCGGGCAAATGATTTGTGGCTAAAATATTTTAGCCCGGCAGCAAGCCTAAGCCACATCGTAAGGTAAATAGGCCAATCATTATGGCCGGAAAAGCGGAGGAGATAATAAGAGTGGAAAAAAAGGACGGCAACCCTTTCTGGGCTACCGTCTAAAGAGCCCCAATTATCCACTATTTCTAGTGAACGTTGCAATATTAACCGTTATCTCAGCCTGATGGAGGTACGAAAAAGAAGAAAAATGGGTCCATTTGGAAGAAAAAAGAAAAAGCCGGTCTAAATTTTTTCTGAAAAGTTTCTTGCGTCTTTCCAGAGCACAAAAAATGATTAAATAAGAGTAATATGATTTTATTTAATCAAAAAAATAATTAGTGATTTTTTAGTGTTTGCGTTTAAATAATTGATAATCAGCAGTTTAAAAAATTGGCACGCAATTTGAATTAGTAGAAAGCAATTGCATTTGTGAATTATTGTAAACACGCTAAACTGAAATATCATGACAACCCTCGAATTCAATCGCGAACTGACCAACGTAAAATCCACGCTTTTTTCTTTTGCTCTGAAACTAACCAAAGACTATCAAGACGCCCAGGACCTTTTCCAGGATGCTGCTACCCGTGGCTACCGCTACTGCAGTCGCTTTGAAATGGGTACCAACTTCCGCGCCTGGATGGCCACCATTATTCGCAACACCTTTATTAATAAATGCCGCGCTAATTCTAAAAGACGCACGGTAAGTGAGCCGATCGAAACCTTCACCTTTTCTATCGAAAGCCAAAACATCATCGCCAATAAAGGTGAGATGGATATGCGGATCCAGGAAATTTACGGTATGCTCGATCAACTGAGCGATATTTACCGCGTACCTTTCCTGATGCATTTCCAGGGTTATGAATACAAAGATATCGCCGAACACCTGAACCTGCCGATCGGTACCATCAAAAGCCGGCTCCACACTGCCCGTGCTACCCTGAAAAAAATGATCAGCAAGCAGGAAGCCCTGCCAACCGCCTAAGCAACTACCAAAAACCTATAATCCAATTGCAGTTTAAATAGCTGGCACCCTACTAACCACAAACCACCTAGCCGTACTAACCTAATTAACCTAGATCCTATTTTGCCAGCGTTATCCCCATTCAATTAGATGAACATCCCTGATATTAGTATCACCCAACAGGAAGGGAAAGGGTGATTACGAATCCCCAAGGTCGACTCGAAATACCATCGAGTCGGCCTTTCATTTTTTATATGGCCTCATTCATCTTATCTCGCCTTTAGCATGCTATGCTGCGTCCAGTAAATAGAATAGAAAAATGAATATTCCGGATTAATACCTGGCATGGGCTACGCCCTTCAATGTAGAACCCGTTACTGACCTACAAATATTTTCGCCGCTACGCCGCTAAGCTTGATAAGGTCATAGCCCCGAAATATTTGGTGTGCATGATTGAGATCAGATCGGGCAAGGGCATAGCTCTGGAGATAAAACGGGATTCCTCCAGCAAGTGAAACGGTTAATTTAAAGAGCGGTTTTAAGCCATCCAGGTTACGAGAGTACGTTTTAGAATTAGATCATGGCATTGCGAGGGCACGGAATCCTTTAATTGAAAATGCTAAAGAGCCGATTAGACTTGCCAGATTTCAAAAATCTGGTAAGTCTTCACTATCAAGAGTCCGCACTTCCAAACGCTGCCTACCCTCAAAAAAATGGATCATTCCAGAAGCCGGAATGATCCATGTGCATTGCAAATTATATTCGCGAAAAACTGCTAGTTAAATATCACGCAATCTGAATTTTAGTTACTGTATACCGGGGCCAGTTGTTCCAGGCGACCCAGTACGCTACGGATGTGGTTACGCTGGTTTACCAGGGTTTTATATGCTGAACTGGTAATCGGCATTTCTTCGAGGGCGTCCTCGTAATTGCTCAGTGCATTCTTCTCACCGCGGATTGCTTCTTTCAGAATGGCGGCATCGTCATTGCTGGAAAAAGCGGAGCGGATATCCATCCACGCACGGTGGACTTTAGAGGCGATGGTATCACCTTTTTCGATCTCTCCGCCCAAATTGCGGATCTCATCTTTGATCTGGTGACCGAAGTCATAGCGTTGTTGAGCGTATTCTAAAAAGAGGTTTTTCAGTTCACTGCTTTCTACCTCTTCTGCAGCTTCTTTATATCCTTTTTCGGCGTCGTATGACTTAGCAATAATATCATTCAGTTCTTCTATCTGTTCGTTGACAGCTTTCGTTTGGTTAGACATAATTATTTGGTTTTTAATAGTTTAATTATTTCGAATATTTTCACTTTTAAAACAGGAAAACCGCGGGTCGTGTTCGTCGACATCCGGGATGCGGGGGGGCAGGGAACGTTGATCCAGGGGTGTCGGAATCGGGCACGAAGCCAGTATTTACGGGAGTTTCAAAGGGGGGCAAAAAAAAATCAAAAAGATCATTTCCCGGAGGATAAGGGAGGCCGGAAATTCGGTAGTCCGGTTAAATTTTACCGACGACCGACCCTGTAGCGCGATAATGAGGTTAGACAAGAGGCAAACAGAACATACGGAAGAAAATCATCCGGATAAACCGGTCGTCCGAAAGTCTGCCGCCGGATCGTTTACCAATACCAAATGAAACACGACTATGGGCGCTAGCCGAAAACCACCCCTCAAATATATCAGTGACGAACAAGCTGGTTATACGCGCATCCCCTGGGGGAGAGGATTTACCTACCGGGATACCGAAGGAAAAAGGATCAGTGACAAAGCCAGTCTCCAGCGCTTTAAAGATCTGGTGATCCCTCCGGCCTGGAAGGAAGTCTGGATCTGCCCGGAAGAGAAAGGTTACCTGCAGGTGACCGGCCGGGATGAGAAAGATCGTAAGCAATATATATATCATCCCAAATGGGTGGAATACCGGCAGGCTCAGAAATTTGATCACATCGTAGAATTTGCGGATCACCTTCCGCTGATCCGCCAGACCGTTCGCAAGCACCTTAAAGATAAGACCTGGACTAAACGCAAGATGATGGCCCTCATTCTGGAGGTGCTGGATGAAACGGCCCTCCGGATCGGCAACCGTATATATAAGGAGCGGAATAATACCTTCGGCCTGACTACCCTCCGTCGCAAACACCTGACCGTTTCGGAAAAGAACCTCACCCTGTCGTTCAAAGGGAAAAGTAATCAATACCGGGAAGTAGCCATCGACAATAAGCGGCTGATCCGGCTGATCAAGGACTGTTCCGAACTGCCCGGCTATGAGATCTTTCGCTATCAGGACGCCGAGGGCAAGTACCAGCTGATCGACAGTCAGGATGTAAATGAATATCTCCAGGTGATAACCGGGAAGGAATTTTCGAGCAAGGATTTCCGCACCTGGTACGCTACCGCTTCCGCCGTGGACCTCTGGCCGAAGATCAACGAGGAACATCCGGATCTATCCATGGACAAAAGGTTAGCCAATCTGGTAAAAAGCGTTGCCCAGAAATTGGGGAATACCGTCTCGGTATGTCGGAAATACTATATCCATCCGAAAGTTTTGCGGCAATTCGAAAAACGCACCATAGATTACTTTAATGACCTGAAACTGACTCTGCCTGAGCCGTTTATGAAGGAGATGGATGAGGCGGAATGCCTGGCTTTTCAGCTGATAAAACAAAAATAATTGCCCGAAAAAATAAAAACTTACCGAACACCTCAACCCTTAAGCAGGTTTCAGAAATGAAGATAACAACAACAAAATGCTATTTGTTATCGTGGCCAAATAAAGCCATACTAAAACCAAACATTGACCATGAAAAACGCTATTGTAATCATCCTCCTGCTTGCCGGGATCTTTCTGGCCTATCAGGGGATACAAACCATCCAAAGCTCAACTGCGGATGTAGAAATTCTTGGCATTGATATTAATGCCAGTGACGAAGGTGGCCAGGCCGCAGGTATTATGTACCTCGTACTGGGAGTTGCCGCACTCATTGGCAGTTACTTTGCCTGGAAAAAAGCCTAGATCGTTGTAAAACGAACTAGCTTAACTTTGAATTATCTAACAAAAATGTTAACCGAAAATGAAAACACTCAGAATTTTATTTCTAGCCTTGGGCTTATTCGGAATGATTGGCTTCACTACTTCTTGCGACAACGACACCAAAGCTGAAGAACAAATGGAAGAAGCCGGTGACGAAATCTCAGATGCTTTCCGCACTGAAAGAGAAGAACTGCAAGCCGACCTTCGTGAAGCACGTCAGGATGTCGATGAAAAATTGGCTGAACTGCGCGCCGAGTTGAACGAAGCCGGAGAAGACACCAAAGAAGAAATCAACGAACAGATCTCTAAACTGGAGAAATGGGGTGATGAAATCGATCGCGACATGGAGCGTGTAGCTCAGAGTGCCGAGAACGGTTGGGAAAACCTCAAAGGTAACATCCGCGAATCCCTGGACGAAATGGAAGATGCCTGGGACGACGCTTTTGATTCCTAATCCGGTTTAGGAACCGAATCAAACACTAACGAACGATAAAATTGAGAGGCATAAAAGTAGCATTCTCAATCTCATCAACTATATTGCTGGATTCCTGTTAGGGATTCAGCAATTTTTTTTTGTATGCTTACCAAACTGAAGAATCAGCTTTTACAAAGCTACCACAACATACGCAATAGTATCGGTGCCTATCCGGCCCTGATCGCTTTGGTATTTTCCCTGGCCGCAGGAATTCTGCTTACCGTAGAAACGCCGGAACTGACCGAGGAGATCAAACAAAAGGCCGGGCTACTGATCATCGATAATGCCGATACGGCCCGCTCCCTGCTGAGTACGCTGATCGGCGGGGTTATTTCCCTGACCGTCTTCAGCTTCTCCATGGTGATGATCCTGCTCAACCAGGCTTCCAGCAATTATTCGCCGCGCCTCCTGCCGGGACTGATCTCCTACAAGCCACACCAGTTTGTACTCGGATTTTACATCGGCACCATCCTGTTCAATATCCTGTGTCTGATCAACATCCTGCCCGGAGAGAATCCCTATCAGATCCCCGGGTTTACCGTACTGATCGCCATTCTGTTGGGCCCGGTCTGTCTGGCGCTCTTCGTCTTCTTTATCCATTCGATCTCGCAGTCTATTCAGATCAATAACATTCTGCAGCGGCTCTACCGGGACACCCTGGGATCGCTGGAGCGACTGGAAAACAAGATGAAAGAAAACCATCCCTCGGAAGATCCCATGGGCGAAGACCGGCAGTGGTTTCCGCTCTACAGCCAACGCTACGGACACCTGATGAACATTTCCGAGTCGGATCTGGTGCATCTGGCCAAGACCCAGGAAATGGAATTTGCGCTCACCCACCCGCGCGGGATGGCGGTACTAAAAGGGGAAGTCGTGTTGTACAGTTCGAAAGAGCTGGACGAAACAACCCGGGAAACGGTTTTTCGCTTTTTGCATTTCGGCAATCAGGAGATCATCGAGGAGAATTTTTTGTTCGGGTTTAAGCAACTTACGGAGATCCTGCTGCGGGCGATGAGTCCCGGCATCAATGATCCGGGTACCGCCATGGACGCGCTGGATTACCTGACCGAACTCATCGGCAAACGCATGGATATGGGCAACTACCTGTCCGTCATGGACGACGATGAAAATCCGAGATTATATCTGAAGATCGTACCTTTTGAGGATCTGGTGTACTACTGTTTTTCGGCGATCCGGACCTACATTGCGCACGATCCGGTGCTGGTACAAAAGATGTTCAGTGCGCTGAGCCATTTGCAGCAAAAGGAAGGAGCGGGTTCCTGGTACACTACCGTGCTCCAACGGGAACGGGATGCCCTCTGGGATGATGCGCAAAAGAACATTGAGAATGCACACGATCTGGAACGGATCCGGACTTATCTGAAATAGGAGGAAAAAAGGTAGATCGGGGAGAAGGAGATCAGTTTCGGGAAGAAGGGCGTAGAGCGATGATACACTGATCTTCGGGCAACTTTGACCGAAGATCAGTGTCGCATGCTTTGGGATCGAAACGTGGGATCAATTGGCTGCTGCTTTCAGGCAGGTGGTTGCTTCCGGCATGGCTTCCAGTCTTTCCCGGCGAATGTATTCTCCGGTCTCGGTGCAGATGCCGTAGGTCTTGTTCTCAATCCGGAGCAGTGCCGCTTCCAGGGCCTGGATCTGATTCATGTCATTTTCGATCAGCCCGTTGAGTTTCAGGGTCTCCTGTTCCATCTGACTGTCTTCTTCGTAATCGTACTTTTCGAGGTTGGTACTTTCCAGAAAATTCGTCTTCCGGTCGTTCAGGTCTTTCAGTTGCTGACGCAGGGTGGCCAGTTTCTCTTTCACATTCTTTTCAAACCCTTGCAGGTCTTCATCACTATAAGGATAGTCTTTTCGATTATTCATATTGGTTCTTTTCTATTTAAACGGCTGAGCGATATGGGGTGTTCGCTGGGTTCTGGGTAAAGGGCCGAACATCAATACCCGAATTCTGGTTTTAGGTATGAGAACATTAGTAAATAACCATTAACCAAAAACCAAACATTATGAGTGCTACGACTGATCGTATCCGAGGAAACTGGAACCAAATTAAAGGTAAACTGAAAGAAGAGTACGGTGAACTGACCGACAATGACCTGATGTATCAGGAAGGTAAAGAAGACCAACTTCTCGGCCGGATCCAGGAAAGAACCGGTAAAAGCAAGCAAGAAATTAAAGACTTTATCGACCGTATCTAAGAGTCGAAAAAGGATTGATTATCTACGATCCGCTCAGAACCGGCGTCAACCCTTGCGGTTGCCGTCGGTTTTGCATTTATAGGCCCCACCCTTCGAGTCTCCCGTAATTTTTTCCTATTCTTGCCGACATTTCCTTCTGAAATAATATTTTTGCATCGCACCCGTTTCAAGAGTGTATCTTCAGATTGCAACTCCATTTACTGAATTTCCATCTTTGCTACCTTGCTGTTCTGGCGATGTGGTTAATCCCTGCTGCTTGAGAAAACGACACTAGTACTATCATAATACCGGTTCCGGAAGGGCGGTAATAAATCGAGTATTTTGAACATGAAGAGATTATTTACGCTATTTGCTTTGGTTGGTTTATGTTTTTCGGCCCAGGATCTCCAGGCCCAGTACGAGGGCAGCGGTCCGTTCTGTCATCAGGGCGGCGGTCTGTTTATCAATGAGATCTCCAACGGTCCGACCACCGGGCAGAATAACAAGGAATATATTGAAATGATCGTCACCCCGGATCCCTCCGCTCCTCTGGCGCCGGTCAACCTCGAAGGTTGGATACTCGACGATAACAATGTAGCGGCCTCCGGCGAGGGCAATGCGACCGGTCATTTTATCCTGGGAGATTGTTACCAGGCGGTTCCTCCGGGTTCCATACTCGTGATCTACAACCCGGAAGACCCGAATCCCGCATTACCCGCGGATGATCCCACCGATGCAAACCAGGACGGCGTCTACATCATACCGGCGAACGATGCCTGTGTGCGGGCCTGCAACAGCAATCCCGTGACCGACAATCCGAACTACTGCCCCTGTGCCGACCCGGAAACCTCCGTATCCGGCTGGCAGATCGGCCTCAGGAATCCCGGAGATGTTTTTCAGATAAGGGATGCCTGCGAAACGGTTGTCCACGCTATTTCCTGGGGAGGCCTCCAACTGGATCCCGATGTGCAGAACAGCCCGGCTTATTTTCGTCTGAACGGAGACAGCCAGTCGGGCCTGGTTATCCGGTTCACCAATTTTGTGAGCAATGACTGGAATGACGCAACCAATTACGATAACCCGCCGGTAGCGACCGGGGAAACTCCCGGTGCTCCCAACAATGCCGAAAACGCGGCTTTTATCGCCCTGTTGCAAACGGGTGCCTTCATGCAGTGCGGGGGCACCATTTACGATTGCCGGATCACCGACGCCGGAGACCTGCAGGCGCCCGACGGTATCACTGAAGCTCCGATCGTGCTGTGCGCCGGGGATGATCTCGGTGCCTTTACCGCCGTTTACGATCAGCCGGATGAGACCGAGCCCATGGCTCCCGGCTTCGATTTTGAATACGCCTTTCTCATTACCAGCGACCAAAGCCCGGAATACCCGATTATGGGCTACAGCTACGACGGTGATTTTGATTACTCCGGTCTGCCGGAAGGCAATTATCGCCTCTGGGGACTTTCCTATATTCAACCCAACGGCTCCTTGACGTTGGACATTTTACTGTCCAATATCGTGAGCTCCATTGCCGATATCCAGAATTATTCCGCCTGTGGCGATGATCTGAATCTGGATAGTCTCAATCAGATGGGCCAGGTGGTGGAGATCCAGGTGATAGCCGCTCCGGTAGCGGTTATGCCCGCCGATCCGCTGAGTACCTGCACGACCGATCCGAATGGTACGCTGGATCTGACCCTCTTTGATGCGGAGATCAGTGACGGCAGTCCATTGCCGGTGGTGTGGTACAGCGACGCCAACGCCACCCAGCCGATCGTTGATCCGGCTAATTTTCCGGCGGCCACCACTACGGTATTCGCCCGTCTGGAAAGTGCGAGTTGCAATTCCAACATCGTATCGGTAGATCTGGAAATAGGAGGTAGCCTCATGGTAGAAATTATGGTCGATGAGGAGCCGGATTGTGATAACCCGCTCGCCGCGATCAGCCTCAATGTACCCGATCCCAGCGGTTTGGTAATCGACTGGAACATCGATGCCTGGGACGGCCAGACCGCCCTGATGGACGTCGCTCCCGGCTCCTACTCCGTAACGGTTACGGACGTTGGTGGATGCCGGGACAGCAGTTCCATTCGCATCAACCCGGGCGGTACTTCCGTGGCGGAATACCTGACCACGAACCCCACCTGTCAGGCTCCGGCTTCGGGTGTTATCCGCCTGGAGGATATCGTGGGAAGCTCCGGCCCCTACGAGATCTCCTTTAACGGCAGCGCCTACGGGCCTTCCGACGGTTGGCAGATGAGCGGCCTGACGGCCGGCAGCTATCTGATCGTATTGCGCGATAATAGCGGCTGTGAAAGCGCCCAGTCCGTTACCCTCTCCCTGCCGGCAGGTCCTTCGCTCGAACTGGGGCCGGATGTGGAGATCAATGAAGGAGAAAGTACATTCATCAGGCCGGTCACCAGTGGTTCTCTGTCCAACCTGAGCTGGAGCCCACTCAACGGCGTGGTGGCCGAACGGGGCGGACTGACCCTGCGACCCACCGAAACGACCACTTACAGCTTTACCATTTCCGATGCCAACGGATGTACGACTACCGATCAACTGACTGTGACCGTGATTCCTTCGGATAACCCGCCGCCACCGCCCGTTCCCGAAGAGCAAACGAGTGTATTCATTCCGAATGCTTTTAGTCCGAATGAGGACGGTTTCAACGATAGCTTCACCATTTTTGGAGATGAGACCGTAGCCAACATCCGGATGATGCGGATCTTCGATCGCTGGGGCAGCCTGGTATTCGAAACCTCCGACATGGCTCCCAACGATCTGCAACAGGGATGGCGGGGACAGGTCAACGGCCGCCCGATGCCCGAAGGCGTCTACATCTATTTCCTGGAAGTTGAATTTACGGACGGGACCACCACCATCATGAAGGGTGAAGTGGTCATGATCAGATAAGGCCGGGTGTCTGGAGAATTGCAAATACGAATAAACCAGTTTAACAAATGGAGTATAAATTATTAGGCCGGACGGGGGTTAAAGTATCTTCCCTCTGCTTCGGTACCATGTCTTTTGGTGGAAACGCCGACGCTAAAACTTCGGCGGATATGTTTCACCGCTGCCGCGACGCCGGAGTGAATTTCTTTGACTGTGCCGATGTCTATGTACAGGGACGTTCGGAAGAGATACTGGGAAAGCTGATCGCGGATTGCCGGGATCAGGTAGTGATCACCAGTAAGGTCTATTTCAGCACGGGCAAAGGTGTGAACGACGGCGGTGCTTCCCGTTACCACATTGTGCGGGCGGTTGAAGCGAGCCTGCGTCGCCTGAATACCGATTATATCGATCTCTATTTCATCCATCACTTCGACGAGACCACTCCGCTGGAGGAAACCCTGAGTGCACTGAACGACCTGGTCCGGCAGGGCAAGATCCTCTACATCGGAGCCAGTAACTATGCGGCCTGGCAGGTTGCCAAAGCTCTGGGCATTTCCCGGCAGCACGCCTGGGCCCGCTTTGAGTGTATCCAGCCGATGTACAATCTGGTGAAACGGCAGGCGGAAGTAGAGATCCTGCCCATGGCCATTTCCGAGCAGGTGGGCGTGATCAGTTACAGTCCGCTGGGTGGTGGATTGCTCACCGGCAAATATGGTGCGGATAAGCGCCCGGAATCCGGTCGATTGATGGAAAATGAGATGTACCGGATCCGCTACGGCGATCAGGAAGTGTACCGTATTGCCGAAGATTTTACCGAACTGTCGGGGGAAGTGGGGATCCATCCGGTATCGCTGGCCATCGCCTGGGTGAATGCCCACGACGGCATCACCGCACCCATCATCGGCGCCCGTAATACCGACCAGCTGGAACCGGCGCTCGCCGCGGTGGAAGTAGATATGAGCCCGGAATTGTACAATCGCATCGCTGCCCTGTCTCCGGAACCGCCGCTGGCTACCGACCGGAATGAGGAGGCCACGGATTTTGAGGCGAATATTCGAAAATAAAGACCTGGGAAAGCAGGGCGTTGGGATTCCCGTTGGGGAGCCAACGTCCTGACTTCCGGATGTCCCGGCGCCCATCGGGCAGTTCGACCTTTTATCACCTATCTTTGTCGGGTATCAACCCGGGGTGGGCAAATGAACTTTCCGGTCTTAGATTAAGCTCTCCTTACCAGTATTGCTCCGGCTTAATGACTCCAAGCGCCTGTCCATTTCCTGATGGCCGGGGCGGAGCGAACCAGCAGTAGCCTTGATTTTGTGGGTTGACATTCAACTCTTTGCGGCCTTTCTCTGTTTGATCATTTTATTCCTGCCGAAAAGTTTTGCAATTTCACCTTCAAAATTACCTGCATGATCCTTTATAAGACTAATCAGAACTGGTTTTCCGATGTCAGCCATTTAGCGCGTTCCTGGACCATGGTGCGGATAATGCGCAGCGTATTTGCTATCGGGGTTTACGCGGCGGCCGTCAGTATCGTCGTGGAATATTTTGAACTGGCCGAGTATATCCGTCTCAATACCAGCGTATTTTCCCTGCTGGGGGTTATCCTGAGTATTTTTCTGGTATTCCGGACCAACTCGGCTTACGACCGCTGGTGGGAAGCCCGCAAGCAGTGGGGCGCCCTGGTTAACAATACCCGGAACCTGGCTATCTACGTACGGACGATGTTCCCGAAGGAAGATCCGGAAACCCGTCATTTTTTTGCCAAGCACATCTCCAATTTCTGTCTGGCTCTGGTGGAGCACCTGCGGGAAGGTACCAAGCTGGATAAACTGGTTTTTCTCCACGACGAAGACCGTACCTACTACGAGAACAAAGGTCACATCCCGAATCACATTGCCCTGCAGATCTTCGAGCGCATCGCCGAGGCCCATCGCAAGGGCGAGATCAATGAAGGAGATTACATCAATATCAAGGCCCAGCACCAGTCTTTGCTGGATATTCTCGGAGCCTGCGAAAGGATCAAAAAAACACCCATTCCGTTTTCCTACGCGGTCTATCTGAAGATCTTTATCACCGCCTACGGCCTGATGCTGCCCTTTGCGCTGGTCAATACCTTCCACATGATGACGGTGCCGCTGGTGATGTTCATGTTTTTTGCCCTGTTGGGAGTGGAACTGCTCGGGGAAGAGATCGAAGACCCGTTTGGCCTGGATTGTAATGACCTGCCCACCGGGGATATTGCCCATACCATCAAGACGAATGTTTTTGAATTGCTGGAAGTGCGTTCCGGAAAAGGGAAAGATGTCGAGCGGGAACTGTACGAAAAGGTCTTTTAGTGGTAGTGCAATAAAGACAGGCGGTAGTGGAGGTTCTATTTTTTTTAAAAAAGCCTGTAAAAATGGCAATTTCAATGGCAATCGCAACTTCAATGCCTAAGATCAGGCGGTAAGGTCAAACTGGATCCGTCAGCTGTCGTTTCCTTGCTATTGTGATTGCAATTGTCATTGCTATTATAAAAGTCCCTTTCGGACACTAAAAAGCTAACTGAAAAAACAGGCGGTGGAATATCCACCGCCCGTCTCCTTTCGTCGGGTGATTATTCTTTAAAACGGGTATCGATTTTCTCAAGATCGATCAAAACATTCCTAGAACCGGATCCGCATACCGCGGCCTCCGCCGTGATTCATCTCCTGCATGATCTTTTCCTGTTCCTGGCGGAATTCCTCGCGGGTCATTTCTTTTCCCTTGCTGGGAGCCTCAATATCCTTATCACTCACTTTGGCCGTGAGGTCCACGCTTTTGGCTTCAATGGTTGAGGTACCGCTGTCGATATCGATTACCAGGATTAGTCCCGGCAGCTGGCCGTAAGCACCGGGACCGGCAGCGAGCGGGATCTCCGGAGTGAACCAGGCTACCACTTCCCGGGTTTCTTCGCCTTCGGCCGTCTCTTCCTGCAGAACGGCCTGTTGGCAGTTATAGCCCAGGATCTCTCTCTGCTCACCCGTGATCTTCCAGGATGATTTGGGGATCTCCTCCGTGATCAGGTAGCGTTTTTGCATGAACTCCTCCTGCTGGATCCGCTTTTTACCCTGCAGATCATGGTAGGTGATGCTTTCCGGACGTTGGAGCTGGATCCGCATGCCACCACTGGAAGCGTTGATACTGCCGTCCGTTTCTTCATCCTCGTAATTCTGGTAGAGGCTCGCCTGGTCTTTGAACACCAGTTGGGTTTTCCATTCCTGCCATTCCGGGAGCATGGCTTTCATCTGAGCATTTTCCTCACCCAGTCTTTTGTGCAGATTGATCCGCTGTTCGTAAATGATCTTACCGGCATTTTGCGCCGGCAACCAGAACGAGACGAGGATTAGGAGCGGTAGGAGTAGGATCGATTTTTTCATATCTCTTTTTTTCGACAAACCTAAAGCCCTTTGCTCCGGGAATCGGTTAAGCAAACTGAATTTAAGGTTAATTAAGGTTAATGCAGTCGGTACGGCATCTGGTATTGGCTTATTTTTGTAGTATGTACAAAAGAAAAAAAGACTGGTTGCCGGTAGGGCTGATGCTGTTCGGTCTGGTACTGCTGCTGGCTTTTCAGGCGGTGTGGCTCGAACGGACCTACCGGACGGAGAAGTCGCAGTTTACCCGACGGGCGGGCGAACTCCTGGAGATCGCTGTGCGCGAACTGTACGATGCCCAGACCATCGACCGCCTGCGCGACGAGGTGGGGTTAGCTGATAGCTGTGAGTTGCGGGTCAACCTTGACCACGCACCTCTCAACCCCACGATTAATTTTTCCACCCGGATCCTGAAAAAGCGGGTGCTCGGGGCAGATCACTTTATGCATGTGGAAACCGACAGCCTGCCGGGATTGCCGGGACTTGGTTTTGATACCGGCCGAATGATCGTGATCAGTCAGGTCGATGAGGTCATCTCGGAAGGCCCTTCTTCATCCATGCTTACGATGAGTGATTCGAGCGCCAGTGGTATCCGGAATTTGTTCGCCCGGGCCGACCGCGCACCCATGGGCATGCAGATCCTGTTCGGCCTGGCGAATGATTCCCTGTCCGTGGATACGGTGCAGACGCTGTATACCGCCAAACTGAAGCAGGAGGATATGCTGCTGCCTTTTGCATTGCATTCGGAAGAAATGGTGCCGGCATCCGGACTGGCAACCCGGGCGGTGAGCGCCAATATGTTCGGCAGTCAGGAATTTATGGCAGTATTTCCCAACTACCGCGCATTCGTACTGGGACAGATGTGGGAAGAAGCCCTGTTCTCGCTGCTGCTGTTCGGGGTGATCGCCCTGGCATTCGCTCTAATCTACCGGAGTTTGCGCAAGCAACACCGGCTTTCATTACTTAAAAACGAATTGCTCAGCAATATTACCCACGAATTGAAGACTCCGATCAGTTCCGTTAGTGTGGCCATCGAGGCGCTGCGGGATTTTGGGGCGCTGCAGGACCCCGCTCTTACCCGGGAATACCTGGATATTTCCCGGGATGAACTCAAGCGATTGTCTTTACTGGTTGATCGGGTACTGCGACTCACTACCTTCGAACAGAAAGAACCGGACCTGCAGCTGGAAACGCTGGATATGTCCGAAGTAACCCGGACCATTCTGCGGACCATGCAGGTGCAATTCGATCAGTACGATGCTCGGCACGAACTGAAGGTGAGCGGTCGCGATTTTTCCATTCAGGGAGACCGGACGCACCTCAGTTCCGTCCTGTTCAATTTACTGGATAATGCCCTCAAATACCGGAACGGACAGCAACCGGAAGTGAAATTGCACCTGGAAGCGGAACCAGACTGGCTGCGCATCAGTGTGCAGGATAATGGCATGGGTATCCCCGCTGCCTACCAGGAACGGATCTTCGAGAAGTTCTTCCGGGTACCGCAGGGTAATGTGCACAATGCCAAAGGTTACGGCCTCGGCCTGAGCTACGTGGCGGCAGTGGTGGCCAAACACGGCGGGCGGGTGGAAGTACACAGCAAACCGGGCAACGGCAGCCGTTTTACCCTGACCTTTCCAAAAAACTAAAATTCCGATTGCTAAGCCCTTTAGGGATTGGTAAGCGGAATTTTATGGGATTTGTAATCCCCGGCGAGCCTACTAAGGCGGCATTAAAATCTCTGCGTTTACAGGCTTAACCATCTCTATCGAGCTTATTAAAACAATCTTTGGTAGTATGGGCTTAGCAATCTCTATCGAGCTTATTAAAACAATCTTTGGTGGTATGGGCTTAGCAATCTCTATCGAGCTTATTAAAACAATCTTTGGTGGTATGGGCTTAGCAATCTCTATCGAGCTTATTAAAACAATCTTTGGTAATATGGGCTTAGCAATCTCTATCGAGCTTACTAATCCTTCCGGTTCGGGCCAATAAGGTTCTAAAGCGAGACGCGCAAAAAAAAAGCATATGAAATTAACCAAGATCTTATACGTAGAGGACGAACCCTTTCTGGGGCGGATCGTGAAGGAAAGTCTCGAAAGCCGGGCCTTTCAGGTGCGGATGATCCGCGACGGCGCTCAGGCCCTGCAGGCGTATCGGGATTTTCAGCCGCACGTTTGCGTCCTGGATGTCATGCTGCCTAACCGCGACGGTTTCGCTATCGGACAGGACATTCGCGAGGAAAATCCGCAGGTGCCCATCATGTACCTGACGGCAAAAAATCAGACCGAAGATGTACTCCAGGGATTCAAATCGGGTGGCAATGATTATTTGCGCAAGCCCTTTAGTATGGAGGAACTGATCGTGCGGGTCCAGAATCTGCTCCACCTGAGCAGTCAGCAGACCGCCCCGCCCGCTCCGGGGGATACCATTACGCTCGGCCACTACAATTTTCTACCCAATAAATACGAGCTGCATTTCGAGGGAGAGAGCCGTACGCTTTCCCACCGGGAGACCGAATTGCTGCGCATTCTCTGCGAATACCAGAATCGCATCGTGCAACGCAAGCACATCCTGCAGGAGATCTGGGGTGATGATTCGTTTTTCAACTCGCGGAACCTCGATGTTTACATCACCAAAATGCGGGATTATTTGAAAGGGGATCCCCGCCTGCGGATCGTGACCATCAAGGGGGTCGGTTACCACTTCGTAGTCGAGTAAGCGTGGGCTAATCTTCCTGCTGTAAGGCCTCCACCGGCCGCCCCAGCGCCGTTCGCAGCGTGCGATACCCCACCGTCAGCAGGGTAATGGCCAGCATGGCCACCAGCGTCCAGATAAAGACGGACAGGCCAATATCGATGTGGTAGACAAAGTTCTCAAGCCACAGGCTCATAAAATAATAGGCCAGCGGGGTGGCGATCAGGAATGCCAGTATAATCAGTGATAAAAAGTTTCTCGAGAGCAGCAGCAGGAGTGATCCTACCGAAGCACCGAGGATCTTCCGGATGCCTACTTCCTTGATCCGCATTTCCGCGGTAAAAGCAGAAAGTCCGTAGAGGCCCAGACAGGCGATGATGATGATCAGCAGGGTGAACCAGCTCGCCATTTTCCCGGTTTTGATCTCACTTTCGTAGGCCTGCGCAAAGGATTCTTCGAAGAATTGGTACTCGACGGGGTAATTGGGTGCAAATTGCTTTTGGGCGGCCTCGATGGCGGCAATCGTTTCCGCCATATTTTTACCACTGACCTTTACGGCCACCTGCCGGGAAGATGCGGTGAAAAAAAGCTGCATCGGCGCAATGGACAAATGGAGGGAATTGTGGTGAAAGTCCTTCAGTACACCCACCACCGTTGCCGTATCCCGGCCCCATTTGAAAATCTGTCTACCAATCGGTTCTTCCCAGCCCAGAGCCTTTACCGCACTTTCATTGAGCAGTACGGCGTTTTTTTCGTCGCCGTATTCGCGGGAAAAACCCCGCCCTTCGGCAAGTTCCATTTCAAAAAGATCCAGATAGTCATAATCGATCTGGCCGGTATACAGGCGCACGTCCACATCTTCCGGTTTCCCGGGCCAGTTGGCTCCCGTACTGGAATCGAAAAAATTGGGCATATCGGAAGCCGTCGAGACCATTTTTACTTCCGGTATTCTCAGCAGCTCTTCCTTGAGGGTCTGCGTCTTCTTGCGCAATTCAAAATCCCGGATATTCAGTACGATCACCTGTTCCCGATTGAACCCCATATCCTTGCTTTTGATAAAGTTCAGCTGGCGGGAGATGACCAGCGTGCTGATGATCAGGGCCGCCGAAACGGCGAACTGAGCGACGACCAGGGTATTGCGCAGAGTAGATTTCTTCTGCCCGGACGGGGCATGGCTTTTTAGGATAGACAGGGGTTTGAAAGAAGACAGGACCACCGCCGGATAGAGCCCGGACAGCAGGCCGACCAGCAGGAAAACCACGAGTAAAAACGGGATCAACCAAATCTGCCCGACGGGGGAGAGGCTGAGATCCCGGCCGACAAATTCCGAAAAACCGGGCAACAGGTAATGAACAACAACGAGGGTAAGGATCAGGGCGCAAAAGGTTAGGAAAAATGATTCTCCCAGAAACTGGAAGACTAATTGCCGGCGATGGGCACCGATGGTTTTCCGGATCCCGATCTCCCGCGCCCGGCGAAATGCTTTTGCGGTACTGAGGTTAATGTAATTGATACCCGCGATCAGTAAGATCAGTAGTGCAATAAGAATAAAGACTCGCAGGGTGCGGATATCCCCGTTCGGATTGATCTCAAAATTGATCCTGGATTGGAGGTGTATGCTGGGTACGGGCTGTAGATAAAAGCGGGTGTTATTGAAGGCACCTCCGCCATTGGCATCGGTTAAATACTTGGCAACGATGCTGGGGAGTTTGGCCTCCAGTTCCTGGGGCGTGGCCTCATCTCTTAACAGACAATACGTATAAAAGAAATTGTTCTGCCACTGATCCATGGTTGCGGGTTCGGTATCCAGCATCCCCGCAAAATCGAGGAGCAGGTCCATTCGGAAATGGCTGTTGGCGGGCAGGTCGGCCATTACGCCCACGATGGTGTAGGGATGGCTGCCTTTATAGAGAATGGTTTGTCCGATAGGGGAGGCGTTACCGAAATACTTTTGCGCCAGCGACTCGCTGATCACTCCCGAGTATTTTTCAGTGAGCAGTTCTCCCTGATTTCCTGAGAGAATCTCGATCGAAAAAATATCGAATATTTCGGGAGAAGCGCCCACCACTTTTTCTTCCAGATAGGTTGCCTGATCCACGCCGATCAAAGTACTTTTCGGGGCATAGAGATGCGTTGCTGCTTCTACTTCCGGGAATTCTTCCTGGAGGGTAGGAGCGAGGGGGGGAGGCGTCACGGCGTAGCGGTCGGAGCCGAAGTATTCACTCCCCTTATTTTGTTTGACTACCCGGTAAATGCGATCCTTATTTTCGTGATACTGATCAAAGCTGAATTCATACTGCACGTACAACGTAATCAGCAGAAAGGCGATCAGACCACCGGTAAGGCCGACTATATTCAGCGCGGTGTAAGTTTTATTGCGCAGCAGCGTCCGGATAAGTACTTTGAAATGATGGAACAGCATCCTTCGGTTTTTGAATTTGGTGAAAAATAAGCTCGTTTTACCTTGGCTATTCGGTGCTTATCGCATCTACCGGTCTGCGAATGGCGGCCATAAAGGTCTTATAACCAACCGTCAGCAGAGTAATGGCGATCATCGCGAAGAAGGTCCAGAGGAAAATGGTGGCCCCGATCGAAATGTGGTAAACAAAATTATTCAGCCATTCGGACATGACCCAGTAAGCCAGCGGGATGGCAATCACAAAGGAAAGTAATACCAGCGAAAGATACTGCCGGGAAAGCAAAATGATCAGCGAGGAGACCGATGCCCCCAACACTTTTCGGATGCCCACTTCCTTGATCCGCATCTCGGTGGTGAAAGCCGACAGGCCGTAGAGACCCAGGCAGGCGATCAGGATGATCAACAGGGTAAACCAGTTCGCCATGGTTGCCGTTTTCTGGTCATTGGTATAAGCGGCCGCAAAGACCTCATCGAAAAGACGATAGTCGAACGGGTAATCCCTGGAAAACTGCTTATAGGTCGATTCGATCGCCCCGATGGTTTCCTCAAGCTGACTGCCACTGACCTTGACCGCCAGCTGGTATTCTTCGTCCTTAAAAAATAGCTGTAAGGGGGCGATACTCAAATGCAGGGAGTGTTGGTGGAAGTCTTTGAGTATTCCCACCACCGTAGCCGTATCGCCGCTCCAGCTGATCAGGTTTTTGCCCAGCGGTTCTTCCCAGCCGAGCGCCCGGGCGGCACTTTCATTGAGCAGTACCGATTTGCTTTCGTCCCCGTATTCCCGGGAAAAATGCCGGCCTGCGACCAGCTCCAGTTCGAACAGCTTGGTGTAATCGTAATCTACGTAACCACCGTAGAGCATGATGTCGACATCATTGGGTTTTCCCGGCCACTGGGCTCCGGAATTGGAATTGATGCTGTTGGGCATCGAGCTGGCCGAAGAGACCATCCGCACTTCAGGTATTTTGGCCAGTTCGGCTTTCAGTACGGGCAGATCGTCCATCAGAGCCGGATCCGGCAGGTTAATGACCATGATCTGATCCCGCTGGTAGCCCATGTCCTTTTCCTGGATGAATTTCAATTGCCGGGTGATGATCAGGGTGCTGATGACCAGGCCGGCCGAGACGGCGAATTGGGTGACAACCAGCACGTTTCTCAGCGCTGATCTCCGGTTGCCGGTCAGTTTACCCTTGAGCGCACTAACGGGATTGAAAGAAGAAAGTACCAGGGCGGGATAGGCGCCGGAAAGCAGGCCGACCGCACCGAAGATAGCGGTCAGTGCGGGCAACAGCCAGGGATCTTTCCACGGTGCCAGGGACAATTCACTGCCCACAAACCGGGAAAATCCGGGTAGCAGATAGGAAACGGCCGCGTAGGCAATGACCAGGGCACCCAGACTAAGGGCAAATGATTCGCCAAGAAACTGTAGGATCAGATGACTTTTATGAGCGCCGACGGTTTTTCGAATACCGACTTCCCGGGCCCGGCGGAAGGACCTTGCCGTGCTGAGATTGATGTAATTGATACACGCGATGAGCAGAATGAGGAATGCGATCAGGGCGTAGATATAGAGATTTTGGCTGTCTGAGGTGGGGCCGATATCAAAATTTGCGGTGGAATGCAGGTGGATATCGAGCAGAGGTTGCAGGTGAAACTGGGTGCTGCTCTCCTCCTCATTTGGGCTGATGTATTTGCCGATCAGTTCCGGTAGTTTTGCGGCCAGTTTATCGGGGTCGGCACGATCATCCAGCAGGAAATAGGTGAAAAATGAACTGCTTTGCCAGTTTCCCAGGCTACGGTTTTCCAGTTTGGCCAAAGTTGTAAAATCCACCATCACGTCCATCCGAAAATGGGCGTTAGCGGGCATATCCTCGATCACACCCACCACGGTAAATGCGTGGTCGCCCTTGTAACGGAGCGTTTGTCCGATCGGATCGGCATCGCCGAAATATTTACGGGCGTAGGATGCGGATAGGACGGCTGCACTGTTGCCGCTCCGAAAGGACGCCAGATCTCCCGCCTTAGCGGTGAAGGTGAAAATGTCAAAAGTTTCGGGGGCCAGACCGTAAACTGCGGGTTCCAGGGCAGAGAAGCGGTCGGAACTCAGTAACACTTCCCTTTTTTTGAAGATCCGGGTCGCCGCTTCCACTTCCGGGAATTCCTCCTGCAGGGTCGGGGCCAGGGGCGCCGGAGTTACGGCAAAATAATCCGTGCCGAAGTAGGCATTTCCCACTTCTCTTTTGATCACGCGGTAGATCCGGTCCTTTTGAGCGTTATGCTGGTCAAAACTGATTTCGTACTGCACGTACAGCATGATGAGCAAAAAAGCGATCATACCAACGGTGAGGCCAAGCAGGTTGAGGGCGGTATAGGTCTTATTTCGCCACAGGGTTCGCAGGAGTATTTTGCTGTAATGGAAGAGCATAATGAGGCGGTTTTGTCGGATAGGGATCAAGCATTATGCCATGTTTGTTTAGTGATTGTAAATCAATTTGTTATGACTTGGATGGGCTGTGATTTTGCGGCGAGACTGTACACTGCCGGACTGGGAGTGTTCATTTTCGGACAATGGCTTTGTGGAGTTTGGGTGAGGGGAGGGTTGGTGAAAGGGTGAGTTGGAGAGGGGGAGACTTGGTGACTTGGTGAGGGGGTGAGTTGGAGACGGGGGGGATATCAGAGCAGTCGACTAGGTGTGCTGCTTGGATTTTTGATTGGTAATGGTCTGATTTTCAGATAAGTGTTTTGTGCTTATGGCCATCTTCACCGGGCATTTTGAGCACGCTCTCAGGCTACTACCGTATGCATATCGACTATTTGCGGAAAGCGCGAAACATTCGTCCGGATTCGGAGTTGTAATTGGTAATGAAGGATGGAGATAAAGCCGGTCTGGGCACTGCCGGAAAGGCGGTCGCCCGGCTAAATTTTACGATTTAAAATCGCCCAAAAAATATAATTGGGGAACCGGCGATCGCCGAGTACTAAATGTAGAAAAAAGCATATCTTTGCGCCCATGAAGCATATCCGAAATTTTTGTGTTATCGCACATATCGATCACGGGAAAAGTACGCTTTCCGACCGCCTGTTGGAAACGACAAAATCCGTATCCGATCGCGATCTGAAAGAGCAGACCTTAGACAGCATGGACCTGGAGCGGGAGCGGGGTATCACCATCAAGAGCCACGCGATCCAAATGAAGTACCAGCATACGGATGGAGTAGAATATACCTTCAACCTCATTGACACTCCGGGCCACGTTGACTTTTCATACGAAGTATCCCGTTCTATTGCCGCCTGTGAAGGCGCACTTCTACTGGTAGACGCTACGCAGGGCATTCAGGCCCAGACGATCTCCAATCTTTACCTGGCTATTGAGCACGATCTGGAGATCATTCCGGTGCTGAATAAGGTGGACATGGATACCGCTATTATCGAAGAAGTTTCCGACCAGGTGATCGATCTGATCGGTTGCCCCAAAGAAGATATTATTCTGGCCAGTGGAAAAACCGGACTGGGAGTAGAAAATATCCTGGCAGCGATCGTTGATCGCATTCCGGCACCTTCCGGCGATCCCGAAGCACCGCTTCAGGCCCTGGTATTTGACTCTATCTTTAACCCCTTCCGGGGCGTGATTGCCTACGTACGGGTGATGAACGGTCGCCTGAAGAAGGGCGAAGAGATCCGTTTCGTCAATACCGGGAATGTCTACGCGGCCGATGAGATTGGGGTAATGCAGCTGGAAAATATTCCCACCAAAACGCTGGAAGCGGGGAATGTAGGCTACGTCATCACGGGGATCAAGGTATCCAAAGAGATTAAAGTAGGGGATACGATCACCCACGAAGAGCGGCGTTGTGATAAAGCTATTCAGGGATTTGAGGATGTAAAACCCATGGTTTTCGCCGGTATCTTCCCGCTGGATAATGACGATTTTGAAGACCTGCGGGACAGTCTGGAAAAACTGCAACTGAACGACGCCTCCCTGATCTTCGAACCGGAAACCTCGGCGGCTCTTGGTTTCGGCTTCCGTTGCGGTTTCCTGGGGATGCTGCACCTGGAGATCATTCAGGAACGCCTGTCCCGGGAATTCAACCAGGACGTGATCACCACGGTACCGAACGTATCCTACATCGCGTATACCAAGAAGGGCGATAAACTAAACGTTCGCAACCCGGCGGATCTACCCGATCCGACCGTCATGGACTATGTGGAAGAACCCTATATCAACGCCCAGATCATCACCAAACCGGAATACATCGGTGCGATCATGAACCTGTGCATGGAAAAACGGGGTATTCTGATCAAGCAGATCTATCTGACCACCACCCGGGTTGAACTACAGTTTGACCTGCCGCTGGCGGAGATCGTTTTCGACTTCTACGATCGCCTGAAATCCATTTCGCGGGGTTATGCCTCCTTTGATTATCAGATGGACGACTACCGCAAATCGGATTTGGTAAAACTGGATATAAAACTGAACGGTGAGAACGTCGATGCCCTGTCGGCCCTGGTACACCGGGAGAAAGCGGAAGCCTTTGGCCGTAAGATCTGTAAACGTCTCAAGGAACTGTTGCCGCGTCAGCAGTTTGCCATCGCGATCCAGGCCGCCATCGGCGCCAAGATTATTGCCCGTGAGACCATTTCCGCCCTGCGTAAGGACGTTACTGCCAAGTGTTACGGTGGTGACATCAGCCGGAAGCGGAAACTGCTGGAAAAGCAGAAAGCCGGTAAGAAGAAAATGCGTCAGTTCGGTAAAGTAGAGGTGCCCCAACGGGCGTTTCTGGATGTGCTGAAACTGGACTAACGAGTTCAAAAGTGTATAAGTTCACCAGTGTGGAGATCTGAGGCCCGGACTACGGACGTCGGTTCACACTTTTTGACTTATACACTTTTTCCCTCGCCTTAACTCAGGTTTCATTCCTCCCTCGATAGATTCTTGGCAGCCCATATCAGGCCACCTCCAACCACCAGGGCCAGAATAGCAAGTTTCAGTAATATCATATTATCCGGTATTTATAGTAACCACATAAAAGCTTGTCACATACGGCAATCCGTGGAAAGCTGTATGCCTATACATACCTATGCAATTACCCTGCCAAAAAAAGGCCTTCCGGGTAGAATTACTGCAAAATCACCTTGCGGTGATCATGGTTTTAGAATATAGCTGTAGAAACTCGGGTATCTAATTGGTGTAGTCTGATTGGGGTGCTTTATAGGGAATGAGTGGTGCTACGTTCTTGTGGGATTGGAGATAAGTAGGATAGCAACTTGGTTGCTTAAAGCTGAGCTTATTTTAGCTCCGGTTGTTGTTGGCCGTCAAGTTGGACATCAAGATCAGGCCCCCGCCGAAGACAAATGCCCCGGCTACAATTGTAAGTATCAACATAGCATGACAGATTAGTGATGTTAAAAAATAAAATAGGAGCGATAGTTCATGAGGGCAGTGCTAAAATGAAAAAAAAACATCGCTTATCCAAAAAATGCAGGTGAATTTTTAGCGGGTAAGTACTTTAAAAAAATAAATAATGTGTTTTACTCCCGAAAAGGCTGGGTTTGCGGGAAATAATGCCCCGTTTTTTTCGAAAAAAAATTTAAAATAATTTTTCAGCAGACCGGTAGGAAGGCATTACGGGCAATCTGTTGCAAGGGGTAATTGTACGGATCCGGTTCATTCCGTTCAGGGCAGACTCACATTGGCGTACAGTTGATCCACATGGGGGACTTTGCTGCCGCCAACTGGTTCGAGGGTAATGTTGAGGCTGCTGGCTTTAGGCAGACAGCGAATGATCTGCGGCTCGGTATTGTGCGCATCGATCATGCCCAGATTCACCATTGTACCGGCGATATCGGCCCAGATCTGGTACTGTTTACTTACCGGATGATCCGGTAGCGAGAACACCTGTACCACGGCCAGTTGCTCCTGTTCGTTCCAGAATACCCGCACTTCGGAGTCGGGCGCCAGGCTGGTTCCTTCCAGTTGGAGGGGGCTGGTAAGGTTGTTTTCGTAAAAGGCTACTTGTTGTTGGAGTTCTTGTAAAGATTCCTGTTCCTTCTGACAATCGTTTTTAAAAGCGATAAAATTTTTGTTGAGCTGGGAGAGTCTTTCCTGGGACCGCTGGGCCTGGGAGAAGTAATAAAAGCCGAAAGCGGCGAACAGGACCAGAAAAATTGCCATGATCCACTGGCTCATCGCCGGAGCGGACTTTTCCGTAAAGAAATCTTCTTCGTCCTCCTGGGCGGTGGGGGAAGCACTCAGATAAGGGTGATGATTTATTTTTGGGGTGGCAATCTGCTCTTCGGCATATTGCCGTACGGCATTGCGTAAAAGATCTATCTCAGATTGTATTTCCGGGAATGCGTGGGCGTAGCGCTCTACTTCCTCATTCTCCTCTTCAGTTGTAAGCCCCAGAACATACTGCTCCAGAAGCCCCGACTGCAAAAAACGCTCCTTGTCCATAAGCCTTACTTTAGCTTTAAGTTTGATTATAGTCTACTATGCTGTATACATTTCTTTTTGCTAACAGGAGATGGAGGGAAATGTTCACTATCTCTGTCCACTACCGCAGTTTATTCTGCGCTTGGAGATCGGCGAGTTGGAAACGCAGGTGAATTGTTTACCTGGAAGGAAAATGGAGTGAAACTATGTGCTTTGGTATCGGCAGGAGGAAGCCGTTCTTAAAACGCCTGCAATGCTACCAGCTTCCGGTACTCGCCCTGTTGTTCCAGCAGATGGCGGTGATCGCCCCGTTCGATGATCTTCCCGGCTTTCATTACCACGATCTCATCGGCGTGCTGAATGGTGGACAGGCGGTGCGCGATCACGATCGAGGTCCGGTTTTTCATCAGTTCCACCAGTGCAGACTGCACCAGCTGCTCCGATTCGGAATCCAGGGCCGAGGTCGCTTCGTCCAGAATGAGGATAGGCGGATTTTTCAGAATGGCCCGGGCGATGGTCAGGCGCTGGCGCTGGCCTCCGCTGAGTTTGTTCCCCCGGTCGCCGATATTGGTCTCATAGCCGTGTTCGGTGGCCGTGATGAAGTCGTGCGCATTCGCGATCCGGGCCGCCCGTTCTACCTGCTCGGGCCGAACGTCGTTCAATCCGAAAACGATATTGTTGTAAATGGTGTCATTAAAGAGGATCGCTTCCTGGGAGACGATACCCATGAGGGAGCGAAGATCCCGCAGCTTGTAGTCCCGGATATCCTTACCGTCGATGAGGATCTGACCGCCGCTGACGTCGTAAAATCGGGGCAGGAGATCGACGATCGTTGACTTACCGGCACCCGACGGACCCACCAGCGCAATGACCTTTCCCTTGGGAATATGGAGGTCGATATCGCGCAGCACCGGTCCTTCTTCATCGCGGTAGCTGAACCGGACATCCCGGTAGACGATCTCGGACTGAAAGTCTTCGATGGGCAGCGCATCGGGTTTTTCCTGAATGGCATTGGGCGCATCGAGGATCAATTCGATGCGTTCCATGGCTCCGATCCCCTTTTGGATGTGATAGTAGGCTTTGGAAAAGGATTTGGCCGGGTCGATCACATTGTAGAATGCGAAAATGAAAGTCAGGAATACCTCCGCGTCCATATTGCCCGAAAATACCAGGCGGGAGCCGTACCACAGCAGGATGGCCACTACAGAAATTCCGAGAAATTCGGATAGGGGAGAGGAGAGATCCCTCCGCCACAACAGGCGGGTGAGCGTGATCCGGTAGCCGTTATTCTCGCGCGAGAACTTACGGCGCTGGTAGTCCTCCGCGTTAAATCCCTTGATAATACGCAGTCCGCCGAGTGCTTCCTCCAAAATGGCCACGATGTTCCCCAGCTTTTCCTGTACAATAGAGGAAGAGCGTTTCAGAGTGCGGCCGATCCCGCCGATAATAAAGGCCGTAAAGAGGATCAGGCCAAATACAAAAACGGTCAGGTTCGGGCTCACGTACACCATGTAACCCAGTGAACCCGCAATGATCAGGGGCTCGCGGAACACCGCTTCCAGTACGTTCAGGATACTACCTTCCACTTCCTGGACATCGGAGGAGACCCGGGAAATGGTATCGCCTTTGCGTTCTTCGGAGAAATAGGCCAGCGGCAGGTCCAGTACTTTGTTGAACAACTGCTTGCGCAGATCGCGGACCACGCCGTTGCGCACCGGTGCCATAAAGAACAGGGCGAGATAGCGAAAGAGGTTTTTGAGAAAAAATGCGCCGATGATGGCCCCGATCACGTAGAGTAGGGCCTGTTCCTTGCCCAGCTGGATGATGAGCTGACTCAACTGGTAGTTCAGCCAGTCGTTGGCGTAGGAGATGCCGCCGCTGTCGGGGGGCATCTCGCGCAACAGCCTGGAATCATCCTCACTGAAAAGCAGGTTGAGAAAAGGAGCCAGCAGCGGAATGGCCACCACGGTGAATACCGCCGTCAGTATGTTGCTGACGATATTGCCGAGTACCAGTCCCCGGTATTTCCCCAGGTACTTCATCAACCTCCAGAAACTGTTCATCTTGCAGTTTATTATTTACCGCAAAGGCGCGAAGTCACAAAGCAGCTTTGATCGGAGAACCCAGTTGTTCCCCTGCAAAACCTGTTTTGTGTCTTCGCGCCTTCGGATTAAAGCGTTCGTTACTACCAAGTACACCTGGTAGTCTGTTTTGTTTAACTCAGGTGCTGATCGGATCAGGAAGGATCTTCCGACAGATCGAAATCGTTGAGGAATCCGGTATGGAAATCCCCTTTCCGGAAGTTCTCATCCTTCATCAGACGGGAGTGGAAAGGTACGGTGGTCTTCACGCCCTCAATGATGAATTCATCCAGTGCCCGTTCCATCTTCGTAATGCATTCCTCCCGCGTACGCGCCCGGCAGATCAGCTTGGCGATCATACTGTCGTAATAAGGCGGGATCTTATAGCCGGCGTATACGTGCGTATCCACGCGTACCCCGTGCCCTTTGGAACTGTGGAAAGACTGGATCTGACCCGGGCTGGGACGGAAATCATTGAAGGGATCTTCCGCATTGATCCGGCACTCGATGGCGTGGCCGGTCGGGTAGTAGTTCCCTCCGGTGATCCGCTCGCCGGCTGCGATCTTGATCTGTTCCTTGATCAGATCGTGGTCGATCACTTCTTCCGTAACCGGGTGTTCTACCTGGATCCGGGTATTCATTTCCATGAAGTAGAAGTTGCGGTATTTGTCCACCAGGAATTCGATGGTACCCACACCTTCGTAATTAATTGCCTCACCCGCGCGCACGGCCGCATCGCCCATGGCTTTACGCAGCTCGTCCGTCATAAAGGGAGAGGGGCATTCTTCTACCAGTTTCTGGTGGCGACGCTGAATGGAGCAGTCCCTTTCCGACAGGTGGACTACCTTGCCCTTCTGGTCGCCGACGATCTGAAATTCAATATGGCGTGGTTCTTCGACGAATTTCTCAATATAGATCCCGTCATTGCCGAAAGAAGCTTTGGCTTCCTGGCGGGCTTTGTTCCACTGGTCTTCGAAATTCTCCGCTTTCCAGATCACGCGCATCCCTTTACCGCCACCGCCGGCCGTTGCCTTGATGATCACCGGATAACCGATCTCCTCGGCGATCTTCAATCCGTGCTTGACGTCCTTCACCAGGCCTTCTGACCCCGGTACTACCGGTACGCCGGCCTTGATCATGGTTTCTTTCGCGGTGATCTTATCCCCCATCTTCCGGATCTGTTCCGGTGTCGGTCCGATGAACTTGATGCCGTATTCGGCACACACTTCCGCAAAATCAGCGTTTTCCGCCAGGAACCCGTAGCCCGGGTGGACGGCGTCCGCGTTGGTGATCTCCACGGCGGCCATGATCTTGGGAATACTCAGATAAGATTCGGTGGAAGAAGGCGGACCGATACAGACCGCTTCGTCCGCAAAGCGTACGTGCAGGCTTTCGCGATCGGCCGTTGAATAAACGGCCACGGTCTTAATGCCCATTTCCCGGCAGGTCCGGATGATGCGCAGGGCTATCTCTCCGCGGTTGGCAATCAGGATCTTATTAAACATACAACAGTTTCAAAGTTAAAAGAATTAGCCCTTGGGATCTACCAGGAACAGTACCTGGTCGTACTCAACGGGCTGGGCGTCTTCTACCATTACTTTCACGATGCGTCCGCTGATCTCCGATTCGATCTCGTTGAACAGTTTCATGGCTTCGATGATACACACTACGGATCCGGCTTCCACCACATCGCCTACTTTTACATAAGCAGCTTTGTCGGGAGAAGAAGAACGGTAGAAGGTACCCACCATCGGGGACTTGATCGGTAAGTAATTAGCGCTTTCGTCGCTTTCTTCCGACTCTGATTTAGCCGGTGCGGCCGATTCTGCTTTCGGAGCCGGTGCGGGAGCCGGTGCCGCTTGCGGTTGGGCAAAAGAAGGCGGAACCGTAGAGACGGGCAGGAGGGGAGCCGCAGTACTTACGATATTCCCTTTTCCTCTGCCTTTGTAATATTCTTTGGTCCGCACGACCAGTTCGAATTCATCCTCTTTCAGTTTGAATTCAGCCAATTCCAGCTTGCTGATCAGCTTTAATAGATCCTGTATTTCCTTAAAGGTCATGTTTTATTGTTTTACACGTTCCATGTAAGCTCCCGTTTTGGTATCCACTTTTACCTTATCACCAACATTGATGAAAAGTGGCACTCTCACCTCCGCTCCGGTTTCTACGGTTGCCGGTTTTAAAGTATTGGTTGCAGTATCTCCTTTAACACCGGGTTCGGCGTAGGTGACTTCCAAAATGATATACTGAGGCATTTCCAGCGTCAGCGCCGTTTCGTTCACCGCGTGGTAAAGAATATCAACCTCCGTTCCTTCTTTCAGCAATCCGGGGTTTTCGATCATGGCCTCCCGTAGGAAGGTCTGCTCATACGTCTCGGAGTTCATGAAATGATACTTCTTACCGTCTACATCTTCATCACTGTACAGAAACTGGAATTTGCGGCGTTCTACCCGCACATCGTCTACTTTGTGGCCGGCCGGAATGGTATGATCCAGTACACGTCCGGTGGTCAGACTTTTCAATTTGGTGCGAACAAATGCAGCTCCTTTTCCTGGTTTTACGTGCTGAAATTCCACAACGATAAAGGTATCATTGTTCATTTCGATGCACATGCCGTTGCGAATATCTGAAGTACTTGCCATTGCAGAAAACAATTTTTTGAATCTAATCTATGGTTGACAAACCTTTTTTGGCTTCATTTTTAGAAAAACCACGCAAAGATAAAAAAATTGCGATCAATAAGCCCATTTCAGATAGATCGCTCCCCAGGTAAAACCGCCGCCAAATGCGGTCAGTATTATATTATCTCCTTTATTGAATTCTTTTTCGTATTCCCACATGCAAAGCGGAAGGGTGCCGGCCGTCGTATTTCCGTAGCGCTGGATGTTGACGATCACCTTTTCCATGGGGAAATCGGCCATCTTGGCCACGGTCTCGATAATCCGCTTATTGGCCTGGTGCGGAATGAGCCATTTTACGTCATCCGTTGTCAGACCGTTGCGGGCCATCACGCGGGTCACCACGTCGCTCATGCCCGAAACGGCGGCCTTAAATACCGGGCGGCCGTTCTGAAATACAAAGTGCTCGCGGGCCGCAATGGTATCCACCGTGGCCGGATAACGCGAACCGCCGGCCTTGAGATGCAGGAATTCCGATCCGCTGCCGTCGCTTTTGTGCAGGGAGTCCAGCACGCCGTAACCCTCATCGTTGGGCTCCAGCAGCACCGCACCGCCGCCGTCACCGAAGATCACGCAGGTAGTACGGTCGGTATAATCGATGATGGAAGACATCTTGTCGGCGCCGATTACGATCACCTTTTTATACTGGCCGGAACTGATGAACATCGATCCGGTAGTCAGTGCGTACAAAAATCCCGAGCAAGCCGCATTGATATCGTAGCAAAAGGCATTTTTCATCCCGGTCGCGCTGGCGATGAGGTTGGCCGTGTCCGGGAAAGGCATATCGGCGGTTACGGTCGCGCAGATCACTAATTCGATCTCGGCCGGGTCGGTATTGGTTTTCTCCAGCAGTCCCTTTACGGATTCGATGCCCAGAACGGAAGTTCCCTGTCCTTCTCCTTTCAGAATACGGCGCTCCTTGATACCGGTGCGGGTGGTGATCCACTCGTCGTTGGTATCCACCATGGTTTCCAGTTCCTTATTGGTCAACACATAATCTGGCACATAGGCATGTACCCCGGTTATTGCTGCGTGAATATTTGACATGTTTTCGGTTGTTTCTGTTTTTGGAGGAGATTTGGGATTAGTATACCTTGGGGGTTAATAATCAGTAGGTTATACCTGTGAAGAGCCCGTATTTGAAGCTATACTTCACTTTTTGGCGCCGCCAAGGTAGGAATTTTTCGGGAATTGTAATGTCAATTTGCGGCCCCTAACTGCTCATTGGAATTTCGGAGGGCGCCGGCTCTGGGCCGCCAGGAATGCTTCCTCCAGGTCTTTGGACAGGAACATGGCGGCATTCCAGATGCTGATCTGCTGGAGCGAATCGGCTACCGAATGATCCCGGGCGTACAGCATGACTTCCTTGATCCCGCGGACGGATAGAGGCGATTTCTGGGCGATCGACCGGGCTATTTCCAGCACGCCGGCTTCCAGTGCTTCCCGGTCGCTGTAACACTGGTTGACCAGCCCGATCTGTGCTGCTTCCCGGCCGGACACGTTTCGACCCGTATAGGCCAGTTCGGCGGTCATTCCGGGACCGATGATGCGCGGTAGCCGCTGCAGACTGCCCAGGTCCGCTACCATACCCAGATCGATCTCCTTAATGGAAAAATAGGCGTCTTCCGAGCAGTAGCGCATATCACAGGCCGCGATGATGTCCAGGCCTCCGCCCACACAGGCACCGCTGACGGCCGCCAGCACCGGTTTGCGACAGGCTTCCAGCGCACTGACCATCGCCTGCAGGCGGAGGATGAATTGCCGTAGTTTTTCCCGCTTTCGTCCCTCACAATCGATAGTCTGAAATTGCTGGATGTTCATCAGGACCTCCAGGTCCATTCCGGCACAAAAGTGCTTGCCCTCGCCCGAGAGCACGATCACCCGTACCTCATCGTCCTGATCGAGCGCTTCGAAGACCGTCTGCAGTTCTTCCCAGGCTTCCCGGTGTAAGGCATTGGCTTTTTCCGGGCGGTTGATGTTCACCCGGGCGATATACTCGTCGATGGATACTTGGAAATGCTGGTACATGATGATCTGGTGTTAGGGTGCCGGGAGGCAGTAGTTTTGTCGATACGGTCCTGAAAATGATCGGCTCAAATGCCAGAGCCGGATTACAAAAATGGTTGCCAATAACGAACGATCGCAGTCACGGAACGGCCGAAGCTTTACCTGATCTGATCAATGTTATTGGACTAATTATTTAAGACATGGCGATCCGGACGAAAGCAGTCCGGGGAGTCAATATAAAAGAAGTTTTGCGAAAATTAAGGCATTCGGCCGGAAAGGAACAAAAGAAACCGCCGGGCCGGACTAAGGCCTTTCCTTAGTCTTCTTCCGTTTTGGGAACGTGGTACGAAATGGTAAGCAGGCCGACAAAAGTCAGCAGTCCATTGACCGCCAGGTTCAGGTAACCGAACTGGAAACCGTAGAAAATGGAAGCGGAAAACAGATCCAGCAAATAGGTGAGGATCGGCGCTGCGATACAGATGGGGATCACCCAGCGATTGTTGACTTTCAGGTCCGTCAGCATGCCGAAAGCGAACAGGCCGAGCAGTGGTCCGTAGGTATAACCGGCTACTTTGAGCAGTTGACTGATCACCGCGCGATCGTTGATCAGATTAAAGATCAGGATCACAATGAACAGTAAAACGGAAAAACCGATGTGTACCCGGAAACGGGTTTTCTTCTTCTCTTCCTCACTGACATCCGATTTTTCAAAGTCGAGAAAATCGACGCAAAAAGAAGTCGTAAGCGCCGTCAGGGCGGAGTCCGCGCTGGAATAGGCCGCTGCGATCAGCCCGATGATGAATACGATACCGACCATCGGTGAGAGGTGTTGCAGAGCGATCATCGGGTATAATTCGTCGGATTGAGCCGGAATAGAAAGGCCTACATTAGCGGCGTAGATATATAAGAGCGCGCCCAGACTGAGGAACAAAAAGTTCGCAAAGACCAGCACCGCGCTGAACGTAAACATATTCTTCTGGGCATCCCGGATCGTCGGGCAACTCAGGTTCTTTTGCATCATATCCTGGTCCAGGCCCGTCATGACAATCGTGATCAGGGCACCACCGATAAACTGCTTAAAGAAGTTATTCGGATCACTCCAACCGCCTTCGAAGAAAAAGATTTGGGAGTACTCGCTGTTCTGAACGTAATCGATCATACCGCCGATATCCGTTTCCAGCGCACTGCCGATGGAAAAGATGGTAATCACCACTGCTACCAACATACTCAGCGTTTGCAGGGTATCCGTCCAGATGATGGTGTTGATGCCACCGCGGAAAGTATAGACCCAGATGAGCAGGATTGTGGCGGCTACCGTTGCCCAGAAGGGGATTCCCATCGGCCCCAGCACGAAGTTCTGCAATACAATAGCCACCAGATATAAACGGAAGGAAGCACCCAGAATACGGGAAAGTAGGAAATAGGCCGCACCGGTCTTGTAGGCGCTGAGCCCGAGTCGCTCTTCCAGGTAAGTATAGATGGAAGTGAGCTGCATCCGGTAGTATAAAGGCATGAGTACCAGAGCGATCACTGCGTATCCGAGCAGATAACCAAAAACGACCTGCATGTAGGAGAAGGCCTGATTGGCACCGCCGGCTCCGACCGTACCCGGAACGGAGATAAAGGTCACTCCGGATAAAGAGGCTCCGATCATACCGAAGGCCACCACCAACCAATTGGATTTTCTGCCGGCGAGGAAAAACTGATCATTATCCGCATTCTTGCCGGTGAGATAGGATATACCTATCAACAGCAAAAAATAAGCGATGATTACGCCCAAAATTATGGTTGGTGTCAACTGCTGTATCATAAACTCCTTTGCGACCTTATTTTTAGCGCAGGGCAAATATAGAAAAATTTGGATTAGCGCTGATTCTTATCTAATCTTGCAATGAAATGATGTGGTGCAGTGGCCCAATTGTCGGTAAGCAATACGGTTCACTGAATTTGGTAGAAGCAACTGCAGCGTGAAAGAATTGCTCCAGGAGTAGCAGGCGGGAGATCTCCATGATCATTCCTTTTCTGCGGCCGATTGCCCTTCATTTCCGGCGCGAATCATCAACAAGCTCACCGTATGACTTTATCCGATAACCTGACTACCTGGCTCCAGCGACTGGACCGCTCCGAAACCGACGCTTCGATCCGGGCATTCGTTACCGGAGACCGGGCTTTTATCGCGGAACTGCTACCCGAGCTGGCTGTGCAGTTACCGGGTGTACGGGTGATGAAGCTGTTGCGGGAGCGGCTGGGGAGCGAGCTGCTTAGCGCCTGCCTGGGAAGTGATTACCAGCAGGCCAGCCCGTTGGAGGGCCTTACCGACACCAGTTGGATCCGATCGGCCAATCTGGTGGGCATCAATGTGCGTACGATCAGCCATTTCTGGAATGTGGTCAAATACAGCCTGACCCTGCCGGCCAGCCAGTCCGCCATTCATTTGCTGCCCATCTGGGAGCCCGGAGTGGTGGCCAGTTTGTACGGTATGTCCAGTCGGAATATCAACCCGGAATTTTTCAGTGAAGAACTGGCTACACTCTGTCCCCACCTCAGCACGGTGGAAGTACAACTCCGGGCCGTGATCAATCTGCTCCACGCACTGGGCCGCACGGTGGGTATGGATGTGATCCCCCATACGGACCGTTACGCGGAGATCGTGCTTGCGAATCCCCAGCACTTCGAGTGGTTACAACGCTTTGAACTCGAGATCGTCGATCATGCCGCAGACCTGCACCTGCAGGTACAGGACGCCACCCTGGAATTCCTGGCGGAGCACGGACCGGCATCGGCCGGACTGGAATGGCCCGCCGAACGGGATGATTTTTATGCGGATACTTTCGGCGAGACCCGGCGAAATCTGGTATTGTTTGGTGAACCGTCGGATCAGGACGGCCGGAACCGCCGGCGCGGCGAATTGGTAAACTGGCTTTTTAATAGAGGTTACGAACCCGTACCGGCTACTATGGGGCCGCCCTACCGGGGCCTGGAAGTGGACCCCCGGCCCGAAGCGCGATCGGTAGATCACCTGGGACGGATCTGGTGTGAATACCGGATCCACAAACCTCAGGTCATGTCGCGGGTATTCGGGCCACTGACCCGCTATAAATTTTACGAGCGTCTGGATGATAATGCCGACTGGCAGATCGACTTTTCCCAACCCCGGACGGCGACCTGGTCGTATTTCCAGGAATTTTACGCCCGGGTGCAGCGCGAATACCAGTTTGATTTTATGCGGGGCGATATGTCCCACGTCCAAATGCGGCCGAAAGGGGTGCCGACCAAAAAAGAAGATTATTACGATCCGCACCAGATGGTGGGTAAATACATCCGGCAGACGGTACCCTATTTCGCCTATTTTGCCGAAACCTTTCTGGTGGCTCCGGATATTATGGCCTACGGGGACGAACTGGATCACCTGGAAATGTCCGACGCAGACGCCACTTTGGGTGATCTGCAAAGTGTGCCGGTAGGCGACTGGGAATTCATGCGGCATTTCCGCTGGTATCTGGACCTGCTGGCGACCCGGCGCTTTGCTCCGAGTTTTACCATCATGACCGGGGATAAGGACGACCCCCGCTTCGATAAATTTTACCTCGACGGCAACGAGGCGCGCCTGTTCATTGCGCTGTTCCTGCCCGATATGCCCAGCTACATGGCGCTGGGTTTCGAGCAAAGGGACCCGCATCCCGAGCCGGTGGCCAACGAATACTATACGAAGTTATATGTCTTCCTGATCGATCAGGGGTCGAAAGCCGTGACCGGCCCTTACCAATGGGGGGATAATCTGGATCTCTTTGCCCGGCTGCACCGCATCCGCCTGCAGGCGGACCAGCTTTGGCCCGAAACGGAGGGGCGCTCGGTGCGTTGGCTGATCTATCCCAATCCGGCCGGCACCCACTTTGTGATCGCCTGGGAGATTGTGGATACCCCTTATCTCTGTGTGGTCAATCTGGATACCCAAAAGGTCCGGAAAAACGTCAAAATCCCGTTGGTGGCCGAGTCCCCGAACTACCGCCTGATCTTTTCCACCCACAAAATGGTAGCCCGCCGCCACCGTAAATTACCCTGGAACGGCCTGCATCTGCAGATCACGCAACTGAAAGCCGGGGAGGGACGGATCTACCGGCGGGATGAGGATTGATCGCTATTCCCGCCCGTAAATCCGCAGGCTAAAGCGTACCTATTGCGGCTGCCCGTTCTCAATCCAGCAGGAAATGAGCTGGATGTTGGCGTCACTCAGTTTGGAGCGTCCCTGGGGCATAGCGTCATATCCGGAAATTTGCTGGATGCTGCCCAGAAACCGGTCCCGGTTACTTTCGCTGACCACCAGAGAATAGGTGCTCAGGTCGATCCCGTTTTGCCGGGCAGTTGCATTGTGGCAGCCCGAGGTGGCGCAGTTAGCATCAATAATGGATTTGATATTTTCGGTGTAAGTGGGCGTCAGTCCGCTGCAATCAAAGGTCTGGATCTCTTCTTTTCCGCAGGAACCTAAAAATAGGCTCAGTAGAACTGCGAAAGCAATGTTTGTTCTGTTCATGGTTATTTATGCTTGAGGGTAATGGAAGGGGAGCAGTCCCCGGAAATATCTACGATGATGGCCGTACCTTTGGATCTTGCCCGCCTGGTATGCTTAGCAGTCACCGGAGCCGAAGGATTGCAACCGTTGAACCCGCCCTTCCTTTAGAAGATTAAGCCCGATGCCGGAAATTTGTACTGAAAAAATTCGCAAAAAATGAACGGATATTTCCAAATTTGGTTTTTAGGATTTTACCCGCTTCGGGAAGCTCCATTTTTTTTAACCGGGAAGTCCCCGACTTGACCGCAACGCACTACTGACATGTACAAATTATACCAGGTTGATGCTTTTACTAATGAATTGTTCGGTGGTAATCCGGCCGCTATCGTTCCTTTGGAAAGCTGGTTGTCCGATGATGTCCTGCAGGCCATCGCCCTCGAGAACAATCTGTCCGAAACGGCTTTCTTCGTGCCCGAAGGCAGTGGGTTCCAATTGCGCTGGTTCACGCCGGGGATGGAGGTGGATCTCTGCGGACACGCTACGCTGGCTACCGCCCACGTGCTGTTTGAACATCTGGACTATGCCGGGCAGCAGATCACTTTTCAATCCCGCAGCGGGGCCTTGTACGTTACGCGGGCGGAACAGGGCTACCGGATGGACTTTCCCGCTGATCTTGCCGAAGTGGTGAACCCACCGGAAGCGCTGGTAAAAGCATTAGGGGAGCTTCCCCTGGAAGTACTTAAAGGCAAGGAAGATTATATGGCGGTGTTCCCGGACGAAGCTACCATCAGGGACCTGCAGCCCGATTTTCGGAAAATGATGGAACTGGGCGGACGCGGCGTGATCGCCACGGCTCCCGGTAACTACGTAGATTTTGTTTCCCGTTGCTTTTTTCCAAATGCCGGAATTGACGAGGATCCGGTGACCGGATCGGCCCATACGGTGATGACGCCTTATTGGGCGGAAAAACTCGGCAAGAACACGCTGGAGGCCCGCCAGATCTCCGCCCGGGGCGGCGAATTACTCTGTACCCTGGAAGGTGACCGGGTATTTCTCGAAGGAGAGGCCGTTTCTTTTCTCGAAGGAACCTTTAAAATTTGACAAATTTTTCAAAATTGTGACATAATAAAATTGGAATAGATTAAAAAAAAGTCCATCTTACCCGGGCAATTCTTTACCCCGTGATAATAGCGTCTATTCCATGAAACATTTACTTGAGATCGTCAAGATCGTCACCAAAAAGAAGGTAAAAAAGATTGAGATCTTTGATGATCAGACCCTTCGCCATAAGCACAGCAAATTCGTACAATTTTACGACGCCATTACGGCCGGAAAATTCCGCAACGACCGTGATGCTTCCAATCTGTTATACGGTGGAGCGCCCAAAGATCCGCGCTACCGGCAGCTTAAATCCCGCTTTCGGCGCCGTTTGCTGAACACCCTGTTTTTCCTGGATGTCAACAAACCCAACAACGCCGATTTTGAACGGGCCTATACCAACGCCCACAAGGAGTGGGCCATCGTCAAGATCCTGCAGGCCAACAAGGCCGACGATACGGCGGCCCACATGACCCGGAGCATTCTGACCACCGCTAAAAAATTCCAATTTACTGATCTGATCATCAACTGCAGCCGCATCCTCAGAGGATACGCGGCCCGGGACGGTGATGAGAAGGCTTTCGAAGAATACGACGGTTACATCCGGGAATTCTCGGGTACGCTCGACGCCGAGATCCGCTCCGAAGAACTGTACCAAAAGGTGATCCTGCATTATTCCGCACCCATCACCACGGATAATGACCTGCCGGAAAAGATCAACGATTACAGTAATTCGCTGGCGAGCCTGTCGGAGCGTTTTGAATCGCCCATCATCTTCTACAATCTGTATCTGGTCTGGATCATGCGCTTTGAACTGGCCAGATCCTTCGATACGGTGCTCGAGATCTGCGACCGGGCGGAACGCCAGATCGAGGACCGGCCGGCTTATTACCTCGAGGAGAAGCTGGTATTGTTCTACACCAAAAAGATGTCGGCCTACCTCCACCAGCGGGATTTCCGGATGGGTAAAACCAATGCCGAACAGTATCTCAAAAAATTTCCGGAAGGCAGTGATCCCTGGTTCACTTTTATGGAGTACTACCTGCTGCTCGCGATCCACTCCGATAATTATATCCAGGCGCTGGCTATTTTCAACCGGGCGCTGAGTAATAATGCCTTTAAGAAACTGGACGGCGAAGAACGGGAAAAGTGGTTCATCTACGAGGCCTACATCAATTACATTGTGGACCGGCGAAATTTCTCCCAGACCAAATTGCCCAAACCCAAGCGGCGTAACTTCCAGCTCGACCAGTTCCTGGAAGGCAATCACGAGTATTCGAAAAGCCAGCGAAACTTTGAGGTATTGTGCACCATATTGCAAATGTTATTCTGGCTGGAGCGCAAAAACAACCTCAAAGCCGAAGAAAGAATTGATAAACTTCGGGCCTTAGCTTCCCGAAAACTCGATAAGGAAGTATATTACCGCCCGATCCAGTTCATTAAACTATTACATACCCTGCGAAAATCGGATTTCCAGATCGTGGACCAGCAACGGATCGATAAGTACTATAACCCGCTGGTGCAGCACCCCTTCTTTTACCGGGGGGCCATCGCCGAACTGGAAGTGATCCCCTACGAAAAATTGTGGGAGATGGTGCTGGAATATTTTGAATAGGCACCGGAACGGGGCCGGTGCAACCAATACGACTTAAGTAAAGCCAGTGAAGAAAATTAATATTGCGATTGACGGATATTCCTCCTGTGGGAAAAGTACGTTAGCCAAGGCTATGGCCGAAAAACTCCATTATATCTACGTGGATTCGGGGGCGATGTACCGGGCGGTGACGCTCTATTTTCTGGAAAATAAGGTGGATCTCGAAGACGATGCGGCCGTGGCCGATGCACTCGACCGGATTGACATTCGTTTCGAACGGGGACCGGAGGGGATCGAGACCTACCTCAACGGGCGATCCGTAGAATCCGAGATCCGGGAAATGCGGGTATCGAGTATGGTAAGTCCGGTAGCGGCCATTTCCAAGGTACGCCGGGCTATGGTGCGTCAACAACAGAAAATGGGCGAGCAGCGCGGGGTCGTAATGGACGGACGCGATATCGGAACGGTCGTTTTCCCGGATGCGGAACTGAAGATCTTTCTGACGGCCGATCCCGCCGAACGCGCCCGCCGGCGCTACGAAGAACTGAAAGCCAAAGGATCCTCCGCCAGTATGGAGGAGATTAAAAGCAATTTGCTGGAGCGCGATCACATCGACTCCAACCGTGAGGACAGCCCCCTGCGACAAGCCGTCGATGCCGTGGTGATCGATAATACGCACCTGACGCAGGAAGGGCAGTTGAAGCTGGCCCTGGAGCTGGCCGAAAGCCGGATCGAAGCCGGATCGGAATAATAACTGATCCGGAAAAAGACCGCCGGAATGCGTTGCTCTCCGTTTATGTTTTTACCTTGGCCAAAAGTATTACCACCTCCCGCTATGCTAAATAATGGATCTCGCGCCTGGTTTTTTCTTGTGATCGTCCTCTCCGTATTCGGTACGGCCTGTCATTCCGACCAGGCCGTCGACATCGTGGCCGATCGTTTTCAGATCGGTTATCAGGATGCTTTTATGGCCGGGGCCGGCCCTTTATCGGTCTTTTCTTCCTTACCCGCCCGACTGGATAGTATCGGCAAACTCCGGGATCTGCTGGTCGCCGTGGATACTCATTACCTAAGTCGTCAGGGCAAGGACCGGAAACAGGAACTGGAAGTGACCCTGAGCAACGAATGGGCCCGCTGGGCACCCTACCGGGCCGATCCTTCCCTCTACAACATCGGCGGTCTGCTGAAAAAGTCACTGACCCAATCGGTAAATGATCTGCCGGAAGAACGGCTGCAGGAACTTGCCGGCATCATGGAGCAGGCGGATGCCTACTACGCTGCCGCGCGCCGCAACCTGGTCGTTGCCGATGTGAGCCTGTACCGTCTCGCTTCCCAGAAACAATATCTGGGGCTGGAATTTCTCCGCGAAGAGTTGCAGGATTCGCTCCGGACCTTTGACCTGTCGCCGGAAACCCGGCAACAGTTCCGGCAGCAAATTCGCCGGACGGAGCTGTCCCTCAAAGATTATATGGGCTTTTGCGAAAGCGTTTATCTGAATTTTCGGGACAGTACCCATTACCAACCGGAAGCTCAGCGGAAAACTATTGCCTCCGACCTGCAATAATGGTCGGTCCCGGCAACAACAAAATTCATTAGATGACTGTTTTTAGGGTATGGATCTGTCCCGGTTTGTTCACTATCCGGAGAAAGCTCTGCTGATCATGGCCGGCCGCATCGGATAAAAGATCGGTCCGGAATTTGCGTCAGATAGCTGACGCGGTTTTGATCCGAAGCTTGTCCGGTAAGGGAAAAGATGTATTTTTAAAAAGTTTCCAGAAACTGTTTAAAAATGGTGCTGCTGTTGAGAAGCCCGAATTTTTCGACTGATTGAGGCGTAAAAAAGTGAGCATAGTCCAGCTACGTGATCTTTTTTGCAACGATAAGCAGGCGGAAAATGCGCGCTTCGCAGACCAGTATTTATTTTTAAAAAGTTTCTCAGCTGGGGAAGGAACTGAAAACAGCCCGGCTACACGCCTACTATCATAAACGTCACATCTATGTATCGAAAACTTAGTTTCTTTCTGCTATTCGTTGCGGTAACCGTGGCCGCCTGTACGTATACCCAACGTATCCGGGACGGACGTACGGCCTTTGACCGCAAGCAATACGCGGTGGCTACCAAAATGCTGGAGAAGGAGTATAAAAAAGCCAAATCGCGGGTAGAAAAAGGAAAAATAGCCTTCCTTCTGGGAGAGTCCTACAAGGAGATCAATAAGAGCGATCAGTCCATTTCCTGGTACGAGATTGCATATAACAATCAATACGGGGTAGACGCCCTGAAAGAATATGCCTACGCTCTGAAGCGGGCCCAGCAGTACGACGAAGCGATGCAGGCCTTTAAGGAACTGGGGATCGAGATCGGCAGTCCGTACGAATACCGCCGGGAGATCCTGGCCAGCGACCGGGCCAAAAACTGGTCGAAAGACGAACGACTCCAGAAGGAATACAATGTGGAAGTGCAGAGCTTCAATACGGGGTTTGCGGACTACGCTCCGGTGCTCTACAAAGGCCGGACCCTGGTGATCACCTCGGACCGCAAAGCGAGTGTCGGGGATGATACCTACAACTGGACGGGCAACGATTTTTCCGATCTTTTCCTGGTGGACCTGGAAACGAATAATGTGACCGCTTTTGCGGAACCGGTCAACAGTGAGAACAACGAGGGCACGGTAAGTTTTGCGCCTGACTTTTCGGAGGTATACTTCACCCGTTGCTTCGGTCCCAAACGGGAAGATGCCTACTGCAAACTGATGGTAGCGGAAAATACCGGCGGAGAAAGCTGGTCGATCCCGCGGGTGCTGGATTTCGTGGAAGACGGAGTCAATTACGGGCACCCGAGCATTTCGTCGGATGGCCGGACGCTGTATTTCTCCAGCAACCATCCCGACGGATGGGGCGGATATGATATCTGGATGTCCGAACGCCAGGAAGACGGCAGTTGGGGTACGCCCGACCTGCTGAGCCGGAGTATCAACACCATCGGTAATGAGAAATTCCCCCAGATTGATAACGATACCCTCTACTTTTCCTCGGATTTCCTTCCGGGGATGGGCGGACTGGACATTTTCCGGACCTATCGCTTCCCTAACGGCAGCTGGGCGCCGGCCAAGAACCTGAAAGTACCGGTGAATTCCGGTGCCGATGATTTCGGTTATACCATTGACCGCAGTGCGCCCAGGCGCTCCGGGGTGATCCAGCAGGGCTATTTCACCTCTACCCGCGATAACGGGATCGGCAACGACGATATTTATCGTTTCGAGAAATTGCCGCCACCACCGGCACCGCCGCAACCCGAACCGGAAGAGATCGTCTACAAGATGATCCTCGACGGCTACGTTCTGGAAAAGATCTACGAGCAGCCGGGTAATCCCAACAGCCGGGTACTGGCGCGCAAGCCGCTACCGGGTTCCACCGTGGAGATCGATATGGGTAAAGGGAAAAAGACCGTGGAGATCGGTGAAGACGGCCTGTTCACTTTGGAGCTGGACGAAAACACCGATTACACTTTTCTGGCATCCAAGGAGGGCTACCTGAGTAACGATGCCGAGTTCAGCACCAAAGGGATCGGACGGGATCCGGAAACGCCGGAGATGCGGTTTGAGATCGAGATCGTGCTGGACAAGATCTTCATCGATCAGGAGATCGTGCTGGAAAATATCTACTATGACTTTGATCGTTGGGAGATCCGGGCAGACGCGGAGCCTACGCTGAACGAACTGGCCTCCAATCTGAAGCTGAACCCGCAGATCGCCATTCAGTTATCTTCCCATACCGACTGCCGGGGTAATGATCGATATAACGAAGACCTGTCCCAGAAGCGGGCCCAATCGGCCGTCGACTACCTGATCGCTCAGGGTATCGATGCCTCGCGGCTTTCGGCCAAGGGATACGGAGAGAACCAACTGGCGGTGGATTGTATCTGCTCGCGGTGTACCGAAGAAGAACACCAGGCCAACCGGCGGACTACCTTTAAGATCCTGAATAGTCAGTAGCTATCGGCTGCGACAAGTTAAATATCTACAGCCCGGCGTTTCCATCCTCGAAACGCCGGGCTGTAGTCATTCTAATACCAGTCTGTTAATACTTCGGGCGGATCAACCCTTCCTGTACCACCGAAGCGACCAGTTTACCATCTCTGGAAAAAATATTTCCCCGCGTGAAGCCACGGGCGTTCGATGCGCTGGGACTGTCGATCACGTAGAGCAACCATTCATCCATCCGGAAATCGCGGTGAAACCACATCGCGTGGTCCAGGCTGGCCATTTGCACACTGCTGTAATTGATCTGCCGGCCGTGCGGCTGCAGCGAAGTAGTGAGCAGGTTGTAATCGGAGGCGTAGGCGAGTACGAGTTGGTGCCAGATCTTTTTGTCGGGTTCCACCTTTCCCCGGCTGCGCATCCAAACGTGTTTGTAGGGCTCGTGGGAAATGGGTTCGGTGGGGTGGTAGCGTTCCACCGGTTTGAACTCCAGCGGCCGCTCGAATTCCAGCAGCTTTTTGAAATTGGGCGGCAGCTGATCGCCGTATTCCTGCGCGAGCCCTTCCCAGTTGGCCAGACTTTCCGGCTCGGGTACCTTCGGCATTTCGATCTGATGATCAAACCCCTGCTGTTCGAGTTGAAAGGAAGCGGAAAGATTAAAAATGGCGTGCCCGTTCTGAATGGCCTTCACACTGCGGGTGGTAAAACTACCGCCGTCGCGAATGCGGTCTACTTCAAAAATGATGGGAAAATTGACATCTCCCGGCAGTACAAAATAAGCGTGCAGGGAATGGACAAAGCGGTCTTCCGGAACCGTCTCGATGGCCGCGCTGAGGGCCTGGGCCAGTACCTGCCCCCCAAATACGCGGGGAGAACCGATACTTTTGCTGACCCCGCGGAACAGGTTGACCTCGATCTGCTCGAGATTGAGCAGGTGAATGAGTTCTGTGACTTTCTTCATGTATACTTTCAAGGGTAAACGATCAGTTGCCGGAATGGTAATGCGACGGAAATATCCGGCATTTTAATTCGGTCTGAGCGTTTAGTCTGTTAAAAGGGTAGTGGTGCAAAAGGACGAGGTGACAGGAGGGTAGGAGAGGGGGTGAAGTGTTTTGCTTGCACGCTTTCTCCGGGGCTCCTTATATTTTCCTCAAAACATCCGGTAGTACACTGCCGGGCCATCTCGTAGCGCAACGGCTTTATTCGAAATGCATGCCCTGCCGGCGGATAACAACAACTACTCCAACGGTTGATTAAAGTTCTTTGGCTATGGTTTCCCAGGCTAATTGAGCGCAACTCAGGCGACCGGGAAAATCCCGCACCGCTGCGAAAGACTCCCAGGAATTGGGGGCATTGACCTTTGCCCCTTCCCCTTCGGACAGCCAGTTCAGAAAATCCCGGCACTTGGCCTTTGCTTCTTCAATGGTGCAACCTTCCAGTTCCCGCGTGAGTACCGAAGTGGAAGCTTTGGAAACCGCACAGCCGTAGCCGTGAAAGTAAGCAGTTTTTATGGAATCCTCGTCCGTGTAAAGAAACAGTTTGAACTGATCCCCGCAAATGGGATTATAGGCTTCGAGAGTAAGATCAGCGTCCGGCATCTTCCCGTAGTGATACGGCTGACGATTTTCCTGAAGAATGGAATCATCGTACAGTTTGTTGAGTTCTTCCTGGTCCATAACTATGAGTAGGTTTACGTGAAAATCTTTTTAGCTAGAAGTAAACCCTGTTTTAGTTGGTCAATGTCTTCGTATGTATTATAGAACGCCATAGAGGCCCGAACTGTTCCGGGTAAACCCAGGCTTTCCATCAGCGGCTGGGTGCAGTGGTGTCCGGCGCGGACGGCTACTCCCGCCTGGTTGAGGATCGTGGCCAGATCGTGAGGATGAATATCTTCGAGCATAAAGGAGATGATCGCGCTTTTATGGCGTGCTTTGCCAACGAGCTGCAGACCCGGGATCTCGGCCAGTAATTCGGTCCCGTAGGCCAGTAGGGCCTGGTTTTGTGCCTGAATATGCTCCAGGCCGACCTGACCGATAAAATCGATGGCAGCACCCAGGGCAATCGCCTGGGCAATGGGAGGCGTGCCGGCTTCAAACTTATGGGGCGGTGCCGCAAAGACCGTTTTTTCGATCTGGACGGATCTGATCATTTCTCCGCCAAATTGCCAGGGCGGCATGGCTTGCAGCAATTCTGCCTTACCGTATAACACCCCGATTCCGGTGGGGCCGTACATCTTATGGCCGGAGAACACCAGGAAATCACAGTCCAGATCCTGCACATCGATGGGGTAGGAGCCGACGCTCTGCGCGGCATCGATGAGTACGTAAGTACCCTGACTGCGCGCCATTTTGATAATATCCCGGATTGGATTGATCGTCCCCAGGCTATTGGAAATATGAGTAAGGGCGAGGATCTTGACCCGGCTGGTCAGCATTCGTTCCAGGGACGGCATATCCAGTTCCCCGCAGGCCGTAATGGGAATAACCTTTAGTTTGGCCCCCTTCTGGGCGGCCAGTTGTTGCCAGGGTAATAGGTTGGAGTGATGTTCCAGAATGGAAATTAAGATCTCATCTCCCGGTCGGATCTGTTGCTGGGCAAAAGTCTGAGCTACAAGATTGACCCCGGCGGTGGTGCCGCTGGTGAATATAACCTCACTTTCTTCGCGGGCATTGATGAACTGCTGTACTTTACGGCGACTCTCCTCGTAGTGAGAAGTTGCTTCGATAGCCAGGGTGTGGATCCCCCGGTGGATGTTAGCATTTTGATTGGAAAAGTGGTTGACCAAGCTATCGATAACTAACTGCGGTTTGTGGGTAGTGGCAGCGTTATCCAGATAGATGATTCGATTATCCCGGTGATCTTGCCTGTTTAAATTAGGGAACTGAGATCTGGCATCAACAATGCTTTGGATCTCACTGTTGTCGTTTTTCAATTGTTGAGTAAAATTTAGTCGTTTTCCGATTGATATTAAATTGGTACACTGGGATCCGTGCTGCGGAGGATACCTATGTAACAAAATTAATTGTTTTGGGTTGGGTGTTTAGCCTTGATAGATAAACGGTTAAGTATTTTGTAATTGGCTTGCTGCCGGAAAAATGTGTATAAAATGGCAAATGGCTGATATCTACTGAACGAAAGGTCATTTAATCCTGGCGGTGTTTAACATCCCAGTATTTAAACGGCTTGTATCATTGTAAAGATACCCGGCGCAAAGCGGGCAAAATAGGCAAGTTCCCGGTAAAATCGGAACAAGCTCGCCCGGTTGTGGGGTTTTACGCCCCTTTTGTAAAAAAGTTTTAAGTTTCTGATTGCCTGTACATCTAAGTGGCAGGGGATGGGGCTTCAACTGGCATCGTTTTGCTCCCGGATGATTGGGAAGAATTTTCCGATTTTGGCTATTGGGATCCGGCAGTGCAGAAATATCAGAGATAGGATAGCCTGTTGCATCGTCTGTCGCCCATTCGTAAACAGTAAAAAAATGGAAAAAATTATTATAAGCCAAATAAAAATTGATTTTTATTTAGGATCACTTAATAATATTTTAGGTTTTATTGAAAATACAGAAAATCAAGATTAGGCAAAGTAAAAAGGGCCTTACGAAAATCCGTAAGACCCTTTTGTGGTGGAGGATACCGGAGTCGAACCGGTGACCTCTTGCATGCCATGCAAGCGCTCTAGCCAGCTGAGCTAATCCCCCAGGTATTCTGGCTGATTTTTTTTGGAGAAGAAATTCGGAATAAAACCGAAGACCTTCCCGATTCCATCGGGACGCTCTAGCCAATTGAGCTAATCCCGCAGAAGTATTTTGGCTATTTTTTTGGAGAAGATACTCGGAATAAAATTCGAAGACCTTCCCGATTCCATCGGGACGCTCTAGCCAACTAGCTAATCCCGCGGATCTGGAAGTTTGACGTAAAAACAGAAAGCAGCGTAGCCAATCTTTCTTCGTTTTTATATCTCACTTCCCTGTTTGGTGGCGCGAATATATAACAAATTCGAAAAAGAAGAAAGTTCCGGAATAAAAAAAAGTATTTTTGCGCTTCATTAGCGATCTATGTACTCAGCAAAAACCGTTTTACACGATTGGTTAATACCGGCTTTGGGCTTGTTGACGATGGCGGTGGTCTTTCGTTTTTTTTCTTTCTTTCCAACGGTTATCAATCACGATGAATCGACCTATATTCTGATCGGCCGGGAGATCCTGCACGGCAAGCATTATTTCGTGGATGTGATCGACACCAAACCGATTGGCATTTTTCTGATCTACACGGCCTTTCAGTGGCTGGCCGGCCATTCCATTTTCCTGTTTCGTTTTTTTGTAGCTATTGGGGTCGGACTTACCGGTTTCTGCCTGTTTTCCATCGTCAGACAGCATCTCGGGAATCGGAAAGGCGCCTGGGTGGCGGGAGCTGGTTATATCCTAATGACTTCCATTTTTACTTTCTACGGGGTATCCCCGAATACGGAATTGTTCTTTACCGGCTTTACCGTCGTGGCGCTCTGGCTCTTGCTCGGCGGCACGCAGTGGTGGCGCTTTTTGCTGGCCGGAGGAGCACTGGGCATTGGTTTTATGATCAAATACGTAGTCGCTTTCGATGCTCTGGCGTTCGGCATGCTGGGTATCTGGCTGGCCCACCGGCGGGGAAAAGGCTGGTGGCGCGGATTACTGGGCGGCGTACTGATGCTGATCTTTTTTGCGATTCCCTTTGTACTGGTTTTTCAGTATTACCGGCTGCTGGGGTACGAATCCGAGTTTTTGTACTACACTTTTGAAGTGCCGGGCCGTTACCCGGTAGATCGGCTCTGGTGGGAGGGTATTCTGTACTACCTGGATTTCATCGGCCGGTTCCTGCCCGTTACCGGACTGGCGATCCTGGCCCTGATAAGAGGCAAAAAATACCTGGGGGATCTCTATCCTTTCTTCATCTGGTGGCTACTGCTCACCGGCTTCATTATCGGCTGGCCGGGTAAATCCTTTGGGCACTATTTTATTCAATGGATGCCGCCCTTTTGCCTGTTGGCCGGTGCGACCGCTTCCCGGGACCTGCCGCTTTTTGAGCGTCTCCGAAAGATCCCATCGGCATGGCGCTGGGGGCTTACCACCGCGATCGCCGTCGCGCTGCTGCTGACCCAGAAAAAGGACTACTGGGACAAATGGGATCACGCGCGCGATGTGGCCGATGCTCTGGCCGAAAGGCTGGATCCGGGGGATCAGATCTATACCGGCAATTACCACCACATTCTCTACTACCTACTGGAAAAGGAAACACCGACCCCCTACGTGCACCGCACCTTGCTTTGGGCACCGCACCATATCTTTGCCCTGGGAATCGATCTGGAAAAAGAAGCGCGACAGATCCTGGCCCTGCGTCCGCGCTTCCTGACGCTGGAGTACACACCGCCACCCAATTTACTGGCCGATTCACTCTACCGACATTACGTGCCCGTGGATACCATCGGGGATCGGGTCACCATCTACGAGTGGCGGGAAGGAGCTGAATAGGTGACGGGCTTTTCGTAAAAGCGGTCTGCCTATCGTCCAACTTGCCATTTCAACGAAATAAAAGACCTCCTTTCAAAATTCTCCTGCGTTCAGTGGCTAATTTGCTGCACTCAGGCTAAGCAGTCTTGGAAGAAAGTAGAGGAGGGGATAACTTCCGGAAAAAAACTTCCATGAGATCATCCACTTTTACTATTGCCATGCTGTTGAGTTTTGCGATTAATGCCTGGAGTCAGGACAGCCTGTTGTTACAAACTTTGCAGGAACATCGTCATGACGTGCACCTCAACGACGGCACGCTCCGGGGCGCTGGCGCCGACCTGCTGCAGACCGAAGCGAAATCCGGACAGTTCATGTTGATAGGAGAGGACCACGGCCTGGCCGAGTTACCTCAGTTTACAGCGGCGCTGTACCACCACCTCACTCCGGTGGGGTATCATTACTTCGCTACCGAAACGGGGCCGTTTACCGCCTCCCTGCTGCAGGAAATGGCCCAACGCCCGGGATTCATGAACGATCTGCGGGATACCCTGACCAAATATCCCTGGAGCATTCCCTTTTATAATATGTCGGAAGAAGCCGAAATGCTGCAAAGTATTATGCAGGACCGACGCCCGGAGGAAGCGGTGATCTGGGGGCTCGACCAGGAATTTATCGGTGCCTCCCGTCTGCTGTTGCCGCGTTTGCAGGATCAGGCAGCAAATGCCGCGGGGCAAAAGACGATCCGGGACTATTCCGATCGTGCCCGGTCGGGTTTTCTGAAAACGATGGCAGAAAAAAATCCGGCCAGCATCTTTTTTTACAGCGCCACGCCGGATGATTTCACCATCATCCGGAATAGCCTAAACGATGATCCGGCAGCCCGCCGACTGATCGATGAACTGGAAGAAAGCTGGGAGATCTACCACCTTTTTTTCCAACGGGAGGGCTATGCGTCCAACCGGCAGCGCGCGGAAATGATGAAGCGGCATTTTCTGGAGTATTACCGGGCGGCCAAAATGAAAGAAGAACACCCAAAAGTTCTCTTTAAATTCGGGGCTAACCACATGTACCGTGGCGCCAACGGACTGAATGTCTTTGATATTGGTAACTTTATCAATGAATTGGCGAGTCAGGAAGCGACTGCTTCGTTTCACCTCTATGTAGTGGGAAAAGGCGGTACCCAGAATGCTTTTACGCCCTTTGCCGACGAATCGGCCCGGCAAAAGCCGTACGACGCTAAAAATTATCTGGACCGGATCGATCTGACGCCCGTACTGGATCTGAGTCCGGACGGGCACTGGAGCCTGTTTGATCTGCGTCCATTGCGGCAACTGCTGTTCAGCAAACAGATCCGGGATCTGGATCCGGCACTGGAAAAGGTCATCTGGAGCTACGATGCCTTGCTGGTGATCCCCGAAGTGCACGCTTCCGGCAACGTCGTCACCCGATAAAATACCGTGTATGAACCGCATGCCCACGCAAACCTGGCAGCGTTTTATTATTCCGTTGTTGCTGGCCCTCTTCTTTGGGTTTATGATCTCGTTGCAGTCGCTGTTCCGGGAGCCGATCGGTTTTGCCTGGTACGGCCTGCTGTGGATGACTACCACCACTTTTATGATCTGGGAGGCCAATTTGCGAATCGGGCACTACCTGGACGGAAGGCTGCCGTGGCGTGAGCAGTTTTTCCGGCGCCTGGGTGGACAGTTGCTGTTCTCTTACGTAGTCAGCATCGGTATCTTTTTGCTGTCCTATATAATCCTCAACTGGTACGAAAATGCGGTGCTGGGGAATGACAATGCGTTGTCGGTCGTACACCTTGCTTCGTCCATGGCGATCGCCTTTATGCTTACCACCTTTGTCAATGTCATCCAGATCGGCTATCAGCTTATTCAGGTGCGGGAGGCGGAGCGCCTGCGGGCGGAGCGCTACCAGCGGGAAAGCATTGCCGCCCGGCTGGAGAGTTTACGGCAGCAGATCGATCCGCACTTTCTGTTCAATAATTTCAGTACGCTCTACGGGCTCATCCACGAGGATCAGGAAAAGGCCGGTATCTTTCTGCTGAAACTTTCCGACATCTACCGACTGGTACTCGAACACCTCGACCGTGAAACGGTGCGTGTCCGGGAAGAACTGGACCTGATCCAGGCCTACGCGGACCTGCTGACCATTCGCCACGGTACCGCCCTCCAATTCGAGCTGGCGGTACCGCCGGAGATACTGGACCGGCAATTGATCCCCTTTGCCTTGCAATTGCTGGTAGAAAACGCCATTAAACACAACCAGGTGGAACCGGACCATCCGCTACTGATCCGTATCTATTACGACGAAACTCGCGGACTGTGTGTGGACAATAATCTGGCACCCCGCAGTTCCGTCCCCGTTTCGGCGCGAATCGGACTGAAAAACCTGGAAGAACGGCACCGGTTTCGGCTGGGCCGTTCCATCTCTATCATTCGGGATCGCCGGCGTTTTTCGGTAGCCGTACCTTTGTTCAACGAATAACCAGCACAAAACCGCCGCATGCGTATCCTCATCATTGAAGACGAACCGGAAACGGCCGCCCACCTCCAGCGACTCATCCAACAGTATGCTCCCCCGGAACTGCAACTGGCGGGTCCGCTGCGCAGTATCCGGGAATCCATCGAATACCTGCACAATCAACCCCCTCCCGATCTCATCTTCCTGGATATCCAACTGGCGGACGGCCTCAGCTTCGAGATCTTCGATGAGATCGAACTGCAAACCCCTATCGTCTTCACCACCGCCTACAACCAGTTCCTGCAACGGGCCTTCGAGGTCAACAGTCTGGATTTCCTGTTAAAACCCATCCGCTACGAACACCTGGCCCGCAGTCTGGATAAATACCAGAAACTCTACCAGCAGAAGGCCCGCCCCGGCATTGACAGTCGCCGCCTCCGCGATATCCTGCCCTGGGAGCGCCATCGCTACCGGTCGCGCTTTCTGGTCAAACGCGGCAAGCGACTGGTGGTAATCCCCACCGCAGAGATCGCCTACCTCCTTAAAGACGATATCGTACTCCTGATCACTCTGGAAGGACGTAAGTTCCCACTGCCCCATTCCCTCGAAGAAGCCGCGCAATTACTAGACCCGCAGTTCTTTTTTCGCATCAACCGCCAGTGCATCGTCCACCTGCAGGCGATCCGGGAGATCCGGCAGGAAGGGAATCAACTCCTGCTCTCCATCCAACCCACCACCGCTAATTGGCTGACTGTCAGTCAACGCAACATACCCGCCTTCAAAAACTGGCTGGCCGGAGCATAATTTTTTTGAAAAATTTTCGGCAGAGGCTTTTTTTATTATTGCAAATGCCCTATTTTTGCCTCGCTTTTACAGAAAAGCACTTTACGGATAGACCCATGGTGTAATTGGTAACACAGCAGATTTTGGTTCTGTCGTTCTAGGTTCGAGTCCTAGTGGGTCTACTAAAAACTCAATTCACCTCTTGAAAATCAACGCTTTATAAATCTAATTTTTAACCGCGTTGACAGTTGAGTTGACGTTTTCAAAATTTCAATCGGCCGGGTAGTTTATCCGGCCTTTTTTCGTTAAAGGCACTGCCTTTTGCAATGCTCTTCAAATATAGTGAATTTCAGCCATTCTACTTCTCTTTCCGGTAAGGTGTTTGTTATTAATTGATCGTGATTTTCCTATCTCCCAGAATTTTCTATTTTTGTTTGGTATCAACCTAACTGATGGTTCATGGCTGATTTTGCCACTAACGTACCAATTATCTGCCTGGAGTCTGAAACCTTCAAAGCTTTAGTGAAGGAACTCGCCAGAGAGATCCGTGAGGATGACCATGATCCTTTTGTTGACGAAAAGGAAGCCATGCGACTACTCAGGATTACTTCCAAAACCACTTTTCAGAAATACAGAGATTCAGGAGATATTGACTATCGGATAGTCACCGGTAAAAAATACCTGTACCGGCGGAGATCGGTTATAGATTTCATTGAGAATAGCCCTAAAACGAAAGAATAATGGATACAGATCAAGAGCTATTGGAAGGATTTAATGCCGGTTATCTGATCGAGAAGCATCGCCCTGCTCTCTCCAAGCAATTGGTTGCCGCTGTTGAAGGCGTGGAACTCCCTTTTGTGGAAGGCTTTCTTGCGGGTACTCAGGAATATGCTAAGGAGCGGACGCAATCTAAAACAATTGCTAAACTTAAGGAAGCCTCAAAGGGTATTCCTCGACCTATTAGAAATAAAGATCGAGATGACAAGGATAGAGGGTTTGAGATTGATGTTTAGTTTTCGAACTGCTAATTGACTCTACCCAACTGTGCCATAACCCTTTTCAAAATATGCTTTGGAAAGCTGTAAGCAGAAAGATGAACTGAATAGATTTATTTCAAACAAGGTATGAAATGCACAAGGCCATAGTTGAGTTATCAATGAAACAGCACTGCAAAAAATAAAATCGGTTGTCGATATCCCAAAGGAGGAACCTTGAACAAGCTCTCTAAGGGTTATTTCTAAATTTCCGATAGCTTCTTAACTTTAATAAGGATAAATTTATTTGGATTATGAGGCTACTTTATTTATGCGGTTTTTATTATGGATAGACTTGTAATCCTGATTCCCAAAATTTTTCACCCATGTCGGAGTTGGCTCAAAAATTAATCGAAAAAGAAAAAAGAGAAAAAAGTAAGATACTCGACCTAGGTAAATGTGGTTTATCGGATTTGCCAAAGGCTTTATATAACCTAGATTGGTTAGAAATTTTAATTTTAAGCAATGCTATTATCGATTATGATAATATGGTCTGGATGGAGAGCAAAAACCACGGTGAGCCTAATAAATTTTTAAGAATTTCCTCAGATTTATCAAAATTAAAAAATTTAAAAAAAATAGTTTTAACAGATTTGAACCTTAATAGCTATGATTTTCTTAGAACTCTTACCCAATTGACATCATTAGACCTCAGTTCCAATCAAATTTCAAATTTTAATTTTTTGAAGAAACTTGCCAATTTAAATTCACTGTACCTTTCCCACATGCAGATTTCAGATCTTAGTTTTTTAAACAAGCACCCTAATTTAGCTTATTTGGATCTTAGCTCTAATCATATATCTGACCTAAGACCCCTTAAATGGCTTTCTGGGTTAAAGACATTGAATCTTCACAATAATCTAATTACAGAGGCATCTGCGCTTCAGAATCTGAATAATCTAACTTCATTAACTATTAGTAACAATCAAATTTTTGATCTCACACCCTTAAAAGATCTGTATAGTTTAACTCAATTAGATTTAAGCAATAATAAAATAACAGATATCACCCCTTTGGAGAAGCTAAACAACTTAGTTTTTTTAAATCTAAATGATAATCAAGTACAAAATATTGCTGCACTAAAAAGGCTCAAAGATTTAGTTCTGCTGGATATAAGTCTTAATCAGGTCCATGATCTTTCACCTTTGCTTTTTCTTATTAAAAAGGGGATTCCAATATCTCTGGCTGAAGATGACCATGGTATTAAAGTAAAAGGCTGTCCGTTGGCTACCCCCCCGATTGAAATTGTTCGCAAGGGGAATGGCGAAATAGTAAAATATTATGAGGATCTTAAACAACAAAATAGTGCATTTTTATATGAGGCAAAATTATTGATTGTCGGGGACGGAGAGGCTGGTAAAACCACACTTGCGTGGAAAATTATAGAACCGAAGGCATCTATGCCAAAAAAAGGTGCAGACCGCACAAGAGGTATTGATATCCAGAGTTTTGACTTTGAATGTAGCATCAAACTCGATCAAATCTTTCGAATGCATATTTGGGACTTTGGAGGTCAGGAAATATATCATTCAACACATCAATTTTTCTTAACTAATCGTTCACTGTATGTCATTGTTAATAATACTCGAACCAATACGACAGATTTTAATCATTGGCTCCAAATGATAGAATTGTTGAGTAATAGTAGCCCGGTTATCATTGTCCAAAACATTGTAGATGAATCTTCGTCAAAATTTGATCTCAGAGGATTTCAAACAAGGTTTTCAAACATTGTTTCTAGTAAGTATGTAGACCTATCAAAAAATGATAAATTCCTTCATGGTTTGATTGCTGAGATAAAACATCAAGTACAACAACTTAATCACGTTGGATCTGAATTACCAAAACAATGGGTAGTGATAAGAGAGCAGCTTAAAAAACTAGCAAAAGAAACCCCTTACATATCATTAGCAGAATATTTTAATATTTGTCGTAGAAACAGAATAGTAGAAAAAGAAGCAGCATTAAGATTAAGTAGCTATCTCCACGATTTAGGCGTCTTTTTGCATTTTCAAAATGATATGTTATTAAGACGTACTGTTTTTCTTCAAAATAACTGGGCTACTAAAGGCGTATACAAAATTTTAGATAACAAGCAAATAGAAGCCAAAAATGGGCACTTTACAATTGAAGATGCAGAACTTATTTGGCAAGGTTCTGAGTATGAAAGACTAAATGTGGAATTATTGAAGTTAATGCAAAATTTTGAATTGTGTTATGAAGTCGCCGATACCAACCCTGATAGTTTTGTTTCTCCTCAGCTTCTCTCTCCTGAGAAACCGAATTACGATTGGAATAATGAAAATAACTTAATCATTATCTACGAATATGACTTTCTGCCAAAGGGCCTTCTGGGCAGATTGATGGTACGCCTTTATAAATATATTAAAGACCATAATAAATTGATTTGGAAGTCAGGTGTTATTTTTCATTATCAAAATACAGAAGCCCAAGTTGTTGAAACCTATGGTAACCGGAATATTGAAATTAGAATAATTGGAGTAAATCGACAAGCTTTAGCTGCTATAATTATTGGGGAGTTGGATAATCTCAATAACCGTTTCGACAAACTGGTTGTTAAAAAACTTATACCATGCAATTGCCAAGATTGCATCAACAAGGAAAACACGCATTTTTATGAATACGACAACTTGCAGCGAAGAATACAGAATGACATACAAACCGTCGAGTGTGAATTAAGTTATAAAAGAATTGATGTGCAGTCTGTCCTGAATGGTGTCTTTACTTTTGAACCAGATGACAAAGAAAAAATAAAAGAATTGGTCGAAAATGGAAATATAGATAAAGCCTTGGAACTGCTAAGAAAAACTCATCCCAAAGAGGCATCCTTACTAAAGAGCACTTACTCCAAAAACGAACAGTTGTATCTATTGGGGGTAATTGGTCGCAAAGAATGGAATTTAGTCCGACAGCAAGTTGCTCTGGCTATACTAGAATTGTGTAAGTCGTGAAATAGAAGTTAATATTCTTTAATCTTTAACGCGCTTCCCATCCTCATATTCTACTATAAAGGCTTTCTCAAAACCGTTTTCCTGAACATCTCGGAGATTAGCCTTGGCCCATTCAAGAGAATTGTAAGGTCCAAGCAAAACCCTTTGCAAGTCAGAGTTAGGAACAGGTTCTGTTTCAACGCGATTACCAAATTTGCGAATGGATTCATATCTTGGATTCCCAGGTTCATATTTATTAATTGCGTGGAGTTGAATTTTATAGTAAATACCAGAGAGTGCTACGTTCGTTCTCCTTTTATTCATCCCATCGACTAGTTCCCATATCCTTACTTCCTCCAGTGGAATTGTATAGAGCTTATAAATGCTGCCTAGGGAAATTTTATAATTTCCTTTTTCTATCTTAACAAAGACAGGAATGATTTTGCGGGTAAAATCTGCATAATCAGGTAGATTATCGCGGCCTAAGCCTGCAAATTGTTGTGTATAGACTACATAAGTCAGCCATGTACTATCATTCTCGTTGAAGTAGAAATCTTCTCCAAATCTCTCTTTTTCAGCTCTTAAATAAGAATTCATATAGGGTAGATCCGACAGATGCTTAAAATAATCATTGATATGATAAATTGTATCCCGTCCCGGTTTGTGATTCGAAACTTCTATTATGGCTTGGGAACCACCCATTTTGAATAATGATAACGTCTTATCTAAATTAGATCGGTTAAAATAACCGGGCATAGTAATGTTGGAAAGAAATGTGTCTACTACCGGTATTCCTTGTTCTTTAAATACTCGATGAATAATCGATGAATCTGTAATATTATTAACCAAAACATAGCTATTGTAATGTCTTTGGAATACAGAATTAGGGGTTAATGTTTCGGTATTTTCATTTTTTATAATCTCAGCATTTGGTCCATCCACTTGAGGAGCTACTGGATTAGGTTGGTCTTCTGTAGTTTTAGGAAATTCCGTAGCTGTAATTTCATTTTGTTCTGTTGCATCAGGTAGACGCTCACAGCCATTATTTTCTCGGCTGCCAGGGGTAAGAGGACATTCATCGACATTGTCTAAGACTCCATCTCCATCCGTATCACTTTTTTCAGGATCTGTACCTTTTTTAGTTTCTTGACTATAAGTTAATCCGTCTCCATCCTTATCGCATGGACCAGCTAATTCGGAAGGAACACATGGATTTTTGGGATCATATGCAGGATTGTTTATTTCTTCAGAATCATTGATTCCATCATTATCAGTATCTGCATTTTGAGGATCAAGATCATACCTAATCTCTATATTATCGCAAAGACCATCTTGATCACTATCAATACTGTTTGGGCTACAAGGATCTCTGGGATCTGAGCCCGCCGTCCGTTCTTCATAATCTGTCAAACCATCGCCATCGGAATCAGTATTTGCTAGCGTTATACCTAAAATTTGAAACTTTTTGACATGTGTTCGAATATCGGTCCAATTCTTTCCACTAATTGCATTGCGAGGGATTTCTCCACCCCACCATACGAAAAATTTATCCTGACGGCTGATTAAAGCGGGACTTTCTTTTGTTTCTCCATTCAATGACCTGTCTACTGCTACTTGAACGATGACGAAAAGGTTTGAATTATTAATCAAATCAAAATCAACTAATCTCTCCTTTAAAACTGGAATTAGGGCATTTCTAAACTCCGAAGTCAATATTTGAGGAGTACCAATTTCAGAATCATTTAAGTTAATCCTTAGTGACTGGAAATAATGATATCTGAAAATGTAATTATAATAAGCGTCGGAAGTAATAAACTTAGGTTGCACCGCTGGAGGGTCAAAAGCTCGAACAACTTTACATCTTTCATAATCCATGAATAACTTTGTAAAATCTTTTGTAAACTTACTGCTTTTCCTATCGGCTTTATTTTCTTCTATAAAAAGAATAATGTCTTGAAAATCAAATGTTTCCATTACATTTTTATAAGTCATGTTACGCAATAATATCTGGCTTTTGATAAATTCTGTTACAGTTTGCTCTTGTCCTGAAACTGGAGAACAGGCGGTAGCAAAAACAAATAAAAAAAGAGAATAGCCAAAGAAAGTTTTCATATTTCCATGCTTTTAAGAAAAATGAATAATCAGAAATCATCCATGTCCTTTGGTAATAGAGGTTGCTGCAATATCCCCTAAAAGAATAAGGCAGCAGCCATCTGTTTGAAAATTTTGCTGATTATCGTAACAATCGTATTGCTCAAGGTAAATAGTAACCGTCTTATCCGTAATATCTTCATAATATAGGTCCATAGCAGTGATGCCATCAAGACCTTTTTTTGAATTAAATTTTTGATAAAGTTGAGATATCTTGGCTTTCCCTTTCCACCGGCCTGTTTCATCTTTTGTAAACTCAGATAGTGGAGCTACTTCCAGATCAAACCATTCCACCCGTGTGATTTTATATCTATTATCTGAAATTAGGGTCCTTAGATAATCCATTACATTAAATGTCTTTATGTTACCACCTGTATGAGAACTAATAATTTGCACCGTATTTATTGTGGTGTCCATAAAAAATTTATATCCAGTATTTCGAGCTTCTTCTTCTCTTTCTGTGATTGATCTACGAGAATCTAATAAGACGTTGTTCATACTACCGCTTAGATCTCTCAACATGACTATGACCTCCTCTTCAATATCATCAAAATTAATGCATTTCAATTCATTCTCTGTATCTGCAAGTCTTTGGTCTTCGCTAAAATTGCTAAATTCAATACTATCCTCAACGAGAGTAGGGGGAGGAATAATCTCATCATCATCTAAAGGCTTATCATTACCACATTTAGGTATAAAAATGGCTATAACTAAACCTATTATACAAACAATTAGCATGATTCTGGTTGGAACATTCATAGTTCTTACTTTAGCAAATTCTTAACAAAGATGCACACCTTCCTAAGCATCACCTCTCAACAGGTCTCGAATTTCCCTGTCCTTATCTTCAATTTTTCGCTCTAAATTCTGTATTTTCATTTCCAAGTCCCTGATATCTTTTTCAAATTCTCTTTTTTCGCTATCAAAGTTTTCCTGATTCGTGTCTTTCATTTCTTTGCACTCTTTCAAATCTTGAGCTCCCTGAGCCAAAATTTTAATAGCAGATAAATTTTCTTCAAACAGAAGTCCACTATTCTCCGGTATTGTCTTACTTAAACTAGTAATTCCATCCGAAACATAAGAGATTATTTGTGGATAGTCTTTTTTATCGGTGTAAGTCTGGACTTTGATAAGTAGGTCGTTTAGTTCTTGGGTAAGGTTGTTGAGTTGCTCTAATCGTTCGTCTTCACTTGAGTTGCAATACTCGAGGCAATTAACTTTCTTGGACTGTGTAATGCTGGAATAAACTATAATTCCTACAAGTAGTAATGATAAGAGGTATACCAAACCAAAGTCCAAAATGGCGTTATTAATTTTTTTTTGATTGACAACTGGATTTTTATTCATATCAAAAGTATTATGGAAACTAATAATTTTTTTGACAATCAATTTCAATTACGTCCAACCGGGTTATGCGAAGGGCCAAACTTCGTATCAGCCAATACCTTTGAAAAACACTTCATTAACTCCAAAAATTCCAAAAGTGAATCCAAAAAAGGTTTGAGGTCCCCCTGCTTTGGATTGGAATTAAGAATGCCTTTCGCAATTGAATAAACTGTTTTATTTGATGTTAAACACTGCTTGGAGTACTTTTCAACAAAAGCCTCTTCACCGTTTATAAATTTAAGAGTATTTAGGGCGGCCTGAACAAAATTTATATATATACCTGCCAAGTACATCGGAGGTTGAGAAATAGCAAAAAAATGGATTTGCGCATGATTAGACTGTAGAGACTGCAGTAGCTTTTCAGCAAATAACAGCGCGTTTTCCATGTCTGAGTTAGAACTCTTACTATTTATCGAGGCCGAGTGGTTTCCTTGAATGATAGTTATTAAGTTACTTTGGATGTCAGTTGTGGCAGACTTAAATTTACTGTAGTAATAATTTGATAGCAAATAATAACTGTTGAGGGAGGTACTTGCCGGAACAAAATGTCCCCGGTCAACTTCGACCGTTTTACCTTCAACCTTGAGGCGACTAATTACCAAGCTATTTGGATCTGCAATGTGCTGATGGCTAGGTATTACCGAAAGTTTATAAGCAGGAAATAAAATTGTTTTCCTCGGTACACCTGAATGCGAAACGCCTCCTACGTATCTCGGTGTTTCTTCCTCTCTTTCCTCTCTGGTTTTTTCAAAATCATTCTTGACCTCCTGGTACGGATTGACAGTTAGCACAATATCGTATAATCCGTTTTTTAAACCTATTGTATCAGAGGGTAATTGCTCTTCCTTGATATTCAAAGCCTTTACCGTGTGTGAAGTTATTTCGATCCTCAATCCTCCGGGAGTAATTCCCCTACACTCTTTTAGCTGGATACTAACCGATTCGGTGCTTGAATTCGTACTAATAGAAAATTTCGGATAGTCTTCTGCTTCCAGATTATCGACTGGAGGAAGTAGGCCGTAATTGAAATCATTTAAACCAATGCTCAATGCATCACGTACAGAGTCGTATATAAAGTTATTCAATGCAATAAAATCCTTGCTGTTTATTTGCATTCCGTCTTTCCAATTGACGGGAAAATGTTCTAATCCTGCAGGTGTAGGCATAGACAGTTAGTTGGATAACAAATGATAAATAAATATGCACAAAATGATCAATATTTAATCATGCGGGTGGCATAAACAACATCTCCGGGACTTAAATCATTTCCAGGTAATGTTATTTCTGGGTTCAGATATTTACCTCCTCCCCATGTTCTACTATCACTGAGACGAAACTTTCGGGTAAATAGCCACCAAACTCGCTCTCCATCTTCATTTGCCATTAAGTCCTGAATCGCTAAATTGGGATGATTTTGAGAATAAAGCTGGACGAAAACCTGAAATACGGTACCTAGCGAAGTGTCATCTACAGGAAAATTACTCCAAGGTTTTTCATCTCTCTTTTTAAAAAACTTGTTTTGATCACTGAAGTTTTGCATAACGGCAAAATGAATTCTTGCATTCGGATTCCAATCAATTAGTTCGTGATTAATAGGAGTTGGACTATACTCCCATTCATATTCGAATTGGTTTTTTTCGATTTGCTGGGCGGTATCAAAGGATTTAAGAATGATGAATGGTAGGGGAAAAACGATCAGTGCACTAGTAAATGTTTGAGCTAACTCAAATTCCTGGCTTACCAGATAAAATGCTAAAAAGAAGCCCAATCCAGCGATAGATGTAATAAAAAGAGTATAAAAAAATTCAGGAAAAAAGGAGTCCTCTTCCTTATTAAATACATCCCTTCTTTTCCAAAAGAGTTTCTTATAAATTACCCAGGTATGTATTATCCCCAGAAGAAACAACATAAGCTGGAACCATAAAAAATAATGATTGTTTGGCCCACTACCAGGAATTAACCATCCGCCCAAAGCGCCGATAGCTCCTATTATCAGGAAGGAAAGGGCAATTTGCCAAATCGTATTCTTTTTTAGATCGCCTTCTTTTCTCCATAAAAATAAAAGTAGAAAAAGAATGGAAAGACAGATGAGAACGATAAGTTCAATGTAAAAAGCTGACATAAATCCGTTTTGTTTAAATATTTGTCGTGTATCCAAGTATGCTGCTGAACTGATTTTGTCCCCTTTCTTTTGGTAAACTGAAATCCAATTCTGTTTTTTTGTTAATGAGCAGCTTTATCTTGAACGACGTTTCCGAAGGTAAAAATACGGGAATTAGTATTTTCTCCAATATTTTTCTCTTATTTCCACTTGGATGATATTCATAAAATTTGGAGTTATCCAGATCGCAAATACGAATTTCTACAGCAGGTACGCCATCCATGTACACCTCACCCAGGATACAATCCACTCCCAAGTAGGCCTCACCTAAACCTTTAAGCATTGAACGCTCTATTTTATAGCCAATCGGATCGGTAGTTTCTATAACCACTGTATTCGAAAGAATTTGTTGGAAACATTTAGCAATCAAGGACAGATCATGTTGCACTTTATGAGCTCTTGGTAACCAATAAAGTAAGTGAAATAGCTCTTCTTTGTCCAGAAGGCTTTCATAATCCTGTAATCCCCAAAAAGTGATCAACTGATTGATGAAAATGGGATGACTCAGATCATCCATTCTGGCGATATCCGCAAGCGTCAGAAAAAGAATTTTTTCAAAAGGGGAAAAGAATTTTTTCCAACTCTCTATTTGATCTGTGATCAATTTCGAACGCTCTTCGGCATTTGTACTTTCTCCTTCCCTCGAACTTAAAAGCAAATGTTGAGGTAAGGTATCAAACAAACTATTTCGACTTAATGTTATTTCTAGTGCCGCTAACTGTTCATCTATTTCAAAATCTAGAACATCCTTTCCCGTCCTCCTTTTTTTAGCCCCTTTATGATTAATTTTTACCCTTTCCTGAAAGAGATCAAATTCTTCCATAAGAAAATTCAGCAATATTTCTGCTTTTAAGTCCAATTCCTGAGCATAATTTCCTGCCATGTAAAAATTAATCTGAGGTTATTTGTAAAAATGTTTTTATTGGCAATGATGAAATAGAAAAGAAATTCAACTCTTCTTCCAATAATGCCAACCTGGCTTCACTAATAAGTCTAGAATTAGATTGAGGTTTTATGTGAACTTCTATGCTGCGAGTGGGTATACTATTTCCCAGGAAAAGCATTCCTTTTTTTATTTGAACCTCAATCTGGGTTTCTTGAAAAAATCTTTCACAGTAAATTCTAAGTTGATAATCAGTATTTATCGATTTTGTATGACTGAGGGTTGCCTTTAACTCAGACATTGCACGCAATGAATCAATCCCGTCTTTGCCCCCTTCAGTTTCCGATATCATCTTAACGTCACCAAGACCCGGTATTGAAAGTTCCGGAACCAAGTTTTCTTGCAAGTTATTTGCTTTTTCGCCTTGGCATATCGAGTAGGTTACTTCAAAACTAGTGGGCTTTTTTTGCGCAGCGATCATGACATACACATTTTCTTGACCTCCGATGACCGAGCCTTGTTCGGCATCTTTATCATTAATCATCCGTTCTAGTTCGGAAAGCAAGAAATCTTTACCTATTAATTTAACCAGTTCCTTGTACTTATATTCTTTTTTAAATACACTAAACAGGTATTTAAACCTTTTCCAACTATTATAATTATCCATCCGCCCCACCCCATTTCGTCTAATCGAGTAGGAAGGTATTTTATCAGGTGAAAAAGAAGAAAAAGGCAGTTCATGTAATTGATCTCCGGAGTTTTCATCTACTACGCTGTCAATAGAAAGAAACTGCTCCTTCGAGGAAATCTGAATAATCGAAGGTGAGTTTTCATCGAAATACTTTGATATAGGCATTTCCCTCTTGCAGTTTATTATTGGGAAATGATCGATCGCTGCATAAAATCTAGTTTCAAAGTGGCTGATTTTGACCGGGCTTAAAAAATTAAGTTGAAGCCAGAAGATATTTTTTTCACTGGTAATTACATCTTCCTTTATTATCGATATCTCTTTCGTACTCTCCCAGTCAAAAATCGTATGACACTTACAGAAATCCTCGAGATAATCCAGTTTGCTGTTAGAAGCAATAGCAAGAAATTCAGGATCTGAATCAGTCTTGTTATTGTTGGGCTGAATAGAGATAAAATTTTTTCTGGTTTTAAGATTTAGTGTTTCACTTATAGAACGATGATAAGTGCTTTGTTCCAGATCGTTTGTTATTCCCAACTCGATGGTAGTTGGTTGTCCATTGAAATATGCACTTCCTTCCGTGATGGAGTGCAATAAAACCTGATTATCTGCTGTGGTGTAAGTGTCAGAAAAATCAATAAATAATACCAATTTTGCAAGGTTTTTTAACGTCTCTGGAGCTTCAATACCAATTAAGATGTTAGTAATTACCTGATCGGTGTCGATGTTTTGTGCACTTATATTTCTGAAACGATTACTATAATTGGCTTTATAACAACATTGATTGGTAAGCAAAAATTTGATTTGCCCCTTAAAGAGGTGTGTTGTCACCAAAGGAGAAAAGAATATCTTCCTCTCCGCTTGACTCATTGGATCAATTTTAGAAAAGTATAAAGTGTCCTGTTTGGAAAGCGTTATATAATCTTTGTTCACACTTGCCTTTGCTACGCCATAGGCAGGTATAGGTCCGGTTTCTTCATCGGGAATCAAAGTTTTCGCCATGTTGAGCATTAAGTGCTCGATCCTAGTATTTAATTCGAAGTAAACATGCTCGATTTCAGTCGCTAAAGCTCCTGCCATTTTTTCCACTAAGGGATCATACCTGTCGGCTGATTTTCCCCATTCCTGGTACATAGATTGTAGAAGAAGATCTCGAATGGCCGCCGCGCTTTTTGAGTTTTGCAAACGGGGTCGATGGTCATCGAGACTGACTTTTTTCAGATCATCATTTATGGCTTTAGCCAACTCTTCAATGATCGGTTCATATTTTAGGTAACTGATTCCAAATTTCCGCTCCAGAATCTGAGAAATAATTTTTCCAATAACTTTTTGCTGTTCATTCATTTCCGGAGGTATGGCGGTTTAGTTGGAAGTTCAAAGGTTCGTTCAAAGTCATCAAAAGACCTTTTCTTTTCATTCTCAAAATAATGACCTTCCACTTTGATAATTAATTCAATTTTAAGCTGCTTTTTAAATTCATTTTTTAAATCAACCCGTTTTGTTTCTTTTTTCACAATAGAAACAAAATCAACTTTATGCCCTAAATCATCTATATTTTGAAAGAGTCTCGATTCATGTTTGATAATAGAGTTTTCTAGTGAATTTCTTATCACTGTCTTCACATTATCGTGCCACTCAAGTATTTGCTTGCCCTCTTTAGGAAAAAAGGTTTTGAAGATGGAATTATTAATATCAGCATCAGGCATATAAAAATCAAAAAGACGGAGGGCAGAACCAAAAGAAGGCGAATGATGATAGGCACCGAGCCAGGTCAGCAACATCACATCTAAATGTTGTTTTATCGATTCTTCAATTCCTACCTTATCTCTTTCTGCGGTTCCTTCCATCAGTTGAGTGGCAGATAAAGGAAGCGAATAATAACGCATAATGTTAGGAATTTAAGTTTATTGTCTTACCACTAACATTCGTATCGCTGACGCTTTTTACGGTTACGCTTCCCTGCGAATCGATCGTGGCGCTGGAATCTGAATTGACGTTTATGTCCTTGCTATTCATGGAAATAGTACCATCAGCTGCTGTAGCAGTGATGGAGGGACTATTGATCTCCACTTTCTCTGAACCGTCTATCACAATAGAAGCTGAGCTAAGACTTATAGAACTGTCAGCAGATATACTAACAGAAGAACCAGCGGATATATTAACTGTTTTATCGGATTTAATGGTTATAGTAGGCGAACCGTCTAAAGTTAGGATAATCTCGTTTTTTCCGTCAGGGTTACTAATCTTTACGGTTTCTTTGCCACCATCGTCACTAAAGAATATTAAATTGCCGCTTCGGGTTTTGATCGCTTTGGATTTATTTTCCGGATCAAAAAATTCCGGTTTTGCTGCACCGTGATAAAATCCACCTGTAACATAGGGGAAATCAGGATTATCTTGTTCAAATTCAACCCAAACGAAGTCGTCGATCTCCGGGGTAAAAGCAGCACCTTTTTTGCCGCCGGTAGAGGATGAAATAACCTTTATCCAGGGCATTTTTTCATCTTTTTCTTTTTGCCAGTTGAATTTGACTTTTACCCTGCCCAACTTCTTATCGTCATCCAACTTAAACACGGAAGCAGCTTGTGCCTCACAATGGGGTTCAATTACAAATTCATTTAAAGGTGGAAATTCCAATTCTTCCGGTACTGCTTCGAAAGTGTTAACGTAATTTTCCCCGGTTTCACTAATCTCGTGCTCAATTGCTGTAATGATAAATTTCCCGTAATCTTCCCCGTCCTCTAATGTATTATCCTTAATAGCGATTTTATTTCCAATTCGCAATTTGGATTCTAAACTTGATCCACCTAAAATGACCATCTCATTGACAGCATTTGCTGTTCTCTTTTGAGCCAGATACTTCAACTGTTTTTCTTCCAAACTTGGTGTAACGGGGAATTGTGTTTTCACTGTACCTTTATAGGCTTCTTCTTTTGAGGCGTCGTACGCCAGCTTGGTCAATTTAGACATAGCACCCGAAAATGCAGCAGGGGCCTCCGGAAACTTTTGATTTACATAGTCGTAACCTTTTAGATTGAAGTCAATCGCCTGAATCTTAGCTGATAAATTAAAATCATTTAGATTGTTATTGAGAAATAACGTTGTTTCTTCTCCCTCAGGTAATTTACCAAACACAAATTGATCACCATTATAAAAAAACCAGGCACCGAACTTATTGCCAAGCCGGCAGAAAAATTCATAATTGCTTTCCTTATATTGGACTAAATAAGGAATAGCATCAGTGTAGGCAGGGTCCACTGCTGCGGCCTGACATTCTTTGATGGCGGAACCAGTATACTGGTCGAAAATACTGTTGATAATCTCCTTGAGCCCTTTGTCACAAAAAGAGGCAACATGATCACCCTCATCCATTAGTTTACTCAAACCTTCTCCAACAATCAGCAGCGTGTCACCGGATCTTCCTCTTCTTTCCAAAGATAAGCCTGTTACCATTCCAAGAAATAAATTGGTTTTGGTCAATTGAGGAACAGATAGAGAAAAATCCGTTTCTTTAAGCTCAATCCGAACAAATTTGCCAATGTAGTCTTTTGCCTTTTGAAGCAAAAGACCTTTTCTTGGTTTGGTATCAATACTAATGCGGAAGATATGATGTGTATCATAGCTTTGTTTTAAGTTTAAGTGGTCATAAGAAAGGGTTTGACCATCAATCGTAATTTCCGCAATCACTTTTTTTGTGCTCATCAGTGGTTGATTGTTCTTCAAGCATGAGTTAGGTGAACCAGTAGTTAAAATATGACAAAAAGCATATGCAAAACCACTACAGTACCTTCATCTCGAGGCAATGAGTTGTCTTAAGATATAGGAGAACATAGCGTTGCGATCCAATCACTGTCCTGGAAAAAAAATGTTGCACCAAATAAAGCTTTGGCAATTCATAAATTTCTGACAAATGATGAGCGACACTTTACAAATCAATGTCTTAAGAATAAGACAAAGGATAGTTTTAACAATTCAGACCACTATTTGCAGTTATCATCCCGAATGCTCTCATTGCTCTGGACTAATTGAAAACTTGAAAGGAGTCATCCTTTAAACCTGCGGCCAATCCCACTTAAATTCCACACCTTCAATTTTTATCTCTTTTGCCGTCATTTTGAATACTTCAGTAATTTGGCGAGTGCCTGATTCAGAGTATTCAATCGAATACTCTACTACATAAGCATCCGTTAACTCAATAGTAATACTTGTCATTTGACCATCAATTTCTTCCTTTATTTCGATGGTAATGCTTTCGGCCGAGCGCTTTGAGTACCAATCTACCACTGCTTTTGAGCTAAATAATGGGTTCCTTTTGACCTGGATCAAAGCAGGTTTAACCGGACCCGAAGGACGCCCCCGATCATCTCTTTCTCTAGTAAATTTCTCAAACCCGATTTCATCGATTGCGATATCCGCACCTTGAATCTTAATAATACAGTTAGCCATTTTAGTAGGTTTTATAAGATTTTATTCAAAGGGTTAGTCAAAATATTTTGACAACTGTAGCTTGATTCGAAATAAAATCTGATGGTTAAAAAATAACAAATTTAAAATCAGCCTATTACTAGTAATCAATGAGATCTTGCCAATATTATGCTGATAAAGAATCAAATGAACCTCTTCGCAAATCAGCGCCAGGTTTTCATTTTATTCAATATCTAATTGTTCCTTAGCCCGATCCCTAGAGGATATGAACTTATAGGTAAACAATCGGATGGCATAGAGATAGGTGATCGCCAGTTGAATATCAATTCGATCCGGTGATGCATTGTTCCGATCAAAGAACTCCACCGATCCCTCCTCAATGATACCTGCTTTCGAGATCTTCTTCAGAAAATCCGCCACCTGTCGGTTAATTTCTCTAAGCACTTTTTTTTCCGTTAAATTAAATACGCATTTTCGTAAGTGATCATTCAGACATCTGGCTATCCAATCCCGCACCCGGACAATGGCGTATTGTTGGAAATCTTCATTTGGTCCCTTGTACGTAGTCCACATACCGAAAGGCATATCCTGTTCCCAAGCGTTCAGCAAGGGAATGATCCCCTTCCCCTTAAATAGTGTAACTTCAGGGTCGGTAACGTTAAAAGCTAATTCAGATACGCCTTTTAAGCTGCTATGCATATATCCCGCAACGGGTTGCGAAATCTTAGTGACGTACATACGCCCGCCTACCGCAGCAGCCGGAGAAAGTTTCATGCCGTCTTTAGCCAGGATCGTATTGGCGAAGACCACCACGTGACTCCACTCCGTAGAGGGGCCTCCTATTTTTTCCATTTCAAGAAAGGAAAAGGTATCCGCCACACTGGTCAGATCATCGCGGTAATTCGTGACGAAAAGGGTTCGATTTTTTTCCGCTAAACCTGCAAATCTGGCCAGCAATTCGCTACCCGGAAAAGTAGGACAAACAATATATCCTACACTTTCACCTTGGTCAACCGCTTCAAAACGCTTACTTACCTCTCGGTCTAGCGCTTTGTACAACTCGTCATCTGGATCTTTCTTAAGCAGATTTTCGTTGTATACCAAAATAGAAAGATCATCTAATTTTTCCTGTCCTGTATTTTTGTAGAACAGGTCTAGTTGGCGAAGCGGTTTTTCGTATTTAGCCGTTTCAGCTAATATTTTTTGCTCGTTGTCCTTAAGGATCTGGATCAAAGCAGCCACTTTTTCCTGACCTTTTGCCGCAAACTCTTCCACCGAGCCGGATTCTTTGATTAGATCCCGTAGAGCGATCAGCATCAGTTTTATCTCCTGCCGGGAATCAGCAAAATTACTCTCGTGGATAAAGGAATTGCGAACAGCCTCCGAGATCTTACTTTCGTCCGGGTCTAAAAACTTGATTTGTCCGTGCAAGTCTTTAATAATATTAAACTGCCTGTGTTTTTTTACTTTCGCAAGTCTTTCCCTACCTTCTTCGACAGTATATTTACGTTCGGTCATAGTTTTATTTTGAAGTTGAAACGAAAAGTAGCGAGTTGTCTACTCTCCAAGCTCATCAATAAAGAAATCCAGGTAGTTCACAAAATCTTCCTTCAGTGTTTCATTACCTTCTTCAAAGAGTGATTTCAATTTTACATTGGCTTCCAGGCGCTCCGGACTAACCAGTTTTTGTAAAGCGTCTTTAATAATTTGAATATTCTTCAGCTCGCTGACTTTTTTGATAATTTCGCTCATCTGGAAGTCAGACATTTTTTCGAACTTCAAGGTCACTGATTCGTAAGGGTTCTCTTCATCTCCGGTTTTAACATCTATTTCGAAACTCAAATTCAACTTCTCCAACACGGCTGAAAAGGTTTTAAAATCCTTGCCATGGATGTAAAAAGGTTCATCTTCCAAATCCGGTAAATGAAGCATGAAAACCGGATTATTAGGATTGAGTAAATTAAAACTGATACCGGTTGGAGCGTCCGATACATCCACTGCTCCCACCACCTTGTCGAGATCTATCATGCAAAGTTGTTTTGTTTCTTGGAAAATAATATTATTACTTGCTTTATTGCGCAAATAAGGTGAAAAATTTCTTAAAGTACATTAAATGCCAATTTTTCTTTGAAATTTACTTCCAAAACATCTCCTTTCTCTAACTTTCCTTCAATTATCAAATTAGCTACCGGCGTTCCAATCTGTTCTTTCACAGTATCTCTCAGCGGGCGTGCACCAAACAGTTTATTAAAGCCGATACTAATAAGATGTTCCTTTGCCTCTTCACTCACTTTGAGGTCAATCTCTTGTTTGTTTAATAATTTAGCGAACCGATCAATTTGAATATTGAGCACTTTCAAGGCCACATCTGTAGATAAAGGCGCAAAGGGAATGATCTTAATTCTTCGATAGACGAATTCCCTGCGAAAGACTTTGTTGTTCTTTTCGTCTTTCAGTCCGATCAAATATTCTTTCAGCTCATTTTCGGTAGGAGGCCGGCCTTTCTCAAATGCAGTTTCAATCCATTCACTGCCTGCATTCGAAGTAAAAATGATAACCGCCTTGGTGAAATCTCCCACCTTTCCCAAGCGGTCGGTCAGTTTGCCTTCCTCCAGTATCTGGAGAAAAATTTTGTAGACGTCCGGATGAGCCTTTTCGATTTCATCAAATAAAATGACGGAATAGGGTTTCTGACGAATTTTATTGATCAATAGGCCACCTTCTTCGTGCCCGACAAAGCCGGCCGGTGCTCCCAACAGCGTTTCTACGGTATGCTCTTGCATGAATTCTGACATGTCGAATCGGATCATGGCCTCTTCGTGATCAAACAAAAATTCAGCTATGGCTTTCGCTAATTCTGTTTTTCCAGTGCCCGTCGGCCCAGTAAAGAAAAAGGCACCTATGGGCTCGTTATCTTCTTTCAAGCCGGCCCTTGATCTTTGCAAAGTTTTGGCGACCACTTCCAGCGCCTCATCTTGCCCAACCACCCTTTTTTTCAAAACTTCTGTTAAATTAAGCCATTTCTCTGATTCTTTAGCTTTAATTTTTCCTAGCGGCACCCCCGATTGGTTGGCGATCGCTGCTGTGATATCATCACTAATTATGTGCTCTTTTTGATTAGTCGATTTTTCGGAAAGCAAGGCGAGCGTTTTTTCTATTTCTCCCGATAATGCAGCTGGCGAGTTGAATCCTCTCAGCGCTTCAAAATCAACGTGATCCTGCAACAGCAGGAAACTTATTTTATCCTCAATGGCATCAACTACCCTATTTAATTGACGCAAGGCAGTTGCCTCATCTTCTATTTTTTGGGCTTCCGATAATTGTTCTCTTATTTTCCCCAGTTCCTTTTCGGTAGTATCGTTCATTACATTGGCCGCAGACATAGCCAAGTCAATTATTTCGATGGCGGCTACCGGAAGCCTCTTCGATCCGATATATCTTTTGGCCAGATAGACTGCCTGTTTGGCAGCAGCATTATCAATATGCAGATGATGATAAGAAGAATATTTGGGCAAGAGTCCCTCTATCATTTCAACAGCGACTTCTTCGCTCGGCTCTTCAATGGTCAATTGGGTGAAGCGACGAGCAAAGGCAAAGTCTTTCTCTATGTATTTTTTATATTCTGTGTGGGTAGTAGCACCAATTAAGATAATTTCTCCTCTGGCTAATTCCGGTTTCAATAAATTCACAGCACCGGAACCGACAGAGCCCTTTTCATCCAGCAGCGTATGGATCTCGTCAATGAAGAGAATCGCGCGGCCCAATTCCTTAATGGCTTGTAGCACTTTTTTTAACCGTTCTTCCACTTCTCCTTTAAAGGCACCCGCCACCAAGCTGCCGTTTACATCTAATTCAAAAATAGAGACTTCTTTCAGGATCATAGGTACGGTGTCGGCTAAAATCTCCAATGCCAAACCGCCGACCAAGGCCGTTTTCCCTACGCCAGGTTCCCCTACCAGTAGTACGTTTGGTGAGTTTCTTTTGCCCAGTATTTGCATTAATTTTTGCAATTCGGCGTCACGCCCCAAAACCGGATCAACTTTACCTTGCCGTGCCTTTTCCGTCAAATCTTCACAAAATCGATTCAAGGCCTTGGAAAGCTCCGTATTCGCATGTCTTTTCGGAGACAGGGTGGATTGGATTTGGTCGGCTTCTTTTTTTTGCGCCACCATTCCCCTTAATTCTTCCTGGCTGATCGGGAAGCGCAGCAACTGTTCTGCGGTAAATGCGACCTCCGGTATACAAATAGCTTTTAAAACATGTAAGGGGGTAATGAGCGGAGCAAGATCTTTGGTTTTGATCGTATTCGCCTCTTTAAGCGTCTGTTGTACCCATTCGTCCGCCGGCGGGTCTTCCTCCGTTTTCGAAGTTTTGGGAAAGGTATCCATCCGAAATTCCGCCCAACTGCGCAGACTGAATATTTCTTTGTTGATCTGTTCTAAAAAGGGTAGCAATCCCGCATCTTCCTGTAAGATTCCCCAAAGCAGATGACCGGAAGAGAATTGGGCCTGCGATCTTTTGCGCGCCTCTCTTTGAGCAGATTGCACAGCCTGTTGGAGTGGTAGGGATAAGGGGTATTGCATATTTTAGTTTTATTTTGTCCGCTTGAAAGACCAGATAAGCTAAACCCAGATTCCAGTTTTTCTTTTTTTGAAGAAGAAATAATCCATTTTATCCTGATTAATTGGTTTCTTCTCCTGCTCTGAGGTATTAGCTTTCTTCTTTCCCTTTCCAGTTTTGAAGATATGAAAAACATTCGCCTTTTCTAACGAAACGCCATAATTTGATTTACTTCCCTGCACAAATTCCGGGAAGACTTTATAGACTTCTTCTTTTTCGATTTGCGTTTTTAAATCTCGCTTTTCTTTTTCCGTCAATTGAGAAACGTCTACATCAACTGCATTTCCGCCAACGTGCGCAAAACCGTCCGTCCTTCCAGCCTGTTTCACGATTTCCGTTTTCCACCATTTTCTTTGTTTCTCCGTTAGCTTGGTTTGGTCTTTCGGTAAGGTTTTTAGCTCAAATTTCTCTTTGAATCGCCTTTTTATATTGGGATAATTATCTTTGTTCCTTGGCCGAAGAATGTGGTACAACTGCTTTTCCCAGGTCCGGTTGCTGCTGGTGATCTTGGCGTTATAGGATTTGATTTTTTCTTTAATGTCGCTTAGCATAGTATTTTCAATAAGCTGCTTCAAAATTGTCTGATGTAGTCAAATTCAAAAGAATAAACCACATTTTAATAGGAAAAAGTCAATCTGGCTGCCTTAATTATAATTTATTAAAGCCTCATACTGCTCCAAAAAGTCGTCTTTCACCTTTCTTCCTGCTTTGTTATCACCTTTTACTCTAAAAATAATCTCTCGAATTTGATGATCACCGGTTAGGCCTTCATACCATGTCTTAAAACCTTCAATATTTGTACAGGCTACCAGACTACAATCACATTTCAATTCTCCTTTTAAGCATAGCTTCAAATTAGTATCGCAAGTCTCATATTTTTGCTTTAAATCCTCCAATTCTGTTAAAGCCTCCTGTAATCGCTTACTTAATTCTCCTTCCGTACCTTGTAAACTCGCCCTGTTTTTTCGTTCTTTATGAACCATGTCAGAATACCTAACAATCGATTCTTTTAAAAGATATATCCCCGAACTATTAAAATCGTTCTTAGCCATTTTCTCAATTTCAATTTTCCTTTTGTTGAACTCATTAATAGAGTCACTAATGGTGTTTTCAATGTCCACTAAATCTTCTGAAATATCAATTTTATCTTCTCTGATTAATTTAAGTTCTTCTACACGTAGAGAATCAATTACCTTGCGAGCCTCTCCTAAGGCCCTTAATTCCATCATTAGTTCCTGCTGTGAAATTAGCATTGTTTCAAAAGAATCACGTTCTATTTGCAATTTATCTGCTCTCGTTTTTTGAACACTATAGTTGTTATAAAACACCCATCCAATTGCTAGTATTCCTAGCAAATATGCTCCGAGAAGCCGGTAAATTCCCTTTTTGTCGACTGTTTTTTTGTTCATTTCTTGTGAAAATTATAAGGTTTTCATAATAAAAGAAGTCGTCAATAACTACATCGTTTATATACGGCAAAATACGAAGCCTTGTGCGAATTGACTCGGTTGTTTAAACTAATACCATTGGTGGTAGTCATATTTGTTGGCTAAGCTAGTGAAAAGTCATATACTGATCTAATGAAAAAGATCAAGTACCGGAAACTATCTTATATCATATCTCATTGCAACTGACAAAGTGCGTGGATGTCGAAGTATCGATACAAAATGCTGTACGAGATGGCCGTAGACTAAAAAAAATAATATCAAAACGATTTGCGAATGGAAAAATGTTGAAATTCTGGAACTTAGTGTTCAACGCGACCATGTGCATATTGTATGTTTCATCTCATCAAAATTGAGCGTGTCCGACTTCATGGGCATATTCAAGGCTAAAACGGCGATTTCCCTGTTCAAGAGTTTCCTGAATATGAAAAAGAAACCCGATTTAGGCAATCACTCTTAGTCATGGGGGTATTTTGTAAGTAACATATGCATAGCAAGGACAAATTGCTTCCATACATATAATGCCACGAAGGCAAGAAAGGGAGCATGAAAAAGACCGTCAGGATTTTAGGCTCTTTTAAGGTTTTAGCTCATTTTGGGGTTCCCTTACTCGATGTCACCTACTCTGGGGGCATCGACTCTAATTTGCTAAATATTGCATCCAAATTATTTACAATCTCCTCCAGGTTTACCCTCTTGATTTTACAATAGAGCGTTTTTCGTGGATAGCCGACAAGATCTCCAAAAATTAAATCCTTTTTAGGCGTGATAAATTTCCATATGATAAAGATATCCTCCTCATCTCTAAAAGCTCTTATCAGAAAATCATCAGTAAACGTACCAAAATTCACCTTATTGAATTTTAGCGTTTTTTCTGAAGCAGATTCTTTAAAAAAGTCATCTAGCTCAACATCTTTAATCCCATTTTTATTTATCGGTGAGGAAAGAATATCTACGAATCCTCCCAATAAGTAGCCTTTTAAATAGATCAAGTCTTCTTCAGTACCAAGTTGAAAGTTACATATCCGTAATTTACAATATCCTAATAATGGATCTCTACTAGTAACCGTAACTTCTAATTCAATATTACCATTAGAAATTGTAAATTTTTTCTTCGTCATATCACATCCTATTTATCGTCTTGTACAATTTCTCTTAATTTCTGTCGGAACATTCTGAGATTTAATTTTTCTTGATTTACCTGCTTTAGTTTTACCGTTTGTTGAACCATTCCAGTGAAATGGTCCAGTTCCATCTGGTTGACTTGACTGAAATCGGTGATAGGTCGCCTTCTTTCCAGATCCTTCCTTTGCCCATCGTGTCTTAGGATTATTTGGGTCAGGTACGCTATTCTTAAAAAGTTCTTCATGATTTTCTGGAAGTACGCTTTTATTACTAATATAACTATTTGTACTAGGATCATGGTGCCCCGGATTCTCATATGCAGGCAATTCATTAAGACCTAGTGAGTCTACCCAGCAGAGAATGTCTTTTACGTACGAATAGATATTAAATTTGCCAGATTTCAACCTTATTGGATCCTGACTCAAATACTCTCCATTTTCCCGGTCATAATAGCGAAATCTATTGTAGTATAGACCAGTCTCAATATCCTCATACTGTCCCGGAAATCGGAAGGGACAATCTCCACGTTCTCCTACCAAGTTACGCAAATCCCCATAAATATCAGTATTCGCCGCCCAGATCAATTCACCCTGTCCATCTACCATCGATGTAGGGGTACCGAGATTGTCGGTGACAATAGCACATTGCTGATTTGCCCCAAACCTTGCCATAGGGGAAAAACTTTCCGGTTCAAAAAGCCAGGTAGTCAGTGCTGACGTCATTTCGTTGCCACCTGCGGGCCACTTGACCGAAACAGCATTCCCAACAGACAACGGTAGATAGGCCTGTACCGGCGTAAGAAAGTCTTCAGCGGGTTCTATCCATTCGTGTAGGGGCGTATTGCCATCCCATACCCAGCGAGTAGTTTTACCGAGATAGGTTTTGGCAATTCTTCGGCCCAGTGCATCGTATCTGAAAGCGACTACCTGGCGGTCTGGTCGGGTCACCCGAATCAACATGCCCGCCGCGTCCCAATCATAATACCAAGTTTTTCCGGATGGCTCTGTTTTTTGGATAAGATTACCTTCCGGATCGTAGGTGTATTTAGTGCCGTTGGCTTCCAGAAGTTGCCCTGCTTTACCGTATTTTCGGTCTGTTCGATCAGGACTTCGAAAGAGGTTACCAACTACGTCAGGCATTCGATATTCCGTGTTGCCATCTTCGTAAGTTGCCGATCTCAGATTGCCAAACACGTCATGTTCGTACCGAACGGCATCCCGGTCATTGTGGATGACTTTTTTGAGACGGTCATTTACTTCCCATTCATAGGACCGGCTTCTGAGAGGTTTTCCAGCCGTAGTTGTTCGCTGCTGCAAGGGACGCCCCAAACGGTCGCGCCGCCATTGGCTGGTGACCTGACCGGGGAGGAAACGCTGCAGTTCCAGTCCAAAGGCATCCCGTTCAAAGACAGCCTCCCAGCTTTTGCCGGAAGTTTCCGCGAGCACCCGCTCAACATCCCCCATAATGTTACGCTCAAATGAGATACTGGCACCGAGGGAAGATTCTACGGCAATACGCATTCCCAAGGTATCATATTGGGAATGTACTTCGTAGCCGCCCTGACTTTCTTTGGTCACTTTACCGAGCAGATCCCGTTCAAATTGTACAGAAATATTGGAATTACTAGCTTCCATCAATTCTCCGTCAGCCCGGTAGATATAAATTTCTTTTGAATTTTCTTCATCAGAGTGCGATATGCCGGTCACCCGGTCGGCCAAATCGTATTCATGAGTAGTGATTAGGCCATTGGGTCTTAAGACTTGGGTAATTCGCCCGGCCTCATCTCTTTTGTATGCCCTGGTTAGTCCATCAAAGCCGATTTCTTCCCGGACATTGCCATTTTCATCTAACTTAAAACGGTAATAATCGTTCTTTTCATTTTTGATAGCGATCAACTGTTCTTCCGTGTCGTACCGGAATTCCACCCGCGTTTTGGCTTCAATGCGGGCGCTTAAGCGATTCATGCCTATGTATTCAAAATGTACGTCGTAGTGTTGATCTTTCGCCCGGATGACATTGCCTTCCGGGTCATATTCCAGGTATCGCTTGTTGTAATCAGGTTCGTCCACGCGCAAAACTCTGCCCAATAAATCCAATTTCCGATGTTGATGGTTGTTTTTAACATCGAAACTATCCGTCACTCTGCCCATGAGGTCGTATCCCCAGCGGCTATGATACCCGTCGGGAGTCCTAACTTGGATAAGATTGTAAGCATTGTCGTATTGAAGCCTGGTAATACCACCCGCAGGATCGACGATTTCGGTAAGTAATTCATTTTCATAGTTGTATTGCGTAATACAGCCCAGGGGATCCTCTTTCTCGATCAAGTTACCGCGCTTATCGTAGAGCCATCGCCATTTGCCATCCACAGGGTCGGTGGCGTTTACCAGAAGATCGTCGTCATTGTATTCCTTTTTGGTTGTTGCTCCATCCGGAGCTATAATCAGCACCTGATTTCCGCGTTCATCGTAACCGTAACGCGTGGCAATGCCCAATTCGTTAATTTCTGCGGTTACCTGGCAGTCCTTGTCGTAATGCGTATAGCTTGCATTGCCTTTAGGGTCGATAGTTTTATAAACCAGCCCCATATCATTATAAAAATGAATACTCTTATGGCCAAGCGAGTTTTCTACAATGGTTTGTTTGGCTTCGGTATCATAATATAACTTGTGGTCGTAAATGCCGCCGTCCCCCCAGGTTCGGATACAACGAGCTGCTTCATCATTGCCGTCGTATTGAAAATAAAAACTCAATCCATTGCGGTTGGTTTCTTTGACTAATAAGTGTTTCTGATATTCGTATACGAAAGGTTGGTCCAATGCATCGAGCGTTTCTACTAAGTTGCCTGGTTCATCGTAACGATATCGAACAATGGGAAAACTTTGATCCTCAATTTTTGGATGGGGTGCGTGAATGGCAATGATCCTGCCCATTTCATCGCTATCCACTTTCAGTATTCTCTCTGCACTATCTTTAATTTGGGTTAAATGTCCCTTAGAGTTATATGTAAACAGGATGTCGAATCCATTATCGTTTTCAATGCCAGCCAGAAGGAAAATTTCATTTTCGGTAAAGGGCTGTTTTGTGAACCGAGAATATAAACGGTCCTTATCTCTCAGCGCATATCCCCTTTCATCTCTTAGTAATAATAATTTTTCCTGGCGGTTATAATGCCGTTCTCCTATTTCTAAGGTTGGGAATACCACTGGCCTTCCATCGGCCATTCTGATGACGATGGTATGGTTTAATTCATCTATCCCCATCGCCAGGTCATAGTTGTGATGCCAGCCATGTCCAACCGGACCTTCGTAAGTAGAGGTAGAAAACCAAACCCGTTCCCATTGCAAGGGGATAGGGCCGGGCAATTCAAAATCAACGATATCGGTAAAAACTTTACCAGTAGCAATATCAACCGGATGACCGGTAACTCTGCAGATAGCCCGGTGAACCAAATTTCGAATGCCCTTAGGAATTCTGAGCCGCTTCATTACCGCGGCGGCGGCATTGTGAATGGCATTGGAAACCCCTTGCATTAATTTGCTTGAGCGCAGCTTGGCAAGGCCCATGGCAAAAGCTTTTGCGGCTAGCGCGCTAATGGAAATAATGGGAGGACCGCCCAAAAAGACTAAAGGGCCTAAGGGAATGGGGAGGACCAGCGAGAGTGGCAAAAAGAATCCAGTTTGTGCCCCTTTCTTTCTGGGTGGAGCGGGCATGCCCACGCATTGGCAACTCAAAGCAGGTAAAGAAGCATAGGTAAAAGGCTCCTTATCTGCTCGAACAGTATAGCTGCCCATAAAAGATTCACAGGCATTACCGGGCATCCCTTTTACGAAAGTACCACCGATCGGAAAATGCAAGGGTTTATTAGATCCGATCGTACCTGCCCGAGCTCTGGGCAGGTGATTGACCCAAACTGTAGAAGGAGCAGATGAATGAAGCCCAGCAGAATCAGCCGCAGCCTTGAGCTTGGCCATACTTTCGGTAATACTTTCCGGTACAGCCGGCAAGGCTTCACCAATCTTAGCCACAGCTTTGGCAACTCCTTCCATATCCACGCCAAGGGCTCCTACGGCCTTAGCCATTAAGTTGTAATCCCCTGAATCGAACAAAAAACCAATAAAAGGGTGTGGGATCGGTACAGGGGGTACAGGTCCAGGCGGCTGGATGATGTGAATATCAATGCCGATAATAATGTCCAGATGTTTTGAGGCGGGCATCATGCCACTTCACTTTTATTATTGACCAGTTTGCTTTCCCAGTTTTCTCCCATAATTTGAGTAAGCTTTTTTCTTATTTTCAACTCATCCTGATAAGTGCCTTTTAGTTCCGGATTCAAGTCTATCAGTGCTTTGCCGATGTAAGGCAAGGTAGAATCTTGCCGCTGTTCGAAAGGTAATAAACCTCCAAATTCCAATGCCTTTTCGTAGCATTTATTGGAAATATCATATTCCTTTAATCGCATTTTACAGTAGCCCATCATACGCCAGGCTTCCATCAGATTGTAAATCTTAGTAGGATTAGCGGTTGGCAAGTCTTCCGGTACATTCTCGGGTAATTGTTCAATTAAGTTATCCGGCAATTCTTCACCCACTTCTGTTACTTTTTTGTAGAGCAGATAACCCGCTTCATAATCATTGACGCTTTTATCCGGAGAAACGAAAACGGAGGCTTTTGCAAACAGAGCTTGTGTTAAAAGCTGTAGCCCCATTGCTTGTTTCGTTCTGTACATATTTTCTGCTACCATGCAAGCGGTATCATAAGCTTCGAGCGTCCTATCGTATCTTCTTTTCCCAATCCAACCTGCAGCTAAGGTAAAATAAACAGCTACCTGGAGATGTTGAGCATCTTCAATTTGTTTAACAAGATCCAGGCAAATCACCGACTGCTTCTCTGCTTTCTCCATTTGTCCCTTACCGACCATTTGTGTTAAATCAATAAAAGCCATTTGGAATTTAACGCCGGGATGGCTAAGATCGCCTGCTGCCGCTACTTCCTTCATAGCGCCGGTCATGTCCAATTCTGGTTGAATGACGCAAACTTCAGTAGGGTATCTTTTGAGTAAATTTTTAAATTTAGATTTACCATCATCAACAACTTCCGTCACCATCAAACGAACATTAGCAGGAATTCCAATTTTTAAACATTCTATTAGCCATGCCTCCCAAATTGAGGGGCGAACAAACTCGGAGGGTGCAAGGTAAGCAACCAAAGTTGAAGAAATATTGAGATCCTGGGCAAGCCAGTAGAAATTGTCGAGGAAATATTTTGAGGAAGAATTCCTATGATTCCAAGGTTGCGGTTCCCATTTAATGTCTAATGCTTCATTGCGAGCTTCTTCCCGATAACTATGGATTTGCTCACGAAGTTCCGCTACTAAATCCTTCCCATAATCATCAATTAACTTTAAAGGGCAGGAAAACCGAAAAAAAATGTCAGTAGTCTTACCTTGGACAGAGGCCTCAGCACGATAAAAAGACTCTATCATTTGCAGCTCTTCTGGCTCAATGAGCCAAATACAAGTTCGTGCATCGGGGCGACTAATAAAATCCTTCCAATGTTCTACTAATTGCTCATAACGCTGAGCGATTGGGATATTTGGATTAAATTTTGGCAATAGTCAAGGATTTGAGAAAAAATTTTGACTAAAATACGGAAATTTAGTAAAAGGTATGTGAAATCTTACGTCCTAGGTCAAGAATTGGATCCGTGAAAATGCCTTCGACAATAATATTGGTTCTGGAATAACCATGCTCGCAAGCTTTAATCCAATGAGCTTCAAAAAAATCATCACCATATGTGCTATTGCACTATCTTCTCAAGATATCATATAAATATGTTAACAATAGTGAATGGGAAACTAAGGTAATGTTAACAAAGAGCATCTTAAAATAAATGGTCAAAAAGTGAACGAAAATTAGAATGTGAGAGGTTTGCCTTTGATATAAAAAAGAAAGAATGAATGATTTATGACCAATTTTTCAAAAGTTTTCATTCTAATTGGACACTCCCTCCGGAAGTGGTACGGAAAGCAGATAAAATATTTAGAATTCCAATTGTAAAAGATCTCTTCGCTGATCTCATGCTTGCGGCCTATTCCCTTGACCGGTATTCTGTACGCTTCCCCTAAACCGCAACCCTTAAAAAGAAAAGCCTCAGATTTTGTAATTCAAGTTCATCCGGGGCTTTATAGCTGATCGAGCTATGCGACTTCCCCAAAAACAAAAAATCACAAGCCGCATACTTAAGCAACTTGTGATTTCCAAAAAGTGGAGAAGATATATTATTCGGGTTTTCTGAGGGTAAATAATCTGGCGGAATAACTGAAAGGCGCTGCCTGATTGATTCTTTGTCCGAAACTTTCGAACACCTCCTGTTTGACGTTGTTTCGCAAATCTTCTTCAGCTGTTTTCAATGCAGCTACCACCGGTGGGACGACATCATTCATGAATTCCCAGTATTCACCGGCCGATTCGCAACTCATAATGCCCTCAATGTCTTTTTCCTGACCACTGGTAGCTCCCAATGCTGCGAATAAGGAAGTTAAAAACCCGGGAGCAGCGCACCTGAAAAGGCCGGGGCCGTTAGGGCTGGGCGAAGGTAATTCCAAGGGGTATTTTTTTAGGGTTCCGATGATAGAAGTAATCCAATCATTTTTGGATGGTTCCCCCCAGACGGTGGCGGCCAGTATCCCACCTGGTTTCAGCACGCGCAACATCTCGCGGGCGGCCAATTCCATGTCTGCAAAAAACATGAAGCCAAGTCGACAGCTAATCGCGTCAAACGTATGGTCAGCAAACGGTAGATTGCACGCATCAGCCACTTCAACCCTGAAGTTGTGCAAGGACCTGGCCTGGGCTTTGGCCCCCGCTATCTGCAGCATCCGTTCGGACAGGTCCGTGGCGATGACCGAGCCACTTGTACTTAGCGCGGCCGCAATACTGAGCCCCGGCTCACCCGTACCCGATGCGATATCGAGTACTTTATCCGTAGGTTTCAGAGCGAGTTCATCTATGATGGCTTGTCCTTGTTGCCGGAGAAATCGCATGGTAAAATCATCCCATTTTTCCCATCCTCCGGAAAATGAATTCCAGGAGTTTCTTTGGTTTTCTCTAATTTGAATGAGTTCCGTATTCATGAGCTTTTTCTATTTTTTTGATTCGAAAATAGGATGGATGCTAGGCAAGATCTACCTGCACATCTACCGGATTGATTAGTGAATTAAATACCGGAGATTGTTTGGCCAGGGTGATCAATTCCATCTTGGTTGCTTCGTCCACGCCATCAATATCAAAGGTTACTCTGATCTGGGAGAATTCCTTTTTTACACTCGGATCAAGCCCCAGAAAACCTCTCAGATCTACATCGCCTTCAATTTTTGAAGAAACGGCCTTCAATTCAATGCCTCTGGCGGTTGCCAATATGATCATCGCAGTGGTCATGCAACTTAATAGTCCATACAGTAATACTTCACCGGGGTTAGCACCGTTGTTGCTACCCAGCAATACGGGGGGCTCATCGTGATCATAAATAAAGGGTGCTGCACGGCTTGTATCTTCCTGCCCGGCGCCGTAAAATCCCTGGACGTAGCTGCGGGTATGTGCTCCACCCATCCAGGTGTTGGTGGCTCTAAATTCAAAATGGGCAATTGCAGGATTTTCCTGGATGGCCACTACGGTGCCACCTATAGCATCCTGATTAATACCATTGATTGCTTTACTCGATACTTCCATTGTTCTAATTTTTTTGTTATCAATTAATTACAATGCAAATATCAGGCGTAATCCACCGGTACCGATAGGCTCAAAAGTTCATTAGATCAACATTTCAGTCCAGGACGAGGAAAATGATATCTGAAGGGGATTTTATTAGTATTGATCCCGGTATTGGAGAGGTGTTTTGGTAAATCGGTTCTTGAAGGCCCGGATATAGCTGGAGGGTTCTTCAAATCCGCATTCAAATCCGATCTGACCTATTGATTTATCCGTGGTTTTAAGGAGGTGACAAGAAAAATCGAGCCGTTTTTCGGCTAACCACTTGCCGGGAGATGTATTAAACGCCTTCTGAAAACACCTTTTGAAGGAACTCAGACTCATATGACACAATTCAGCATATTGCTCCAGGTTCAGCCGGTATGCAAAGTTGGCTTCCATAATCTGTTTTAATTGAGCATGCGGGTCTTTAGTCAAGGAAAGCAGATAGCTGGCCAGCCTCTGATGATTGGACCGGGTAAAAATATTGAGCAGCAGTTCTTCAAATTTTAAGTGGAGCAGATGTTTGTCCGGATAGGATGGAGAACAAAGAAATGCAGCCAGGGAATTGATGTAGCCTTCCAGATAAGCATCCAGTTCTATTCTTATAACCGAATCAGTTTGTTTAGTTTCTTTATTAGCGGGGTTGATTACGGAAGAAAAGCGTTGTATGAATTTTCGAATGAAATCATCAGGAATAAAAACCATCAGGGCACAGTAGTCCTCGTCAAAAAACTGGTGCACCAGGTTGGCCCCTTTTTTTACGAATAGCGAGTCACCCGCTTCCACTACATAGTCATTGTAGATGCTTCGCCACATTTTTTTTCCGGAGGTTACAAATACGAAGTAATTGGCATCCGACCATATCCCCGCCTTTACCTCCTGCACTAAACATTTATACTCTATAAAAAGCAGCTCATTGATTTGCAGTTTCTTGAAATCATTGCTTTCCTTCAGGTATCCGTGTAGGTCGAGCATTTGCTGGTTTTAAGAGACTTTAATATCAGGTTTATATACTTGACGCGAAGTACACTTCCCAGATCGTACCGCAGGTGGGATCCCGTAATAAGCCACCATTTCTACAGTACCCCAATCACTAAAATAGTCCACTTTACGTGGAAGTATTTTGGCTTTTTGATAAAAGCATTTAAAAATGCACAATTTCCATATTTCATCCAAATCCTTGGCCATCCTAACAGAGTTCCGTAATATAGCACCTAAAGAAAAATTATCATTGGTAAAAATATAAGTCATGCAAATAATCGAAAATGCTAAAGTCTATGATGCTATTATCGTGGGCTCAGGGGCAGGCGGCGGGATGGCGACCAAGATCCTTTCGGAAGCCGGGATGAAGGTGGCGCTCGTAGAAGCCGGACCCTATTTTGATCCAAAGGATCCCGTTACGATGACCCAACTGAAAAATCCCTGGGATTCCCCCCGGCGGGGCGCCAGTTCTACCCGTGCCTTCGGTGATTTTGATATGTCCTGGGGCGATTGGTCGGTTGATGGAGAACCCTATACCCAAAAAGACGGCTCGGAATTTATGTGGTGGCGAGCCCGGATGTTGGGCGGTCGCACCAATCACTGGGGACGGATCTCCCTGCGATTTGGTCCTAAAGACTTCAAGCATAGAGACGTGGATGGCTTAGGGGACAACTGGCCGATCAGCTATGATGATATAAAACCCTACTATGACCGCCTGGATAAAATGGTGGGCGTATACGGTACTAATGAGGGACGGGAAAATGACCCGGACGGGTTCTTTTTACCGCCACCGAAGCCGCGTTTGCATGAGTTGTACTACATCAAAGCAGCCCGGAAACTTGGCGTAGATGTTATTCCTTCCCGGATGTCGATGTTGACCAAGAAGCTGAATAATGACCGGGGCGTTTGTTTCTATTGCCGGCAATGTGGCCGTTCCTGTAATCAATACGCCGATTTCTCTTCCAGTTCTGTTTTTTGCATCCCAGCTATAAACGGTGGTCAGGTGGACCTGCACGTGAATAGTATGGTGAAAAACGTGCTGACGGATGAGGAAGGTAGAGCAACCGGCGTATCTTATATTAGTAAGGAAGACCGGAAAGAGTATCGACTGAAAGGTCGCGTAGTTGTCCTGGGGGCTTCTGCCTGTAGTACGGCCCGGATCCTGCTCAATTCCAAAAGCAGTCAACATCCCAACGGTTTGGGTAACAGCAGTGATAATGTTGGTCGTTACCTGCATGATTCAACCGGTGCCGGAAGATCTGGCTTTGTTCCGGCCTTGATGGATCAGAAAACAGGTTATAATCAGGATGGTACGGGTGGTATGCACGTGTATTCTCCCTGGTGGCTGGACAATAAAAAGCTTGACTTCCCCCGTGGCTACCACATTGAAGTAGGCGGAGGTATGGGCATGCCGCATTATGGATTTGGCTGGAACATCTCCGAATACAATAAATACTTAGGCCTGCCTACCGGTGGTTACGGCGATAAGCTGCGCAAGGATGTAAAGAAATTTTACGGCGCCTTTATCAGTATGGCGGGTAGGGGAGAAGCCATTGCCCGGCGGGAAAACCGGTGTGAGATCGATCCGGATGTAGTAGACCAGTGGGGTATTCCCGTCTTACGCTTCAACTACCAGTGGTCCGATTATGAGCGTCATCAGGCCAGACATATGCATCAGACCTTTGAAGAGATCATTCACGCGATGGGCGGTACGCCATTGGGCGATACGCCAGGAAAAGATCAGGACTACGGTTTGCTGCGGCCAGGACAGATCATTCATGAGGTAGGTACGACCCGTATGGGAGATGATCCGAAAACATCGGTGACCAACAAATTCTGTCAGTTGCATGACGCTGATAATGTATTTGTGGTGGATGCCGGTCCGTTCACTTCCCAGGCCGATAAGAACTGTACCTGGACCATCATGGCTTTGTCTATGCGGACCTCGGAATATATTGTTGAACAATTTAAGCAGAAGAACATATAGAGGTGTCAGATGTCAGGGGTCGGGGGCGAGGTTTGGGCTTTGCTTTTGATGCCGGAATGCTGACCGTAGTGTCAGTAGAATGTTGCCTCTTTTAAAAAATATAAAAGATGAAAAGGAGAGATTCTTTAAGGACACTTTTGGTAGGGACGGTAGCCGGGGCTACGTTGGGTTCTACCACTTCCTGTAATACCGATCCGACCACCACTCCTCCTACGCCGGAGACGCCTCCGGCCACGGGTTTATACGGGCGGCTCCCGAAGGAAATTGAGCGGGATCAAAGAATAATGGCTGAGATCTTTCTCAATGAGCATGAGTTGGCCACTATTGCCGTACTCTGTGATATCATTTTGCCGGCAACGGATGAAGCGGGTTCTGCTACCGATGCGGAGGTTCCTGAGTTTATCGATTTTATCGTTAAGGATATGCCCTATCATCAATTGCCGATGAGAGGTGGTTTGATGTGGCTGGATATCGAATCCAACCGGCGGTTTAATAAGACTTTTATTACCTGTACAGATGCCGAGCAGATTGAGATCGTAGAAGATATTGCTTATCCGGATGAGGAAAATAAGAAGCCGGACATGGCACCGGGTATCAAGTTTTTTAGTCTTATTCGCAATTTGACGGTAACGGGCTATTACACCACCAGAATGGGTTTTGATGACCTGGGTTATGTGGGTAACCGTCCAAATGTTTGGGATGGCGTTCCCGAAGAGATTCTGGCTGATCATGATGTGGAACTTGATGCGGAATGGGCCGCTAAATGCATCGACCAGAGTACCAGGGAAACGATCGCGGAGTGGGATGAAAAAGGGAATTTGTTGACTTGATCAACGTTTTCCTTTTGGTTCTCCTACTACGAATGGTAGTCCGTATAGCGTCTTATTAAAACCTAAAAAGACGCTAAGTTTTTATCGTGAAGACCGCCAGGGTTAGTGCATTTGCCGTCGGCAAATGCACTAAAACCTGGTAGTTCTTTGCGATGGCGCTCTTGGTTGCTGCTGGCACCAGTCAGCCTGGGGGAAGGCTCGGAGTGGCAGAACCAACTTCCCGACTTCATCAGACAAGCACCCTAACTCTTAGCTTGCTCCCGTCCCAAATAAGCAGGATTTCCCACTGCCTTTTGCCAATCTTCATCCGATCGGATCCGGAATACCAGTTTATGGTTACCTTCTTTGAAAGCAAGTAGCATAGATTCTTCACCTGGGATTATCTGCGTCAAGTATATGACCTACGGCAAAGAACTGCCTAACCAACTCAATCATGCATCCATGGAACGCATACTCGTCACCGGTGCCACCGGAAAAGTAGGGCAGGCCTTCATCAGGGCTTTGTTGGCCAATCCTGCATTCGACACCTTCACCGTCCGGGCGCTCTGCCACCGTCGAGAGATCGAACCGGGCGACCGGCTCGAAATGATCAAAGGGTCACTGGCCGATCGCGAGGTAGTGATCCGGGCCATGGATCACGTTACCCACGTACTACACCTGGCCACAACCAAGGAATCGCCGGACACGATCATGGACGTAGCCGTCAAGGGCATGTTCTGGTTGCTGGAAGCCTGCCGGGAAAGTCCGGATTTCCGACAGTTCCTACTTATCGGAGGGGATGCTGCCTTAGGGCATTTTTTCTACCCTCATCCGGCACCAGTACACGAACAGCAGCGGCACAGTGCTTATCCGGGGTGCTATGCCTTGTCAAAAGTCCTGGAAGAAGTGATGCTGGAGCAGTACTACATTCAGTACGATCTCTGCGGCACCTGTCTGCGTGCTCCCTGGATCATGGAGAAAGACGATTTCAAATACCAGCTGTCCTTCGGGGAAGATGTCTTCGGCGGACCGGTCTGGCACCAACTGGTCGATCCCGAACGGGCCGCCCGCTACCGGGATGCGGGTACCATCCCCGTTATGCTGGATCCGGACGGCGTACCGGTCAAGCGGAATTTTGTGCATGTGGACGACCTGGTATCCGCGATCCTGCTGGCGCTGGATCACCCGCGGGCCCAACAACAGACCTTTAATATCTGCATGGACGAGCCGGTGGATTACGGCGAATTGGCCGCTTATTTACAGGAAAGTCGCGGCCTACCCTCCGTCGGCATCAAAACGGATTTCCATTCTACCTGGCTGGATAATGCCAAAGCCAAATTTCTGCTTGGTTGGCGACCGGGTTATGATCTGAAAAAAATGGTGGAGAGCGCCTGGGGCTATCAGCGCACGGAAGAGGATCCCCGGGTGGTTTGGTACCCGGGATGAATGAATAGCCAATCACATATCTGTCGTCGTCCCTCCCTAACTGTTTATCCAGGACAAAGCGTTTTATCGAGTCCTCCATTTTCCTTACCTTGATCAGGTAATAGACGAAAGCAAAAGAAATCGCGAAAGCCGAAATGAGACCGAGTGGCAGCGCTAAAATTTAAACAAGACATGAAAAGCAAAACAAAAAAGCCAGTATCACGCAGAAAGTTTATCAGTACTACGGCGGTCACAGCCGCCGGACTGAGTATCGTACCCCGTCATGTCCTCGGTGGACCGGGCTTCACGCCTCCCAGCGATAAAGTGAATATCGCCGTAGTTGGGGTCGGCGGCCGCGGTAAACAAAACGCCCAGGCGCTGATGCAACTGGACGATGTACAGATCACCGCTATCGCTGATCCGGCGGAATACTGGGACCTCGCCGATTTTTATTACCGCTCTAAAGCCGGCCGCGGTCCGGTCCGGGAGATGCTGCAGGATCATTACGCTGCAAAAACACCGAACTACCGGGTGGCCGTTTATCACGATTTCCGCAAAATGCTGGAACAGGAAACCTCTCTCGATGCGGTGCTTTGCGGTACGCCCGATCACACGCACGCCTACGTCTCGCTCCTGTCGATGAAGGCCGGCAAACACGTCTACTGCGAAAAACCACTGACTCATAATATCTGGGAAGCTCGCGAAGTCCAACGGGTAGCCCGCGAAACAAAAGTAGCTACCCAAATGGGCAACCAAATGCACAGCAGCGAGGGCATCCGCCGAACGGTAGAGTACCTGCGTGCCGGCGTCATTGGCCCCATCCGGGAGGTGCACGCCTGGGTACCCGCTACGCGCTGGATCAACAGCCTCGAAGGAATACCAAAAGGACGCTCCCCGCTTCCGGCTGACTTCGACTGGGACCTCTGGCTCGGACCGCGGGCGTACCGGCCTTTCCACGAAGCATACGTTCCGGTGACCTGGCGCGATTTCTGGGATTTCGGCTGTGGGGCTATGGGAGATTTCGGCTGCCACGACCTGGACGCTGCCGTCTGGGGGCTCGAACTTCCGGCTCCGGAGACCGTCGAATTAAGGCCTGCGGGCTACAGCGATCAAAATATTACGCCTTACGGGGAGATCGGCTACTATCAATTCCCGGCCCGCGGTGAACAGGCTCCCGTCCAACTGACCTGGTACGCGGGGGGACTGCGACCGGCTCATCCGGAATTATTACCGGAAGACCAACCGCTGGCCCGGCGCGGCGCACTCTACATCGGTGAAAAAGGGATTATGGTCTACGATGGTGGAGGCAAGGCTCCGCGCTTGTTTCCCACTTCCCTGGAAGAGGAAGCGGCCCGGGCACCCAGTATCCTCGCTGCTACCAATGGCCACCACCGGGATTGGGTCGATGCCATCAAGGGCGGCCCGGCGGCGAGTTCTCATTTCGAATACGGGGCTCACCTGACCGAGATCACTTTGCTCGGCGTGCTCTCGCTGCGGCTCGGCGGCAAGAAGATCCACTGGGATGCCACTAACCTGAAGGCCATCGGCCTGCCGGAAGCAGATCCCTTTATTCGGGAACCGGTACGTGCTGGTTGGGAGATGTCTTAAAGGGTAATATGCACGGCGAAGAGTACGGAATATAGAGATTGACCGAAATCTTCTTAGGCTAATATTGCCCGGCGTTGAGATTCGGTGAAATCGCTTTTCCGAAGTTGATAAGTTTTTAGAAGGTTAGCTGATTTTCAGCTAACGCTTTACTTATTTCTTAGATGTGCGATTGGGGAAGCGTACCACCTTATCACCGCCCACCCAACACCATCCGCCGGCTCTCAAAGACTTCCCCGTCAAGGATCAGGCTATACACATACGTACCCGTGCTGAGCGATCGCGTTTCCACATTGAGCAGCCCTTCTCCTTTTTCCCGGATGGGGATACGTTTCAGGACCTTCCCATCCGGGCCTGCGATCTGTATGAGGGCCTTTTCCACCCGCTCGGGAATAAAATACCGAATACGGGTAAGGCCGGTAAAAGGATTCGGCTCATTTTGGTGAAGTAAAGGCTGCGTGCCGGAGGCGGCATCTGCGCCCTCCAGCAGCACCTCCTGCGTATTCGGTCCTGTTGCCTTTTCCAAACGGGCTATGGCCGCCTCAATGTCCGACAGGCGTTTGCGCAGTTCCCGGTTCTCGGATTGCAGTGCCTGTACCTCAGCCTGTAACTTTTCCTTTTCCAGTGCTTCGGCAGCCCGCTCTTCCTGCAATTCCTGCAGGGCTTTCAGGGCCAGTACACCGGTTTTGGAATAATCCAGGGAAAGGTACATTTCACCCGCCCGGTTGGGAGCCAGTCGTACGATCTCCGGATATACTTTTGCCACATCCTGGGCGATCAGTCCGAGCGAGGGTTTGGCTTCCTGGTCGGCAGTGTATTCGAAAGTAGAAATATGTAAAGCGGGTAGCAGGGGTAACACCTTTTTGTATGGCCGGATATTTTTTTTGAGCCGTCGGTCGGAACCGGAATAGGTGCCGTTGGTGGCAATGACGGCCACCGGGGTGATACCACCGTTGTAGAAAAAATTGAATTCACCCTGAAAGAGCGACATCTCCCAGCTGACCGCACTGCCGGCCCGTTCCATCCGGATACCGTATTCATCGCCGCCGTTCCGCGATTTTACATCCAACGGACGGATGGGGTTGGTGGTACCGATACCGACATCCCCGACATTGTCAATGACCATTCGGGTGAAATTGCCGTTAGTCCGTAGTTGCAGGCCGTCGGCGGTAGATGCGTTGTTGTAGACGATCCCGCCTCTCTGCCCCGAACTTTCATCCCCAAACAAGAGGCCGCTTTCGGTATTGCTGCCCGTAAGTACCGTCAGGTAGCCGTTCCCTGAACTTTTTTCGAAGGCCGCAATCGTATTGGCATTAAAGTTGCCCACGCCTACCGTGCCCTCCCGCACCTGCAACTTCACATTCGGGGTTGTGGTACCAATTCCAACATCTCCGAGGTTGCTGATCGTCATTTTAGCCGCGTTGTTCGCTCCGAAGAAGATGCTACCGTTCTTGCGATTATACAGGTACATTTGATCTCCGGTCATGTAGAGATAGCCCCGGTAGTCCGTTCCGTTGTAGAACGAAATAAACGGTGAGCTCCCATCCAGTCGGATGGATTCGAAATTGTCCCGGATGTGGAGGGAGACATTCTGGGCCGGATTATTTTCATTAATACCGATCTGGGTAGGTTTCAAAACTACCTGGGCGGATGCAGTTATTCCGGAATACAGCATGATGCCCAAACTTAACCGTAAAATAAGTCGTAACATGGGTTGTGATTATTGATGGGTTAGAAAGAAAAAAGGGCGCGGGAAATATCAGAAACAGCACTTGGTGGGAACCGGGGGGAAGGTATTGATTATAATGTTCCGTCAGCTTAGGATGACACAATCGGGTTGTTCAGAAGCTCGGAGCCAAAACTTTGTCGGGATGGATCTATGCCGGCTGAGGGATCTTCTCACCCGTCGAATACCTATACCAGGGAACGCGATGCCAGCATATTTTCAAGATGGTAGTACAGTTGTGTAAGTACTTAAAATTACGGCTTATTCCTGAATTTATGCTGTTTTTAGGGTATGGAAAGCGAATCAGCCGGGACGCTGATTCGCTGTACAGGGAATTGGAATTGTAACTGATAGGAAATCAGTTTTTTAGAGGTTGTTTCAATTGTTTAAGTGTTCAGGTTTACACAATGGATCCTCTCTGATTGGTCCTAATAGCTTGTGCTTCGTGCATTCGGAGATTATCCATTGGTTTTATCACTCGTCATGAAGGCAACAAAACGCCACATTGCATCCTTGTATTTACGTATGACGTGCAAGTACTTGCGTGAAGATTTGAAGCCTTCCAATGGTGGATCTATTTATAACTTCTGGCACCTACTACCATCACTCCTCCAGCGAAAAAGCGGTCAGCACAACATCCCAGTGAGCCAAAAGCAGTTCAAAGCGTTTTTGCTCTTCCTGTTTCAATTGTTCCTGATCGGGATAGATGGATTGGGATATCTCCTTCCAGATCGCCATATTATACGCTGATTCCAGGTCTTTAAAAACGAAGCGGATCCGAAAATCCCAACGATCGGCTTCCTGGCTATGGAAGGGTGGTTTTTCCATTTCTACTTTCGTGATGTAGCCCAATTCCTGTACTTTTTTAACGATCGGGTAATGGTTCTTTTTGTAGAGCTCGAGAAACTCATCCTGATGTCCCCATTTGATGCGGTAGTAATTTTCTACAATGTAGGGCTGATCGGTCGTGTTGCCCGACTGCGCGCTGAGGGTGGTGGCCAGAAGCATAACGAAGACTGGCATCCAGATGCTTTTGTACATAACGTATGGTGTTTTGATGGTTTATAATATATAGTTTGCCTCACTCCATCTTTAGCCCGATCAAAAAAGATCGCTCTCGAAAAATGGGCCGGGAGTCAGTAGGTCAATTCATATAGAAAAGCTACAATTTGCCGGATCTGCCATTCGGGGAGATGGCCAGATCGACACAAGTCTGGCGGATATTGACTCTCTGATTCAAATCAACTTACTCGCCCAACGCCACCGCCAACCGAGCCGCCTTCAACCCCTGCACCCCCTGTAGTTCCTCCAAGTCAAAATACTCGATGGACGGCTCGATGTATTCGTGGGCCAGTAAGTACTCGAAGTAACGGGCGTACTCGGTGCGTTCTTTCTCCGAGGTGTAGATCACGGCAATTCGCTTGGGTTGGGTGATGCGTTCGTCGGTTCCTTTAATGACGGCTTTATCGATCCGTTTTTTCATGATCTCGTAGCGGACATTGTAGGCACCGTCCACGTCGAATTGTTTCTCCTCGATCCGAAAGCGGATATTAACCGGAGCGCTGTGGACCAGGATCAGTTGGGTGATCGACAGGGGTACTTCCAGTTCGGGTTGTAGGTCTGCGATCTTACGGGCGATCTCGCAGGCAGCGATCAGTTGGTACAGGCGGAGATTCCGCAGGTAGATCGGAGAGAAGGGCCGATCTTTCACCAGCGACGGCCCAATGTAAATGTTGTACTCGACCCCATCGGTCTGGTATTTTTCAAAATAATGAGGAAAGATCCGTTGTAACTCCTGCTGATCCCGCAGCAGCGCATTGGAGATCGTTTCGTTGATCCGCTGCAGGCTCGATTCGTAGGCTGCCCGTTTCTGGTGCAGCAACTCGGTACCCGTTTCCGTACGCTCCATAAAGGACTGAAAGAGGGGCTGCAGTTCGGGGTAGGATGCGTGCAGGTGCCGAAACAGCGGGTTGACCTCCTCCCGTAGGAATTCCATGGCTTCGGATTCTTCGCCCGGTCCCATTCCTTCCTCGATCCGGCGGATCTTGCGCTCCAAGGTATAAGCCAGTTCCCGGTGGCTAACGAGCGGGAGGGAATCCCGGGTCAGTTGCAGTATCCTGCCGGCCTCCTGCATATGCGCGATGAGATCGTCCCGGATCGAAGCGTTCCGCAACTCGGAAGAACCCCGGATGTCCGCGGCACCGTACAGCGGATAGACGCCCTCGAAGAGGATGGAGCCCGGTTCGGCGGGACGATTGCTCTGACGGTGGTCCAGGCTTTGGATGGCCGCCTCCCGGAAGCGCCATTCTACCGCCGGGTGAATGGCGGTATAGTTTTCTTTGATCGCTCTTTGTACCCGGTTTTCGAATCGTTCGCGGTTCTCGTGCGCCACCCGGGCGAAAAAGGGCAATACCCGTTTGAGTTTGTGTGAACTCAGATGATCGATGTCGCCGATATTCGGAGAGGTGATTTCCAGTATGCCGACCAAGCGCTCCTGGTAGTAAAGCGGGGATAGGATCCAGTTGCTGACCCCCATCTTCAGCAGGGCTTTTTCGATGCGGGAACCGGATGAATCACGGGCCAGATCTTCGATCAAGAGGTATTTGCCCTCCCGGATGGCCCGGCCGTAGGGAGAACGTTGAATGTCTTCCAGATTAAAATCCTTAGCCGACCTGATCAGCAGACTATTCCAGCCTTTATTGGTGGTTGTCCAGTTCAGTTGATTATCGCCCTGGAGGGTAGCAAGGCCGAGCCGGATATCCGGCAGCCGGAACAGGATACTGAGTTCCCGTTGCAGTTGCTCAAAACTCCCTTCGGTAATCCCGCCGCGTTGGTTCAGGGTGAGGCGTTCCAGTCTGGCGGTCGCCTCTTCTACCGTCACGTCAACCATATTGTAAAAATGGAGGCCGGTAAAGGTGAATTTCCGGGGCGGTAGATGTTGCATCCACAGGTCCAGGTTGTGGAAATTATCGACCAGGTGATCCAGGGTGTCCGGGGCCAGCTTCGGTAAGCGGCCCTTGTGTTCCAGGCGCATAAAGGGGCCATAACCATTGATCTTGTAGTAGCGATCCAGGCCGGTCTGGGGGTGCGGCAGGGCGATGATCTGCGGTTGATCAACGGTTAAGGGTAATTGGTAGAGTGTATTCAGGATGTATTTGTAGGCATAAAGCATTCGCCAGAACAGTGCCTGCCGGCGGGCTGTAGGCGAGGTGCCCTCCGGGAACAGGGAGGTTTGCTCCCCGATGAGGCGCTGGAAAGGTTGCGAAGTATAAAAGAAGTCTACCGAAAAAGGCTTACTGACCGCCTTGATCTCGGGGTTTTTAGAAAAGGTTGGGAAAAACGGTCGCAACAGGAGTTCCAGGGACTCCCGGTGGGTTTCCAGGATCTTTAGGTCCAGGATGGGTTCCGCTAGTTCCGGGGTTTGGACAAAGTGCTCTTCGAGTAGGTCCAGCGGTACCGGTAGCATCTCTTGGGGCTGAGTAGCTTCCTGTCGCCAGTAGTCGATCAGGGGGCGGAAAGAAAGCAGGCTGCCGAACGGGAATTCATCGATATTCATGATGATCTCATCCGCTTGCGCAATGATCAAGGATTCTGATTTGGGAAGCATATTGGTCATGGTCCTGGTAATTATGGCTGTAATTAAAATTAAGACCTACACGACTAATGGGGAAGCGCTCGGAGTGGTTTGGCCGATTTGTGTTAATAAATGGCCGGATTGGTGGGCATGCGGCAGGCTCCCGGGTGGCAATATGCTGGGTTTATCAGATTAGGCTGCTCGATCTGAAGCTGGCCAACTAGTAGTGGGAGAAAAAAAAGCGATCTTCGGTGTATCAAAAAAACATCCCGGATTTCGGCAATGGCCAAAATCCGGGATGGATCTAAAATGCAAATTCGTTGAAGCGGGAAGCCTCAGAATGAGATTTCCCCGCGCTGGCAAAGCCATACAAAGGCGTTCTCGTTAGTAGGTCTATTCCTGGACTACATCCGAACGGGAATCTTCCAAAATAACCCCGAGTTCGGCAATTAAATTGGCGGAAACATTATTCTGATTGGCACCGGTCACGATGGCAGCGATAAAGTTGTCAAAGTCACCATCATCCGCTGTCATGGCCATGCGTGGATTCGTACTGGGATCGTGCGCGTCGGACATATTCATACCCGTGTAAGAAGCATTTTGCGCGCCGGCTTCCACACTGAGAAAATCGGTGAAGTTTTTACTGAGCGCGGCCAGATTGCTGGTATTACCACCGGACAATTCCGCCAGTAGGGGCGCAAAAAATCCCAATAAATCAGGATCGGCGGCAATTACAAAAATACTGCTGTCTACCACCGAGCGGATCGCCAGCCGTCCTTCTTCGATCATCTGACCGGGATTGGCGGGGTCACTGACCATCTCGGTACCACCGAGCCGTTCGTACAGGGTATCATCGCCCATGGAATCGTCGTCGTCATTCTTGCAGGCTGTCCACATCAGCACGGTGGCTAATAATACAACAGAAGCGAATCTAAATTTCATTGGTCCTTGAGTTTATAGGTGAAAGAATTAAAAGATTGTTTACTAGTCAATTAGAGGGTGCGTCTCAGATAGGCGCCCATTCTAACGAAGATTGAATTTTGTCCGGTGACCGGACAGCTACTGCTATTTTTGGGAAGGTCCGGCAGAAAACGCTCCGCCTGAAAAGCAAATTTGTGCTGGATTTTCTGGAGCACAGCGTCCGCCGATACGATCTTCGGATCGTGACTAAATACCACGATGCGATCCGGAACATTGAAATACGTTTGCTGTACGCCGGATACGGCCAGAATAGCGCCCTTCACGCGCCTGGCGGAAAGCGAATCTATCGGCTCCTGAAAATCGATCCGGCTGAGTTGGATCTGCGGGCCGGTGGCGGCGATCGCTCCCGGCAAATGATAGAGGTAAGTGCCGAAGGACAGTAGGGCGATCGTTAGCAATAAAATAGTCCGGGTGCTTTTTTTTATGCGGGTCATCATGGCGTATTACAGTTTTAAGTCGGTAGAATAAGATACAGTGGTCAGGGCTCTTCCGTATTCGGGAGGCATAATAAGCCTTTTAGGGCCCGGAAGCCACGCTCGTTGATTAGATGACCCGGATTGTTGATTGGATAGGCAGTATTAGTGACTGGTACCGTTCGCAGTTATAAAAAAAAATTATCATACGGAGCGGTGATATTTCCGTATCGATACACCCAAAGACCTATGGATCGCAATAAAACATGAGCTACCGTGGCTGCGGTCGGAAAATTATACCTGATCGGAAAAGCAGGAATTGATTTGATAATCTAACTTTCTTGTTCCATAAAGTCGCTATCCTGGGAACCGCTAAGCTAAGATTTTGCTCAATCAAAAAGACTCTCCGAAACATCCGATGGCCCCACAAATTTGCGCAGATACACCACCTTATCCTGAGCCCGCTCTTCCATCCGTTCCCGCAGTCCTTCCAGCTGAAACTGACTTTTGTGGCAGGAAATGGCAGCAAAAGCCGCTTCGAAATCCTCGTCCGTATAGCTGATCTTTGTGGTGAGGTATTGCGGATCCACGCCCCGCAGCAATCGGGATTCCTCATCTTCGATCAGGTTGGAGGGCGTACCGTAATAGTAGAGCGTGGAAGGCTTTTCCCAGTCGCGGTTGAGAAACACGTTGGTGACCGTAGCGCCCGTCAGCCGGTGGTCCATGTGATTGGAGCCGCCGTCCGGCCCCCAGGTCAGGAGCACGTCCGGTTGTATTTTCTCTACCAGTTCGAACATTTCCTTGAGAAAGGCGCGGACGTGCGGCATATGCCCGTCGTAGCCTTCCGCGGCCCGAAACTGATCATGGTAATCCAGATGGATCAGTTCTACTCCGAGCTTATCGGCGGCACACTGCATTTCCGCTTTTCGAATAGCGACCAGGCCGTCTCCGGCTTCCAGACCGGAAAAATCATTCACCCCCAGCCGTCCGTCCGTAGCGATCACCACGTAGACTTTTACCCCTTCCCGAGCGTAGCGGGCCAGGATGGGCGCCACGGTCGATTCATCATCGGGATGGGCAAAAACGGCCATCAAGACCTTGCTGCTGAGATCCGTAACTGCCGACGGTACGGGGGCCTCTTCCTGTGGCGCTTCGGCCGGAGTACATTGAGGCAGCCACGTTAAAGCTGCGATCAGGAGCCATAAAATTTTTCTGCTGGCGTTTTTCTGGAAAGGCATAAGGCTTAATTTTTGGTCGATCGGTGGCCATCATCCACCGTAAAGTGATTTGCTCCTGATGGTTTTGAACCCTTAGGACTCAAACGACTTCCGTCAATAGGTCTGTATAAAAATAGCATTGAAAGGCGGTTATCCAAAACGGAACCCATATTCCAATAGTCGAAAAATAGGGGGACCGCTATTTTTTTGCATCTTTAAGGAACTGATCCCATGTAAAATACCGCTTAATTACCCTACTTACTCAAATCACTCCGACATGTTCCAAAACTATCTGAAAGTTACCTTTCGTAATTTGCTGAAGAACAAATTATTTGTCTTTATCAATGTTACGGGGCTGGGGATCGCTCTGGCCTGCTGCATTGTGGCTTATCTGAACTGGGAATACAACGCCAAGTTCGACGAATACCACACCCAGGCCGATAATACCTATTTCGTCAATTTTGTCCGCATCACCAACGGCCGGCCGATCAAGAATGGCAACAGTCCACTACCTATCGGTGATCAGATCGCGACCTCCATCGCGCAGGTGGATCAGGTGATCCGTTATTACCCGATCGGGGGCAATTTCCGGGTGGGTAATGAGGTGTTCCGCACGTCCCTTTCCGCGGTAGACCCCGAATTTTTCGAAGTGTTTACCTTCCCGATGGTGGTCGGTAGTGCGGCCGGCTTGCAGGACAAACAATCCATCGTGATCAGTACGGAGCTGCAGGAAAAACATTTTCCCGGTCAGCCGGATCCGCTGGGAGAGGTCCTCACCTACATCAACGGCGAAGAACGGATGGATTTTAAAGTTGCCGGCGTATTCCGCAAACCGCCGGATAATAACAGCTTCTACGAAGAGGCTTACATCCGCTACGATCAGGCCATGGACATTCTGGATTTTAAAGAGGATGACTGGTCTTTGTTCAACAATACCTTCGTGACGATCGACAACCCGGACGACGTGCCGGAAGTGGAACGGCAGCTACAGGCCTACGTTGATATCCAGAATAAAGCCAAGGATGACTACAAAGTAGAGTCGTATTTCCTCAACCCCTTTCACGGGAGCGCGGTCCGGGCCGAACGCGAAGACTACTGGAACCACTGGCTGAACAGCAGTCTGCCGACGGCCGCTGCGGTAGCGCCGGGCATTATGGCCCTGCTTATCCTGCTGATCGCCTGCTTCAATTTTACCAATACCTCGATCGCCATTGCCAACCGGCGGATCAAAGAGATCGGCATCCGAAAAGTGCTGGGATCCGGCCGCCGGCAGCTGATCGCGCAGTTCCTGGGAGAAAATGTCCTGCTGGTTTTTCTGTCACTGCTGGCCGGACTGCTCATCTCCGCTTTTCTGGTGCCGGCTTACAGCGCCATGTGGCCCTTCCTGGAAATTAAGCTCAATTTGCTGGAAAACCTCGATCTCCTGGGTTTCCTCAGCCTGTTGCTGTTATTTACGGCCCTGATCGCGGGCAGCTACCCGGCTTTTTACGTCAGTGGATTTCAGCCGACCAGTATCCTCCGGGGAAAGACCAAATTCAGCGGTACCAATATGCTGACCCGGGTATTGCTCACGCTGCAGTACGCCATTTCTCTCCTGGCTATTATTTGTGGGTTTGTCTTTAGTCAGAACGCCAAATACCAGGAAAGCTACGATATGGGCTTCAATGTGGAGAGTATCCTGTTCGCTTACGTCCAGGATGAAAGCGGTTTTACCAAAATGCGCAATGAACTGATGGGCGACTCCCGGATCAAGGAAATGGCCGGCTCCCGGCACAGCATCACTTCCGCCTGGTATACGGATCCCATTAAATACGGCGAATCGGAGATGGACGTCAGTATTTTCGATATCGGCGCCGGCTATTTGTCTACGGTGGGAGCCACGATCGTGGAAGGGCGCGATTTTATTGAGAACAGCCAAACGGACATTGAACGATCCGTGATCATCAATCAGGAGCTGGCCCGGCAGATGGGCTGGTCCGAACCTATCGGGAAGCGGGTAGTGCTCAGCGATACGATTGCTCTCAATGTAGTAGGGGTGGTCAAGGATATCTATTTCGAAGGCGGTCTCTGGGAGCCCCTGGAGCCGATGTTGATGCGCTATTCCGACCAGTCGAATTATCGGTTCATCAGCGTCCGGACGGATATGGAAGATCTGCTGGCCGTGAAAGAGGCCATGGATGAAAAATGGCGGACGGTCTTTCCGGATGAGCTTTCGACCGTACGATTTATGGAGGAGGAAAAGGCCGAAACGGCGCTGGTGAACAGCAACATCCGGACCTTATTTATTTTCCTGGGTATTGTAGCAGTACTGCTGTCGGTGATCGGTCTGTTCAGCCTGGTTTCGCTCAATCTGATCAAACGCATGAAAGAGATCGGCGTCCGGAAGGTGCTGGGAGCGAGCGTGGAAAACATCAGCCTGAAAGTCAGTCGGGAATTCATCATCATCCTGGCCGTGGCTTCGGTACTGGGCTGCGTCGGCGGCTACTTTCTCAGCGATATGCTGATGGCGAGTATCTGGACCTACTATGTGCCACAGCGGGCCATGCCCTTTGTGATCTCAGTGGCCATACTGTTTCTGGTGAGTGTCCTGACCATCGGAGGTAAGGTGGTTCGGGCGGCATCGGTCAATCCGGCTACCATCCTGCGGGATGACTGATGGCCGGGTTAGGTTTAAGCTGGTGACTATGCTGACGCGAAGTGGTTTGGCAACTATCAAGCCGCTTCGCGTCAATATAGGGCCCGGAAAAATTATCCGGAGCCTCCAATAATCATTCCGGCCGGATTGTATTCGACATCTTTGTTTTTGCCCTTTTGCTTAAATTCCACATCGTAGAACCAGCCTTTACTGGAATGTTCTACCTGTTCAATCTCGGTAATATCGTCCTTATCGAACTGCTCTTTGATGGCATCCTGGACCGCTTCCGGCAGGTCGTCGTACTTGATACTATTTTCGGTCTCGATCCACTGGCCGGCCGGGGTGAAGTCCGCGCGGTACTTTTCGCCGTCTTTTTTGAAGTGGGCCTCAAAGTTGCCGTGGTCGTCCTTTTCCCATTCGGGGCTGTTCTCTTTTGGATATTTTTGCTCAAAGCTACGCAGGACCGCTTCCGGGATGCCGTTATTACTTTCCTGGGCCGTACATCCGACTGCGCAGATGCAGAAAATTAGGACTAGATGTTTCATACTTCGGTTTATAGGAAAACCCGGTTTGTGTTGGGTGTGTTTGTTTTGTCGCTTAAAAGGTCGATTTCGGGAGGTCTGCAGTTCTTATAAACATTCAAGGATCCTATAAAAGAAAAATGCCCCCAAACTTTTCAAGTTGAGGGCAATTTTGTCAATCCATTAGAATCAATGAAAAAGCTTATCTCCGCACACAGCGACAACGAAGATCAACGTACTTATCGCTGCCGTAAGGATTCTGATAGCCATCGCTGAAGTACTTAGACCAAGCTCTGTCTTCACTGAACTCTGTCGAGCTCCAGTAAAAGGATTGCAGATTAGCATTGATCTCATTTTTCTGATCGTATATGGCGTCATTTTTTTGTCCAGCAATAGCGCTGCTATTACCGGCCAAAAAAATCTAGGCAGAACCTCAATCTTCCCCTTTTCATCTCAAAAAGCTAAACTCAAACAGCAGAGATTTTTTAGTTTTTATTATTTATGATAGCTACTAATTGCGCCTGCGTTCCATGCTCGTTCGAAATACGGATGATATATGCGAATCAGGAATTAAACTTGGAATCAATGTGCCTTTTAGCACAAAATGTAGGTAGCAAAATGACCATTTCCCGGCTTAGCGTGCCGTAGGTACGCCATGTAAAACCATATTGCGTACCTACGGCACGCTGAACCTCGCAAATTATTGGACAGGCTACCTTTATCTCGTCTCTACGGGACTTTTAACTCCTGATTCGCATGATATTCCTAGCGCTTGCGAATTGAGCGGTTGCTGTTAAAAGGTAGTTTTGTTCAAGCCATTACCGCTGAACCACGAATGACTTGGTTCTTATTTCTCCCGCTTCAAAAAGAGATACGAGATAAGTGCCGTTTTCAAATGGACTATTGTTCAGGTCAATGCTTATTCGATCAACACCTTCGCTCAATTCTTTTTCGTAAACCACCCTTCCGAGCACATCCATAATACGGAGGGTGGCGGCCGGTGTCTGCCGGCCGAACTGGATCTTGACTTCATGGCGGGCCGGGTTGGGGAAAATGGTTAATTCCGCCTGGATGGCATCCAGCTGAGTGCCATTCCCGCCATTCACAGGTGCCGCCGCGTTCTGCCGGCAAGACTGATACGGGCCGGCCCAATCGCCATGGGATAAATGGTCTGGTAAAGCATTTTTATTAAGGCAAAGCGTGCTATAGACGCCGTCCTCATCAGCATGGGTGATGTATAGTTTGTTGTTGCTGCATTTCCAATCAGTACTGTAATCCTTATAATCAAGCAACTGACTGCAATCCGGAATGCCGTCCCCATTGTTGTCTACGGAGTCGTCACCCTCGGGGCAGATATCACAATTATCTGGGACACCATCACAATCAGCATCGCCCCCGCCATTCACAGTGATACTGCGGGAAACGGTACTGGTGTTGCCGTACTGGTCCACGGCCGTCCAGCTGACGACGGTGGTGCCGATCGGGTAAGTTCCCTCTCCCGTACCGTTGCTATTGAAATCATTGGTGAGGGTGAAGGTTGCGCAATTTTCCATGACAACCGGGCCGGGGTTTAGTTCGATTTCGCAACTTCCAGCGGGTGCATCCACCACGATGTCCGGCAACTGGTTGTTCCCGGCTGGAATGACCTCACAGGCGTTGAGGATGAACAGGCATCTGGTCATTAACTTACGGGCTTCCTCATCAATTTTTGCAGCTTCACTGGCAGCCACTTGCAGGCATGCGGGATCGCCGTTGCAATTGGCAATAAATATTTCAAGCTCCGCCAACCGCTGGGCGGTATAAGCCTCCTGTTCATCCAAACAGAGCTCGTATTCAGCATAGCAGGCTTCATCGGTGTAACCGAGCACTGGTGCTTCGTTGTCTTCCACAGTCACCGTATGTGCACAGCTGACGGTGTTGCCCAAGCCGTCGGTAGCTGTCCAGGTGACGATGGTCTCTCCTGGGAAATAAATACCGCTGGCGTCATTGGTCCCGTTGTAATCATTGGTGAAAGTAAAGGGGGCGGCATCTCCCGACACCGTTGGAGCAGCGATGGACAGCGCGGCGCAGCAGACGCCCGCATCCACATCGGCGGTGAGGTTGGCGGGGCAGGTGATGGTTAGTGATGGCAGCATGCTTTGGTATTTGTAGCCGCCCATGTCCACGTTCGTACCGGGGTAGGGGCGGGGATCCCCGTTGAAGTTTGCCTGTGCTACCTGGCCAACGGCCAAAATGAGGAAGCAAGTGAGCAGGGAAGTCTGAAAAATGTTGGTTACCATTTTCATGATCATAATTTTTTTATACTAGGAAAAAAACCGTTGCCAGCCAATGTCCTTAGGTCTTGGCCAGGCAACAGGGAGGTCACCAATCCCGATCTCATACCGGGACTGGACACCGAAAATTATACCTGTCGCTTTGCGATAAGCAGGAGGTGGTAAAGCTTTCGCAAGGAATGAACGGCTGATGCTTTAAAGGTAGGGGCGGCTGAAAGCTTATTCAGAGCAACTGTCCGAACGGTGGGGATCAGCGTCCGAGCGGTAATTAAGATTTGGTGGCCTTCCGACAGGCGTATATACTATGGGGGCAGGAGATGGGAAATTCAACGTTTTCTAGGATCCCTCCTTCATTTGTTGCACTAAGCGTAACAACCGAATTCCATCCGATGGATCTCATTATCGAATAAGTCCCAGAGGGCTTCCGTCCTATTTAAAGCAAAAATGTCCACAGACGTTTCCATTTATAGACATTTTTGCTGATCACCCAGGATCGGCAGCTTGGCCCGGGTTTTCACTCCACGCGAGTACTGCGGCGCTAAAATTTTCTTCGATAACTGGGGGTTAAAAAGCCCGAACTGCACGAACCCACAGAGGGGAGGTCCTACCGGCAACGCCTTGATAGCCAGTGCTGAAACGGTGGTACCATACGTCGCCATAGGTGCCGGTGTAAGCCTCCGAAGAGCTCCAATAGCTTGTACCGGTAAAATCTCCAACGCCATTCAAATGAAGCTTTTGGTACATCAAATCGAGTTCATCTTGTGACGGCAGGAACCAATCATCGTATCCTGCTCCGGAGTAGGCATCTGCCAAATGGGCTGCGGTATTTGCTCCAGTGCACGCGGCCAGAATATCCTGTGTATTTTGCGCTCCAGTCCCGATGGCTGTTCCATCCGCTCCGCTTATCGGTATTCCATAACATCCCCAGGCATACGTACCAGGAGCACCACTTATGGGGAAATCACGATTGGCCGCTACCAGTCCCAGGTCCGGTTTCCCGTCACCGTTCAGGTCGGTTGGCGTATCGGTTAAATAAAAAATGATCCCGCCTGCATGAGTATCTCCCACGATCTTGTCGCCATGGTCCAAATGGGCATTCTGGTAAGCTACATCGGCCACCTCGATGACTTCCCAGGGATTGCTTTCGGATCCGGTGTTATGTAATACCTTCAGTTTCGTTGATCCTCTAACTTCCAGATCGGTATCGGTTACCGACACCGCGGATTCTTTCTCACACGCTGCGAGTAATAAGATCCCAACCATCGCTAACAGTATCCTTTTCATAGTCTTGTAGTTTAAGGTTATTTAGATGATGGTCTAAAGGTAGGCCCGGACTAAACGGTATTTAGAGCCATTGTCCGAAGGGTAAGGATCCTGGTCCGAACGGTAGAGATCAGGAGCCGGACGGTTTTGGTAGATCTCCGCTACGATCTTTACTGGGGGTTGTGGTTAGTCGCCAAGCGGCCAAGAACGGCCTCCAGGCCGCTTTGCAGGTCCCTGATCTTAAAGGGTTTGCTAATAAAAGCACAGGGGAAATGCTGGATAAAGTGCGGGCATAACTCGCGGCCGGTATAGGCCGAAAGAAAAACTACCGGTATGCGGTAGCCCTGCCAAATGACCCCGGCGGTCCTGATGCGCTCTTCCATTCCCGGCAGATTGATATTCATCAAAACGATATCGGGGCGGTTGCCGGCAATGGTTTTCAGGGCATCTTCCGAGCGCGCATGGATTCCCATGACTTCGTAGCCCAGCCTGGCAATTTGCAAGGACAGGTCCGCGGCGATGATCAACTGACTTTCCAGGATGAGTACTTTCGGTGCTTGGATGGTATACATGGCGATTGTATTTGCTGGTGGTGGGTGAAGGGGCGTATATGGAAACAGTGGCAATGTAAGGGGAAGTGGAGGAAGCAACAGACCGGACTTCCGGGTGGTAGGATTTAGTGTCCGAATGGGAGATGGGCGGGATCGGGAGATGGGGTGACCGGGGGACTTGGGGAGGGGGAGACTTGGTGAGCATTGGAATTCCTCACCGTATTGGACCGTTGAATTCGGTTTGTCGCAGTCAGATCATCTTGAGGCGTTTGGCCACTTCTTCTTTGGACCGTCTGGCAATGGGTACCTGGTGGGAATGAATAGTGAGGTATTCGTGGTATTCACTGATGGCATCGATCTTTTCCAGATTGACCACATAGGATCGGTGCACCCGGATGAATATACTGGCCGGTAACTGAGCTTCAATATTCCGGAGCGGTACGGACAGGAGATAGGTTTGCTTTTCGGTATGAATTTTACAGTAGTTGCGGTCCGCTTCGGCGTACAGGATATCTACGAGTAAAACCTTGACCAGTTGGTTTTTATGACGAATAAAAAGCCGGTCGTCCATAGCGGATACGTGATCTTCGGAGCCATCGTCCGCCGGCTCCGCTTCTTGTTCTACCGCGATCCGCTGCAGGACCAGGCTGAGGGTGCGCTCCAGATCAGATCTTTGAAAAGGTTTGGAAATGAACGCGTAGGGTTTGGCTCGGATGGCCTGCTGGAAGGTGGCATCATCCGAGTTGGAGGTCAGAAAGATCACCGGGACCTGGAATTGCTCCAAAACGATCTCAGCGGTCTCAATGCCATTCATTTTTCCGGATAAGACAATATCCATCAGGATGATATCCGGACGATTCTGTTCGATGGTGCGCAGGGCATCTTCGCCCCGGGTATGGATACCGGTAACCGTATATCCGAGCTTGGTCAGTTGCATGGAAATATCGGCGGCAATGATCATATCATCTTCCACCATCAGGATTTTTGCAGTAGTGTCTTCCATCATGTTGCGCTGTTCTTAAGCCGCTGATTTTTCCTGTAAAGGAAACTGGATCATCGTTGAAGTGCCGGATTCACTGGATTTTTTCAAGGTACCGCCCAGTTGGGTGGTGAGTAGTTGGATCAACAGACTGCCAAAACCCGATTCCTGTTTGACCTCCGGTCCATTTGCGGATGCGTCTCCGTTATCTGCAATGTGCAATTTAAGCAAACCGTTTTTTTCCTGGCTCAAAGTAATTAATATTTTACCGTTTTGCTTATTGGGAAAGGCGTGTTTCAGGGAGTTGGTGATCAGCTCGTTGGTGATGAGGCCGACCGGTATGGCGGTGTCTACGTCCAGTTCAATTTCGGACATATCCACTTCCAGCGCTACGTTTTCCGCCTTTTTCCCAAAGCTGTCTTTGATGGCCTTGCCGATAGTCTTAAAATAGTCCCGCATCTCAATGGCGGCCAGATTCTCCCCCTGGTACAGTTTCTGGTGGATGAGGGCCATGGACGCCACCCGGTTTTTACTCTCCTGTACGGCGTCAAGGGCGCTTTGATCACTGATGCTTTCCGACTGCAGGCTCAGCAGACTGGAGATCGTTTGCAGATTGTTTTTTACCCGGTGGTGGATCTCTTTGAGCAGCAGTTCATTTTCCTGGTTCTTAACCATTAAGGCGCCGGCAATTTTCTTGTTGCGCCGGAAATAATAGAAAAGCGTACTCAGGAAAAGCAGCAGCAGACCGATCAGACCGATGCCCATGGACTGAATGTAGTTCTTTTGATCAATGATCGTGGCCTGTTCTTCCAGGGCCTGATCTTTCTTGCCGGATTCGTATTTCAGGAGGCCTTCGGACTCCAGGTTGGCAATACGGTTCTGCATTAAGGTATCAAATATCTCATGGGCTATTCTTTGGTTTAAAAATGCCTTTTGATAATCACCCAGCTGATAGTAGCAGTCTGCAATTTCCCGGTATTCTCCCTGCATGGCCGGATGACGACTCTGACCGAGTTTTTCGTATCCTTCGATGGAAGCTTGCAAATGAGATAGCGCCGCTTCGTAATTGCCCTGTAAAAAGTAGGCATGCCCGATGCCCTGGCGGTAGGTTTGGGCGGCTGGTCGTTCTGCCCCTATCTCCGCCTCAACTATGGCATAAGACTGCTGGTTGTCTTCCAGGGATTTTTGATAATTTCCCAGAGCGGCCCAGGCATCACCGCGATAACCGTAGGCTCTGGCCAGGGTGAATGGATCTTCCGGAACGAAATTTTTCAGGATCTCGATACAGTTGTTGCCCGCCTCGATGGCTTTATCCAGTTCTCCGACGTCGCGGTAAGCTAAGATCAGTACCGACCAGGCCAGCGCCGTGGTCTGATGATCCTCCGATTTCCTGGAAGCTTCCAGTGATGCCAGCGCATACTTGATCGCCGATTCCGGCTCTTTCTGCGACCGGAAGATCCTCGATAATTTATGGTAGGCTGCGCCCAGGCCCCGATCATCTCCGAGATCTTCATAAATGGCGATCGCATTAAAGATCAGTTCTTCACAGCGCTCCAGATCATTTTCGTCCTGGTATTCATACGCTAATTCTGCGCTTACCGCCGCCAGATTGGCCCGGTCGTTAGTAATTTTAAACTGTGTAACCGCCTTTTCGCCGTGGTAAATGACCGAATCCATATTGAATAGCACATGATAGGCGTGCCAGCGAAACAGTAGGAGGTGAGCTTCTCCCAGGAGTTGATCGTCATTGAGTTGGTAGGCTTCCGCCAGTGTGGACAAGGCCCGCTCGTGAAATCCATCCGGATTTTCCACGTGTTGAGCGTTTAACCAGACCAGCGCCGAATCAATGGGCAGTTTCTTAAATTCGTCATCCTGGGCCAATGATGTTTGGGAAACAAGGAGCAATAAGCAGGCAAAATAAAAAGCTGATTTCATCAAAGTAGTTATGTAATGTTTGGGTTGGCGAAACCGCGTTTCAACCTTCAAATATTATTGATCAAAGAAGTAAAAGCATGATTTTGAGGGGAAATCATATCTGCTCTTTTAAGCCTGTCAGAGAGGCAGTAGTGTGTGGATGAGTAAGTGAAAACCGGTCGATACCTATAAATGGGAATGATCTCCCTATCGGGATCAGCATGCCCAAGATCCAAGATATCAAATCACTCCGGGAAATACCGCCTCATTTTAAGTAAAACAATTTGTACACGTTTTATTGATGTAATACCGAGTGGAGTTGAACTGATTTTAGTTACACCCTGGCATGGCGATATTATTCCTGGTCAGTGCCCTGACCATCGGGGGAAAGGGGATCCGGGCGGCATCGGTTAATCCGGCCACCACGCTGCGGGATGGTCGATGGACGGGTAGAGGACCAGCCGTAGACTACCGGCCGTTCCGTCGGCGAAATGAGTTGTGTATGGATGAAAGAGTACGGCACCATTAGCCGGAACCCCGATGATGGTTCCCGCTGCATTGTATTCGACGTCTTTATTTTGCCCTTTTGTTTAAATTCTACGTCGTAGAACAAGCCTTTACCGGAATGTTCTATACGTTCAGTTTCGGTAATATCATTTTTATCGAACTCATCTTAATGGCATCCTGGACCGCTTCCGGCAGGTCGTCGTACTTGATGCTGTTTTCCGTTTCGATCCACTGGCCGGCCGGGGTGAAGTCCGCGCGGTACTTTTCGCCGTCTTTTTTGAAGTGGGCCTCAAAATTTCCGTTGGCGTCCACCTCCCATTCGGGGCTGTTTTCCTTCGGATATTTCTGCTCAAAGGTACGCAGGACCACTTCCGGGATACCGTTTTTGCTTTCCTGGGCCGTACAACTGACGGCGCAGATGCAAAAGATCAGGACTAAATGTTTTATACTTCGTTTTATTGTAAAACCCAATTTCCGTCAGTCATATTCTGCCCGTGTTAACGGCCCCGGTATTCACACTCCGGTTAGGAGGAAGCGTGACCGGTGTCCGGGAGAATTTTGTTAGTTGTTAAAAAAGGGTTTACTTTATGCCCTTCCTATAGATAATTGTTGGTTACATGGAGTTAGATATCGATCGGCTGGATTTCGATCATTGTGAAGACGAACCCATCCATACGCCGGAAAGTGTACAGAGCTACGGCTATTTTTTTGCGATGAATGAGCAGGAACAGAATATCGCCATCATCAGTGAAAATGTACTTTCTTTATTGCCGATAGAAGAGGAACTCATCGGCTGGAACTTTTTCGATCTGCTCGATGAGGGTGAGGTAGACCGGGAATTTATCCTGGAAACATTTGACCGGGCAAAGGAAAAAGAGACACGACTTCCCATTCGCATTAAATTCAAAGAAGAGTATGTGATTCCCGATATGGGTAGTGATTTCCTGGCGGTGATCTACTACAGTAGTGGCCACATTGTGATTGAACTGGAGCCCGCCACCAAATTTCGGGAAGTTTACAGTGCAGAGCATTACGTCAAGATGTATGCCACCAGGACCGCTCCGAGGTTTCAGCAATTTGAAAGCTTAGCCGATATGGCGGAGCGGATGGTCGAAACGATCCGGTACATCACCGGTATGGAACGCGTAGTGCTTTATAGATTTAACGATGATGCTTCGGGAGTGGTCATTGCCGAAGCCAAAGTCGACGAAATAGAATCTTACCTCGGAGTAAACTATCCGGCTTCCGATATTCCGGCGCAGGCTCGTGAATTATACAAAAAGAACTGGATTCGCCTGACGCCCGATGTCAATTTGAAACCGGCCCGCTTGTTACCGGCTGTCGAAGAGAGCGGCCGCCCGAAGCTGGACCTGACGCACTCCCTGCTGAGGACCATGTCGCCCATCCACCGGCAGTACATTCGCAACCAGGGCCTGTGCGCATCCTTTTCTATGTCGCTGGTTACCCATGACAACCTTTGGGGCCTCATTTCCTGTCATTGCCGCAAACCTACTTATATCCCTCAGGATGTGCGATTGCAGTGCGAGAACCTTTCCCAGCTTTTCAGTTGGCACCTTTACGCCAAAGAGGAAGAACTGCATCTGAACCAAAGAAACAGAACGGAAGACGCCATCAGAACAATGCTGGATAAAGTGTCCGCCAATAATCCGATCGTAGATATATTTTCGGAACACGAAGAGGACATCCTGAAAATAATGGATTCGGAAGGATTTGTGTTTTTCTCCGAAGGAAAGACGGTATCGATCGGCACCGTCCCGGAGATTTCCGTTGTTCAGGAATTCTACGATGCTCTGGATACGGAAAAGAACCGGTACTACGTCACGGATCAACTGGTGGACAAGGTATCCGAGGAAAGTTTGCTGAACGGTATCGTCGGCATCTTACTAATCCCCTTACTGGGTCAGCGCAATTACTTCACCGCGTGGTTCCGGAAAGAACACAAGCGGGAACAAAAGTGGGTAGGTTTGCCGAATGAAAGGTCGGACGCAAGTACGAAACGGGAAAAACTTACGCCGCGCGCATCCTTTGATATTCATGTAAAAAAGATCACCGGACAAAGTAAGAAGTTTACGGAGATCGATATTGATATGGCTATTCGGTTTAACCGCGTCTTTCTGGCCTATGTACTGGAGGTGCAGGAAAAAATGCGACAGGATCTGCTCGCATTGGAGGAACAGGATCGTCACCGGAATGAGTTTCTGGCCACGCTTGCCCACGAATTGAGGAATCCACTCACCCCCATCAAAACCGGCATAGATATCCTCGAAAGAAATGACGATGAGAATATACGCAATACAGTCAATAGTACCATCAGGCGGCAGGTCAAGAATCTCACTAAGCTGATCGATGACCTGATGGATATCTCCCGGGTGAATAAAGGTAAGATCAAACTTGACCTGCAGCCGGTAATGATCCAGGAAACGATCGGCAGTGCGCTGGAAATTAGTGAAAATGCGCTGACAAGTAAACAACACGAATCCGTGATCCATATGCCGGAAGAACCCCTGTGGGTCCGGGGAGATCCTACGCGTTTGTCCCAGGTTTTTTCCAACCTTTTGAACAATGCCGCAAAATACACGGAAAACGGGGGAGAGATCTCGATTGCCGTAGAAAAGCGTAAATCGGACATCTCCGTGAAGATCATCGATAATGGCCTCGGTATACCGCCGCATAAGTTACAACGTATCTTCAATATGTTTACGCAGGTAGAAGAACATGGCCCCCATAGTAACGGTGGTTTAGGGATCGGTCTGGCGCTGGTAAAAAAGCTGGTAGAGTTACACGACGGAAGTGTCGTGGCCCGGAGTGGGGGATTGGATAAGGGTAGCGAATTTGAAGTTATTCTGCCGCGACTGCAAAAAAGCGAAACCGGCCGGCCGGAAAGTGATTCTTCCTCCTATAAACGATCAGTAAAAAAGAAGATCCTGATAGTGGACGATAATCCGGATATCATTCAGATGTACGAAATGCTGCTCCAGACGATGGGCTACGAAACGCAAACTGCCCAGAATGGCCGGCAGGCCATAGCGATCTTTCCCGGTTTTAAGCCGGACTTCGCCCTGCTCGATATTGGGATGAATGATATGAACGGCTACGAGTTGCGCCAGGCGCTGGCAAAATTTCCGGAGGCAGTAAATACCGTCTTCTTTTCGCAATCGGGTTGGGGAAACAAAACTGATTTTGCACAGTCCAAAGCCAGCGGATTCAGAAAACATTTCGTCAAACCGCTGGATCTGAAAAAATTGCAACAGGAATTGGCACAATACCAGGATTGGGTCGAAGAGGAGTAGTGTAGTTTAAGGTGCAAGCAAACTGATGTACGACTGACCGGGGATGGCATTTTCTAATACAGCGCAAGCCAGGTGTATATGCTTCTTTAACTCCAATAAAGTCTACTGTTAAGCGGGATCTGGCACCAAAAGATTTGGCAAAAGGGAAAGAACTCACGCAGCATCGCCCCGTTCACAAAAAATTAAAGCGGTTGAGCACTTCCTCCTTGCGTTTGGAGCTCATGGGGATCTCCGTGCCGGCCACCAGAATGTAGTTGATCCCAATGTGATCGACGTAATTTTTATTCACCACGTAGGAGCGGTGCACCTGAATAAAGTGCTCCGCGGGCATCAGGTCGATAAATTCCGCAAGGCTGTAGCGAATGACGTGGCGTTTCTTTTCCACGTACAGTTCGATGTATTTCAATTCCGATTTCACATAGGCGATATCCCTCACCCGGATCTTACTGTACACATTTTTCTCCTTCACGAACAGGTATTCGTCCATGGGGAGCGGCTTATCCTGCACCCCGGTGCCGAGTTTCAATTCTCCCTGCTGGACGATCTGCGTATAATTCTGCCGGGCCACCTCCAGGGTGGTATAGATATCCATTTTGGTGAAGGGTTTGACCAGATAGCCGAAAGGGCGGGTCTCCACCGCGCTTTTCACGGTGCGTTCGTCACTGTAGGCAGTCAGAAAGATGAAGGGGATATTGTAAGTCTCTTTGATCATGCCGGCCAGCCAGATACCATCCCGGGAACCCTGAATGTTCAGATCCAGAATGGCCATATCCGTTTCGGTTGCCTCCAGGATGGACAGGGCTTCCTCCGCGTCTCTGGCCATACCGGTGACCCCATACCCCAATTCCAGCAGGTAGTTCCGGATGGTATCCGCCGTCAGGAATTCGTCCTCCACGATCAGTATGTTCATTTTTTCGGTCATGCCACCTGTTTTAGATCGTTTACGAAAGTGACCTCAAAGGTACTGCCGGGCTGGTTGCTGTAATAACTCAGCTTACCGCGCAATTGCCAGGCAATGCCTTTGACCAGATTGAGCCCGAGCGATTTTTCGGAGCGGCGTTCCATGTCCTCCGGCAGGCCGTTCCCATCATCGGAAACGCTCAGGCGGAACAGGTTCTCACTGACCTGATTGACCGCCACGGTCAGGGTACCGTGATCTCTGCCGGCAAAGCCGTATTTATAGCTGTTGCTGACCAATTCGTTTAAAATGAGGCCGTACGGAATCGCCACATCCACCTCAAGGGGCAGTTCGGCCACCTGAATGTTGATATCGATATCCTGTTCTTCCAGTTTGTAATAATCGGAAATATTAACCAGCAACAAACGCGTATACTGGGCCAGATTGATGTGCTCAAAATCTTGGGTCTGATACAATTGCTGGTGGATCATGGCCATGGACTTGATGCGGTTCTGTCCTTCTTCCATGTATTTTTTTACCCGGATATCTTCGGAATTCTGTCCCTGCCGCGCCAGTATGCTCGATACGACCTGGAGGTTGTTCTTAACCCGGTGGTGGATCTCTTTCAGCAGGGTTTCCTTTTCCCGCAGGGATTTATCGAGTTGCTGTTTTTGCTGCTCAATTTTAGTTTTTTGTTTCCGGACCTTTTGCAGAAAAGAGTAGGTGACCATCAATAAAATACCCATGCCGGCAAGGCCCACCAGGAAGGTCTGCTGTTGCTGTTTTCGGCGGGTGATCTCGTGGTCCTGCCGGACCAGTAAGTTGCGTTGTTCCTGCAGAGCCTTTTCCTTCTTCTCCGTTTCGTAGGCGATGCTGGCCACCATTGCGCTATTATCACGAGCGGCCGAGGAAATGGAATCCCGCAGGGCCGTCATTTTTTTATTCAGCTGCTCTCCGGCCGCCTGCTGGCCGGAAGCCAGCAGGATCTTATACCTCACCTCCCAGTTCTCCAGTAACCAGCGGTTCTCATTCTGTGGCCGGATCTCCCGCGCTGCCTGGTCCAGATACCGGAGCGCCCGCTCGTAATTCATCTTCTGGTAATGCAAGGACCCCAGCTTATGGCAGGCTTCAATGACCGTTTCGCGTTCTGTGAGGTCCTTGCCGGAAGCGAGCTCTTTTTCTACAGCCCTGATGGCGGTATCGTAATGGCCGGCGTCGAGGTCCAGCATGGCCAGATTCGCTTCGATCCGGTTGATCAGGTGTTGGGTATAGGCTGTTGATCCGAAGCCCGATTCGTGGGTGCCGCCGGCTTGCAGAATATCGATTGCCCGCCCGAAATAAACAGCGGCACTGTCCGGCCTGCCGGCTTTGGCGTAGGTCCGGCCGACATTATTGGACATACTGGCGACAGCGAGCAGGTTTGCTCCATTTTCCACCACCTTCAAAGCTTCCTGGTAGTGCAGACGTGCCCTTTTGTAATCCTTCAAGCGGAAATAAGCCTGGGCGATATGACTGTGTTCATTGACGAGATAAGCCTGTGGTTCATCCAGATCCCTCCGGATCCGGGACAGCTCTTCGGTCAGTTCGATGAACTTCTCAATGTATCCGATATCCAGATAAATGGGCGCCAGATGACGGTAGACCTGGATCTTGTCTTCCTGGTTGGCGAACGAGTTGGCGGCTACCATCTCTCCGGCGAGTTTAAGGAAATTGGTATTCTGCCCGGTATAAAAATAGCAATCCACGAGAAAGCGCTGCATCCGGGCCCGCTGGGTGGGGCTGCCGTTTTCGGTCGCCCAGGCGAGAGACTCTTCGGCGAAGGTCACAAAATCAGGTAGACGCTCGTATTCTTCCAGCGGTACGGGAGAAATTGCCAGGAACTCACTTAATTCCATCGTCAGATTATAGCATTCCTCACTCTGCGGAGCGCTCTCCCGCAAAAGCTTTTCCAGCCTTACCAATTCCGGATACTGGGCCAGGGCCGGTGGAGCGGATAGCAACAGGATAAAAAGAACTCCCGGAATAAGGGCGTACAGATGGTAGCTCATCCTATACCGCATTTAGGTCTGCTTAAAAATGTACTCTACTTCGCGTCAGGTATAGAAACAGGTTTGGGGCTGAATCTATTCAGGTAAAATACATAACTTTCCTCTGCAGCGCGCCAAAAAAGGCCCCAATTGCGGGTATTCTGGTCATGAATGCAAATAATTGCGCCATCAGTACCCACGGATCAAACCCGAAATCCGCTCATTCCGCATTGGACCGTATTCATGACCAGAAATCCTGCGGTTCGATCTTTAAATTTGAATGTAGCCGGTAACGCCAATAATTTGGAGGTATTCATCCACTAAAAATTTTCTGTTATGAAACGTATGGTATTGATCACGACACTGATTTTCTCCTTTTTTACGGCCATCTTCTCCAGCGCCCAGGCGCCGCTGCATCAATTGGATCTACTGGCTATCGGTCCTAACGAAAATGCGGCGGAAGCTACATTGGATTGGGACAAGCTGATTGGCGAGTGGGACATCAAAATGGAGCGGGTCGGACCTTCCGGAGCGGTGGTCAGCAGCCGGCCGGGCAGCTGGAATATCTTTTACGTGTTGGACGGCTACGTGATCCAGGATGCCTTTAAACTGGACCAAACGGGCGGGGAACCCTTTCAGTTCGTAGGTCTGCGCATCTTCGACGAAGCTGCCAAAAGATGGAAACAGGTAACGATCGACAATTATGAAAAACGGCTGGAATTTGCCGAAGGCACATCCAATCAGGACAAGGTGATGCTCAATTATACCCATCAATCCGGGGCGGAACTCCGAAGCACTTATTACAACATCAGCAAGGACGGTTTCGAGTGGAAGCAGGAAAAGCTGGATAAACACACCGGAACCTGGAATATGGGAATGCGGGTCATCGCCACGAGAAAGCGATAGGTAAACGGGCAGACTAACAGGATATTACATGTGAGCTTATAGATCCCCGGGAATCATGGTGGCACGATTCCCGGGGAAAGCAACACCGAGGCGATCTATACTGACCAAAGTGGTTTGGGGGGGCAAACAGCTTCGCGTCATGTATACCTACTCCCCACCACTCCGCGTCCGGCTTTTCGTCACCTTCTTTGTACTCCGTTGCTGGGGGGCAGTACTTCGGGTGGACGAAGATTTGGAACCCGAACTGCTCCGGTTTACCGAAGGTTTGCGGGTAGGCGTACTGGAGCGTGTGCTGGACCGGGAACTGCTCGATGAACGCGAGGAAGATCCCGAACGATTAATTTCGCTGCGGCTACTACTTCGGTTCATCTGCGGCGTACTCTGGCTCCGGCTGGGGGTAGTAGGCTGGGTACGACTTTTACTCGGCTCCCGCTTATAGGAAGGCGTCGAACTCCGGCTCGCAGCCGGACTGCGGCTCGGCGTGCTGGAACGCATGGTAGAACGGGATGGCTCCGAACGCTCGACGGAACTGCGACTGCTTCGCGTCTGGCTGCGCGTCGTATTGCTGCCCGCAGCGTCTGCCTGACTCCTTTTCCGGCTCAGGGACGGTGCGCTCTCCCGCGGTATACTGGAACGGGAGATCTCCGAACGCCCGGTAGAACTGCGATCCACATCCGTTTGGGTGCGCGGACTGCTCCGGGTGATATCTCCCCGGTTGGCGTCCGTCCGGGTTCCATTCCGGCTGATCGAAGACGTATTGGGCCTCGGTCTGGTCACTACTTCCGAGCGGTCTGCCGTATTGGTCCTTCCCCGGGAGCTGTCATAGCCCCGGTCCTGATTTCTCGGCGGCTCCGGGCGGTAGATCGGAGCGCGTCCCTGCCTTACCCGCACGTCATTGGCCCGATTGACCACGATCCCGCAGTAGGACCGGTAGGGACGGTAAAAATTGTGGACCCGGATCACCCGGTGGCGGCGCACAATATGGTAATACCGGTTATACACCACGATGCGGGGGCGAAAGATGTTCCAGCTGATCTGTAAACGGGGAGCCCACCAGGTGGGGTAGTATTGGTAGCGGTAAGGCGATACGTAGGCGCTGTATCCACGGCCCAGAATGTACTGTACCGGTCTCCAGTAATAGACATTGACGTATTCGCCGTAGTCCGAATCATAACCTCTTCTGCTGTCGGAATAGCCTTCTACCGGTTCCACGTAAACCTCCTCGCCGTACAGATCTTCATCACCGATGATCTGGAGCAGTGCTTCTCCCCGGCGGATGATCTCCAGTTCGATCACGGCTACGTCCTGCACGTCGTACCGGCCGACCAGCGCCTGGAGAATGATGGCGTGGAAATTGCCCTGCTGCCGGTGTTCTACCCGGACGTAATCGATCCGGCCGTCGTAGTCCAGGTCGAGGTTGTTGACCCAGTATTTTTCCGTGTTGATCCTCCTTTCAAAATCCCGCAGGGAGGAAGATTCCTTAAACAGGTCCAGCGCTCCTTCCAGACTGAAATGATCTCCTTCGTAACCGGTCCGTTCGGTCCGGTATTGGGCGAAAGCTGTGCAAAAAATGAGCGTGCACAAGCTGCTGATAATTATTCGTTTCATATCCTATGTTCCTAATTTCGTAGATGAATTACACTTCTAAATACGGTAATTTTCTGGTAATAAATGGCTTTTAAGGGATATTTAACCTAGGTTAAGTTATTTATAACGTAATTTATATTGATTTGATAATCAAATAATTAAATGATTTAATGATTGATTTTTGAGCAAGCATCTTTTTTGCAAATGTCGAATTGTTAATTGTTTAATATAAGCTATTGGCGCGCTTCCGGACTTTGTTAACACTTTGAATAGAATAGCAAAAATGGGAGTGTAAAGCACCATTATCGACCTGAGGGGTATGGGAATATCCGGCCGCGGAAAATGCCCGCCGGAGCAGCCGATCCGGCCTTCTATTTGCATGGATTAAAATTTTCAAACGTCCCCTGCGTTCTTAAAAGGATAAACACGCAGCCTTCATCCCTATTCGAAGGCCATTTTTTAAAAAGTACAACCTATGATTATGAAAATGTCATTTGTAATGACCATTGGACTGGCATTGCTTTGCCTCAACCTAGGAGCCCAGACCCTGGGGGAAAAGTACAAACTACCGGAAGCAGCCGGTGAATTGCGAACCGACGGTGTTTACCACCTGCCGACCTCCCTGCTCGGTAGTGATCAGGGCAACGTAAATGCCTATTTCCGCTTTTTTCCCGATGAGACGTTCATTGTGTACCATTCCCGGGTATCGCCCGAGACCAAGCCGGAGGTTTTTCAGATCAACTGCAATTACCAGTATGTCTCCGCCGCACCGGCTCCCTACAACCGGGATTACACCCTGAAAAGCAAAGATCACATTTCCCGGGCCAGGATCGTATATCCCGATAAGGCCGTGCTGCTGGAATTCGACGTCCGGGACGGAGCGATCGCCGCCACCGTACGCACGTTTGATCTCGAAGGTAAAATGACCGGTAAGCCGGCCGAATACGTCATGCCCTTCCATCAGCTTACCTGGCCGACGAGCGCAAACTAGCGAAAAGCCGTAGTCCCCGGGCGGAAATCGGGGGATCGAGGGTAAAGGCACTGTTGGTATTCGGCCGGATCGCGTTCCGGTTTGCGACCCCAATTGGTTCCTTTACCCTCTCTTTCGGCCTTCCTTCCCCGTCTTTATCTCGAAGGCAACAACCCATCCCGGTGCGGCCCCGCCCCGCTTGCCGGGTCCTCCGAAAAATCCCCGGAAAGCTTTTGTTTTGTCCCCTTTTCTGTATCTTCCCTTCTGTTTATTCGATCGCACTTCACAGAAGAATACAGAGGGCTTTAATTGGTACACCAAAATCCGGCCAGATTTTCGATGAAAAAAGAAGTATTCATTTGCCTTGTTGTTCTGCTTATTGCTGTGTTCCAGCAGCCGGCCTTTGCCCAGTACGATCTGGAACATCCCAGCCGGATCATTCGCGTAGAGGACGGACTGCCCAATCATTACCTGCGGGGCCTGGTCCAGGATGCCAACGGATTTATCTGGATCGGCAGTTACGACGGCGTTTCTCGTTTCGACGGCAAGCGGATCATCGTGTATCGCCACCAGCCGGGAGATTCTCTTTCGCTTACCCACAATTCGGTGATCAGCCTGGCCGCCGACCCGAATAACGGAGAAGTATGGATCGGAACTTTCGGCGGACTGAACGCCTTTATACCGTCCACCGGACGTTTCCGCACCTATACTCACGATGACCAGGATTCGACTTCCCTGCCTTCCAACTACGTTTCCAGACTGTTCGTAGATCGACAAAGCAATCTGTGGGCAAGTTTTCGCTCGAACGTATTGAGCCGGCTGGATACCGAAAAGGATGAGTTCATCCAGTACGCTCCCGAACCCAATGAGGACGGCGGCACGGAATCCATCCGGGCCATCGAACAGGATGCCCTGAACGACGAATTGATCTGGGTGGGTACCAACGAACGGATGTTCTCCTTTCACCGGCAAAAAACGACTTTTGATTATAATCATCCCTCATTTTCCGATATTCAGCAGATCCATTCCCACCCCGGCGGATTGCTGTACATCCGGGATGAATCGGGGCAGATCAATGTCTATGATCCGCAGGCCAAAGAGATCGTCCATAAAATAGCTCCCCTGGAAGGATGGCGTTTCGGACGGATCTTTCAGAAATCACCGGAGGAACTCTGGATCAGTTGCAATAACGGCATTGCCGTATTGCGTACAAAGGACCACTCCGTGTCCTACCCCTGGCGGGACGATCCCTCCGAGAAAAGGGCTTACGACATGGACCTGATCGACCAGCAGGGCCGTATCTGGTCAGCCGGTGCTGCGGGTATTAAAATTTACGATCCGGCCACCACCCAGTTCTCCAATTACATTTACGAAAAAACGGGAGCTTCGTCTCCCTTCATCACCCAGCGCCTGCTGGAAGACCCGGAACGGGAGGTCATTTATCTCAATGTGAGTTCGGGCAACGGCATGTACCGTTTCGACCGGAATACCAAAGAGTGGCTGCATATTCCCATTCCGGAAGGTTATTCCGGTCGGCTGTTCTACGGAAGTGATCTGGCTCTTCTGGATGACGGACAACTGCTCATTCTGGAAAGGAAAGGATTGTATACCCTTTCCGAAGATGGCCGGTCGATGGTGCTCCACCCGGTCAATGAGCAGCTACCCGCCGAAGAGAGCTGGCTGAATCTCTTCCTGGACAGCAAGGGGTACGTCTGGCTGGGCGGATTGGAAAACGGGGTGGTCAAGATCGATACCCGCACCTGGGAAGTTACCGCTCTGGCTGAGTGGCTGCCATCCTGCCGCCAGCCCCGCTTTCGCTGGTCCTTTTACGAGGATCAGGAGCAGAATATCTGGATGCCGGTATGTTACGGGATGGCCTATTATTCCTACCGGGAAGACGCTTTTCACTTTCTGCTCGCGGAAGAGAATCCCGAGAACACATTTCGGGCAACCAAGGATTTTGTGGAAGGCCAGGATGGGATCCTCTGGGTGACCGATGAAGAGGAAGGCATCCTGGGGGCGATCAATCCGAAAGAACCGGAAAAAGGTATCTACAAGAAATATTCTTTCGCTCAGGATAACCCCACGGATACCGTACGCATCCTGAAAGGGAATCAGAAGGCTTCGCTGGGCGTTTCCAAACTGGCGGTAGACCGGGATAACAACCTGTGGACGATCAGTCCTTCCGGGATGCTGAAGATCCACCCCGACCGCAGAAGCGTTGAGATCTACAATGATCTCGACGGATTGCAATGGCTGGACGAGGAGCTGGCGGTACCCAGTGTCAACCAGGTGGAACTGCTTTCAACCGGAGAGATCATGGTGGGCTTCCGGAAGGGGATGAGCATCTTCGATCCGGCCGATCTCCGGATCAGTCAGGAACTGCCGGAGCCTTACCTCACTGCCTTTAATGTTTACAACAACCCCTGGCAGTCGGATTCCAGTCTTTTCGTGACCCACCGGATCGACCTGAACTACTGGGAGAACTATTTCTCCTTCGAGTTTTCGTCTATCGGCTTTACCAACTCGGATCACCATCAGTACCAGTACAAACTGGACGGGGTGGACGAGGAGTGGATCTATTCCGGTCAGCGCTCCTACGCGGCCTATACTAATGTAGACGGTGGCAATTACACCTTTCTGGTAAAGGCGGCCAACCGGGACGGCATCTGGAATGAAGATCCCCTGCGGATCGATCTGTCCGTCGCTACGCCCTGGTGGCAACAGCTCTGGTTCCGGGCCCTGGTGTTGCTGCTGATCCTGGGCGGCGTGTATTCTTTCTACCAGTACCGCCTGCGTCAGGTGCGGAACACGGAACGGGTGCGGTCCGCCTTCGAAAATAAACTGGCGCGCGTGGAACTCACGGCCCTGCGTTCGCAGATGAACCCACACTTTATCTTCAACTGCCTGAACTCCATTGAAAGTTACATCATCAGAAACGAAACGGTAAAGGCTTCGGAATACCTCAATGACTTCTCGCGCCTCATCCGGCTTATTCTGCAAAATTCACGCTCCAACTACGTATCGGTCAGCGACGAGCTGGAAGCGCTTTCGCTGTACATGGATATGGAAAACCTTCGACTCCGGGAGCGGTTTACCTACGAGATCAATGTGGACAAAGACCTGGATCCCGACGATATCGATATTCCGCCCATGCTCATGCAGCCCTACGTGGAAAACGCGATCTGGCACGGTCTGCGGCACAAAACCGGTAGCGGCAATATTACCATTGACCTGAAAAAAGTCGACGGCTTTTTGCTGTGCGCCATTGAGGATAATGGCGTCGGTCGCAAAAAGTCCGCCGAACTCCGATCCAGGAGACACAAAAAAACTTCCATGGGTATGAACATTACCCAGGAACGGATCGATATCATTAATAAAGCCTACAACATCGAGACCTCCGTGCGGGTGATCGACCTGGTTTCTCCGGAAGGGGATCCGCTGGGTACCCGCGTTGAGTTGAGTATCCGGCTCCGGTAGTCTGCTCTTTTGCTTTTATCAATGCAGCTACAAATATTACAGGGTTATGCCCTTATCCATATCAGCGGCGTAGCTGGGAAGACATTTGTAGTTCAGTAACGGGTTTTATCTCTAAGGGCGTAGCCCTGGCCAGGTATTCATCTGGAATGCCCGTTTTCCTAATCTATTTACCGGACCCAACGTAAAGATCTGAACGTCCAAAGCTCCCAACTTCCAAACTCCAATCATTCAAAATGGGTAGCCAATGCCTGCCGCCAATCGCCGATTTCAAACCGGTCGACAATTTGTCCGCTGGGATCGATCAAAAAGCAAACCCGGGAGCAAAAATCCTCCCGGTAATTCCGCTTAACCGATGGATGCTCTTTACCGATAACGAACTTTCCGGCAAGATCTAGATCCTGGATGTTTACCGCGAGGGCATTTGGTGATTCGTCAATGGCTACCATAGCTATCTTTTCGTGGTGATCTTCCCATAGCTCTTTATAGTGTTCGTAGCTCATTTTTTCGGACCAGCAGGCCGTAATATTCACCAGCAACAGGTACTGGGCGCGATAGTCCGCCAGCTCAATGGAATCACCGGCGGTGGTAACTGCGCTGAATTCCGGAGCGATAAAACCGGGCTGGGTACCGATCTTATCGCTGACATCCTCTTCCCGGATCAGGGTGATGGCACTGCCGTCATTGGCCATACCGGCGAATTGGTAATAATCTTTACCCAATTTCAGATATTCCCCCAGTTCGAATTGATCACTGAACAGCAGAGAATCTTTAGTGATCCCGTTTTGGGCGGTGATGCTGATCTTCGGGCTGTCGAAACAAAAGCCGATGGAGGGGATCCAACTCACGGCCTGCAGAGTATAATCCTGGCCGTCAATCTCCAATGATGCCTGTAAATGCTGAGCTACAGAGACCCGGATCTTTTCCTCATTTCCCAGTCCGACGTATATCCATCCCGAATCCCGGACGATGGCATTGCCGTTGTAGATGGAAAAATGGCACTTGCTGGGCTGGGTGGTTTCCATGGCGGTCTGCATATCGATTAACGGCCGGATCGCATCGTCACGATAATCCCGGTTGCCATTTTCGTCTACGATGAAAACTTCCTGACCGTCCCGCCGGCCGAGGATGATTTCCACTGTATTCTGGGCCGGGGACGGCAGATTGGCGGTGTCGATCCGACTGGGATAATTGATCGTCAGGAACTCCGGTAAATATTCGGGCTGATCGTCCACCAGTCTTTGGTACTGGTAGACTTTGAGGTCTATGTCTTCCCGACCCACCTTTAGGTCCGAAAGGCCTTCGGGGATGACCCGTCTGAGCTCATCTCCCTCGGGGATGTCGTACAAATGCCGGCTCCAGTGGCCACCTTCGTATAAGCCGTAGCCGGCGTGTTTAGTGGTTTGCAGGAAGAGGGTATCTCCCTGCGTCTGTGCGGAAGCAACGGTGATCAGCAGGAAGGATAGCATGGTTAAAAGGGAAGTTAGTTTATACATCGTATTGGTCAATTTTAATGGTTAATAAAGGACACAGCTCAGGCCGGGTTACTACGGTGCGTAGTAACCGACAGCCCGTTCCCTATACGGTGATTAATATTGGAGAAATTCTACTTTAAGCTGAAGAAATAGACCCGCCTAGCGGAAGTGTTTGGCCAGCGAAGTTTCCCACTCATTGATCTTAAAGCGATCAATGATGCGCCCGCCGGGATCGATCAGATAGCAGACAACGGAACAGTGGAAATCCCTGTAAAATTCCTGGATCGAGGGGTTCTCCTTACTGACGATAAAGGTGCCCTCGGGCTTGTAATGATCCAGTTTGTGCTGCAGATCGTCGGCGGAGTATTCAATGCCGAGGATGTCAATTTTTGCACCGTACCGCTCCGAAAGGGCTATGAAATCTTTGGTGCCCGGCTGACAGCGGTCCGTATTGGCCAGCAGCAGATATCGGCCGCGGTAATCCCGCAGGGCAACGGTTTCGCCTTCGGAGGTAACCGCTTCGAAATCCGGAGCAATAAATCCGACCTGGGTGCCGAAGTTATCCCGGATATCGAGATCTCCGACCAAGGTGATGGTTCGGCCGTCGTTGGCAATATCGGCAAACTGGTAGTAGCGTTGGCCGAATTTCAGGTACTCGCCAAGTTCGAATTTGTCCCCGAACGTCAGCGTATCTTTCTGGACACCATTTTGGGCGGTGATGGCGATCTCCGGCTCTTCGAAACACCAGCGTGCCGTAGAGCCGCTGTTGTAGACCTGAACGGTAAAGGTCTGGTCATCAATCGAGAAGGTGGAACGGAGGTGTTGGGCCGCCGAAACCCAGGGGCGGTCATCTCTGAATGTACCGATATAGACCCAACTGGAATCCGGAGTCAGCGTTTCCCCGTTATAGATCCGGTACCGGACCGGGACCGGTGGCCCCATGGCCCGCCATTTTATCTTTTCCAGTAAGCGCACCGGATCGTCCCGGAAATCCTGATTGTTGTTTTGATCCACGATATAGACCTGCTTCCCGTCTTTTTTGCCAACCACCGCCTGGACGCGGTTATCATCGATCGATGGTAAATTGGCCGTGTCGATCTTTTCCGGATACCATTTTTCCAAAAATTCGCCGAGGTATTCGTGCTGGTCCTGCACCAGACTATTATAGTGCCATACTTTTATATCAACGAGTTCTTCCCCGATCTGAAGGTCGTCCATGTCCGCCGGGATCAAATCGCGGCGCGGATCATCTGCGGCGAGCGTATCCAGATACAACTGGCCGAAACCGCCCAGGAACAAGCCGTAGCCCGGAAGTTTGTTCGTCTGTAGGATCAGGGTATCCTGATCGGAAGAGAACTGAGCGATCTTTAATTGGTGACTGGCGGTAGCCAGTTCGTCGGTTGGCCCGGATAAAGCGGTCGGTAGCTGGTCGTTCCCCCGCGCGGGTTCGTTCAGTAGCAGGGAAAGTCCGACCAGCAGGGGCGCTACAAAGGTATATTTCAGATAACCGTAGCCATTGGATCGCTTGGCATTCATGCGCAGGATCCTGTTTTTGATCAGCGACTGGTTGTAGTTGGTGGTAATGGACAGCGGTTCGGTGTAGCTGGCTATTTTGACGAGATTCAACTGGTAGCTCTCCCGCTCCGCCCGGTGGTTGCGGAGCATGATCTCATCGGTCTGGTATTCGATGTTTTTCTCTACTTCTTTACGCAGGGCCCAGACAAAGGGGTTGAACCAGAGTACGATCACGGCTATTTCGGACAGCAGCAGGTCCAGCGTATGCCATTGCCGAACGTGGATCTGCTCGTGGGCGATGATCTGCTCGTAAGTTTCAAAATCATAACCGGCCGGATTGATGAAAATGTATTTGAAGAAAGAGCAGGGATCAATCTCTCCCGGCATATTCACCAGTACATAGCCTTCATCGGCGATCTTGTCCTCATTGCGGTAGATCTTCCATCCGGTAGAGGCGATCTGAGCCAGCAGTTTTAGGGTAAGGATCGCTGCTCCGAAACAGTAAACTAAAAACAGCCAGAAAAGGACGCCCCGTTGGGCCGGGCGGTTGCCGTTGACCGGATCAATACCGGTTTTTGTGAAGGGTGGGGTAGGGGCAGCCGGAGTGGTCTGAGCGGGCCGATCGGAGGCGGTATTCGCGTTTTTAGGGACCTCTGAAGTTGTATTGGTTTCGATTTCCGGCGAATTGATAACCTGGTCGGTTGCCGGTAGGGTTTCGCCGGCGGAAAGCGTGCGGCTTACCGGCCTGGGCTCCAGCAGGGTACCTACTAATCCCTGGTGCTCTACGAGTTGGGGCAGGGTAAGGAAGGGCAGGACCGCCGCCAGCAGAAGGCAGCCCAGCAAGTAAATGCGATTGGCCGCAAAAAAGCTTTCTTTTTCCAAAAAGAACTTGTAAAAGGCCAGCAAGACGATCAGCACGAGAGAGGCTTTAATTAAGAGGTGTATCATGGACTGGTGATTTTTTGGATAAGTAACCGTTGCCCGGTGGTTGAGTAACTGGATAATTGACCGTAACATGCCCTCTGTTTAGAGCAAGCGCGTTTGACTTTTGAGACCTCATGATCTTACCCGATCGATGGTCCCAAACGGGTAAAAGGCCAATTACCGAATGCCCGGCAGATCAGATCAAGTGTACTTTTCGAGTACAACTTTTAAGGATTCAGAAAGAGCAGTCCCTACCGACCGCAACGGTTCATTTGGATTTAATGATTCGGATCAGTTCTTCTTTTTCCGATTCTGACAACTTTTCCTTTTTGGCAAAATGGGCGAGCATTTTGGGTAGGGAATTGTCAAAAAACTTCTCTTTTACGCTTTCCAGGTATTCCTCGCGGTACGCTGCGAAATCCTGAGTGGGCCGGTACTGGTTGCTGTTTCCGATCATTTCGGATTGCAGTACCCCCTTCTTCTCCAATATCTTGACGATCGTGGCTACGGTATTGTAGTGCGGTTGCGGCTCCGGAAATTCATTGACAATATCCCGGATAAAAGCTTCCTGCAGCCGCCAGACTATTTCCATAATCTGTTCTTCTCTTTTTGTAAGTTCTTTCATGGTGGAAATAATTATACTACAAGTCTACTAATTTTTTAGGACTATTCCTAATTTTTTAGGAGTTTCTACTAAAAAATTAGTAGTTGGCCTTTTTGCAGTGGAAGTTCAGTGCCTGGATTATGGTCTTCTAAGCCCGGATCTACCGGGCCGCGTGGGCTTTTGCGAGCTGCATCTGATACGAAGTGGTTAGACCATTATAAGCTGATGAATTAAAAAAAATTTCCGGCGGCCTCTTGTATGGCGCCGGAAATTTAATTTACTTTGTAATTCAAAGTACTTTAATAAAAGGACTTCTTTGTCTTTTTCTTAAAACTGCTTTGGAAGCACCCGTCGCCATTTCGGCGGGACAGAAATTGAAAACCGCATATTAACTTAAAATCAAATCATCATGACCTACGAAGAACAATCATCCACATCGCCCGTACTGACCGCTTCACTGAAGCGAAAAATGCTCATGGGGGCCGCCATCGGCCTGGTGCTGATCGGTACCTTTTTACTGACGGCCGGAGAACCGAATCCCGCCTGGGGTAAATTCTGGCGCATCCGACCGCTGATCGTCGTACCTTTGGCCGGAGCGATGGCTGGCGTGTTCCATCATTTTGTGGAACAGTATCTGGCCGGCGGTGGACTCGGTTCACGTCTAGCCGTCATCGTGCTGAGTTTACTGGGCTACCTGATCGCATTCTGGCTGGGCTCAGTAATGGGACTGAACGGTACCTACTGGAATTAGTAAAAGCGAATCAAACAGGTTTTAACGGGAAAAGATCATGGAATACTTTGTGGATAAGCACTCGATCGTGCGCGAGATCTGGGGAAAGAGCGATACTATCCTGGTAATTTTTGCGGGAGCTGCCGCGGAGTTTGCCCTGAGTAAAGCGGTAGACTGGCTGTACTTTACCGGTCGCCTGCCATCGGACCCACTGGGCCGGCTGTTTTCAACGGTAGCCTACGCCCGCGCCATCGTATTTGCGGAACGGGCTGCCGCTCTGAAAGCGATAGACACCATCACCGCGATCCACCAGGGCGTGGAAAAAAAGCGCGGGGCCGAGATCCCCGAATGGGCCTACCGGCATGTGCTTTTTCTGTTGATCGATTATTCGATCCGCTCGTTTGAATTACTGGAGCGGCCGCTGACGGCAGCCGAAAAACAGGAGGTATTCGACGTTTTTTACCGGGTAGGGAGCCGGATGGGCATCGGAGGATTGCCGCAAAACCTGACCGACTGGGAAAAGATGCGGCAGGAGCAACTGCACCGGGACCTGCAGGCCGGCGACTATTCCAAGGACCTGTTCGCGCAGTACCGCAAACATTTGGGAGAGATGCGCTACCGGCTGTTGCTGGAATCCCAGATCCTGGTCGTACCGCCGGAAGTACGCAACCTCCTGGGCCTGCGAAAGTATTCGCTCCTAAATCCATTGATCTCCCTGTACAAACTCAGCCGGCGGGTACAGCTCGACTGGGTGCTGAAGGAACTCATCCTGCCCGGTCGCTACAAGAAAGAGATCAAAGCCCTGAATGTTTGAGATCTTTTTTGCAGCCGCTGGGTTCGGTCATCAGGCGAGTGGTTCTTTTATAAATGAATAGAGTGGGAGACTAGAAGACTTGGTGAATGGGAGAAAGGGTGACGCAATGCCCTGGAATTCCTCATCATATTAGACAGTTGAATTCGGTTAGTTGCTATCTTTAAACAACAAATCGAATTATGGCAAAATTACGAAAACGCTTTACTAAGGCCGAGCGCCTGGAAATTGTTA
>NZ_PDUD01000024.1 GCF_002646595.1 Flavilitoribacter nigricans DSM 23189 = NBRC 102662
GATGATCAATAAGCTTAAATTGGCTGGGAAAAGGTATAAAATTGAGTACTATTAAAAGCTAAAATAAGTGAATGTTTCGTTTTGAGTTTGCGCGAAATTTCGAATTTTGATTCTTAAATGCTTTTCATTGAACACATTACAAAAAAAAGGTTTTAAACCCAGTCAAGCTAACGAAAATCCAGATAATTGTGACATAGTAAATAACCTAATAAATTTTAAACAAAACGGATGGCTCTATAAATTGCCCAAAAACGATATAAATACAGCAGATTATAAATTAGATTTAAAACACATGTCACATTTTATGAAAAAAGCGGCCCTTTTCGCAACACTGCCATGGACAAAAGTCCGATATGTGGCATTTTTATAAACAACTAACTATCAACCCTTTAAAAATAAAAAAAAAGAGAGACCGGTGGGCCTCTCTTTTTTTATAAATCAAATATTTTTTATCAGGATGCGGTGCTGGGCCTCACTTTCCTTTTGGGTTTGCTCCGGAAAAGGCCATAAACGCCTTTCTTCATCTGAAAAGCCAGCCAGTACATTACCGGTACTACCACCAGAGTCAGGAAAGTAGCAAACGTCAGACCGTAAATAACCGTCCAGGCCATGGGGCCCCAAATAGCGGTATTATCTCCACCGATGAAAATATGGGGATCCAGATCTGAAATAAAGGTAAAGAAGTTGAAATTGAAGCCGATCGCCAGTGGGATCAGTCCCAGTACCGTCGTGATCGCCGTCAGCAACACTGGGCGCAGACGGATCGCACCGGCCTTGGCGATGGCGTCCTTAATGTCTTCAGAAGACAGTTCCCGGTCAGTTTCCACCCCGCGTTCCTCTCGTTTGTTTTTCAACATCAGGTTAATGTAGTCGATCAATACGATCGCGTTGTTTACCACTACCCCGGCGAGCGAGATGATCCCCACCCCGGTGAAGATCACCGAGATATCGCGATTGGTAAATACATAGCCCAAAAATACCCCAATGGTACTGAAGAGCACCGACAGGATAATGATGAAGGGAGACGAGATCGAGTTGAACTGGGCGACAATAATGATAAAGATCGAGAACAGGGCTACCATAAAGGCAACATTCAGATAGGCCATATCCTCTGTCTGCTGTTGCTGCTGCCCGGTGAATTCATAACTGAAACCATCCGGGAACGGATAGAGCTGCATGTAGTCATTCATCTGGGCGATGATCTCATTGGCGTTATAGCCTTCGATCACGTTGGAATAGATGGTGACGACGCGGTCCAGGTTCTTCCGCTTGATGGAACTGAAAGTAGAAGTGTAATCGACGTCCGCTACAGCGGCGATCGGCACCTGTACGATCTGTCCGTTAGACGGGTTCCGGAACGTCACTTTCTGGTTCAGCAGATTATCAATATTGTAGCGATAGCGTTCGTCCAGCCGGACTACGATCGGATGTTCTTCCTCCCCGTCCTTAAACTTGGATACTTCCTTACCGAAAACCGCCGTCCGGATCGCCATGGCGATACTGGAGGTCGATACTTCGTAGCGTCTGGCCGCATCCCGGTCAATATTCACGATCAGTTCCGGTTTTCCGATCTTTACATCCGACTGCAATTCCTCGATACCGGGAATACTCTTACTGTTGATGTAACTGATCACCTCGTCGGACATCGTCACCAGCTGATTGATGTCCTCTCCCTGGATCTCCAGGTTGATCGGCTTTCCGGTAGCCGGACCGTCGGCGTTTTTATCAACGGAGATCGATACGCCGGGATATCCCTGTACGGCTTCCCGAATATCGTCCATTACCTTAAAGGTCGAAACTCCGCCCCGTTCTTCGGTCGGTACAAAAGATACCGTCAGACGGGCTTTATGGGGCGACACGCCCGGTTCGGGCGGACCGTTCGGATCGGAAGTGTTTTCCCCGATCTGGGACAGTACTGCTTCCACGATGCCCTCGTAGGGTTCCACCGCCTCGGCCACTTTGACTTCCAGCTCTTCCATCAGTTCACTGGTCGCTTCGATATCTTTACCCAGCGGCAGTTCGACGAAAGCATTTACATAGATCGGGTCCGCCGAAGGGAAAAAGATCACCTTCGGCGGAAATGCCGCCAACAGGCCGATCGCGATGAACAAGGTCAGGAAAGTACCGAAGAAAATGGTTTTCGGGTATCCCAGTGCCTTGGCTACAAAGCGGTCGTAGAATGTTTCCAGTCGCGGCAGGAAGCGGTTCTGGAAAGAGAAGGCCGCCGGCCGCAGGAAGAAAAAATTCAGCAGGGTAACGATGAATACCACGCCGAGGAGGTTCCGTCCCCAGGCAATACCCATAGCGTGGCAAACGATAGCCAGGATGAGCATGGAGGCCGCAGCGATCAGGACATTATTCCGGCGCCGGAGGCGTACTTCGGAATCGTCCGCCCGCTCGTCCACTTTCATAAAACGACTGGTAAATACCGGGTTGATCACCAGCGCTACGAACAGCGAAGACGTCAGCACCAGGATCAGGGTGATCGGCATATACTGCATAAAGCTACCCATGATACCCGGCCAGAAAGCCAGCGGAACGAAAGCCGCCAGCGTGGTGGCCGTGGAAGCGATGATCGGCATCGCTACCTCACCGGCTCCGTATTTGGCCGCGTCCGAACTGGAATAACCCTCCTGCATATAACGGTAAATATTCTCCACTACCACAATGGCATTATCGACCAGAAGTCCGAGGGCCAGAATGAGCGAGAATAGCACCACAATGTTCATCGTCACTCCCGTCAGGTACAACCAGAGGATACCCATCAGCATGGATAGCGGGATCGCCAGACCGACGAATAGCGCGTTCCGGATACCGAGGAAGAACAGCAGTACCAATACCACCAGGATCACCCCGGAAATAATACTGTTCTCGAGGTTGTTCACCTGGTTGCGGGTATTGACCGACTGATCGTTGAACAAACTGATCTTCAGATCTGCGGGCAATTTTTCGCGAGCCTCATCGGTCAGTACCTTGATCTTATCGGCGGCGTCCAGCAGGTTTTCCCCCTGGCGTTTGATCACATCCAGAGAAATGACCGGCAGGCCGTCCGAGCGGGCGATACTGGTGCGTTCCTTGAAACCATATTCTACATTAGCGATATCTTTCAGGAAGATCGGACGCTGGTTTTCACTCTTCACGATCATGTTCTCCAGCTCCTCTACCGATTCGAACTCTCCTTTCACCCGAATGGCCCGGCGGAAGTCCTCATCATTCAGGATCTCCCCGGCCGACATCGTCACGTTTTCCGAAGCGATGGCATTCTCAATATCGGTGAAACTCACCTGCATGGATTCCATCTTGAGCAGATCCACCTCTACTTTCATTTCCCGGTCCATGGTACCTTTGAGGTCCACCCGGTTGATCTCATCCAGCTCTTCGATCTCGTCCTGCAGGTATTCTGCGTAACTCCTCAGTTCGTCGTTCCCGTAATCACCGGAAATATTGACGACTACGATAGGGATCTCGGACAGGTTGATGTCCAATACGGTGGGTTCCTGATCCAGGTCGTTCGGCAATTCCGGTTTGGCCTTATCCACCGCATCTTTCACTTTCCGCACGGCTTCATCGAGATCAACGTCCGTTTCGAATTCCGCCGTGATCACCGAGTAGTCCTGTACGGAGGTGGATTTGACATCTTTTACCCCCTCTACAGTTTGTAGCTCCTTTTCAATGGGCCGGGTTACGAGGTTCTCGATATCGGCCGCCGAGTTACCGAAATAGGGCGTATTGATGTAGACCGTCGGCCACTTCACGTCCGGGAACTGTTCTTTCGGCATCCGGTTATAACTCTGGAGGCCAAAGATCATGATCATCAAAGTGAGGATGAAAATGCTGGTCCCGTTATCGACGGCAAAAGAACTGAGGCTAAACTGTCTTTTTTTATCTTTTGTCTGTTGATCAGCCATTGTTTGCTTCGGTTTTCGCATTATTGGTTATATCGATCAGATCTTCGTCTACCAGGCCGCGGGCCCCGTCCATGATCAGTTCTTCGTCTCCGTTCAGGCCCTCGGTGATCACCACGGCTCCCTCACTATTGGTCCGGCCGATCTTGACGTAGACTTTCCGGGCGATAGGATCTTCGCCGGAGCGATCCACTACGAATACATATTTTTTACCGCCGACTTCCTCCTGCACCTGGTCCAGCGGAATGGTAACGACATCTTCCTCTTCGTAATCCTTAAAGTACACATATGCCAGCAGGTTGGGTTTGAGTCGGCGCTGCGGATCCGAAAGTGCCACCTCTACCGCGAACGTCCGGTTAGAGGGGTCGATCACCCGTCCGATCTGCGTGACCCGGGCTTCCGTTTCCCAGTCCAGAGCGGGTACGCTAACCTTAACCATTGCGCCCTGGGTGACGGATTTCAGATAGCTTTCCGGTACGCTGGCCTTGGCCTTCAGTCGATTGGTGTTCAGGATCTGAACGATGGGAGCTCCCGGAGAGGCGATTTCACCCGACTGCAGGACCTCGTTCTCCACCACTCCGGAGATCGGAGCGTAGACTTTGGATTTGGTCAGATTGAATTGCAGGGTTTCCAGACTTTTCTCCAGTCGCTCTTTGTTGTTCTTGGCTTCCAGATATTGCATTTCCGAGCCGATATTCTGATCCCAGAGGCGTTTCTGGCGTTCGTATACCGTATTGGCCAGACTAAGGGAGGTTTCCAGCTCGGCGATCTGTTTTTTCAAAGATTCCAGATCCAGTTCGGCAACCAGTTGCCCCTGTCTTACCGGATCGCCTTCTTTGACTTTCAGGCTCAGGATACGGCCGGCCGTTTCGCTGGTCACGTCCACCATATCGTCCGCTTCGATACTTCCCTGGATCTCTACAAAATGTTCAAAATCGGAGCGATTGACCGAATCGATGGTCACCAGCCTTACTTTTTTGCCCCCGAAGGTGGGATCTTCCTTGGCGATCTCGGATTCCAACTGGGCAATCTGGAGGGTCAGCTTATTGAGTTCCTCCTTTTTTTCTTGCAGGTAAGCCTTTTTGCCTTCCAGATCGGCGGGAACTTCTTCTACCGTCGGATTGCAGGCTACGAACAGCAGGGCGATAGCTAAAAAGCTAAAAAGATGTTTCATTGTTAACGCTTTAAAGGTCGGGTCCCGCCCGCGGGCAGGACCCTAAGATTGTTTTCTATTGGATGTTCAATGCTTTTTCGAGATTGGCCCGGGCCACAACCAGATCGTACATAGCCTGCATGTAATTGCTTTGGGTCGTATACAGACTTTGCTCGGCCTGGGACACCTCCAGACTGGAACCTACTCCTTCCCGGTATTTCACCTGGGTGGTCTGGTAGATCCTTTCGGCCAGTTCTAGGTTCTTTTGCTGGTTGGCCAGCCGCTCCTGGGCGTTCATATAGCTCGTGCGGGCGCTTTCCACCTCAAAGCTGATGGCCTGCACCAGTTCATTCCGCTGGTTGATCGCCTCTTCCAGATCTAACTGCGCTCGCTGTATTTTGGCTTTTTTGTTAAAGCCGTCGAAGATCGGTACGTTCAGCGTCAGGCCGACGAAGGCAGCCGGCGCCCAGAAACCGTTTTTCAGGTCATTTCCGAAATACGACTGCTGGTAAGTAGCGAAACCTCTCAGACTCGGCAGGTACCCCATCTTATTGACCCGGATATTCAATTCGTTGAGCTGCAGCGCTTCGTCAATCAGGCCGATCTCGGGCCGGCGTTGAAAATTGACCGCATCGGTCAGGGATCCGGCGGGAGCTTCTACTATCATCTCATCGAGATCTCCGGTGACCTCCAGTTCGCTGTCCTGGGGATAGTTCATGGCAAACTTCAGACCGGCAATGGCCAGTTCTTTCTGGCGCAGGAGGTTATCCCGTTCGGTCTGTAGGTTGGTCAGAGAAAGCTCCAGCCGATCGACGTCGAGTTGTTCGGCAAAACCGGCTTTGTACAGTTCTTCCGTTTCAAAGTGCAGTCGTTCCAGGTTGGTGATATTTTTTTCCAGAAGCTCGAGGTTCTCGTCCACCAGCAGCACCGGATAGTAGGCATCGATCACCTGATTGCGGACTTCCCGTTCTTTCACCGCCAGGTCCACGGCGGCGTATTTGCGGTAGGCTCTGGCGGCCTGCAGACCGACAAAATAGCTGCCGTCAAAGATCATGGACTCCAGATTGAGCGAAGCCGTCAGATTGTTTTTCAATACGAAAGCCACCCCGCCGGAATCGTCACCCGAATTCTGTTCCAGCAGCAGTTGCCGGGTCGATTCGGATAAATAGGGCATCAGATCGGCGAAAACCACGCCGAAAGTCTGAAAGTTTTCCGGCAGAGGCTGCACCGGTACTTTCAGATAGTGTTGAAAATTGACACTACCGTTCAGCTGGGGCAGACCGGTAGAACGCCGCTCAATGATCTGCGCTTCCGCATCACTGATGTTTAAACGGGCGTTTTGGGTGGAGGTGCTGTTATTGATGGCATAACTGATCGCATCTTCCAGAGATACCGTGTTGGGTTGGGCACTAAGTCCCGTCACCATCCAAAGCATCACCAGCGCGAAGCCAAGCCTTTTCCCGGATTGTTTCATTATGGTATAAACAGTTTGGTAATTAATGTCTCGTTTAAGCGTGTTGAAAGGTTGGGTTAGAAGCATACATGCCGATTGATGTGTTTTTCCGGCGGGCCGTTGATCTACCCTTCCACAACATCAAAGCCTGCGAAAATCGTTCCGCATTTTGCCTATTCTTCACTGCGTGTCCCTATGGTCGGCATATGTCGCTCCAGTAATACCAAACCTTTGGCGGAAGCGATCCCGTGCAAATGATAGTTCATATGCTGGATGAAAAGATCATCCATCCGGTATTCCCGCACCGGAAACCACTGATCATTGGTCACAAAATCACTACTTCCCACGTACAGTTTGGCAATAATATCCGGATTGAGATCACTTCGGTAAACGCCCTGGGCGATCCCGCGCTCCAGATTATCCCGGATAAGATCGTAGTAATGATTGCAGTGCAGGGACTCCATCATCTTCCAGGTGCTCCGGTAGTACTTCTGCAGGTCGTAAACCGTAGTGGGTGACAAATGCCGCAACGTTTTCAACACAAACTTGGTGATATTGAGTATTTCGTCAATCGCATCTTCCGAAGTTTCCCGAAAGCGGGCCATCATCTCTTTTTCTTCTGAAATCTTTTGCTCAAAGATCTGTTCGATGAGATCCGACTTGTTGCTTACGTGTTCGTACAGCGTCTTTTTGGAAATACCCAATTCACGTGCTATGTCGTCCATGGTAACACTTTTGATACCATAGCGCATAAACAGGTCTGCTGCCTTGCTGATAATCTGCTGTTTGGAATCCATTATCCTCCTGCTGTAAGGGCTTTTGTTAGCTGCAATCCAGGTCGTTCTGAACGTCCATAGAGGATAAAACTTTGTGAATAAAGAGCCGGCCAGGCATTTGTAGGAAGCATGTTGCTCCACTTTTGCTGACCGCCGGCGTCCGTTCTGCTGCTTACTTCCCCTCTACGCCTTGCTTACTGTTTGCTATTGGTTCAGGATTGCAATATGAATTAATTATACCTACTACGCTGTTGGAAGCTGTTTCAAACAGTTTCCGTAAAGCCCGTCATTCGTTTTCACCGAATTTCGGTGCAAATGTAGATCATTTTAACAAAGGAAACTTTTTTTGGTTCTAAAGTTTCCTGAGTATTCTGCGTTTTTCTACAAATCCATGAAAACGGTCGATAAATGGCGCCAAATGTTCTTCAGGATAATGACAAATGGAAAGGACCTAATTGGACAGAAAAGGACATCCTCAATCTGAATAAAATGGGTAAAATGCGCTACTGCACCGCCCAGTATACCGCAGTAAAGTGGAAAAGACTGGCAGCCAGCACAAAAACGTGCCAGATACCGTGGTGGTAGCGCAAACTTTCCCATCGGTAAAAGATCACCCCGATGGTATAAAGCAAACCACCGATGGCAATGGGAGCGATGGTGAATCCGGGCAGATTTTCCCAGAAACTGCGGGCACCGAAGATCAACATCCAGCCCATTAAAATGTAAATGGCCACGGAAAGTTTCTCAAAGCGCCCCACGTAGAAGACCTTGAAGAAAAGCCCGATCAGGGTAAGCATCCACAGGATCGAAAGGATGGTGTAACCGGTAAAGTTATTGACATAGATCAGCACAAAAGGCGTATAGCTACCGGCGATCATGACGTAGATTGCTACGTGATCGAAGATCCGCAGGCGATGTTTGAGTCGCGGTTTCTGAAAACTATGGTATAATGTGGAGGCCGCATAGATCAGCAGGAAACTAAAGCCATAGACCGAAGCCCCCAGCAGGTCGTTCCAGCTTCCGGTAGAAGCGGTGTAGATCAGCCAGGGCACCGCAACGAGGCCGAACAAGAGACCGGCGCCGTGGGTCAGACTGTTTACCAGTTCCTCCGTACGGGTATAATCGGGAAAAGAAGGGATCGTATTTTTTGACATGTCAGGCGATTTCTTCCCATAAGAACGACGCAATACCCGGGATTGTTAAGTGAGACCGGGACTTATTGGCGAAAAAAGTCAGTTTTGCCGCCGGCCACCTCGCCCCAGAGTTTGATATTATCCACCATTCCCGTATCGTCAAAGGACCCAAAACCGATGTAGCCGGCGTTGAAGTGGGTGTCTTCGGCTTCCATGATCGGCTCGTTCATATCGTTGAAGTATACTTTAATGGTCCCGGTCTCTACATTGCGCTCGATACGCACGGTGTTCCAGGCTTTTCCCCAGCGGATACCGTCGGTAGTCTTTTTGGCAATATTGCGCCTTGGCTCGTCATTGACGATGAAAATATTGTGGGCATTCGGATCGGCGATCGAAGCCATGTGGACATAGTAAAAATTGGCCGGGTCCTTCATTGCAAAGAACAGGCACATATCCCGGTGGCCGTATTCGCGGCCGGTCTGCTTCAGCTTAACTTCGAGGACAAAATTTCCGACCTTCACCTTGTTCAGCATCGCGATGTTGAGCGGAGAGCGTACCCGGGGAGCGTACTGGCTTTTCCCGAATAGCTCCATCGACTGATTATCCAGCGTGTCCGACAAACGCCAGGCAGACGGATCGGTAAAATCAAAATCCTGCATGCTCATGCCGTGCTCGAAATCATTTTCGTACAACAGCGGATAATCCTGGGCCTGCAGGCCAAGGGTCGTAAACAGGGAAAATAAAAATACGAGTGGTATCTGCTGCGGAAAGTATCGAAGACGTGGGTGCATACCGGCGTGGTTTGATGGTTTAGTACTACAGGACGCTACTGCCAATAGTGTCGAACATTGAAAATTAATAAAGCATGTCTTCACCGCGAAGGCCGCGAAGCCGCGAAGTTTTACAATGACTTTTTTCGAGAAAATTTGCTTCAGCAAATTTTTCGATCTTTTGCAACATTAACGGTTAAGAACACAAAGGTTAGTGGATTTGCCGTCGGCAAATTCACTAAAAAGCCTAGCGTCTTTGCGCCTCCGCGGTGAAATTCAGTCATTTCTGGTTTTCAATTTCCAACTATTAATGTTCCTCACTAGTAGCAGGAGCGTCCGCTTTTCTACCTAACTGACGAAATGCAGCCCGAAAACCAGTACTTTGCCCGTACGATAAAATTCGTGGAACTAAATGCCCCGCGGCTGCAGTTAATTACGAACATCCATTACACCATGCAGAAATTTCCAACCATAAAGACCGAAAGGCTGGTGCTGAGTCAACTGAGCGCCGCCGATATCCCGCGTATCGTAACCTATGCCGCTGAGAAGGAGATCTCACAATACACGCTCAACATCCCCTTCCCCTACACGGAGCAGGACGCTATTTTCTGGATCAACCAATCCAACCAGGGTTTTAAGAACGGGACGCAACTGATCTTCGCCATCCGCCTCCAACCGGAGTTGGATTTCATCGGGGGCATCGGTCTGACCCTGTCCGAAAACTACCATCGGGCCGAGATCGGCTACTGGGTCGGAAAACCCTTCTGGAACCGTGGGTATACCTCCGAGGCGGTGGAGGCGATTATCGGTTACGGCTTTCAGAACCTACAGCTCAATAAACTGATGGCCACCCATCTGGATAAGAATCCGGCTTCCGGCCGGGTGATGCTGAAAAATGGGATGGTGCAGGAAGGTACATTGCGGGAGCACATATTTAAAGACGGGGCCTACTTCGATCTGATCCATTACGGCCTGACCCGTAAAGCCTTTGAAAAGCTGAGTGAATAACGATTTACAAAATTTTGTAAATTTTGCAAATCTGCAAGTTGCCATAACCCCCATTGGCAAAATCTGGTAAGTTTGTGCAACTTACCAGATCCGGTCATTCCCGGTCGGCCTCTATTACCATTTTTCCATAAGGTAGCTTGAGAACTGAACGCCCCTACTCCTCCTTGCCGAACCTACTTCCCGTATAGCTGCTCGGTGAGGTCCCGGGCCAGATCTTCCAGGGAGATTCCCAGGAGCTCCTTATTGGCCTGCAGGGAAGTGCGGGCCAGGTCCTGCGGCAAGGCCTCAAAACCCAGGTAAGCGCCCAGAATAGCGCCCGTAACCGCCGCTACGGTATCGTTATCCCGGCCGTAATTGGTGACAAATTCCAGGGTTTCCCCAAAGTCGCCCCGACCGAACTCCAGGGCCGTCAGATTGATCAGGTGCACTTCGCCGGCGTGAAAGGGAATATCCTGCAGTTTTTCATCCAGCAGCTCGTAGGCTCGTTGGAGCTGGGCGAGGTACAAAGGGCCGCGCTTGAAATTCTTCGGCATTTCCAGATCGGCCGGAATGTCCGCTTCCGTCAGGCCGCGGGCTTCGTCCACAATGTATTTCGCATCCCGGAACAGCCGGTAACTGATCCGGCCGACCAGTCGGGAACTGAAATAATTCAGGGGATCGGTAGAGCGGGAAAGCAAAGTGATCCGTTCAAAGGGAATTCCGGGCCGCATAGCTTCGGCTACATAGGCCGCAGTCAGGCCGGTAATATCCCGGGCGTAGCCCAGGTCAAAGATGCCCAATCGGTAAGCTTCCGTATACGCCCGCTCGGGATGAGCCGGATAGTAGGCACCCAGCATAGGAGCGTACAACATACCCGCACAGGCCATTTCGCCCCCGTAAAATCGATTGAGGGCGTAACTGTAGGCATCGAGGTCCTCTTCGTAATAGGGCTTCGCCACTTTCGCCCATTCCTGCAACCACGTGACGCGCCGCAGTTCGCGTTCCAGCGGTCCGGGATCAAAGGAGCGCACGTCCAGGGCCGTCTGCGTATCTTCCAGATAATGATCGGTGATCAGCCGGGCAAAATCCCGGGCATCCAGCCGGGCCTGGTGCCGGCCGTATCCGGTCAGCCAGCCGCCGGTCAGGTACTTCCAGCGGGTATCATCGGTAGTGCCGCCTTCCGGCAGATTGACCTCCCAGGGGCCTTCGGGTGAGCCTTCCCGGATCAGAGCATCCAGGCTATCCACGTAGCCGTGCATCACCTGGATATCGTCCCGGTGCCACATTTCCGTCGGAGCGCCCATGGCATCACCGATGGCCGAACCCACCAGAGACCCCAGGAGCTTATTGTAGTAGGCTTCCCGGCTGAGCCCGTTTGGCAGCTGGAATTCTTCGATCGTATCTGCGGGCCAGTTCGGGGCGTTGAGGCTGTAATCGGTGCGATTGTCGTCTCCCGCCCGATCGTCGTTGCAGGCCGGCAGGATGAAAACGATCAGCAGAAGCGCAATAAAATAGTATGGATGGGAATGCATGATCCGGATTTTACGGGTATTCTGAGCGGTGACAATTTAGGATTTTACTAACTGGGCGGCTTCCGCCAGCAATGCTTTTCTTTCTTCCAGACTGAGTTCCAGCGGTAACTGGGCCAGACCGATAATCCGCCGCAGGATCTCCATTCCGGTAATTTTACGAGCTAGTTCAGCATCGAAATCCGAACCGGAAGGATACTGTTCCAAGGCTGTACGGACCATCGTTTCGGGCAAACGGGCCATCTTGAAGTGCGCCACCATGACGCCGTAGTCGTATTCCGGCGGACCGAAAAATGTAAATTCCGGATCGATCACGCGAAAGCCATTCTTCACCCGCAGCCAACTACCCGGATAATAATCACCGTGCAGCAGCGCCGAACCGGAACCCAGATAGATCGCTCCCAGTTGATCGATCTCCTTTTTCAGCGCCTCGTCTTTTTTATACGCCATCGCTACCGCCTGCAGCCCCTCCTGGACCGTATCCAGATCAAAGCCGTTATCAAGCAGATAGGGGTAGACGAACAGGTGTTCGTGATTGAGCTTGCGCAGGGCCAGATTATCCGGGAAACTGCGCATTTCTTTTTCCGAAAAGCGGGTCTGGTGCAAAGCGTACAAAAATTTTACGGCCGCTTCGATCTCGGGCAGAGCACCGCTCTCGTCCTTTTGGTACAAAAAGGTGTAATCGGCTCCCGCACCCAGATCCTCCAGGGCAAAGATGTAGTGCTCATCGTCATAGCCGATCACCCCCGGCAGGAAAGTATCGAGCATGTCGTTGTCACTGGCCAGATCGTAAAACTGGCTTTCGATCGCTACGCGCTCGATGGGTGCCGGGATCTGTGGATATTTCTGAACAAAAGGGCGCGATTGCTTAAGGATCAGACTGCCTTCTTCCAGTTGGACGCGCACTACGACATTCATATTGCCTTCTCCCGGTTTTTCCAGAGTCAGGACTTTGTCTTCCGGGGTGATCCACTGTTGTTCTTTCAGGTACAATTCAATTGTCTGCGGTAGGGTGTGAACGTTGAGTTCCGTCATTTCGGTACAATAGATTTTAAGAGTGTTGAAGGTTCGGCCGTTAGCCGGAGGCCTAATATCAGTAATTCCCGGCATTTTGCCCCGGTGAGCATGACTTATTTTCACCGTATTGCGTCTGGCCGCGGACAGCCTCCCCCGTTTTGATTTGCATCCCGTGCGGTAAAACGCCTATCTTCCGGGAATGAACTATACCTATCACCGTGACTGTCACGAGCTATGGGCGAATGATACTCCCGGCTATTCCCCGCCCTTCCACATCCACCACCCACCAGCGGCTGGATACGGTATCGAGCATATATTTATCATTTCCAATCCGGACCTGATCCCCACACCGGTAGTGATCCTGCCGGATCTTTGCGGTCACCTGATCGTCCATGTGTTTACCGACGGACGGACGCGGCTGCGGATTATCGGCCCGCGCACACGTGCGCTGTTCATTAACCGACAACAACGACAACGCACCTATGTGATCCGTTTCCAGCCGACCGCCCTGGCAAATTACCTGCCTTTCCCGGTGGATGAGTTGACCGACCGTTCTCTGGCATTCAATGAATTGAACGGAGCTGGACGACAAGAGCTATCATACGGCAACTGGCTCGTGGATAAACCGGCAACTATAATTGAAAGCCTATTGGCACAGCTATCCGTTTTGGGATCCCGGAGACCAGCGAGTCCGCGATCAATGCAGGTCCAGCGCTTTTTACAGGTTCAAACCGTCGGTGATCCTCCACTAAAGGTAAGTGCGATCGCCAGGCAGATCGGCCTCAGTGAACGCTACCTCCAGCGAATTGTCCGAAACCAGACCGGAATTTCCCCCAAAATGGCACTTCGTATCCTACGCTTCCGGGAAAGTTTGCAAATCCGCCAGGCGTACCGACGGCTCTCCTGGTCCGCCATTGCCGACACGGCCGGCTATTTCGATCAATCCCACATGATCGATGAATACCAACGATTTCTGGGCGCGAGTCCGGAGCAATTTTTTTATGGTCAATAGGCGGATAAGGCCGTCTTAGCCGCCGGATCGGTTCCGATTTTTCCTATACACCGGCGACAGGCGCCCTTAACTTTAGGGGAAAACGCATGAAATACCTGTTCTTACCATTCCTGCTGGCGGTGCTCAGCTGTCGCTCGAATCCCAATGCATCTAATAATATGACTTCCGATCAACTGCCGGGTTTGCTGCACGAAAGTGAACATTTCAGCTTTTACAACCCGTTCTGGTTAAATCTCCATCACTTCTTACACCACGAGGTACTGCATCGGGATACTGCCCGGGCGGACGTCTTTCCGACCCGGTGGATGGCACAACTCGACCCGGCGGAGCAAGCCATCGTGCGGGAAACCGTCAAATATTACCAAAGGGAACTGGTCGATCAGGATCTTCGCACCAGTGATTATATGACCGCTTTTAAAAGCTGGTCGGGCCAACAACCGGAAGATCAGTTCAGCAGCATACCCGATCCTTTTCGGCAACATGCCGATCATCTACTGGCGTTTGCTCCCATTTACCGTCAACATTTCTGGCCGGAGCAGAACCAGGCTAACCGGGAGATAATGGAACGGAATCTGCCCCTCATCCGCAATATTGAAGATGATGTGCATCGGCAGTTGAGTGCCTGGGCCCAGGCCGAATGGCCGGCGGAAAAGATCCGCGTGGACATTACCTATTACGCTAAATCTTACCGAAACTACGGTCGGGACCGGCCTTTTACCACACTCCATCCTACGCATGTGGTCATGAATGCTACCGGTCATGAGGTAGATGGGAATTGGGTGGAACTGCTCTTTCACGAGGCCAGCCACCATCTTATTACGCCGAATAACGGTAAAGTAAGTGAAGTGCTGAAGCAGGCCGCCCGGGACACCAGCCAAGAATTACCCGGTGGTCTCTGGCACGCCTACCTGTTCTACTTTTCCGGGAAAGCCTGTCAGGAAGCATTTCGGGACCACGGCCTGCCGGATTACGAATTGTACATGATCCGCAACCGGGTATTCGCCGACTATCATCCTTTTCTAAAAGAATACCTATCGCCTTATCTGGAAGGAAAAAGTACTTTACTGGAAAGTAGCCAGGCACTGCTCCTTGCCTACCCCCGGGAATAGATTTGATGAACCGAACTTTAGGATCCTAAGTGTAGTGAAAACATTGCTTCGGGATCCTAAAGTCCGTCGGTCATCGATCGGCTTGCCAGAAAACGGCCTTAAGCTGCAGCCGTAGCCTTTTGTTGATAACGGCTGAACAGCAAATACAGCACACCGCAACTCAGCCAGGCCGGCAGGGTTAAAAAAGAAAGAAATACGCCCTGAGAGGCCGAAATGTAATAGAACACGCCGAAGCTGATGGCCCAGGCCAGAAAAACCGCTACATTGAAACTGCTTCCGGTTCGTTCCGCAAAGTTTTGCATGACGCCCATGCGGTCCGCGAAGAAATATTCAAACACAATGACAGCTCCCATCGGGGCCAGTACAAACCCATATACAGCCACAAAATCCAGCAGCTTCATGGCAAAAGCCGGGAAAAGACCGGCAACCGTAGCTACTCCACCGGCCAGCAGAGTCATCCAGAAGGTGGAAGATTTCGGAAAAATAGCCTGGAAGGCCAGACCGGCCCGGTAGATGGTCGGGTTAGCCGTCGTCCAGCCGGCGATCACTACTGCCAGGATGCCGAAAATACCGATGGCATTGTAGGCCAACGGGCCGGGCGCTACCGACGGAGCCTGTCCGTTAGCCAGGAATTCCTGGGCTTCCGGAGAACGCAGGTAAACAGCGTACAGCAGGGCCGCAGCGATCCAGGCAATATAGTGGCCGACGTACATGCCCGCTGCGGTGGTCCAACCGGCACTGGCATTGCGGGCGTAGCGGAAAACGGAAAGGTCCGACATCCCGATATGCATGGCGGCGTTGCAGAACCAGGACCAGATCACCACGTGCCAGAAGGTATACTTGATCTGCCCCGGGAAAGGCTCGGAACCGGAGCCCCAGATATTCCAGAACTCGGAGAAACTACTTACACCCAGTTGGCCCAATGCGACAAATCCACAGGCCAGGAAGGCCAGAACGATCAGAGGAGACATCCAGTTGGCCGCACGGGAGACCGAGTCGTACCCCCGGGCTGCAATAATGGAGATCACTGCACCGACTACCAGGACTACGATCACCCAGGTCAGACCGTTGGGCATGGTATCCGTCAGTTGCGGCATCTCCATATCGAAGGGGATCCCGACGGCCGTAGCGGAAACGGTGACCATCGCTCCGGCCAGGAAACAGAACAGCACCCCGTTGGCGAGGTTATAAAAAGTGACCAGGCGTTTACCACAGATCTTTTCCAGTTGGTAGTATAGGGTCAGACGTTTTTTCACGGCAATCTCGGCGGTCAGGAACCGCCAGCTCAATACGGCGAGAAAGTTACCGATCAATAGACCGACAATGAGATCAAAGGCGCTGACTCCGGCGGTGAGAAATAAGGGTCCGATCACGAACTCCGTACCCGCAGCGTGCTCGCCGGCGTACATCCCCAAAAAACTCCTCCAGTCTTTCAGGTGACTCGAGGGAACAGGTTCCTTTTCAAATTCGTCCACGTGTTCCACGTGCTCTTCGAATTCTTCTAACTTGTTAGGTTGCATTTCGTTTTTGTTTTGTTGAAGGCGTCCTGGTCTTTGGGGAAAATCACGTCAAAATAGTCAAAAGGTTTTAAATCCGGACCAATATGGGTATTCTAGTTGAGAATCCCGTTCCGGTGTGTTCTGCCCGCTTTGGTCCGGCAAATAAATCATCACCGCCATCCGGCGATCTTTTCCAAAACCGCCAGGGATTATTACCTTTAAAATGTAAAAACGAGCAACATGGATAAGCACCAAGCAAACGGAAGAAGAAAATTTTTGGCTACCGCCGGACTGATCACCGCTGCGGGTCTGGCTCCCGGCTTTGGACAAAAACTGAATCTGGGTTATAAACCGCCCAAATTCAAAATGTGTCTGAATCCGGGTATCATTGGCGTGCAGGCCGGCCAGGAGGAATTGTTGTATATGGCCGTCGAGTACAGTTTCGAATCCATTATTTCGATGCCTAATGATCTGGCGGCTATGTCCGACAAGAAATTGAAGGAATTTCGCCAGAAAATGAAGCGGCATAAGATCAGCTGGGGTTCCACCAATCTGCCGGTTGAATTCCGCAAAGAGGAAGCCCGGTTTCGGGAAGACCTCGCCAAACTCCCGGCTGCCGCCCAGGCCCTGAAAAGAGCCGGCGCCACCCGCATGAATACCTGGGTATTGAACGGCGATAATGAGCTAACTTACCTGCGCAACTTTCAGCAACACACGGACCGACTGGGGGCCTGCGCCGAGATACTGGAAGCACACGGCATCAGTCTGGGCCTGGAATACGTCAGCCCCAAAACCCTGATGACGCGGTTCAAATATCCTTTCGTACGCAGCATGGCCGAAGCCCGGGAACTGATCACTGCGATCGGACGGCCAAACGTAGGGCTGGTACTGGATAGTTTTCACTGGTACTGCGCCGGAGATACGAAAGAGGATATACTCGCACTGGACAAAAAGGATATCATCACCTGCGATATCAACGATGCGCGTTATGGCCTCACGCCCGATACCCAGCAGGACGGCTCGCGGGAACTACCGATGACCACCGGTGTGATCGATCTCAAACCCTTTCTGGAGGCCCTGGTCGAGATCGGCTATGACGGTCCGGTCCGCGCCGAGCCCTTTAACAAGGAATTGAATGAAATGGACAATCAGGCGGCCCTGAAAGCGACCTATGCGGCTATGCGTAAGGCTTTTGATCTGGTGCAGTAAGCCCATCGGGCGAACTAAAAGCCGGCGAACGGAATAAAACGGGGAAGTGGTAGCGGTTTTGGAGATCATCTGTTTTAATTAAACTGCTGAAAAGGATAATTTTCACTATCTTAAACACTGATAACCGGACACTTAAGGGTCTGGATCCACCTTAACCAAACTGCTCCTCTCATGTACCGAATGTTTACCCTCCTGCTGTGCAGTCTCTGTACGCTGACTGTCTTTAGCCAGAAAAATTTTGTACCCGCCCACCTGACGACTCTCGACGGCCGTACGTATGTCGGGGAGATTGATTTCCGGGAATGGACCATCAATCCGGACCACATCCGGTTCCGGCCGTCGGCGGATGGAAAGATCCAGGAATTGAGCGTGCGGGAAGTTGCCGGCTTTCAGATCGATGAGCAGCAGGAAAAATACATACGGGCCGAAATCAGCATTATTGACGAATCAATCGAATTTGATCAATTACCGTTCTTTCGAAACGTACTTTCCATTGATCACCGGATACCCCGGGTAGAAGCAACGGTATTTCTGCGGGTGCTCGCCGAAGGAACCCTCAATCTCTATCAGTTCATCGATCAGAATCATCGCCTTCATTATTACCTGCAAAAGGGGACCGGACCAATCGAAGAGCTTACCTACCGGGTGGTCAAGCTATTCGAGGCCGAACCTGTACTGCAGGCGGGTATGCGCCGCACGGACAATGCCCACATTGTAATATTGGAAACCTATAAAATGGAACTGGCCAAAGCGATGACCAACGGCTGCCCCAAACTCCAGAGTGCTATCGGCCAACTCCCCTACTCCAACCTCATTAAAAATCTGGTGGTGAGTTATAATGAATGTCTGGATAATTCTACTTACGTCATGCCCAGGCAAAAGTCTTACCATGCATTTTTTGTCCAGGCGGGTATCCTGAACGCCGGCTTCTCCGCTAATGACCAGAACCATCCGGAGACGATCAAACTCTCCAAAGACCTTTCCGCTTACCTGGGGCTGGGCTATGAATTTGCCGTTCCCCGCACCCGGGATAAATTCATTCTGGGTCTGGAGTTAGGTTTTTTCAGCAGTCGGTCGATTGCCAGTAACGAATTTTTCATTGTTGAAGGCGCCCGGCGCTCCATTCGGTACGAGCTGGAACAAAATGTGAGTCAGTTTAGTTTGTACGGAAAATTTATTCCCTTTAAAGTCAAATACGCTCCGTACATCAAAGCGGGACTGGGTATATTCCACTACCGTAAGAACAGTTTCACCGTCCAGGACAACCGTCCGAATAATTACGTGTTCTCCCGGCACGATCTGAAAAAAGCCGAAATGACTTCCCTGCTCGGGATCGGTATTCAGTCCAGGCGGTTCTTCACGGAGTTCCGGTACGGTTCCGGTACTGATATCAATCCTACTACCGGATATGATCTGCAGATCGATCGATGGTCATTGGTGCTGGGGGTGAAGTTTATGTAACACCGACTTCCAGTCGGTGACACAGCCGACTGGAAGCCGGTGTTACGACAGATCCACCAACCCCTGTCGCTCCCGATTGACCGTCAGCCGGGTCACATCCGGCCGGGAATAATGCCCCACTACGTCAAAATTTTGCCGTTCTTCCAATACCCGGTTAAAATCCAGTGTGGCGGTGATCAGGCCTTCCCGGTCAAGTACCGGTTCGATCAGCCATTCGCCGTCCGGCCCGGCAATACAGGATCCACCGTTGGCCAGTACCGGGGGTGCCTTTTCCAGGATCAAATCCAGGTGGGGCGTATCCTCCGGAAAGTCTTCCCGCCGCATCAGGGAAGAAACCGAAATGCAGTACGAACGCCCTTCGCGGGCAATGAAACGGGTAATGTCCCGGGTATTGTAATCGCTGCCCGGCCAGACTGCTACGTGCAGGTTTTCCCCCATACCATACAGTGCCGTTCGCGAAAGCGGCATCCAGTTCTCCCAGCAGTTCAGGCCCCCGACGGTAAACTGCTTGAGCGGATGTACGCGCAGTCCGTGTCCGTCTCCCGGAGCCCAGGTCAGTCGTTCTTCGTAGGTAGGTTGCAATTTTCGGTGGGTCGAGCGGATCTTGCCCTGCGGATCGATAAAGACCAGCGTGCAGTAGAGGCTGTGGCCGCCCCGGTCCGCAGGCCGCTCGATGGTGCCCAGATAGATCGCCATCTCGTGTTTGGCGGCCAATTGGCAAATAGATTCCAGATCGCCGGCCTCGATCTGCACCGCATTGCGGGCGTAGTGTGCGTGCAGGGCTTTTTGTACCCGGGAATTGAATTCGGCACCGTTGGTCAGAGACACCCAAAATGGATAACCCGGCAACAGGGCTTCACCGAAGATGAGCAGTTCGCAACGGGCCGCAGCGGCCTCTTCGATCGTGCGCTCAATTTTTTCGAGGGTGGCGGCTTTATTCAACCAGACCGGAGCGATCTGAGCCAGTCCGACGCGGAGTGTATGCATAGATGTGGTATTGTTGCGGGTAATGGGTTAAGCTATTGCTCTGGAAAACAAAACTTCCGGAGTGTGGATCCTCCCGGGCATGCGGGCTATGCTGTATTATATGGACCTCAGGTTGTCGATCATCTGCTTGACCTTGGCGGTATTGCGATAACCTTTCATGGTAGCCTTCACCAGATACTGTTCGGCACTGGCAAAATTCCCCACTGACGCCTGGGCCAGGGCCATATTCGCGTAGGCAACTTCCTGCCCGGGATCCAGTTGGATCGCCTTTTCCAGGAAGCGGATGGCCTCCTCAAATTTCATGGTATGCGTCAGATGTAAAGCACCCAGACTGGTGTACAACTTAGCGTAATCCGGATTCAGCTCCAGGGCCCGCATATAACAGGATTCGGCCTTGTCGTACTGTGCCGTAAGGCGGTAAGCTACGCCCAGATTGGTCCAGTATTTACCGGAGTTGGCGTCCAGTTCCAGTGCTTTTTGGAAGGCTTCGATCGCATCCTGATGGTAATCCAGTTCGAGATAGATATTGCCGAGAATGGCGTAGGCTTCCGCCAGGTCGTAGCGGACAAATTCCTGATCCATGGCCTGCTTGATCACCAATTCTGCCTCCCGGTAATTGCCGTCCTGAAATAGGCGGGCGGCTTTTTCCAGTAAGAGGTCGCCGTCTTCCACCTGGATCACCGGATTGCGGATCTCCGCTTTCTCCTCCTTCTGTAACTGGACAATCTTCTCGATCAGGATCTGTCGCAACTGGTTACGCTCGATATTGTAGCGTTCCTGCATAATGATCCCCAGGTCCTTTTCACGTTCCATATTACTCAGGCGGGCGGCGTACTGCATCAGGTCCGCCTCCAGGATCTGCCCCTGCAGGTCATCCAGGTTGGCCTGCAGGGCCTCGATCACACCACGGATATCGTCTTCCGTGATCAGTTCTTTCAGTTGCTTGGCAAGAAGGTCAATACTCATGAACTCAGATTTGGGATACCGAAAGTGGTGTACGTAAATAAATAACAGCGGTTGCAGTCCCGGCAATTTAGCCCGTTTGCCACACTACTCCAAATGAAATACCCCAGTCCGATATCCGGAGTATCTATCGCTTCAATACACTTTCCAGAGCCGCACCAACCTCCCGTTCGTTCTTATACTCCAATCCCAGGAGCCGGGCGACGGTGTTGGCGACCTGGTTTTGGTAAAGCTGCTGCTCCTGGCTTACTTCCCCCAGCGGCTTAAGCTCCGGCCCCATGGCTGCAATCCAGATCTGGCCTGCATCCGGGATCTCATCGCCGTGGTGTTTCCAGGTTTCCAGCGGCTGCGTTCCCCGGCCGTGGTCCGTAGTGATCAGAATAGTGGTATTATCGGAATAGACCGGATCCTGCTGTACGTAGTTCCAGAGCTCCGCGATGAAGGCATCCGTGCGGTGGGCGGATGTGATGTATTCGTCGTAAGCTCCGTCGTGCGCAAAGTCATCCGTCTCACCGTAAGCGATGTACACCAGCCGGGGATGCCATTGCCGCATGTACTCCAGGGCGAAATGGTGAGTAAACGCATCAAAACGCACCGAGCCCCATTCTTCCGGGATCTGGGTCTGCATCTCGTACAACAGGGCCTCTTTTTCGGATAACGGACCTTCCGGTCGTTCCGGATAACCGGCGTTTACGGGCACTCCGCTGCGTTCCGCATTCACGATATACGGAAACACATCCCAGCTACCGAAAGCAGCGACGCGATTTTTGAAACCCGGCTGACGGTTGACAAATTCCAGGACCGTTACGTTCGGATTATTGATCTTCTTGTTGGAATCAATGCGATCATCATCGGCGAAGCCGCTCAGGATCTCATTGTAGCCCGGATAGGAGAACCACATACTGTTGGAGCAATCCACTTTATTGCCTTTCCAGCGGTTACCGTAAAGCTGACCGTGGGCAGCGATGGTATTCCAAAAGAACGGCATCAGTTTTTTCCGGCGCATTTCGGGCGTTTCCGCCCAGAAATGTTCCTGTAGTTCTTCCGGTTTCGGTGTAAATTCAGGGTGATTCAGCAGGGCGGAATCAATACCGCCGAATACTTCCTGCCACCGCATCCCGTCGAGGGTGATCAAAATGACATTTTCGGAAGTGATCGCTGCGGTCTGGGCCGAGGCAAGGGATTGCCAGCCGATCAGCAGTAATACAAGCACTAATTTTTTCTGCATTGGAAATGGTTTTTTAAAATTCATAATGCCATTTCACTGTCCCAATGCTTTTTCCCCAATGGCGCAAACTTAACAATTAATCGTACCCGGATGAATTTTCCCGGCGGGAAAATAAAGCTTCCATCGAAGAGACTATGCAACGGAAGTATCCCGCCAGTGATCCATTATCTCGAGAAAAAGGGCCGGCATCTCCGCTTCCATTTCCATGTCCGCTCCGGTAATCGGGTGTTGAAAGCGCAGTTTCTGGGCGTGCAGGCACAGCCGGTGCGCTCCGGTTCGATCAGTAATTAGTCGATTGAGCGTCCAGTCGCCGTGCTGGGTATCGCCAATGATATCGTAGCGCTGCCGCGCGCAGTGCTGGCGCAACTGGTGCCAGCGACCGGTGTGCGGGCGGAGGGCCACCAGACTAAGTTCGAGATCGTCCACCCCTTTACTGCTCAGATCGGTCCGGATCGTTTCGAGCGTTTCGTAATCCGTACTGGCCTTTACCCGTTTGCCTTTTTTCCGGTCCAGTACCGGTTCGTCAAAAGTACCGCTGCCGGGGCTGCCCTTTACCAGCGCCAGATAGGTCTTTTCCACCGTCCTTTTTTCGAATTGCTGCGTCAGTTGCCGCGCCATATCCGGAGATAAGGCCAGCAGGACGACCCCGGATGTTTTGGCGTCCAGCCGGTGCACATTGTAGATCCACTGCCCGGTGATCTCCCCTACCAGTTTGGTCAGATAGGGTGCATCGTAGGCCATATGATCGTTTTTATGGATCGGCAGGTCAACTGGTTTATCAACCAGCAGGAGGTGTTCGTCCTGGTAAAGTATTGGGATGTTTGACATCTTGCAAGACTACGCAAAATTTAGGGGATTATTACCAAAGTGCCGGTGAGATCCCACGTGCCCGGTCCCCACACGCGGAAAACCGCTCCCTTTCCAGCCTATAAGCCTAGTCGACCTGCAATTCATTATCGGACTCCTGGTCCGCTGCCCACTGATCGATATTGTAGAAAGTGGTATCGGAGATGTTTTGCAAAGCCGTATCGGTCAGAAAGGCCTGATGACTGGTAATCAGTACGTTCTTGAACGTCATCAGGCGGGCGATCATATCGTCCTGCAATATATCGTCTTCCGAATGATCTTCGAAAAACAGCCCGCTTTCCTCTTCGTAAACGTCGAGCCCCAGATAGCCGATCTTCCCGTTTTTCAGTGCCTTGATCACTTCTTTGGTATCCAAAAGGGCACCCCGGCTGGTATTGATGAGCATGACGCCATCCTTCATCTTATCCATCGCCTCTTTACCGATGATGTAGCGGGTCTGGGGGATTAACGGCAGGTGTAGGGTAATGATATCGGCCTGTTTGCAGATCGAATCGATATCCATATATTTCACTCCATACTTGTCCACCATGTCCGGATCTTCCTTCATATCGAAGGACAGAATTTCGCAACCGAAACCGTGGAGGATCCTGGCGACAATGGCCCCAATCTTGCCCATGCCCAGGATACCCACTTTTTTGCCGTGCATATCGAAACCGGTGAGTCCGTCAAGGGAAAAATTAAGGTCCTTGATACGATTGTTCGCACGGATGATCTTGCGGTTGAGGGCCAGCATTAAAGCCACGGTATGCTCGGCGATGGCGTAGGGCGAATATTCCGGCACATTCGCCACTTTCATCCCCAGGGACTTGGCTTTTTGCAGATCGACGTGATTATAACCGGCCGAACGCAGCGCGACGTACCGAATCCCGTATTCGTGTAACTGTTCCAGGACCGGAGCGGAGGCGTCGTCATTTACGAACAGGGACACGGCATCGTGTTCGCGGGCCAGACCTGCGGTATTCAGATTGAGATTGGTAGAAAAATATTTTAATTCGTGTCCTGCCCGATTGGCTTTTTCCAGATAGGGAACTTCAAATTTGTGACTGCTGAAGATAGCGATTTTCATACAAGCTTTTTTTATTCCAATCGCTCGATCTCTGTCTTAATGTTAGCCAGCAAGCGATTGCCTTCACGATTTAGGTGTTGATAAAAGTGAAGCAGATATTCATCCGTAGCGGATGCCCAGTAAAGGATCTGCCGGAAATCAAAATCTTGGATCAGGGCATTGTAATCGATCGGCTGCATCTGGTAATCCTTCAGGAGGAAATGCTCCATGAGTTTGGGCTTCATGTAGTTGGCGTAATGCCGCCGGTGTTCGCTCTCGTTGGTGAGGAGTTTATCGTAATCCAGATCGTAATAGGTAGCGATCTGGAGGCGTAAGGAATCATTGGTGACAGTCTCCAGCCCCCGGGACTTAAGGGTTTCGTAGGGCCCGTCGTTGGATACCAGGAAAGTGAATCCCCGAATGTAGGGGATCGCCCGCAGTAAACTATCGCTGAGCGGCAGTTGTTGCTCCATATGTTTCAACAGGCGCTTGTAACCCTTTACCCGGCCGTCGAAACCGTGGATATTGAGCTCGATATCCTGGAGGTCCTGTTGGAGTGCATCCCGAAGTTCTTCCAGGGACTTGATCTCCACGCTCACTTCTTTTCTGGCCTCATTCCAGTTGTTAAACCAGATCGCCATCGTGATCCCCAGAAAGATCAACACGAGCTCGCCCAAAGCGTAGCGCCAGCCTATTTTTTTGAAGATGCGTAGAGCCATAATACAATCGGGCTTTGACTCCGGCTAAGATAAGAAACTGGAACTATACTCGACGAAAAGTAGTTTGGGATTTTCCCAAAGCGCTTCGCACTGCATATCCTGATGGGCATTCGTACGCCAGTCCCCGGGGCCACGACGGCCGGAGGAAGCGTTCCGTTCGCACAGATCATGCTACCGTACGACTATATTTCGATGAAAAGGAGCGGATCTCCAGATCTATCCCAGTCGTTTGTTGATCTCATCCTGCAGTTGCCGCCGGAGTTCCTGTTCTTTTTCCAGCATGCGCTTGCGGAGCTGATCCACTTTTTCCTGGAGCTCTGCGTTATCCTTCTTCTTTTGCCTCGTTACGGTATTAGCATAACGGAACCGGCCGAGGAAAAATACCAGGCCGACAGCCAGAGCGGCTATAATGGTCCAGACCAAAACGTGATAAACGGCCTTATCCATGGGAATTCCCAATAAACTCAGGCTGTTCTTAGCGTTTTTCAGCGTAGTGATCTCTTCATTGAGTGTTTCTTCTTCCTTTTTAAATTCTTCAATATCATCCTTTTGGACCTTCATGGTGATCTCGTTCTGCTTCAGGGTACCCTGTTGGGCCCGCAGCGAGTCCTGCACATTCGTCCAAAAAGTATTCAACCAGGTTTGGGGGACCACCTTATAGTTTTGATATCGGCTGGATTCATTTACCAGGTAATCAAATTGTTCCTGCAGACTTCCCTTCGACAGTCCATCCGGCTGCTGGGCATTCACCTGCACCGTCATCCAAAAGGCCAGCGTCAGGACGAGGCCAATTTTGTATCTTCCCTTCATCACGATCCGAAGATTTTATGTTTTCAACAATCAGCGTAATGGGTGTTTTTTTACCCACATTGAATAGTATGCGATAAAGTAAAGGAAAAAGTGCGAGTAATTATTGTGTTAGAAACTGTTTTAAAAATGGTGCTGCCGTTGAGAAGCCCGGATTCTTCTCATGAACAAGGCGTGAAAAAGTGAGCATATCTCGATCCCGCCGTAGGGAAAACGTTAGTTCGGGAGCCTAAGCTACGTGATCTTTTTTGCAAGGCTATGCAGGGAAAAAATGCGCGCTTCGTAAACCAGTATTTATTTTTAAGGCAGTTTCTTCGCTCGACTTTAGCATTTTATGTTGCGTCTAGTAAATAGAATAGGAAAACGGACATTATAGATCAATATATGGCCAGGGCTACGCCCTTCAATGTAAAACTCCTTACTGATCTACAGATATTTTCGCAGCTACGCCGCTTACATGGGTCAGGGCATCGCCCTGAAATATTTGTAGCTGCATGATTGAGATCAGATCGGGGAAGGGCATAGCCCTGGAGATAAAAGGGGGTTCCTCCATCAAATGAGACGGCGAATTCAAAGAGCGATTTTAAGACATCAGGTTTATGATAGTATGTTTTAAAATTAGATTACAGCTTGGTGAGGGCACTGAATCCTATATTGAAAATGCTAAAGTGAGCTTAGAAAAGGATTATTGCAAGTCGGGCACTACCGCCAGCAATCAATAATGGATTTTACCGCTACGAAGATCGCTTCCCGTCCTTCCTTGGTTACGTAGCCGTCTTCCACATCGGAAAGGGCGTCTTCCGCGAAAGCCAGCAGGTCCTCCTGGGGCTGATCCCGAAAGAAAACATCGAGGCGTTCGTGGAATTTATGGCCCTTCACCCCCTGCAGAAGTTGCCAGTTATTTTCTTCCTGTCCGCTCAGCTCGTCCTCCTCTATCCGGGGCAGATCGCCATTCACTTTTTTGGCGGAACGGTAGATCACGATCACCAGGAAAAGCAGGAACTCCCGCTCCTGATTGGTAAACAGGGAGAAGTTCTCGGAAAACAGGTACGCCAGCAGTACCGGCTGACTGGTTTCCAGGTCATTTAAGGCCGTTTCAAATACCGCTTCGGATTCCCCAAGTTCTTCGGCAACCCGATCAATAACTTCTTCTGATACAAACTTCATAGGCAAGATTCAGCACCACCCGGGCACTGGGTTTCAAAAGATGCCGTTGTCCGATCTTTTGCTCTCATCACCTCCTGATCTGCTTAGATCCGGATCGGTGATAGTCGCTGGGACCGGATGCAAACCACTGCATCTCAGTTTTCCAAAATATGCAATTCGATCCTTTGGTTTTTCCGGCGGCCTTCCAGTGTATCGTTAGACGCGATCGGACTGGTCTTACCGTATCCTTTATAATTCACCTGTCGGGAATCTGTTCCCTGGGTAAACAAATAATCGGCAATGACCTTGGCCCGCTGTTCGGAAAGCTGCAAAGATAAGGAATGGCTCAACCAACCGTTGGTATGGGCGGCAATTTCTATGCGCAATCGGGGATTTGCCCCCAAAAACTGAACTACGCGGTCCAGTTCCAGATAAGAAACTTCTTTTAGCTGATCGGTATTAGGCTTAAAGAATACATTATTCAGCAGGAAGGAGGACCCTTTTTCCGGACTAAGCAGCACCAGCTCTCTTTCCTCTTCCCGATAACCGGTATTTTCCGCATTGATGCCCTTGACACCGAGTTCACTTTCATTGTAAGCGGCTCCGGCCAGTTGCTGCTGTTCTTCCGCGACCTGCAGTTCGACCTTTTCTTTAAGCTGCTCACTCAGTACAACCGCTTCCTGCTGACGGACCTGGTAGTAGGCCTCGTTCTGCAGGGCCATTCGGACTTCATCCCGCAATTCTTCGCGTAATTCCAGCCGGACTTTCGCTTCCATATTGCTGCGCAATTCCGATTCCAGATCCTGTTGCCAGGAGGGCATTTCTATCCGGGACTGGCCAACCTCGATCATGGCATCCTCCAGTTGCTGGGCAATCTGCTCGCGGATCTCGTATTCTTTTTCGTCCAGTATTTCCATCAGGTCCGGCTCTACGCTGCTGCGCATGGAAGCCTTGACCTGCGGCCATAGTTCTTTAGCCAGTTCCCGGCCGATGCGCGGCCGCATCTCTTCCAGCATTTGTTCGTGGATACCGGTTTGGAAATCGGAGAAGTTCTTGGCCTCTTCCCAGAGGAATTCTTCCTGCTTGGGAGCACTCTTTTTCACTTCGGGCTGATAGAACCGATTGAAGCGTTTTTTCATATCCGCCAGCTCATCATCCGGCGTTCCGCGATTGGCGTCTTTTTCGGGGATTGCACTTCCTTTCGGGTCCCAGTCGTATTCCGCGGGTATGGGTGCCCGGGTCGGAATGGTATCGATCTCCACCGGCCGGTTCAAGGTTTCGTAGCGGTGACGCAGCGCATCCAGTTCCGGATCGCTGTATAGGGTGCTGCCTAACTGCGGATCGGGCAGATTTTCTTCTTTTAAATAGGCTTCGCGCAACCTGCGCATTTCTTCCAGTTCTTCATCCACCTGATCCAGACGTAGTTTCAGGTTCTGGATCTCTCCGTCCCGCAGCAGATATTCCGGGCTGAACTGCGTAGAGGCCAGCAGAGTGCGGTGGTCCATCTCGGAGGCCTTGGGAGCACCGGTTCCCCGCAGGTACGTACTGGTGGGAAAATGCCCGGGTGCAGCCGCCTGGATGCCCAGTTCCGCTCCGGGAGGAACGACCACGGTAAAAGTACCATCCGGTTGTAACGGCAAATTGCGCACACTGCCTTCGGATTGCAGGTCGAGACTGGTCACTTCCAGGTCACGAATAGACTGGTGATCCTGCAGGTTGATCTTTCCCCGAACAAGAGTCACCGATTGCGGAAGGAATTCTTCCGGCAGGTGAGCCGCGTAAATATTCAGCGAGCCGGTATCCCGGTAAACCAGATAGGCCGGATCTCCGGTAACGGGCAGACTGATGTATTCGTCATCGAAAGGGGTATTGATATTTTCTCCGAGGTTTTGCGGTTCGCTCCAATTGGTCCAGGAATCATCCAGCCGGCGGGCATAAAAAAGATCAAAACCGCCTTTCCCAGCGTGGCCCCGACTGGCAAAGTACAGGGTCTGACCATCCGCCGCCAGAAATGCCCGGGATTCCTCTTTGTTCGTATTGATCACATTTCCCAGATGCAGGGGAGCGCTCCATTGGAAATCTCCTTCCCGGAAGGAAACGTAAAGATCGCGGCGGCCAAGTCCTTCCTGCCGCTCCAGCCCCATGATCAGGATGTTGCCGTCCGGGCAGAGATTGAAGGTGGCACCGTCGCCGATGGTATAAAAATCTTCGATCTCACAAGGCTCGGGATTAGACCAGGAGCGACCTTCCCGCCGGGCCCAGGCCAGGCCTTCGCCGCCCTGCCCGTAGGTATCCTGCAGATAAATAATCTGGTTGCTCGGATCCAGCGCCACCACCGAATTCGAATAAATATTATTGAGTGGCGCTCCGGCGTTTACCGGGCGGCTCCATTTTCCCTGAGCGTTCTTTTTACTTACCCAGATATCCCCCGCTTTATCAAAACCAAAATTTTGGGGATGCCGACGCCGGGTAAAATACAGCGTATTGCCGTCCGCACTGATCAGGGGAGCGCTCTCTTCCGAATTGGAATTGATGAATCCCGGCAATAAATTCAAGCCGGCCGGCAATTCTACTACGGCTTTCCTTTTAATGGGTAAGGCGGGAGCCTGAGGTTGAGCTTCCAACAAGGAAGCGACCCCCATTAAAATTGCCACAAGTAGATTTCGATACATTTAAATCTGAATTTTGGAAAGGCGAAGCGCCGGCAAATCGAAGCCTAATATAAGCTCCGTAAGTTGCTCTATAGATAATACAAAAAAATTACCGCTTTTGGTTGGCTTATTAAGACAAATTTAACGCGAGAAAGGGGAATAGTGGTATATTTTTTCAAGAGTTGTAGTGAAAATGATCGAACAGGCGGTGCTTCCCTCTAATTTGCCTTATATTCGATTTTTTTTAATCCATCCATTTTCCATCTTGGGTATGAATAGAGTTGTACGTTTTTTGGCCTTTATACTGTGTATCGGTTCATTGGGTTTCAATGGCTGTCAGGAATCTTCAGATCTGCTGCAAGCACCTTCATCAGACGAATCAACTCCTCATAGTCCGGAGGATTGGATGTACCGGCAAAGGGCCTATCCCCACGGCCGGATCCGCAAGGATATATACCTGCAGGCCATGCACCAGTGGCAGGCCCTCCGTAATGCCCGAAGTGGTGGGCAACAGGATTGGGAGCCGGTCGGCCCACTGGCGATCGGCGGTCGGATCACCAGTCTGGCCGTAGACCCGACGGATGACCAAACGATCTTTATCGGCGCAGCTTCGGGCGGCGTTTTCAAAACGACTAATGGCGGACAGAACTGGTCTCCCGTTTTTGACGGTGCGGCCAGTCTTTCTATCGGAGACCTCGCCCTGGCGCCTTCCGATCCACAGATCATTTATGTCGGTACCGGCGAAGCCAATGCCGGCGGTGGTTCTCTGGCCTACGACGGAGCGGGTATCTACAAAAGTACCGACGGGGGAACCAACTGGACCCCACTCGGTCTGGAAAACAGCGGCAGCACGGGTAAGATGATCGTCCATCCCCAGAACCCCGATCGGGTCTACGTCGCCACAATGGGGGAGCTCTTTGCCAACAATTCAGAACGCGGGCTCTACCGTACGATCAACGGCGGACAGAGCTGGGAACAGGTCCTCTACATCAGCGATTCTACCGGAGTGATCGATCTGGCGATCCATCCCGACCAGCTGGATATTTTATTTGCAGCGAGCTGGGAACGCATCCGGCGCCCCAACCGAAGGCAGTACGGCGGTACTACTTCCGCGATCTACCGCAGTAATGACGGAGGGGACAGCTGGCAACAGCTCAGCCTGCCCATTGCACCTAACCGTCGACTGGGGCGGATCGGGCTCGCTATTTCTCCCGTCAATCCGAATCGGATCTATGCTTCTGTAGTGGATGGCGACAATGATCTCCTGCTGGGGATCTATCGCAGTGACAACCTGGGCCAAAGCTGGACCGACCTTCCGCTCGACGGCATCTCCCAGGTGCCCTTTATGTGGTGGTTCGGAAAGATCTACGCCGATCCGGTCGATGCCGACCGCGTCTATATCTGCGGGCTGGAAGTGGAACAATATCGACTCGGAGATGAGCAGTGGGAAACCATCATGCGGGGCAGTCATGTGGATCAGCACGTGCTGTATATCGAACCCGATAATGCCAGTTATCTACTGCTGGGGAATGACGGTGGTCTCTACCGGGGCACCGGGGACTTCACTACTACCTGGACACATTTTGACAACTTACCGATCACGCAGTTTTATACGGCCGAGATCGACTTCCAGCAACCCTCAAGACTATTCGGGGGCACTCAGGACAACGGTTCCCTGCGGCGGCGGACGGACTCCGGCCAGTGGGAACAGATCCTCGGCGGCGATGGCTTCGTCAATCTGGTGGATCCTTCCGACCCCAGGTTCGTTTATGCGGAATCTCAGTACGGCAATTTCCGTCGTTCTACTTCCGGCGGCAATCAGTTCTCTAACGGCACTCCGATCGAAAGCCTTTCCGAGAATCGGAACTGGAAAACTCCCGTTATTCTGGATCCCAATACACCTAGTACACTTTACTACGGTGCCCAGCGGGTTTTCCGGTCAACCGACCGGGCCGTCAACTGGCAAGCCATCAGTCCCATCCTGGCCAATACGCCTCCGGGAAGCAATCTGGTATACGGCTCCATTACCAGTCTGGCCGTTTCCCCGGCCAACAGCAGTGTGCTTTACGCCGGTACGGACGAAGGTTCCTTGTTTCTTACCACAAATGACGGCAATGACTGGGAACCGATCGATCAAAACTTGCCCGGACGCTGGATCACCAGTATCAGCGCGCACCCGACCGATCAGCGGGTCGCCTACGTGACTTTTTCCGGGTATCGCTGGAATGACTATCTGCCCCACGTCTTCCGGACGGACGATCAGGGGCAGACCTGGACGGATATTTCCGCCGGACTGCCGGAAGTGCCGGTCAATGATATCGTGATCCGGCCCGACCGCCCGGAAGAACTGTTTCTGGCTACGGATGCCGGTGTATTCCGGTCGGAAGATGAAGGACTCAGCTGGTCGGTGCTCGGGCAGAGCCTTCCGAAGGTGGTCGTGAATGATCTCGTTTACCACCAGCCCACCCAAACCCTCGTAGCCGGAACCTATGGTCGTTCGATGTACCAGATCACGATCGAGGACAGCCCACTGGCCGTCGACCAGCAGGTACGGGGGCTGATCCAATCGGCCCGGGCGTTTCCCAATCCGTTCCGGGAACAGAGCCGGATCCGGATAGTATTGGAAAAAGCGGAAAATCTGAATGTAGGCATTTATCAGTTGGATGGCCGGCTGGTCCAAACGCTGCACGAAGGGCAACTGGCGGCGGGAGTGCACGAATTTTCCTTTCGGGCCGGCGGCAGCGGCAGCTACATTTGCCGGATCATCGGGCGGGAGAGCCGGGCCACTCTTTTGTTGTCCAGATTGTAGAGTCAGTAACACCTGAAACCAGATCATATAACCCCGGCATCGAAACTTTTCCCGCAGGAGCGCAAGTAACCGCCCTGCCCTTTTCCGAAATTTCTGAACACCCGACAGAGGAAGGCCTTGGCTTTTCCGGGCTCCTGAAACGGGCTGCTTAATCGGTAGTTCCGGTCAGAAACTATTGGCCTGTGTGATCCACATCACTATACCGCCATTGCAAAGCCTTTACCTTTGTATCGTAAATGAAAAAGGTTCAACTACATTACATGAAAAAATGTTCATATTTTGTGATTTAAACCCATTTACAGCACCCTCTCAATTTTAGGAATGTGATCTTAGAACAAGGCAATGTTACTGAATTATTAAGGACTTATTTCCCCCAACTCTCCGAGCGAGGGCTACGGGAAGAGATCGCTCAGGTAGGAAAGGTGATGACTTTTTCCGCCGGAGAAATGATCATGGATTACGGCAGTTACATCAAACTGATCCCCTTGGTGATCCAGGGCAGCATTAAAGTGAGTCGCGAAGGAGATGACGGGGAAGAGATCTTTCTCTACTACCTCCAGGGCGGAGATGCCTGTACCATGACCTTTACCTGCTGCATGCGGGACAAACAAAGTGCCATCCGGACCATTGCGGAAGACGATACCCAGATCATCGCCATTCCAACCCGCTACATGGACGAATGGATGATGAAATACCCCACCTGGAAGAATTTCGTCATGACCGCCTACGACCGCCGGATGCTGGAACTGATCGATACCATTGACCAGATCGTATTCAAAAAACTGGACGAGCGCCTGCTCAATTACCTGCGCAAAAAAGCGCAGGCCGTCGGGCAAAACACCTTACAGACCACCCATCAGGATATCGCTGATGACCTCAACGTGACCCGGGAATCCATTTCCCGCTTATTAAAAAACCTGGAAAAACAACACAAACTCGAACTGGGTCGGAACCAGATCACCTTGAAGAAACTCTGAGGCGTCGGCCGCTCCGGTTCGGGATTGGATTTAACAGAATACTTGGTAGACTAGCCAAACAATTAAACTTTTATGAAACTGAAATCTTTCTTTCCCATAATGGACTGGCTGCCCCAATACACCGGGGATCAGTTCAAGGGTGATATCTCGGCCGGACTAACTGTTGGTGTAATGCTGATCCCCCAGGGTATGGCCTACGCCATGCTGGCCGGATTGCCGCCCATCTACGGTCTATATGCCTCCACGCTTCCTTTGATCCTTTACGCAATACTTGGTACCTCCCGCCAACTGGCCGTTGGGCCGGTAGCTATGGTATCACTCCTGACCGCCAGTAGTGTCGGGATGCTGGCCGAGACCGGTTCAGGTTCCTACATCGCGCTGGCCATCAGTCTGGCCCTGATCGTGGGTTTGATCCAGTTCTTTTTGGGGACGTTTAGATTGGGTTTTCTGGTTAACTTTCTTTCCCACCCGGTTATTTCCGGTTTCACTTCGGCCGCCGCTTTAATTATCGGTATCAGTCAGTTGAAACACCTGCTGGGAGTCAATATCGGCCGGAGTCATCACATTCACGAGATCTTGCTCGAAGCCATTGAAAAGATCGCAAGCGTCAACATACCCACTTTATTGATCGGGCTCGGTGGTATTGCCCTGATCATTGCCGTTCGAAAATTCAACCGATCCATTCCCGGCTCGCTGCTGGCGGTGGTATTCGGTATCCTGGTTAGCTGGGGTTTCGGGCTGACCGAAAGCGGAGTAAAGATCGTCGGAGAAGTACCCAAGGGGCTGCCTTCTTTCGGCATTCCTACCTTCTCGATGGATATGCTGGGGACACTGCTTCCGATCGCTCTGACCATTTCGCTGGTCAGCTTTATGGAAAGTATAGCCGTAGCCAAAGCCGTGCAGGCTAAACACAAAAACTATAAGGTCATTCCCAATCAGGAACTGATCGCTCTGGGAGCCGCCAACATCGGTGGTGCCTTTTTCCAGTCCTATCCGGTAACGGGCGGTTTTTCCCGTACGGCAGTAAATGACCAGGCCGGCGCTCGTACGGGTATGGCTTCCATCATCAGTGCCGTGCTGATCATCCTGACCCTGTTATTCCTGACACCGCTGTTCTACTATCTGCCCAATGCGATCCTGGCGGCCGTGATCATGGTAGCCGTTTTCGGACTGATCGATTACAAAGAACCTATCCATCTCTGGCACACGGATCGCGGAGATTTCTGGATGCTGATCGTCACCTTTGTAGCCACCTTAAGCCTGGGTATCGAGCAGGGTATCGGCATCGGGGTGATCCTGTCACTGGCCATGATGATCTTTCGGAGTACCCGCCCGCACATGGTGGAACTCGGAGAGGTGCCCGGAGCGAAAGTCTACCGGAACCTGGATCGCTTTACGGATCTGAAAAAGCGGGATGATATCCTGATCGTTCGTTTTGACGCTCAGTTGTATTTCGCCAACATCAATTTTTTCCAGGAACGTATGAGTGAACTGATCCGGGCTAAAGGTGAGCACCTGAAGGCTATTATCATCAATGCGGAAAGTATCGGTTACATGGATAGCAGCGCAATGCATGCACTGGAAGAATTTGTCAAGAAATACAAAGCCCGCAATATCAAGATCTTTTTCACCGGCGTGATCGGCCCGGTGCGGGATGCGCTGAACCGCGCTCACCTACTCGATGAGATCGGAAAAGATCGCCTGTTCATGACCGTTCAGCAGGCCGTAGATGTGATCGACGGCGAGGGCGCGCCCAACGCGTTAAACGGCCGTCTCGAAAATTATACTCTACAAACAAACAAATAATCCCGTGAGCAAAAATATTATCGTTCTATTGTTACTGGCACTGTCCGGTCTGGGGTTGAACGCCCAGAACAAAACCTCCGAATTCAGTGAACTGCTGGAAAAGTATAAGATCAAACCATCCGTCGGCTTCCAGATGTGGACGACCTACACCGACGGCATGGAGGTTTACAACGCAGCAACCGAAACTTACGAAGTAGCTGAAAACCGTTTGAATACCCAGTTGCGCCGCACCCGTCTGGGCGTTAAAGGGCAGCCGTTTGAGGATCTTTCCTTCAACTTCACGGCGGCGCTCGACCTCGTAGGTAAGGATCTGCTCTCCGCTACCGAAGCGGGCGGCAATAACGGTTCTTCCCCGACCTTTCGGGTCTGGAACGCTTTTGTTCAGTGGCGACTGCTCCCCAAAAAGGAGTACGCTCATCTGGTGGCTGGATATCAGGTATTGCCCATCGGCCGCGAAAGCATCACCAGTGCGCTGCGGAGTACTTCTATGGAGAAATCCTGGTCCCAGAATTACCTGCGCCGTCACCTGACGGGTATCGGACCGGGCCGGGCGATGGGGCTCAATCTGGGCGGCCTGTTCCTCAATGAGCACTCCAATGTGCATTTTGAATACAATCTGGGAGTCTTCAATCCGGTTTTCGAAGCCGTCAACGGCAACTCTACCGGATTGCGGTCTTCTCCGATGATCGCCGGTCGGGCCATCATTCATATCGGGGATCCGGAGTCCCAGACTTTTAGCATGAACCATAAGATCAATTACTTCGGCAAGCGAAAAGGAATATCTTTGGCATTCGCGGTAGCGGAACAAGGAAGAACGGATCTTTTCCGGCAAAACCGGGCCCTGGGCGGTGATGTACTGCTCAATTACGGAGGGCTGAACATCGACGGGGAGTATTATTACCTTTCCCGCAGTTCTTTCGACCTGGATGCCAGTCCGTCATTTGCCACCCACGGTCGTACCGGATACGCCCGGGTCAGCTACGATCTGAACCTTCCCCGGCGGATGGTGCTCGAACCGGTAGCGATGTATTCCTTTTTCCGGGGAGCGATGGAAGAAGGCGCACAGAGTCAGGCTCAAAGTCTGAAAAGCTTTGCCGGAAAGGATGAAACTTTCGATCTGGGCGCCAACCTCTACTGGAACCCCGACTTTAAGATCAGCCTGCATTACACCTGGCGCTGGGGCGATGCCGGAACGGGCGGCGAAGGTGTCACCTTCAATAACTATTTCCAGCAATCCGGTCTGGGAGCTATCCGGCGCGGCAACTGGCTGGGATTGGGGCTGGTGTTGATCGTATAAGGTTGATGATTGGACAATTAGCTGATTAAATAACCATAAAAACCTGATCATGGATAACAACGCGAAGATCGACCAGGCAACTTACGATGCCATTGCCAAAATGATCCACAGTGACACCAGTCCGGTGGGTATAGATGCGAAAAAAACCCACATCCTCATTCTGATGAAACTGGAGGAAATATCCAGAAGACTGGAACGACTCGAACAAAAAACGGGAGAATAATTCAAAAGTACCTGACATGAATAACGATCACAAGCGCTCAAAACTGAGCAGTATACTGGCCCTGAAATGCGCAAGATGTCATACGGGCGATCTGTTCCCAACGGGAAGCTTCAGCTTTAACAAACCGTTCGACATGTACGAAAAATGTCCCCACTGCGGACTCGACTACGAACCGGAGCCCGGCTTTTATTTTGGGGCCATGTTTATTTCCTACATCATTTCCGGTTGGTTTTGCATTCTATTTATCTTATTTTTCCACTGGGTACTCGACTGGAGCCTAAATGCCTCGTTTGCCGTACTATTGGCCATCCTGGCGATTATTTTTGTTTGGTTTTTCCGGTTTTCCCGCTCCGTGTGGTTACACATTGTGACCAAGTACGATCCCAGTAAAGTCTAAGAGACTTTTTTGAAACTTATGCTGCCGGTGGAAAACCCGGTGAGCGATCTTGAAAGCGTCTCTAAACGACCGGAGGTACAGACCTCCTGCTGACCAATAAAGTGTTTCGGGCACGGCGCCGTAAATTTCGTCGTGTTCCGAAACGGAGAAATGACTGTTCTTATGAAAGTAAAGCAATATATTCCAGCGCTGGAATGGCTGCCCAATTATCGTTCGGATTGGCTTAAAAACGATCTATTCGCCGGTCTGACGGTTGGTGTCATGCTCGTCCCGCAGGGAATGGCCTATGCTTTGCTGGCTGGGATGCCGCCTATTTACGGCCTATACGGGGGCCTGATCCCGTTGCTCGTCTACGCTTTTCTCGGTACTTCCCGCCAATTGAGTATCGGCCCCGTAGCCGTTTCCGGCTTGCTGGTACTGGCCGGGGTCAGTCAACTCGCCGAACCTTTCACTCCGCATTATATCGAACTGGTGCTGCTCACCAGCCTTTTAGTGGGTTTCTTTCAGTTGTTCATGGGCGTATTCCGCCTGGGGATCATTTTCAATTTCCTCTCTCAGCCGGTCATTACCGGTTTTACCTCGGCCGCCGCGGTGATCATTGTGTTCAGTCAGATCAAATATGCGCTGGGCATGGATATCCCTCGGGAGATGAATATTCTGGAAAAACTGACCCACCTCAGCCGGCATCTGGGTGAGATCCACTGGCCTACCCTGCTCATCTGCCTGGGTGGGGTGCTCCTGATGATCGGACTTCGTCGCTGGAACCGGAAGATCCCCGGGGCGCTTTTCGTAACGGCGCTGAGTATCCTGATCGTATACATTTTTCGACTGGACCGTTACGGAGTGGATATTGTACAGGATGTTCCGGTAGGACTTCCCCATTTCAGCATACCCATCCTGGGTCTCGAATCCATCAAAGAACTGATCCCCACCGTGCTGTCCGTGTCTATTATCGGAGCGGTGGAAATTATCAGTATCGGTACGGTCCTCCAAAAAAAGCACCGGGACCACACCGTTCGGCCCAATCAGGAAATGTTTGCCACCGGACTGTCCAAAATTGCCGGTGCGTTCTTTCAGGCGCTGCCAACCTCCAGTAGTTTTACCCGCTCGGCCGTAAACAGCGAAGCGGGTGGAAAAACGGGAATGTCTTCGGTGTTTACCGCTATTTTGGTAGCGTTGACCCTCATTTTCTTAACTCCATTATTTTACTATCTGCCCAATGCCGTTCTGGCGGCCATTGTGCTGCTGGCCGTGCGCAGTTTATTCGACTGGCAGGAAGCCATGCGCCTGTGGCGGGTACACCGGAAAGACTTTTACATGATGCTGGTTACCTTCCTGGCTACCTTGTTTATCGGCATTGCCGAGGGGGTGCTGACCGGCGTCCTGCTGTCCATCGGTGTAGTTCTGCTGAAAGCGGCGCGCCCTCATTCCGCCATTCTCGGACGCTTACCGGATACCCAGTACTTTCGGAATACCCTCCGATTTCCGCAGGCTCAGGAAGAAGAAGGGGTGATCATCTTCCGTTTTGATGCCCCGCTTTACTTTATGAATGCCGCCTATTTCGGACAACAGATGGAAGAGATCATCAAGGATCCCGGCCTCCGCCTGGTCATCCTGGACGCCAGTAGCATTACCGATATGGATGCTTCCGGAGCCGAAATGCTCAATACCGTTGTGGATAATATAGAATCGGCCAATATCAACTTTTACATTTGTGGAGTGCTGGGGCCCGTGCGGGACCTGTTCCAGGAAACCGGACTGGTTGAAAAGATCGGGCCCAAAAATCATTTCCTTACCGTCAACGAAGCCGTAAAGGCCTGGAATACGGTGGGCAAAGAACGGGATCGGCAGTGGAAATCCGAAGCGATCCGGACCTGGAAGGAACGCGAGATCCAGAAATAAGGCCCGAACCAGATGCATTTCAATCCGCGGTTTCGAAAAGCTCTTCTTCGATCCACTGCATGATCTGTAACGATATTTTTTGCCGGTCGCAGGGAAAATTAGCCAGCATGACGAATAGGATCTGCTGATCCGGAACGGCGATATAGTTGGCGTAAAAACCGCCCTGGGTGCCGGAATGCCCAACCAGTTTCACCCCACTGTCCGTTTGGGAAATAAACCAGGAGTATCCGAGATTCCAGGTTCGGTCCTCCAGACAGGACAGCGCCTTTACCGGAAGATCGTTTTTTGGTGTCCTTGAGTTTTCGATTACTGCGGCGGGTAAAAATACCGCTGCCCGGAGGGCCTGCTCGTAGCGGGCCAGTTCCTCCACCGTACTCCACACGCCACCGTTGCCCGCCGCCGCAAAAGTCGGTTCCTCCCCGTAGTCATCTTCCGCCCACTGCCCACCATCGCCCTGCACATAGGCGTGCGCTACTCCGGATTCCGGATGGGGACCGTCCGTAATTGTGCTACTGGCCATGCCCGACGGGCGGATGATATTTTCAATAATGAAATCCTGCCATTTCTGCCCGCTCACCTGCTCGATGATCAGAGCCAGTCCGTTGAACGCCGGATTGGAGTATTGATAGTTAGTTCCCGGTGCAAAGTTCAGGGAATCCACCAGCAGTTCCGGCGCCCAGTTCTCCTCATCTTTCGCCGTGAGGTAGAATTCCGGATCCCGGCTGACCTGCCGGTTGTCCGGTAAGCCGGATGTGTGCGTCAGTAAATGGCTGATCTTGATCTTTTGGGCGATCTCCGGATGAGCGAAATCCGGGAAGTAGGCGGACAAGGGATCTTCCACCGACAGTTTCCCCCGCTCCTGTAGTAAGAGGATGCCGTTGGAGACGAATGTTTTGGAAATGGAGCCCAGGTTGAACAGGGTTTTCGTTGTAATGACTTCCCCCGTTTCCAGATTGGCCGTACCGTAACCTTCGGAAAACACCACTTCGTCGTTTTTCAGGATCAGTACGGCACCTCCCGGTCCGCCGGCACCGAGTTCTTCGGTGAGGAGATCATTTACTTTTTCCGCAAAAGAGGATGTGGATTCTCCTGCATTACACGCTAAAAGAGAAAGAACGATACCGACGGTCGTTCCTATACCTATTGAAAAAAAGAGTTTTCTAAGCTGCATCGGACGGATCATTTTTGAAGATTTCGGCACCGGGGATTTTCAAATCACCTCAGGAACCCGGCTGACCGACACAAGATATTAAGAGTAGAACGGAAATCAGAAAGCAGCTACTACCTTTAAACTATTGCCCGGTTCACAGACCAATTTTATATCTTGGCTTTTGTATTCCGACACTAAAACAGATCAGTCCGGATACAGCAATACCATTACCCGTTCACTAACTAAACCTTAAGATGCATTTACTACCCAACTCCCTGCCCGGCAGGCTCTGCGCGATCCTGCTGGTTACGGTATTCTTTACCGCCTGCAATTCAAAGGATGATATCGAGTTACCCGATAACAATATCCGCATTCGGAAAAATGCCAAGGACCTGAGTTCCCAGGAAATGGCCGATTATGTCGACGCCATCCTGACGCTCAAAGCAACTCCTTCGCCCTATTCGGATACCTTGTCCTACTACGACCAGTTTGTACGATGGCACCAAATGGCGGTAGAAAAGAAACTCTGTACTACTTTTGGAGTGGCCCACGCCAATCCCGCTTTCCCGGCCTGGCACCGGAAATTGCTGATCCTTTACGAAGATGCACTGCGGGAAGTCAGCGGTCTGGATGTGGCCCTCCCCTACTGGGACTGGACCGATCAGGCCAGTACCGATGCGGTATTTTCGCCCCAGTTAATGGGCGGTAACGGCGATCCCAATGAGGAATACGCCGTAATGGACGGCCCCTTTCGCAAGGACAACTGGACCGTCAATCTCTTTACCATCCGCACGAATTACATCGGGCTTAATCCACATCCCTGGCTGGTCCGCAATTTTGGTGCAACGCTGCCCGGACCGGACTACCCCGGTTATCCGGTCAGTCTGCCCACGATCGCCGATATTAACGGTTGTCTCGATATTGAGACCTATGACGTTGAGCCCTGGGGTTGCGGTGACGGTCGCCAACAGGAATCCTTCCGCTTTTGCCTAGAAGGCTTTCTGCAACTGACCTGCGACGGAGCCCAGGCGATGCACAATATCGGCCACGATTGGGTAGCCGGTTTTTTTGAGGTCCCCGTGGATACCGTAAAAATGCTGCCGGTACAAGCCGTTAATTCCTTTTGCGATTCGATCATGACGGGAACGGTGCCCAATAATATCCGGGTGGGCTCCATGGAACCACTGGATGTTTCGCCCAATGATCCGGCATTTTTTATGCATCATTGCAATGTGGACCGCATCTGGTACGAATGGCAGCAGATCCCCGGCAATGAAAGAAAATACGAGCCCGTTTCCGGCGCTCCCAATGGCTACAACCTCACCGATGAGATGTATCCATTCGATCTGCCGCAGTTTCAGAACCGGGGCAGCATGAACCGCCACGGACTAACTCCGGAAAGTATGCTGAGCACGACCGATCTGGGTTATGATTATGAGCTCTGAGCCGCTGCCGGATAAAAGATTTTAAGACTAGAAGCAACATATGAAAAGACGGAATTTCATTGAACGACTTACCTATGCGGGCGCCGGCCTGAGTGTGTCCATTCCTGCATGTGTAACCTCCAACATAAGTTCTTTACCAGCTCGTCGGGCTATTGCGGGAGCAGAAGCTGCGGCCGATGCCGTTATTATCGGGGGTGGTCTCGGCGGGTGTGCCGCCGCTCTCGCAGCCTGCCGCAACGGCCTGCGGGTGATCATGACGGAAGAAACGGACTGGCTCGGAGGGCAGATCGCCCAGCAGGGAGTACCTCCCGATGAACACCAATGGATCGAAACCCACGGCGCTCCGCAATCTTACCGGGATTACCGAAACCGGGTCCGCGACTATTACCGGCGAAATTATCCGCTGACCGATGAAGCCCGCGCCCGGGAGTTACTCAACCCGGGAGATGGAGCGGTGTCCCGGATTTGCCACGAGCCCCGGGTCTGTGTCGCGGTGCTTTTGGAAATGCTCAACCCCTACCTCAGTTCCGGCCAGCTACAGATCCTGACGCGACACAAAATAAAAGCGGCAGAGGGCGACGGAGACGAGGTCCAGGCCGTAGAATTGATCAACCTGGAAACGGGCGACACTCCGATCCTCACCGCTCCCTATTTCATCGACGCCACGGAACTGGGCGATCTGCTGCCACTCACCGGCACCGAATACGTCACTGGCACCGAAGCCCGGTCAGCAACCGGCGAACTGCACGCTCCGGAAAAAGGCAACCCCCGCAATCACCAGGCCTTTACCCTTTGTTTTGCCATGGATTACCGGCCGGGCGAGGATCACACGATCGATCGACCGGCAAACTATGACCACTGGAGCACCTTCCAGCCGACGATGGACCCACCCTGGCCGGGCCCACTCATCGACCTCGATTATTCCAATCCCCGAACCCTGCAAAGGAAGGAACTCGGTTTTCATCCCGAAGGCATCAAGACCGGAGATATGCTGAACCTCTGGAACTACCGGCGGATCATCAATCGCCATAACTTCCGGCCCGGCACGTACCCGGGAGACGTCACGGTCGTCAATTGGCCGCAGAATGATTACTTCCCCGGCAATCTGATCGATGTGGATGAAGCCACCTTCCAGAAGCATGTCGAGGACGCTACCCAGTTGAACCTGTCCCTACTCTACTGGCTGCAGACGGAAGCGCCCCGACCGGACGGCGGTACGGGTTGGCCGGGTATCCGGCTGCGCAAAGACATCATGGGTACGGCCAGCGGCATGGCCAAATATCCCTACATCCGGGAGTCCAGACGAATCAAAGCCGAATTTACCGTGCTGGAGGAGCATGTCGGCGCCGAAAACCGGAAACTCGTTGCCGGACCGGAAGCCGGCAAAACATCAGCCGCATTCGCGGATAGTGTCGGCACGGGTTATTACCATATCGATCTGCATCCTTCCACGGAGGGAGATAATTACATCGATTTTGGTTCCCTGCCTTTTCAGATACCACTCGGTGCGCTGCTCCCGGTACGCATGAATAACCTGCTACCGGCTAATAAGAACATCGGCACCACCCACATCACCAACGGTTGCTTTCGGCTGCATCCGGTGGAGTGGAGTATCGGCGAAGCGGTGGGGCTTTTGGTGAGTTTTTCATTGCAAAGGAAGGTGATCCCCCGGCGAGTCCGGCAGGATAAAGGCTTGCTGGCGGAATTTCAGACCTGGATCCGGAGTCAGGGGTTGGAAACGCATTGGTAACTATGTGTGGAAGTGCTAAAGTGTGAAGGTGTGAATGTGGAAAAGTACTAAGGTTAGAAGGTGTTAAAGTTTTAAAGTTTTGAGGTGTTGATGTTGGGGTTTTGCTAAGGTTGAACTGGCATTCTTTATTGGGCCTCATTTGTGCAATTACTAATCATTGAGTTAAGAAACTATGAAGTATCGAAAACTTGGCCAATCTAATTTATCCGTCAGAGAGATCAGTTTTGGTTGTATGTCGCTGGGCAAGGATCAGCAGGAGAATACCCGCCTGATCCGGGAGGCCTTTGAGCGTGGCATCAACTTTTTTGATACGGCCGATCTCTACGATCGGGGCTGGAATGAAACCTCCGTCGGCCGGGCGGTCAAAGATTTTCGCCGGGAGATCGTACTGGCCACCAAGGTCGGTAATCAGTGGCGAGCGGACGGAAGCGGCTGGGACTGGAATCCACGAAAAGATTACATCCTGCAGGCCGTAGATCAAAGCCTACAACGCCTGCAGACGGATTACATCGATCTCTACCAGTTACACGGCGGTACCATTGATGATCCCATTGACGAAACGATCGAAGCATTTGAAAGACTGGTCGAACAGGGGAAGATCCGTTATTATGGGATATCCTCTATTCGACCCAATACGATCCGGGAGTATATTGACCGCTCCAACGTAGTCAGTGTTATGATGCAGTATAGTCTGCTCGACCGGCGTCCGGAAGAAAGTTGCCTCGATCTATTGCAGGCTGCCGGGATTAGTGTGATCACGCGCGGAACACTGGCTAAAGGGTTGTTAATCGATAAGGCAGCAAGGGATTACCTCGATTACAATAAGGAAGAAATAAAGCACCTTCAAAAGCAATTAATCGATCCCGGTAAAGCGACAACCACGGCTTTGCACTACGTGTTGCAACATCCTGCGGTTGCTTCGGCGGTAGTTGGTATGCGTACTCCGCAACAATTAAAAGAGGTGATAGCCGGATATGGCCGGAACTGCACATTAGCTGAATTAGAAGCGATCAGTAAAGTACTCCCACCAAATGTTTACGAAAAACACCGGTAGCCGAAATGGGATTTACGCTTAAAACCATTCATCGTCTTTTTCATAAAAGTGATAAACGGCGTACAAAATGAGCCCTATAAATACTACAAATCCAATCCAGGCTAGTACAGAAATATCCATAACATAATTTTTATACCTGACGCGAAGAGGTTTGGATCTCCCAAAACCGATCAATAATTAAACCATTCCAGATTGCTTTCTATTACTTTGCCTCTCGTGTAGCAAACAAGGTATCAATTCTGGCGTTTCTATAGATCGGTATAAAATTTTATACCATTCTATTGAACCCTAAAACGTTAACAACGCAACGACAAGCATGAAAAAAGAATTGCAAAATATACAAGTGGGAGCGGGTCTGGGAAGCATTTTATTCGGAATGTCCAGAGCGGAAATTTCAGCTATAATCGGAGAGCCCAACGAAAAGATAACGGAATCATATACCGATGATGGGGAAAATCTCACGGAAATCTGGCACTACGACGAACTTGAGTTATCCCTTGGGTTTGATGAAGAGGACGACTGGCAATTGGTGTCTATCGCCGTTACTTCGCCTTTCTATTTGTTGGAATCGGTAAGTTTGATCGGTAAGGAAGTAGAGGCAGTACAAACTGAACTGCAAAATATAGGGGTCAGCGATCTTGAACTGGAGGATTGGTCCTCTGCAGAAAATCCTGATCATAAATTATTGACCTCTGACGATGAGAGTATGAATTTCTGGTTTGATCAGGACATCCTGACCGAAATACAATGGTCTCCGTTGTTTGCGGATGAAGAAACCATTTTATTTACTCAAATCAATGGTCAGTAGGTATGGTTTAGCGTACCCTAAGCAGTCTTCGGGTACCTTTACCTAAATCGATCAATAACCGTTACTCCCAGGGCATCATGATCGTCCATCTTCATTAAAGCGGCAGCGGCTTCTTCCAGACTGATCGACTGGCCAAGTAATGCTTTTGGGTTGATCCGGCCACTTGTAATTAGCTGCAGCATGCCCGGATAGGCGTGGGCCTGCATGCCGTGGCTACCGATGATCTCCAGTTCTTTCGCAATTACCGGTCCCATGGGAACAGCGGGTGTCCGGTGGGTGCCGGTCATCAGGCCGATCTGGATATGGCGTCCGCGTTTGGCCAGGCAGGCAATAGAATTAATACAGGTCACCGTGCTGCCCAGCGCATCGACTGAGACCTGCGCGCCGCCGCCGGTGATCTCCCGGATCGCCTCCGGAATCTGATCTATTTCGCTAGCGTTGAGTACTCGATCCGCGCCCAGCTTCTTTGCCAGTTCCAGTTTATCCGTGGCGATATCTACCGCTACTACACGGCCCCCCAGCGCCTTGGCGATCTGAATGGCCGATAGTCCAACCCCGCCGCAGGCGTGCACCGCTACCCAGTCTCCTCCCTGTAAACGTCCCTGGACGGCAATGCCCCGGTAGGCCGTGATGAAACGGCAGCCCAGTACCGCGGCGGCATTGAAACCCAGTTTATCCGGCAGCCGGACCAGATTCTGCTCGGCGTAGGGTACCGCCACGTATTCCGCAAAACAGCCCATACCGGTGAACCCGGGCTGGTAGTAATCATCACAGATCTGTTGGTTACCGGTCCGGCATTGCGGACAGCTTCCACATCCCATACTAAACGGCAAAGTAACCCGGTCTCCGATTTGCCAGTTTTTCACATTTTTCCCCAGCGCGGCGATAGTTCCGGCAAATTCATGTCCCGGTACATGGGGTAAATGCACATCCGAATCGTGCCCCATCCAGCCGTGCCAGTCCGATCGGCACAGACCCGCTGCCGCTACCTGGATGACAACTCCATCTGCCGTCGGTTCGGGATCAGGTAGCTCCGTTACCCGCACGGGGGCCTGGAATGCTTCAAAAAAGAGTGCTTTCATGATTTGAATTTAGGATGGGGAATCATACTCTTTATTTAACTAAAACCATGCCCGTTTCTTCGGATCTGAAAAGGACCTCCCGTCCGGCGGAAATTCCGAGCGCTTCCAGTTCGCGGCTTTCGGTGAAAATAAAGTCGTCTTCCGCATTGGGCGGTTCGCGGTTGAACTCTTCCATCCAGTACATCTCCCACCAACGACGGTAGAAATTCAGGGTCGGTTCCAGGTGGTGAAACACGCCGATCTTCCGGGATGATCCGTCCTCCGGGCGGTAATCTTTCAGCAATTGCACCACGTGTTTGGTGTCCTTATCGTACTTCCAGTTGAGGTAATACCCGACATTGAGGTTCAGGGCGGTGATCAACAGCCAGCCCAGGGTATATACGCCCAGAACGGCGGTAGTAATTGCTTTACTCCGCGTCCAGAGCCAGCCGCAAGTAAACAGCAGATTGAGCGCCCACAACGGATAGAGAAATATTGCAAAACGCTCTTCCAGATAATCCTGCCCCAGCAGATGATGCTGTACGATGGTCATCAGCGGGATCAGCCAGGCGATGGTGTTGGTGATCGCCAGTGCGGTGTGTCGCTCAAAGAAGGCCGTATCTCTCCGAATCCATTTTTGCAGGATCAGTCCGGCCGGCAGCAGTATCGCCGCGCAGGCGAGTACCCCCAGTACATTGATCCAGCCGTCCGGTATTCCGATCTCGTAGAACGAGCGCTCAATAAGCGAACGCACGGTATTCTCAAAAAAGCCCTCCTTGCCTCCAAAGGACACGGTATTGTTCCTGAGGATCACCCGGAAAGGGACGAACAGCAGTGCCGCGAGCAGTCCCAGCGCCAGCAAATTCCCGGCGTGAAGTTTCCAGTTCCTGATAAAGTCATTCGGCAGCCCGCGGGTTTTCCAGAACGGTAGCAGGTAAAAGCAACCAAATGCCGCCACGTAAAAGTTGAGCAAAGCAAAATTGCTCATTACGGACAGGATCCCGCAGAGATGAAAACCCAGCAAATAGCGGGCGGCGGGCTTTTCTACGTAAGCAATGAGCAAATAAAGGCTGGCGATCATGGTGCCGATGGAAAGACCATACCCCCGGGCGACGCCAAAAAAATCCAATAGGTAGGGATTGGCGATCAGCACCAGAAAACCGGCCAACTGCATCCAGGCCACGGGCAGGCGGCGACAAAGCCGGTAACCAAAATACAGATAAGGCAACAGCGCCAAAATATTCGGCAACCGCAGTGACCATTCGGAAAAGCCGAAAATACTTTCCGAAAGTTTCATCAAAAGCGTATTGAGAATATGGTTATTGGTGATCACACTGGTGAAAGGGTGCTGGTAAAGCAGAATCGCCCATTCGCCTTGAGGAAAAAAGTGCAGCGTAGTGAAGCTTTCATCGTGCGTAAAGGAAGTGGTCACGGCCTTATAGACGACCCAGCACAAAAGAGCCAGGCTGATCCCTCCGACCACAAACTTCACCCAGGATGCCCGATCGGACGCTATCGCTCTTTCCATTTTTTTAAACTTACGGCTAAACTGGTACGCATCGCACCGAGGACAAATGAAGTTTCCTCGTAGGTAGGTGCGCTCCACTTGGCCCGTGGATTATTGGAAAAACCGTAGGGCTCCTTGGGGATGCCCAGCATGTTTTTGTCCAGATCGCCGTTACCGTTCTCGTCGTGGTACACCGCCAGGGCGTAGCGGCCGTGGGGTAAGCTGTCCAGTTGTATGTGCAGGCGGCCACCGGCTGACACCTTTTGGATCTTTAGCTGAAAAGGTTTGAGGGATTTGGCAAAGCTTTCTTCGCGGTCGTAAACCGCGACATGCACGTTTCCCCGGTCGGATTGCAGGTTTTCAATAGCCAGTGCAATACTACTGGTATCGGGTTCGGACTGAACGGTCCGCTGTGAAAAGATCATACCGAAAAAAACACCGGCCAGAAGTGTCGTTATGTGTAATGCCATCAGTGATTAAGGGTTATTTTAACTGAACTTATTTCTAACTTTATCCGCAGTGGGTAAAGTTCGGAGCGGGTCGGTCGCAAGAGGTCTGCACTTTTCAGTCGATTCGCGCTGACGGCAGCTCCGGCCTCCCTCCTCTCCTTTTTACCACGAAGCGAGACCAATAATCTCAACTTCTTCGAATTCTAACGCCAAAGTTGTTTGGCTATTATGAGAAATAAGTTTACCTTTGTGCCACTTTTTCAAAAAGAAATTTATTTGCAGCTAAAAGGAACGGCGAAAAATAGCTTTTACAATTTCAAAAGTAGAGGTTATTCTTACAAAATTCCTAAATAAAGTAGAGGATAATGAAACGGACTTATCAACCTTCCAAAAGAAAGCGGGCTAACAAGCATGGATTTCGTTCGCGTATGAGTAGTAAGAATGGCCGCAAAGTGCTGGCACGTCGTCGGGCTAAGGGCCGTCATAAATTGACGGTTTCTGACGAGAAACACGTGAAGTAAGCCGTTTAGGCCGTATCCTTACTGCTAAAAAAATAACTTCCTGTAGATGTACGAACACAACTACAGGAAGTTATTTTTTGTCTAAACTCAGGGATCAGCGGTGCTATTGCACCTTGTCTCCCCGGAGTATCCGGAACCTTTTCCTGGCCTCAACGGCAAAGGTACTTCCGGAATAATCGATGAACAGAGTCTCGTAGAGGGACTTGGCTTTTTCCTTATCGTCGAACTGGTTTTCGTACAGTTCGGCCAGTTGGAACAATGAATTATCCGTACGGATACTTTCTTCGTTGTAATCGTCGATGATCTTTTGCAGCAGTTCTGCTGTCTTTTCAAAATTCCTTTGTTTGCGAAAGATCCTGGCTTTCAGGTACAGGACATCGTCATCCAGACTGTGATCCGGAAATTCGATCAACAGACTGTCCAGTTTCCGGAACGCATCATCGAAGCGGTTCTGGAAGACCAGCAATTCGGACTGTGCGTACATTTCCATCGCCGTAGCTGTGGTGTCCAGCCCGAGATTATCCATAATGAATACCGAGAGGTCCAGCGCATCGTTGGCGATCAGTTTCGAGGTAGACGCCTTGAGCACATCGAACTGAGCCTGTGCCCACTGGAAATCCCCGTTGTAGTAGGATAATTTCGCGTTGCGGAACCTTGCTTCGTGTCCCAGCAGGTCTTCTTTGAAATCCTTATCCACCTGGGAGTACAGCAGCGTGGATTCCCAGATCTCGTCCTGCATCAGATAATAATCCGCCAGATTGATCTTTCCCCAGGCCAGGGTGATCGGATCTACGCCCGGCAGCTCGATCATGCTCTGCAGCAGGCTGGTCGCCTTATCCAGATCGTTGATGTATAGCGCTTCCAGTTCGGCCATTTCCAGAATAATGGAAGCGGTAGCCCGGGATTTCCCGAACTCTTCCAGGAAAGATGCATACTGACTTTCCAGTTCCCGCAGATCCGCTTCGGTGTAGCTGTATCCTTCTACCAGGCGGTTGCGGCGATTGCGTAAACCTTCGCGTTTGGCATCTATATAAAAAGTGGAAGTAGGTTTCTCCTCCACGATGTAATCAAAAGCATCGATAGCGGCATCGTAATCGCCATCGTCAGCGGCAACTTCTCCCAGGCGGAAGATCCGGCCACCGTTCTCCCGCAGACGGCGGTCCAGTGCCTTGACCTGCCGCAGGGCATTGCGGTAATCTTTCCGCTGAATGAATACCCAGGTCAGCAGTTCGTTATTATTGAGATTCCGGTCATTATCCTGGATCCGCTGGTAGAGCTGCGCCTGCAGTTCGCGGTAATCCTCATCCGTCAGATAGCGCTGGAAGATCACCTTGAGGTTGTTCACCAGATCCGGATTGGCATCCATACTGCTGAGATAATTCTCGATCATCTTGGGAATATCTCCCTTACGGCGGTAGAGATCCCCGAGGTTGTAGGCGAATACCTGCTCGTCCTTGAGCAGTTCGGCCCCTTTTTCGTAAGTCTTGATCGCCAGATCGTATTTGGTCTGGCTGAGGAAGGCATTGGCCAGTCTGGTAATCGTATACTGATTGGCCGGCAGGTTGTCGATGGCGGCTTCGTATTGTTTCTTGGCCTCATCGTCCTTCATCTGTCGCTCGTACAGCCGACCGGCCGTTACGTACAAATTGACATTTTCGGGATCCTTGCGAAGCTGACGGGAAATGACCTTGTCCGCATCATCATATTGCTCCAGGTAGATCAGACAATCTACATAGCGATCAAAATAGTAGGGATTTCTTTCATTCGCCTGGTAGAGCTGTTCGTACAGGGATGCGGCTTTTTCGTATTCTCCGTTCTGATAATACTGTTGCGCTAATTTTGCCGGTTGGGCCCAGCCCATCACTACTCCTCCCACAACTAAGGCAATCGTCAAAAATAGGTATCTCATGGTCTGGATTGCTGATTTTGTAAATCCGGCCCGGCCGGATTGAGTGAAAACGTAAACGAATGGATCGATCCGAATGGAGAAATGCGAGATTTCTTCCAGCTAACGGCGGTGCATAACATAAGTCGTTCAGTGGTGGATCGCACACCGGTTATGCCCATTAGCTGTTACCATAAAACGTACTTAGGAAACAAAAGTTGCTTAATCCTTTTTCAGTTTGTGTCATCGGGTTTGCTGATCCTCCCAACTAAATTACGAAACAAATAAGGAATAGCGTTACATCCAGGTAGGAATTAATTTAAATCCGGGGCGGCTGCCGGCCGTAGCAAGGCCGCAAGTCCATAAACGACGGAAGCCCGGGAAAGAACCGCCCCAAACGCAAAACGGCTAAACCTGAGATTCAGGCTTAGCCGTTTTTGAGGATATTGATATATCAAGAAGTAGTATTACTCGAGCTTGAAACGTACGGGCAGGTTAAACTGCACCCGTACCGGGCGGCCCCGCTGCTTACCAGGAGTCCAGCGGATACCCTCATTGTTCATGAGGTTTACAACCCGCAGTGCTTCCTGTCCGCATTGAGCACCGATATCCCTTACCACTTTGGCGTCCGTTACAGTTCCGTCTTTCTCGACAACGAACTGAACTACCACCATACCTTCTACGCCGTTTTCACGAGCGATGGCAGGATACTTGATATTCTTATAGATGTATTCCAACATCTTTTTATCCGCACATGCCTTTTTAGCAGCTTTATCAGCTTCGTCTTCACATCCGGGGAAGCGAGGCATATCTTCCACTACTTTAAAGATCTCCTCAACCTTAGGCTCAGGTGGTGGAGGTGGTGGCGGTGGCGGAGGAGGCGGAGCATCCTCTACTGGAGGAGCTTCGACAACCGTCTCTTCGTCGACACTCATATCGACAAATTCGGGTTCGTCCTCTTCAATAATTTCTTCTTCAGGTACCTCCTGAATTACAGGCGGTGGTGGAGGTGGTGGCGGCGGTGGTGGTTCAGCCGTACGTGGAGGTTCGATCTCGATCTCCTCTTCTAACGTATCTAAGTACTGAGATACATCGATTGTTTTTTCGTACTGCGTCCAACCAAAGGCCAGAATAGTTACTCCGAGAGCCAAAGCCAGGCCGAGATTGAAGAAAGTACCACTGAGTTTGAAAACATCAGCTTCGGGGTACTTATTTCTGCTTCCCAGACCAGCGCTAGACTGTCCTGCATGTTTCTCCGGCAATGACTGAGCTCTGCTTTTGTACAGATTTCGCATGAGGAAGATCATGGCTAAAATACCCACGATCACTGCTCCTACGATGATGCCCAGTTGCGTGCCGGTAATAGATACGTCGAGCACAAGCATACTGACAAGGTTTTACGTAATGAATAATCTAATTAGGAATAGGCTCCCAATTGAGCCGATAATATTAGCAATAATGTCATTAACTTCAAAATATCGTCCTGGGAAAAAGGAAAATTGGATAATTTCCATCAGTATCCCAAAAGCTATACAAGCCGCTACGGTCATGATCTTGTGGCGTTTATCCAGGCGCCCGTTCTTGTGCCAGGCCCAGAGAAATAATCCGCCGAAGACGAAGTATACCGCACAGTGGGCGATCTTGTCCGGTTCCCAGAGGTTCAGAGTCGTTTCCGGAAGGTTAACGCCTCCGATCGTGGATCCCCAAACAATGAATATTGCCCAAAGAATAGCTGGTATAAAATATTTCAAAGTAACTTACATTATGCTAGATGTGACCGATTCCCATTTTGGTGGGTGCCGGTACATTTTTTTTTTCTTTTTTGCGAAAAAATTGGATTTCCGGGGTTAAATATTCGACCAATAGCCGAATAACCACCTGAAAAACAAATATTTGCGCAACAGAGTTCGCCAGTATTATTTTAGGCGATGCTCGCCTGGTAGGCCTCCGCGTCCATGAGATCCTCCAGTTCATCGGGATGGGAGAGCTCAATTTTGACGATCCAGCCGTCACCGTAGGGGGAGCTGTTGACCAGTGTGGGATCATCGCCTTCGGAGTCATCCAGCTTGGAATTGAACTCCAGCACCGTTCCGGATACCGGCATATACAGTTCAGACGTTGTCTTTACGGCTTCCACCGTACCGAACTCATCCCCCTGTTCCAGGGTTTCCCCGACGGTTTCCACCTCAATGTAAACGAGTTCACCCAATTCGCTCTGGGCAAAATCCGTAATGCCCACATAGGCAATGTTATCTCCTTCCAGGCGCACCCACTCGTGCTCCTCGGTATACTTCAGATTTTCAGGAAATTCCATATAGATCTACTTAATAAAGTGGTGATGCAACTTGAAGCGGTTAAAATTTGGCTTTTGAGATCTGTTATCCATCATTTTGTAAGCCTTTCGGCAAAGTAAAGACGGTAACAAGATCCAATCGTTCTATTCAAACGGCTTCTTAGAACTTACGCTAAAATGAATGTCGGGCAGTGCAGGTATACCGGCCGGAACGGGGAAACCGCCCCTGCGCTCAGTTTGCACTACCCGTTGTCCGCTTTGAGCTTCGGTTTCGAACCGGGCCAAACGGCATTATATCAATTGGCGGATACGCCTTCTTTCTGTTCCTGCTCCGCAATGAATTCCTTGACCCACTTGGTAGTCACGGATTTCGGACGTTCCAGCGGCAGTCCCAGCGCCCGGGACCAGCACAGTGCGGCCATTACGCCCAGTGCCCGGGAAACGCCGAACAGCACGGTGTAATAGCTATATTGCTTCAAGCCGTAGTGTACGAGCAGCGCACCGGAGTGGGCATCCACGTTCGGCCAGGGGTTCTTTACTTTACCGAGGCTCTGCAGGATCGGCGGCACCACCTCAAAGAGGTTCCAGACCACCTGTACGATATCGCTGTCCTGCAGATAGTCTTCCGCGAAGGCTTTCTGGGCCATGAAACGCGGATCCGGCTGGCGCAGTACAGCGTGTCCGTAACCGGGGATCACCTGACCTCGGGACAGGGTTGTCTGTACATAGTCGGCGATCTGCTCTTTGGACGGGGTCTCCGTACCCAGAGCATCCAGCATGCGGAAGATAAATTTGATCACTTCCTGGTTGGCCAGACCGTGCAGCGGACCGGCCAGCGCGCCCATACCGGCCGCGAAGGACAGGTAAGGATCACTGAGGGTAGAACCGACCAGGTGTACCGTGTGGGCGGAAGCGTTTCCTCCCTCGTGGTCCGCGTGGATGGTCATATACAGGCGCATCAGGCTCTTGAACTCATCGTTCTCGATGCCCAGCATGTGCCCGAAGTTGCCGGCCCAGTCCTGGGAAATATCCGGCGGAATGTGGTCGCCGTTGAAATAGGTACGACGGTAGATATATGCTGCGATCCGCGGCAAACGCGCGATCAGGTTCATTGCATCTTCATAGGTAGGATCCCAATACTCGCTCTTGTGGATGCCTTCGTCGTATCTGCGGGCGAAACAACTTTCCGTCTGCAGGGCCGAAATGGCCATAACGAACTGCGTCATCGGGTGGGTCTCCACCGGAAGGCTATCCAATACTCTGAATACGTGTTCCGGAACATTACTCCGGTTGGTCCACTGCTGCGACAGCCACTTCACTTCTTCTTCGGTGGGAATTTCACCAACCAGCATCAGCCAGAAAAGGCCTTCCGGCAGGGGTTCTTTACCACCGGGCCGGGTGGGTAACAACTCTTTCAGTTCCGGAATACTGTAGCCACGAAAGCGGATACCTTTCACCGGATCCAGGTTGGAGGTTTCCCAGATCATCATTTTGATGCCCCGTGCGCCGCCGAACACCTGGCTTAGCACTACTTCATCTACTTTCTTCGAGCCATGTTCGCGTAGTAAACTCTTAATCTCTGCCTTCAGCGCAGACGCTTTATCAATAAATTTTTGCTTTAAGGGATCCATCTATATTTTATGGTTTATATAAGTTTGCACTGCCGCGCCCAAAAATACTAAAAATCGCTTACTAGACAAGCTCAAAGGCGGCAGAGCAAATGTAGGTGATGTAGAAATTATTTTCCTGATAGTAACACAGCTCGGTACCGGACTTTGTTCAAAGGCCTTCCGGGTTTCAAACCAGAATGTCCTAAAGTATCAGAATCGGATCATTTTGGCCAACCATATTCGCGCCAACTTCCCTAATTTTGCAGTTTACTCTAAGATACATCATTTATGATAATCATTCAGGAAGTACTGATCAGTGAAGACGTGGTCGAAGAGCATTTCATCTGTAACCTGGATGCCTGTAAAGGCGCCTGTTGCTGGGAAGGAGACTTCGGTGCCCCCCTGGAAGCGGAAGAGATCGAGATCCTGGAAAGGGAATACGAGCGCATCGCACCCTTTCTGGATGAGGCCGGTAAGGAAGTGATGGCGGCCGAAGGTCTCTACTCCTACTACAAGGAAGAACAGGACTACGGGACTCCCCTGCTGGAGAACGGGGCCTGCACCTATCTGACCTATGATGAGAACGGAATTGCCAAATGCGGCATCGAAAAAGCCTACGAAGCGGGAGCGACGGATTTCAAAAAGCCCATTTCCTGCCACCTCTACCCGATCCGGATCGAACGCGCTGCCAAGACCGATTATGATCTGATGAACTACGACCGCTGGGACATCTGCTCGGCCGCCTGTGCGCTGGGCGACAAACACCGGGTACCGGTATTTCAGTTTGTGAAGGAAGCCCTTATCCGCAAATACGGCTCAGCTTTTTTTGAAGAACTGGTAGCCGTTGCGGAAGCGCTGAAACAAAAAAATTAATCGAGCTTCGTAAAAAATGCTATTTTAGTAAAAACTTGCTTACATTTGTAAAGACAACGCATCCAGTCCCTTATACCCACAAGGCTACTTTTACTGTTTATTTGACAAACACCGGCCCTACTCACTTAAGGCCCTCGGAACAACCACCACCCTCCCGATAATAGCCCCCACTGAACAACTTTTCAGGATATTATCCAAAAAGGTAATTGTAATATCGTGTTATCCATACCGGATAACGGGAATTAACATACCCCCTTTTGAAGTTGGATTTTTTGGTGGCCTGATGTTCCGATGTCAGGCCAACTTTTTCCGGCGAATAGAATTATCGCCGAGCGTATTTACGGGATCGAACCGCCGGTTGAAAACACTCGGATCAGGGCATAAAAAAAGACCGGCGCGACTTGCGCACCGGTCCTAAATAAACACCTAAAACCCTATTAACTAACCTATATTTTTAAGAGTGATCTTTTCGTTTTTGTTTTCATCATTAAGACGATCAAAAAGGAGAAAGTCACACATTTTTTTCACTTTATCACCTGTTTTCATCTATTAAACAAGATTTTGCCGCTTAGGTTTTCAAATTTTGCTTAAAGTGTGCCCCAAATCGTGCTTCAAAGCGAATTTTAACAGTATGATAACGATCTCATCGTCTGTCAATTATAATCTTATTATTACTTACGGGACAAACGGGATCTTTGGTTTTATTTAAACCGTTTTTGTGGTTTTTTTATTGAGGACTTTTCGTCAATATTCTGTCATAAAATGACCCACCGGTTTAAATCCATTTTCACCCTAAACCACACCAGATAAACCATTTTAAATGAGATTTGTTCGGCCTCGTTCGGCAGAATCAATCTTCCGGGTGGCGATCTGCTTTCGCAGAGTGTACTTCGTAGTACATTCGGGAACCTCTATCCGGCCTGCGGAGTGATCGGGTTCCGACAAATGCGGCCTTTCTACTCCGTACCCTCTGCGATGCAACTTTCTTTCCTTAGCCAATTTCAATCGTGCGGGCTACTTCGGCCTCTGCTTCCTCACGTTTGGGAAGCGTCAGGGTCAAAATACCATTCGCATATTTGGCGTCGATAGCTTCGGCATTTACCGTTTCGGGGATCTCAAAACTGCGTTTGAAATTGTTTTTACCAAACTCCCGGCGACGGTAAGTCGGCTTTGCTTCTTTGGTTTCCTGGTCACCTTCTGCTTGCTTCAACTCAGCTGCAACCGTCAGAATATTTTTCTCTACCTGAATGTTGAAATCGGTCTTTTCCCAACCCGGCACCAGAAATTCCAATTGGAAATCCTGCTCGCCTTCCAGAATATTTACCGCCGGATGCGTTTTGCCTTTGGCGGCAGCCGGAACATCAAAACGGAAGAAATCGTCGAATAAACGATCCAGACCATTGTAGTAAACAGGTTTTCTGCGATTTACTGGTTTTGCAGTTACAAGTGTCATATCAGTTATTATTTTTTGTTTTTGATTTGAAGTATACCATCCATAGTACAATTGGCGTACCAATTGAAAAAAAAGGAAGAAAATTACATCATTGCGCCATTTTGTCACTTACATTCAATAACTGCACGCCATTTTGGCAGCAAACTTCTGTTAAAAGTGCAGATGCCGTCTTCCGGGAAGGATTCCCGGCTGGAAAAAGTGAGGAACTACAAAGATTAAATATCTTTGGTGGCGACGAATTTGCGCCCGGCGGCCAACTTGTGGGCCATTTAAACAGTTATATGATCATCACAAAGATTGAATTCTGACGATCAACGGTAAATAGTTATCAAACCCGGCTCCTTTTGTGAAAAGTGCAGGCTATTCAGGCCCTATCGTACCGCTCCTGAAGTATCCGGAATATAAAAAGAGTAATCCTCCACCTGTTTAAATACCGATGTTTCTATAAAACGGAATTCCGCTGGTTGCCACAAGCGTCAATCAGCATAAACTGATTTCAGGTTGTGCTACTTGAATAGCAGAGCAACGAGCAGCGTAATTACACGGGCTTACCGATACCGGCAACGGTTCATCGGGTAAATTTGCCCCGGGCAGTAAATGCTGATCCCTTTAGTCACGCTTCCAAAGCTCTGCGAAGCAGTAACCGGACCGGATCAGGTGATACGAGTTATTTCATGAATAAACCTGAGCATACTTTCCCTAGATGAACCTTGTCGATATACTGATCGGTGGTATTCTTGCTTTTATAATGTTTAGCGTAGGGCTCTCTCTTACCTGGCGTAACTTCGTCGTTACCTTCGCCAGACCGAGAGCTTACCTGGGAGGTTTGTTCCTGCAGATCATTGTGCTTCCTACCCTGGCCTTTACCATTGCCACACTCGCCGATCTGCCGCCGGCATTTAAGGTGGGGATCATGATCCTGTCCACCTGTCCGGGAGGGACCACGTCAAATTTTGTGACCTATCTGCTCAATGCGAATACAGCCCTTTCCATATCGCTTACCGTTACCAATAGTTTTCTGGCCCTGATCACCGTACCGCTGATCGTTAGCTTTTCGGTTAACTATTTCATGGGCAGTCAGGCGGATATCTCACTGCCGATCGGCCAGACGATCCAGCAGATCCTGAGTGTGATCCTCGCTCCGACCTTTGCCGGCCTGCTGGTCCGGCGTTATTTCCCCAATTTTGCGGTCAGCACCCAGCGACCGCTCAAATGGATCACGGTCATCTTGCTGGCCATACTCTTTATCATCAAATTTTTTGCCGGTGAAGACCAGGGTGGTACCGGTATTACCCTGAGCGATATCCGGCAGATCATCCCCTACTCTTTCGTTGGCAACTTTCTGAACCTCATGGCCGGTTTCGGACTGGCCACCCTGCTACGCCTGGGCACCAATGATAAACTGACGATGGGTGTGGAAGTCGGCATCCAGAATACCTCGCTGGCTTTTCTGATCGGCGGTACGCTGCTGGGCAACGAAGACACCCTCAAACCGGCCCTGGTATACGCGATGTTTACGTTTTTCACCGCACTGATCTACGGCCTGATCGTCAAACCCGAGGAGTGGAAAGCCTTTAAAAAATTATTCCTTTTCTGGAAAAAAGCGCCCGTAGAAACGAAAGAAGAGAATGAGCGAACGACGGTAGACGGCTAATCCTTCGGCGACCGGCAATTGCGTTTAAGCCGAAAATTATTGCGGTTTATTTATAACTTTAGCGGAACTAATCCTTCAACCTTATGGCCAATCCCGAGCATCCCATCAATAGCAACAGCGCAGTACTGTACCACGAAGAAGGCCCCGTGGCCGTGATCACGCTCAATCGTCCCAGTCGGTACAATGCCTTCAATGACGCCCTGATCCAGGGTTTAAATACGAGTCTGGACCAGGCCGCGGCCGATCCCAATATCCGGGTGATCATTCTGCGCGGGGCCGGCCCCGGTTTTTCGGCGGGTGCGGACCTTGGCCTGTTTGCCGGCGTTACGCCCGAACAGGGACGGGATTACATCAAATCGAACTACCGCCCGCTGATGCGTAAGTTCTGCGATCTGCCCAAACCGATCATCGGGGCCATCCACGGTACGGCTGCCGGTGTAGGCTGCGCCCTGGCCCTGGCCTGTGATCTACGGGTGATGACGGAGGATGCAAGTTTTCGCTACGCCTTCATCAATATCGGTCTCGGACCCGACGGTGGCGCCGGCTGGTTTCTGGCCCGGGCCGTCGGCTACAGCCGGGCGATGGAAATTGCCTGTAGCGGCGAAAAGATCGGCGCCGATCGTTGTCTGGAACTGGGACTTACCAATCGCATCGCTCCGGTAGGCGAAATGATGGCCTTTGCGCTCGAATGGGCCAACGAGCTGGCCCAAAAAGCACCGATCGCGCTCGGTATCACCAAGGCCGATCTTCAATTTGCGATCGATCACACCCTGGATGAAACGGTAGACTTCGAAGCCGACCAGCAAATGGCGGCATTTTCCAGCGAAGACCTGCGCGAAGGGGTCGGTGCATTCCTGGCAAAACGCCCACCCCGGTTCAAGGGCAAATAAACCGGATCAGCCGGCGAATGAACACTTCATTATCTCCCTGATCGATCAGGCCTTTCCCCGGCACGGTGGAATCCTTATCGGCAATAAAGCCGGAATCCGCCAGGATCACGATCTTTCCTTTGACGGCATCGCTTTGAGACTTGCTTCCGTCGATGATCAGTCCGAAGATCCGGTCCGGGATAAGCGCTTCGCCCTCGGAGGACCAGCGACCGACCATCCCATCCGGCAAATACAGGAAAGGAGTACCGACAGTGGAAACGATCCGGCAGGTCGTATTCGTTACCAGAGAGCTTACGGGTTTCCCGAATTCCGGAGCATCCAGCAGCGGATGGGCGCGGAGACAGGCCCCGGAAATTGTGGTGGTCAATTCCCGCCGGCCACTCCAGTAACCTCCACAGAGGTCCACTCCAAATCTTTGCGTAAGCGAATGATCGTGCTTTTCGTGAGGATTGTGGTTGGAAAAGATCAATAGACTGTTTCCCGCTTCCAGTACAAACTGCGTAATCGGATTGAATGCTTCATCGGAGAAGGGCTCGGCACGCGTAAGCAGTACCAGAGAGGACGCCCATTGCAAATTGGTTTCGGTAATCGCACCGATCTGTACTTCGTTTTTTATTCCTGCCGCCGGCTCCCGGAGTATATCCAGAAAGGTGGAGATCCGCCGCTGGTGCACCGGATTGGGTACGCCCGGATGCCCGAAGCGATCCAGATGGGTCTCCTGGTGGAAAATGGATTGAAAACACTTATCGTCGATGAGTATGCGTAGGGCCATATCAGAGATTTAGAGCGTCAATGCGAAGAGGCAGGCCGGCGTCGTCCGGCCTTTACCACTCCCAAAATAAGTCCAAATGCTGACAATCGGCGCATCTACCGATCAAATTGGCACCGCTTCGGCTCCGGCCCGGATCTCCGCTCCACATTCTGAATAACTCAACAGTACTTTATCCGCAGCAAACCTAAGGATACGTCCGATCTCCAGGGCATCATCCGTCCATTGGTACGCTCCGTTGCGGGTATACGGCAAAGCTCCCGGGAGCTGATCCAGGCAGGTCAGCACCAGGCGTTTTTCTACCCGACCGCAGTAGTTCGCATCCGCTTCCAGTGCATAATGCAGCAGATCGATATCCAGCACGCTCCGGCGCTGGTGCCCCTGCCATTCGTTGTATTGATTGGTTTCCTGTGGATTTTCGATCAGCTCCAGCGGTAGGTTGGTGTTCGACAAATAACCATTGCCGTGGCGGGTCTGGTACGCCCGGCTGATGTAATAGATCTCCGGCCGGGGCAGTCGGTAGGTTTCAATGAGTTGTAGCGCGTTTTTAGAGACTGTGTTGCAGCGGGTGACGTGGGGAAAAAAGCCGTGATCCATATCCAGCAGGATCCCCTGGCTGCCTTCGAATAAAAGCTGATCGAATCCCCTCCCGGTCAGCTCTGGAATAAATTCCTTCTCCCGGACGATCGTGATGCAGGACAAGGCTTCGGCGGCTGCGAGTTTGAATTGTTCCAGTTGTAAAGCCATTGCTTCGGTAAGCGGATCTTCACCCGTTAGTTCCCAGTAGTATTGGCGAATGGCCTGCAGGCGTTTTTCCAGCACAAACGGATAGGCCAGATCCTGCACGAAAAGCCGGTAGGGGGACTCCTGCCGCTCCAGCGTAGCGCCAAAACCCACCCCGCAGCTTCCGTGTGCGTTGATGCGTTCCCTTTTCCGATTCAGAAATACTTCATAAGGAGTAGTAACCGGCGCCAGTGCATCCACATAAACCTGTGGCCGCAGCCCGTATTGCTCCGCCAGAGCGGCGTATTCATTCCGGAAGGCAATGGGATAAAAGGTGCAGAAGCGACTCCAGTAAGTCGGGGCTCCGTAAAGCGCTCCGCTGCCGATACTGGAAAAGACGTGCCGTTGTCCTTCGGGAGTTACCACGGTATGTCCGGCCTGGTGACCGCCGGAAAAACGCACGATCAAAGTCCGGGCGTATTGCCGGCAGAGATAATCGGTAGTCAGTCCTTTGCCTTCGTCTCCGTAGCCCAGGCCGATAACGATATTCGTTTGCATAATTTTGATTTAACTTGAGGTAATAGTTGACAAGTTATTTTGGGGATATTCGGTCGTCATACTTGAAGGTTTTGACGATATCCTATTGGTTGCTTTCGGTTCAACTGCTCTGAGCGAGTTAACTGATAAGGATCATTGACATTGCATCAGCCCACCGAACAGTCGAACCAACCAACAACCGGACCATTAGAACCGAAAGATCCGCCTACCACTATCCGGTCTTTTCGGTATCGACATATCCCCCAGGGCATTTTGCACCATATCGGCCGTAGACGGATCAAAGGCCTGCAGGAGTCGGTCCGGGTCCACCCCACTCACCAGGGCTACCGTACTGGCAATGAGTTCCGCCAGTGCCTGGTGGTTATCGAGTACCAGAAAACGCTCTCCCAGCAGATTGCGCCAGTATTCCATCACCATAGTATTGTTGCGATAGCCGGTTTCATTGATGTGAATGTGAAAAACGTGGTATTTCTCCTGAGCTTCCCGGAGTACCTGCCGGGCATCCATGGATCCCGCTTCCCGGTAGCCCATAATACTGCTCAGTCGCCGGGCATCTACGGTATCCCAGTTCATCTCGTCGCCGATCGTGAACAGGAAACCTTTTTTGCGTCGCTTTTCGTAGCAGTCGATGGAAGTATGGCGACCGCCGATCAGCCAGGCCAGTGCGTAGGATTCTTTGCTCTGCCCGCCGCCGCCACCTTCGAGAAAGATCTTGGAGAGGCAGTCGTTCATTTCTTCCGTTCCGGATTCAAACTGCCCTACCTGCAAAGGTGCGCGGTCGGAGATATGATCCCCAATGGCGGAAAACATCACCTGGGGATCCTCGATCCCGTGATCGATCAGGGTATCCATCAGCGACCCCAGTTTATGCCGGATCAGCATTTCCGGGATCCGCCCCATCGATCCGGTAACGTCCAGGAACACCCCGATCGCCAGGGCATTCGGGTGAGCGGCGGAATCCCGGCTCTCCCGAACCACCAGCCCGCGGGGATCCAGATCGGGATGGATATTAGTAGATCGAAAAATGGCACTTCTGGATTGTTGAGAATAGGTAGACTGCATCTGTGAGTACGTATCGCTTGACCATCTGCTGTAGCCCATAATTTTACGATTTTGAAGATGAAAAAATACTTAGTTTGTTTTTTAAACTAAGTTGAATGACTACAAATATACATTCACTTAGTTTAAGAGTCAAGCTAACTAGTGCAGTTTTTTTTATCCTTGCCCAAAAATCTGTGGATCTGAATATGCGAGTTCTGGTATATCCAGAAAAAATGGCGTACTTTTAAAACACCTTACGAAAAAAACATGCTGATCAGGTGACCCCAAAATCTTTTTGAGTCTAAACTCCATCATAATGGCAAAAGCATGAAAAAGCTTCTCATCCTCCTGGGCTTTTTAAGCCTTTATATCACTGACCCAATAAGCGCTCAAACGCCCGATAACGAGGCGATTAAGGAGCTTGTAGCGAAATATCAGTCCGACATACGCGGTCCTTTTAAAGACATCCGCTGGTTTTGCAAAGACGGTTCGGTTATTCCTCCCAAAGAGAAATGCCCGGAACCCGGCGGTGTGCAACGGGCCCGTTACAAGGACGAAGTGGCGGCCCTGGCTAAGAACCAGCATATCTTCATCGGACAGATCCTTTCCAATACGCCCAAGGAAGACTTCTGGGATGCGGCTAATCAGCACGCCCGGCTCAAACAATACCAGGTCGAAAAATACCTGCGGGCCGTAGACGACGGTTGGATCTGGCGCAAAGCGCAGTTTTACCGGGGAGCGGTGCAGGTAGAAGATGAAGAGAACTGGGGAGTAGAATTCTTTCAGTGGCTGCTGAACGACCAGCAGGTTTGGGAAGAAGATTTTTTCCTCGTCCGGCAGGCCGCCAAAGACATTCCCCACCAGGGCGACAACAACCGTTCTCAGACGGTCCGTGCCCTGAGTAAGGAGATCTCCGATACTTATCTTCCTTTTCAGGATCTGCGGGTGAAGATCCACGGCCAGCCCGAAGCGGCCGATATCCAACGCGTTCGCGGTTTCCGGAAAACCCACCAGCAAAAACTGGGAGCCGCCAACCTAAAAAAGATGGATCAGCTCCTGGAAGAGATGGAACTGCTTTTTGCCGCAGTCGACCTGAACGCACTCGGGAAATACGTCAACAAACTGCCCAAGCAGGACACGCTTACCCGCCGCATCCGCTCCTTTATCGATCAACACCAGACGACGGCTTTCAGTCCCGACCGGGTATCGGCCGCTGCCGATCTGCTGTGGGATATCCGCACCCTGGGCGACCAGGTAAAGGGCGGCAAGGCCCGGCTAGCCCTGCTGGATATTTCCAACAACCTGGAAGAGATCATCTTCAAAGAGTCGGGATCGTGGCAGGCGGAGCACCCGCAGGCCCTGCTGGAAAAGATCTGCTATCTGGGTAAAGCCGCTACCGGTGCCGGATTTTTAGAGATCTGGGAATACGAGACGCAGGCGGTAGCTGCGCCCGTAGCCGATGAGATCGCCCTGGTCGCCCTGAATGAATTTTTCGAAAATAATCGCCGCCGGGTAGAATGGGGTGCCGGAATGACCCGGGCCGTATACGCAGGCACGGTTAATCTGTTTACGGCCTTTGAACCCAAAGCCTACGGATTTCTGGACGATCGCGTCCGGGCTTCTATCCTGTTGCCCCTCGGGCAAAGTGTGGGCCAGCTGGGAGATTTCCTGGCCGAACAGGCCGGTCTGTCCAATCAGCTGATGGACCTGCGCGGACAGAGCGATGCGCGCGGACTGAACCCCGGCTACGCTATGGGCGAGCTGGTGATAGTGGAAGGCTTTCCGGAAGAACTGGAAGTCGATAAAAATAAGATCTACGTTTTTGAGAGGCCACCGGCCGATCTGAAACCGGTAGCCGGCATTGCCACCGTTTCCGAAGGGAACATGGTGTCCCACGTTCAGTTGCTGGCCCGCAACCTCGGTATTCCCAATGCCGTCGTTTCCAATCAGAACCTGGACGACCTGCGTGCCTACGCCGGACAGACCGTTTTCTATGCGGTTTCCAACAAGGGTACCATCATTATGAAACCCGCAGCCAGTATGACGCAGGAGGAGCAGCAGCTCTTTACCGTCAAACAACGCAGTGAACAGCGGATCTCCGTACCGGTGGATAAGATCCGGCTGGAAGAAACCCGCGTATTGAACCTGCGGGAACTGAAAGCTTCCGATTCCGGTAAACTCTGTGGCCCCAAAGCGGCCAACCTCGGTCAGTTAAAACAACTATTCCCCGATAAGGTGGTGGAAGGACTGGTCATACCTTTCGGTATTTTCCGGCAGCATCTCGATCAGACGATGCCCGGTACCGACCAGAGTTACTGGGAACATCTCAACGGTATTTTCCGACAGGCGGCCGCACGCAAACAGGCCGGCGCCGGCGAAAATGAGATCGAGGCTTTCATGTTGGAGGAACTGGACAGCTTCCGCAAACTGATCAAAGAGATCGCTTTGCTCCCCGAATTTGAAAAGGCACTACGCGAAGACTTTCAGCAGGTGCTGGGCGGCCAGATCGGTTCCGTTCCCGTCTTTCTGCGGAGTGACACCAATATGGAAGACCTGAAGGAATTCACCGGAGCGGGCCTCAACCTGACCCTCTTCAACGTGGTGGATGCCGAAAGGATCTGGCAGGGCATCAAGGATGTCTGGGCATCGCCCTACACCGAACGGAGCTATAAATGGCGGCAACGCTATCTGCTCAATCCGGAGAACGTATTTCCTTCCATCCTGATCATTCCGAGTGTGGATGTAGCGTATTCGGGCGTGATGATCACCAAGGGAGTCACTACCGGCCGCGACGCGGACATTACGATCGCTTTCAGCCGGGGAGCGGGCGGAGCCGTTGACGGTCAGATCGCCGAATCTTACCTCATGCACGACGGTTGGGGAAATCAGTTGCTGTCACCGGCCCGCGAGCCGTACTATAACCGGCTGCCCGAAACCGGCGGCACGAAACGGATGGCGGCCTCTTTTGAGGATCCCATTCTGAGTCAGCAAAACCTCGACGATCTGCGAGAACTGGCCGCAGAGGTGAAAAAGATCCTGCCCGAAGCACCGGGCGTGGAAACCGACGGTCCTTTCGATATCGAACTGGGCTTCCGCGACGATAAGATCTGGCTGTTCCAGGTTCGTCCGTTCGTAGAGAACAAAGGCGCAACGGCTTCCACTTATCTGGAATCCATCACGCCGGTGATCCCGGACGATAAGATGGTCAACTTGAAGCAACCATTGTAACCGGCGGGTTCACAATATCCTTTTCAACCTTTAAGTACTACTAAGATGAAACTCACTGCCTATTTTTTCGCACTCCTCGTACTGCTGGTCACCATCCCCATGCCCCTCAACTCCTACCCTATTGACGGGTACGAGCGGACCGGTATCCGGCGACTGGCCTATCTACAGGCCGTAGTGGACGAAGAGGTCAAAGGCACCAAGCCGATCCCCGGAGCGATGAAGTCGGTCGATTCCATCCAACTCAACCTCTACGGTCTGACCGGTTCGATGATGGATAGCCTGCCGGCAACCAACCCGGACCTGCAAAAAGCCCTCAACGGCTTATTCCCTAATATGCACGAAAGCTACTCCGTAGCGGTAATGGATATCACCCCGGGCCGGGAGCCGCGTTACGCCGAGCGGCAGCCGCGGCGGGGATTTCAGCCCGGTAGTGTCGGAAAACTCGCCGTAGTGACCGGAATTTTCTGTGAACTGGAAAACCTCTTCCCGGACTCCTTCCACCTCCGTCAGCAGCTACTGCGCGAACGCAGTGTGAAGGGCGGCCCCTGGGCGGTATACGACGAACACACGGTGCCGTTTTACAATCCGGAGACCAAAACGCTGGTCAAACGACAGGTAAGGGAATCGGACGTTTTCACACTCTACGAATGGATCGACCACATGCTGTCCGTGAGTAATAACGGTGCGGCGGCGGTAGTCTGGCGGGAAGCTATGCTGCTGCGGGCCTTCCAGCAGGATTATCCCACGCTGACCGAAGCGCAGGCCAATGAATATTTCCGTGGTCTTTCCAAGAAAGAACTTTCCGACCTTTCGATTTCCGTGGTGAATGACCCGCTACGCGACCTCGGTATCACCTCCGATGAATGGCGACTGGGCACCATGTTTACGCGCGGCGCTACGGCCATCGTGCCCCCGCAGGGCGGCAGCCTGGGCACACCGGTGGGCCTGATGAAATTTATGGCTGCGCTGGAAAGCGGCCGGGTGATCGATCCGGCTACCAGTCTGGAGATCAAACGGCTCATGTATATGACGGATCGCCGCATCCGCTACGCCGCTTCTCCGGCCCTGAAGGAAGCAGCGGTGTATTTCAAATCCGGCAGTCTGTACAAATGTAAACCGGAAGAGGGCTACCATTGCGCCAAATACCAGGGGAACGTGGATAACTATATGAACTCCGTGGCTATTGTGGAACACGGAGACAGCCTGGTCTACATGGTGGCTCTGATGTCCAATGTGTTGAAGAAGAATTCCAATGTGGATCATAATGCACTGGCTTCCCGGATCGATCAGATGGTGAGAAAATAGAGCCGGGCCGGAAAAGGAAGGTATTTGTTGAAGCTTATTGGATCAATAGGTGCGACTGCCTTCCTTTTTTAGTTTTGCAGCATTTCCAGGGTCCGCAGGGCATAATCCCGGATCTTTTCCTGCGGGTTTTCAATTCCCATTTTGACCAGAGGGATATACTTCGGATCGTCGAGTTGCTGAATGATATAGAGCACCGCCAGAGCAATCCGGGTATCCTTCCCACTGAGCAATCGGGAAAAACACTCGTATTCTCCCGGTATTTTCAGCTTCAGGTGTTTGATCGCTTTTTCGGAGAAGGTATCCATCATAGCCGTTTCCACCAGGGGGATGAGTACCTTTTTAAGGTTGGCTTCCAAAAGATTATCCAGGAACTCCAGCGCATCGTTGCGTAGATCGGACTGCTTGCTCTGAATACCTTTATAAATACTGAAGATATCATCCGGCGGATACTGCAATCCGAGCAGCCGAAAGATGCGTTCCAGGTTGCGGTCCAGCCGACCTTCCAACAGACGGATCAGACTGCTGCGCCCCTCGGCCAGCGCCATTTGCCGGGAGAAAGACTCTTCACCGGGTATCTGCCGTTGGTTCTGAGCGTATAGGATGGCCAGCGTATCCGAATACAGACGGGCCTCTTCCAGAATGCTCTGCATGATCTGCTTCCTCTGGAATTTTAGGTGCGCGAAATTGGTATTCAGATAATTCAATCCCCGGAGCACTTCAAAGCGGATCACCTGATCCGGATAATCGAAGCGGGCAAACAGAAAATCCACTGCTTCCTGGGTTCCCATTTTCTTTACCAGATTGGGAATGGTACGCCGTAATTCAATGCTACTTTCCTGATCGGCCATTTTCTGCGCCAGAGCCGGCAGTGCCAGATTACCGAAGTGCAGCAGGGCATCATTGGCCGCCGGCGCGTACTGCTTATCGCCCAGAAATTCGATCAAACGGGGAATAAAACTGACGTCGTGGGTATATCCGGCCGAAAGTACGGCCTGTTTGCGCACTTCCTCCGCGTTTTCCTCTTCTAAAGATGCCGCAATAACTGAGTAATGTTCCTTCAAATGGCTGTAGGCGATCACCTTCAGCGCCGTCACCTGCATAAAACGAGCCTTATCCGGGTCCTCTTCTTCGGGGATCCGCGTCAGGGTATCCTGCAGGCGATATTCCAGGCCGAAATCCCGGCGCAGGGTCAGGTTATCCCGGGTCTCGTAGGCCAGACTCACCAGCGCAGCGCCGTAAATGCGGTAATCCCCGTCGTTAAGATAGCGGGTGATCAGTTCCACCCGATCCGCCGGCCGGTGCTCGATCAGATATTCAAAAGCCTTGATCTTGACCTTTTGTGATTCGTCGTGGGTCAGCGGCTCAATCTCTTCGGGGATCGAATTTTTTTTCAGATAATACAGATAGTGGATCGCCTTCGCCCGCACCGAGCTGGACGAGTGTTGCAGGAGCGGTAATACATTGTCAAAAAATCGGTCATCCTGGGCTTCCCGGATCTTTTCGAGTACATAGAGAATTTGCTTCTCCGCACCCTGGTCCAGTACTTTTTTCAAGCCGCTGACTACAGATTCCTGACTGAGATCCAGCATTTGTCGGTTGTTGACCTCCTGAGCCTGATCGATCCGCTTTTTGAAAGTGCGAATGTATTCCCCCCGGATCTGGAGCGCCAGCCAGCCCCACAGCAGGATCAACACCAGAATAATGATGCTGATCGCCCGGGTAGACAGATCCAGGCCGCTCACCACAAAGATCAGGATCAGGCCACTGATACCGGTGGCGAGACTATCCACAAATACATCGATAAAGGTCTTGGTCTGATTTTTCACTTCCTGGGGGATCGGCAGGATCAATAACTCTACTGCAGCTTTATTGATGGACTGCTTCAGGCTACCATCAGCGAGTTTCAGGATGACCGCCACCCACAATTCGGGAAAGAAGACCAGGGCTGCTGCCGCCAGAAAAATACTGCCCGGCAAAAAGAACAGAGAAGTCCCGACGCCCAGCATTCCCACTACCCGCCGGGTGAGGAACAATTGCAGAAAAAGGGAGATCAGGTTAAAGGAGGAAAACCAGAATCCGAAAAAGGCCGTCAGATCGTCGCGGTCCGGGATGTGGAGCGCCGCCAGATCACTGAACTGATAATCCACCAGTTTGGCTACCACCACGCTGATACCGACGATGCCGGCCAGCAGGCTCAGGTGCTTGGACGAACGGATCTGCCGCAGCGGACTCGGTGCCAGTTGTTTGCCCCGTTTCTCTTTTTTCACCATGGGCGCCGGGGCGGCGGTGACATCCCGCTGCCAGACATGGGAAGTGATCGGAATGCAAAAAGCCAGCAGAAAAGCGCTGACGAAAGGCAGGTTCTCACTGCCCAGCGTGGGAGCCAGCAGAGAAGTCAAATAACCGCCGAAAATACCGCCGGCGATGGCGCCCGCTCCGATGAAACCAAACAGCCTTTTCGCTTCCCGCGTATTGAAGACCATATTGGCCAGCACCCAGAACTGGGAGGCCGACAGTACGGCGAATATCGAAACCCAGAGGTAAAACAAATAAAGCACCCAGGATTCCAGAAAATTCAGGCGGAGAAAAAAGCCGAAAGCAACCAGCGTGATCACCGAAGACCGGAGGGTGATATGGATGATCCGGTCCAGCGATACCCGGTTGAGCGCACGTGCGTACAGAATGGACACCAGACCCGCAAAGATCGCTACCAGGATAAAAGCCCGGGGCAGGCTTTCCGCGCCGAATTTGGCCAGGAATAGTCCGTTTACGGTCGGCTTGACAATAAGCAGGGTGGAAATGATCAAAAAGATATTGAGCTGCATGAGCACCGCCCTGCGCATTTCCCCTTCCCGGATATCGAAAGCCCGACCTAATAATTCAACCAGATAATCGCGGATCTTAGCCATTCATTAATCATCCATTAGAAAACAAAATTAACCTTTGGTTCCGGACTATTTAACAACTCTATTGATGATTTTGTCACTTTAATTGGAAGCGGTCGGTTAATCAGGTCGGTCGGCGCGCCGGCGGGAAAGACAGGCCGGACCATTTAGCGGTCTTGTTATCGGGATGTTTCCGCCGATTTTCTAATGTCTAGGATGGTAGATAAATTAGCCACAAATGGACAACTTATTCCCCGTTCCGAAAGTACGCCCTTCGGAAGATCCGAGAAATAAAGCGCTCGTCCATTTGTGGCTAAATTGTGGTGCTGTGGTATTCGCTCCTTTTATTTAGAGGAACGCACGGCCGTAGGCCGACGGATCTGGATCACCTTCTCCACGGCAGTGACCATCTGGCGGCAAATGGCCTCTCCTTCCGGGTCATCGACCAGGGCGACCAGTATATAGTGCCGGTCCGGCCCTTCCACCAGTGCGGAATCGGCGTGGTAGGTACGCCAGGAACCGGATTTACGGTATACGTCCGCCCGCGGTGCAACGCGATCCAGGGTATTGACAAATTTGTGGTGAAGCTCCGGATCTTTCATGATGTCCAGCATCTGAGCCGAACGTTCGGTGCTGACCAACTGCCCGGTTGCGAGCAGATAGTAAAAACGACAGACCTGACTGGCCGTGGCGGCATGGCTCAGACCCAGAATGGGATCGGGATAGCGCGCGCCCTGACTGGCGTAGCGTTTGCCGACCCACAGACCACCGCCATAGTTTTTGTCGTACAGGCGGTATTTGGGATCGGTCAGTACTTTTTCGATCTTTTTATAACCCAGTCGATCGATCATCCGGGTGGAAGCCTGATTATCCGACCGGCTGATCATGATCTTCATGTCGTGTAATACCTCCGGACTTTCCTTTAGTTCCCCCTTTTCCAGTGCATCCATGGCGGCCAGCAGAATAGCGATCTTAGGCAGGCTGGCGGCGTACATCATCTGATTGCCGTTGATGTGGGCAAATTTCACATTTGACGGATTGCGCAGATCGACGAGTCCGATCGCCATTTTTTTCTGATCGATGAGATTTCTCCATTTCTCGTTACTTCTCAATTCGCGGAATAAAGACGCCTGTAACTGGCGGTCGGTGAGGCTCCTCAGTGGTACTTTTGCGGCAGCGTTACTGTTCAGATTGAAGGCGGTCGGTGCAAAATTTGCAGATTGCCCGTACAGTGCCATGGTAAGTAAGCTTACCGCAAAAACAAGACCCAATTTTTTAAGCATTTGCGTGTTTTTTAACAATGGAAGGGGCGAAGGCTTTGCGTTTTGATCCAGCACACAAAAGCCCAAGGCCTCCCAGCAGTGATGATGGCCCGAAATCTTTGATATAATTAATGAATTATCTTCCTATCAGGTGGTACAACTACCCGCATAACGCACTCAAAGATAAAAAATTACAGTATGATTGTAATTTTTTTGCAAGCAAAAAAAATTTGCTGCTATTTGTGACTTTTAATGGTGCTAAAGGTCTAATTTGCATTGAATTTCCATACCTATGACCTGTCTGATAATTGACGATAATGCAATGGCCAGAACGGCCCTTCGGCACCTGATCTCCGACATCGATTCGCTGGATCTGCGCGCCGAATGTGAAGACGCTATGCAGGCGATGAAATACCTCCAGCAGCAGGCAGTAGATCTGCTTTTCCTGGATGTAGAAATGCCGCACATGAACGGGCTGGAACTCCTGCAGGTACTCCCCCAAAGGCCATTGGTCATTCTGGTCACCTCCAAACGGGAATATGCCGTCGAGGCCTTCGATCTGCAGGTAGTGGATTATCTGGTGAAACCCATTACGCTGGCCCGGCTGCTCAGCGCCGTGCAGCGGGCCCAGGAAATGCATCAGAATAAGAACCGTCCCCTGCCGGCCGGCCCGGGGCTGGACGAAGAACACATTTTTTTCAAAGCCAATAATACCCTGGTCCGGGTACAGCTCAATGACATACTTTACTTCCAGGCGCTGGGAGACTACGTGACCCTGACCACCAAAGAAAAACGCTATACCCTGTATACCAAGATGAAAACCATTGAAGACCGGCTGCCGGTGAGCCGCTACATCCGCACCCACCGCTCCTACATCGTTGCGATCGGTAAGATCGATAACATCGAGGACAACTCCATCCAGATCGGCCGGCACCTCATCCCCATCAGCGACAGCTACCGCGCCCGGGTGATGGCCCAATTAAACTTCCTCTGATCGCTATGCGCACGGCCCTCGAAACCCTGCTCAAAAGCCAGGATCACCGCCTGGAACGGCGGATCGTCCTCGGCCTCCTGCTCGCACTGGCCCTGACCCTGGTAATCCACATCTTTTCCAGTACCAGTATTCGGCATCTGTTGGCATCGGATGAAAAGGTGATGTTTAACTTCGAGTTGGATAACCACCTGGAAGACCTGGATCACGAACTGATCTCTATGGAAAGCAATCTCCGGAGCTATATTATCTCGAACGCCAGTGGACTGCTCGGAGACCTGGGCAGCAATATGGCCGAAGCCCGGGAAAAACTGGAGCGCATCGCCACGATGTCCGCCGACCTGCCGGAAGTGCCCGGCGGCGTCGACCGGCTCCGCGGACTGGTAGAAAAAAAGATCAGTTTCAGCGAAGCCGTCCTGGACAGTTTCAGCCGCAGCGGTGAAGATGCCGCTATCCGCCTGATCAATACCCGGGAGGGGCTGCGTTTGCGGGACAGCATTATCCGTATTACCAGCGAATTGCGGCAACTGGAACGCCAGAACATTACCCAGACGATCGCCATTAACCGGAGCGAAGCGCAGGAGGTCAGTCAGATCGATTACCTCAGCACCCTGCTGGCTACCGGCATTGTATTGCTGGCGCTCTTTTACTTCCTGAGATCCATAGAATATCGAAAGGCCACCCAGCTCAAACTGGAGGAAGCTCGCCTGGAAGCGGAGCATTCCGCCCGGGTCAAGGAGCAGTTCCTGGCCAATATGAGTCATGAGATCCGAACGCCGCTACACGCCGTGATGTCCTTTTCGGAAATGATGGCGGCCACGCCGCTCAATTCCAGGCAACAGGAACTGGCGGAGGGCATCCAACTCTCCGGAGAGAACCTGTTGACCACGGTCAACGACATCCTAGATTTTTCCAAACTGGAAGCCGGCATGGTCCATCTGGAGCAGATCCCCTTCCGCCTGTCGGAAAGCTGGCAATACCTGGAGAAGATCTTCAGGGTTAAGGCCGAAGCCAAAGGACTGGAATTACATTTTAATCAGTTTTCGCTCAGCTCACCCATGTTGTTGGGAGATCCTTCCCGGCTCCATCAGATCATGATCAATCTGATCGGCAATGCGCTGAAGTTTACGGAAGAAGGAGGTGTACAGATCTGGGGGCACCTGCACCAGTCAGCCCCGGACCGCCGTCTGTTGGAGATCAAGGTCAGCGACAGCGGCATCGGCATCGAAAAGGATCAGCAGGAATGGATCTTTGAGCGTTTCCGACAGGGAGAAGCCGCCATATCCCGCCGTTTCGGCGGCACCGGTCTCGGCCTGGCGATCGTAAAGCAGTTGGTGGAACTCCAGGGGGGCAGCATCAGTTGCCACAGTCAACCCGAACAGGGCTCCACCTTTACCGTTCGTATCCCCTACCGGCTGGCTCCGGCCAGTGGAAAAGAGCAATTGCCCGCGATCACGCCGCCTACCGGCCGTTTGCCCGGTTTCCGGCGGATACTGCTGGCGGAAGACAACGTGCTTAACCGCCGCATTATGGCGCTGCTGTTCCAGGAATGGAATCTCAACTACGATCTGGCGCGGAACGGCCTGGAGGCGATCCGACTGGCCGAAAGGACCAACTACGACCTCATCTTTCTCGACATCAATCTACCGGAAATGGATGGCTACCGCGTTGCCCGCCAACTCCGGGAGGAGCTACTGCCGCCCCGAACTGTGATCATTGGGATCAGCGCCAGTTCGAGCCACGGTGAGCGCGAGCGATGCCTGCAGGCCGGTATGACGGATTACCTGCCCAAACCCTTCCGCCAGCGGGATCTGCTGGATCTGCTGGTCCGCTACGGTCACGCCAACGTATCGACAACGGCAGCAGCCCCCGATCAGCCCGGGACCCCACCCGCAGCCGGGGAGCAAAGCCTGATCGATCTGGAATACCTACGGGGACTGGCCAACGGCAAACCCGAGCGCATGCGCGAAATGGCCGATATTTTTCTGGAGCAGATCCCCAAGGAATACGCCCAGCTCAAAGCCGCCGGTACCAGTAAAGACCTGCAGACCGTAGCCACCCTGGCCCACGGCATGCGCTCTACGGTAGCCTATATGGGTATGGCCCATTCGCTCGGTCCCATCCTGCAGAAACTGGAGGAGGAAGCCCAGCAACCGGGACCCGCCCGGGACCTCGGTACGGAACTGGAATACCTCTGGTGCCAGCTCCAGTCCGCCATGGAACAGGTCAGGCAGCAGATCATCTGATCCGCTCCGTAGAATTCAACGAGAAAACGGGACCGGTTACCGAGAAAAGCACCCCACTCACCGAAGATCTCCCACTTCGCCTCCTGGCGATAGTATCTTTGGGTCAGGTTATGAAGATAAACTAAATGATCCAGTTAATTCCCGATAGAATCTTAGAGGGGAGCAATGAAGTAAGATCGTTTTTTGATGGCCCGATCGATCTTCACCCCTCTAAGAAACTATACCTGAACGGACAATCCCTAAACATATCATAAAGGTTCACCAAGGAAGAAGTTTCCTCCCACAATCCCCAAAAAACAAGCGGTAGGAAACCCCGAGATCCAGTTGCCAGTTAAATATGCTTCCGCTCCTAAAACCAGGAGGGACTTCTTCCGAGGGAAAACCGGTTGGTAATACGTCAAACAAAAGCTTTTCCGATCATTACCAACAGCTCCCAAGCTTTTATGATGGCAAATAGAATACCCCTACTTTTCACAACATTATTCACTTTTGCTTTCAAATTATCCATGAACAAGGACATGCAAATCAAATGGTATGCCGGTGGCATTACCGCTCTTACCGTACTCTCTTTTGCCGGATTATTTTTCTTCTGGAACGCCAAACGCAATCTGGAAACCGTCAATGCCGAAATGAACGAAGCGATCTCCGGCTACACCCTCCGGATCGATCAACTGAACACAGAAATTGACAGTCTGATGGGTGCCTACGCCTCCCTGAGTGCAGAAAATGAAGACCTGCTGGGTAGCGTAGAGAACGCTAACCAGTTACTGGCCACCAGAGATGCCGAACTGAGCAAGATCAAACGGCAATCCGGCAAAAACCTGAAAGCCAAACAAGCCGAACTGGACCAGCTGATGGCTTTTAAGAACCAACTGGAGGAAACACTGGCCCGACTGGAAACCGAAAACCGACAACTTAAAGACGAAAATATCCAGCTCAGTCGCCAGCTTAAAGACGCTCAACTGGAAAACGAACGTCTCGTAAACCGGATGGATGATCTGGAAACCGACAACCAGTACCTTCAGCGCAACCTGGACCGTATGGCACCCGCCGGCATGCAGGGCGTCGCCTTCCGGGTAGAAGTGCAAAGACGCAACGACAAACTCACGGTAAAGGGCAAACGCGCCCGCCAGGTGGATGTAAGTTTCGATCTGATCGGAGTGCCGGAAGAATGGCACGGCCAGCAAACCATCTACCTCTCCCTGGTAGATAACAAAGGGGTGCCGGTAAAAACCGAAAATAATCGCAGCCAGCAATTTCAACTGGCCAACGGACAAACACTCTCATTTGACAGCCAGGTTGCCAAGGATTTCAACATCAGCACCAGTCAGCGCCTGGCCTTTCATATCTCTCTGGATGATAAAATGCCGGCCGGCTATTACCGGGCCAATATTTACACCCGGACCGGTTTGGTAGGATCGGCAAGTTTCAGACTCTCTTAATTAGGAATGAGGAAGGAGAGGTGAGGATTGGGAGCGGGGAAGGAGGGATGTTTCCCCGGTCTCAGTCCTCACAAAACTTAACTGACTTAAGCCATTATAATCACTGGTAAGTCTCTCTCTGAAAACTTTACAACCCCGGTACAGGAAATAATCGCAGTCGAGTAATTTTTAGGAAAACGTCTTATATACACAGGGAGAGCAGCCTGCAGCTGCTCTCCTTCTTTATTTATCGACAGGCCGACCGATAAAACCGAAACCGTTGGGCCGGTTCACACCGCCGATGGTATCCAGCGTAAAGGCCGCAAGATCCAGTACGCTCAGGTGCGTATCCATTGCATTGGCGATATAGGCTTTTTCGTTTCCGGGAGCCACCTGCACGTAGATCGGTGCTTTACCGGTCTCCATCCGACGCACGATCTGCCCACTTTCCATATCGATCAGCAGTACGACCCCATCGTAGGGACACGGAGCCAAAATGTGCTTTCCGTCCGGCGCGGGGGTGGAATAAATGATCTGGCGCACGCCGAGTTCCGGATAATGCCGGTGTACGCTCAGGTCCGTCGGGTCCAGTAAATAGATCTCATCCCCGCAGGATACGATGAGGTATTTTCCGTCGAGGGTATAAGTAAGTCCCCGACTGGCACTACCGGTCTCGAAATGGGCCAGTTGTTCCCCGGTTTCGGGCCTGAAGCTGAAAATACCTTCCTCGCCGGAAAACAGAAAGATCGTATCACCGGAAGGAGAGAAAATGAAATTGTGCGCACCCGGCGGCAGCGGGAAAGTGCGGCGGATCTGCCCGGATCCGGTATCGTACACCAACATGGAGTCCCCTACTTCTACATTGACGTACAATTCTTGCGGTCGGCCCGGCCGGAGGCGGATCCCGTGCGGCGCCTGATTATCGGTCAGTTCCGGCCGGCGATTGGTTGGGAACGTAGCCGTCACCTGCCCGGTGGGGATATCGATCACGGAGATATTCAGGCCCGGCGTACCAATAGTGCGATCGTAATCCTCGATCCCGAAATTGGAAACGTAGGCGGTCCGGTTGTCGGCGCTCAAAGCAATTTCGTGCGGGTTATACCCCACCGCTATCTCCTTCTTTTTCTGCCCGGTCTGCGGATCCAGGATGCTGACCGTTCCCGCGCCCTGCTCTACAACGATGAGTTCCCAGGGAGTAGCCGGGGTAATTGGGACTTCTCCCGAGTCGGCCGGGGCGGTCTGACAGTACGTGAACACAAGCAGGCTACCCAGAAGAAGCGCCGGCCGGAAAATGATTTTGGTATTCATACTAGCTCATTTTAAGATTGGAGATTAGCGGTCAAAAAGGTAAGAAAATGACCTATGGATTTGCCCGAAATTTTAATTTTCATGGTCGTTAATAATAGAACATATTTAAATTTCATCCTTTGGCCTGCAAATAACCATCTAATGAACCTCACTTTACCATTTTTTCGCCCCGTAGCGCTGCTATGAGGCTCAAAAATGCCTTCGTGAGAACCATTATCTGGTCATTTTCGCCATCAAAAACGAATTTTAAAAATGTTCTTAAAAACAAGCCATATTATCCCGTTTTCTTCAACCTTTATCTCAATCCGGTGTAAATAGGTATAAGGGCGCAAAACCAGTTTGGTAGATCCCCCACTCAGTTTGGGTCGATTTATAGATTACGCTTTCCCGTGCAATGGGTCCCATTTGCTACAACATCCTTAAATCCGGCAGGTCTCATGATCATCGTACTCGTAGAACATTTTCTCAACAATGAAGGCATCCATTATTTTCCCGAATGGATCGACCGGGCTCGTCCGGTTCTCGCCCCCTTTGAAGGATATCTGAACATTCGCCGGATGAAAGATGTGGAAAATGCCTCCCGCTGTGTTTTGATGCTGGAATTCGCGGAATTAGGGCAATTGCGGTCCTGGGCCAAAAGTACGGAACACAACGAACTCGTCGCCCTGCTGGATCCTTACGTTGTACAAAAGCGCCAATCCAAAGTATATTCGGTTTCAGACTAAGCCGCGCGATATTTAAGCCGCCATCGAGCTTTCCGCCTACAAAAATGTCTGGTTTTCAATTTATCCCTATATTTAGGAGGATTCTGAAAATGACGGCACCCACGTCGTTAGAACGAAAACATCAACTTTAATCATTTAGAGCGTGACCGGGGATTATTAATTGGACCGCAAACACCATTTTCCGCTGCAACTTCCGGCATTTTTCGGGCAGTCAACTTTCCTCTCAACGCCAGGGGATAAACGGCCGCGAAGTATGCCGGTTCGGGTTCGTAAGGACAACTCCCGGGCAAGCTCGTCAAAAATTTATTTCAACAATGGATAGCTTTAACATTAACCGTCGCCGGTTTCTCTATACGGCCGCGGCTTCTCTTGCTGTCTCTGCCCTCGGCGCCAGGGGGCTAGAGGTCATTCATCCCGATAAGCCTTACCGGGTGGGGCTCATCGGAACCGGCTGGTACGGCAAAAGTGACCTTTTTCGCCTCATCCAGGTAGCTCCGGTGGAGGTGATCGGACTGTGTGATCCGGATCGCCACATGCTGGAAGCCGCGGGCAAACTGGTCAGCCAGCGTCAGAAATCGGGTAAAGTGCCCAAACTGTACAATGACTACCAGAAAATGCTGGCCGAAAATGAGTTCGACCTCATGCTCATCGGCTCTCCGGACCACTGGCACGCCATGCAGATGATCGACTCGGTGAAAGCCGGCGCGCACGTATACGTTCAAAAACCCATCAGTGTAGATGTGATGGAAGGCGAGGCGATGGTAGCTGCCGCCCGCAAATACAATAAGGTCGTACAGGTGGGTACCCAGCGAAAAAGCACACCTCACCTTATCGATGCTAAAAAGCAGATCGTTGATGCCGGACTGTTAGGTAAGATCCGGCACGTGGAAATGTGCTGCTACTTCCACATGCGCGCCAACGGCAATCCGCCGGTAGAGCCGGTTCCTGAATTCTTCGATTACAATACCTGGACGGGTCCCGCACCGATGCGTCCCTACGACGGACTACCCCACATCCGATGGTGGCGTACCTTCAAGGAATACGGCAACGGTATCATGGGCGATATGTGTGTGCACATGCTGGACACCGTACGCTGGATGCTCGACCTCGGCTGGCCGGAAAAGATCACCTCTACGGGAGGTATTTTCGTGCAAACGGACGGAAAATCCAACATCCCCGATACCCAGTCGGCTATTTTTGATTACGGTGATTTCCACTGCGTCTGGCAGCACCGGAGCTGGGGTACGCCGCCCAATCCGGAATACCCCTGGTCCTTTACCCTCTACGGAGAAAAAGGTACACTATTCGGCAGTACCATGCAGGCCGATTTCGTACCGCTGGACAAGGATGCCGAAAAGATCCATTTCGACGTTCTGTACGAAAGAGAAAAATATCCGGAAGATGTTACCGAAGAGCGTATCGAGCTGAACGCCGCACCGGCGACCCGCCTGCACATGCTCGACTTCCTGGATGCCATTACCAATGGTACCCGTCCGGTAGCTGATATTGAGCACGGTCATATTTCCACCGCCAGTTGTATTATGGCCAATATGTCCATGGAACTGGGAGGCCGGCCGCTGGTTTACGATCCGGTAAAAAGAAAAGTGGTGAAGGACAAAGAGGCTACCCGGATGCTGGAGCGGGCCTATCGCGATCCCTACAAGCACCCGGATCCGAAAAAGGTATAATTCTCAGCCCAGCCATAGGCGCAACATGTAGCATCTCCCGGATCTTTAATCAGTATTCCGGGAAGCGCATGTTGCGCTATTTTATTTTTTATCGATTAGGTAGATTAACGGACAGCGGATGAATCCGTATTTGTTAACCTATGTAAATGCTCCGTCGCCGGTTTCGCCTCATCTTGCGGGCAAAAAGATGATGGAAAACTACAGTATTCTCCTCCTGCTGGATGCCCAACCGGACTGGCTGGCCAAGAGCCGACCGGAAAGAGCAGATTTCTACCATAGTTATCTCCAACCGCTTTTCCACCAATATGCTTCTACTTGCCGGATCCGGCTTTTCGACAGTGAATTCTTCCACGCCCGGATCTCGGATTTCATCCTGATCGAGACCAGTAATCTGGCCGATTACCAGGACCTGATTGAGCAGTTGCGGGACACCGCTTTCTACAGCGTGCCCTACTTTGCGGTCAGAGACATTATAGTAGCCAAAGAAAATGCCTTTCTGGAATACAACGCCCGCCAGGGTATTGCTTAAGCTTTACTGTGGGTCCTGCACCTGGCCGTAGATATTCCGGTTCGATCGCGCCATCCACCGGTGGGGTTCAACCAGGCTATCCCAACCAAACTGGCGGTATAGGCCGTGGGCATCCCGGGTACCGAGCAGCCAGTTGCGCAGGTCCTGCAAATTGGGATGGCTGTGCACCGTTTCGATCAGCCATTTGCCCAACCCCTGCCCGCGGTGGTCCTCCAGAATAAAAACGTCACCCAGATAGGCGATCTGACAATAGTCCGAGATCACGCGGGCGTACCCGACCTGTTCGCTGCCGCAGTATAGGGAAAAGTTCAGCGAGTGATCGGCTGCCGTCCGTACCCGGTCCAGGGGAATGCCCCGGGTCCAGTAGGAGTGATTGCATAAATAATCTTGTACGACCGCCAGGTCAACTTTTTCCCGGTCCGAGGTGATGGCGTAATCTCCGCGCCGGACATTTAGTATTTCGATCATTTGTCGATATGGATTTGATCCGAAATATTTAAAACTGCATTTTTGCGAAAAAAATTCCGAGTGATGACCCACAAATGTCTCTCCCTGTATGCTCGCGGCAAATTCCTGCTGCGGCACCTACTTTTCCTGGGCTTAATGCTGGCCGCCAATCAGCAAATGGCGGCCCGGGACACCCTTTTCATCAATGCCGATCTGCAGCTTTTGCTCATTGCCGAAGGCCTTTACATCCATATTAGCTGGCTGGAGAACGAAACCTACGGTCGCTTTTCTTCCAACGGCATTGTTTTTATCCGCGAGGGCAAAGCCCTTGTGGTTGACACGCCTATGAATAACAGCCTGATCGAAGATCTGGTCACCTATATAGGCGAGGAACTTCACGCTGAGGTTACATTGGCCGTTCCCGGTCATTTCCACGAAGACTGTCTGGGTGGTTTGCCCTATCTGCACAGCGTAGGGGCAAAGTCGATAGCCGGTAAAAAGACGGTAGCGATCTGTAAGGAGAAAGGACTGGTCGTCCCTCAGCGATCCTTCGGTAAAAAGAAAAAATTGAAATTTGGGGATAGTCGGCTAGAACTCCGCTATTTCGGCGGCGGCCACGCTCCAGATAACATTGTGGTCTGGTTTCCCGAACAGAAAGTGCTGTTCGGCGGCTGCCTCATTCGTTCCCTAACGACTAACGGACTGGGAAATACGGCCGATGCCGTTATGGAAGAATGGGGACCGACAGTAGCTAAAATACAGTCGGCACTGCCGGAAATAGCCACCGTCATCCCGGGTCACGGCCCTATTGGTGACGAGACAATGCTGCAACATACGATCGATTTGACTACAAAAAAATGATCGTCCTGGTAAAATTGATCCCCGATCCCGGCAAATCCAGATGAGCTGGATCGGCCGGGGAGAGATCTTTGCAACTGTTTCCTAGAAACGCTTGGCGATACCGAAACCGGCGCTTACGTATTTAAGATCAACCGGAGTGGTAATGGTCTCAACGGTAAGATCACGGGACAGCTCCTGGTATTTCACACCAGGTCTCAGATACCATTCAGAGCCCAGGTGGAGATCCAGTCCGACTTCGAAGCGAAGACCGATTCCATGTTTGGAATCAGCGACATTGTTTCCGGATTCGGACTGCACTTCGATGTGGTTGTAGACACCACCGGCACGGAAGTAAAAGCCCAGATTGGAATTACCGGTTGAGCTGAACTGCAAGCCCAGCAAATATCCGGATTCTTCAAAATCCTTTTTGTTACCGGCAAAGGATTGATCGGCCGAGAATTTGTTCCAGCCCCATCCGCCGTAAACGCCCAGATAGCGGCTGAATCGATATTCGGCTAAAGCTTCAAAACCAAAACCGGTTTCCAATTCTGCGTCTCCCAGTTCGGTAGTGGCGAAATTGGCGCCGGGTCTAAATTCGACGCCGAAGCCGTTCTGGCCGGAAAGGGACGATGTCCCAAAGAACACCATCACGGCCACGAGAAATGCGAGTGACGTTTTCATGTTTTTCGGGTTTAATGGTCTAATGCGGTAAATTACTGCCGGTTATGGAGTTTTTCACTGATGCAGGTCCGCCACAGTGTTGATTTTCGTCAGGATGGCTGCCGGGAATAGCCACCGGTAAGCAAACAACAGGACATACCGGGCAGATCATCGCCCGAGATTGCGTATCTTAGCTACCATGAATATCGAGCAAATAAGGGAGATCTGTCTGGGTATGCAGGGCACCAGTGAAGCGATCAAATACGGTGATCAGCTTTGCTTTATGGTAGCAGGTAAACACTTTTGCTCTTCCCGTTTGCAGGATCCGGATAAAGTCAACCTCAAAGCGCCGGACGAAGCTTTTGAAGCCCAGTGTGACCGTCCCGGTATCACTCCTGCGCCCTACGGCGGGGCGACTTACAAATGGATCCAGGTCGAACACGTTGACGTACTCACCGACGCAGAATGGGAGCAGTTCCTGCAAATGGCATACGACACCATTGTTGCAAAGCTCTCCAAAAAATTACGCGCCACCCTCCATAATCCAAGCTGATATGAACCGTACCGACCGCCTGATGGGCATCATTAACCTGATCCAGTCCAAAAAATATATTTCGGCCGACCGCATCGCCGAGCATTACACGATCAGTGTTCGTACGGTTTACCGCGACCTGAAAGCGATCAATGAGATCGGCGTGCCGATCAGTTTTGAAAAAGACAAAGGTTATTTCATCCTGGACAGTTATTTCCTGCCGCCGGTTTCGCTGAGCATGGAAGAAGCCAACGCACTGGCCCTGATGGAACCGATCGTGCAGCGCTTTGCCGACCGCTCCATTCAGCAACATTTCGATACGGCTCTCAACAAGATCAAGATGGTGCTCAGTACCACCCAGCGGGAACAGCTCGAAGAGATCCAGCAGCATACGGCCCATTATCTGCCGGAGGTTTTCACCCAGTACATTCCCAATACGTATTATCTCACTACCATTCAAAAGGCCATCATCGAACGGACGGTCCTGAAAATAGATTACGAGAACAATCAGGGAGAAAAAAGCAGCCGGGAAGTGGAGCCGATCGGCCTCACCTTTTATTCCCTTAACTGGCACCTGATCGGCTGGTGCCACCTTCGGCAGGACTACCGGGATTTCCGCACTTCCCGCATACTACAGCTGAAAAGTACCATCATTCCCTTCCGCAAATCCGACCACCTCAGCCTGCACGAATACCTCCGCGATCTGGAAGAAGTTTTTATGAAAGAACAATGGCCGAAGGAATCCTCCACTTATGGGGCAAAAACCTGTGAATAAGACCTGAATACGGAAACATGTCCCAGGTCCCGATGGTTATGGAGTAAAAATCAATAACCATCATGCAAAAACCGAATACACGGCTGGCCGGGCAAACCTGTATCGTTACCGGCGGCAGTTCGGGCATCGGAGCGGCCGTTGCCATGGCCATCGGCCAGGAAGGTGCAAATGTAGTGGTCAATTACCACTCCGACGCCGAAAGCGCCGAACAAATCGCCCACGAGATCAGTAAGCACAACCTCTGCGGCGATGCCATCCCCTTCAAATGTGATGTCAGCAAAGAAGATCAGGTGGTGGATATGTTCCAGAAGGCCATCAATCACTTCGGGACGGTGGATATCTGCATCCCCAATGCCGGTATTCAGCGCGATTTCCCCCTGCACGAGATGCCGCTGAAGGAGTGGCAGTTCGTTATCGACGTCAATCTGACCGGCCAGTTCCTCTGCGCCCGGGAAGCCATCCGGGAATTTTTGCGCCGCGGCCCCCGACCGGATGTTTCGGCATCGCTGGGCAAGATCATCCATATGAGCTCGGTACACGAAGTCATCCCCTGGGCCGGCCACGCCAATTACGCCGCCAGTAAAGGAGGGCTTGTGATGCTGATGCAGAGTATCTGTCAGCAGTATGCGCCCCAAAAAGTGCGCTGCAACAGTATTGCGCCCGGCGCCATCAAAACCCCGATCAACCAGGAAGTATGGAGCGACCCCGAATCCTTGGAGAAACTGTATGACCTCATTCCCTACAAACGGATCGGCATTCCGGATGATATCGGCTCCGTGGCGGCCTGGCTGGCTTCGGACGAGTCGGAATACATCAATGGTACGACCATTTTTGTGGATGGAGGCATGACCTGCTATCCCGGATTCACGGAAAATGGCTAGCGAAAAACGTTGGAGGAGTTTATCCGTTTTTACGAACGGGAATTCCGAGAAATAAAGTTGATAAAAAAGTAATGGCAGACTGACATAAGGCTGTCAGTGATCGGTATTTTCTTTGTGACAACACTCAAAAAATTGAAAACATGAGCAAAGAGATTATCGCCCGGACCAGCATTCTGCTGGATGCGCCCGTGGCTACAGTCTGGAATGCGGTGACCGATCCCGCAGAAGTTAAAAAGTATTTTTTCGGTACGGATCTGGTGACGAGCTGGAAGGTCGGAGAACCGATCTATTTCCGCGGAGAATGGGAAGGTCAGGCCTACGAAGATAAAGGGACCGTGCTTCGTTACGAACCCCAAAAGCAGTTGCAGTACGACTACTTCAGCTCTTTCTCCGATAAGGAGGATCTTCCGGAAAATTACCAGACGATCACCTACGAAGTGGAGCCCCGGGACGGCAAAACTTTACTCAGCATCACCCAGACCAATGTGCCCACAACCGAGCAAAAAGACCATTCCGAAGAAAACTGGAATATGGTCCTGCAGGAATTGAAAAAATTGGTAGAGGGTTAAGCTGCGGGGAGAGAACCTGCGCCGGGAATAATTGCTTCGAAGCTTTGTAATGGCCTAAATTTTCAACTTACGATGCCTTATACCGAGTTGTTGCAACAGCGAATGTATAATCAGCTGATCAGGCCGTCCGGCCTGAACGGCGTGGCGGAAGTAGTGGCGTATATGGGCGCCGTGCAGGCTCAGGATTATTCCCATAGCCGCTGGGCGGTGGGCCTCCGGCAATCTAAGGCAACAGTCACTCAGGTCGAACAGGCTCTCGATAGCGGAGCCATTATCCGGACGCACGTTCTGCGGCCCACCTGGCATCTGATCGCGGCGCAAGATAGTCGCTGGATGCTGGAGTTATCCGCCCCGCAGATCAAAAGGCAGGTGGATTCGATGGCACGCCAGCACGGTCTGGATAATTCTTTTTACGATCGGGCCTATACATTTCTGGAGCGAGTACTATCCGGCCAGCGTGCCCTCACCCGACCGGCCCTATTGGAAGCCTTAAACCAGCTCGGCCTGACGCTGAATAGCAGCCGGGCCAACCTGCTGCTTTACCGGGCCGAAATAGATGCCCTGATCTGTAGTGGTCCGCGGGAGGGCAACAAAAACACTTTCGCCTGGATGGACGACCGTGTGCCGGTAGCGGGCTCCTTTGACCGGCAAACTGCGCTGGCCGCACTCGGGCAGCGCTATTTCACCAGTCACGCTCCCGCAACCCTTAAAGATTTTCAGTGGTGGTCGGGGCTCAATAAGGCCGACGCCCAGCGAGGGCTGGAAGCCGCCCGGCCTCAACTGGTCCAAACCCTAGTATCCGGGAAGGAGTATTGGTTTTCCGGCGCTTCCGGAAACGCAAAGAGTGATCACCCGACGGTCTCGCTCCTTCCCGGTTTTGATGAATACATTATCAGCTATACGGATCGCGATGCGATCATTCCTCCCGAACTTCAGCCGGAACTGATCACAAAGAATGGTATTTTCAAACCCGCCCTGCTGCAGGAGGGCCAGGTGATCGGACGCTGGAACCGAAAGACCCAAAAAAATACCCTACAATTAGAGTTCTTTCCTTTCCAATCGCTTACTTCCCAACAAGAGCAGGCTGCCCGGGCTGCGGCCCGTGATTACGTCCGTTTTCACGAAATGGAACTGGACCTGCTACCTTTTTAATGCGCTTTCCATACCACGCAGTTTTTGATCTCCCCCACGTCGTTGCGCCGGTCTATCGGTAGCGCATCCCACTACTTTTCCCGATCCAATCATGGACGGTTCCAACCGGAACTAAATTTTTATTCTCCTTCCGTAACCCTTTCAATTTTTGTCGGATAAAGCAATACATCCCCCATACTTATTGCATCATTTTCATCGATCTTAAAAACCGAATAATGAAAGCTAAGATTTTCACCAAAGTCCTCCTTCTTTTTGTTTTTGCTTTGTCATGCGTGCAGCTTTTCGCCCAACCGGCTACCGGGATCAATTACCAAGCGGTGGCCCGCAACAGTTCCGGTAATCCCATTTCGGAGCAGGCTATCCAGGTCAGGTTGAGTATTCTCAACGGAGCCAGCGCCCAGGTCTACGAGGAAGAACACGCCGTAAACACGAGCAGTACCGGCTTGTTTACCCTCATCATCGGGGACGGCACGCCCAATACCGGCGATTTTAACAACATTAACTGGAGTGGTGAAGGTCACCAGCTACAGGTAGAGATCAATATCGGCAGCGGTTACGTAGATATGGGGACCCTGCCTTTTCTTTCCGTCCCCTATGCCCTGTACGCCCGGGAATCCGGTAATAGCTTTTCGCTTCCGTACGACGGCAGCATTGCCGCCGAAGGCACGACGGCGTTGCGGATAGCCAACACCAATAGCGGGAACGGGCTGGCCCTGGCGGCCATTCAGGGAGCAGGCTCTTCCGTCGGCGGCCAGAGCCGGGCGGCGATCTGGGGATCGGCCGCTACCGGCCACGGAATCGTTGGTTACACTTCCGGCGACGGAGCCTACGCTGGGGTATGGGGCCGTACCAATAATGTCAACGGCTTTGGTATCCACGGTAATGCCGGCAACGGAGGTATCGGCGGCTATTTCGAAGCGCTGGGCAGTTCGCCGGGCCGGGCGCTGATCACCGGGAATGGCCGGGTAGGTATCGGCACGGATAATCCGGAACAATTACTGCACGTGGAAGGCGATCTTTTTATCAATTCTTCCCAGGGTGGTTTTATGCTGGGTTATCCCAATAACGGGAACCAATGGCGTATGTCCACCATCAATGCCGGCGAAGATCTACAGTTTTTTAGCAAGGCCGGCGGCTCCATGACCAACAACCGCCGAATGATCATTAAGCAGAACGGAGCCGTAGGCATCGGAAATACCACCTCCCCCAACGGAAAACTGGAAGTGGCCCACAACAGTAACATTTCCAGCGCTCAGATCACGCTCACGGAATCCGAAAATGATTACGCCCGACTGAGTTTTCGCAATACGGCCATTGATGATAAATTCTGGACGATCGCTGCCGTTAATGCCGCCTCTACGGCCAACGAGCGGCTCAATTTCTTCCACAATGAGACCGGCGATATCCTGACCGTCCGCGGTAACGGCAACATCGGTTTGATGGAATTCAACCCTACCGCCCGCCTGCACCTCAGTCAGGGTGGCCAGACGGTAGGGACCGGCTTACGTTTCGATGACGGCATTAATCAGGACTGGGATATTACCCACGGCTTTGGTCTGCGTCTCCACTACGGAGGCGATCTGCGGGGCTTTTTCAATGCCAGTACGGGCGCTTACTCTCAGAGTTCGGATGGGCGATTGAAAAGCGACATCCAAAAAATGGCAAGTGTACTGCCACAGGTAAAAAAATTGCAGCCGTTGAGCTATCGCTACAAAAGCGCAGCGCCCAATACCACCACGATCGGATTCATTGCCCAGGAAGTAGCGCCGGTATTCCCCGAACTGGTAGACTACTCGGAAGCCGATGACCTGTACGGGATCAATTACGCCGGCTTCAGCGTAGTGGCCATCAAAGCCATCCAGGAACAACAGGCCGTGATCGAATCGCAACAAGCAACCATAGATGACTTAAACAAACGGCTGGAACTCCTGGAAAAAGCAATGGCGAATCTGGGGAATAAATAACACCCTGCCGTCCGGGGGCTTATAGGCTAAGAAGCGGAATGACCGCCCGGACCTGTTTACTGATGTGTAAGATCTGGAGAGCGCAAGTCAGGCAGTGCCTGTGCGTTCTCCAAATCTTCGGTCCGCTATTGCAAAACCATCCATTCAGCAGTACAATCAAACCATTCAATTCCTGTACAATGAAAGCTATTTCAATCCTCATCATAACAGTGTTGTTTTCCGGAGCATCCCTCTTCGCCCAATCTATCGAACGCTCGGTTATCGCAGTATTAGGCGCCTCCGCTGAGGCCGGTGATCTACAACTCGAATACACGGCGGGAGAAGCCGTAATCAGTACGCTTAGCGACGGTGATCTGACCATCACCCAGGGTTTCCACCAGGGCACGTTGCAAACTACCGGTTTGCGTGGGCTGCCCCTGAGCGTCTCCTATAAGATCTATCCCAACCCGGTCACTACGGAATTGTGGCTAAATCTGGAGGGGTCGGATCTGGATCTCCAGGTGGCAATTTATAATGCTGCCGGTCAGCCAGTGGGAACTTTTCGTAAGATTAAAGCTGCCGGTCACTGGAAGGAATCCTTTGATCTTTCCCGGCAGACACCCGGCGCTTATCTGGTGGTGATCATGGATGAGCGCGGCACCTGGCTGCAATCTCATAAGGTGCTGAAACTTTAGATGCGAACTGTTTCATATTAACGAGGGCAATTGTAGCCAATGATCCTTTTGGCCATGACCGGTTGGCTAGTCCGTCCAAAAATCCCCCGTTTTGATCGGATAAAGTTGACTATACCGGGAATTGGGTACTCATTTGCGGCAACATTTACCAAGTACCGTGAAGACTACAAACTCCATTCAAGCCCTAATCCTAACGGGTCTATTTTGCCTGACCTTATTACCGTTTGCCTTTTCCCAAAACAAACTGGACAGTCTGGAAACCCAGCTCGATCAAAGCTTTGGGAAAGATAAACTCGTCCTGCTCAATGAGCTGATCCCGCTCCATCTGGCGGAGCAGAATACCAAAGAGGCGCTGCGGTATGCCCGCCTGGCCACCTCGCTGGCCGAGACCATCATCTCGGCGGATAACCAGCTCATCCAGGCGGGAGATCATTATCTGAAGCCCCTAAGTTTTCTTCAGCTCGGCCAGGTGAACCAGCAACTGGGAAAATACGCGGATAGTAAAGTGGCCTACGAAAAAGCCCTGACGGAGGCCCAGCTGAACAAAACACCTGACATTGCCAAATCAGCCCTGCAGGGCTTACGGGACGTCACTGCGCTTGAGCAGGTGGACGAGAAGCAAAAAAAGGGTTTTCTCGGAAGGGCCATTCGGGACATCGGAGTGGCTATCGATAAAACATCCGACGACCTGGGCATTGTGGCGACCCTCAAGCTGGCCAAAATGCACGAAAACAATCAGAACTACGAAAAAGCGGCCAAAAAGTACGAGCAGGTGATCAACCAGTTGCGCGATCAGGGCGATTGGGAGCAGGTAGAAGAATTGCGCGAACATCTGGCTGAAATACTGGCCCTCCAGGGCAACATTCCCGGTGCGGTAATCGCCCTTTCCGAATTGAAACAGGAAAAACAAAAAGAAAATGACGACCGCGGAGCCGCCGTGATCCAAAACCGGATCGACGAAGTAAAACTGAGACCGGCAAAACCGCCGATTGCGCCCCCCGTGCCCGTACTTCCCCAGGATATCGAGATCGCCAATGCGGAAAAGCAGGCCCTGCGTATGCGCGGGATTGCCGAACGGGCTGAAAATAATCAGGATTTCCAGGCTTCCCTCAACTACTACAAGCAATACCTGACCATAGAACAAACCCTGGCGGAACAGGAACGCCTCCAGGAACTCACTTTGCTGGAAAAGGCCCACCAGATCGAGCGCCAGGAGCAGGAGATCACCCTGCTGCGCCAGAACGATGAGATCAGTCAGTTGAACCTGACCAAAAGCCAGGTAGAACTCGAACGGCAGCTTGTGCTTAAAAGAAGTCTCGTTGGCGGTTTGGCGCTTTCGGGTATGCTCGCGTTTTCCCTCTTCTTCCTGTACCGCAACAAACAGCGGGATCACCAAAAGCTGGGCGTCGCTTACCAGGATCTGGAAAGTACCCAAATCCAGCTGAAGAGCGCCGAAAAGCGCATCAAAAGCCTGCTCAACCAGCAATTGTCGGGCGCAGTAGCCAATGAATTGCTGACCGGCACCGGCGTATCGGCCGTGCAGCGGAAATTCGTTTGTATTATGTTCCTCGATATTCGCAACTTCACGCCCTACGTGGAAAAATTGTCTCCGGAAGAGATCATCGAATACCAAAATAAGGTGCTGGGCTTTATGATCGATACCGTCCACAAACGTAAAGGGATCGTCAACCAGATCCTCGGCGACGGCTTCATGGCCACCTTCGGCGCGCCGGTATCGGCCGGCAATGATTGCGAACAGGCCTATCTGGCGGCCGAAGAGATCATCCGTACCGTAAAAGAAAAAAGTGAAAGCGGGGAGATCCCGCCCACGCGGATCGGGATCGGCCTCCACGCCGGCCAGGTCGTAGCCGGCAATGTCGGTACCCGGGACCGGAAACAGTATTCCATTACCGGGAACCCGGTTATCATAGCCGCGCGCCTGGAACAGCTGAATAAGGAATTCGGCAGTACTATGGTGATCTCCAAAGAGGTCTGTGATCATTTGCCGAAAGAGGTCAAAGCACCCATGGCATTCTCCCCGGTACCGGTGAAAGGACGTAGTGAACCGGTGGAAATTGCCACGGTGTAATTTACCTTTAACATCCGGCCGATATTAATTCTGTACTATATACCAATGGATCGCTACGCTGTAGCTCTATTTATCTTCATCCCTTCGGGCTGAAGATAGGACGGTGCGCTGCATTTGGGTAGTTGTTTAGCTATTGAATCCCGACGGAAGTACGGAACAGGCCCGGATGTTATCCCATAGCAGTGCCAGCTAAAAGTTATACCCAAAGTGCAGTCCGGGTTCTCCGAAAAAGAATTTGGACCACTCGTCGTCTACCCGTTTGAAGGAATCCGGCATTTCGGTATGATAAGGACGGTGGGTAACCGCAATGGACGGCTCGATGAAGAACCGATCACCAAAAAGCCGGAAATGATATCCGACCCGGTAGGTATTGAAGATCTGAAATCCATTATCAACCTTACTGCCGTGCTCATCCACAAAAGATTGCCAGGCACTCATGACATGGATACCGCTGTATAAGCCCTTCCACCAAAATCGTTGGTAGGCAAGGGCAAATCCGCGCTCGCGGATGTATCCCGGAAATCCCGTTTCGCTGGCTTCAAAGGCATCACCGTAGGGAATTCCCAATGGCCAGGCATATTTCCAGGTTTTAAGTTCCAGAGAAACGGCATCTCTTTGGGTTAGGCGGTAGCCCAGATTCAATTGTACAAAATCGGGTTTGTTTTCCGGAGCCAGATTTCCCAGCATGAACAGCGTGCTTCCGATGAAGAATTTCTTGTGGTGGCGGTCCTTAGCGGCGTACTGAGCGGTCATTGGGGAAATGCCGGCAAAAAGCAGAAAAAGGACCAGCATGGCGATCTTGTTTTGCATGTATTTTCAATTGGTAGAAACTGTCTTGGGAATTGCTGCTGCCGGCAAAAGCGGCGCTACGCAGCCCGATAAAAGGTTTAAAGACAGGCTCTTGGTTGAACAATACTGCAAAATTATAGGGGATGCTTACCGAAAACATTCACTTAAGTTAACTTCTAACTGTTTTCGAGGATCCTTCTTTTTAATCTACTGAGGGATTGGGGTTTGATCCCCAGATAGCTGGCCAACTGGTGTTGGGGCACGCGTTGAATGAGATCGGGTCTTTTTTCTAATAGGTTTAAATATCGCTGTTCGGGAGACGAGGTTTTGAACTCGTCAAAATCGATCTGTTGTTTAGCCAGCATCTCTCCGGAGAAGGCCCGGCAGATGATTTCGAACTTGGGAAATTTTCTGTACATCTCTTCTTCCATCTCCGGATTACCCACCGTGATGACCGCGTCTTCAACACAGGAAATATAGTACCTGGACGGTTCTTTATTGATCACGCAGTGCGGAAGCACAGGGTCCATTTCGGTGTAAAATGCGGTCGTTTTCTCTTCACCATCAATCTCGTAATAGGCCCGTAAGCAACCCTTCAGTACAAAGTATCCCTGATCCGAATATTGCCCTTCCCGGAGTAATACCGTTCCTTTCTTCACCGAACGGAAAACATCTAAAGCGATGATGGCCTCTTTTTCTTCGTCCGTGATGGAAATATAGCTGGAGATGAAGTTGAACAGTTCGTCTTTCATTTTTCCTCGGTTTGATGTTGGGTGGACTGAACGGGAGAATGATGGTGCTAGCGACTCTGTTGGTCCATGCGATCTGGCTCATTACCATTGGCTATATTCAAAATTGCTTACCATCCATCAGTCTGGCAATAAGAATTTTTCTCAGGCGAGAACCAGGTAAAGATAATTCTTTTTTAAATCGGTCGGGGAACGGTGCTTTCAAGAACATGTACGTCAATCAGGGGGTGAAAAGTCCCGTAGGAACATGTACCCGGAGATAGCAATAAAGCCGCCGCCATTTATCAGGGATGCAAAAGACAGACTTCATTTTGGCGGCAAGGGGATACCGCCAAAAAAATAACATGAGTCATCCTGAATTTTTTTAGGACTCAAAAATGACCTCGTAGAGGTTAAACATTCGTAGAAAAATAGTAGAAATGCTGATTTCGACCTCAGGGAGGTCGCACAACATGGAGCAATGTGGTAAATGTGCGACCTCCCTGAGGTCGGAAAACGCTTATCCAGGCTAAATTCTACGAATATTCGACCTCTCTGAGGTCATACACCGCCTTTTATAAAATCCGGGATGACTCATGTTAGCCCTTGAGCGATATAGTTACTCAGGCATAAATATTACCGCTTCATCCCCGGCACACCCATCGGCGCGCCGCTACTCCATTCAAAATCCGGAGCTTTGCGGGGCGTGGGATACATCTCATCCAGCGTATCGCCATTGTACAGGCGGCCGTTTTTCATCACCATCTGGATGGTATTCGTATGGCGGATATCCTCCAGCGGGTTACTATCCAGGACCAGCAGGTCGGCCAGTTTACCGGCTTCCAGAGAACCCAGATCCTGCTGCAAACCGATTGCTTCAGCGCCGAGAATAGTGGCTGTCCTCAGGGCATCGTGATTGGACATCCCGCCCGACTGAACCGCCCAGAGTTCCCAGTGGTAGCCCAATCCCTGCAGCTGGCCGTGCGAACCGACGCCGACGATGCCTCCGGCCTCCACCAGTTCTTTGGCGAATTCCGCGTGCCGCTGGAAGATGTGCTCTTCTTCCATGAACCAGCCCGGCCGACGGCGCGACTTGGCATCCAGCTCCGCTTTCGGCGTGAAGTGAGCGAGTTTGGTATCGCCCTGCACATCTTCGGTCGCGTAGAAATAGTTTTCCGCCCAGGGGCCGCCATAGGCTACCAAGAGCGTAGGCGTGTAGGCGGTGCGGGTCGTTACCATCAGATCCAGTACGTCTTTATACAGCGGATAGATCGGGAAAGCGTGCTCATGGCCCGGATAGCCGTCCATCACTTGGGTCATGTTCAGCTTAAAATCCAGCGCGCCCTCGGTAGTGGGCATGAGTCCCTGCTCTTTGGCCGCTTCGATGATCCATTGCCGGTGCTGGCGATTGCCCGCCATGTACATCTTGATGGTTTTGGTATTGTAGTATTCGGAGTACTGTTTCAGTACTTTCTTGGCGTGATCAAGATCTTTGATCCGATAGGCCCAGTAACCAACCCCGGGGCCGGTGGAATAGACCCGCGGGCCGATCATCCGTCCCGCTTCTACCATGTCGCCATAGGTAAGCACATCGGTGGTAGCCGTTTGCGGATCCCGCGTGGTGGTAACCCCGTAAGCCAGATTAGCCGCGTAGATCCAGATCTGATTTTTGTGGATCCCCCAGTTGGGCCACATGTGGGCGTGCGTATCCACGAAGCCGGGAACGATGGTTTTACCACTTATATCCCGCGTGGTGGTGCCGGCGGGGACATCAAGCGTCCCACTCGCACCAATCGCTTTGATCCGGTTATTTTCGATAAGGATATCACCGCTTTCGATCACTTCCGCCCCTTTCATGGTGATCAGGCGGGCACCCTGCAGCAGGATGCTGCCCTGAGGGATATCCCGTTCTACCTGTACTTTAATCCGGATCTCTTTGGGTTCGTATTTTTTCTCCTCTTCTTTCTTTTCCTCCTTTTTTTCTTTGTCGTCCCCTTCCGCTTTTTTCTCTTTTTCTTTAGCCTTCTTTTCCGCTTTCACGCGTTCGGCGAAAGCCCTGGCTTCTTCGAGATCATAACGAACGAAAGCGTTACCCAGTGACCACTGTACGCTTTTGGCATCCGCACTCCACTGGGGAAATTCACCGCCGAATTCGGTCAGTTTCCAGGACGGGAAAGCGGCACTTTCCGGATTGGCGACATTGATCTCCGGCACTTCTCCACCTACCATCGGCACGGTAACTACGTAGATCTCATTGTTGATCTGGGCAATCGCCTTATCCCCTTCCGGAGCCATCAGGATCAGAGAAGCATCCGAAGGCTTGGGGGCCGGTTCGGTGACGGTGGCGACAAACAGGCCGTCTCCGCCCTGCAGGTGATCGTCCACCGGGTTTAGAGAGGGAAAGGTGGTAATACCGGCAACTTTTAAATGCGTTTTTTCGTCGGTCCCGTCCCAGCGTATGGATACGAGCCCTTTAGAGCCATGGTACAGATAGATCCGTTCTTTTCCTTGCACAAAATGTGGGTTCTGCCGGCCGGCCACCCGTTCCACCCGCTGGACCGCGCCCCCCGCAGCGGGGATATAGGCGATGAACTGGGTAGCGCCGAAAGCATTCGGACCGATCGCATCCTGATACGCCCGGGCCGGGCCCATTAAGAAAGCGATCCGCCGGGTATTCGGATCCCAGGCTAGTTGGGAATACGTACCGTTTTCCCGGGTAAGTCGCTGGGGTTGACCGTTGCCGCTGGCCGCTACTTTGTAGATGTGTCCGGTATTACCGTCCCAGGTTACATAAGCAATATCTTTGCCATCGGGCGACCAGACCGGCATGGCTTCCGTGTAGTCCGAGGAAGTGATCCGGCGGGCCGGCCCATCCGGGTAGTCCATTACGTACAGGCGGTTGAGCGCCGTAAAGGCCACCTGCTTGCCGTCCGGCGACAAGACCGCATCCCGGATCTGGGTAACGGTCATTTCAGCATCATCCGAAATGGGAAAATTAAAACGCACCTCCGGCCCCAGATCGAGACTTTCCTTTACCTCAAAGGGGATCTCAACGGCCGCGCCACCGGCGATGGGTAGTTTCCAGATCTTGCCACCGTAGGAAGCGATCAGATGCTTGCTGTCCGGGGTGAAGGACATCGCCGGATAAACACCCAGGCGGGCGCGCGACTCCTGCTCGTCTCTTTGCACGGGATAGGCCAGCCAGTCTTCGGCTCCGGTCTCCAGGTTACGTTTTACGAGGCCCGTTTCAGTGTTGTAGCGGGAACCGTAGACGAGCCATTTGCCGTCCGGTGACAGGGTAGGTGCGAAAGCCGATCCGTAGCGATTCGTCTGCCGCTCCATTTCTCCGGTTTCCCGGTCGTATACGGTGAGTTGGTATTGGGGTAGCTGGGCGTTGTACTGCCAGTCGCTGTTCCGTTGGGAAAGCCAGAGGTAACGGCCGTCCGGACCGAATGCTGGTTCGATGAATTTGGCGTTCTCCGGTTTTTTGATCAGCTGGACACCACCGCCACCGTCTTTGTGGTACATGGATACTTTGAGATTCCGCCGACCGTGGGAAACGATCAGGTATTGCCCGTCGGGCGTCCATTCGGCCGACTGCACATAATCGGTCTTTTCCTTCGTGATCTGGGTAGAATCTCCGGTAGCCAGTTCCTTGATCCAGATGTTTTCGTTGCCGTCCTGATCGGAAGTATAGACAATGTATTTACCGTCCGGACTGTATTTCGGATGGGTATCGTAAGCTAGGCCTTTGGTGACCCGTTCGGCTTTACCGCCGGTAATGGGCAGCTTGTAGATGTCTCCCAGGAGATCAAAAAGAATGGTTTGCCCGTCCGGACTGACGTCCAGCGAAAGCCAGCTGCCTTCGGTGGTTTCCAGGTCGAGCGTACGGCCGGGCTCCAGCGGCAATCCGGCTTTTTTATCTTTTTTCTTTTCGGTTTTGGTACTATCGGCCGGCGGTTCACCGTCCTGGGCCAACAGTGCGCATGGGGGCAGGATCAGCAAAGCTGACCAGATCACCAACAATCGGAATGTTTTCATACTAGCTCTTTTAATACAGAATTAAAGGTTTTGAGCTAGCAAAATAACAAGATGTGGCGAATAATCACTGATCCCTTTTCCCCATCCTGGACGGTATTAGTTTTCCGGCCAACCCCATGGGTGCGCGATGCGCTTTTACCGCAGGGTACGAACCGAACTGGTCTGGCCGTCAAAGGCTTCCACCAGAATATCGTTTGCCTTCTCCATATCCGTTTTGAAGATGTAATAGATCGCAACGGAACTACCCACAGCAATCGCCATGGACATGATGAACTGGATTAGGAAAGATCCCAGTGTAAAGGTCAATGCGCTATAGCGCAGGAAGATCAAAAGGTTTACGGGCAGTGCCAGAAAGAATACCAACTGCAGAGCGAAGTGCAAACGGATGTCGTAGCTGATGCGGTAGCCGGTACTGGTGCTTTCCAGTTTACCGATGATCCGGTAGGCCGCAGAACGATTCCGGATCCGGGTCAGGGAAAACTGGCTTCCATTTATCCGGCCCCGACCGATGAGTCGTCTGGCGGTCTCAAATCTTTCGCGGATCTCTTCGGGGTTCAGGTCCGTGCGAAAGGAATTCTGCATACTGGGTAACAGGTCTTTTAGGGTCATTTTTTTACATTTGAATACGGGTGATGAAATAGGCGGAAAATTGTTTCCCGCTTTTGGTAAAATAGAGTGTACCCAGGCAAAAATTTGTACCCACCGGACTCCGATAAAGGAAAAGATCACATCCTCCGGACCCGCATATCCGACAGTTGCTGTCCCAAAGAAAACGGCAGAATGAATGATGATTGAGAATCATTCGGAATGAAGGCCATCTGGTGCCGTAGGTGGCACGATTGGCACTGATCGGCCGGCCTGTATGCCAAAAAAAGAAATGGAGTATCCGGAAACTAAAACTTAATTTGTAAATCGCAGCGATAAACTTACGTCTTTCACCACCAGCCGATCATTCCATGAGTATCCAGATCAAAGCATTTACAGGTTTAGCCGGCAACACGTATATACCGGCACTGGCTCGACTGCGCATCGAAATATTCCGGGAATTCCCCTACCTCTACGATGGCGATATGGCCTACGAAGAGGCCTATCTGAAAACCTTTTTCGCTGCGCCCGATAGCCTGATCGTGGTAGCCTTCGACCAGGACCAGATCGTGGGTGCTTCTACCGGCATGCCGCTGGAACACGAAACCGAAAACATAAAAAGCCCCTGGCGGGCGGCAGGTCACGATCCGGCCCGGATCTTCTACTACGGAGAATCCGTGCTACGGCATTCTTATCGGGGGCAGGGCATCGGCGTTCGATTTTTTGAGGAACGGGAAAAATGGGCCCGGCAACTGGGTCGGTTCGAGCGACTTACCTTCTGCGCGGTGATCCGGCCGGATGATCATCCGCTGCGGCCGAAATCCTATACACCCCTACACGATTTTTGGCACCGCCGTGGCTTCGGGAAGGTAGAAGGCATGAGCTGTACGATGGACTGGAAAGATCTGGACGCCCCGGAAGAGACGTCCAAATCTTTACAATTCTGGCAGAAATCGCTGTAGGTAGTTACAGCAACTGGAATCGCTGCGGCACCCACCTCCGGCCGTTCCAGAAGGAAATGATATAGGTCCCTCCGGCTTGTACGGGCAGTTCAATCCGGGAGATGCGATCCCGAAGCTGGCCTTCCCGCAGAAATTGCCCCAGCGGGTTAAAGATCCGGTAGGGCACCGCCTCCTGCCAATTACTAAATTCAACCTGAACCGATTGGCCGAAAGCCGGGTTGGGAAAGATCCGTAGGTTCTGTCTGGCCCACTCCAGTTCTTCCGTGTCGGTCGTCTGGGCCCGCACCAGCAGCTCCATATCGAGAATAAACTGATCGATCAGCTCTCCGTTCCGATAGGATTTGAACAGAATACCAATGTTGTATTTACCAATAAGATTGGGTGTGTCCCAGGTCAGTTGTCCGGTGATAGGATCAACTTGAAAGAGGTTATTACCTCCCGAATCAATTTCGTTGGGATGAGAAAAATTCGGCACCGGTTCGTTAATACCCTGCAGGGGGGCAACCAGCTCGTAGACTATACTATCTCCGTCAACATCATAAGCGTTCGGGTTAAAGGCGTAGACTTGCCCCACATTGATCAAATCGATCGTTGGGTTGAGTATCCGGGGAGAAGTATTGATGCCCTCCGTATCCGGATCCAGTAGTCTGACCATTGCCTGTAAATGAAATGCAATTTGTTCGGAATCCGGGGGATTGACATTCAGAATTCCGGTGTCTCGGTTGGGATCGGTCATGGAGATCACATAAGTGTCGCGGGAAGCATAGGTATGTTCGGCCCGGTAAATGTTGAACTTAAAGTCATCACCCAGTTCTACCCCGCTGGGCGGAACCCCATCCCCATTGGTCCGGATCACTTTCTCACAGACCCCGTCTCCCCAACAGATCGTTAGGGTATCCCGGTCGGCCGGCCGGCTGCTGGCCCGCGTGTAGGTAATGATCTCCGCCTCAATGGTTAAAGGTCCGGTTTGCTCGTAGCTGATGTAGCCGGTTCGATTGTGAGTGGCATAGAGTAGTTGGGCACTCGAGAGGAGTGCGAGTGCAAGAAGACAGCGCATCATGGTTTTAGTAGTTTGTTTGAATAATTTGATGAATAAGCTCTTTTAAATTACTGCTTTTACCCATCTATTGAAAATTATCGGAGTCGAAAACCATTGTACTGCCAATAGCTGACAATTCCATCGGATTTAATCCCGGCTATCGACCGCAAACGCTGCCATCCTATTGCGATCCCGGGCGTACGGTCCACTATTTACCAAGCGTTCCATTCGGCTTACCGGCCAGATCTTGCGCCCCCCGCTAACCTTTACCATCATCACAAACACAGGGAACGTGCTTTCACTAAATCCGGCGTGCCCCGCATCCGGAATACCCTTAAATTGAAAAGAAACGGAGCAGACGTTTGCTTCCGGCTGTATTTTAATACCACCCGATTAGCTGATCAAAAGAGATAAAAATGATAAATACCAATGCCCATTCCGTACGAGAACGCCAGGATCCATTGCGACAAGCCTACCGAACCCAGGCAGAATTAGCCCAGATCACCGACCGGGCCGAAACCTCCGATGCAGTACAGGACAACCCCTTTAACGGCTGGGTGAAAGCCGGGAATGAAGCGGATACCCCCGGCATCCGGTTTGGCATTCACCGGGCGGTGGGCGGCTACCACGATGCCCCCAACCCCGGAGACTTTTTATGTGCTGCGCTGGCGGCCTGTCTGGATTCTACCATCCGCATCATTGCCGAAAGAATGAAGGTTAAACTGGAAAAACTGACGGTTGAGGTGACTGCCGATGTGGATGTCCGGGGTACGCTGATGGTGAGCCGGGAAGTACCGGTGGGATTTCAAAGTATCAACTGTGCCGTTAATATCCAGGCCGTTGCGGGTACCGATCCGAAAGTGGTGCAAACCCTGATCTCAACGGCGGAGCACTGCTGCGTGAATATGCAGACCCTCCGGCACGGTACGCAGATCAACACCTCTGTTAATCATTGATCATCCCGAGCAACGCATCCAGGCCGTCTGTCAGACAGGCCGGGCCCGGTTGTAAAATGATGGCGGGATCCATTTCGTAGATCCGGTCGTTTTGTATCGCGGGAAGCCGGTCGAAGCCCGGACGGTCCAGTACACTTTGCCGGTCCAGCGGTTTGCCGCACCAGCAACTGATATAGATATCCGGCGCCCGGTCGATCACTTCCTCCGTCCGCACATGGCGTTCGCGGGAAGCCGCACCGCTTGCCCGATCGGCAAAAATATCCTGTCCACCGGCAATCCCGATCAACTCACTTACCCAATGGATGGCGCTGATCATGGGATCATCCCATTCTTCAAAATAGACCCGCGGACGGACCTTTCGTTCGGATGCTGCCCGACGAAGGCTATCGATCCGTTCCCGGTATTCCTTCACGATTTTTTCGGCCCGATCCCCGGCCCCGATCATGCGTCCCAATAATAGTAACTGATTAAGAATATCCGTTACGGATCGCTGATTGGTAATAAATACCTGAAGGTTTTCCCTGATCAGATCCCGCGCCAGATCCGCCTGTACATCGGAAAAGCCGATGATGAGGTCCGGTTCCAGCGCTTTGATCTTTTGCACACTGCCCCCGATAAAGGCGGAGACGACGGGCTTTTCCTGTTTCGCCCGGGGTGGCCGTTCGGTGTAGGCGCTGATGCCGACAATACGATCTTCGGCCCCCAGGAGGTATAGCCATTCGGTGGTCTCTTCGGTTAAACAGACGATGCGTTGTGGGTGAAACATAGGTTGAAAGTTCGTTTAATTCGATGGATCGGTTGTTCACTGGTTCAACATGGTGCCCTTCCCTGCGATTGATGGGCATCCATTGCGGGCGCCATTTTAACATGTGTTAAAGAGTAATCCTTACCCCTGTCCACCGTTTTTTTACCAAAGCACTCTTTCTAACTCACTAAAGCATTTCCATGAAAACGTCTCTTGCTCTGAACTCGTTCGCCGGCCTATTGCTGTTGTTCCTCTTTAGCGGTCAACTACCGGCGCAAACCGCCCTGGGCCTTAAAGCGGGCCTGACCGCTTCGAACTCCCAAGTTAAATTCCAATCCAGTATTGCATCGGAAAAACCGGATAATGATCCGCGTTTTTCGGCTCATTTCGGCTACCTGCTGCGAACGTACCTGTCCGACCGATTTTATTTCCAACCCGAACTACTCTACATTGAAAAGGGATTTCGCGGGAGATCAGTGAACGCTACTGGTGCCGAATCGACCACCGTTGTCCGTTTTCGGAATATCAGTCTGCCGCTGCTACTGGGCGTTCAATTCGGAAATTTTCAGATTGCAGCCGGTCCGGAAATTACTTATTTCCTAAAAGCCCATACCAAAAGTGAAGGCGGCGAATTTGCCGAGAATCCTTTTTTCGGTAAGAATGAATGGCTGTTCAACGGTAATCTCGAACTCGCCTATCAGATCAATAGCTTCCAGCTGAGCCTGCGCGGCAGCCTCGGTCTCAAGCCTTTCCTGAAGGGGAATCTGACGGATGTGAACGGTGTTACGGCCGGCTCTTTCACCTATTACAATCAGGCCCTGCAGGCCGCCATTGCCTATATGATCTTCCAGTAGTCGATTGCTATCTATCGTCCGGCAAGGATTAGGTTTTCGCCGGTACTTCCTCCCCGAACATGAGGCGGTGCCCGTCCGGCGTCTGTATGGCAAATTCTTTCATGCCCCAGTCTTCGGTACGCAGCGACTTACGGATCTTTACTTCTTTTTGCTGAAATTCCCGGTAGAGGGATTCGATATCCTCTACTTCAAGGTAGGCCATATAGGAGTGATCTCCCAGGTCGGAGGCCGGTGGTTCATCGGCACATTCGCCCAGCATAAGCACGAGGGCATCCCGGCCGAGATAACACCAGCCGGGAAACTGAAACAGGATCCTGCATCCCAATTGTTGGGTGTAAAACCGGACGGAAGCATCCAGATCCTGAACGGCTAAAACGTAACGGGTACGGGTAATTTTCGACATTTCGGTGGTTTTGAGAAGCATTAGAAAAGAGGTGTCTCCGTCGAAAAGCGTCAAGTGAGACAAACATGACAAACCACCGTTTATTCTCCAAATATATAAGATCTTATTCATGAAAACATTACAAACGCTGGTCTCGTTTAGCTTTTTCTGCTTTATATTTTCGCTCCTGCCATTACGGGCGCAGACGGCATACGGTTTTAAGATCGGCCGCACCAAAGCCCAGGTATTGGAGACTTTTTCTCCGGATGGTTTCAAAACGCGATCCGGCGACCGCAAACCGATTCATTTCGGATGGTTATTCCGGACGCATTTCAATGAACGGTTTTACATCCAGCCGGAACTGCTCTACCTGGAGAAGGGTTCACACGGCGTCAGCAAACTACCCAGCGGGGAATACCAGGAGACTACCCGGCGCTTCCAGAGCATCAACGTCCCCGTACTATTGGGAGCCAAACTCGGCTTCATCCAGCTTGCTGCCGGCCCGGAATTCGAACACATTTTCAAAATGACATCAAAGCTCGACGACGATGATTACCGCAATGATCCGAATTTCAACGCCCCCCAGTGGAATATTAATGTCAGCGCGGAAGCTGCCGTGCAGTGGAAAGGATTGCAGTTGAGCCTGCGACTGAGCCGGGGGCTCACCCCCATCGCCAAGCGCCAGTTGCTGGATAGCAACGGTCAGGAAGAAGGCAAACTCCGAAAATACAATATTGCCCGGCAGATCGCATTGGCCTATATGCTGTTTAATTAACCGGAGAGTCTGCACCGGCTACCGCGGCAGATACCGGTAGCCGGTCTCCTGGCCAGCCTGTTTTCGATCGACCAATTTCCCCGCTTTTCTGTTGGCAAACGGGAAAAAAATTACAAATTTCCCCTTGGGATGCAACCTGTCGCCCGACCGCTGCACCTAATCTCTACAAAACGCCAACACAAGCTATGTCAATTCCGGATCCTGAAAAACTGATCAAAGCCTGTATCAAGGGGGATCGACTGGCCCAAAAGGCCATGTACGATCACTTTAAAGGCAAAATGTACGCGCTTTGTCTCCGCTATGCCACCCAGCAGGCCGAAGCGGAAGACATGTTGCTACAGGGATTTTTTAAGGTATTCCGGGACTTGCACCAGTTCACCCCCGGCAATTCGCTGGAAGGCTGGATACGCCGCGTGATGGTCCGCACCGCCCTGATGCAATTGCGTAGTAATAAACGCTGGATCTCCACTTTACCCGAGACCGACTGGCCGGGAGACAACGAACCAGATGCCCACCTTCCGCCGGGGATGGATACTCAGCACATCCTGCGGATGATGCGCCAGTTGCCCCCGGGTTACCGGGCGGTATTCAACCTTTACGCCATAGAGGGATATTCTCACCGGGAAATCGCCGAGCAGCTGGACATCAGTGAAAGCACTTCCAAATCGCAGTATCTGCGGGCCAAAGCGGCCCTCCGAAAACTGCTGCAGGATCAAAAAGTAAGTTAGCATGAAAAAAGATCAATTCGAAACGGATATAAAAGACCGCCTGGATGCCCTGGAAACATCCCCTCCGGATAAGATCTGGGACCAACTCGATCATCAACTCGGTTCCGGCACGCCCGCCCCATTCCGACCGGGAAAGTGGCTCGGACTCGCAGCAGCGGGGATCGTTGCGCTGGCGGCTATACTTCTGCTCCTCCGGCCGGCTGATCCATCAGTGATCCAGGCCGAAAATGAGGTCAGATACGATACGGTTTACGGACTGGGAGCATCCGGGGAATTTAGGGTGGTTCAGGTAGATACCGCGCTGATCGGGATCAGTGCTGAAAAGGAGTCGGTCATGGCCGTGAGGGACCGCATTCCCGAACCTGTCCGGACCTGGCTGGAAGATGAGCGTGTTTTATTGCTGTATATCCGTAGTGATTGTAAGTATTGCCTACGATTGGAGGAAGAAACTTTTACCGACCCCGGGCTGGACCAGTTCATCGAGGACCACTTCAATATGATCACCCTCGAATACGGAGATGAGAAGAACGCGCCCTTCCTGAATCGAAATAACCTCAATGTCTCCCCTACGCTGGTGGTCATCAACGAGCGGGGCCTGATCACCTATCGCATCCAGGGATTCCGGAATGCCACTGACATGCAGACCACCCTGCAGGCCGTACTGGACGGCGCCACTATTCCGGAAAAGGAAGCGGAGCAGGAAGTAGTGACCGGTCCGTACGTTGAGATCACGGACCGCCCCCGAACTTTTAAAATTGCCCCCAACCCCAGTCAGGGACCATTTACCATCCGGGTCAACAATCCCGAACGGCTTGCCGCGAAGGTTCAGATCAGTACCATCCACGGCCAAATGGTTCGCGAACAACACATCGACGCCGTGCGGGGCGATTGGGAAGAAAGTTTCGACCTCTCCGACGTCCGGAAGGGATATTATATCATCCGGATCGAGCGGGGCAGTGAGGTATTGGTGGAAAAAATACTGATCCAATAATTTTTACCATCTTAGCAGGTAGCAGGCGGGAAATATCAATTTGCCGCCAGGCTACTTATCGATCGACGCTATAGATGGTATTCAGCTCCACCACATTCCTCTTTCTGTTTCTACCGCTGGTCCTTATCGGGTACTTTGCGGCAGCCTCCATCGGTCGGCGCAATACGGTTCTGCTGATCGCCAGTTTGCTGTTTTACGCCTGGGGAGAGGGCGCTTACCTGCTGATCATGCTGGCTTCTATCGGTGTAAATTTCGCGCTCAGTCGGCAAATGGACCGGCAACACGATCGCCTTAGGCGAAAGCACTGGCTCACCGCCGAGCTTGTTTTCAACCTGGGGTTACTGGCCTTTTTTAAATACGCCAATTTTCTCACGGACAATCTCAATGACCTGCTGGACGGCATCGGACTACCACTGGTGTATCTCGCACCGATCCATTTGCCCATCGGGATCTCCTTTTTTACTTTCCAGGCCATTGCTTACGTCCTGGACGTCTACTGGCGAAAGATACCCGCCCAGGGGGATGTTTTCAAACTGGGGCTGTACATTGCCCTTTTTCCCCAACTGATCGCCGGCCCAATCGTGCGTTATACCCAGATCCGGGAAGCACTGGATGAACGTGCCAATTCTGTAGAAGAGCGGATCAACGGGATCCAGCGGTTTATCATCGGACTGGCCAAAAAGATGCTGATCGCCGACACCCTCGGCCGGGTAGCCGACCAGATATTCGCCTTACCCGCAACTGAACTGGAACCCTCGGCCGCCTGGCTGGGTATTCTGGCCTATACTGTTCAGATCTACTACGACTTTTCGGGCTATTCCGATATGGCTATCGGACTGGGACAGGTCTTTGGCTTCCGCTTCCCGGAAAATTTTAATTATCCCTATATTTCACGATCACTCCGGGAGTTTTGGCGACGCTGGCACATCTCGCTATCCACCTGGTTCCGGGATTATCTCTACATCCCGCTGGGCGGTAACCACGGGAGTACCGCCCGTACCTTTTTCAACCTGGGGCTGGTTTTCTTCCTCTGCGGCCTGTGGCACGGCGCCAGTTGGAATTTCATTGTCTGGGGCTTGTTTCACGGCTGTTTTCTGATCCTGGAGCGTACGGCATTCGGTGCCTGGCTCAGCCGCCGTTCGTCCTGGATCCAACACTTTTATTTACTGGCTGTCGTGATCATCGCCTGGGTGTTTTTCCGGGCAGCGGATATTTCGCAGGCCATACAGTATCTGGGTGCCATGATCGGGCAGGCCGGTCGTCCTGCTTATTACGCTGGACTTTATCTTGACCGGGAGATCCTGTTAAGCTTTGTATTCGCGATCACCTTTGCCGGACCGCTTTTTCCTTATTTGCAAAAAAGGGTATCCGAAAGGGGGCAATCTATGCAGGCTCTGTACCTCAGTCTGCTAATGGGTTTATTTTTGTGGAGCCTGACCACGATCCTGACGAACAGCTATCAACCCTTTATCTATTTTAGATTTTGACGGACCGAAAAATACATATCGTTTTCATTAGCGCCTTTAGCCTGTGCCTGGCTTACGGTTGCTGGCTGTATGTGAGTCATTTTGTCATCGACGGGCACTATAAAAAGCTCAGCCTCCGCCACCTGATCCAGCCCTCCCGAATTAGCGGGCCCTACGAGGCGGAACTTAGCCGCACCCTTAGTCGGGACCAGCACTGGTCTTTGCACGGGCTGGCCTACCTGAAACACAAGTTTTTGAAAACCGGTATCACGTCCAAGGTCCTGATCGGGCAGGACGACTGGTTGTTTCTACAGGAAGAGGACGGTCGCAAGGTCCTCCACCAGTCGCTGAGGATCTACCGCTACACGCCCCTCGAATTGAGATCCTGGTGCCTGAACATCCGGCAGCGGAATTTTTGGGCCCATAAATACGGGATAGACTACGTACTGGCCATCGCCCCGAATAAGGCGAGCATATACCCGGAATACCTGCCGGAACGCTTCCACTCCCCCACCCGATCCCGCAGCCTGGATCAACTGATCGCAGACCTGCCGGATATCACGATTATTGACCTGACGGACAGTATCCGGAACCGCAAATCACAGGGTCTGCTCTATTACCCGACCGATACCCACTGGAATGCAACGGGAGCCTATTGGGGCTACCGGGCGCTAATGCAGCGCTTACCGCCGCCCTATGCCACCACTCCCCTGAGCCGCACGGAACTCTACATTCGGGATTCCATGCAGCGCAACGGAGACCTGAACCGCATGGCATTAGCAATCAGTGACCGCAGAGAAAAAGTAGACTATCCGGTGCCAGTTTCGACCCGAACTCAGTCTCGCGAAGAAAAAGCCGAAAGCGCCGGTGTTTCCATTAATACCCAGGTATTCACCCAGGCCGATACCAGTCTAGCCCGGGTAGTTTTCGATCACGATTCTTATCTGAAAGATTTTGAACCGCTTTTTGCGGAACATTTTTCGGAGAGTACTTTCCTTTGGGGTTTTCAGGATTTCCACGCCGATCTGATCCGGCGCAAGCAGGTCGACCTGGTGGTAGACGAGTTTGTGGAGCGCGCCCTGATCGGCCCCACGCCCCGCAACGAGTGGCCGGTCATTCAGGAATTCTGGGCGGAGCATTTCGACACCTTAGCGCCGTTCATTCAGCTCGATGATCTGAGTTTCCCCGAACTGATCCCCGCTTTGCAAAAACTGGACTTGCCCACTGACCGAATCGCCGTACTGCGGATCCATTCCAAACCCCGGGAAACGGACAAACTGGTAATCGATTACGGAACGGAACAGGGATATTACTGGTTGCGGGAGGAAGGAGATGTTTATTACCTGGAATACGATTCGAAGCAGGTACAAAATTTCAGAGTGGAAAATCAGACTCCCCATACCATCAAAGTCGAAGTGCGCCTGTACTAAGCTCCGGTTTCCGAACGGATCCATTCCCGGTAAGGTGCCAGTCCGAAGCGGATCTCCGTAGCGATGATCTCCGGCACTTCGTAGGGGTGCAATTCGAGTATAGTTTGTTCCACCTCCGGATACCGGTCCTGAGTGGTTTTGATCAGCAGCAGGCACTCTTCGCCGGACTCGATCTTCCCTTCCCACCAGTAGGTGCTGGTGATCGGCCCGATAAGCTGCACACAGGCGGCCAGCCGGTTAGCCACCAGATCGTGGGCTATGGCCTGGGCTATCTCCTTATCGGGAGTGGTGACCTGAATTTGGATCTCCATACGCGTGGATTTTTTTTGATTTCGCAAAAGCTGGCCGCTAATTAATTCAAGTTTCGATACTTGAATTGTAGAGAGTAGATGGTAAAGCGTAGAGAGACTGCAACCGTTAAAATGAGCGATTTTGCTCCATTTTAACGATAGGTAATCCTTCAACCCTCTACTTTATACCCTTTAGTTGCATCGCAATTTAGATTAATTAAAATATTTGCTTTTACAGTTTCCCGCATATCCACGCGCTAATTTCTGCTTATTCCAGAAAATCCGTTCGCTCCAGACTAAAGAGGGTAGTTTCCAGGAGGGCACCGCCGAATTTGCCACCTCTGCGACTTTCGTAGCGCTCCGTGACGGAGAAACCGGACTTTTGCAGCACTTTGACGGAACCGATATTGCGGCTGAGACAACCGGAATTGATCCGTTTCAGGTCCGGGAGTTCACGAAAAGCCCAGTCGACCACCCGCCGGACCACTTCGGTGACGTAACCCTTTCCCCAGTGTTCGCGGCTCAGTGCATAATCGATATGGGCTTCCGATGGGGAGTCCTGCACAAAACTTACCGTCCCGATCATTCCGGTTTGCGCTTTCGGGTGGATGCCCCACACCAGATGAATACTTCCCGGTTCCTCGCTGTGCCGACTCAGAACATGATGGATAAAATCCCGACTTTCCGTTTCGTCCTGGTGAGCAGTCCAGGCCGTATGCCGGGCGACCTCGGGGTCCCGGGCGTAGTGGTATAGATCAGGTGCATCCTCCAACTCCAGCGGGCGTAATTGCAAACGTTCGCCGGTAATTAAAAATGTAGCTCTCATTCCGCCAGAGCACTATCCAGCAGGGCCATAAAGTCATTGCCTCCCTCTTCATCACTCATGAGAAGGTCACATTTAAAATATCGGATGTTACGTTGTTTATCGATCACCAGAGTGGTCGGCATACATTTTATTTCGAAAGTCTTATCGCCGCTGATCCCGCTAAAATCGACTCCGTCCTTGATCTCCCAGGTGATCGGATGTTTACGCAGGTAGTCACTCATATCCTTCCACTGGTTCGGCGTGACGGACCAAAAGACGATATCTTCCCGGTCACGGTATTTTCCGGCTAATTCATTCAGGTAGGGCTGTTCGAGCAGGCAACCTTTACACCCGATCATCCAGAAATTCATTACGATCACTTTGTCTTTAACATCATCCAGAGAATAAGGGGTCCCTTGCCGGGTTTGGATCTCGGTGAGTCCCAGCGGATCGCCAACCTGTAATTTTGCTACCTGACCGAGCATAGGAAATACAAAAAGAAGAGCACCAAAGAGCAGAGCATTTTTTTTCATATCATAAAACTTATGGGGTACAGTATCCGGGAGTTATCGGTATTCACTATTACGCCGGGAATGTACCGAAAATGTAAAAATCAGAGCGTATTGCAATTTAAATATAAATCGCCAGAGATCAAAGCGATCGGCTACTCCTGATCTTCCAGATAAAGCGTATCCCCCTTTTTGAAAGCCTCGATACATTTGAGGATCCTTCGGCCGAGGATCTTTGAAGTTTTTTCCGAAATACCGTCCGCTGGGACAAAAGCAAAATTGATGATCTCCTCCCCATCGATCCGGATTTGCCGGATAGCCTGCGGGTTCAAGGTACCACCGTAAAAGATAAACATCAGGCCCTCCGTTCTAGTGTCATTTTCCGATAGATAATCTACACATAATAGACGGAGTACAGCCGGCTCTATACCGATCTCTTCCCAGACCTCTCTCCGACAGGCATTAAGTGGAGACTCCAGCTTTTCAACAATCCCGCCGGGTATCTCCCAGCCTGGTTTATAACTGGGTTTGACCAACAATATTTCCTGTTTTTCGTTCAGAAACAGCGCTCCGGATCCCATCCGCTTCTGTGGAAGGGTGCGATGAAATGATTTATTGCTCATTTGTTTTTCTTTCGGCTCCTGCGATGCTGATGTTTTTCCCGATACAACATCTCGTCAATTTCCATCGATTCGAGCAAAAAATGCCGAATGATCTCGTCCTCAATATCCGCCTCCTGCAGAAATGTCTTGGTGTAAACGTGCTTCCGGTTACCCTTTTCCAGGTAATCACTGGCATCGTGCAGCAAATGACCGTAACTGAATCCTAGCATGACCCCGGCTTTGGTAGTGCTGCCCCAGGGCACCGCACCGGGCCAGATGAAACAGATATTCTTTCGGAGAGCGTAGAAGGGAACGTTGTAGGAGAGTTTTTCCTTTACGCCCGGTACTGTTTCCCAGATCAGGCCCTGCAGGCGTTCTGTGATCAGTTGCTGATCTTCCGGAAGGTAGGCCAGCATTTCAGCGATGTTGCGAAAGCGGACATTTTGCATGCGTTTTCTTTCCTGGTCCATGCGTTGGATCTATGGGTTAATTACCATTGTGGCCAATGTCTGGTTTAAATTATAAAAAATCCGTCACTCGAGCGTTCCCTTGCGCTCAGGAAACCGGTTCCCGCAGTATGGTCCTCCAGGATTCCGGTGCCGCCCGCCGGATGTCTGACAGGTAAATTTCGTGGTGCAATCCCGCTTTTTTAAATCCTCTTTGCTCGATGAATTGCTGCAGGATGCGCAGACTTTCCGGTTCGCGCTCAAAGGGGCCGACGTGCAGCATCTGGACTACTTTTTCCGGTGGAGTTTCCAGCCACGCTATTGACCGGGCCGTTTCCAGGGCTTTTTTCCGGATGACCTCATCAATGGCTACGGTTAAGGCCGCAGCGTGGACAAATTCCGGCATCCGGATCATCATGCGCCAGTGCCATTCACTACGGGGGATTCGGGTGGGCGCTTCCTCCATGGTGACCGAACCGTAAGCATCCTCATCGAACCACCAACAACCTTCGAGCCTGGGTACTACAAAATCCTGTCCTTCCTGCTTGAACGCGAATTTGAGAGAATAGGCGACAGTGAACAGGGCCTGTACTTTAGCGGCGTATTCCGGTCCGTCGGGGTCTCCCTGACCGGTAATGCTGATGTAGCGGGCCGCTTCAATCTGGCGGATCTCCGGTTGCCGCGCCGCCGAATAGTAGGGAGCGTACCGCTTTTTCAGATCAAGTTTTTCCATGCTTTTTCCACAAAGAAAGTAGCAGTCGCTGACAGCCCTATGTCAGTAATTTTCAAAAAATGAGTTCGATGGGGAAAGTCAGATTACCGGGCATTTGGCGTAACTTTTTCACCTTTCTGCAATTGCCTGGATAAAGTATTGTGATCAATAGTTATTTTTGTCGGGTACTTAAATGTGTAATTTCATTCCCGCCCTGGCCATATTCCTGCAAAAAAGATCCGCTTAAATCCTGTTCGCATGCATCTTAACATCCGACCGGCCGGGCCGGACGATCTTCCGGCTATCCTGGACATCGTCAATCACATTATCCTGACTACCACGACTAACTACAGTTACGAGCCGGAAAGTCTGGCCGACCGGCAAGCCTGGCTGACCAGGCAACAGGCCGCCGATATGCCGGTGATCGTAGCCGAACGCGATGGTATTCTGGTCGGCTTTGGCAGTTACGGGCCGTTCCGCAATAAGATAGGGTACCGATTCACCGTGGAACATTCGGTATACGTGCACCGGGATCACCATCATCTCGGTATCGGGCAGAAGCTACTGGAAGAACTGATCCGTCTGGCCAGAGCCCAGGGAATGCACATTATGATCGCGGGAGTTGATACGCAAAATCAGGGTAGTTTCCTGTTCCATCAGAAAATGGGCTTTGAACCGGTCGCTCATTTTCGGGAAGTAGGTTTCAAATTCGGCCAATGGCTGGACCTGATGTTTTTACAGCTTTATTTGAGTGAATGAAAGGAAATGGGATGATAGAATAGAGGAGATGATCCTTGACTCCGAATGCTCCGGCTTCCACCCCACCAAATTGCTCATCCAGTCCCGAAAATTACGGATATTTGCGGCTCGCCGCTTCTCAACCCAAAGCTATTCAAAACTATGCGCCAGATTGCCATTACTGATATTCACGGATGCCATAAAACCTTTCGGGCTCTCCTGGACAAGGTCGCGCTCTCCCGGGAGGACGAATTGTTCCTGCTTGGCGACTACATTGATCGCGGCCCGGACAGTAAAGGAGTGATCGATACCATTCTCAAGCTGAAAGCAGATGGCTACCAACTGACCTGCCTGCTCGGCAACCACGAGCAGATGTTTTTCGAACTCAGCTTATCCCCTCCCGGGCGCCCGCTCTATCTTTATCCCGGACTGGCGGAAACACTCGCCTCTTACAACTGCCGCCACCCGAAGGATATCCCACCGGAACATCTGGAATTTATCCTTTCCCTCCCCTCCTGCCACCGGGTGGAAGACTATTGGCTCGTACACGCCGGATTTAATTTCAGCATTCCGGATCCCCTGGAAGACCAGCACGCCATGATCTGGGAAAGGCACTGGTACGAATCGGTCAATAAGGAATGGGTAGGCAGGCGGATCATTCTGCACGGCCATACTCCGACCCGGGTGGATGAGATACTCAGCATGTACGAAAAGATGGACGATATGTCCGCGCTGATCCTCGACAGTGGCTGCGTTTTCCGGGTGCAGGGACTCAATCAGCTGACGGCTTTTGATATGACCAACCGCCGCCTGTATTTCCAGCAAAATATCGACTTATAAGCGGGGGAATTTCGCCCGTCGAAAACCATACCTATACCGTCGACCTTTTTTTTACCGATCGGTGCAACCTTTTAAATTGGCCCTTGTCATTATTTTTGCAGTTCGGTTCAGACTAAAAGCACACTGGAGTATGTAAAAAGCTCACTAGCTAGCAAAGTAGTCATAAGCACCTTTTTTGACACTTTCGGTCCGACCGATAATCACCCTACTGTTAAATTAAATAGTCGAGCCATGCTGACAGCCGGCTCTAAGCAACCCGCTGTAATCAAATTGGACTACGCCAGCACCCATCGAGAAATCGTAGAGGCGTGTAAGAAAGGAGACCGCCAGGCGCAATTCGAGCTGTATCGATTGTACGGTAAAGCTATGTACAATGTATGCCTGCGGATGGTGAAAAATGAAACGGATGCCGAAGACTTATTACAGAATTCATTCGTTGATATTTTTACCAAGTTGGATTCTTTCCGTTTTCAGTCCTCCATCGGAGCCTGGATCAAGCGGATCGTGATCAATAACTGCATCAACTTTCTGAAAAAACGCCGACTGCCGCTCGAAGAACTGGACGTAGAACGTCACGATCATTCGCCGCAACCGGCCGTGACCCCGGTGGTCATTGGCCTGAGTGTAGAAGCCGTCAAAAGTGCAATGATGGAACTACCGGACGGATATCGCATCGTATTCTCTCTTTACATGCTGGAGGGATACGACCACAAGGAAATAGGTGAAATTCTCGGTGTTACCGAAGCAACTTCCAAGTCCCAGTACAGCCGGGCCAAAAGGAAGCTGCAGGAAATACTGATGACCAGAAAACAATCATCCAACTATTAACAGAACCAGGGGACCCTCCGCGTCCGATAAACAATGGACGCCTTGCGGGGGTTACTGTAGAAAACTTATACATCATGCAAGATAATCTGGAACAATTCGTTCGGACTAATCGGGAAGCGTTTGATGACGCCCGCCCCAGTCTGAAGGTTTGGGCGGATATCGACCGGGCGCTGGATCAAAAAAAATCCAGACCCTTCCAGTGGAGAAAGATCCTGAAATCAGCGGCGGCAGTGCTGTTGCTGCTACTGGCAGGAGGATTGATCGGGCACCAGATCAGCCGCGGTACGGAAGAAAATACCGCCGCGGAAACCCTCGCCCGCATTTCTCCGGAACTGGCCGAATTAGAGGCCCATTACAACCAACAGATCAACGCCAAATTTGCCAAACTGGCTAATTATCCCCAACGGGAAACGGTGAAAGCAGACCTGGCCCAGATCGATGAAACCATGGAAGAACTGCGCAATGAAATTGTCAAGGCCCCCGCAGGAATGGAAAAAGAGATCGTAACCAACCTGCTGCGCAGTTATCAATTAAAAGTGCAAATCCTCGAAAGAGTGCTGGAACGCATCCGGGCCAACGAGGGTGATTTGAATAATCCTACATTAGATGAGACTAGTATATAAATACAGATTCCAGCTCCTGGGCATGGCGCTCGCACTGTTTACCCTGTGCAGCCTATCTTCCCAGGCCCGGCGGGAATTTTCCAAAACCATTAAAAAGGAATTTGAGATCAGCGCCGACGGCACCACCGGTATTTACAATAAATACGGCAAGGTAAATATCAATACCTGGGACCAAAACCGGGTGAAAGTAGAGGTAATGATCGTGGTTAAGGCCAGTGGCGAAGAGGTCGCCCAATCCATTTTTGATCGCATCGACGTTAATTTCAGCAATAGCAGCAATTACGTAAGCGCCAAAACGGAGATCTCCTCCACGTCAAATTCCTGGTGGAAAGATAACAACAATAAGGCTGATTACTCCATCAATTACGAGGTCTGGATGCCGCCGACCAATCAACTGGAACTGGACGCGAAGTACTGCGACTCCAAAGTCGCTCCGCTGCGCGGCAGTGCCAACGTACAGGTCAAATACGGCAATCTGATCATGGAAGGACTGGGTGATGAGCTCAATCTGTCGCTGGCTTACGGCAACGGTACCATCAATCGGGTTGGCAACGCCAATATCGAATCAGCGCACTGCACCCTGAAAATGATGGAGGCGCAGGACCTGGAGATCGATAGTAAATATTCCACCATTACGGTCGAAAAAGCCGGCGATATCCGCTGCGACACCAAGTACGATACGTACAAACTGGGTCAGGTCGGCGAGTTTCGCAACACGGGTAAATACGACAACCTGGAGATCCAGAAAGCCGAATCGGTCTACCTGGATTCCGATTACACCCATTTCTTCGCCCGCTCTGTCTCCAAAAGCATCGACCTGGAGATCAGCTATGGCGACGTCACGGTGGAAGAACTGACCCGGGGTTTCTCGGCCGCTACCCTACTCGGCGAATACTCTGATTTTAAGCTGGGCGTAGCCAGCGGTACCAACTTTGAGCTGGACGCCAACGCGACCTACGCCGGTATCGGATATCCGCAGGACCTGACGGTAGTATACGAAAAGGAAAAAATGAATGCCCACGAAGTGAAAGGGCATGTAGGCTCCTCGGGCGGTACCATTAAGGCCCGGCTCAAATACGGAGCGCTGAAGGTGCGGAAAAAATAATCTTCAGGATCCCTGCCGGATCATTTCGGCAACTTCCGCACGGATCAGATTATGGCCCGCATCCAGAACATGAAGTCTGGATGCGGGCCATTTTTTTAGCCAGTCCTCCAGTAATTCCCAGTCAATCAATGGATCTGATTTTCCAATCACCAGATGAATAGGCGACTGCGCTTCCCGGGCATCCCGTAACAATTGGTCGCGGTTAACCGAAAAATGCGGCAAGGCGATCCAGGTGGACATCAGCCGACGGCGTTTGGAGGCGTCGGACAGATGGTGTTGCATGTACCTTACCGAAAAGGCATCCAGCAAACCAAGGCGGTGCAGGCGACGGGCGAGCCGGATCCACCCCCGGTAACCGGTATCGATCCGTTGCGCGATCCATTTTCGGATACTTCCGGGCAGTTTGCCGACCAGGCCCATACGTTTGGTAGCCAGTCCGTCCGGCGCCAGCAACCAGACGGCTTCCGGTGGGCGGGAGAGTTGCTTCCAGATTCCGATCAGGATACGACCTCCAAAACTGTGCCCGACCAGAGCGTAGGGATCTTTTCGATCTTCCAGGATTGCGTTGATCACCCGGATCACTTCTTGCGGGCCGTAGTCGGCTCCGGGGACGGCAGTGGAATTGCCGTGGTGCGGGAGATCCGGCGCGAGGATCGTATAGTAGTCTCCGAGCGGATCCGCCCAGTCGGAGAAAATACTTCCGTCTTCCCCGAATCCGTGCAGGACGATCAACAGGCGGGGGCCGTTCCCGTAGGTACGAACGGACCAGTGGTATTCCCCGAGTTGTAAATTGCGCTGCGTCAAGATCCAAGTTTGAAATAAAGCAATACCATTCCGGTCCAGCCGTCCCGATCGGGACAAATCATCATAATCCGATCCCCACAACCAACAATTGAGACCAAACCGTATGTTTATAAGATGTCCGCATTATCAGGACCAAACATTAATCCATTAAACCAGAAATCCGAAATGAACTTTCAAAGATATTGGAAAACTTCGATCCTCCTGCTTGTGAGCAGTATAATCTTCAGCGCCTGTGCCGTAAAGGATTACGATTCTAATTCCCAGCCCATCAGTCATTCCGTATTCGATTCGCTGCTGCGCCGGCACGTAGACGAAGCCGGACTGGTGGATTATCAGGGTTTTATCCAGGATAGCGTACAGTTCAAGGAATATCTTCAACTGCTGAGCCGGCATCACCCCAACGATCAGAACTGGACCCGCGAAGAGCGGATCGCTTACTGGATCAACGCTTACAATGCTTTTACCATCAAACTGATCATGGACTATTATCCGGTGACCAGTATCAAGGACATCAAGAGCGGTATCCCCTTCGTGAATACGGTCTGGGATATCAAATTTATCAATATCGAAGGTGCGGAATACGATCTCAACAATATTGAGCATGGTATTCTCCGGCCCAAATACAATGAACCCCGCATCCACTTTGCGGTAAACTGTGCCTCCATTTCCTGCCCGAAACTGCAACGCTTTGCCTATACCGGCGATAAACTGGACAAACAACTGGACCAGGCGGCCCGGGATTTTCTGAACGACCCGGCGAAAAACAAACTGTCCGCCGAAAAGCTGGAATTGTCCAAGATCCTGAACTGGTACTGGGGCGATTTTAAGGACCAGTACAATTCCCGGGTGGAACTGGTTAATGAATACGTCGATGAGATCGAGGTTGCTCCGGATGCGGAAGTGGATTATTTGGATTATGATTGGGGGTTGAATGGGCAGAAATGATTGTTGATGGTGGACGGTCGATGGTTGACGGTTGACGGTCGGTGGACGGTTGATGGTGGACGGTCGACGGTCTGCGCGCTTTTTGTTTTTTGCTTTATTTCACATCTAAATTGAGCGGTTGCAACTGCATTCTTCTGCTCTGGGAACAGAATTTTAGCGAATTTTCGCAAATTAACCCCTTCATAACTTTCTTAAATCGGGGAAAGGGGTTATTTTTATAGCGAATTTTCGCTAAAGTTAAAAATCCTACATCTCCATGCAAGATACCATAGCTAAAAAAGATGTTCTGAAGGGCGGAGAATTTATCATCAAATCCTCCAAAACTGAAGACACCTTCATCCCCGAAGAATTCAACGAAGAACAACTGATGATCCGCGACATGGTCAGCGATTTTCTCCACAACGAGATCCTGCCCAATGCCGAAAAGATCGAACACCAGGAAGATAATATTTCCGTGACTCTGCTCGAAAAAATGGCCGAGTTGGGATTACTTGGTACGCATATGCCGGAGGAATACGGCGGCATGGCTCTGGACACCAATACCAATACGCTCATCAGCGATGTACTCGGTCCTTCCGGTGCCTTCACCGTGAGCTACGCCGCGCACATCGGTATCGGTATGTTGCCGATCCTCTATTTCGGTACGGAAGAACAAAAAGAAAAATACCTGCCCCGCCTGATCAACGGCGAACTCAAAGCGGCTTACTGTCTGACGGAGCCGGGTTCGGGTTCGGATGCACTGGCGGCTAAAACCCGTGCCGATCTGACCGATGACGGTGAGCATTACCTGCTGAATGGCCAGAAAATGTGGATCTCCAATGCCGGGTTTGCGGATATCTTTATCGTATTCGCCCAGGTGGGCGGCGATCAGTTCACCGGCTTTATTGTAGAGCGGAACTCCGAAGGACTAAGCCTCGGTGCGGAAGAGAAAAAACTTGGCATCAAGGGTTCTTCTACCCGTCAGGTATTTTTCGAAAATGTAAAAGTTCCGGCGGAAAACGTGCTGGGAGAGATCGGTAAGGGACACCTCATCGCCTTTAATGCCCTGAATACCGGTCGTTTCAAACTGTGCGCTTTATCCAACGGTGGCGCCAAGGAAAGTATCTCTACAGCCGTGCGGTACGCGAATGAACGCCATCAGTTCAAGGTGCCCATCGCCAGCTTTGGAGCCATTAAGTACAAACTGGCCGAGCAGGCGATCCGCGTATTTGCTACGGAAAGCGCCCTGTATCGCGTATCCAATCTGATCCAGGAAAAAGTACAGGAACTCAAATCCGAAGGGGCGTCTTTCGGCGAAGCCAAACTGAAAGCAGCCGAAGAGTACGCCATTGAGTGTGCGATCCTGAAGGTAGCCGGTTCCGAAACCCTGGACTATGTGGTGGACGAAACGGTACAGGTACACGGAGGTATGGGCTATTCGGAAGAAGGAACCGCCGCCCGCGCCTACCGGGATGCCCGGATCAACCGCATTTACGAAGGGACCAATGAGATCAACCGCCTGCTGACCGTAGATATGCTCTTCAAGCGGGCGCTGAAAGGTGCGATCGACATTGTTGGTCCGGCCTGGGAGGTTCAGAAGGAACTGTCCTCCATGCCGAGCATGGACAAAGCCGAAGGAGCTTACGGCGAAGAGCATAAAGCCCTGGCCGATTTTAAAAAGATCGTGCTGATGACCGCCGGTGCGGCCGCCAAAATGCAAATGGACGGTAAGCTTAAACTAAAAGAAGAGCAGGAGATCCTGATGGACGTTGCGGATATTATGATCGATATCCTGATGGCGGAATCGCTGCTGCTGCGGGTTGAAAAACTCAGCAATATGCATACCAAGATCGATCAGGAGGTATACGACGCCATGCTCCGGGTATTTTTCACGGATGCCACGGCCCGGATCCACAAATCCGCTACGGATGCACTGCTGTCTTTCGCCGAAGGTGATCTGCTGCGTACCTTCCTGATGGGACTCAAGCGTTTCACCAAATATCCAATGACCAACGTGAAAACGGCCCGCCGTTTGATCGCCGATACTTTGATTGAAGCGAACGAATACTGCTTCTAAACGAAGCTTTCAGGTACTGGGTTTACGGGCAGCCGGCCATGGGTTTTAAGACTAGTTTTGTTAATAATTTCTCGCTGCCCAAACCCCGTGCCGCATTTCTACTGTACTGACCAAAATGCAAAGCGCCCGGGACCGGTAGGTCCGCGGGCGCTTTTTTGATATTTTCACGGGTATGTTCTTTCGGAATGAGGAGCGTGCGTTGGTACCACACCCTACCCCATTCCGCTATCGTTCGGTTAATCCTCTAGGCGTAAGAACGGCCGCGGGAAGATTTTTTCTTAAAGCCGCCATGGCGTTTGCCCTTGCCGCCTTTTTTTCCTCCGAATTTTCCGCCACCATCCCGGTTGACACGAATGGAACGACCGTCCAGTTCGATCTCACCCAGGCGTTGGATGACCGTTTCAGCTACGTCCGTCTCCACATCGAAGAAAGTATGCTTTGCCCGGAAATCGATCCGGCCGATCACACTGCCGGTGATCTGAGCTTCGTCACAGATCATACGGAGGAAATCACCTTTGCTCTTCAGATCGATCTGACCGACGTTGATGAACAGACGCTCCATCGGACCACCCGTGCGACGATCCTGACGATCGCGGCCGGAACTTCCACCCTTTTGGTTCAGGTCCGGTGCGTTCAGGTATTCCTTCAGTGAACCGCGGAAGGTCAGTGCGGTGATCTTACGGATCAGATCTTCCCGGCTCAGGGATTCCAGTTCTTCACTGACACCGGGTACGTAAGTTTCCAGGCTTTCCTGTACGGGGATCTCCTTCAGGTTACGCACTTCGTGCAACAGTCGGCGGGCGCAGATGGCTTCACCGGTTGGGATATGTGCTTCCGAGAAATCGATCTTCAGGCGACGCTCTACGTTTCTCAACAGACCGCGATCTTTCGGATTCGCGATCACCAGAGAAATACCTTCGTTCCCCGCCCGGCCGGTACGGCCGCTTCGGTGGGTATAGAAGGCGAGATCATCGGGGATGTTATAGTGAAATACGTGGCTGATCTCCTGCACGTCAATACCCCGGGCCGCCACATCGGTAGCTACCAGGATCTGTAAACGCTGATCGCGGAAGCGCTGCATCACGTGATCACGCTGGGCCTGACTCATATCTCCGTGGAGGGAATCGGCGTGGTAGCCGTCCTTCACGAGTTGTTCGGCCAGTTCGTGCGCGTCCCGGCGGGTACGCGTAAAGACCAGTGCAAAGCAGTCCGGATCGTAATCCAGGAAACGGCGCAGCACATCGTACTTCTGGTGCCGACGCACCATCACGTACTGATGGTCGATATTGGCATTGGAGGTATTGGGTTTGCCGGCGCTTACTTCCAGCGGATCGAGCATGTAGTCATTGGCGATCCGGCGAACTTCGGGCGGCATGGTAGCGGAAAACAACCAGGTCAGCTTGTCTTCCGGTGTATTTTCCAGGATCTCGTCGATCTCCTCTTTGAAGCCCATATTGAGCATCTCATCGGCCTCATCGAGTACCAGGAAAGACAATTTGCTCAGATCGACCGCTTTGCGGTTGATCAGGTCCCGCAGTCGTCCGGGGGTAGCCACCACGATGTGGGTACCTCTTCTCAGTTCCTTGATCTGACGGGAAATATCGGTACCGCCGTAAACGGCTGTGATACGCAGTTGCTTGATCTTTTTCCCGAAAGCAGCCAGTTCGTTGGATACCTGCAGGCACAGCTCACGGGTAGGCGCCAGTACCAGCGCCTGGGGATATAGTTCGGATTCCTCGACCAGTTCGATCAAAGGCAGACCGAAAGCTGCGGTTTTACCGGTCCCGGTCTGGGCCAGTCCCACCACATCAGTTTCTTCTTCTAATAATTTTGGGATAACCTGCCGCTGAATGGGTGTAGGTTCTTCAAAGCCCATTTCGGCAATGGCATCTACGATCGGCTGGGAAAGCCCCAGCTCGGAGAATTGATTCATGAAGTATTGTCTAGGAGTTGCGATTCCGGTACGGCGAGCAATATTGGCTACCCTGCTCCCATTAATAAAGCCGAACGGGTTCTCACACACCTACTCAACTTCATGGTTCAAGATGCCGGTTTTCACGAACCGGCCAACGGACCCACAACTCGGGTTAAAAATAGTCAAAAACGACTTTTGCTTGGGACGGGCATTCTCCGAAAAGTAACATTTTCGCGCCCCTCTCCCGAAACAGCGTGCAAAGGTACGCTAAAAAGCTGTAAATTCACACAGGTAGTCGCTATTTAATAGGAAAGGGATTTTTTCCAAAAAAAATTCCACCGGTCTGGGTGATATTTTCCTCCGGCTTGTTACTACTATATGAACAGACCCAATAAATCATGAACCAAAGCGAATTGATACAGCTTTTCCGGCAGGACCGGGAGTCGGCTTTCCGGGAGATCTACCGGGATGCTTTTCCCCAGGTGGCCGCCCTGATCGCCCGGCGCAAAGGCACCCTGGAAGAAGCCAAGGACGTATTCCACGAAGCCCTGATCGCCCTCTTTGAAAAATGTCAGACGGAGGAACTGCAGATCCGCGGCTCTGTCATCAGCTATGTGGTGGGCATGTGCCGCAATCAGTGGTCCAATTACCTGCGCAAGAAGCAGCGGGAGATCCCGACCGACGATTTTTCGGAGAACGAATACGAAGCGGAACCGGATGCGCCCGAAAGATCCGGATCACTGATCCGCTACCTGGAAAAAGCCGGAAAAAAATGTCTCGACCTGCTGCAGGCCGTCTATTATTTCCGCTACAACATGCAGGAAGTGGCCGAGGAATTCGGATTTCGCTCCGTCCGTTCCGCCACCGTACAGAAGTATAAATGCATGGAAAAAGTCCGTAACGAAGTTGCCAAACGAGCCGATGAGACCGTCTCTGCGTGACATACAACAATTAGAAGCTTACCTCAGCGGGCAGTTGCCGGCGGAGGAGCGGGAACACCTTCGGCAACGGCTGCTGCTGGAACCGGAACTCTACGCCCAATTCCAACAACAAAAACAAACTTATCGTCTCATTCGAAGGAGTGGCCGCCGCCGCCTGAAACGGGAGCTGGAAAAGATCCACTGCGAACTGTTCAGTGAGCAGGCTCCCTTGAGCTGGCGGGAGCGTATCCTGTCCCTCTTTCGCTAATAACTGAATTTTTCTTTATCCAACATTGGTTAAGCCGGATTACACTCCGGTTTGACAAGCCCATTTTATATCACCATGTGAAGACGTATAAGCGTGCGTCGCCACAGCAAACCATCATTATGACTATTCCAATGGTAATTGATAGTTCGGGGCACGGTGAGCGCGCCTACGACATTTACAGCCTGTTGCTCAAAGAGCGGATCATCTTTCTGGGCACCGGGATCAACGATCAGGTCGCCAATCTTATAGTGGCGCAGCTACTGTACCTGGACAGCCAGGATTCCAAGGCTCCCATTCAGATGTACATCAACAGTCCGGGCGGGCACGTCTACGCCGGACTGGCCATTTACGATACCATGCAAATGGTGAAAGCCCCGGTTTCCACCATGGCTGTGGGGGTGACGGCCAGCATGGGTACGGCTTTACTGTGCTCGGGAGCGACCGGCAGGCGCTACGCCCTACCCCACTCCACCATTCACATGCATCCGACGGGCGGCGGTGCGCAGGGCTACACGGAAGACGTCCGGATCGCCTACCGGGAGCAGGAAAGAGTACAGGCGCAACTATTCCATCTGATCGGAAAACACAGCGGGCACGACTGGCGGGAGATCGAAGCGTATTTTCTGCGCGACCGTTACCTGAATGCGCACGAGGCCATGGAGTACGGACTGATCGACGAAATTCTGGGGGATACCAGCGACATCGTACTGCTTCCGCAATTGCGGGATCTGCAGGTCCGTACCCTTGATCAGATCAAGAACTAGGGCTCAGGCAAGCATAAATTGCAAGAAATCGTAGCGCTACTTCGTAAACAGGCGAAAAACTTTATCCGTCTGCTCCAAGATCAACCCGGAGCAGACGGACTACAGAATAGGACATGATCTATTACCGGCCAATAATTACCCGTTGTACCGGAAAGACCTCCCGGTCAGAACTAAGCTGAAGGAAATATAATCCGGCCGGTAGATCTCCCATCTCAACTTCCCATACCCCATTTTCATAATCTGGATAGGTCCGCTGAATCACAATCTGACCGTTGGTATTGTACAATTTTAAATGAAGTGGCGTATTCGATATCCCCGAAACTTCCAGATATAATTGCTGATCAGCCGGCGTTGGATAAACTTTCAGCTTAGGGGTGTTCATCCGAATGTCTTCACTTAGCTCAAAATTTGTGGTAGAACCGGCACGAAGCGCCTGCAATGCAGCAAGCCCACAGTTACTGACCGTAATATCATCTAGATAGACCTGATCTCCGTTATTGGAACCATTACAGATAAAACGGAGGCGGGTATTATTGCTGAAGCTCAGGCCGCTGAGTAAAACTGATTCCTGGTAGGAGATCCCGTTTACGAAATCAATTTCGGATTCCCAGGTCCGGTAGGTAGTATAAGTGCTTCCTCCATTGGTAGACACTTCCAACGAGAAGCTTTCACCGGTATCCATGCCAAATGCATAAAAATAAAAGGAAAGCTCCAATTCCTGATAAGCACTCAGATCTAGATTATTAGTGAAAAGGGATGACGCACTACCCGAACCGTCTCTTAGCCGAATACTATACGATCCGGTATTGGGATAAGAAGTAGTTCGCTCACAATCGGCACCACCTGAATTCCAGTTTCCGAAACCGCTTTCAAAACCATCGGCGATGATATCCGAGCAGGGGCTGCAAGCACCAGAATTCGGATCCGGATTACAGCCGTCATTGTCATCCGGATCCTGACCGATACAAAAACCGTCATTATCGTTGTCCGTGTAGGTGCCAGTACAATTGCATTCGCTGTCATATATATCATTGGTAGTACAGTCGTCCGAGTCGTCGCAGGCCTGTCCGGCCAGATTATCGTTTTGCCCCGGACACTGGTCCAAACTATCGCATACGCCATCACCATCGCTATCCGGTGCAGGCGTTCCAATACAATTACATTCCGCATCATACTTATCGTCGACGGTGCAAGGATCATTGTCATCACACGGTGCGCCTTCCGTACAGCTTACCGCACAGGTATTCACCACTACATCATCGATATAGACAATATCGGAATTATTGGAACCATTACTACGCAACCGAAATACGGTGGCGCCGGTAAAAGGAATACCCGTGATCTCCACTGATACGTTATAGCGGGTGTCATTCACAAAATCAGCACCGTTGGCCCAGGATTGGTAAACCACGAAAGCGCCGCCGCCGTTGGTGGAGACCTCCAGTAACAGGCCCTCTCCGCTTTCCATACCGGTAGGGTAAAAAGATAGATCAATCCTCGCTTCGGTGAAAGCAGAAAGATCCAGCGGATCGGTAAAAATGGAAGAGGCTGCCCCCGATCCATCCCGGAGGCGAATGCTGTAGTTACCGCTATTCGCATTACTGGCTATCTGGCTACAATCATTACCACCGTCGTTCCAATTTCCAAACCCGGCCTCAAATCCATCACTGATCAGTACATCGCAGGGATCGCAGGCTTGTCCGCCGGCATCCGGTACACAGGGGTCATTATCGTCCGGATCCTGCCCTACGCAAAAACCGTCGGCGTCGTTATCCGCCAAAGGCGTACCGGCGCAGCCACAATTGCTGTCGTACACATCATTGCCCGTACAGGCATCGCCATCATCACAACTCTGGCCAATCAGATTATCATCCAAACCGGCACATTGATCAATAGCATCACAGTAACCGTCGTTGTCCGCATCCCCAACGGGCGTACCGGAACAACCACAATTGCTGTCGTATACATCATTGGTGGTACAGGGATCACCGTCATCACAACTCTGGCCGATCAGGTTGTCATCCAGGCCCGGGCACTGATCCAGGTCATCACAGATACCGTCATTATCGCTATCGGGAACGGGCGTTCCCTCGCAGTTGCAATCACTATTGTATACATCGTTGATCGTACAGGCATCGCCATCATCGCAACTGCTACCGATCGTACACTGCGGAGCCTTATTGATCGTAAAATAGTCTTCGACCGCCCCCGTCTCACGAATGAATTTCACATCCATCTGATCACCGTCTACTTCCAGGATACAAGAACCCAAAGCTGCAACGGAATAGTACATGGCTTCGTGGTCCAGAGCCGCAGCCGAAACTTTGCCCGAGGATCCCGCAGTGATATAAACCGCTCCGCTGCCGGCGTCCGGTCCGGTAACTGTTTTTTCATAGGCACCCGTGCCATTCACCCGGCCATCACCAGCACCGGTGGTACCCACGGTATGCGTATTGCTGTTAAACGAATCGGAATTGCCGTAGTGCCCGTTCAAAAAATAAGATCTTTCGTAGGAATGACTGTGACCGGAAAGGACCAGGTCTACGCCATTAGATTCCAGCATAGGTAAAAAATTCTGCCGCATCTGCACCAGGGCGGTTTCGCTGTCCGAGTCGTGCGATCCCTTGCTGTAGGGAGGATGGTGCCAGAAAGCCACGATCCAGTCCTGAGTAGTATTCTGAATATCGTTTAAACACCAGTTGTACATAGCCCCGCCGATGGAACGATCCGAATCGTAGGAGTCCAGCGAAATAAAGTGAATATTTCCGTAGTCAAAGGAATAGTAAGCTTCCGTACCGGAAGCCATACCGCCGGATTCTCCAGCGGTTGGAAAAGAGAAAATATCGTAGTACGGCCCGGTTTGGGTACTGGAATTTGCTGAATACCCGTCGTGATTACCCAGACAAGACCAGGATACTGAATTTTTCAGTTTATCCTCGTACATATTCTCGAAAATGGCGTATTGGTACTCATTATCCGTACCGTTATTATAGGCATTGTCTCCTAAAAACAGTATGGCATCGGTATGCTGGGATCCGATATAATTGTAATAAGCATCCCGTACATTGCGCTGATTGTTGGTACCGGTACCACAATCGCCCAGTACCCAAACCGTTGTCGGCTGATCCGTACCGGTAACCGGAGCTGTTTGAAAATAGAGATCAGCAGCAGCGGGTACCAAAACGACAGAAGCATTAGATAGCTGGTAGAAATAACGCGTATCCGGATTTAAGCCCGTCAGCTCTACTTCGTGCTCGGTTTTTGGAGTATTCTCGGTGTATTGCTGCGAAAGATTGCCCTGGGTGGTCCCGAAGTCAAGCACTGTTTCCGTTGCCTGGGAGGTACGCCACTTTACCACCATGCGGGTGGGGCTGGATTTTTGCAGGTAAGGTCCCCGCGCTACGTTGACCGAACCGGGCGGTAAGCCCTCCATTTGCAGATCAAAGCTAATATCCGAGCTGGTGGTGCTCCTTTGGTGGATCTCTACGGCCAGTACATTGTTGCCACTGACCAGGGTATTGGCAATATTGGCAGTAGCCTGAGCATTATCACTACTCGTTGAAGCAGCGAAAGTCCCGTAACTAATGGTCCCGGTCGGCATATTGACCCGCCAGACCTCTACCCCATTTAAATATACCACAGCACCATCATCATAAGTAAGATTAAGGTCCAGATTAGCAAAAACTGCGGGATCGGCAACGGCAAATTCGTGCCGAACGTAAAGGGTAAGTGTACTGCTATTGACCACCGTGGCTTCATCCCCGTCGCCGTATCCTAACTGAGCGTTACCCGCCGACCAGGAGGTTGCATCAAATCCAATATCGGTCCAGTCCTGAGCGCCTTGTAGCGGTGGTTCAGTTTGACCGTCAAAATAACTCCAGTTAGCACCGTAATTGACCAGGGTAGTCTGGCCGGTTAGTAGGAAATTAGTCTGCATCAGCAGTAATACGGTCAGGCCGTATAAGGTTAGTTTCAATTGATTCATGGGCTTTAGAATGGTTGAGAAGCTATTTGAATTCAACGATCAGATCTTGTTATAGCCCTTTTTCGCCTCCTATCGTTCCCAAAGCCTTCATCCGTACGGACTCCGGCATTGGTGCCTCAATAGCCGAAAAAAATGCGCTGTAACAAATTTCCAAAGCCAAATCCAGGCAGCTTCTAAGGTTGAAGAAATCTATTTTTTTTGCCTTAACTGCTGTAAGTGTTTGTTGATATCCTTTAATAAATCCGTCATAGCGGTTGTTTGCTGTATGCGTTGGGGCAGACTTTCGAAAGCGGAGCGGGAAAGCTGTAGGTATTGTGCGGCTGAAGAATGATCCTCACGCATCAGATGGATCTCCGCCATCCGATAGTAGGCGGCTTCTTTGCGTTGGGAGATATCTATAATGGCTTGTTGAGCGGCGATTGCCTCCTCCAGACGGCCGTAATTAATAAGGAGTTCCGTACGCTTTTCGTAAAGGCTGATGATCGGCCCCAATGCTTCAATACCTTTTTCCAAAATAGCGATGGCTCTATTTTGCCCTTGTTCAGTACCCAGCAATTCCCAGGCCCGGCAGGCATCCATATAATTTTCCGGGATGCTTCGGATACTGTGTGCGATAACCTGTTCAAAAGCCAGGGCAGCGGTCTGATAATTTCCCCGATCGAAGCTGATCCTTCCTTTGGTTTTTAAAGCATTGACATGGTGAGGATGATCCGCTAAAATAAGGTCTATGTAGGATAAAGCCAGCTCCGGTTGGCCTAATTGATGGTGAGCTTTCGCAAAAATGAGTTGCTGAATGAGATCGTGGTGGCCAAGACTTTGGGCTCGTTGGAGATCAGCCAGGCATTCCCTAAAATCCTCATGGTGGAAATATAGCTTACCCCGCTTAAAGTACAGATAAGCACTGTCCGGACGTTCTTCAATAGCTTTGGTGACCTGCTGGATCTGTTCGTGCAGATCACCGTGCGCCAGCGTCACGCCCAAGGCCAGGAAGTTTAAAATGAGTAAAGAAAATATCCCTTTTTTCATTAAAAAGCGTTTTAAGCTAAAGGGAAAACGGGGTAGAATACACTATTAATGAAGTAAATATATAAAAAAAAATAAACAATAAAAGAAGTATTTTAATATTTGCTCAACTAAAATCGATCTCCGTATTATCCCCAATATTCAGGCTTTGCCGCAGCCCCGTGACGGAGGTATCGTTGCCGATAACGGATTTCTGCAGGATCACTTCCTGGAGCGCGGCAAAATTGCCGATAATGGAATTTTTAAGAATGGCGTTATCAATGCGGGCATTGCTGCCGATGGTCACGTGGGGGCCGATGATGGAATTGGTGATCTTACAATTGTCCCCAATGCTTACCGGATGAATGATGATGGTGTTATCGTAATTCGGCAGATCGTTCGAGGCGTAACCTTCGCGGTCCAGGAGGGTGGCGTTGGTCTCCAGCAATACTTCTTTCTTTCCGCAATCGAACCAGTTATCGACCGGGAAGGGCTGGAAAGAAATGCCCTTGTTGATCATTCGCATAATGGCATCCGTCAGCGGGTATTCTCCGTTGGACATCAGTTCGTGGGTAATATTGAAATCCAGCGCTTCGATCATGGCCTTCACTTCGCGGATCTTGTAGATGCCGACCATGGCCATATCCGACTTGGGGATCTTGGGTTTTTCCACCACCCGGGTAGCTTCTCCTTCCGAGCCCAGTTCTACGACACCAAACTCCCGGGGGTTGGGTACTTTTTTGACGCCCAGACAGGAAACCGGCAGATCGACCATGCGCTGAAAATCGGCATCAATGATCGCATCCCCGAAAAAGATAAAAACTTCCTCGGCGTCGGCATAGTGTTCGCGGGCCATCCAGATCGCGTGGGCCGATCCCAATCTTTCTTCCTGATTGACAAAGGTCTTGTTGAGGTCGGGAAATTCGTCTTCAATGAAATTGCGGATCTTTTCTCCCAAATAACCAATGACGAAGATAAAATCCTGGATCCCTACGCGCTGCAGATCATCGATGATGAAGGAAATGATGGGTTTACCCGCTACCGGGATCAGAGGCTTGGGTTGCGTATAAGTCAGAGGTCGTAATCGGGTGCCTGCCCCCGCAACGGGGATGATCGCTTTCATAATCCGTTTATTATTTCGTGCACAAGATCGGAAAAGGCTTCAACTATTTTTTTTCCGCCCTGTTGATTTATTGGTGATAATATAAATTGTCAATATACAGCCGAAAATTGGCAGTCCGTGCTTTTGTCCGTAACCGATTCAATATTTTTCCGGTTACCGTTTTTTTCTTGTCGCTTAAGCGAACGGAGTTACGGATGTCCAGGATGGCTGATCGGCCTGGAAAAGGCTTGTAAAAACGGAAGGATAATCTAGACTCTGCCCAATATCTTCTAAAGCAGGTCGGCACCAAGCATTACATTATCGCATTATCGAAAACCATATTATCAAAATCATGCCCATTACCGCTATACCTAAATCCACACTTTCCTTTCTGGAAGATCTCAAAGATAACAACAATCGTCCCTGGTTCAACGACCACAAAGAAAGATACCAGCAGGAACACGCCTATATGGTGGAATTTGCCGAGAACCTGATCGCGCGCATGACGCAACACGACCTGCTGGAACCCATGTCGGGTAAAAAGTCGCTGTTCCGGATCTACCGGGATACGCGCTTCTCCAAAGACAAAACACCCTATAAATCTCATTTCAGCGGATCTCTCAAAAGAGCGACTAAGTTACGCCGCGGCGGCTACTACTACCACATCCAGCCGGGAGGATCTTTCCTCGGGGGCGGCTTCTGGGGCCCCAGCAGTGCCGATCTGCAACGCATAAGGGAGGAAATTGCCGCTGACGCCCAGCCTTTGCGCGATATCATCGCCGATGACACTTTTCAGCAAACTTTTGGCGACATGAAAGGCGTTAAGGTCAAAACCTCTCCCAAGGGTTATACCCAGGATCATCCGAACATCGACCTGATCCGGCACAAACAATTTATTGTAACCCGGGAATTCACGGATAAGCAGGTCATGTCGCCCGATTTTCTGGATCAGGTGGTCGATACCTTCCAGGCCATGCGCCCCTTTTTCGATTACATGAGCGAAGTACTGACTACAGACAGTAACGGCGTGCCCATTGTGTAAGCACATCCGGTCGGTCAAACAATCGGACGACTCTTTCCATATTCCTTGGCGGTTCTTTACATTTGCGATAGCAAATACACAGCTTATGGAAGAACAAATGCAGGAAGTCAGCGGATGGGTAGCCAAGCTGACTGATATGGTGTTGGCATACGCTCCCAAACTGGCGTTGGCCATCATCGTACTGATCGTAGGGATCAAGGTGATCAATAAGCTGGCGACACTGGCCCGCCGGGCTATGGAAAAAGCCGGCATCAGCAACAACATCACCCCTTTCCTGTCCTCTATCCTGGGTATTTCGCTCAAGGTACTGCTGTTTTTTAGTATTGCGGGGATGGTCGGGATCGAGACGGCCTCGTTCATAGCCGTACTGGCCGCTGCGGGTTTTGCGGTGGGTCTTGCCCTCCAGGGGAGCCTGAGCAATTTTGCAGCGGGCATCATCATCCTGATCTTCCGGCCCTACAAAGCCGGGGACTGGATCGAAGTAAATGATAAATTCGGTAAGGTGGAAGAGATCCAAATCTTCAATACCCTCATTGTGACTCCCGGCCGAAAAACCCTCATCATTCCCAACGGCCAGGTGGTGGAAAGTATCGTGACCAACTATTCCGAGAAAGGGTTCATTAGGGTAGAATTAAACGTTACGATGCCCTACGCCGAGAGCTTCCCCAAAGTGAAAGAGATCATCATGGAGGTACTGCAGGGTATTCCCAACGTGCTGGAAGATCCGGAGCCGGAGATTGGCATCGAGACATTCGACAGTCATAATATCGTACTGGCCGTTCGCCCCTACACGCATCCTGATAACTACTGGGATGTCACCTTTGCCGCCCACGAACGCATCAAGGCGGCCTTCAATCAACACGGCATCCAGGTGGCTTATTCGGAAGGGGTGGAAATGGGCAGCATTGGCGATTAACGGCCTTCCAAAGGAGTAAAGGTCTTTGGTATCTTTTCTTCACCGCAAAGGCGCGAGCCGCCAAGAGTTGATATTGCTTTTCTTTAGAAAATTTGCTGAGGTAAATTTCCCAGCCGCTTCCATTCAGGTGCTACTGCTGTGGAAATCACCGGAATTAAATGTCTGGTAACCGCACCCTTAAAACGGCCACCGCTCCATCATCATGATCAGGGCCGGGCCGGCCGCCATACCCGAAATGAACAAATTCCAGTCCCGCTGGGGAATACGCAGGCGGTTCATGCCAATGTAGGCCAGCACCAGGATAATGGCGACGATAGTCAACTGCCCCAACTCTACCCCGATATTGAACGCCAGCAACTGCCTGATCAGGCTGTTCTCCTCCCCGGGCATCAGCATCGAACGGAAGAAATTGGAAAATCCCATACCGTGGATCAGGCCAAACAACAGGGCAAAAAGGTAGTTGAGATTCAGCTTGCGACTGAAAGTCCCTTCCCGCTCCTCTCCCAGCTTATGGATCACGGTATTATATAGAGCCGTCAGAAAGATCGTGACCGGGATCAGAAATTCCACCCAAGCCGCAGGTACCCGGATCACATCCAGCGCCGCCAGAGCCAGGGTCAATGAATGCCCCAGCGTAAAAGCCGTGACCAGGATGCCCACCTTACGCCATTCGCTAATCCGGTAAATCGCACAAAGCGCTACGATAAACAGAATGTGATCGTAGGCCGCCAGATCGGCAATGTGCTCGAAGCCCAGCTCCATATAGGTTTGAAATTCGGATTGCATAGCTTGTTCTTGTTATTTGATCGGCTTTTGGATTACGGCCGTTATCCTCTTCTTTCCCGCAAATGTAAAACGATCCGTGTACTCCAAAAACCGAGTTTATATTATCTCCTTCCAGGTTAGTCGAAATTTCCGGCATCATTGCGCTACGCCCCGTAGTTTGCGGCCATGCGATTTAATCACAAAATTAAACAGATGAAAAGTTTTCAATTCCTTTTAGGCACTTTTGTTTTGGTCTTTTCCCTTACGTCCTGTAGCTCCGAAGTGGAGCGGGACCAGGATACCGATAGCATCAAGATCGAAATTAAAGCCGATACGGACGAAATTAAAAAGGATATTGATGATGGCATGGACGACCTCAACGAGGGACTCTCCGAAATGACCAGCGGACTGGCCAAAATGGTGGAGAGCTTTACGACCAACGATCAGGGAGAAAATATACCTGCCGCTGATTTTCGCGACCTGAAGGCCATCCTGCCGGATCGCCTGCTCCGCATGGATCGCATTGAGCATACCGGTGAACGCTCCGGGGTAAAAGGACTACAGGTTTCGGTAGCCGAAGCCAAATACGAAGACGATGACCGCTACCTGGAAGTAGCCCTGGTTGACGGAGGCAGTCTGCCGCTGGCCGGTCTCGCCAACATGGGCTGGTCAATGGCCGAAGTGGATAAAGAAACTAAAAATGGCTACGAGCGCACCACGGTGATCGACGGCCACAAAGCATTTGAAAAATACAATAGTCGCTGGGAAGAGGGCGAATTGGTAGTCCTCTATCAGGATCGCTTCATCATCACGCTGAAAGGCAAAGGCATTGACGCCGATGATCTGCGTCGGGCCCTGAATAAAATTGACCTCGACGAACTGGAAGAGCTTTAATGGTTGGAGGCGGTATTCGGGAAGGTTTTTTCTCCGGATACCGCCTCCTTTTCGGTTACACCAGTTCCATTACCGTAATCTCGGGTAGAATACCGACCCGGCCGGGATATCCCAGAAAACCGAAGCCCCGGTTGACGTACAGATATTGTCCCTCGCGCTCGTAGAGTCCGGCCCACTGTTTGTAGATATACTGGATCGGGCTCCATTTAAACCATCCGGGGATTTCCACCCCAAACTGCATACCGTGGGTATGCCCTGAAAAGGTAACCGCCACATCCCGGAATTCTTTGACCACCTGGTCTTCCCAGTGGGTAGGATCGTGGGAAAGCAGCAACTTCAGGGCAGCGCCTTCGGTGCCCTCACTGGCCCGGGCCAGATCGCCATATTTCGGGAAACGGGGATGAGCCGAATAATTCTCAACGCCCAGCACAGCTACCTGCTGGCCGTTCACTTCCACCATCCGGTTCTCATTGCGCAACAATTGCCATCCCAGCCGTTTGTGGGTAGCGTACAGGCGTTCCATATTTTCCAGTTTGGCCTCGCGGCTCTCCCAGCGGATATAGTCGCCGTAATCGTGGTTACCCAAAACCGAATAGACCCCGTATTTGGCCTCTATCTTATCGAATACGTCCAGATAGGGTTCCATTTCGCGGGCTTCGTTGTTGACCAGATCTCCGGTAAAAAATACGAGGTCCGGACGTTCGCCGTTGATCATTTCGATGGCTCTCCGGATCGGCTCCTTCAGGGTAAAACTTCCCGAGTGAATATCGGAGATCTGGATCACCTTCAATCCGCGCAGGGATTCCGGCAGATTGGGGATACTCACTTTTTTGGAAAATAACTGGTAGCGATAAGGATTCCGAAGTATCCCGTAAGTCAGCGATATGAAGGGGATACTTCCCAGTAATACGCCGAACTGCGTCAGGAATTTCGAACGGCCCGCATCCACCGGAGTACCGCTCCCCGCGATGTTCTGGTAGCCGGCAAACAGTAAACGCCGGATATCATCGATCAGCAGCACCCCGCCGATCACAAATTTGGAGAGGTAAGCGATAAAGAGGAAAGCCCGGAGAAAGCTGTTAAACGGTTTGTTCCAGTCGATCACCTGCCCGCTACTGACCAGTAGTAAACAGATCACCAATACCACCGGGATGAGCCAGTACGCCCCGTACAGCACCCAACGTGCCGTTGAGGACCAATTCGAGCTCAGCAGGCGAAAAGCCTGAAAAACGTATAGGTCCAATCCCAGTAAAACTGCCATTAATAATAAGAGCCGCATAGGTTTGTCATTTGATCGGAAAGAAAACGTCAGGTCTGATCCAATAGTTTAGGTTAACGTCGTTGATTATCGACGGAGTACCCCCCACCATGGACGAAATGCGCAATAAAAAATTGTAAACGAAATGTAAAAGCCTGGTATTGAGCTTATAAAAGCCGTAGATTAGCGCCATGAAAAATAATGTAATTGCATGGATACTCGGTACGGCAGCCGTACTGGTATTGCTGATCATGACCAGCGTTACCAAATCTCCGGTGACGGCTCCAACGGAAGCCGATGTAGAACATGAGATTAATCTGGCCCTACGGGAAATCGCCGACCAGCTCCTGCAGATCAATCAGGATTTTACGACGCTGATCCCTCCGATCCGCCGGGAAGGGGAAAACGTCTATTTGATCAACATGGCTATCCCCGTTAATTATTTCAACCTGAGATCCGTTGTTGACGATGTACTGAAAAAGCACCGCATCCGGCCGGATTACCGGATCAGCTTATTAAACTGTGAGACCAACGAAGTGAGCCTCGGTTTTCTCGCCCGGGCCACGGATATCGATAAAGAGGTTCCCTGTCAATCCCGGGAACAACAAAATGACTGCTATAATTTACGACTGGCCCTGATCGATTCGAACGAGCCGATCGCCGGTGATCCACCGGCCCAGCCGATGAAACGCCTGCAGTGGCTGTTCCTGGGCCTGGCGATCAGTTTTCCCGTGCTGTGGATGTTCTGGAAGCGGGAAACCCCGGTGGACCAACCCGCCAATACAGACGACGGCTGGCTCGGAATGACGGCACAAACCCGTTTTCACCCCGCCAACCAGACGCTGCAGGTCGGCGAAGACACGCTGGACCTTACCTTCCGCGAGGCCAAACTCCTTCAATTCTTTTACGATCACCAGAACCAGGTGCTCGAAAGAGAACGCATACTGGAATCCGTCTGGGAAGATGAAGGCGTTATCGTAGGCCGTAGTCTGGATGTATTCGTTTCCCGGCTGCGGAAAAAGCTGAAAGCAGATGAGGCCGTACAGATCACCAATGTGCACGGCGTGGGTTACAAGCTGCTGTTGGGATAATACAAATGTTACATCCGGCAGGATTGGACCCGATCAAACCGGGTAAATTTTCTCAGGAAGACTTTTCCTAAAGACCGGAAGTTATAGTTCCTTTTATCGCTAGATGATTGAGCGAGCTTCAACTGCTTCCCTCTCTAAATTCATTCGTATGCGAGTGTTCAGCATTTTTATTGCCCTCTGCTTCAGCCTGGGTCTTAGTGCTCAATCCCGGCCGGTTGCGTTGGATGATCTGGAAATAAAGAAGGATCCGAATGGTGTAACTGTTTATTATTTAGACGGACAGGCATTCTCCGGTAAGACCTATGATTTTTACGAGCAGGAAAATATAGCTTTGGAACACCATCTGGAGCAGGGCCTGCTTACTCTAAAGGAAGGTTTCCGGGATGGGCAAAAGATCGAACACGTCGAATTTAAAGACGGTATCCTGGACGGGGTGTACCTCAAATACTTCGGAAACGGCCAGAAATATGTGGAACACCGCTACCAGTCGGGCCGGATGCACGGCCTGCAGTACGGATGGGAAAAGGACGGTACGGTCCGCTTCGTTGCCGAATACAAAAACGGATTGGAAATGATGCGCATGGATTATCCACCGCCCGGCGGTTTCAAACCCATGATCAAAAACTAATCGGGGGAACGCAGGGATCGGCAGGCCAGATCGACTCCACCGGCCCCTGCGTTTTCGCCTTATTGTTCCCGGCAGTTAAACATCCAGTGCACGCCGAATTGATCCGTGCAGCTCCCATAGTAGTCTCCCCAAAACATGTCCTGTAGATCCATCGTCACCTTCCCTCCGGCGGAAAGCGCATCGAATAGTTTCTTGGTTTCCGCCCGGGTATCGGGTTGTAGGTTAATATAAAAATTATTGCCGCTGGTGAGTTGAAAGCCCATAGACTCCGGAGCGTCGGTGCCCATCAGCCGGTGACCGCCCAAAGTAGGCAGCGAAACGTGCATGACCAGATTTTTGTCGGCTTCCGCCATCGGAGGAGCTCCTTCCGGGGGTGGCACATCTCCCATGCGCATGATACCCTCTCCGTCAAATTCTGTTCCGAAAACTGTTCGGTAAAAATTAAATGCTTCCTCGGTATTGCGGGGAAAATTCAGGTAGGTGCTAACTGTAGACATTGATTAGCGTTTTTTTAGTGATTAATGAATGTCGGGTGGACTTCTACCGATAGCCGGATTTTCGCCGTACGATCTTCTGGTTGTGCGCCCACTCGGAGATTTCTTATCTTTCGTCACTCCGGTACCTAAAGCCCCGGATGCACGATACCATGCAAATTGCTTTTATCCTTTACGATGATCTTACCCTGTTGGATTTTATCGGTTTTTACGATCCCGTTTCCCGGCTGCGGTCCATGAAATTCCTGCCGGATCTCAGTTGGCGGCTCTGCGCGACCAAAGCGATGGTTACCGATAGCTTCGGTATGCATCTGCGGGTTGATCAGGTCACGCCCGACCTCGCTGAGTTCGATGCTATTTTTATCCCGGGTGGTTTGGGATCCCGCCCGCTCCAGTACGATGACGAATTTATCGCCTGGATCAAAACGGCGGAAACGGTACCCTGGAAAATATCCGTTTGCACCGGCAGTTTGTTGTTAGGTGCCGCCGGTTTTCTGGAACAGAAGCGGGCCACCACCCACTTCGACGAATACGATACCCTCGGTAGTTACTGCGGCGAAGTCGTTCGGGAACGCATCGTCGCGGACGGTCAGATCATTACCGGAGGTGCGGTAGCCACTTCTCTCGATCTCGGTCTGTATATGTGCGAACGCTGGGCCGGAGCGGAGGCCGCACGGGCCATCCAGACACGAATGCACTATAAGGTTTAGGCAGGCGTTCAGCTCCAGTCCCAGAGCACAATATCCCACGCTTCCCCGTCCGGGGCAGTAAACTGGTGGATCGTCTTGAATCCCACCCGGGCGTGCGCGCGCAGGGAGCGCCGATTTCGGGTAGCGATCTCCGTGATCACAAAGTCGTATCGCCCGGACATTTGCTTATGGTGCTGGACGTACAGCCCATCGAAAACCCCTTGCCCCCGGTGGCTTTTAGCCACACATACCTGACCGATCACGTAATAATTGCAGTCCGCCAGTATGCGATCTTTGAAACTCAGGCTATCCAGCAATTCAAACATCGGGACCAGTACCGGAACCCGTTCGGCGAAGGCCGGCAGCATCACCAAGGCGTAGCCCACTACCTGGTCCCCGTCTTTTGCGATGATCTGCGGTTCCGCTGCATTCATGTCGGACAGGAGTTCTACCGTATGGCGAACGGTAACAAACCCCTGGTCTTCCAGCTCTTCGTTCGAAATGCTGGTGGGTAGATTGACCCGCTGCAATCCCAGGATCTGATGGATATCCTCTATCCCGTTCGGGTTGCCGAAATATACTGCCATGGCTAAACGCGGTTTTTGGCAGTCAATTTACGGTTTTAATTCAATCACATAGGAATCGATGGATGCAATGCGGTCCCCTTTCACACTTTTAAATTCGTAGACATCGCAGAAGGCATATTTTTTGCCGTTTTGCATGATCAGCTGGCCGTTTACAGCTCCGGCTTTTCCGTGGGTAACCACCTTCGAAATGCTCATAGCTTTTGGCTTTTCCCCACTCATCTCCCGGAGGGCAGCGGTAAACCCCGCTTTCCCTTCGATCAATTGATCACCGACCATATTCCAACGGATATCTTCCGTCACTGCTGCCGAAAGGGCATCGATATCCGCCCGGGCAAAAGCGATGTTGAAATCTTTGAGGAATTGCATTTTGGGAGAATTCCCGCAATCTACAGCGACCTCTACCCGCGCCGAATCCGTTTGGTCTAAGCGGACCATGCACCACACATCGTCCCCTTCCTTATCGTAAAGTTCCACACAATAGCCCTGCGGATCGAGATCAGATCGCTGCAGCAATTGCTCAAAAGTGCGGCCGATGCTGCTGATGTCCTGCCTGAAATGCTCGATCTTTTGCCGGATGTATTCCCCCTTTTTCAGGCTCATGGAGTCCAACTCCAACCGGTCTGCTTCCGCAGGTTTCAGTTCCACGGCTGCCCGGTAGATAATCTTTCCGTTCTCGGGCCGTGATATACCGAAATACCTTTTTTCCGGGTCAAATGGAACAATAGCGTGCAGTTTTTGGTGGGCCTCCAGTGCCCCTTCCGGAAAGGTACGGGCGGTGATGTAGCCAACTGTAATGTCTTCTTCGATGCTTATCTGCTCAGTCATGGTTTCCTCTTGGTATAGCACAAAGTTAAGGGGTATTTGGGAGGCATGACGTGGCCCAAAACGCCAGTTTTGGGCGGTAAATGCGCCAGAAGGCAAAAAAACGGGAAGAGGAATACTGTTGCGGGTTACTTCGGACAGCCCGCAACCATTGAGTGTGCCTAAACCTGAGCCAGTTGGATGTGGTTGCCGCAGGTATCCTTCAGTACCGCTATTTTGACCGGTCCCATCTGGGTGGGCGGCACGCTGAATTCAACGTCCAGATCCAGAAGTCGCTGGTAATCCCGGTCGAGATCATCCACATTGAAACTGGTCAGGGGAATGCCCGCATCGAACAGGGCTTTTTGGAAAACTTTTGCCGGCTCAAATCCCATGGGTTCCAGCAGCAGTTCCACTCCGTCCTGATCCGCTTTGGATACCACCGTCAGCCATCGGTGTTCTCCCATGGGGATATCCCGCTTCTTTACAAACCCCAGGATCTCCGTATAGAAATGTAACGCTTTTTCCTGATCGTCGACCATCACGCTGGTTACGGCTATTTTCATAATTCCACTATTTGATTGGTTCTGATAATGGGCAAAGTTAAGGCCGGTTAGTTGCGGAAAGCTCTCGAATGTTGCTTGATTTGCCGGTAAGCAGACGGTGTTTGTCCGGTATAGGTTTTGAACAGGCCGGTAAAGGAGGTAGCGCTCTCAAATCCTAAACGGGAACAGGTGTCAATGACGGAAACACCCGCAGCCAGCATTTCGCGTGCGGCCCTTATGCGCAGGTCCGTCAAATATCGGTGGGGCGTAAGGCCGTAGTATTTTTTAAACAGACGGATAAAGTGGTATTTAGAACAACAGGCCGCCCGGGCCACCCGCTCCAGATCAATATTTTCCCGAAAATGACGATCCATGAATTGCCGGCCACCGACGATCTGATCGATCTGGTGGTCGTTGGTCGATAACTCTTGGCGGTAAGCAAGCAGGTGTTGCTGGTAAAGGTTCATAGGCGGGAAAAAATCTGTTTTTATCTTATTTGAATTCGTTTTTTCGCAGGCCGAAAATTACCGATAAAATCAATATTCAGGGCTTCAGTACCGCTCCTGCGAACAGTGAATACCTAAAATTACTCAATTCCCAAACGATCGCATTCATTTTGACGGCTGCTTTTATAGCTACGGGCCTGATTTCGATAGGGATCGCCTTTTTTCATCTGGACAGTTATCCGCTTTAATTCCCTATATTAACCCATTCAAAACAGTATGAAAAAACCATGGTCTTGCAAACTACTCCATCCACTTTAAAATGCCGTTTGGCATTTTTACTGCTCTGCTTTTCCATTAACGCCTTCGCTCAGGGTAACGGAAATGCAAATTATGCAAGCGAGCGCCCCTCCACTGAGGCCACTACGATCGAACAGGTTCCCGTTATTGACGGTAATGTACGCACCGATCCCGTTTGGCAGGCCGTGACGCCCATTACGGAGCTGTGGCAAACGCAGCCCAATGCCGGACAGCCGGCTTCGGAGCGCACTGAGGTCCGCATCGCCTACGATCAGGAAACTTTCTACGTATCCGTGGTGGCCTACGACGCCAACCCTAAAGGACTGGTGGTAACCGATGCCCGCCGCGATGCTTCCCTGGATAATACGGACTGTTTCATGTTCATCCTGGATACCTACAATGACGGGCAGAACGGATTTGTATTCGGTACCAATTCCCAGGGAGTGGAATACGACGCCCAGGTCAATAACGAAGGCCAGGGTAACTTTAATTCCAACCGGCAGCAGGGCGGCACCATCGGTGGTTTCAACATCAACTGGGATGCCTCCTGGGAAGTAAAGGCCGAAGTGGGCGACTACGGCTGGAGTGCAGAATTTGCCATCCCCCTGCGTACGATCCGCTTCGCCTCCGGCAACGACCGGGTATGGGGGATCAACTTTCGCCGCAACATTCGCAAGAGCAATGAGATCGCCTACTGGGCGCAGTTGCCCATCCAGTTCGATCTCAATCGCCTGTCACTGGCCGGCAAACTGACCGGCCTTAATCTGCAAAATCCGGGCAATCTGAAACTCATCCCCTACGTGTTGGGGCAGACGTCCAAAGACTACGAGGCTCCGGATCCCGAGACGGACTTTCGGGCCGATGTGGGGGCGGATCTCAAATACAGCATCACGCCCAGCATGACCCTGGACCTCACTTATAATACGGATTTCGCCCAGGTAGAAGTGGATGAACAACAGGTTAACCTTGACCGTTTCAACCTGTTTTTCCCGGAAAAACGTCCCTTCTTTTTGGAAAACGCCGGTCTGTTCTCCGTTGGTAGTCCCGGCGAAGTGGACCTGTTCTTTAGTCGCCGCATCGGCATCGGCAATGCCGGGCAACAGGTGCCCATCATCGGCGGAGCGAGGGTATCGGGTAAGATCAATAAATCCAATATCGGATTCCTGAGCATGTTCACGGACGAGGTGGAGGATGCCGGTATCCAAAAGAATAATTTTACCGTCGCCCGCTTCAATCACGAATTTGCCCAGCGGTCCTACATCGGAGGCGCATTCATCAACCGGGCCGGTATGGGAGAGGGTACCGAAGATGATTTCAACCGGGTCTTCGCTGCCGACGGTCGCTTCGGCATCGGTAAGAAAGCCCAGTTATCCGGCTTTTACGCCCAGTCGGTTACGCCGGGCATTGAGGAGCAGACCCATTCCTTCAAGTTCCAGTCTCAGTACGAGTGGAACGGCCTCGACCTCAATGCCGCCTATACGGAAGTGGGCGAAGGTTTCAATCCAGAAGTGGGTTTTCTCCTGCGCAGTGCTTTCCGCAAACCGGAATTCCGGGTACTGAAACAGATCCGGCCAAAGAACTTTATCGGCATTCTGGAATTGCGTCCTCACGTTACCTATCGCGGTTACTGGGATTTCGACGGTTTCCAGCAAACCGGCTTTTTGCATGTCGACAATCACTGGGAATTTAAAAGCGGCATGGAAGTCCATACCGGCATCAACTTCACCACGGAAGGCGTTACCGAAGACTTTGAGATCTCCGACGAGATCGTCGTACCCGTGGGGACCTACCGACACCGGGAAGCTCAGATCGTTTTTTTCACCAACCAGAGCAAACCTGTGTCCATCAACATCCGTTCGGTAATGGGAGGTTTTTTTGGGGGCACCCGCAAGGCCAATACGGTGGCGCTGATGTTGCGCCTGGGCGAGCAGTTCAATTCCGAATTTGCCCTGAGCAACAACGATATCAGCCTGCCCGGCGGCAATTTCACGACTAATGTTTTCCGGTCCCGACTGGCGTACGCTTTTACACCGCGCATCTATCTGCAAAGTCTGATCCAGTACAACAGCGTGGTCAAATTGTGGTCCGCCAACGTGCGTTTTGGGCTTCTGCAGCAGGCAAATACCGGCCTGTTTCTGGTGTGGAACGAGAACCACAACGAGTTGGGGATCAGCAATCGCAGTATCACGATCAAATATTCGAGAATGTTTGATGTATTAAAGTAGATTTGAATATTTGACCGAGTCGGCGAGAATTGATACATTTGCCTGGATGTCAGACCGGAATGGCCTGATCGCATTTTGAAGCGAGTCCCAACTTACCCCCCATTCACCCATTTTTAGACCGGTTGGCGGCCTCGATCAGTTTCCGGCTGTAGGGTCCGTTGTTACCTTAAGATTAGTGTATTTGTCATGCTGTATTTATACCAAGGGGTAATAAGTTGTCTGTTCCTGCTATTGAGTGTCACACTCCTTCCCGCGCAAACCAGGTTATACGTACGGGCTGGTTCCGACTGCAATTCGAACTGCGGTCAAAACTGGGGTAACGCCTATGGCGATCTGCAACTTGCTTTAAGTGCGGCCCGGCAAACGTCCGAAGTAAAAGAGATCTGGGTCGCTCAGGGAACTTACCGTCCCGCGGACGCAGATCGGTCCGTATCCTTTGAATTGCCCAACGGAGTAGCGATCCGGGGTGGTTTCTCCGGCGACGGACCGGATCCGGACGCCCGGGATCCCCAGCAATTCCTCACCATACTGAGTGGCGATCTCCAGGGCGACGATCAGGATGATTTTCTTTCTTATTCCGATAATTCTTACCACGTCATTTATACGAACGCAGTGGATGCGACCACCATCCTCGACGGATTTACCATCCGCGGCGGTAATGCCGACAATGCCGGAGGTATGGATCAGGACGACGGCGGCGGCTGGTACAATTCTCAGTACAAAGACACTTCCAGCCCAACGGTCCGCAACTGCATCTTCACCGAAAACCGGGCGCTGCGCAACGGTGGCGCCATCTACAGCGGTGGAAAATTCGGCACGATCAGTCCGACCTTTACCAACTGTACCTTTACCAACAACCAGGCCAAGACCGGCGGGGTGATCTATAATAACGGCAATTCCAATGTCGCCAGTCCGGTGTTCAGCCGTTGTGTCTTTTATGATAATTCGGTTCTGGGTTCCGGTGCGGTCGGTGGGGTGATCTACAGCTTTGCCCGCGCCAATTCCGATAACGGCACCCTTTACGAAAGCGCTACCCTTCCCGAATTCGACAATTGCATATTCGCCCGGAATTATTCCGAATTCAATGCCGGCACGCTCTATTTTCTGTCCGATGGCGGTGGCGGTCCGGCCCGCGCCTTCCCGTCCGTTCAAAGTTGTACTTTTTACGCCAATGATGCGGCGGTCGGCGGTGCGGTCTACCTCAATGCCTCCAACGACGGAACCAATGTGGCGATGATCCAGAATTGTGTTTTCTGGGACAGCCGGAGCATCAACGATCCGATTTTCCATTACAGTCACGCCGGTAACGGAGCACCGCCCGTCATTGATATCACTTTTTCTCTGGTAGATACGGATAATTGCGACCACCTTATTCCGGACGGACCGGGTGAGGTCAGTTGCTCCAACATGCTGTTTATCACAGATACCGAGGTGCCGATGTTTGTGGATGCCGACCGGGATGACTTCCATCTGGCGACCGGTTCTCCGGCCATTAATGCCGGTTCCAACGCCCTGGTCCACAGCAGCACGGATTTCGAAGGACAGGTGCGCATCCAGGAAACTACTGTTGATATGGGAGCGGACGAAGTAGAGGCGCTGACGGATACCCGGCAGCCCGTGCCCGATGGGGCGATCACCCTCTACCCTAATCCCGTACGGGAACAGATCCAGATCCGTTGGTCGGGAGCTTCTCCTTCCGGTCTTACCTATCGACTGCTCAACCAGATCGGGCAGGAAGTTCGTACCGGCAATCTCGATTTTTCCGACGGAAATGCCACTATTGCAAACCTGCACGGCCGCTTATCCGCCGGCGTATATTTTTTGCAGATCGCGGATAAAACTTTCCGGATCATAAAACAATAACATTAAGCGCCCTGACCCACCACCCCGGTTGATGAACAACCATCTTATTGACGTCCATTATGCTGAATGATTACAAAAAGCTCTTAGGCTGCGCCCTTTTTCTGATGAACATATTCTACCTCCAGGCGCAAACCCGGCTGTACGTCCGGGCCACCTCTACCTGCGTAACTGCCTGTGGCGGTAGCTGGGCCAATGCCTATCCTGACCTGCAGGATGCACTATCCGCAGCAGAAAGTAACGCTACTATCGAAGAGATCTGGGTTGCCCAGGGTACCTACCGGCCGGCGGTGTCCGACCGATCCCTTTCTTTCGATATTCCCGGTGATATTTCACTTATTGGCAGTTTTGCCGGTGAAGGTTCGGATCCTGATGCCCGCAGCACTACCTTTTACCCATCGGTACTCAGTGGTGATCTCAACAATGATGACCAGGCCAATTTTGGATCCTACACGGATAACTCCTACCATGTAGTGACCACCGATGGGATTGGCGCGGACCTGTACGTCGACGGTTTTACTATCCGTGGCGGCAACGCCAATAATACCTCCAACGCTAAGCAGGACGACGGTGGCGGTTGGTACAACTCGCAGTATAAGGGCGTTTCCAGCCCCACAATCAGCAACTGCATTTTTCTGAATAACCGGGCCCAGAACGACGGAGGAGCCTTTTACAATGGCGGCAATTACGGAACCTCCAGTCCGGTATTCATCGACTGCACTTTTACCGGCAACCAGGCGAAAAGTGGTGGCGCCTGCTATAACAATGGCAATTCGAATGTGGCCAGTCCGGTGTTCAGCCGCTGTAGTTTTACCGAAAATGAGGTCGTTGGTAGCAGCGCAACCGGCGGGGTGCTGTACAGTTTTTCCCGGGCCGGTACGGACAACGGCACATTGTACCCCGGCAGCGTATATCCGGACTTCAGCAACTGCATTTTTGCCCAGAATACCGCGGAAGGTAATGCCGGAGCCCTTTATTTTCTGGCCGACGGGACCGGCGGAACCGCTAATTCCGTTTCCAATATCGAAAATTGCTCCTTCTACGGGAATACGGCATCCGTCGGGGGAGCCGTGTATCTCAATGCTTCTAATAACGGGGACAACTCGGCTACGATCAGAAATAGTATCTTTTGGAACAGCTCCGCCAACACCGATCCCATCTTCCACTACAGTAGCGCCGGTGCGGGTGCGCTGCCCAATATCAACATTTCCTTTTCGCTGGTGGATACCGACGACTGTGACAACCTGATCCGAGATGGTGCCGGCAGTGTTGACTGTTCGGACCTGCTGTTCTACACTGATCCCGAAACGCCGGTTTTTAACGATCCCGAAAACGGGGACTACCACCTGCGGGCGGAATCTCCGGCCGTTAACGCCGGCTCCAATGCCCTAGTGAACAGCAGTACGGATTTTGAGGGCCAGATGCGCATCCAGCAATCCGATGTGGACCTGGGAGCGGATGAAGTGGAAGCGGTGCTGCCCGTTGACCTCGTTGCTTTCCAGGTCCGGGCCGAAGGTCAGCAGGTAAATCTGCGTTGGGAGACCGCCACGGAACTCAATAATGACTTTTTCGCCATTGAACACGCCGGCGACGGTGTCCATTTTAAGGAGCTGGAGCGGGTACCCGGTTTCGGGACCAGTCAGGAAAGCCATCGCTACCAGTTTACCGATCTGCATCCGGTCAGCGGCAATAATTATTATCGCCTGCGTCAGACCGATCTCGACGGCACTTTTACCTACAGTGAGATCCGGGTGGCCAGTATATCCGCTTCCTCCCAGACCGCGCGGCTTTATCCCAATCCGGTGGGTGATTACCTGGAGATCAACTGGACGGAATCGATCGATACCACCTTGCCCTACAGCCTGATCGATCAGTGGGGCCGGGAAGTGCAAAGCGGTATCTTATCGCTGCAATCCGGTCGGGCACGGTTGGAAGATCTCGAAGGGAGCTTACCGGCCGGCATCTATTTTATGCGGGTAGGAGATCAGCTCTTCCGATTGGTGAAAGGCTCCACCCGGTAAGCAAGCTAAGGCGCTCAGCTTCGGTGAGCCTCATGCCACTGGTCCAGCAGTATTTTGTAAACGTCTTTCCCGTTGGGAACATCCTCAAAGGTTGGATACATCCGGGGTTCTTCTTTCTCAAAGTCATACCCCCGGAAATTAACCGGATGCTTGGGCAGAAAGTAGATCGTGGAATGCTCTTCTCCCTCGTATCCGACCAGATCAATCCGGGCAATATCCTGAAAAAAGAGTTCGTGCCCGGCATTCTGTTTCGCATTTTCGAGGAAGATGACCCGATCTTCGGCGATTGCGTAACGCATGTTATTTTCCAGATTGTGGTAGAATACAGATTCACTGTTCCGGATAAACAGCGAAACGAAATAGACACTGATCAGCAGGCATAGCAACAGGTCGAAGCCCATTACTAAAACGTACAGATAGGTAACTCCCAGCAAAATGATGGGTACGAAGGAAACCGTGATAAAAACTTTGCGCAATGCCCGAAACCATTCGCTGGACCGCCGCTTTAGATCATGCGACCACAGCAACTCTTCCTCCCGGAATTGAATAGGGAACAGCTCTGTATGTAGTCCGAAGTTAACCAGGTCTCTCATTGCGTAAAAAATTTGTCAAAAGATATCAGTCGGTCCCGGCTTCCACCAAAAAACACGAATAAGCCTAGGAGTTTCTCGACGAACTTTGTTGAAGGATGAAAATTTAGGGCCCGCACCCCCATAAATACCGCTTCGCTAATTTTGCTCTGCGGCTTTTTCATTAGCTTTGGCAAAAGCTTCCTACACATGGCACTTACATCCTCTCGCTTCCGCCTACTATTGTTATTCAGCCTGGTTCTGTGTTTCGTCATCCAAGCACACACCCGCGTACTGCGGGTGGAGATCGAGTCCCGGGAAACCGTTCTCGATGGTAAAAGTTTTGGCAACTACGGAGCCTACGAACTACTTAAAGGAAAAGTCTACTACGGGTTCGATCCTGCCAATCCTTACAACCAGCAGATCACGGACCTGAAGTTGGGTCCGGTCAATGCGGACGGGCTGGTCGAAGCCTGGGGAGACCTGGTCGTCCTGCAGGCGGTAGATCCGGAAAAGCGCCGGAAAACGGCCCTGGTGGAAGTAAGCAACCGTGGAGGAAAATTCACCCCGCTCTATTTCAATCAGGCGGATAAAGGACGGGAACTCCTGGCCGATGATCCCGCGTATTGGGGCGATGGCCTAATTATGGAATCCGGACTGACCGTCATCTGGATCGGCTGGCAGTTTGACGTTCCGGAAGAAGAACATACGCTCAATTTTCATACTCAAAAAATAAGTGGCCCCGATGGTAAACCGCTTGAAGGTTGGGTGCGGAGTGACTGGACCGTAGACCAGATCAGCCGGGAGCTGAGTCTTGGCCACAACGGACAGGTCCCCTACCCCGCCGTACGCCCCGATTCGGAGGAACACCAGCTGACCGTACGCGATGGTCGCGATGCGCCCCGCATCCCGGTACCGCGTTCGGCCTGGACATTCGGAGCGGAGCGGCAAAGTATCATCATGAAGGACGGTTTTCGGGCCGGCAAGATCTACGAACTCGTTTATCGGTCCCGGGAGCCAGTACTCGTCGGGCTGGGCCCGGCCGCCATTCGCGACATTATCGCTTACGCCAAATACGATCCGGATTGCCCTTTTCCGGTAAAACGGGGACTGGCCGCCGGCGTTTCCCAAACCGGTCGTTTTTTGCGATACTTCCTGTATCGGGGATTTAATACCGACGAAGCGGGCCGCCAGGCCTACGATGGTATTCTGTCCATCACCGCCGGCGGAGGGCGCGGAAGTTTCAACCACCGCTTCGCCCAGCCTTCCCGGGATGCGCACCGCTTTTCGGCCTTCTTTTACCCCACGGATATTTTCCCTTTCGCTATGGCGGAACAGAAGGATGCACTTAGCAACCGCACAGACGGCATACTGAGTCACCTTTACCGCGAAGAACACGCTCCGAAGATCTTTCAGGTAAATACCGGATATGAATACTGGGGCCGCTCCGCCAGCCTGATCCATACCACTGCCGATGGTACCGCCGACCTGGAGCTTTTACCCAACGAACGGATCTACCACATAGCCTCCGGGCAGCACTTTGTCGATCAGTGGCCACCCCGAAGAACTTACGGTCGGGGGCCACTGAATGCTTTTTTAGGGGACCCTTTGGAATTCCGGGTGAATTACCGGGCCTTGCTCCTGCATCTCACCAACTGGGTGGACCAGGACCAGGCCCCGCCCGCCAGTCGCTATCCCCGGATCGCCGACGGTACACTGGTACCGAAAGAGGCCGTCCGTTTTCCGGCATTGCCCGGCATTGATTTTCCCACTACAATCCAGAATCCCTATCGGGTAGATTACGGACCACGCTGGCAGGAAGCGGGCATCATTGACCGGCAGCCGCCCGTACTGGGATATGCGTTCCCCAATCTCGTTCCCCAGGTAGATAGCCTGGGCAACGAACTGGGAGGCATCCGCAACCTGGAAGTTCGGGTTCCGCTCGCTACCTATACTCCCTGGAGTTTACGTTTAGACGCTCCGGCAAATCAGCATGAACTCATTGATTTCCGTGGATTATTTATCCCTCTGGCCCAAACCGAAGTCGAAAGTCAGGAAAAAGGCGATCCCCGACCCAGCGTAGACCAACTGTATCCCGAAGCATCGGACTATTCCGATAAAACAACGGCGGCCTTGGATGCACTGATCGAAGAAGGTTTCGTTCTGGAGCGGGATCGTGATTTTGTGCAGGCCCGGGCGCAATCTTACTGGGAATGGGTTCACCGGGAACCGGAACTGGAAACCGTTACTACCGGACCGGCGAATGGATCTTTAATTGTGATCGGCGGGGGGCGGCTTGATCCGGTATTTTACCAAAAATTTCAGGAACTGGCCGGTGGCCCCGATGCTCCGATCGTCATTATCCCCACAGCAAACAGTGACGGCGGGCTGGCCCGGGATCCGAAATTCGAGCGGCTTCAGCAGCGTTTTCGGGAAGAAGGATTTACCAATATTAGCGTCCGCCACACCCGGGATCCGAAAGAGGCGAATGAGGAAGCCTTTGTCCGGGCCATCCGGGAAGCTAAGGGCGTCTGGTTCCCGGGCGGACGTCAGTGGAGGCTGGCTGACAGCTATCTGGGCACGGCTACCCAGGAAGCCCTCAACGATCTATTGGAGCGGGGCGGAGTGATCGCGGGCACTTCGGCGGGAGCTACCATTCAGGGATCTTACCTCGCCCGGGGAGATACGCAAACCAATACGCTGATGATGGGCGATCACGAAGAAGGTCTTGGTTTTATTTCCAATATTGCCATCGATCAGCACCTGCTGGCCCGTAACCGGCAATTCGACCTTTTCGAGATACTGGATGTACATCCGGAACTTCTGGGGATCGGGCTGGACGAAAATACCGGCATTGTGGTACAGAAGGATGAGTTTGAAGTGATCGGAGCCAGCTATATAGCGGTGTACGATGGGAAAAAGTGGTCGCCGGAACGCCGCGCCTACTTCCCGCTCAGCAAGCAGGACAAACGTTTTTACCTGCTACCGGCGGGGGCACGTTACAACATGCGGGAGCGGCGCGTTATAGACAGATAGTCGATCTTTCTGTTCAGCTGTAGGAGGCACATCGATCCTTGGCGGAATTACCGCTAACTATAAGATTTTTATCATTCTAGCACATTGTACTTATGAGAGCACCCTCTTTACTCTTCGTTTTTCTGTCCTTCATGGCCACCTTGTTTTTCTCCTGTGCGTCGAAGATGCAGCTTAGCGATCTGGAACAACAGGTGAAGGAAGAATTTGACCAGGGCGACGGAACCTTTGCGATGGCCTTTATGGACCTGACCACCGGCGATCAACTGCTGATCAACGCCCGGGAAAGCTTTCACGCGGCCAGTACGATGAAGACCCCGGTACTCATCGAGCTCTACAAACAGTCCGAAGCGGGAAAGTTCTCTCTCGAAGATTCTATCCTCGTCAAAAACGAGTTCTACAGTATCGTGGATAGTAGCCTGTACAGCCTCAATGTGGGCGATGATAGTGAATCCGGTCTCTACGATGTCGTCGGGAGTAAGCGCACCGTTGCGGACCTGGCTTACGATATGATCATCGTGAGCAGCAATCTGGCCACCAATCTGGTTATTGACCTGGTAGACGCCAGAAAAGTTACCCAGACCATGCGGGACCTGGGCGCGCCCGATATCCAGGTGCTGCGCGGAGTGGAAGACATCAAAGCCTACGAGCTGGGCATGAGCAATTCCACTACGGCCTACGATCTGATGGCTATCTACGAAAAACTTGGCCGGGGCGAAGTCGTCAGTCCGGAGGCTTCCGAAGCCATGATCGATATCCTGCTGGATCAAAAATTCAATGACATCATTCCCGCTCATTTGCCGGAAGCGGTTAAAGTGGCCCACAAGACCGGCTCCATCACGGGCGTCCATCACGATTCGGGCATCGTTATGTTACCGGACGGTCGCAAATATGTCCTGGTGCTGCTTTCCAAGGAGTTGGGGGACTTTGCGGCCGGGACCGAGCTGTTGGCCGGAGTTTCCAAAATGGTTTACGATTACGTAAAGTGACGGCAAGTAGTGGGGCTACTACGGATGAGTAATGCTGCATAACCCGCTACTTTCGAACTACCGATAATGGATCAATTGTACTACCGGTCTACTGAAGGACCGAACGACTGAACTTTCGAATTATGGCAATTGCACTGATTATTACCGATCGCGATGTATCCGCGCTTCGCGATCAACTGACCGAACACCTGAACGGCCGGGTTCCCGTGTGGATCTACCCCGACATTCCCGATCCGGCGGCCGTGATCATGACGGTGGTCTGGAAACACCCTCCCCGGGTATTGAGCCAGTTTCCGAATCTGCAACTGGTGAGCTCTTTCGGGGCCGGCGTGGAGCACATCATGCAGGATGACAGCCTGCCGCCGGACGTGGCCGTTACCCGCATCGTAGATGATTCGCTGAGTGTTTCGATGCGTAATTATGTGTTGATGGCCATCTTAAATATCCAGCGGCAATTCCGGCAGCTTCAGAAAAATCAAAGCGAAGCCAAGTGGGAGAAACCCGAAACCGTTGAATTACCCCTGCGGGTTGGCGTCCTGGGGCTGGGCGCGCTTGGTGGTCGTATCGCCCGCGATCTGGCCCGGTTGAACTTCGAAGTATCCGGATTTAGTCGACGAAAGAAAGACATTCCCGGCGTAGATACCTACTCGGCCGAAGACAAGCAACTTCCCGTTTTTCTTTCCGGAATCAATGCCCTGATCAACGTTCTGCCCCATACACCGGATACGGAAGGTATTCTCAATTACCTCTTTCTCTCCATGCTGCATAAGCAAAGCTTTCTGATCAATGTAGGCCGCGGTAGTCAGCTCGTGGAAAAAGATCTACTACACGCGATCGATGAGGGATTTATCCAGGAAGCCTGGCTCGATGTATTCCAGCACGAACCCCTCCCCAAAGACCATCCCTTTTGGGCGCACGAACGGATCGTCATCACTCCCCATATTGCCAGTGTAACCAACCAGGAGGAAGCGGCCCGGATCCTGGCTCAGAATTACCGGAATATCAAAGACGGGCAGCCTTTGGCTTTTGCAGCAAGCCGGAAAGCCGGTTATTGATCATCCGCTACGCAATTACCCCCTGATTTTGCCGGATTTCCCCGTTGTCGAAACCTAAGCCAATCCCGTTCTTTGCAAGAAAAATCCGATCATGGGGAAAGTGATCATTCACCTGCACATGTCACTGGATCAGGTCGTTTCCGATCCGGAAAACTGGATGGTGGAATTCAGTGATGACGTATTGAAAGCAGCTATGGATTATTACGATACGCTGGACACCGTGATCTTTGGCAGTAACACCTATCCCGGTCTGGCGGAATACTGGCAGACAGCGGGGCAGCACACCACTTTTACCGTTGAACAGGATTTTGCCGTTCGGATCAACGAGATCCCCAAACGTGTACTCTCCCGTTCCGCGCCGGAACTGAACTGGCAAAATTCTACCTGGCTGGAATTCAGGGATACTTCTTCTTTTTTGGAAGAGATCGGCGCCCTGAAGGCCGACTGCCGGCGGAACATTTCCGTGGAAAGCGGCCTTGGTGTCTGGAAACTATTCCTGGATCTGGATCTTTTCGACGAATTGCTGCTCTATATACATCCGGTACTCGCAGTGCACGGAGAAACTTTTTTTGAAAACATATGCAATAAAATTCAACTACATTTGGAAAATACCCGGACCTTTAAAAACGGAATTGTAGAATTACATTATACCAGAATCTAAACCCACCATGGAAGCAGTAAAAAACGTTGACGCGTACATTAAAAAATTTCCAGCCGATATCCAGGAGCGGTTGCGCGCGATCCGAACGATCATCAAAAATACGGCTCCTGATGCCAAAGAAATGATCAGCTACGGAATGCCGGCCTACAAGCTGAACGGAAAACCACTGGTCTATTTTGCCGGATATAAGAACCACATCGGGTTTTACGCCACTCCGAACGGGCACGCCGCTTTTCAGAAAGAACTCTCAGCTTATAAACAGGGAAAGGGCTCCGTGCAATTTCCGCTCACGGAGCCCCTTCCTTCGGACCTCATCAAAAAGATCGTGGTCTTTCGAATAAATGACGTTACGAATAAATAGTAGATGTAGCGCCCGGCAGCAACATCCGAAACCAGGGTGAGTTAGAATTTAACGCCCAGGTTTTCGATCTGTCCGCGGCGGTCTCTACCCTGGCGATACAGCATCCAACCGGGGTACTCTTCCGGCAGACGGCTTACCTCGTCCAATTGCTGCAGTTCTTCTTCGGTAAAAGTGACGTCTACCGCCTGTAGATTATCTTCCAGCTGTTCCATTTTTTTGGCGCCGATGATCACCGTCGTCACCGCTTCCTGCTGCAGCAGCCAGCCCAGGGCCAGCCGGGCCACGGAAATCCCTTTAGCCTCCGCCATCGGCCGCATCACATCGAGAATATCGAAGGCACGTTCCTTATTGACCGGTGGGAAATCGAAGTTCACCCGGCGGGCACCTTCCGGTCCTTCTCCGTCGCGTTTGAATTTGCCGCTGAGTAGTCCCCCGGCCAGCGGGCTCCAGACCATCAGGCCTACTTTCTGATCTTTCAAAAGTGGAATGACCTCCCGCTCCAGATCGCGGCCGGCAATGGTGTAATAGGCCTGTAGCGATACGAATTTAGCCAGGTTACGGTGTTCCGAATAAGCCAGCGCTTTCATAATGTGCCAGGCCGCCAGGTTGCTGCAGCCGATGTAGCGTACTTTCCCGCTACGTACCAGATCATCCAGCGCGCGCAGGGTTTCTTCCAGCGGAACAAAGGGGTCGAACCCGTGGATCTGATAGAGGTCAATGTAGTCGGTATCCAGGCGGCGCAGACTATCTTCTACTTGTTGGATAATGTGGCCCCGGCTCAGACCGGTTTGATTGGGCCCTTCACCCATGGTGCCCCTCACTTTAGTGGCGATGACCAGTGATTTCCGGTCCAGCCCTAAATTGCGGATGGCTTTACCCGTCATTTCTTCGGATAAACCTTCGGAATAAACGTTAGCTGTGTCGATAAAATTAATGCCGGCATCTACCGATCGCTTTACCAGTTCATCTACCGGCTTTTGATCCAGTTCACCGATGGCGGTCCAAAATCCGCGACCACCGAAAGTCATGGTGCCCAGGCATAGTTCGGAAACCAGCAGGCCCGTGTTTCCCAGAATATTGTATTTCATGACATTGACTTTTTACCGCCAACATGCTGTGCAGCGCTTTGCGCGATAGTTATCATCCGATCATTTCCACCAATTTATGAGTAGCAAGACCGCAACGGTCAGTAAGACCATCCGGCAGGTAATGAATGATGGTACCGGGGCAAGCACTTTCCCGGTTAAAACTGCACGGAATGTTGACAATGGGTTTTAATACCCGCATAACAAGTCCGGGCGGTCAGAAGTTTTAAATCCCCGCCCTTAGCCATCAGAAACGGTAGCCGGCGGTCATGGAGAAGTTAAAACGCCCCAATTCCAAATTGTATTCGGTCGTGAAACGCAAGGGGCCAAAGGGTGTCAGGCCACCCAGTTCCAGGCCCACACCATTGGTCCAGTCGGAAAGGTAGTTGCCGGAGTCCAGTGCCCCCGGGAAAAACCGCCCTTCACTCGATGCGTACCAGAGGGTATTGTAAGTCAGCCCGATAAAGGTGCTGCGGGTAAGCCGAGTGCGCAACTGGAGTCCCGTACTCGCAAAGGCCGTAACGGGCAATTCCATAAATCGCAGGCCGATGATCTCGAAGAATTGTTCTTCGTTGGGCAATTCCCGTCCCAGGTACAACTGATTCAGAAAGGCCTGCTGGCGATAGTTCACCGCGCCGGCACCGTTGAGCCAGGATAACCACCAGTTCTTCCCGAGGGGAAACACCTTGTGCAGTCGCGCGGTGATCATAATATTATCGGCCAAAGGAATGGTGCCGCCGGTTTCATCGTTCTCCGTTATGCGCCCACCGAACGTCCACTGGGCACGCAGGGTCGTCAGTGATCCGTCGGTTGGGAAATAAGTTCGATCGTAAGTATCCCGGCTGAGTTTTAGGAACATGCCGACCTGTTCGGAATAGGATTCATCGTTCTGCCGGCTGAAGAATTTCAGATTCTGCGAAAGCCGTTCCGCAAACAATCCCGCTTCCATAGACCAAGTACGGCTGATCCCGGAGATGAAGGATAGTCGGGAGCTGAAATGGTGGAAACTAAACTCGTCTACCAGTCTCCACTCCTCGTATTTCTTTCCAGGGAAAAAATTGATGCCACCGTGCCACTTCAGACCGATACTCGGAGAAGAACGCGTGTAGACCAGATAATCCAGCAAAAGGGCGGGGTTTTCCGACACCCGGACATCGGTAGACAGAATTGCTCCCCGAAAACCCAGATTGCGACCGGTCAGATTAAGCAGTAAGCCGGCTTTGTAATCGGTATCGTAATTCACTCCGGTGCGAAAGTACCAGGCCGGCGCTGCGCTGGCCGAAAACACCAGCCGGTAACCATCGGCAACGGGCTGCAATTCGTAATCCACCAGCTTAAAGAAACCGGAAGCATACAGGCGACTGATCTCATCACTCAATTGTTCGAGGGTAAATACCCGCGGGATGTGCGCGTGAAACAACTGGTTCAGCGTGCGCCGGGTCATTGCTTCATCGCTTTTGAAAGCCACTTCCGTTACCATAAAGCTATCCCGCTGCAGATTATGTTCGCACCGCCAACTGGGCATAGGCAATTCTACCCCCAACGAATCCAGTTGGGCCAGCAAGCCGGGTAAGGCCTTACGAGCCGCTTCCTCACCGCGCAGGATCAGGGAATCCGCTTTATCGTAACTCAGGGTGGAAAAACCTTCCAGATCCGGCATGATGAGGTAATCAGCCAGTTCGCGCTGCTTCATGGTGGAGGAAGCGGAACCAAAACTGCTCGTCTGATCCAGCACCGTGAGGACGGAGGTGATCTCATCTCTTTCGTACAGCGGGCTACCGACATCAACGCCCAGCACAAAATCCGCTCCCATATCGAAAGCGTCCTGCACCGGGAGATTGCGTACGACGAGGCCGTCTACCAGCAATCTTTCCTCGTACTCTACCGGTTCAAATGCCGATGGGATGGACATACTCGCCCGGATAGCCCGGCGCAACGGGCCGCTGCTAAAAACGACGGCTTCTCCGTTTTCCAGATTGGTCGCAACGCAACGGAACGGCAGGCAGAAATTATCGAAATCCGGAGTGCCGTGGGCCGATGCGGTCAAGCCGGCCAGCAGCGTTTGTATCTTTTTTCCCTGGATCAGTCCCCGGGGAAGTTTCAGTTTACCATCCTGAATAGCAAAGGTCAATTGATAACGATCAGCCCGTGCCTTCTCCTCGACCGGCAAAAATGCACGTGGGTAGGTGTCGTTGAAATAATCGTTCCAATCCAGGCTGGTCGCAAATTCCCGCAACTCTTCCGGGCTGTAGCCGATCGTATACAAACCTCCCACAATGCTCCCCATACTGGTACCCGTCACCAGGTCCGGGTAGATCCCGTTCTCTTCCAGTACTTTGAGGACACCGATATGCGCCAGCCCCTTGGCCCCGCCGCCGGAAAGAGCGAACCCCAATTTGGGCGGAGTATTTTGCCCGAATGTCAGTATCGCAAAGAAAAGGCTAAACAGAATGGATAAATATTTCCTCATAGTTTTTTGGCAATTGAAGATCCAAAATTACGAAACCTTTAAAGGACAGCGCTAAACTGCCGCTAAATTTAGACCCGCTATTTCCCTAATGGCTACGACCACGATCTGTAGGTAAGCTGTTCTTGAGCTCTCCCATCGAACCATCGCCACACAAGCAACTGAAATTCAATCGCTTACCAGTACCTAAGCCAGAAGGAAAAATCTACGTTACTCCAAGCTCCGTAAAAGCAAACATACCCGCTGAAAAACAGGTTGTTATAGGTAATTCCTCCTAAGCAGTTCAGGCCTGGAAATGGCCTACCGCCTAAAAGGATCACAAGCAATTTTAAAGCAGCAGTAGCAACTTCGGATAACCGTCGTACTCCAGCAGGTAGTTTAGCAACTCCAAGGTCTTTTAAAAGGTTCAATTTATTGGGGCCGTTATTGTACGAAACAGGTACCCGCTGCTTACCCAGATCAAAGAGTCTCAACTTTTATAAAATCAAACCAAAGTGAAAAAAATCGTCGGATATGTAGGAGCTTTTTCCATTATCGCAACCCTATTACCCTTTATTCCAACCCCGCACTGGTCGATCAGGATATTTGATTTTCCGCACGCCCAGGTCAGCCTGCTTACGGCGCTCAGCCTGGTGGGCGTTTTGTATTACTATTCTCTAAAAAGTATCCGGGGATCCGTACTGGCGGCTCTGCTGTCAGCTGCGCTGCTGTATCAGATCACCCTGATGGTGCCTTATACTTTTCTGGCAAAACCGCAGGTCGTGAAAACCGACGGAGAAGATATTGAGGGATCACTGAGCGTACTTTCCGCAAATATCTACATGGAAAACCGTCAGTCGGACCGCTTACTGGAAAAAGTAGAAGAATACAATCCGGATATCGTACTGCTGTTGGAAACCGATCAGTGGTGGGCCGATGCCGTATCTTCCCTTAAGCAGGACTATCCTTATTTCGTAGAAGTACCGATCGATAATACCTACGGTATGCTGCTCTATTCCCGGCACAAGCTGATCGACCCCGCCGTGGAATATCTGGTAAAAGATGATATTCCATCCATTCATACGGAAATGGAATTAGCGTCCGGTGCGCGGATCAAACTGTATGCCATTCACCCCGAGCCTCCTACCCCTACCGAAAGCGAGAGCAGTACTCCGCGGGACGGTGAACTCATGATCTGTGGAAAGATGGTAGTCAAGGATACCCTGCCGGTAGTAGTTATTGGGGATCTCAACGACGTAGCCTGGTCCAGTACGACCCAACTGTTTCAGGAAGTCAGTCAGCTACTGGACCCCCGTATCGGCCGGGGTTTCTTCAATACGTTTAACGCCAACTACCCTCTGCTCCGCTGGCCGCTGGACCACGTTTTCCATTCGGAAGATTTCAAGCTGGTGCGCATGGTGCGGCTGCCGGATATTGGTTCGGACCACTTTCCCATATTTGCTCACATATCTCTGGAACCCGAAGCGGTTTTCCAGCAGGAACCGCCTAAACCTACCGCCGAAGACCTGAAAGAAGCGGAAAAGAAGATCGAAGACGTGCAATAAAAAAGCAGCCGGAAGATCCGGCTGCCTGCTCCAAAAATGAGTATTGAATAAATGAAATGCCTATCGGTAGAGCAACCTTTTCACCTCATCGTATTTGGCTTCGGCGATCTCCATAATTTCATCGCAATCTCCGGTAACCGTAAAGCTGGCTTCGATCCCGGTGCCGGAAGTCCCCAGCTTAAACTTTACCGTAACGGAACATTCGGCATCTTCATCCAGGTCGTTGATGAAGCTGTTCAACGATTCGTGGAAGTCGCCTTTCGTTTCCAACGAATAAGTGGTTTGTTCCAGGCTCACTTCTTCGGCGGCAAAGTTGCCGGCCGGAGCGGCATTAGCGTAAGTCATTACATTCATCGCCAGTGCAAGCAGGAGTAGAGAAATTCTGATTTTCATGGTAAAAGATTTTTAAGTTATAGAAATGAATAATTGCCGAATGGGAATGCCGTGAGAGGTGAGGTGTGAGGAGCGGAGCGTGAGCGATGAGGAATGAATAGTGAGTTTCGTAAGATCAGGAAATCTGCAGGTTCCGGCGATGCGTCGCCATCACTTTTAAAATTTCCAGTGCTTCTTCGTAAATGGGTCCCAGATGCTGTTGTTCATGGGGCTGTATGCGCTTTAAGAGATCTAGCCAGAGCAGGGTCTGATCGCTGGTTTCCACTACGGCATGCAGCTTCTGGTAACGCTCGGTCCGGGAATTAGCCCGGCAGGCGGCCCTAAAACCGGAGGCTGTAGAGGTTGCACTCAGGATCAACTGTCGGCCGAGTAGCTGTATTTCTTCACTGGACTGGTCCAGCTTGCTATACCAATCGATGATGGTCAGCGATAGGTTTTCCGTTCTTCGCCGAAACTTTTCATTGAAGTCAAAAGATGTCATATACCATACTTTTTATCGTGATCAACCAATTATCAGAACCGAAAGCCCAGACTCAGAATTAGCATTCGGGGGTTTAACCGCCACTGCTGAAAACTGTACGATTCGCCGTTGAAGTTCTGCAGGTTATACCCACGGGTATTCCATAAATTATACACATTGAAACCCAGTCGAAAACCGGATCCGAAACGGTATTCCGACCGCAGTCCGCCGAGGTAAAAAATACCGGCAGGCTGTCCCTGGTTTTGCGTGAATACCTGACGCGTACTCAATCTGAGCAGAAAGTTCGACCCCGGTTTATAGACCAAAAAGTAGTTGAGGTTGGTCCTTTTATTCGGCTTCACCGCGGACGATCCGGACCGGATTTGCTGGTAAACGCTCCAGCTTTGTTCTCCGCTCAACCCGAAATCCAGGGGTCCGTCAAAGACGGTGGTGTAACTGAGCGTCACCGCCCGGTTGGTCAGTACCACTGCTTTGGGAAGTCCCTCCGGGTCGATCACAAAGGTCTGATTGATCCCGCCGTAAAGCTGCAGTCCGATACTGGCGGACAAAGCCGGTAAATACTTATCCAGATCTCCGTTGAAACTCCAGACGTGGCCCCCATTTATCAGTTGTTTTTGCCGGATCCCGAAGAGCCCGTCGTAAAAGTAGCGATCCTGAAAAGCCCGGGAATTATTCGTGTACAATATGTTTGCGGACCATTCCAGGAGCTTGGCATTATTGCTGTGATTGATCGCAAGCACTCCGGAATAACTTAAAAACTGTGTGATCCGGTCTGTACCCAACAGAATGCTGCGGTAGGATGCCCAGATCGGTCCGGTGATCAGGTGCTCCATTTCCGGCATTTCGGATGCCACGCTGCCGTTCAGTAAAATTGCCGTTTTTTTGCTGAGCTGATAGTGTAGCCCCGAGCGCAAGCCGGGATAAAACCCGGTATTCAATTGTATCTCCTCATCCGGCTTTTCCAGGCTGGCTTTCCGGTATCCCAGTTCCAGCCTGGAGAAAATCCGGGCTTTGCCTAGCTGGGTAGAAAAGGAGCCGATCAACGCCAGGAGATGTTGCCGGTAATCATTTTGCAAATGTTCCCGAAACTCCAGATCCTGACTCAGCAAGCTATTGGCGGAAGGACTGGCTTCCACCCGGTCGGTTTGTAGGCGGTATTTTAAATTGAGCGCGTATTTTAGAGGCCCGCTTTTTCCCAACAGACTTGCCAACAGATCGGCATCCTTTACGATATGTTCATACTTTTGGTCAATGTCATTTTGCGGTGCCTGGCCGCCTGGTGCCTGACGGAAGTAAAAATCCTGCGTCTTCCGGTTGTTCACGTAGGCTCCGTCGAATACCAGCACCTGCTTATTTTTCAATTTGCTCACCCAGTTCAAACGATGGAGATGGGTGTAAGCCTGATTCTGCAAAAATTGCTGTATCGTATCTTGCTCCGGTAAGAGCACAGTGGTCCCGGCCTGAGCGGCAATCTCATTGATCCCGACCCGAAAGTTGTATTTCATATTGGACCGCTCCGCAAGCTGAGCCAGGGCTTCCACATTCCATTCCAGGCCTTCATTTTTTTCGGAATAAAAAGAACGATCTTCGTATTCGTACTGATTGCCCAGGTTCAGGTCCCGGTTGTAGCTGTACTGATCCAGGTTCCAGCGATCTTTGAAGCCCAAGCCGTAAGTACGGATCTTCAGTTTATCCCCGGGATTCAAGATCAGGTTGGTCGCTCCCTGGTAAATGTTCCCATTTTTTATTTCTTCTTTTCTGAGTTCGAACGGCCGGTAGTTGGGCAGATGCACCAGATAGTCCGCCGGCCGGTAGTATTCGTAGGGAGCGTCCAGGCTAAAACCCTCCTTGAAAAGACTCGACAGGTCCAGCAGTGATCCGGAAGTGTTCCCGGCATCTCCCACCAGTACGCCTTTGTGCTTTTTGTAGAGACTGAAAAGATTGACCCTCGATTCGTACTTTTCGGGTACACCCGCTCCGGCCATACCATCACCGAAAAGCAGTTTTTTCCGGTCTTCTTTTATGGTAATGTTCATGGCCAACTGATCCGATTGTTGCACTTCCTTCAATAGCTGATTCTCCACGTAGTGATCGATGAACTCGATCTCATCTATTACGTCCGCACTTAAACTCCGGGTACCGATGGTATACTTCTGCCCGAAAAGCTCATCGTCTTCCAGCAGGACCTTATCCACCATTTTTCCTTTGTAATAGATGGTACCGTCGTCACTTACCGACACGCCGGGCAATTTTCTAACCAGATCTTCTATGACCTGTTCCGTGCCATCCGAAAAGAATTCGGACTGGTAGGTGACTGTATCCCCGGTGGTTTTGTAGGGTATCCTCGAATCCGAGATATCGACTGTATTCAATTCAAAAGTGGTCGGTTGCAATTCGAAGTCGATCTGCCGGTCGGTTCCCGCAGGGTCAAATTCCACCAGCACGGTATCCGGCTGAAAACCCAGGGAAGACGCGACCAGCAAGCCCTTCGGCACCTCCAACATCAGCCGATACTGTCCGGATTGATCAGTGGTAGTGAAGGTAAGTACCTGTTCGCCACTTTCATTCCACCAGACCACGCTGGCAAATTCGATCGGCTCCCCGTTTTGATCGCGGACCGATCCGCTTATTTCCTGGCCGTTCACCACTCCTGGAAAACAGAGCATCAATACACCGAAAAGAGTTTTTTCCAAAGCGCGCATATCCATTTATTTCAAATATTCCCAGGACTTATATTTTAAATCGAAATCAATATTGAAATCACCACCGTTGCTTTTCATCCGGGCTTCGATGAACTCGAAGTACTGTTTAGTCTCCTTTTTGTTTAAGTCCAGGAATTTAGTGAGGGACACCTTCCTGCCTTTGGAGGCCGGCTTACTGATCGGCACACGCTCCAGTTGCCGGATCGCTTTGAAAAGAAAAACGACTTCCTTCTTATCGTCGTAGGCCTCCAGGATCAGCCCCGGCAATCCACCCAGTTTCCAGGGGCCGTTGGCCAGCGGTATGCCCGGCGCAAACCAGGCCGTATAGTGGCGTCCGCGATGTTCGCAGCGCGCTTTTTTTACCGGCATCCCCTGGATCACCTTAGTTTCCGGCGTAATTTCCCACTGCATTGGATGGACTTCGTCCTCGATCAGGTATTTGTTTTCCTGAATGCTGATCTGGAATTCCGTCAACATTTTTCCCGGCAGATCTTTGTAGATCCAGTGCTCTTTGTCTCCCAGCCAGATCGTCAGGCTCAGTTGCCCGGGATTGTTTCGCTGATCACTGGCAATATCATCCTGGGTCAGGAATACGAACAGCGATTCCCGCGAATTACAGTGCAGTCGATAGGAGAAATTTCCCTCCAGGTATCCGCCATCGGCAGCGTCCAGGGGTCTGTAATATTCCACTTCGATCACCGGTTGTGCCGAGCTGTCGGTCGCAAACAGGATGCTGAAGATCAACAGCAGCAGGCTCAGTATCACCTTATTCATGTTCTTGCTATTAAGGTTAAAAATGTGTGTTAGGTCTTAATCCAGGCGTTCCCACAACTCAAAAGCGCCGGTCTGATAGCTGACGGAAGCGCCTTCCTTCCTCAACCTGGCGTTCAAAAATTCAAAATACTGGGTAACCTCCTTTTGGTATAGTCGCTGGTAGGACGGAAGGTCTATTTCCGGCTGATCCGTTTCCGGTTCCACAAGCGCCATTTCACTGGCCGACTGGAGCGCCCGGAAAAGGAAGACCACTACTTTGTCATCATCGTACGCTTCCAGGATCAGGCCCGGCAGGCCACCCAGTTTCCAGGGACCATTGGCCAGGGGAATACCCGGAGCAAACCAGGCGGTATAATGACGGCCCCGAAATGTGCCGCGTGCCTTTCTTACCGGAATGCCCTGAATAAATCGCTCCTCTTTCAAAATTTCCCAGTGGATAGTAGGCAATGCCTCCCGGATGATATACTGTCGCTCTCGGATCGACGTGACCAGGCTGGTCAGCCGGGACTGCCGCATCTCTTTGAAGATCCAGCTTCTACCCGTAGCGTAATTGAGCGTCACGCTCTGTTCCGCCGTATTGAGGTAGACACTGCGCGGGGTCTCCTCTTTGAAGAAAACAGATCGCTCCGTTCCACATTTCAGGGTGAAGATCGTTACCTTTTGGGCAGCGGGATCCTTTGCTTCGGCATCCGGTGTATAGTATTGAATTTCAATTCCAGATTGGCTTCGGCCCGGAATCACCAGTTGTATACTGCATAAGAGCAGCAGGATAATGTTGCGCATATCAAGACGATTGAAGTCAGTTTGAAAAACGTCTGGACCATACCTCTATCGCATAGGTCCAGACTATCCTAAACCCAGTATTAATAAGCGATTCGGATCTCCCGTTCGATGATATCTTTCTTCATGGCGGCGGCAGCCTCTTCACAGGTTTCCGCTTCTGCCGTCAGCGTAATCTCCATCCTCATGCCGTCAAAGTTGGCGTAGCCGGTGATGGACAGGAAACAATATTCAGCCTCAATGCTTACTGGCTGCAAAAGTGTGGTGTCACTACGAGTGGCTTGCTCCGAAGCGGTAACCGCTCCTAATCCATTAAGTAATACACCAAAGAAGATCGCGAGTAAAATTTTCATAATGTCGAAGTATTTAGGTTTGAAATAATTCTGAACAATACACTGTATCCCTGCTCCTTTTCCAGGATGCGGTAGTTGCCGGCCTGTAATTTTACGCGATAACCTATTCTGTGGATCAGTCCATCGGAGAAAGCAATCTCGTTTTCCAGTCGAAAAAAGCTCCCATCGAAATGGGTTTGTATCGTCTTTTCCGTCATACTGTCCCGGCTAAAACAGATCAGGCAAAATCCCGCATGGGGGATCATAAGCCAGCCTTTTCCGGTACCGCAGCGAGCCGCGGATCTGCGCATCCAGTCACTCTCGTCGATGTCCAAACGGCAAATACCGTGGTAACGACAATGGTACTTAGGCATGCCGAACCGCACATCGACGCCGACACCCGTCCGAAAAGACCAGGCATCCGCGGGCGGCCTGCCGGTCTTCCGAACGATCTTCAACGGACTAGTATGAATTTTCAGTGATTTCACGGCAACTTGCTTGGTTTACAGTGGAGATCCGATGTTATAAATACTTCGGATCTTTCGAATACAAAGTTGCCGGTTTTAGGAGGGCGGGTCACGGACAGTTCAGCGGTAAATCTTACCCACAGATCGACCGTTTTCAGGGCTATACTACCGTCAGAGATCCGGCGTAGAAATAGGTAAAATCGATCTTGCCCCGGTGGACTGAAATAGCGGTTCAGAATCGAAACTGAAGCTTCAGTAAAGCATAACGGGGGATCAGCCGGAAGGACACCTGGGCAATGTCGGTATCCGTCACGGTATTGGCCATAAACACCTTATTATCAAAGATATTGTTGATCAGGAAAGTCAGCAGAAGGCCTTCTTTTTTGAAGTTGTATTGTAGTTCGAGGTCCGAAAAGTAGGCGATTTGTCCCGGTTGGAAGCTGCGCCGGAAAGTATAGCGGTCATTTTCCCAATGGAGGGAAAATCGCTTACCCAATTGTATTTGGATATCCAGAAAAGTTCGTTCGATTTTATTACTTCCGGACGCATTGTAAATGCTGGCCTGCTGATTGAATCCCGTATGGAAATTAAAAATACCGGCAAATACAGAGCGAATTTCTCCACCCAGGCTGATTGCATCCAGATGAACCTGCCGCAGTGCCCCATCGTTCAGCGCGTTCTGGTAAGTGTTCCGGGCGTAGGAGGCTGTCAGTTTTACATTACTACCCAAAGATTTGAAATATTTGTCCAGAGAAAGCCCCGCGTTGAGGAAGCCGGCATTCTCCAGGATAGTACCCGAGGCCTGGATCAACTCAGGACCGATCTCGGTACGGGAACTGAAATACTGGTGCGCTTTGGCGTAGAGTATATTGGCATTGAATAAAAAACTACTGCTCCAGCCACCGTAAGCATAATTAGCAAATAAAGTACTGGTCTTTAGCGGTTGCCAGCGGTCTGCGCCCTGCTTTAGGTTCCGGTAACCGGTGAGTACCTTGCCCGAAAAAATATCCAGCAGGCTCGGCAGATCCGTACCGTAGGTGTAGCGACCTACGATCTTATTCTTTTTGTCGGGTTCCCACTTAAAACCAATTTTCGGAATCAGGTAGAGGTCCCGGTATTGCCCGGGAGTAGGTTGTTCGCGGTTGAGATCATCGCGGCGGGTGAGCAGATAATGTCCCTCCAGCGTACCGCTCAGGCTAAACCGGGAGGATAGCTGGTGCCGGTAGGCGGAAGCCGCCCACAGGTCGGTTTGTCCGAGTTTCAGGTCATTGGTATAGGTATCCGCGGGTATTCCCAGTTCCAGGGATTGCTCAAAGGCCGAAAGATCACTACGAAAATACTGTGTAGAATGAGTCAGCCCCAGTCGGTGTTCCCAGTTGGCCGCGCCCTTTTTACTCAGTAATTTTGCCGTCAGTCCGCTGACATTGACCCGGTTTCGGCTCAATTGCTGCAGGCTGTCCACCGTGTGATCATCGTTGAACAGGCCGGCAAATGCAGCGTTCCCCACCCGGTACCACTGGGGTTTGTCTTCCCGACCGTAAAAAGCGTCCAGCAAGAGCACCTGGCGATCATTCAATTTACGCGTGTAGTTCAGTCGCTGTTCCAGCGTTTGCTGATCATAGTCCAGACTTTCCAGGATACGGTCGTCGTTAAACTGCAGTTGGCTGAAGGCCCCGGATGTTGCCCGGGAATATTTACCGGTATAGTCCAGGCTTTCCTGTTCGCCGATCTCGTGCCGGATATCCAACTCGATCGCGGCCGCCTTTTGCCGGTTGCGCATTTGAAAGCGCTCCTCAATACTCAGGTTACCGTTCGGCAGGAAGTATTCCTGCTGCATATCGCGGAAGAAATCCGACTCATCGGCCGAAAAGTAGGCCATACCCCGGATCTTGGTCTTTTCGTGTGGGGAGTGGATGAAATTGAGGGACGTAAATTCTGCATTGTTGAAGTTCACGCGTTCGGCCTTCAGCTCCGGTACCTGGGGTCGGCGTTCGATCAAATAACGGGCGCCCGATTCGGCTCCAAATACGCTTTCCTCACCGGATTGGTAGGCATTGGCCGGCAAAAAATCAGAAAAATCTCCGTTCGGATCCTTACCGGTATTATTCATATTGGTGAGCGAATAGAATTTCCAGTCGCCCAGAAAGGAAATGAGATTAATGCGGGATTCGTAGAATTCAGCGGCGCTGTGGCCAAGCTCCGCATTGCCGAAAAACACGGCCACCCGTTCCTTATCTAGGGTGAGATTTACGGCAACTTTGTCGCTATCTTCAATATCTTTCAGCAATACATTTTCGTGGTAATCATTCAGTACCTCAACATTGTCGATCAGTTCGGCACTGAGGTTTTTAGTAAGCATTCGGTAGCCTTTTTTGAAAAGATCGTCTCCTTCGACCATGACCTTTTCAATGCTCTTGCCGTTGATCCGGATCCCTCCGTCTTCGGCCACTTCGAAGCCGGGGAGCTTTTTCAACAGATCTTCAACTACCGCTTCGCTGCCGTCCGCAAAAGAAGCGGCATTAAAGATCAGGGTATCTTCCCGGATGATGATGGGCACTTCGGCCGTAACGGTGACTTCCCGCAAGGTGTAATCCTGAGCTTCCAGGATGATATCCCGTTGCATACCCGCCGCCGTCAGGGCTACCGATTCCCGGTAGGCGGTATAGCCCAGACTGACCACATTCAGGATAAAATGCCCGGGAGTATCGTGTTCCAGCAGGAATTGTCCCTGTTCATCCGTGCCGGCAAAAGCCAGGACCGTGGTCGTATCCGCAGTTTGCAGATACACATTGGCAAAAGGAATTATTTCCTGCGCGGTATTGCGAACCGTTCCCTTAATGGTGATCTGTCCACGGACCGCAAAGCCCAGGAGCAACAAAACGATCCACAGGCCCGCCCGGCGGGCAATTGCTACGGCATTTTTCATAAGGCAGCGGATTAGCGATTATTTTTCCTGGAATTCGTATTCTTTCTCCAGCCAGTTGTGCGAGACTTTAGAGATATTAAAGGTGACGCCGCGCGGAAGTTTGGATTGCAGGTATTTACCGAAATCCTCTCCCGTCCCTTCTTTGATCGATACCAGTTCGGGCAGGCTAACCGATTCACCGACTGTGGGCGCTTCGATAATCATTGCGGAGGCATTGGGAATCTGCAGCGATCGGAGTTGGAAGTAGGCCACCTTTTCTTCATCGTATACTTCCACTACCAGTCCCGGCAGTCCGTGCAATTTCCAGGGACCGATCCGTACGGGTACTTCCGGTGCAAACCAGGCATGATAGGTACGACCCCGGAATTCGCCGATCGCTTCCTGGCAAAGGAATTCACCGATCTTTTTGGACGAACGGGTCAGTTCCCAGTCGATGGCGGTCAGATCTTCCTGCACGATAAAGGCACGGGATTTTCCGTCGGTAAACAAGAGTTCCCGGGAGACGATCTGCTTCTGATCCAGATCCGTGAAATAACGGGTTCCCAGTGAGTCTTTGCTTACGATATTGATATTCCAGTTCCTGTCACCGTATTCGTTTACTTCCTCTTCGGCGCTGGTCCCCTCCCCTGCAGCCGGCTGGTGGTAACAGAACAAGGCCTGCTGGCTCTCCAGGCTGAGCGTCGCCTTTTTTTCCTGGTTGTTGAGAATGACGTAGTATTCAGCGGATAAGCTGCTTTGCTGGGCCTGAACACCCAGGCTGAGCCCCAATAGGGCGATGACGATAAAAGTTTTCATTGGATGCGTGATTAGGAAAATTGATTTGGGGCTGCCCAATTGGCAGCTAAGTGCTCATTACAGCCCCAAAATCAATTCTCGCATGAGTAAGGAGGAACGGTTTGAGCGCAAATCCTGAGAATATTCACCGGGCAGTGCGGACCATTTCCCGGTCATGGCTTGCTGCCCCAGTGACGGGATCGGGATCGGCGCTATACTGCTCCGGATTTTAAAAATCGCTACTAAAGAAATCCTTGATCTTTAGTCCCCAGCACTCGTACCATTTGATCCCGTCGATGGTCACGGTACCTTCAATGGTGGTGCCGTTGTCCAGCGTAGTGCTCACATCGATGGTACAGGTACCGAATGCTTCGGAGAATTCGATCCGCTCCACCGTCAGTTGGGCATGATCCGAACTGAGTGGCGTAAGGGCAGCTTGTTGTACCGCCTCGTAATCCTGTGGGATCGCATTGCCGGCGTAAACGGAGGTAGAGAGTACGGTCAGGGCCAGGGCCAGCAGGCCGCACATGGTTTTGATGGCATTCATAAGTGCGTATTTAAAAGGTCAATAAATGAGGTTTCTGATCCTTATTCGAAGGCCGACATGATGTTTTGGAAAGTTCTGGCTACTTCTTTACAGTCATCGCCGGTTACTTTGAATTCGATCGTTACGGAATCACCGCTTTCGGTAGTTACCGTCAGTTTTCCTTCCAGCGTGCAGGCTACGATCTCAAAATCACCGGACAGTTCTACATCCAGGACAACGTCGGTCAGGTTCTGATCAACATTCAGGTCCAGTAGATTGACCACCTCTGCTTTGGGCATTTCGGTTTGGTTAGCCGCGGAGGCAACATTGGTCATTGCGAAAAAAGCGAAGAACAGTGCAGCGAAGATCATTTTGGTTTTCATGATAAATAGAGATTTAAAGGTTTAAAAATGAATTGTTATGGATTGGGGAGTTATCCCCTGAGTTACAGTTTACTTGTTTTCGGAAGTGCATATAATCTTTCTTCCGGTACAAATGTGGTGGCTTGGCTTACTTATTCCGCCAACAGAAATCCACAATTTCTTACCCTCAGATTCTGAAGATTTATTTCCATTTTTCAGCTCTAATAGGCACTAACTAGTTATTTCAATACTTTTTTTGAGCCAAATCTTTCCTTATAATGCATTACCGATTTGGCATTTCTCTTGCGGGTATAGATGTAGATCCGATAAAACCGCCGGTCTTCCAGGAGCCGGTAGCGTCCCGGTAACAGATAGGCTCCATCCAGATCCAGAGCCCGGCAGACGGATTCCGGGAGTTCGAGGCCTTCCCGGAGCCAAAACCAATTCCCGGAGAAGTGATAGCGGCGCGTGCGGGCCGACATACCGGCCTTTTCAAAGTAGAGCAGGCAACCGCCGGAGGCATGGTAAAACAGTTTGCCTTTACTCCGGCAACAGTTTGTTGAACAGCCCTCCAGCAGTTCTTCTTCGTCCGCTTCGATCCGGCAAATCCCGTGAAAGCGGCACTTGTATTTGGGCATTCCCAGGATGATGTCTACCCGGAGACCGGTCTTTTTTCGATCCGGGGCCCGGCGGGGGTATTCCCGGTATGGTGCTGCGGGTTGGTGGATAGTCGTCATGATCAAGAGTTTGTAAATCTGCGGAGCGGGTGATCCGTCCGCCTGGTTCGATAGATATCTGCCGGTGAGCAACCGGCGGCTACAGTACGACTTCTTCACTGATGAAGATCAGGTCTTGCTGCTCGGCGGGGCTCAGGGCGTTAAAGGCGTCGAGGCTTCCAATTAGTCCGAGGTTGATCAGGAGGTTTACCAGTGCAATCATGATGTAAGTTTTTTGGTTGTTTGTTGTTGATTACATCACAAATCTAGGGGCGATCTCTGCCCGCACCACCAACAGAATCTTACCTCATCTTTCCCGCAGAATGAGCCATAACAACCGGGCTAAAACCGGCTAACCACCTGAATATTAAGTTGTAAAAAAATCAGAAAGTGAGTTTATTTCTTTCGTCTAATCAAGCTATTTCCAAATAAAAAACCACCAAAAAACGCTATCAACAAATTAAAAACAGGGGTGGCGTAAGTCTCTTATTTTACATAATTTTACCCGACTTCAATCATCCGACCAGCACAGTATTCAGCCTTTTCAACCATAAACTACTTTTAAAGTTATACTGACGTTAAATGGATTTAGCCCTGACAGGTCAAACACCGTCAGGACCCGATCAATTTGAATGCAGTACCTACGCAATAGGTTTGCCTTTTGTGGGAGCAGACCGGACAAGGCTTTGCCGTCGACCAATAGTAGGCAAAAACACGCTGAGTCCAATCCCCGAAATTCAGATCTATCCGCGTTTTATTTCGATATGCCTGTCCATTATCGAGCCCTATTTTTTTATATAAAATATGGAAGGTGAAAAAACTCGTTGAACTAGTTCGGGTGGTAAACAAGAACAAGATCAAGTCTATTGAGATCATTGGCAGCAACACGGACAATGATACCAAACTGATGCAGCTTTACAACGGCATTCAGGGAGGTAAGATCAATTCGGACGACGATGCGGTGGCCTACCTCTACCCCGATTCCGACGACCGGAATGCTTATTATAAACTCAAACACGTCCTGAAGGATCGGCTCCACAACACGCTGTTCTTCATCGATACCAAGGAGAGCAAATTTACGGACCTGAAAAGGGCCTATCTGGAATGTCAGCGTTTGCTGTCATTATTCAATATCCTCAATGTGAAAGGGGCTAAACAAAATGCCCTTTCCTGCGGGGAAAAAGCGCTGAAGATCGCCCTAAAATACGAGTTCACCCACGAGGTGATCACTATTTCCCGGAGTCTGACCAACTACTACGCTCCGCTGGTCGGGGATCGCAAAAAGCTGGAATATCTGCACCAGCTTATCGAGGAGCACATCGAACTCTATCTGAAGGAAACCATTGCGGAAAATCACTACCAGAAGATCCTTTCCCTGTACGCGAACGACCGGTCTACCAAGGAAGAAGTATTCGAGATCTCCAGTAATTACATCCGGGATCTGGAAGATTATAGTACCCCAAAGGAATCATCCAATCTGGTGTATTTTACCGCCATGCTACTGATCGCAAAATACATGAGTGTGAACGATTACCAGCGGGCGCTGGAGGTTTGTACCAAGAGTATTGCGAAGATCCGGAGCCACCACTTTCTGAACACCCGGGCTTATTTTGCCCTGTCGGGGAATCACCTGATCTGCTGCATCCAATTGAAAAAATACCAGGAAGGAGAACAGCTGGTAGCGGACCTGATGCAGATGGTGGAACTATCGACGATCAACTGGTTCAAGATCAATGAACTGTATTTTACCCTGTCGCTGCATACCCAAAATTACCAGCAGGCCTACGAGTGCTACCAGAAAGTGCGGGCCCAAAAGAAGTTCCGCTCTCTGATCCCCAGCGTGAAAGAAACCTGGATCATTTACGGGGCCTGGACCCACCTCCTCCTGATCACCGGCAGGGCACAACCTCCGGCAGGAGAACGCCCTCCAACCTTCAGGATCCAGAAATTCGTGAACGAGGTCCCTACCTTTTCCAAAGACAAACAGGGATTGAATATTCCCATCCTTATCTCTCAGATATTTTTGCTGCTCCAACAAAAGAAATACGATACGATCCTGGACCGGATGGAAGCAATTGCCCAGTACAAATACCGCTATCTGAATTACGAGCAGAATTTCCGGAGTAATATTTTCATCCGGATGCTGCTCGAAGTACCCAAGGGCAATTTCCGACGGGTGCAGGTGATCAAACGGACGGAAAAACTACGCCCCCGCCTGGATGAAGTCCCGCTGGAAATTGCCAGTCAGAGCCACGATCTGGAGATCATTCCCTACGAAGACGCCTGGAAAATACTGCTGGAATTACTGGAATAAAGCAGAGGATGACGGCCCCTTTCCGCCAACTTTAGAGGATCGGCTGAACACGATGGTATCGGCATTTACCACATCGGATCTCCGGTCGGTTACCGGGAAAAAATAAGGTGAGATAGTTAGCTGTAATTCTTTCTTCGAGCGCATGATTTTTGGTTTTAGTGCTGTAGAATGATTACAAAACTAGGTGGTATGTTCCAACCGGTCACGGACAAATCTGCATGATTTCTTTCCCTTAGAAAAACGGCATGAAATCTAACCTACCAAAACAAATAACTGAAAACCAATTACTTAAACAATAAAGTACTACCCAAATTCCTTTCCCCAAAAGCGATCACAACCGAAATAAAACACATAATATCATCTCCTACATCAAAATATAAATTAGGCTATTTGACCGAATGCCAAATTTTACCTATATTGATCGCAAGCAATTCTCTAATCCTACCCTGTAGCATTATTCGTTCTAACCCAACCGGGCTTTCAGAGCTCCAATTTTGCAACACCCGCTGATTAAAATTTATACGGACGTAAAACTGGTTCGGGACATTCGGACCAATTAAGTGCAGCATATGCTGACCGAAGGTGATTGGGCCAATCCCAAACCACTTTGCGTCGGATACAGGTAAGATCATCATTCATTTTATACCAGGCAGACAAAACTATAATTGTAACCTTTCAAACGTCAATTGTTTTGAAAAGACTAATTGAACTAGTCGACATTGTTACCAAAAACAAGGTCAAATCCATTGAGATCATTGGGAACGGGATGGATAGCGATACCAAACTTATGCAGTTCTATCAGGGTGTTCACAGCGGCAAACTTAAGAATGACCGGGAGGCTTTCGAATACCTTTACCCCGATATGGACAACCGGAACGCCTATTACAAGCTGAAACACGTACTGAATGAACGCCTCCGGAATACGCTGTTCTTTATTGATATCAAAAAGAACAAATTCAGCAACATCAAACGGGCCTATCTCGAATGTCAGAAAATGATCGGTCATTTCAACCTGCTCCTAACCAAAGGTGCACGGACCAATGCGCTGTATATCGGGGAAAAAGCGTTGAGGATCGCCGAGAAGTACGAATTTACGCAGGAGGTGATCTTCCTGGCCCGCAACCTGGCGTCCAACTATGCTTCCATTTACGGCAACCGCAAGAAATATTGCGAATTTTCCGAAAAGGTTTTTGCCAAACGGGAGGTTTTTCTGGCCGAGACGATGGCCGAAATGTTCTTCACGGACCTACTCTCGCTTTACGTCAAGGATAAGTCCACAAAGACCTACGTTTACCAGCTGGCGACCGACCATCTGAAACAATTGCAGGTCTACCGGGACAAAGTCCATACCTCCAACTTTCTCTTCGCCTACAATATGCTCCGCACGATCAAGTACATGAGCATCAACGACTATCAGGCCTGTTACGAAGTAACTTTCGAAGCTCTGGAAGGTATCCGGCATTACCGGTTTTTCAATACCCGGGCTTTCGGTACCCTTTCCTTTCAGTACATCGCCTGCTGTATTCAGCTCAAAAAATACGAAGAAGGGGTGGCCATTATCCGGGAGTTGCAGGAAATGATCGATCCGGGCACCTTTAACTGGTACAAGATCCAGGAATTGCATTTTACCCTTTCGCTCCACACCAAAAATTACCGGGAGGCCAATGAGATCTACCGGCTGGTCAAGCGACAGCCCAATTTTTGCCAACTCGTGGACAATACCCGGGAAACCTGGATCATCTACGGTGCCTGGATCTATCTGCTGAAAGCCACCGGCAACATCCCCTGTCAGCCGGGACAGGCGATCAACGGGTTCCGGATCCAGAAATTTCTCAATGATGTTCCCACTTTTGCCAAGGACAAACGGGGATTGAACGTGCCGATCCTGATCTCCCATATCTTCCTGCTGCTGCAACAGAAACGGCATGACGTCCTGCTCGACCGGCTGGATGCCATTGAAAAATACAAAAGCCGGTACCTGGACCGACACCACAACCTCCGCAGCAATGTATTTATAGATATGCTGATGCAGGTGCCCAAATTTCATTTTCGTAGGAAGAGAGTGGTGCAAAAGACCAAAAGATTAAATGCCCGACTGAAGCGGGTACGCCTGGAAGTGGCCAATCAAAGTCACGATCTGGAGATCATTCCCTACGAGGATGCCTGGGAGATCTTACTGGAAATGCTGTACTGAGGCAATAAAAAAAGCCTTAGCCCACACTAGGTGAACTAAGACCGTAAATCTATAACTTGAACAGTGTATAAATTACTTTTTGTGTCCGAATAGGTTGGGAAAGGGCGAGGAAAAAGGCTTGCCAGATCTAAAGATCCAGCAAACCTCTTCTTACCTCGGTTACAAAGTAATCACTGATATTACTTGTTACTTACTACTACTTATTCTGTGTAGATGCAGAGCTACGTCCCCAGGCATCAACGTCAGCCAGTGCGTGCAGTGCTTTGTTGGCTTGACCAAAGAAATTATAAATTTCAGTAGCCTGGTCAGTCATCAGGCGATCCGGATTGATCGCGTTTGCAGCTGAAGTTACCTTCGTAGCTACATCTTTAGTTTTGTCGGTACCTTTTTTGTCTTGAATCGCATTGATCATTACAGCAGTCATTTCAAATGCTTCGCGAGTAATGTCAGCGTGGTCGGTAGACATCGGGTCTTTCTGCAGTTCTGTGGTTACTGACATGATCTTCTCTTTCTTGTCAGACCAGGCGCTGGCGTCAATGTCATGAGCACCGGCAACTGCCCAGATAGCAGATACTAGTTTCTGCAGACCGTTGTGGGTATATTGGTGATTGAGTGCTACTTTGTTGTCTGCTTTTTCAATCCACTTATTGTAAGCAGCTAGCGCACTAATGTTAGAGGTGTTGGTGGTGTAGGTAGCAGTTCCTTTAGAAGTCCAGTCTTTGCTGGTATCTTTCTTGTCGGTCATGCTTTTGTCCATTCCAGTGGTAGTGGTGGTAGCGGTAGACTTATTGTTCCACTCTTTTTTGTCAGTCATTTTCTTGTCGTCAGAAGACCATTCCTTTTTATCTGTGGTAGTAGTGGTGGTCTTGTCAGTCGACATGTCTTTCTTTTCATCCCAGTTCATGGAAGTATCCTTATGTTTTTTCGTAGGATAGTATTCCCGTACTTCGATCATCATGGGAACGATCTGGATCAGACTGGCTTCTTCTACGCGACTCTGCATTTTCTCTTCGAGCAGGAAGAAGTTGATGGCTTTCTCATTAGAAACGATGTCTTCGAAACGGTCGAAAAAGTCTTTTTTCAGTTCCATTTCTTTGATCTGGGTTTCCCAGTAGTTTTCAATGAAGTCCGCTCTTTCGTCCGCTTTTTCTTCGGCATCATCGTCTTCCATCATCTCGTCGCGGTACTTTTCTACCAGTTTGTTTCTTCTCTGAACGATGTCCTTTTTTCTGGAGATGTACTCGGCATAGAGGGGGTCAAACTTGGTGATTTCGTCTTCGGTCAGCTCTAGAGATTCAAATGCCATTTCCCGGAACTTTACATTATAATAGTTCTCGATCATGGTCTCGTACTGCTCGGGCGTGGGTTCTGTTGTGGTGCTTGCCTCCTGGGCATTAAGCATAGGGATGGCGCCCATAAACAGCGCGCAAATGAATAATAACTTTTTCATTATCAGTTAGTTTTAATTTGGTTTTTTCACTAATTATAATTCATCTTACAAACACGCAGAGGAAAAGTCGTGTTCGTTTTTTTTTCCAGAATCTCCGAAAAGTATATTTTTGAAGCGTCGAAATATTATCAGTTCATGAAGCGAATTTCAGTCAGATCCCCGCTGTTTACAGCACTTTGGGCAATTTTTATTCTTCCAGGATTTTTTTTCATCTGCGGGTGTTCAAAAAAACCAGAAAGTTACATTGAGGACTACTATCCACTCGTCTACCGGGGGGATCTCGCCTTTTTTGAAAAGGATTACGAAAAAAGTTATGAGCTATTGGAAGAAGCCGTAGCAATTTTAGAACCCACCAATTTCGAACCGTACCGGGAACTGGAAAAACTCGCCTTCCTGTCGGCCCAATTGGGAGAGCCGGAAAATGCCCTGACGTATATCGATCAACTGATCGATCGGGGATACGAACTGGAAACTTTCCAGCGGGATACCAGCTTCAACGGGCTGCAGGAATTGCCGGCCTGGCAGGAATTAGTGAAGCGTTATCCGGAGAAAAGAGCAGCCTACCTGGAACGGGTAAATCTCCCGCTACGCAATAAGATCCGGAAAATGAATGAAGCGGATCAGTTGTATCGCTCCCGACCGGACCGGCAAATGTACCGCAACCAGCAACTGCGTCTGGATTCACTCAACGCCAGGCAACTGAAAGATATCTTCGAGACCTGGGGCTACCCGGGTGCGGACCTCATCGGACACATTCCCCCGGACAGCACCGAGCAACTGAGCGTACGGAGCATTCTCATGCGCACCTCCGGAGATATGCGCCAGCAATATTTTATTCCTAAACTCAGGGAATTTGTGAAAGCCGGAACCTGTCCTCCCAAAGATCTGGCCCTGGTGATCGATCAGTATCACCTGAACCGGGAAGGTTATCAGATGTACGCGACCATGACCGGCCCGAACGGGCTCTTTCCGGTAAAGGATCAACGTCGACTGGATGAAAGACGCCAGGCGATCGGCCTGCCTACTCTGAAAATGGAAATGCAGCGAGACAGCGTGATCCGGATGTCCTTTTATCTGAAAAATCTGCTTGATAAATAGACCTTGAAGGCAGTAACCCAAGGCATTAATTTCCCCGCAGGCCGGCAACGGTAGAGAAGGCGCGATCCAGGTCTTCATTACGAACGATGATGGTAAATTCATTGGAGGTCGAGATCAATTCGATAAGGTTGATGCCCCGCCAGGCCAGATCCTTTAATATATAGTAGTAGACCCCGTACAGATTCCGGTTCTCAATCGGCAGCAAAAGCGTGATGGCGGATAGGTCCGTCTCTTTGGAAAGTAGTTTTTCGTCGGAAAAAAAGCTGGCGACCTGATCTTCCAGGGACGAAGTAACCAGGATGGTCGTTTCGGTCACGCCGCGCGATACGGAATAAAACAGATTCGGCCGGTTTTCTACATCCCGCAGCAGGCGTGCCTGACAGGTCGGTAGCGTATCGGAGTTTCGAAAAGTATAATCGATGAGATCCGTTCGGACGTTGAGATCGCTCAATTTTCGGAAAAAACTCTGCAGCGAACGCTTCTCATAAGCCAGCTTCCCGGCGGGCATCCGGTTGACGGCCATGACAATGGCGCCGGTCTTAATGGGTTTCCCCAACATGCTTTCTACATCCGGCTGCAGCTTCCTGGCCAGTGCCGATACGTTGATCAGACCTTCCTCCAGCGATTCCATCAAAAACGGAGACCGGCGTACCAACTCCTCCACGATCTCTGCAATTTTTACCATTTGTTAAATTTTTCACAAAATGTGAAATAGTGTGCAAATATCCAAATTCTTTGCACGCCTTTGGTGCTGCCCGTAGTTTTGCAGCATCAAATAATTACTAACCATTTTATTCAATCGATTTTATTCATGAAAATTCTCAAATTCGGAGGGACGTCAGTAGGAAGTGCGGAAAGAATGCGTGCTGTTGCCGAGCTGATTCACGATGACCAACCGAAAATTGTGGTTTTATCTGCTGTTTCCGGCACAACGAATAAATTAGTTGCACTCGCCGATTCCCTGCTGCAAGGCAAACGGGAACAGGCGACCGCCCAATTGGGTGAACTGGAGAAAGAATATAGAAAATTTGTTGATGAACTTCTGCCTTCGGCTTTTTACCAGCGCCGGGCGGAGATGGTCCTCAGCACCATCTGGGACCAGATCCGGAGTCTGACACAAAAAGAGTTTATCCCTAGTTACGAAAAGGTAATCCTGGCGCAGGGAGAACTGATCTCCACGGAATTGTTCCACCTTTATCTGGAGAGTCAGTCCGTTCCTTCCCGCCTGCTGCCTGCTCTTGATTTTATGCGTACAGATGAGCAGGGAGACCCCGATTTGTCCTACATCCTGGAGGAACTAGAGCATCTCTTAAGTGACAGAACGGGTGTCCCCTACTTTATCACTCAAGGATATATTTGCCGCAACTGCAATGGCGAGATCGATAACCTCCAACGCGGTGGCAGCGACTATTCCGCCACCCTGATCGGTGCCGCTCTGGAAGCGGATGAAATTCAGATCTGGACGGATATCGACGGCATTCACAATAACGATCCACGGATTGTAGACAAAACTTTCCCGCTGCGGAAAGTGTCTTACCGCGAAGCCGCCGAGCTGGCGTACTTCGGTGCGAAAATCCTGCATCCTACCTGTGTGATCCCGGCCGAACAGGCCCAGGTGCCGATCCGCCTGAAAAATACTTTCGCGCCCGAAGCTCCGGGTACGCTGATCTCTTCCGAAGGTTCCGGCCGCAGCATTACTGCGATTGCCGCCAAAGACGGCGTTACTGCCATCAAGATCCGTTCGGGCCGCATGATGAACGCCTACGGCTTCCTGCGCCAGGTATTCAGCGTATTTGAGCAGTTTCAGACGCCGATCGATATGATCACCACCTCCGAGGTGGCCGTCTCTCTAACGATTGACAATAATACTTATCTGGATGCGATCATCGGGGCTCTGGAGCCTTTCGGTGAAGTGAGTTACGAGACCGAGCAAACTATTATTTGTATCGTTGGCGATCATCTGCATCGCCAGACGGGCTTCACCCGCGATATTTTCGATGCGCTGGAAGACATCCCACTGCGGATGGTTTCCTACGGTGGTAGCAACAACAACCTGTCCATTCTGGTGGCGAGCTCCTACAAAAAGCTGGCCCTGAAATCTCTGAATGCACAGTTGTTCGGCCAGCGCCTTTCAGTTGGAGAACATGTTTAGAGCATACTAGTCTTAAAACCCATAGTACCCCGATGGATAGATTCTATTCATCGGGGTTTTTATTTGGAGTCGATTCGGCTTGGGAATGAGCCTAGAAGGACCATAGGCATCCGGATCCGCGTAAGTACCGATCCCATTATCCTGCATTTCCGCACTTGGGGATCTATTTTTGGGAATTACTCCCTACCGTGAATTGGTAATAATCGTACACCAGCAGAAGGCTGTCCTCCATGTAGTGGCGCTCCTCATCCAGGCGGGCGCGGTGCAGGGCGAGCAAATCCTCTTCTTTTTGCATCAGTTTGAATAAAGTCCGGGAGATCTTGCAGAAGCGTTCAAAATCATCGAACTGCGGCAGGTTTCGCGTACCCAGTATTTCCAGCAGGCGCACAAAAGCCGGTCCTTCATACAGGGTATACTCCGCCGGATAACGCATCGCCAGGTAGAATGAGATCATCTGGTAGCCGTCATCGTGGTAATGGTTGTTATCAATACTCCGGGGATGTTTGCGTTTGTATTCCTGCAACAGCTGGTCGCAGTGGAATACGAAGCGATCCACCCGGCCGCTGATCTCCGTCCGCTCGTTGAAAAGATCCTTAAACACCTGTCGCAAATAATTATCTTCCAGACTCATGAAGCCAAGCATCATCTGTTTGGGTTCGTAATTCTCCCGCCGCCAGTGCCGACGCGTGTGCTTACTCTGCAAACTTCGATCGTACATCTCCGCCAGATCTTCGGCATCCAGATCCCAGTTATCCTGAAAATGTTGCTGAATTTCCCAAAGGTAGATCCGCTCGTGGGCATCCGGGCCGCTCAGGAATTTGCGGTAGGCCTGAAATGATTCCTGTATTTTGGTGACTTGCATCCCGTTCGGTTTATGCCGCGAATCTATGAATTCATGGAGTACTTTTAGGCCAAATTTCCCTTAATTTGTTGAAGTCGGCCAAACTCATATCCATGAAGGTAACTGCTTTCCTCATAATTTTCCTGCTGTTTTCATTCCGGACAGGACATGCATCCACTTATCCGGATAGCCTGCGTACCCTGATCCGCCACAGCGAAGACCCGCCGGAAAAACTCCGCCTGCTACTGGATCTGAGCGATTACCTGCGGATGCGCAAAAATGATAGTACACTCGTTTTGGCCCAGCAGGCCGAGGCCTTGGCGATGGAACTGGAAGATTACGAAAGCGCACTGGCGGCCACAGCTACCCGCGCACTCTTTTACCACAGTATCGGAGATGCGGAGAACGCTAAAACGATCCTACTGACAGCTCTTCGCAATGCGAATGCCTGGGCGGTATCCGATATGATCCCGGTGCTGCAAAACAATCTGGCCCTGATCTACCGGCGCGAGGGCCAGCGGGATTCTGCTTTCTACTACTGGTCCGAAGCGGAGAAGTATTATGAGGCCCAGGTAGATCTTCCCTACGAAGTATGGAGGATCTACCTGGGCATGGGCAACCTCTACTGGGAACGAAATGACCTGGAAAATGCCGAACGCTATCTGCGCAAAGCCTACGATCTGACCGCCGACCGGAATAAGGCCGTAGACTTCGGATTTGTGCTTTTCCAGATCGCCGACTTCTATTTTTCCACCGACCAGTTCGCGCAACTGGCGGAAATGAAAACCATCTGGGACGAAAGACAGGCCAAACGCAGGACCGCCCGGGAACTCATGGAGCTTCCGGAACATACCAGCCTCTTATATCTTTTCGGGGAGATCAAACCCGATATCATTCCCCGCCTGGAACGGGCCGCCGCTTTTTATCGCCAGTCAGGCAAACTTTTTAACGAAGCCTGGACACTGGAAAACCTGGGATTTTACCTGCACCGCGAAGGTCAATACGAGCGGGCAATCGATATTTTGGAAGGCGTACTGCCGGTTTACCGGGAGGCCAACCGCACCGTGCGGGCCGGCACCGTCCAGTACGAACTGTATAAACTCTATAAGGCTACGGGCCAGGTGGAAAATGCCCTGCAAAACCTGGAGGAATACACCACGCTGAAAGACAGCCTTCGCTCCGAAGAGATCGAGAATAATCTGGCCGATCTGCAGGTACAGTACCAGACCGAAAAACAGGAACAACAACTGCGGATACAGGAACTGGAACTGGAACAAAAAACGCAACAGCTGAATGTTTTTCTCATTGCCACCATTGTACTGGCGATCCTGGCTTTCACCATATTTTTCGGCTACCGGCAGCGGCTGCAGACCAACCGGCAGCTCAGCGCCCAGGCCAGCGAGATCCAGGCTCAGAAGATCCGGCAGCTCGAACAGGATAATCAACTGCTCTCCCTCAATGCCATGATCGAAGGGCAGGAAAGCGAACGGATGCGCATCGCCCAGGACCTCCACGACGGGATCGGAGGATTGCTCACCACGGTCAAAGCCCACTTCTACGCTATTCAGGAACAGGTCGATAAATTACAACAACTCAATATCTACCAAAGGACCAACGAACTGATCGATGAAGCTTGCGTCGAAGTCCGGCGGATCTCCCAGAATATGATGCCGCGGGCACTGCAATTGCTCGGCTTACAGGGCGCCATTGAGGATCTGGCGACCCAACTGAGGCAAAAGGGAATGAACTGTGAGCTGGAGATCATCGGGCTGTCGGATGATCTCGGCCGGCCGCGCAAGGTCATGTTATTCCGGATCATCCAGGAACTTTGTAACAACATCAGTAAACACGCCGGCGCCAGTCAGGTCTTTATCCAGTTGCTCCAGCACGGGCAGGAGATCAGCCTCATTGTGGAGGATGACGGTCGGGGATTTAATTACCAGGCGATTGCCGGTAAAACACCTTCCCTGGGTCTGAAAAATATCGCATCGCGGGTAAAATTCCTGAAGGGCAGCTGGGATGTGGACAGCGTACCCGGAGAAGGTACCACCGTCATGATCCGGATCCCGCTGGATTAGGTCCCCACCTTCGGCCCAGGGCTGTTCAGTTCTATAAAAACGCAATGCGAATTTTTCAATTACAAGGTCAAGCACAATAGCAATAGCAAGCAAAAGGCAGCTTTCTGCTCCAATTTTGACCTTTTCGCCTGATTTTGAGTTATTTGAAATTGCTATTGCCATTGAAATTGCCATTTTTATTTTTAATAACTGAACAGCCCTACCACCTTCGGCCGGCTGCCGTCTAAAATCTCCGCAACGACAGGGACCGGCCACCAAAAATCCAGATCACTGCGCGGGCCAATTTCCTTATTCCCTTGCGTTTTTTCTTTGTATTGCTCTGTCAGGGTGTTATTTTTACCGTCGAACTGATCCCTTTGCAGTCAATTTGGAACCCGGTTGATTTCACCTATCTTCCCACCCCTCACTGGAGCCGATAATATGATCAAGAAAATCCTTATTGCCGATGATCACCAGTTGGTGATCGATGGTATCAAGTTGATGTTATCTACAGAGACTGATCTGGAATGTGTGGCCGATGCGCACTCCGGACAGGAGGTATTGGACTATCTGCAAAATAAGCCGGTAGACATGGTGATCCTGGATATCAACATGCCGGACCTGAACGGCGTGGAAACCTGCCGGATCCTGCAGCGGGACTATCCGGAGGTAAAGGTGCTGGCCCTTTCTATGCTGAAAGAAGCCAGTCTGATCAAACTGATGCTCAAGAACGGTGCTCATGCCTACGTACTGAAACACGCGGGCAAGGAGGAAGTAATTCAGGCCATCCGCAAGGTTTTTGCGGGGCAAAATTACTACAGCGAGGAAGTTTCGGAGATCATCATGGCCAGTCTGGCCGGTCAATCCACCAAAGAAAAACCCCAATCGCCATTTCCCCAGCTCAGCCGCCGGGAAAAGCAGGTACTCCGGCTCATTGTCGATGAATTTACCACCGCGGAGATTGCCGAAAAGCTCCACATCAGTTTTGGTACGGTCGAGACCCACCGCCGGAATATCCTCATCAAACTGGGCGCCCGGAATACCGCGGGTCTCGTACGCACCGCTATCGAATACGGCCTGCTGGAAGATTGACTGATCATCCGACCAGCAAATATAGTACCGAACATTGAAAATTAAGAATGCTTGTCTTCACCGCCAAGGCCGCAAAGCCGCAAAGTTTTACAATGCCTTCTTTCGAAAAAATTTGCATCAGCAAATTTTTCGATTTTAGCGACTTCAACGGTTAAGAATGCAAAGCTTAGAGATTTTGCCGACTTCAAAATCTCTAACAAGCTTAGCGTCTTGGCGGCTTTGCGGTGAAATTCATTCATTTCTGGGTTTCGATTATCAACTATGAATGTTCCTCCCTAAATTTGATCATCGAATAATCATCAAGGTGCCGGATTCGGAATACTATCGTGTACTTCATTGATCGCTTTCAGTACCTCTTCGCTCAATTCCAGTTCGTAACTATCGATATTTTCTTTGAGCTGTTCCATATTGGTCGCACCTATGATATTACTGGTCGTGAAGGGCCGGGAATTAACGAAAGCCAACGACATCTGCGCCAGGCTCAGACCGTGTGCTTCGGCGATCTTCAGGTAACGGGCCGTGGCTTCGTGGGCCGTGGGCCGGCTGTAACGGGCCATCTGCTGGAACTGGTTGATGCGGTTGTCCGGCTGGTCCTCACCCCGGTGGTATTTCCCGCTGAGCAGGCCGAATGCCATGGGTGAATAAGCCAACAGTCCCATGTTTTCCCGGATGGCGATCTCGGAAAGTCCGATCTCAAAGGTGCGGTTCAACAAGCTGTAGGGATTCTGGATACTGACGCAGCGGGGCAGACCGTGTTGTTCAGCCAGGTTCAGCAGGCGCATAGCCCCCCAGGGTGTTTCGTTCGAAATACCGAAGTGGCGGATCTTCCCTTCGTCCACCAGTTTTTGCATGCTTTCCAGCACCTGCAGGAAATTATCTTCCCAGGGATCATTGGGATCGGCGGGGAAATCGCGAACACTGAAGCGGTTGTTTTTCCGTTCGGGCCAGTGCAACTGGTACAGGTCCACATAATCGGTCTGCAGGCGACGCAAACTACCTTCGATGGCCGTCCGGATGGAAGCCGGTTTGAAGTCCAGTGGATTGCGAATGTACAACAGTCCCGGTGAAGGGCCGACGATCTTGGTGGCCAGGATGATCTTATCCCGGTCGCTCCGATCCTTCAGCCAGGTACCGACAATGCGCTCGGTGCTGCCCTGTGTTTCCTGGCGGCCCGGCACGGAGTACAATTCTGCAGTATCGATAAAATTAATGCCTCTCTCGAGGGCGTAATCCAGTTGCTGATGCCCTTCGGCTTCGGTGTTTTGCTCACCGAAGGTCATCGTACCGAGGCAGATCAAACTGACCTGGAGATCAGTATTGCCTAATTGACGAAATTCCATGAATATATTTTTGTGATATTGGGCAACCGGTAGAGGGCTCCCGTTTTTGAAGACTTTGAAATGCGAATTAAGGCATTACTCCCGCAATTCCAAAAAATGCACCGATTTTATCGCATTAGCAGCGATCTTTCATTACATTGGTACTGCAACCATTGCTATCATTTTCCGTAGTTTACAATAAAATCCGATATGCACCTACAACTGGCCTGCCCAAACTGTGCTACCTCCATAAAGGCTGAAAACATCAATATTACCAGTCTGGTTGCCAAATGTCACCACTGTAACAGTGTTTTTAATTTTTCCAATAATCTGGAAGTAGCTTCCCGCAACCGGCCGGAGATCATGCTCCCCCCCGGATTTGAGGCTTACACCACCCTCTCTTCGCTGGATATCGAATTCAGCTGGCGGCAATCGAGCAAGGGGCTTGGATTTTTTATCTTTTTCGCCCTCTTCTGGAATGGGATCCTTTCCATCTTTGTGGTTACCGCCCTGCTGACCGGAGAATTACAGATCCTGCTCTTTACCAGTGTTCACCTACTCGTAGGTATCTCGCTGATCTATTACATTCTTACCGTGCTGATGAATAAGACGTACGTCCTGGTCTCCCAGCGGGAAATACTGATCGAGCACCGGCCGCTCCGTCTGCCCTTTTATCCCAACCGCAGCATCAGCGCCATGGACCTCGACCAGCTGTACATCAGTAAATATGTAAGCAGCCGCACGAACGGCCGGCCCAATCATGCCTTTTCCGTGATCGCCCGCCTGCGTACGGGCAGTGAGATCACGCTGATCAAAGGGCTGCGCCAACCGGAGCAGGCAACCTTCATCGAGCAGCAGATCGAAAAATTCCTGCACATCGAAGACCGGGCTATGGAGGGAGAATATGGTGTGAGTATCTAATCGGGCCAGAAAAAAATTATTATCTTTTTCAAAGGTAGTTGGGTAGGATTCAATCAGAAAGGAGGCCACCTGTACGGCCGGCCTCCCCGGAGGACAAATAATTACCTGAATTTTTGGAGGGACTTATGATTTAATAACAAACGGGTTAGCTCTTTTGCACAAATTTTAAAACACATCCAGATAAAGTTATTTGCTTTGAATTATCCCTGACCTAACAGTGCCCCAAGGGAATGGTTCACGAATAATAAACAATTCTTTTTCAGGGACTTCTCAGCCGAAAAGCCCTGACTCCAATTTTCTAATTCCTATCGAACGGATCGACGACGACAAAAGCCCGGAAAAGGACTATTTGCTTAGCAGGCGGTAGCGGGCCCAGTAGCGGGGTGCCGCCATGTCTTTGTCTTTCGCGAAGGAAGTTTTCACTTCCTGCAGGCTTGCACTGATAGAATTGCCGTCCAACAGGTATTCGTAAAAGGCGGGATAGAAGGCCGGATTGTTTTCCTGACTTTCGGTATACAATACGTGGGAAACACCGGCCAGCATGAGGCTACCGCTGAGCGGCAGAATGTGGTGCAATTTATTATCGGGAGCGCCGCCTACTTCTACAAAGTCCAGACTCAGCAGGTCCGTGGCCGAAGTGGCATTTAACTGCAATTCCGAAGCCAACAGTAAACCATCGTCAGCAATCGTACTGGTCGGATCGGTATTGGCCAGCACCAGGCCGGCCTCTTCGGGAGAAGGCCCTTCGGCAAATCCATAACTGCCGAGATGAATATAGTGCGCACGGCCCATTTCGTTCTTCAGCAGGCTTTCGGTCGCCGCCTCCCGTAGTTTGAAGCGGCCTTCCAGCGGACTCTGCCCCCACAGTACCTGCAGCCGATCGGCGGCGGCAACACTGGTCGTCAACGGCCGGAAGCGCTGACCATCCGTCATCAAAGATGCCCCGTGGATATTGGGATCGAAAAGAATACGCCGGTTTACCGGTATCCGGGCGAGCCTTTCCTGATCGAAAACCGGCGATACCAATAGAAATTCATAAGCCGCACTCGCCTCCCCGGTCGGCATTTTCCAGGAGGTTGCGGTATGGCGGTACTCTACGGACAGATCCCGGATCAGATAAGGTAATTTATGCAGCCGGATCCGCTTCTTGCGGTAACTTTCCGTCAGCAGCGCTTCAAAAGGCAGTTGCCCGATCGCATCATCCGTGACGATGGACAGTTTTTTCTTTCCCTTCAGGATGGCGTTTGCCGGTTCGACCAAGCGCTGGTACAATTGATGTCCGGCAGCCGTCAGCACCGCAGCGTCACTACTATCAATGGCCGACTGGAATTGCTCGATGGCTCCCGCCAGCCCGGCCCCTTCAATAGAAAACGCCTCCAGGCGGTTCCGGTCCAGGGCAAATACGTAGGCTTCCCGGTCTCCGATGAAATACGAAAGCAGAACTTCGTCAGCCCCCAGCTGGCTTTGTCGCTCGGCCAGCGACCGGCGATCCATACCGAACCGTTGCTGATAACCCAGTGGTTCGGACCGTTTCCAGTCCTCCTTCATCAAGCGATAATTTTCCCGCAAGCGGTGTACTTTCTGACTAACGGTGATGTCCAGAGGTCGTAGGCGGAATTCGAGTTCTGCCAGACGTAAGGTCCGGCGCATCGTCCGTTCCCTTTCCGGGAAGGTTCCCGTCAGTTGCAGGCTGTACCCCGTGTGGGCGCGAAACTGGAGAACCTTAAACGCTTCTACCAACCGGAACGCCCGCCGCAGTGCATGCTGATCGTTGCGATTTTTCCCCAGTTGCCAACCCGCCTGTACGCCGCCGGCAATGGCCTGGCGGGCGATCGGCAACAATTCCAGCCGATCGGCCTGATCCATGCGGTCATCCATGGCGGCCTCCAGAAAATGTACGGCGATCTCACTGTTGGCCAGCGCCAGGGGTAGGCGCTGTTCATCCGGCAGAGCGGAATCCATCAGCCAGCGCGACCGTAAACCCAAGGCCCGGGCCAGGAGGGGGCGGTCGATAATGAGCCCGGAGGTGTCCGGCAGCTGATTCCAGCTCAGGTTTGATTGTTCCGGATTGAGGCTTCGGACGGCCAACTGGATCGCGTCCCGGGCTTCATCGCGGCGGCCCTGGCGGTAGACCGATTCCGCCAGCAGCAAACTGGCCAGAGCCGTTTCCCGGTGGTAACCTCCGAAGAATTCGGTGGCGATATCCAGCGCCTTACGGTGGAAAGATTCGGCCTGGGCGGGCTGTTCGGCGTAAGCTTCTCCCATGCCGTTATTCAACAGCGCCTGCAGAAATGCCCGGTCGGATGCGGCGCCGCCGGAATTGAGCCCTCGCTGAAAATACTGCCGCGCCATTTCGGGCTGGCCCCATTCGAGATAGAGTTTGCCCAGGTTGTAATAGCTTGTAATGATATTGGGATGATTCGCCGGATATTCGATCATCATGGTCTCGATCGACTGGCGATAATAGGTTTCAGCCTGTTCAAATTGCCCCAGACCCCGATAAGCAGCGGCCAGATAACCGTCGATCACGGCGTAAAGCTGGATGGCTTCGATCGGATAATCCTTGGCTTTCAACAGATAGGACAGTGCGGCGTGGTGGTTGCCCCGCAGCAGATGAATGGCCCCGAAACGAACATAGTTATTGACCAGGTCATCGGCGTGGAGCTGAGCTTTAATGTTGAGCGAAGCCTCATTGGCCACCAGTGCATTGGCGAAATCGCCCAATTGCATGTGGTTATAGCTGATCAGGAGCAGCGCCTGCGACTGATCGTACAATCGCGAAGGATTAGCGCGGATAAAGGCTTCGAGTTCCTGGGTAGATCGGCCGTACTGATTCGAATGACTTAATTCTTCTCCAGACTTCAGTGTAAATTCCGGCTGGCCCGTCATTACACTCCCTACCAAAAGCCATAGAATCGTTAGCCTTAATTTCATAAGATCTCGTTGCTCCGTTTAAATGAACCGTGAATATACGATCTAAAAGCGAGTTTCGAACATGTTTGGGGCGGGGTCTCCCCGCTTTATCACCAGGGCGATTCCGTACTAAAGCATTGCCATACCATTTTTTTCAAGCGCGATATCTATTTCAATTGCCATAGCAGACGAAAGGCAGCGTGCTGCTCCAACCATCACCTTTCCGCCTGATCTTGAACAATTTACTTTACTACTCCCTGTTTTCAACAATTTAAGAGCTGAATACCTCGCCCGCTTTATCCCCGGGGTTTGTATTTCGATTGTTCCAATATGTACTGGGCGTCTTCCAGGCCGAGGAGATCCTGCAGGCTGAGTTCCGGGTAACGGCGCATGAAGGCCTCCACAATTTTCAGGCCCATATAATTGGCCGTACGGCCGGGAGCTTCCGGCGGCATGCCCGGAGAACTCGGGCTGTAATCCACCAGCTTTCTAAATTTTTGAAAATCCGTAGAATACAGCAACTGTTCTTTCAGGAAATGGGCCCACATTTCAAGTTCGTTATTTTTTAGCCAGGCCACCTGCGTTTCCGGTAGTTCCAGCAAAATACTGTCCGGAGTATACGGCAGCAGAGCCCGCTGAATGTACATTTGTTTGCCGTTGTTGACCATTACGTCCAGCAGCCGGTTGCCGCGCGGCTCACCGACGAGGTCCTTCACCAGGGGTTGGAGGGATTTGCTCACCAGGTGTTTCCGGTCAAAACTCCGGGTCAGATAAGCGGAGAAATTCGGATTATTCGGTACGTAGCGGCCATAGGGATAGTCGCTACCCAGGAAAAAATCCAGACCGACGCCCAGATCCCCTTCGCCGTAAATGAAAGCGGCGATGGAGTATTCCGAAATAAAGGTGGTGACCTTCGGAGTGGGATAATCCGGGAAGTGATATTTCAGGTATTTAAAAGCCTGCGCAAATTCCGATTGAATGTCGTCCAGCCGCGGATACACCACCTGGGTCGTATCGTACAGGAACTGAATGGCCGGATGCTGGAGAAATCCTTTAACGTAGGCTTCGTGCCCCTCAGGAGCCATCTGCGGATTTTTCGATCCCAGAACATAGGTAAAATATACTTCACTGAATTCCGGATATTTTGCCTCCAGTGCAGCCAGTCCTTCCTCGATTTGACTGGTATCGATAGCGAAAAGATCCTGCTCGAAACGTCTGATGTCCACAGAAACGTCAATGTGGTCAACATTGGGGACTTCAATAACGTTATCGTTACCACAGCCCGCCAGACTGAGCGCGGCGAAGATAATGATTGCAAATTTCCAACTCATAGTATTAAAAAATCAGATTTTCCGGTTCAAACTTTACTTTTGTAAGATGAAAGGGCAATCGGTTTTGATGCCATTCCAAAAAAATGTGACCGATACACACTGGAGCGTCTTACAAACGTTGAAGTTTTTTTACCGTTCAGGTAGATATTTCAGCGATTTATTCGTTTATCCAACGTAGGCAATTTCAAAAAATTGTGACCAAAAATAACCGTCGATAATGAAAAAGTTAATCATCACGCTTTCCTTTCTCAGCATTAGCTTACTGGGTTTTTCTCAGGAAGACCTTCGCTTTGGCTTCCAGATGAGCCCTTCCTTTTCCTGGATGACCACCAGTGTCAACCACATCAATCCCAGTGGCACCAATCTCGGGCTCAAACTCGGTTTGCTCGGCGAGTTCTACTTTCGGGAAAATTACGCCATCGTGAGTGGTATCGGATTTCATTTCAATGCCGGCGGCACCCTGCTTTACGAGAACGAAGGTAAATACTGGCCCAATTCCGACATCCCCACTTCCATCCTGACGGACAGCCTCACCTTTAATGCCGATACCAAGTTCAAATACGGTATCCAGTATCTGGAGATCCCTTTCGGACTGAAAATGAGAACCCGGGAGTTTGGGTATATTCGCTATTATTTCCAGCCGGACCTCACCCTGGGCTTTAAATCCCAGGCCCGCGGTACCATCGAAGGAGTGGGCGTAACCGATGAAGATGAAAAATACAACATACGGAAAGAAGTGAACGGCATCAACTTAAGCTGGGGACTCGGAGCCGGTATCGAATATACCATTTCCGAAAATACCAGTCTGATCGCCGGCCTGGCCTTCCAGAAAGGTTTTGCCGATGTTACCGACGACCGGAGGGCTACCTATTTTGACAGCCGCGACGGCAACCTCGAAAAAGAGGAAAAATCAAAAGGTACCGTCAATTCCATTACCCTTCGGGTAGGCATCATGTTCTAAGGTTTTCGCCGAAGCGAAGACCGGCGGATCTACAAGGATACCAGCGGAAGGCTGCGGCCGGATCGCCAATAAACTGACCCCGACATTTTTACAGAAACATTTGCCAATTAGAAACGCATGGATAAAGAGACCCAGCAGTTGCTCGACACCTTCATCGAGCAGGCCCTCGCCGAAGATGTAGGCGACGGTGATCACACCTCACGCGCCTGTATTCCCGCAGACGCCCAAAGCAAAGCGAAATTACTGGTCAAAGACCCGGGTATTCTCGCGGGCGTAGCGGTGGCCGAAAGGATCTTTCAAAAGGTAGATCCCGCCGCCAAAATTGATCTCCACATGGAAGACGGCAGCGCCATGAGCTACGGCGATATCGCCTTTGAAGTGACCTGTAATTCACGGGCGCTACTCATGGCGGAGCGCCTCGTGTTGAACATCATGCAGCGCATGAGCGGTATCGCTACCCTCGCCAATCGTTTCCATTTCGAGGTAGAAGACCTGCCGGTGAAGATCCTCGACACCCGCAAAACTACCCCGCTGATCCGCTTCCTGGAAAAGTGGGCCGTGCGTCTGGGTGGGTGCTACAACTACCGGGACGGACTCTACGACTGGATCATGATCAAGGATAACCACATCGAAGCCTGCGGCGGTATTCACCAGGCGATCGAAGCGGTGAATCAGTACCTGAAAGCAGAAAAGCTGGATCTGGGCGTTACGGTGGAAGTGCGCAACCTGGTGGAGCTCTACGAAGTACTCGAGATCGGGCAGGTTACCCGGATTATGCTGGATAACTTTGAGATCCCCATCCTGAACGAAGCGGTCGCTATCGTTGCGGGTCGCTTTGAAACGGAAGCTTCCGGGGGCATCAATATCCACAACGTACGCCGGGTAGCACAGTCCGGAGTGAATTACATTTCGGTAGGTGCACTGACCCATTCGGCTACCAGCCTGGACCTGAGTCTCAAGATCATTGAGTGATGAGCTGGGATATAGACCTGATCCGGACCGCCTGGAGCATTGCCGCCAAGGCCCACGATGGCCAGAAGTACGGCGGTTCGGAGCCCGGTGAGCAAATTGAGTATCTTAAACACATCGGTGGGGTCACCCTCGAGATCATGCAGGCAATGGTGCACCATCCGGAAGCCGACGCCGAGCTGGCCCTGACCTGTGCCATTCTGCACGACACCGTCGAGGATAGTGAGATCTCCCTCTCCTATCTGTTCGATCAGTTCGGCAGTTCCATTGCCTCCGGTGTTTCGGCGCTCACCAAGAATCCGGCGCTTCAGGGTAAAGAAGCGTCCATGCTCGATAGTCTCCGCCGGATCAAAGAACAACCCGAAGAAGTCTGGATGGTGAAAATGGCCGATCGCATCATCAACCTTTCCCAACCTCCCTATTACTGGAATACTGAAAAGATCAAGGCCTATCGCGCGGAGGCGCAACTCATCCACCAGCACCTACACAGCGCCAGCCACTATCTGGGCCAACGCCTGCAGGATAAGATCGACGCTTACCCTCCGGGAGGGCTACCCGATGAGGAGTGAGCAATGAGGGGTGCATTCCACCCGCTCATTGCTCATTTCCAACATCCTTCACACTTCTCTTTCCGCCCTTTGCTTCCTTTCTTCTCTTGATCTTAGTACGTTACGGATACGCCCGTACAAAGATGAATACAAGCGTCATGAGAGCGAGAGCGATCAGCCATAAGCGCGGATCCTGGGTTCGCGTGTTTTTTCCTAAAGAAGACATTTTTGTTGGATTTTACGAGACGTTTGTTGTTCAGTGTTACCCACTCTATTCCAAAAAAGATGCCAAACTCTGTTTTCCTGCGAAGTTTCCTATTTTTAGGTACACATAATCCTTTCAAGATGAAATTGAACCTCGATATCAAAGTGGACAGTCCGCAGGAGTGGGTAGAGGCCGTAATTAATGATTTTCCCAGCTTTTTACAGGATCACGCCGATTGTGAACGCAAAGCATCAGCTACCGCCATGAGCCTGGTAGCCAAATATCCGAACCGCACGGAGATCATTCCCGAGTTGATCGAAACGGCCGTGGAAGAATTGGAACATTTTCAACAGGTTTACGCCGAGATGGAAAAAAGGGGCATCCAACTAGCGCATTCGATCCCCGAAGATCCCTACATTAAAAAACTGATCAAAAAAATGCATTCCGGCCTGGAGGAGCGATTCCTGGACCGTCTGCTGATCGCCTCGGTGGTAGAAACGCGCGGCGCCGAACGCTTTCGCCTGGTAGCCGAAGCGGTGGAAGAAGAACACCTGCAAAAATTTTATAAAATGCTCTGGACCTCCGAAGCCAAGCACGGCCACATCTTCGTAAAAATGGCCCTGCACTACTTTCCGGAGGAAAAAGTATACGAACGGCTCGACTGGTGGCTGGATCAGGAGGCGGAGATCGTCCGCAATCTGGAGATCCGGCCGGCCCTCCACTGATCACCTTAATAATAAGGCCAGGACCATTACTTTGCGGGTGCTCTTTTATAAGTCATCTCTGGGTTTGCTGTTCCCTTACAGATTGCCTTTCCCCGTACTCCGATGGTAAGTATTCACAAAAAAATCTCCGCTGCCTAAAAACTGGCACGATATTTTCATGTAGAAAATCAGTTATATGTTTTTAACTCGTATCCGGTAGCATCCCTCCGGATATGCCCCCCCATATGTGTGTTCAGGAAGAATGAAAAACTACTTCCGGGAAAACTGGCTTTTGTAACTCTAATTGTAAATCCATCATAGATCATTTCCGGGCCTTCGGCCGGTGAATACCCCCTTTTCCGTGCCACGGGAAAGCCTGGATATCTATGTCCATTTACCATGAATTCTCCAAGTTGAAAAACTACATCAATCATGAAACACTTGAAAAGGTCCATGAAACAAATCTTTACCAAGCCCACTTCGACGGGGAAGGTAAGCGGCCGCACCCGCACCGGCTGGCGCCATCTGGCCCTGTGTCTTTTCCTATTAGGAGGCTTGTCCTTCCAAAGTAATGCTCAGGATAATTGCACCTTAGTATGTAACGGCACCCTGGAAGCGCCCAATGAGGCTTCTCTGGGTACCGGTTGTATGTTGAGGATCGATCCGGATCATATTCTGGAAGCGCCGCAAACCTGTCCGGGAGATAAACTGATCACGATCAGGGACCTCGAAAACAATCTCCTCGCGCAGGCAACCAATATGATTGAATTCCAGGCGGACGAATACGTCAACCAGATCGTCAGTGTAACGATCACCGATCAGGCCACGCAGGATTTCTGTGTGGGTTATCTGCGCTTGTCCGATACCCGTCCTCCGTTTTTCACCAATTGCAGTCCGGTGACGGCTACCTGTGTAAACGAAACAGATCCGGAGATCATCGGCTCGCCGCTGGTGGCGGACAATTGTATCGGAGAGATCGACCTGACCTTCAACGATGTAGTGCAGGAGGGGAACTGCCTCGAAAACAACCTGTTGATCATTGAACGGACCTGGACGGCCACCGATGCCAGCGGTAATTCAACCGAATGTGTGCAGCAGATCACGGTAGAGCGGCCAAGCCTGGACGATGTCATTTTCCCCGCCGAGATCAACTTCAGCTGTACTACGCCGGATAGTATCCGGGCTCTTTCCGGACGCCCTCAATACGAAGGAGTAGATCTGGAAAATAACGGCCCCTGTCAGTTTGAGATCAGCATGGAAGAGGATACCGTATTTCTGTGCGGACTGATCGAATACCAGATCCTGCGGACCTGGACGGTTTCGGATCCCTGTACCGGTTTCAGCCGCGAAGATACCCAGGCGATCAATGTACTGGACAGCGACGCTCCGGTAGTGACCTGCCCGGATCCGATCACGGTACGGACCGACCCGAATAAATGCTCCGCTACCATCAATCTGCCCACGGCTACGGCCACGGATAATTGCAGTAGCGAAATAAATATAGAGATCAATACTTCTTACGGTGCCGTCGGTGCCGGTCCCCACCCCGCCGTACCGGCTGGTCTGCATGTGATCAAATACATTGCAACCGATGCCTGCGGCAATGTCGGACAGTGTACCACCCAATTGACGGTGGAAGATTCCGACGAGCCGACCGCTGTCTGTAATGATTTTCTGATCATTTCGGCCGCCAGTGGTGGAATTGCCTCCGTTAAGGCGATCAGTTTTGACGAAGGCAGCTCGGACAACTGTGCCGATGTACTCTACTACAAGGCCCGCCGGATGACCATCGGCGGTTGTGATGGCCTGAACGGTGACGATGATGCCGAACTGACCGGAGTGCAGGAATGGTTCGACGACGATGTACTGTTCTGCTGTGATGAAATGGGCAACGGCACCATCCGGATATTGCTGCGCGTGTACGAGGTAGACCCCGGCTCCGGACCGGTAGACCCCGCACGGGAAGAAAAAGGCGGCGACCTGTACGGCCATTACAGTGAATGTATGGTACAGGCGACCGTACAGGATAAACTCAAACCCGTATTCGATTTTTGCCCGCCGGCGATGACCATCGACTGCCGGGACGATTACTCGGACCTGTCGATCTTCGGCAGCCCGAAAGTACGGGACAACTGTAGCTTCACACTGGATTCCACCCAAATGGTGGATGTGAATGACTGCGGTGTAGGCAAGATCATCCGCTCTTTTTCCGCCATCGACGATGCCGGGAATGCCAGCACCTGCCTGCAAATGATCACGATCGAGAACCAAAATCCGCTGACGGAAGAACACATCACCTGGCCGGAAAATTACTCGACCGATGTATGTGGTGGCGCTACCGATCCCGATGATCTACCCGAAGGTTTCGCCCGCCCGTCCGTACCGGATACGCTTTGCGGTACCATCAGTGTAAATTATGTGGATGAACTATTCAGCCTGGCTCCTCCCGCCTGCTATAAAATCCTCCGTAAATGGACGGTACTTGACTGGTGTTCTTTTGACCCGGATTATCCGGACCGGGGCGGTAAATATTCCCGGATCCAGATCATTAAAGTTCAGGATACCGAAAAACCGATCCTGACCTGTCCGGACCCCATGACGATCAGTGTCGATAATGACTGCGTGAGTGGTAATCTCAGTCTGCAGCCGATCGTAGCGGACGATTGTAGTCCGAACGTGCTGATCACCAATAATTCGCCCTATGCGGCCAATGGCGGCGCAAATATCAGCGGCGCTTATCCCCTGGGCACTACCGTAGTGACGATTTCTGCTTCCGATAAATGCGGTAATGTAGCCACCTGCGAGGTGAGTATCACCGTACTGGATGATAAGGAACCCTCGCCGATCTGTATCGTTGGGATCTCCGCGCCCTTATTCGATATCAGCGGCGAACCCACCGCCATCGTTCCGGCAATGACGTTTGACGGCGGTAGTTCGGATAATTGTACCCCCGACGAGGCCCTGATCAAAACAGTACGGCTGGGTGACGGTGACGGGCTGGTAGCTCCCACCGAATCCGAGCTGGTCCTCAATTGCGAACATATAGGAACGCAACTGGTAGAATTCTGGGTAACGGATGATGCCGGTAACAGCAACTACTGCCTGACCTACGTCAACGTTCAGGATAACAGCAATCTCTGTGACGGCTTCGCATCCGGTATGATCGCCGGGGGGATCCAGAACGAAATGGGAGATATGGTGGAAGATGTACACGTACAGATCAACGGTCCGGAACCTCATAAGATCATGACCGATGCCAAAGGACATTTCGAATTCCCGGATCTCGCATTCGGTCAGGATTATACGGTAGTTCCCTACAAGGACGATAATGCCCTGAACGGTGTAAGTACGCTGGACCTGATCCTGATCTCGAAACATATTCTGGGTATCCAGAAACTGAATACACCCTACAAGATCATCGCGGCGGATGTTGACCGTTCCGGTCATATCTCGACCTTTGACCTGATCCGGTTGCGGCGACTGATCCTGCATATTGAAAACGAATTACCCTCGCAGAGTGGAAGCTGGAGATTTGTCGACGCCTCTTTCCAGTTCCCGATGCCGGAAAATCCGTTTGCCACTTATTTCCCGGAAGTCTACAACATCAACGACTTTGCCGATGCGGAAATGAAAGCGGACTTTATCGCCATCAAGATCGGGGACGTCAATGCCTCGGCTAAAGCCAACAGCCTACCGGATGTAGAACGGCGAGATGGCGTAGGCAAAATGACCTTCCTTACCGCCAATCAGGAATGGAAGGCCGGCGAAGAGCTCAAGGTCACTTTCCGGGCGAAGGATATGGATCGCTACGAAGCCTACCAGTTCACCCTCGCCTACGAGACCAATGCCCTCGAACTGGTATCAACGGAAGCCGGATCGTCCCTCTCTAATATGGGTGAGGAAAACTTTGGTCGCACATACGACTCGGACGGATTCCTGACGGTGAGCTGGAATGAGACCACCGCCATCCGCCTGAATGAGGAAAGCGAACTGTTTACGCTGACCTTTAATACCCTGCAGCCCGGCAAACTGAGTGATCTGATCGCGATCAATTCCCGGCTGACCGAAGCCGAGGGCTACCCGCGGGAAGGCAATCCGCAGGATCTGAAACTCGAGTTCGAGGAAGATCTCAACCCGGGCTACGAACTGCTGCAAAATAAACCGAATCCGTTCCAGGATCAGACGACCATCGGTTTCCATCTGCCTAAAACGGCAGAAACCAATCTGACGATCTACGATCTGGCCGGTAAAGTGGTCTGGCAACAGAGCAATGTGTACGAAGAAGGCTATAACGCCATCACGATCATTCGGTCGGACCTGCCCACAGCGGGGATCTTCTACTACACCCTGGAATCAGGGAATTTTAAAGAAACCAAGAAAATGCTCCTCGTGGAGTAGACTAAGATATTAATTCTAATGTGAGATGTTTGTTGTGGTCTCGTTCGGGAAGGACGAGACCTTTTTTTTATGCAAAAAATTTTATAAGGATAAAAAATAAATTAGTAGCGGGTCAAATACAAACATTAAAAGAAGATTTTATATATTTGTGAGGTAATACTTAGACAAATTGACATAATAACTCCATCCCTATACATTTAGAGAAAACTATTGATAGATTTTATCGTCTTCCTGATCTATGGAGGGGTATACTGCATATTTGCGTGCAACATCGATCTAAAAAATAAGCAGCTTTTCCCCCGTTCAAAGCATACTGCGTAAAAGTCACAAACCTGATTTAATATCCAAATTACACGGGTCCCGGTACAGCCCTCAATCGCTTACAATCCGATCGCCAATCTTGTTTTAATCACTAGATTGCACTGACGTCGTCTTTACACCAGACGCCAAGCGTTTGGAAAAGGTCTGTGCCCTATATGAGCAATTTTAATCTCACTATAGGTTTGATTCCACGATTAAATGTAAATTTTACGAAGAAAAACGGTTTTTGGGATGGCCTCTTCCTATTTTTTAGGAGGGGGCTTTTTTCGTTGGGTCCGTTGGGTACATCAGCCTGGTGAAAAACCATACGTGGGCAGACCAAATGAAAAAGCATATGGCCGGGAAACGGCCGGGGAAGTAATGAGTTGAATTTAAGCCCCAAAAGATTGATCTTAACGGAATGATCATTATAAAATAAACCTTCCGATGGCACACCACCAGGAGTTAGGCAACTGGGGCGAATCGCTGGCCGTATCCCTGCTCAGGGAGAAAGGCTGGACCGTACTGGAAACCAATTGGCGCTACCAGCGGGCGGAAGTGGACGTGATCGCAATGGACGGTGATATTCTCGTCTTCGTGGAGGTAAAAACCCGGACTTCCGAATATTTTGGGCCGCCGGAAACCTTCGTAACGCCCCAAAAAGAAAAACTGCTGGTTCGGGCGGCCCATGCCTATATGCAGCAGATCGACCACCAGTGGGAAATCCGGTTTGATGTCATCAGTGTAGTGAGCCGAAGCCGGGAAGATTACGAGATCCGGCATTTACCGGATGCTTTCTGGCCGGGGAGTTGGTGATTCCTAGTTTACAAATAACCGAAAAGCAGTTCCAAAAGATCATAGATCGCCCGCAGGCGGACGGCCGCTCCCCTATCCGGCGAAGATTGGATAAGCAGTTGGTATGTATTCTGCGGTTCCGCGGACGCGATCACCGCCCGGTCTGCGCCAGCCTGTAAAAAATGTCCGATCAGGTTGCTGTCATGCTGCAATTGGGTCGCCCAGTCCCGGTTCGGGGAGGTGATCCTAAGCTGGTTCCGGAAAATAAACCGCCGGCGTAGGATCCGGCATTCGACTGCTTTATCCGACGAAATTGCAGCCTGTACTTTGATAAATACGGGGCTGCCCCCCGCAGCGGTATAACTTCTTCTCCGGCTGAGTTGGAATCTTACCGGAATACCCATTATCAGGACATTGATCGTGATACGTTCCCCATCTCCACCCGGGAACTGGCGTTCTTCTACCGCGAAACTGCCCTGCACGGATTCCGAAAACAGGCAGGCCTCCGATTGCCAGTCTCCAATATTACTCATCCGACCAGATCCTTAAATGAAGTAATAAACCGGCCTAATGCCGCTTCCGTCCTGGGATCGGTAAGCTTACCGGACCGGTCGATCTTAGCTTTCACTCCCTGGATCAGCAGGGTGGTCTCTTCGGTGTATATCCCCTGTATCGTTTTTATGATGAGTTTCAGTTCTTCCTGGCCCTTTACTCCACTCGCCGAGGCCGTGATCAGACCGATCGGCTTATCGGAAAAGACGGTAGTGGATACGCACCATTCCAATGCATTTTTCAGTCGGCTGGGAATACTGAACACATACTCCGGTGTACAGATGAGCACTCCGGCCGCTTCGGCTATACGTTGGCGAAAATGAGTGACGGCTGCCGGTGTGTTGGTATCGGTTAGTTCTGTTTGAAAATGAGGCAACAAGGCCAGGTCTTCCATGATGGAAAAACGGTAGTCTTCGGACATGGCAGCTTCTATCACCTGCAGTAGCCTGAAATTGGAGGAGTTCTGGCTGGCACTGCCATTGAGGGCAAATATCTCTTTTTGCTTCACGGGTGCTTTTTCGGGAAAATACAATGCCCCGCATAAAGCAACTGTCTTAAACCCGATAAAAAAGGAAGATCACCCCAAATTTTGCATCTCCGGGAAAGGGCTTTTGCGGCCACTTTTCCCGATGATTTCGTGCAAAATTCAGGGTGATCCGTTTAGGGGCACCAGTAGAGCGATGATGCAATCCGGTTTTTGGGACTATGCCGGATGGACTATTGATCATCAGGATCACCAGCGGATCTCGTCCGTTCCTTCCGGCCAAAGCTACCTTCCGGTAATTGATAGCATAGTGTTTGTCTGGTCCTTACTTCCTATCCATCCGATCGGGATGATGTGCTTTAGTCATCATCGCCTTTGTCATCGTCCGAATCGTCCTGGCAAAAAACGCTACCGTCGGCATTGAAAACGATCTCGAGATCAGAGCCACTATCGGTTTCGAGCTCTACTTCAAACTGCAGGCTTCCGTCCACCAGCTCAAACTGCTCTATTTTGTCATCGTCAATGCTGTAGTTAGCATATTGTTGGGCAATGACATCCAGAACGGCCTGTGGAAGCACATCTTTGGAGACCTCCGTGGCGGCGAAGACGAATTCTTCGGCCATGTTAAAGTAAAGTTCAATGTCCGGACCGGGGCCGTCTTCCAGCTCTACTTCGTAATACAATACATCACAAATATCTTCTATCTCGATGTCCTCAATATTGTAGCCGGAGTAGTTATCCTTGATATAATCGGTAATACTGGCAGCCAGATCGCCCGGGTTGACGCCGCTGTCGTCATCGTCGCCGGTGAAGATCCCGCTACAGGAGGTCAAAAGGAGGGTCAGGCCCAAAACGGGCAGATAATTAATGAAACTTCTCATGATTTAATAATGCTTTATGTAGTTTAAAAAAGAGTGATTTTTTTACCAATCCACCCGCGATCGGTTCGAACGTTGAGCCAATATATCCCGGCCGGCAGCGTGGGTTGTTCAATCCGATAGGTACCGGCTCGCCGGAGTTGCGATCGCAGGGGGAATGTCCGCCCCCATTGATCGATCAACACTACTTCGAGATCGGAGGCCGGGGCGGGAAGCTCGAGATAGAAACTTCCGCGGGCCGGATTGGGATAGATCTTCATTTCCGAAGGTTCCGCCGCCCGCGATACGGCTGTGACATTTTCATCGTTGGAAATGATGATCGTTACCGTATCGGGCACTACCGGAATAGCTCCCATATCCTTGCCGATCACCAGGATGCTGTCGATACTCAACTGGAAGGTATCCACGTTTCGGCCCACAATGATATCTTCGATCACAATGGAAAAATTGCCGATATCGTCCGGCATCGCCTGAATGGTCTCCTGATTGGTCCGGCTGACGGCGAGTTCCGCCCGGCCGCTGCCGCTAAAATCTTCATAAAGGCCCTGTACGTAGGAGTTATCGCCTTCGATCCAGTTGTTTTCCACAAAATCGAAATCGGGGCCGTCATCACCGGCGAGTACTCCCGTTGTATAGGAAAGGCTGGCCGCCAGGCCGTAGAAATCCGTCAATGGCATAGCCGAATCATCCAGGCTCAGGCTGATCGTCACCGTCGCTCCGAATTCGACCAGGGTAGCGCTCGGGATCAGTCGTACCCGTGGTGCCTGCCCCGCCTGTCCATTCCGGTAGCCGTCCGGGAGGATCGTTCCGTGGGTGAGACCGAAATTATCTTCTATCGCATCGTCATAATCATCCTCGTCTACCAGGCCGCTTCCGTCGCAATCCGCGTACGCATAATTCGTACCGTCCACAAAACTATCGTTCCAGGTGGCCGCCAGCGGGATACCCTGCCATTCCGTAGAGATCTCCGGACGGGCCGGACCGGTACTGCCGAAGGCTACACCCCAATACAGGAGGTCCACTCCGTTCACAATGCCGTTGTTATTGATGTCACCCGGCCAGATCTCCTGGCTGGAGGCCGTCTGGCAAAAGAAGAGTGTGGAACAGCAAAAAACAAAAACGTATCTCAGTAGCTGCATGGATTATTAATTGACTTACGGAACAAATTTAAGGGATTGAGAATTGAAAAAAAGATACACATTTTCAATATTGTCATTATATTTAGTCAACAATAAAGAATATGTAAATTCAATTTTAAAATTAAACACCTGTAAATCAATACTATTTTTTATTCAAATTAAATTTATTCATTATTTGAATTAAAAATTTGTCGAACAAATAAAATAAACCCAGCCCGATGAAAAGCCGAAAATTAATTCAATTCATCCAGTCCTGTGACACCGACGAGCTGGTCGAGTTCGAAAAATTTTTGGCTTCACCCTTTTATAACGAGGATCCGGAGGTCCGGCAGCTATTTAAAATACTGCGCCCACACTATCCCGATTTCTCGGGAGCGGGCTTGAACAAACACGCCATTTACCGCGCCGTCTACGGCGATCAGGCCTACAACGACAAACGACTTCGCTATCTGTTTAGTGACCTTACCAAGCTGATCGAAACCTTCTTTGCCGTACAAAAGATCCGGTCCCAGCCCCACCAATTGCAATTGGCGCTACTGGACAGCTTGTCGGGGCGGGGCCTGCCCAAGGGGTTTCGCCGCGTTAACCGGCAACTGAAACGGGAACTGGAAGACGGCGGGCAGCGAAGCAGCGATGTGTTTTTTACCAAAATGCAGTGGTCGGAGATCCGGGAGAGGCATTTCCAGAAAAAACGGATCCGTAAGTTTGACCTCAGTTTGCAACACTTCGCCAATGACCTGGATCAGTATTATTTTCTGAATCGCCTGAAGATCGTCTGCGCCATGCTGGACCGGCAAACCATTTTTCAGGACGAATACGATCTCAATATTTCCTCCGGTTGGCTACAGCACCTCGAACAGAATCAGTTTTACGGCAGCGTACTCATCCAGATCTACTATACCATCTTCCAGGCACTGCGGGACGAATCCGAAGAAAGCCATTTTACCGCACTGGTCACCTTCTTGCGCCAGCCCGGACTTTCGGTGGCCGATATTGACCTTCGGGACATTTATCTTTTTGCCATTAACTATTGCGCCCGGAAGATCCGCCAGGGCAAGGAAAAGTACGTTGCGGAAGCGCTGCAGTTGTACCGGGACGGCATCGAAAAAGGGCCGCTGCTGAACGAGCGGGGCATCTCTCCCTGGGCCTTTACCAATGTGGTGAAACTGGCGCTCCGCCGGCAGGAATATCACTGGATCGGTTCCTTCATTCATCGTTATGCGCCCTTGCTGCCGGAACAGTTCCGGGAAAATGCCCTGCATTATAATCTGGCGGAATTGTACTACTATACCGATCGCTTTGACCAGGCGCAGGAGCACCTGATCCGGGTTGAATTTTCGGATCTCAACTATTATCTGGGAGCCCGGGTACTGCTGGCGAAGATCTATTACGAATCTGGGGAAGAAGAGGCCCTCTTGTCCCTGATCTCTTCCTTTACCGTTTTTCTGAAACGCAATAAAGAACTATCCGCAAACCTGAAGCGCACCTATCTTAACTTCTGTCAGATCCTGTTCCAGATCGTCCGACGCGCTCCCAGCCAGATGAAAAAGCTGCAGGCGAGTATTGATAATTCCGAATTGCTGACGGACCGGGCCTGGTTGCAAAAAATCTATTCGGAAGCGATGGGTAAATGATAAGTCCTGGCCATCAGTCAGCTCCGGTCTTCTGGTTCAGCATCAGGCGAAATCCGAATACCGGAAGGTCGCCCTGCATAAAATCCAGGTCCTCCGAGCGCTGGAAACCCATTTTTTCGTACATCCCCCAGGCGATCATCATCGCTTTCGTCGTATGAATGATAAGTTGGTGACGCTGCGCCTGTCTGGCTTTCGCGATACAGGCCTGCGTCAGGCGACGTCCGATGCCCCGTCCACGGGCTGCGGGGCTCACCGCCAGGAGACGAAATCCGGCTGCATTTGGCTCCCGGGTCGCTGTGCCGCCGGAGCCGTAGTACTGCATATCTCCAAAATAGACTACTGCTCCCCAGATTGCATTTCCGGGACCCGCCGCAACGAGCAATTCGGTATCCGGACGATCGGTGAGAGTACCCACGTCACGCAGCATTTGATAATAAGCCGGTTGCTCGGTAGGGCTGGGGAAACCCGCCAACTGTGCGTAAACCTCAACCATGAGAACACCAACATCCCGGTATTCATCCGGTGTGGCATTCCTTACGATAAATTCTGATTCACTTTGCATGATCTGGTAGTGTAAGGTGGGTATTGCTCCTCCTGACGGGATGGATCCTTCAATTTATTGCGGAAAGTCGGATCACCCGGTCTCCGACCAGTATTTCCGGATCGATGACTCTCTTTTTGTGCCGGATCAGTTCGATCCCCGAATCGTCGCTTCGTATGGCCTGCATGTGCGCTGGTAATTCAATGCCCAGGGATGCTTCCATTTTTTCGATCACATAAAGATCATCCCGGTGAAAATCCTCCACGGCCAGTACACCCCGGGCCAGGCAGTCTCCGACCATGGTCTTCATGATCCGGTTGGCCAGTTCATTTTCTTCTCCTTCGAAATACTCCCGGACCAGGTACTCGTATTGTTGCTGAAACCATTTGGCGTATTCCTTAGAACGCACCACTACCCTTCCATTGTAAACAACCAGGCCCGCCAGAAACCAGTCGATATCCTTCGGCTGCAGATAACCGATCTGAAAAAGATCCCTCAGGGTATAATCGATGCGATCACACGAAAGATTCGGCAACGGATACTCCAGGAGCGGATATAGTTCCAGATCCAGAAACTGTTCCGGAGCAAAATCGTATTGACGCAAAACTGCGGCCAACTCCGGATCCGCCAAAACTTCGGGGTAGCGGGTTTCGTGGTAGTCTTCCCGCTCGTTTTCCAGCACATAGTCGATCAAATGCGAAAATGCGGTATGGGAAATATCGTGGATCAGGCCGGCAATCTGGGATTCCATCGTTCCTCCCAGTTTACGGATCAACAGCATTACCCCGATCGAATGCTCGTAGCGCGTCTGATTGATCCCGGGATTGAGCAAAAAAACAGCTCCTCCCTGATGGATACGGCGCAAACGCTGAAACACCCGGGTGTTGATGATGGCTTCCAGTACGCCGGTCAGTTCAAATGTGCCGTATATTTTATCGCGGTATATCATCGCTTTTTGGGCAGTATTTATGTTGGCTTCCGAAACTGGCCGGTCCACAGTCTAAAGTATTCCATCCCAAAAGCGATAAACGGCGTGCCGCTCATCTCCGCCCAGAAGCGTTTTCAATCTTGCCAGAGCGGCATCTTTTTCATTGATGTAATCTTCCTCTTCCTCATCCAGCCAGTTTTTCAAGTCTTCATCACCGGACTTCAGACGGGAACGTTTGGCGAAATTATTGAGCTGGGCCCAGAAATCGAAGCGGTTTTTCAGTCCTGTTAGTTCACTTAAGACCAGATACATCTTCACATCTTCGTGTTCTCCACTCGAATCGATAGCGCCCTCGATAAACGCCCGACCGGCCGCGATGGATTGCTCACTTTCCGTATCGGATACAAATTTCCGGTACAGATCACTGCTTTTTTGCATAAAGGCCTCATTCGCGGATCGCTCCGCGTCCGGAGCCGTGTCCGAGCGTTCTTTTAGCTGGGCAATGGTAGCCTTCGTACTGTCATAGGCGATATCCAGGGCTACCAGTCCGGGAATGGCTTCCGCCAGGGCAGCGTCCCGGGGGCTCTCTTGCCCGACACCGGCCAGAGCCTCCAAGGCAGCGCCGGCATTGGTGCGGGCCAGATCGAGCTGTCCCGTTTTCCAGGCGGTGAGGGCTTTAATCGTCAGGGCATTGCCCATTTTTTCTTCCTTCACCAGAGGAGCCGGATTGGCCAGAGCCATGGTGATCTTTTCATCGGCCATCCGGTAGTATTCTTCCGGACTGGTGCCTACCGGCACTTCGGCCGTAGTAGCCGGCACCAGCGCGTCCAGATTGGGAAGCGCATCCAGTGGCAGATCGCCCTGTACTCCGAGCCGGTCTGCGAATTGGCTTTTAATTTCCATTTCCGCTCCCTGTTCGAAGCTTTTGATAGCCTGATTCCAATAGAGGATCGATTTGGCACAACTTCCGAACAGGCATACGATCAGCAGAAGTAGTATCGCCTTGTTGACTAGATTTAGTTTTTTCATGGTGTATTTTTTAAACAGTTGTCGTTAATTTCGGATATCGACTGCTTATGACTTTACTGTTCCAGTTCTCCCAACAATTCCTCCAGGCTAAAGGCCGCGTTTTCCGCCAGGTCCTCCATGGCCTCTCGCACCGGCTCCAGCGCATCGTTGATCGCCTCTTTGGTAATCGGGCCTTCCACCAGTCCCTGCAGAAAACTATCGAGGATCTCGTCCAGCACTTTGGTTTGCGTCAGGGTCCAGGATGCCGTTGCGGCGGAATCGTCCTCGTTGTACAGTGTCACCAGCAGTCCTTCCAGCGCGTAGGTCAATGCAATAACCTGCCGCCGGCCCTGCCGGTGCACAACTTCGATCACCAGGTTTTTCCGGAAACTAACTGCTGTCAAACCGTGCTCGATCAACAGGCGAATGGAAGCATAAGCCCATTTTCGCTCTTCCGGAACGGCCTGTAGCCCTTCGAATATGGCTTCCAGGGTAAGTTGCAATAGCTTGTCTTTGGTCCAGAGTGGGTTTTGCAACATCGTTTCCAGGCACAGGGTCAATATTTCCAGTATCTGGGGGCGGCTCAACTGCGGCTTCCACTTACCGCGCTTCGGCTTCTGGGCAATAGCCCGCAGGCACTGTTCCATAGCTACCGTGAGGACATATTGCCGGCTATTCGGTTTTACGTCCGTCAGCAGGTCGATATTCTCGGCCGTATGAACCAGCGTAAGCCGCAGCATCTCCGGCAAGAGTTCGGGCATATCCAGTTTAGAGTCGCTCAGCGCTTTAGCCGTATCCTGAATGATCTTTTGCCAGATGGCATCATTCGTGATCAGTTCCGGACGCGCCTGGAGTAGCTGCAATCCCGCCTCAACGAGTGCTTCCACCTGCTGATCCGGCGGCAGGGGCCTTCTGCCCAGTTCGGGCCATTCAAACAGGATCAGGTACAATAACAACAGCGCCTTCTTATCCTGATGGTGCCGGATAATGAACTCCAGCGTATATTCCAACAGGTCTTCCAGTGCCTCCGCCCGCGCGGGGCCTTCTTCCGGGAAAACGTAGGCGAAAACAAGTTCCAGCGCTTTTTCGAGAATGACCGCCTCTTCTTCGTCCGGTCCCCATTTGATCTTCTGCAGGATCTCCTGACTACCGGCGGCCGCCTGCAGGCAGGTCCGCAACAGCCATTCCAGACTATCCGGATTTAATCGCTGGGATTTCGGTAGTTGACGCAATCCGCGGAACAATGCTTTCAGGGTCTCCGCAAAAATGGTGCCCTCCCGCAATTGATCGGTCAGCAGGTCCGGATGAATGACCAGGTAATCCAAAACGTCTTCCACCGTGCTCAGCAACTGGGCCAGATTCAACTGTGGATGCCATTGATCCGAACTTTCCGGAGGAGCACTAAGTTCCTCCAGCAGCGATTCCAAAGCTATGGCCAACAGATATTTGACCTCCCCGGCCTCCGTGCGAATGATCAATTGCACATTTTCCGCAGTACAGGCCAGTACCAGCCGCACCAGTTCCATCAACAAACCCGGTTGCTGGTAACCGGAGGCTTTCAGGGTTCCCATCACCGCCTCGATCAGGTGCTGGAATAAGCGATCGTCGGTCACCAGGTCCGGTCGGTAATCCAGTACCCTGATCGCCGCTTCGATCAGTCTTTCGTATAATTCCGGCTGGAAGCCCTGGCTGTAGTCGACTCCCGGATCTTCGAAAAGGATCAGATCCAGCAGCAACAGTCCTTTCTGATTTGGATAACGGCTCATCTGCATTTCCAGCACATAATGCAACAACTCGGTAAGCAACAGCAGGCGCTGGCCACCGGTAGTTCCGGAGCGTTCAAATACAAAGGCAACCGTCAGTTTCAGGGCATGATCCAGGATAACGGCCTCTTCGGCATCCGTCCCCCAATGGATCTTCTGCAGCAGACGAGGACTGGCCGCCACCGTACGCAGGGATAAGCGCAGCAGATCGCTCAGGGTAGCGGCATTTAATCTTTGATCCTTCGGCAATACTTTCAGGGCATCCATACAGGTCCGGGTCACCTCTCCGAACAGGGTGGTCCCTCCTTCGTCGGGCGTTACCCATTCCGGATGGTCCAGTAGAACGTCGAACAGGTCCTCAACAATGGTCAGTACCTCGTCCACCGTAAGTTTCGGTCGCCAGTGACCGTCTTCCACATCCCGCGTCAGCGCAAAAAGCAGCTCCCGCAACGCCCGTACGAGCAGGTATTCGGCCTCATCCGAATCGGTCTTAATGATGAGCAGCAGATTATCTGCCGTAGATTCCAATACCAGACGGATCACCTCCAGCAACAATCCCTTGCGACGGAGATCCGTTTCTTTTAGGGCGCCCGCGCAACCCTCGATGATCCGCTGCAAAGCCTGATCATTCGTAATGAGATCGGGCCGGTAGTCCAGCACCTTGAGGGTTGCCTGGAACAACTGATCGGCCAGTTCCGGCCGGAAACCCTGCCGGAAATCCACATCCGGATCTTCGAAGAGGATAAGATCGATAAACAGCAGACCTTTTTTCCCGGGATGCTGCCGCATCACCACTTCCAGAATGTAGTGCAGCAGATCTACCAGCAGCTGCAGCCGGTCTCCGCCGATGGCTTCCGAACTTTCGAAAACAAAACTTACCACCAGATTCATCGCGTGCTGCAGAATGGCAGCTTCTTCTTCCTCCGTACCCCAGGAGACCTTGTCCAGAAGCTGAGGGTGACTTACCACCGTTGTCAGGGATAACTGAACAACATGTTCCAGCGTCTTCGCCTGCAATCGTTCGGTTTTCGGCAGGGTGCGTAAGGCGCTGAAAGTAGCTTCCAGCACCGCTCCGAAAACGGTATCTCCCGCATCGTCCGGCAGCAGCCATTGCGGGTAATGTACGATCTGATCGAAGACATTCTCGGTGATGGTGAGCAGTTGGGCTGCCGTCAAACGGGGTTGCCAGTGTTCGGCCTCTTCCCGGACGGTCAGCGTAGATAACAGCTGACGCAGAGCCAGCACCAGGAGATATTTCGGTTCTTCTTCATCCGCCAGAATGACGAGATGGATATTTTCGGCAGTATACAACAGGCTTAATCTCGCCAGTTCGGACAGGATACCGGCCTTTTTGAAACTGGTCGCATGCAGGGCACCCGCCACGCCCGACAGGATATTTTGCAAAGACACCTGACCCGTTACCAGTTCGGGATGAGTTTGCATGACAGTCAGGGCAGCATTGATCAGATCGTCGGCCAGTTTGGGATTGAATCCCGCCGAATAATCCACATTCGGATCCTGGAAAAGGATCATGTCGATCAGGAGCAGACCGCGTTCGTCGGGATGGTGGGTCAGGATCACTTTAGAGATGTAGCGCAGCAGTTCGCTGAGCAGGTGGATCCGTTCGGCCGGAGCAACTGTGCCGCTCACGAATACAAAATGGAAGACCAGGTCCAGTCCTTTTTGCAGGATGATCACTTCCTGTTCATCCGATCCCCAGTGTACACGGTCCAGAACCCCCTGGTTCGTTACAACCGTACGGATGTTGATGCGAATGATCAGATCCAGGACCTCCTTGTTGAGTCGCTGATCTTTGGGTAGTCCGGACAGAGCCTGAAAGGTGGCGTCCAGTGTTTCCCGCAACAGGGTCCGATCGGCCACCGTAGCCAGCACCCAGTCGGGGTTCATGACTACCTCATCCAGTATATTTTCGGCAATCCCGATCAATTGTCCTTTCGGTAAGCGCAATTTCCAGTTGCCTTCGGGTACCGGCCGGGATACGGCCAGCAACAACTGCTGAACGGCGATTACGAGGAGATGTTTTCCCGGTTCGCCGGGTCCGCCGCGAACGATCAGGTGGAAATTGCCGGCCGTATGCTCCAGGATGATCCGGACCAGTTCCGGCAACAGATCCGGACGGTTCTTGATGCCCGCTTCGGCCATGGCCGCGCTCACGCCGACCACTACTTCCCGGATACCGTCCTTCCCACTGATCATTTTTGGGTGTTCGGATACCACATGGAGAGCCGAACGAACAACCCGGTCCAATGTCTCACTGTTGAACCCGTTTTTGAGGTCCAGTTTATCCGGATCACTGAGAATGGCATCGAGCAAGACCGTTCCGGTAGCCTGGATCAGGCCGGATGCGCCGGCATTAGTACGAAAGAAATCCGCAGGGGCATTGAAGACATAGTGGCCTGCATTTTTCACCATACTGCGGAGTACGAGTTGGCCCCATCTCACCGCTTCGGCGCTCTCACCCGGTCCGTGATCCCGGGCCCTCCGGATCAGGTCATCGGCGATCTGCTTACTGGTAGCGGCAATGAACGACTGGATCTTTTCGTCACTGCTGATCTCTTTGCTCAGGGTCTGGACCGATTCGGCCGTCGCGATAAACAACTGGGGTACGATCTGGGCCGACAGCGCTCCGAAGTCCTCGGATTCAGCGATCTCGATATCGTCCAGCGCGGACAAAAAATGTTGCATGACCTGGCCCAGTGAGGATTTCGGATTCAGCGCTCCCGGCACCTGATTGAAGTAATCAATACCGATCTCTACCAGGGTGCCGGCAACCAATTTTACCGGAGAGTTTCGCGGTGCTTTTCCCGTTTCCCACTGGCGCACCTGCAGGAGGGCCAATAAGCTGTCCAGGTTGATCTCGGCATCCTCCGCGGTATCCTCGTGGCGGTCCTTGTCCAGTTGAAAATGAAGCTGGATGTAATAATCGATGTATTCATCCTGATCGGTGCTACCTAGACCGAACTCCTCGTGTTCATCGAATAAATGCTGAATACGTTCGATCCGGGATCGGAAATGTTTGCCTTGTTCTTCGAATTTAAAAAAGCGGTGGGCCCGTTCGAAATTAGGTCGGGCATCAAATTTGGGAAGCGGTAAGAGGATCGCTTTGGCTTTAATACTATTGGCGTAAGCCCGCTGCAACCGGTCCCCCAGTTTAATTGCGGAGTTAATTGCCAGGATTATTGCCTCGGCAGTTAGAGAAATGGCCATAGGGATTATGGGTTTAGGTGTATCGTTATAGGTCTAGCGAAGATAAAATATAATTCAGGCAATCCGGTAAAAGCTTAGAAAAATTCCAGTCGAAAACAGCTCACCTTATTTCCGCTGCCCTCTTCCCAAAAGATCCTGCCTTCCGGACGCTCCATCATTTTTTTAACGATCGCCAGGTCCGTTTCAGTGCCCCGGTACGGTGGCCGGCTGTGCACACGGCAAAACATTGCTGTTTCATCACTGCTGCGGCTGGTAGAATATCCGGCGAGTAATTTTAGCTCCAATTGCGGAATAACTCCCGGAAAATCTGATAAATGCAGCGTTTTGAAAGAAAGCCACCCTGCCCCTCATGGTCAAAAAAAATTGTCATTTGAAAGCCACACCTTCATTCTGGGTTAACCCCTTATTAACATTTTTTTTAAATTAGCGACAGCGTTTGACGAAAGTCAGACGTTACTCATCAAGCAAGACCTTTCGGATTAGTAATAGCTCCATTTAAAAGGATTAGTGAAAAATTCTCTTCATGTACCGTTTCTGACGGACTCCACTAGGTTCTCATTAGTTCACTACAAGACTGGTATAGCTTTGATTTCTACCTGACGGTAGTTGTCGGGCAGTTCGGCATTTAGGCCGCACGGCTCGTTGTCATTGTATTTTAGGGTTTTCAATGACAGTAACAACTATAGTTCAGGACAATGTACGTTAAGCCAAAGGTCCGGTGATACCTTTCATGGCGCAGGGTAAAGTACGTGCCAACAAAATGTACCCTGCACTTTCCTTATTCCAAACATTGAAGTCTTGTAGCTCCAATAAGACTAATTCATTCGAGTCATTGCCCGGCTAGGTGCCGGCCGCAATAAGGAATTCCTATTCCCTCGACTTTTTTTATTATTAAAACCACTGTTTTATGAAGAGAGTGTCGCTACTCGCAATGCTTATGCTAAGCCTTCTTAGCTGGTCCTTTGCACAGGAGCGCTCCATTACGGGAACCGTAACCGATGCCGGTAACGGAGAACCCCTGATCGGGGCCAGCGTCCTGGTAAAAGGTACCCTTTCGGGTACTGTTACGGACTTTGACGGAACTTATCAACTCAGTTTACCGGCCGGAAATTCCGTGCTGGTCTTTACCTACACGGGCTACAGCGCCAGGGAAGTCACCGTCGGCGCGTCCAATGTCGTCGATGTCACCCTGCAACAGGGACTGGCACTGGACGAAGTGATCGTTACGGCCCAGGGGATCCAGAAAGAAAAAAGAGCCCTCGGTTATGCGGTCAGTACCGTAGACGGCGGGGAGCTGGAACAAAAACCGGAATCCGACGTCACCCGCCTGCTGAAAGGCAAGGTTGCCGGGGTGAATATTACCTCCACCAGTGGGGTGAGCGGTAGTGGGACCAACGTAGTCATCCGGGGCTATTCTTCCCTGACCGGCTCCAACCAGCCGTTATTCGTGGTAGACGGAGTGCCTTTCAACACCAATACCAATAAGGATAACGGCACCAACGACTTCCTGGAAGGCGGTCAGGCTACTTCCAGCCGCTTCCTGGATCTCGACCCCAACAATATTGCCAGTATCAGCGTATTGAAGGGATTGAGCGCGACGGTTACCTACGGAGAACAGGGCCGCAACGGGGTGATCCTGATCACTACCAAAAACGGCAGTGCTTCCAAAGCTAGCCAGAAAACCTCGGTTACGCTGAGCCAGTCTTATTTCTCTACCGAAATCGCATCACTGCCCAATTATCAAACTAATTACGGTGGCGGTTTCCACCAGAATTTCGGCTTCTTCTTCAGTAACTGGGGACCCAATTTTAATACCCGCGGTGGCCGTGGTATCGATGCCAGCGGCCAGGTACGCCACCCACTGGATGCCCTTACGGATCCATCCCTGAAGGCGCAATTTCCGGAATATGCCGGTGCCCGTTACGACTACCGCAATTACAACAGTACGGAGGAATTCTTTGAAAAAGGTTACGTGACCAATACTTCCCTCAACATCCAGGGAGGAAGTGATAAAGCGACCTTTAGCGGAACTTTCGGTTATACCGACGATAAAGGTTTCCTACCGGGTAACAGTGTTCGGAAATTAAACCTCGGCATCGGCGGCAGGGTAGAACTTGCCAATAATCTGATGCTGAACAGTACTTTCAATTACGTAAAAACCGACTACGCCACCCCACCGATCAGCTACGGCGACGGTAGCGGTATTTTTGCGGGAGGTGGCCTTTCCGTATTTTCGGATGTATTCTACGTACCGAGAGGGGTCGATCTTTCCGGCCTGCCTTTCGAAGCTCCGGCGGATAACCGACCGGTATATTACCGTAGTGGTAATGACATCCTAAATCCGCGCTGGACGACCAAGTACGCCCGTAATACCAGTGTGGTGGATCGCTTTTATGGTCAGTCCAGTCTTTCTTACAAGCCGACGACCTGGCTGAGTCTGAATTACCGACTGGGTATTGATACCTATACCGAGCGGCAGGAGTACATCGTCAACCGAATTGGCCTGGCCAGCAACGACTACGCCGCCATTAACAACGGGATGTACCGGACTACGGATATAGTCAATACCATTTTTGATCAGAATGCCTTTGCTACTGCCAGCTTCGCTAATATACTACCCGAATTGGATATGGACGTTACCGCTGGTCTGAATTACCGGCAGGATGAGTTCGGTCGGAATGGTATCGAAAGTACGAACCAACTGGTATTCGGATTTATTGAGCATTCCAATTTTACCAACCAGTCTTCGGTAAATAGCCTTTCGGGGCTGGACATTCAGTTCAGTCAGCTGGAACGCCTGGTTGCAGGATATGCGTCGATCACATTCGACTATAAAAATTATCTGTACGTCAACCTGGCCGGCCGGAATGACTGGTCTTCTACCGTGGAAAAAGAGAACAACACCCTCTTTTACCCCAGTGCCAGCCTTTCCTTTATTCCTACCGAATTAATGCCGCAATCGAGCGTGCTGAATTACCTGAAACTGCGTTTGGGATACGGTACTTCTGCCGGTTTCCCCGACCCCTACAGTACGCGTAGCACGCTTTCCTCCAATGCCCGTCAGTTTGTAGATCGCACCGGTGCGGTCATCACGACCAATAGTAACGCTACCTACTTTGAAGATAACGGAGCTTCCGCTATCCTGGGTAATCCGAACCTGAAACCGGAATTGCATAAAGAACTGGAATTCGGGGTCGATGCGCAATTATTCAATAACCGTCTGGGGCTGGATCTGACGCTTTATCGCCGGATCACCAACGATCTGATCACGGATGCTCCTCTGGATCCGTCCACCGGATTTAGCCAGACGACGATCAACATCGGTGAGATCGAGAACCGGGGCATTGAAGTAGGATTAGATCTTACTCCCGTTCAGGTAGGTGATTTCCGCTGGAATATCTACACCAATTTCTACGCTTACAAAAGTGTGGTCAATGAACTGGGTCAGGGGCTGGATGAAGTCCAGATCGCCGGTTTCACCAACCAGGGCAACTTTGCCGTGGAAGGCGAGGTGTACGGCATCATGAAGGGCACGGTTATCGACCGCGATGAGCAGGGTCGGGCCATCATTGATGGTGATGGATACTACAACCAGGCTGCCAACATTCAGATCATCGGTAATCCTCACCCGGATTTCACCATGGGTATCACCAATACGATCACCTGGAAAGGTTTGAGCTTGTCCGCTCAGCTCGATTATCGCCATGGAGGCGACATGTTTTCCGGTACGGCGGAGGCACTATTTGCCCGCGGCCTGACCAAGGACACCGACTTCGACCGCACCCAGGCTTTTGTGCTGGATGGGGTAACGGCTGACGGTACGCCCAATACGACCATGATCACCGCAACCAATCTTTATTTCGACAACATTGGTTTCGGGCCGGATGAGCTCTCCGTTTTTGACGCCACGACGATCCGTCTGCGTGACGTAACGCTGTCCTATTCGCTGCCCAGATCCTTCCTGGCAAATTCTCCGTTCGGTGGAATTTCGCTGAGCCTTTCCGGGCAAAACCTCTGGTTTAATGCCATCAATATGCCACCAAATTCGAATGTGGATACGGATGCACTAGGTTTTGGTGCAGATGGGAACGGTCTGGGATTTGAGTTCCTAAACGGACCTAGTGTTCGCCGTTATGGTGCCAGTCTTCGCGTGCAGTTCTAGAGACCGATCTGCAGAATCCTAAAAGATTTTGTGGCTCAATAATCTGATCGACAATACAAAACAAAAGACAAATGAAGAAAATATTTCATATATTATTTTTGGCAATTGGGCTAAGTCTGGCGAGTGGCTGTGACCTGGACTTACAGACGGACCCCAATAATTTATCTCCGGATACGGCCAATCCGGACTTTATCCTCAATAGTATTCAATTCGGTCTTAACGAATTTTTCTTTGAGATTACGGACTACACCATGGAAGCGGCCCGCATGGTAGCCATGGAGCCCCGGGCTTCCACCTACGAATCGGCCTATCAGCCGCAGGACTTCGATGATATGTGGCAGCAGGCCTATCTCGGGATCATGAGTGACGCCAATAATCTAATGACGCTGGCGGAAGAGCGTGAACTCTTTATCCACGCCGGGATCGCCCGGACGATCAAAGCTTACACCTTGATCTCACTAGTCGATTTCTTCGGTGATATTCCGCTGAGTGAGGCTTTTGCCGGAAGCGATAACTTTTTGCCGACGGTGGATGACGGCGCCAATGTATACGCAGAGGCAAAAAGTCTGCTCGACATGGCCCTGGATAATTTTGCAGCTACGTCCCTGAACACCCCCGCCAATGATCTCTACTACGGCGGAGATGTAGACAAATGGACGGCTTTGGTGAATACACTGAAACTGCGCATCGCTCTTACTACCCGTCTGGTAGACAGCAATGCCGCTTCCGAGATCAATACGCTGGCGGCCGGAAGCCTGATCGAAGATGCTTCCGGTGATTGGGAACACCCTTTTTCTTCCAATACCACTACTATCCCGGATAGCCGGCATCCTTACTTTAGCGACAATTACGGAGGAGCGGCAGATTATATGTCCAATTACTTCATGAATAAGCTGCTGACCGATAAAAGTATTCCCGATCCCCGGACCCGTTACTACTTCTACCGGCAAACCCTTACCATTTCTTCCGATGTAAACGAATTACCCTGCATCGTAGAGCGGATGCCGGATCACTATCCAGAGGGTATGGTATTCTGTAACGCAGGTGGCGGCTATTGGGGTCGTGATCATATCGACAACGACGGTATTCCTCCGGATAATCAATTACGTACTGTTTTTGGTATTTATCCGGCCGGTGGCAAATTTGACGCTGATGACGATGCGATCGCTTCCTTTAGCGATGGTCTGCAGGGAGCGGGGATCCATCCGTACATGCAATCCTCCTGGGTGAAGTTTATGCTCGCGGAAGCAGCCCTGACCTTGGGTACCGACGGTGATCCCCGCGAATTGCTGGAATCCGGGATACGAGAGGCCATTGACAAGGTTGTCAGCTTTGCTCCGGATAATCTGATCGATGCCGACTTTGCAGCCACCGAATCGGATATCGATACCTACGTGGAAGATGTACTTACGGCTTATGATGCCGCCACTACCGACGATGAGCGCCTGAACATAATCATTGACGAGTATTACATCGCGCTGTACGGCAATGGTCTGGAAGCATATAACAATTACCGGCGGACCGGCAAACCGGCGGATATTCAGCTGCCGCTTAACCAGCAGTCCGGACCATTTATCCGGTCCTTCCTGTATCCAAGTGTAGTCGTGAACCGGAACCAGAATATTACCGCTAAAACTACGGTGGCCACCCAGGTTTTCTGGGACAATAACCCTCCTGGTTTTGTCGAGTAAATAGCGCTGTGTTCCCGCAGATACTCATCAAATAGACCTGATCCGTATCTGTAAACTTATCCAACTACCATAAAACAATTGATAATGAGAAAAACGCTTTTTTATATACCACTTTGCATCGTAGCCCTGTTAATGGCCGGATGTGAAAGCGATTATGTGGCCTTCCACGATAGTGTTCCCAAGGGAGGCTTCGTTCGTTTTGACGAAGAGTTGACCTTTATCCTTGACCTTACTACCGATCCCAATCCAGCTTTCGAAGCTACGCTGGTAGCTCCTTCGGATAATGTAACGGCTTATGAGCTGGAGTTTACCCTGGTCACCTCTACGGGAAATATCGGGCCCTTCGATCTTTACGAAACCCGCACCTTACCGGCTACTCTCGCCTTCACGGCGCAGGAACTGGCCACGGTAGCCGGTTTGGATCTGGATGAATTTAAAGGACGCCTGGATTTTGAAGCGGCCGTGACCCGGGAAGACGGTACGGTTTTTACTTCCAATGACTTTACCGGCGACCTTAATAATCCGGGGCAACGCAACGCGATGAGTTTCAGCATCAACCTGATCTGCCCTTCTTCACTGGCCGGTACTTTTGATGTGGTGCACACCAATCAGGTCACCGGACCGGGTGGCGGTCCCTGTACGGAATCTACCCTGATGACCACGGTCACCTGGGAGGAAGTTTCCGAGGGACAGTACTCGACGACAGACGGTTCTTTCGGCCTCTTCCCCAACTGCTGGGCGGATACTCCCGTTACCGGCATTACGATTGGGGATGCCTGTAATATCATTACCGTATCCGGAGAAGATCAGTACGGCGATTCTTATATCTACAACATCATTGCCGTGGATGGCCCTACCCTAACGATAGAGTGGGAAAATACGTATGGCGATGGCGGTACCGTAGAATTGACCCGTCAGGATGGGAACGACTGGCCTCCTCTGGCTAGTTAGATTAATTCAATTGGGCTGACGGGTAGAGTGCTGTATTGTGGTGTATTTTTTCAGAGTAAATGGACGATGTGGGATGTGGGAGAGCGGGAGAGGGGGAGACGAGGAGATGGGGTGAGGGGGTGAGCCTGCTCCGCTTTGAGGTTAGCTTTAGTGGGGATCACATTGTCTTTTTCATTTTGTCCAATAATACAGTAAGATGAATTTACCGGTCAGCCCTATTCTAAAAATTACAAACTCTATGAAAAATAGATATCAACTATTTGGTTTATTCTTTTGCCTTTGTTTTTGGGTAGCCTGCGGATCTAACCAATCCATGGGTAGTACAGACCGCCAGGTCGACTACTCCAGTATGAGCACGCTGGCCGATGCTTTACGGGTACAAAGCGGGCTACAAGTCGTCGGTTCTTCCAATAATATTAAAGTCACGGTACGGGGAGTTAATTCCAGTCGATCTTCAAAAGGTACCACATTTGTGCAGGAAGCAGGTAAAAGCTCGCCTCAGCAAAGAGAGACTACCGTCCTTCAGGATGTGGAGCCCCTCTTCATTGTAGATGAGACCATCGTAGGCAATACCTATGCGGATGCGGCTCGTAGTATCAATGTCCAGGATATAGTTTCGATCAAGGTACTGAAGAGCTATTCGGAAACCAATGCGTACGGAGAAACCGGTAAAAATGGCGTGATCAAGATCTCGACCAAGTTGGCCACGGCGAATAAATAGATCCTTCTGGTAAATCTATCACCTGGGTTAGATAATAATGCCGGTTCTGGAGTTAGGATAACTTCAGGACCGGTTCCCATTTCTACGCATTCCTGTTTTACAATTTTTCATCCTCATCATACTGGATCGTATTCCGATACCGCATAAATGGGATTTTCAATAGCGTGCCGACATTGTTTGCTTCCTCCGGGGCCATAAAGGTATCCACCCCGTATTTCAGTTTTTCATTGGGCGCTTCGATATAGGTGCCGAAGATCCGGTCCCAGATGGAAAAGATATTCCCGAAATTGGTGTCGGTATACGGAAGTCGATAATGGTGGTGTACCCGGTGCATATTGGGCGTGCAGATCACCCAGACCAGCGTACGATCCAGCCATTCCGGCATACGCACATTGGAATGATTGAATTGCGTGAGGATCACGGAGAGGGTCTGGTATAAAAATACCATCCACATGGGAGCACCGACGATAAATACGGCGACTGTGGTAAAGACGAAACGGAATACACTTTCTCCGGGATGGTGCCGATTGGCCGTGGTCGTATCCACATTCTGATCCGTATGGTGGATGAGGTGAAAACGCCACATCCATTTTACCCGGTGTTCGATATAGTGCACGGCATAAGCCCCGATCAGATCCAGCAACATCAGCCCCACTATCGTGTACAACCACACCGGCATGCTCACCCATTGGATCAGGCCGAATTCATTGGCGACCACCCAGTCGCTGGATTTCACCAGGATGAAAGCCATGGCAAAATTGATAATAGCCGTAGTCAGGGTGAAAAAAATATTGATTCCGGCGTGTTTCCACTTATTGTACTTGAAGGAGAATAGCGGAACGGCACTTTCGATCATCCAGAAGATCGTCAGACCGCTCACCAGAAAAAGTGTCCGGTGCGAGGAAGGAATATTGGTAAAATACTCGATTAGAGCTTCCATATTTGTTTTGTTGTCGGAAATACTGGCCGGAAGAAGTTTCCCGCTACGGGCAGGTACCGGTGTCAGGTTGCCCTGCCGGGAACCGCGGTAAAATCATGGTGCTATAACCTAAACCTCTCCCTGAATTCAATTAATCTTCCACCAAAATTAATAATTTTTGTTCATCCGAACTGTATGGAAAAAACGGTCTGTCCGTCTGCTGCCGTTCTCAGGGAAAACGTAAAGTGGTGATTGATCAGAATTTCTTTACTCAGCGTAAGTCCTACCCCCTGCCCCTGGGATTTGGTACTGAAAAATGGAGAAAATAATTGCCCGTCGTCCCGGGGTGGCAGACCGATGCCATTATCGATCACCTGGAGGGAATGCCGGTCCAGGCGGATGATAATGGTCCCTTCCCGCTCAATGGCCTCGATGGCATTTTTTATAATATTGATCAGCACCTGTTCCAGTTGTTCTTTATCGATGGCCAGGATCACCGGTTTATCGGGCAATTCCTGCCGCCATTCTATCCGGCGTTCCTCCGTCTGGTACTGCATCAGCGTGGTCACCTGCTGCAGGAGCGGCCGGATATCCTGCCGTTCCAGACGGGCCGGCGGCAGCCGGATCACATCGGCAAAGTTCCGCATGAATACGTTAAGTCGCTGATTCCGGTCGCGTGCCACCTCGATCACTTCCCGGTAGGTACTCCGCTCCCCTTCCGGCAGATCCGTATCGTAATGGAGTAAAGATTCCAGAATGGAATTGATGGGCCCGATGGAGTTATTGACCTCGTGCGCCATCATCCGGATCACCTTGCCGTAGGCCTGTTTTTCGATCCGCAGTTTTTCGGTCGTCAGATCCTCAATGGTGATAAAATAATGCGGGAATCCCCGGTCAATAAAATGGGCCTTATGGCATTTAAAAGTAGCGATCCCATCGATGGAAAAGGTTTCCGAGCTATCCGGGGCCAGTTGGGCCAGAGCGCCGGCCAGCTCGGGGTTCAGGTCGTCAAGTTTTTTTCCTTTCGCCTGCTTTTGTGTCAGCCCGAGGAATTGCTCCGCACGGGGATTAAGGGTAGCGATATGCTCTTCAAAATCAAGGATAATAGTTCCCACCGGGGAAGTACTGATGAGTTTGTCCAGAAAAAAATGCTGCTGCACCTGGGCGGTGCGTTCCTCCCGGAGCCGGTCGACCATCTGATTGTAAACGCTGATCAGTTTATCCGTCTCGATCTGACCGGTAGGCTGGAACTTCACATTGAAATCCCGATCCTGAAGGGCATCCATACCCCGACTTAGTAAACCAATAGGCTGCACCAGTTCCCGGTACAGGCGGATGGCAAAATAAAGCGAGATCAGCAAGATACCCTCGGAAAGGATAAACCATAACTTCTGCTCCTCGAAGATCAGAAAGGACATCACGAGCGCTACCAGGTGGATGAGCGTAATAAAGAGAATGTATTTGGAGCGTAGGGTCATATACAGAACGTTAAAGCTGTGGAGACGCAAGATCCGGTATCCCGGGCGAATTACCAATTTCCGGCATAGGCCAGGGAATTGTTGCAGTGGGTCTCAAAATACTCGTATTTCAGGCGATTGATCTGCCGGATATGCAGGTAATCGTGGGCCAGCCAGTTGCTCAGAAAGAAAAAGGCCGAGCGCTCTCCCCCCTGCGGATGAACGTTGGTGTTGCCCCAGGCCGGACTTTCCAGTCCGCGTAACCACTCTACAGACTGCGCCCGCTCGGATAGAAAGGCCTGTATTTTTTGAGTATAGTCCTGGTTGCCGTAGTTACGTTGAGTCACCCAGCCCACCGGATCGATCGGCGGTAGCGCTACTTCCGGTTGTTCCAGGACGTAACGGGTGCGGGTGCGAAAGTCCTCCCGCTCTTCATCGTACAAATGACAGATCACCTCCAACAGGCTCCATTTTTCGGGTGTAGGTTTCCAGCGATATTGCGCTTCGGGTACGGGCTCCAGCAGGGCCTGGAATACGGCGGCATTGTCCTCAAGGCGTTGGGTAATTTGTGCTGCGGTCATGGCGAATGGATTCAGTGAAGAATAAGGATGGTTTTAAACAGTCGGGCTCCCAATATGGAACCAGCCTAAAATTACTCCATTCTCTTTAGAAACTTTCCTTAAACCGTCCGGCTGGCGGCCAAATGCGTTTAAGCAGGTGAGACTACCGCTCAAAATCGATCCCGTACTTTTCCAGTCGCCGGTATAAAGCACTTCGGGTCAGACCCAGCGCCCTGGCCGCATTGGTGATGTGCTGGTCGTAGTGGTCCAGAGCCCGCTGGATCATTTCTCTTTCCATTTCCTCCAGCGTCATGCTGCCCACTACGGGCAGGTCGTCCGCGCCGCTCCTTTTGGCCGTAGCGCTGAGTTGGGTCCGAAAATCTTCCACCTCCAAAAAATTTCGCGGTGTGATCAGAACCGTACGTTCCACCAGGTTTTTTAATTCGCGGATATTTCCCGGAAAGGGATACTGCTGCAGCCAGGCCATGGCTGTTTTAGAGATCTCCAGATCGGGGCGATCGTACAATTCCCGGAGATTGTCGAGATAAAAGCGCGCCAGCAACGGGATATCACCCGGTCGTTCCCGCAGGGGCGGCAACTTTACGGTGATGAGATTGATCCGGTAAAAAAGATCCTCGCGAAAGTTACCTTCCGCCACCATTTCGGCGAGGTCGCGGTTGGTCGCGCTGATGAGGCGAATATCCACGCTCCGGGTCTGACTGCTGCCCAGCACCTCAAACTTCCGGTCCTGCAATACACGCAACAGTTTCACCTGGCTGGTCAGATCCAGCTCGCCGATCTCATCGAGAAATATACTACCGGTATGCGCCATTTCAAAGCGCCCTTTCCGGTCGAAACGCGCATCGGTGAATGCCCCGCGTTTGTGCCCGAAGAGTTCACTTTCAAATAAGGTGGTAGAGATGCCCCCCAGATTGACCTTGACAAAGGGGTGCTGCCGACGCCGGCTATTTTCGTGAATGGCCTCGGCGATCAGCTCTTTTCCCGTACCGCTTTCGCCCAGGATAAGGACCGAAGCATCCGTCGCCGCTACCCGGCCGATGGTTTCCAGGACCTGCAGGAAGGCCGGATCCTGCCCGACAATGTGCTCAAAATTAAACTGCTGATCGAGTTGTTTCCGGTTTTTGGAAGTAGCCGGTGGCCGCTGCAGTTCGAGGGCCGTTTTTACCGACTGGAGCATATGTTGGTTATCCCAGGGTTTGGCAATGAAGTCGTTGGCCCCCGTCTTCATGCCCGCTATGGCCAGTTCCATGGTTGCCCAACCCGTGATCAGGATCACCGGCACCACCGGATTGAGTGCACGAATACGCCGCAGGGTAGCCAGACCGTCGGCCCCGGTGGTATCGACCGTAAAGTTCATATCGAGTAGGATCAGGTCCGGCATCCGCTCCGCTAATTTGGCAAGAGCTTCCCGCTCATTACCCGCCGTATCGGATTCCAGCCCCTGCTGCCGTAAGAGTAGCGCCAGGGATTTTTGTACCGCAATGTCGTCATCGATAATCAGGACCATTCTGGATCTTTAAGGTTGTAATGTAGTGATATATAGCAATTGATATGCTTACATCGACAAACCGCAACACACCAACACCATAACACTTCAAAACATTAACACATCAAAACTTCATCACCCCAACACTTCGCTACTCCTCATGCAAAGCCACGGCCGGTTGTAATTTCGCCGCCAGCAAGCTCGGATAAAAGGAACAAATGAATACAATGAGATAAATAAACACAATCGCCATCAGAATTGCAACGATATAGACTTCCGCCGGCAGATTGAAGACTTTTAAAAGCGGGAACTGGATCGCAAAAAAGATCCCCAACACCAGGCTCAGGGTCGCCAGCACGGCGGTCTCGCCGATGATCTGGGTGCGAATACCGAATTTGGTAGCCCCCATGGCCCGCCGTACCCCGATCTCCTGTTTGCGTTTGTTGATGTTCTGCCAAACCACCCCGAAAAGGCCGAGCGCCACGTTGAAGATCAGGAAACCACAGATGATCAGGAAAAGCAGAGACGGGATCCAGGTTTCCATGAGCACCAGGCGGCGCAGTTCATCCAGGTAGCGAATATCGATAGTCCAGTCTTTGGTGATCTGCTGAATATCATCGAACAGGCGGGCTTCTACCGCCGCATCCGTTCCCGGTTTCACCTTGATCAGCATGGCCGTGGTAGGATCCTCGCGGCGCGGTTTGAAAAATGCCGGATAAGCTTTGGAGAATTCTCCCTGTTGCTTAAAGTTATCGATCATCCCCACTACCACGTGGGTAGCCTCCTCGTCTTCATTGGTCATCCGTTTGCCGATCGGATTCTCCTCCGCAAAATAATAGTCCCGGAACTGCCGGTTGATCACAATGGGTGTAATGCCCTCCTGCACCGCTTCGGCATCGCGAAACCATTTACCCTGCTCCACGGAAATGTCCATCACTGCGGGAAAGCGTTCGTCGGTAGCGTATACGTACGGATTGGTCTCCTTGCCGTCGTAGGTCATGCCCACCAGGTGCTGACTACCCACATAGGGCAGGTTGCCGCTGAAAAAAGTATACGATTCAAATTCCGAATAATTTTTCAGGATCTGGTCGATCTGCTTCAACTGACCGGCCACCCGCTTCTCGTATGCTTCCTGGGTGGCGTCTTTTTCCCGGTTGGGATTGAAGCGCAGGGTCCAGATCCGGTCGTAGGAGAACCCCAACGGTTCCTGATAACGCTGGTAATTGTGTACCAGAAAAGTAAATACCGCGAAAATCACCAGAAAGGAAAAGAAGACCTCCGCCAGCAATCCCAGGTTCTTTCGCTTTTGATTCCACATCAGTTTGAATAAGTGCCGGATCATACGTCTCCTTTTATAGCGTGAACAATTTGCATTTTAGACATTCTCAAAGCCGGTAATACCCCCGACAGAAAACCGAAGAATACGGTGAGCAACAATCCGATCAGGAAGACATTGAAATTGATGCTCAACTCGGCGTGCTTCAACCAGCCGGTAGCTTCGAATAATTCCAGGATGCCCCAGGCCATGACCAGGCCGATGGCTCCGCCGAGCAGGGACAGCAGAATATTTTCCACGATAAACTGCACCGTCAGTACCGCCGAAGTAGCGCCAAAGGCTTTGCGCACGCCGATCTCCGAAGCCCGCTCCATGATGCGACTGCTGTTCAGGTTGACCAGATTAAGGGCCGGCAACAGCATGAACAGGAACATGGCGGCAAACAGCAGCGTATAAAATAATCCCTCCTCGGATTTTTCACTCCGGAACATCTGCCGGGTCATCACACCCAGATAGGTATCTGTATAGGTATCCAGTTTGTCGTACCATTCGCTTTTGGGGATCTCTATACCGGCCACCATTTCGTCGAACTCCGCTTTAATGGCCGGGATGTCCGATTCGTCGTGCCCCATGAGCATCGCCACGTAATTTCCGGTGAATCCGTACTGCTGCAGATCGATCTTGGAAGTATTGTAGGGGGCGTACAGGTCACTGTGGGAGAAATTTTGGAAAATCGGTACATTCTTGACTACACCAACCACCTCGTAACGTGTATTATCTGCCTCTATCCATTTTCCGACGGCCTGCGTCCCTTCTCCGAAATAGGCATCCCGGGTGGCTTCCGAAATAACGGCTACGAAGGCGTTATCCTCGATGTGCTGCCGGGTATACGGCCCTCCTTCCAGGAATTTGAATTCGTTGACCTTCCAAAAGTTTTCGCAGGTATGGATCAGTTGGAGCGATAGCTTTCGGCCGTCCACAAAGGTATTGACCGAATTGTTGTTGGATGCTATCGCAACCAGCTCCGGCGTTTTCAATTTGCGCACGTAGCGGTCCATGAAGTAAAAGCTGGCGGCGCTGATGGACATACTGTTCCCATCTTCGGTACTGAGCTGCACGCGGCGTACAATGGTAGAGCGGTCCCGGTTCACTTCCGGATATTTCGGGTTGAGGATATGGTCCATGAAAGTCGTCACGACCATTAAAATGGCGAGGGTGATGCTGATGCCGAATAAGCTCACAAAAGTGAAAAACTTATTCCGGCCCAGTACTTTCCAGGCTATTTTGAGATAATTTTTTAACATAATTAAGTATTTGCGGAGCCAGGAGCAGGAGGTAGATCCATCTGCCCTTCGCCTAACTTTTTATTACAATAATCGATCACCGATCGACATCCGGTTTATACTACCTGGCTGCCGTCAAATAAACGCACCAGCCGATTGGTTTTCCGGGCCATACTTTCATCGTGGGTCACCATGATGATGGTGGTACCGTCCTGCTCGTTGAGTTGCAGCAGAATGTCCATTACTTCGTTGCCCATCACGCTGTCCAGGTTGCCGGTCGGTTCATCGGCCAGGATCAGTTTAGGACGCCCGACAATGGCACGGGCGATGGCCACCCGTTGCTTCTGCCCCCCGGAAAGCTGATTCGGGAAATGCTGCATGCGATTACTGAGGCCGACCTTTTCCAGGGCTTCCGCCGCCAGTCTTCTTCTCTCCTTGCCGGAAATGTTCCGGTACAGCAGCGGGAGTTCTACATTATCTACTACCGGCAGATCACTGATCAGGTGATAACTCTGAAAAATGAATCCGATGGTCTGATTGCGAAACCGCGCCAGTTGTTTGTCGGTAAAGCGGGCAAAATCCTCCCCGCTGATGGCGACCCGCCCCCCGGAAGGTTCGTCCAGTAGTCCGATGATGTTGAGCAGGGTACTTTTACCGCAACCGGAGGGACCCATAATGGAGAGAAATTCTCCGCCGTCTACTTCCAGGTTGATGTTGTTGAGCGCTACGGTCTCCACCGTTTTGGTGCGGTAGATCTTTTCGATGTTCGCTAGTTCTATCATGATGTTAAGAGGTATGTGGTACGTTTTTCGGTACCGGATAATTACGGATAGCTTATTTTTTGCTGTTGTTCAAAATCGTAAAGGGTCAGCGCGCGCACGGTGTAGTGGGTACGCCAGAAATTCCAGAGCGACTGGATATAGTCCCGGCGGGCCTTCACATTTTCCTGCAGCGCGATCCCCAATTCGGTAATGCTGAGGTTGCCCAGTACAAAGCGATCCTGGGCGATCTGGTAGCGGTCCGAAGCGATCTCATCCGCTTCGCGGTTGAGGCTCACCTGTTGCCGGTACATCTCCAGTAAAGTGATCCAGGTGATCAGTCCCTGTTCGACATTCTGCCGGTCCTGTTCCACCTCAAAAATAGTCAACTGCTGATTGGCCAGCGCCTGTTCCCGTTGCCCGGCAGCCCGCCCCCAGTCCACAATGGGCAGGGTAAAGCGGAGAAAAATGCGTTCCTGATCCTGCGGCCGGGTATACACATCATTCAGTCTGCCGCCACTTTTGGAAAGACCAAAGTTGGCAACCAGTTCCGCAGAAAAACCGGTATTCCCTCGCGCCTCGGCGACATCCCGTTCCCCTTCCAGCAGACGGCGTTGAAAAGCCGTGTATTCCGGCCGGTTCTTCATCGCCTCGTCCAGTCCCCTGTCCAAAGATACGGTCAGTTCCGGCAATTCCTCGGGCAGTACCGGCCGGCGGGCCTCAACCGGTGTGCCGCCGAAAAAAGCATTGAGTTGCTGCAGTCCGGTTGCATAATCCTGCTCAGCCACCGCTACCGACTTACGGGCTTTCAGACCTTCCAGTTTGGTTTGCAGCACATCATTGCGGGAGGCCTTTCCCAGGGCTTCTTTTTCGAGTACAATGCGGTAGAGCGTATCGGTATTCGCTTCGTTCGTCCGGGCCATCTGCAGATCGATACTGGCGACCATCAGACTGAAAAAGCGGTCTACGGCATCAATGGCCAGTTCCTCCATATCCGCAGCAAATTGTTGTTGGGATTCCTGGTATTCCAGGGGAGCGATCTTTTTTTGCCAGCGCAGCGCGTTGAACTGGAACAACGGCTGGGAAAATCCGATCTGAATGGGTGCCCCATTGTAGAGGGTCGTATCCTTAATGAAGTCGTCAAACCGCTGTAGATAGGTCCCGATGAAAAGGCTTCCGCCGGTAAACGGCACTTCCTGATTGATCGACAGATCGAGTACCCCGTTATGGTTGGAGACCGATTGGAAATCAACCGATCCGTTCGGCTGCACGATCTCCTGAAAAGTACGGGTAAAACCGGGTAGGGTGCCGCCCAGTACGATCTGGGGTTTGAGGTCCGCCCGGGCATTTCTCCACTCCCAGTAACTGAAGGTCTTGCGGGTAGCTGCCCGCCGGGCAGCGATGGATTGTTGCTGCGCCAGGCGGATAGCGTCCTCTAATGACAGTCGGGTGCCTTCCTGAGCCCGTACGTTCGGACCGCAGCAGGCGATGATGAATAAAAACAACAGGGTGATCTTACAGTGCATTTTATCTTTTTATGGGTTCACCGGAACGTAAATACCGGATGGAACGGACTTATCTGACGTCGACCTTATCCATGTGCTCGTAGCGGCTCATGTCGCTGATGACGATGGTTTCTCCCGCAGCAATATTATTTTCCAGTTCGACGTAATCGGAATTGGCCAGTCCGATCCGGACCATACGTTTTTCGGCCACACCGTTGCGCATTACAAATAGCGCCTGCTCGTTGCGTCCTTTGAAAGCCGGACCGTTCGCCACCCGGATCACCTGCGGTTTGGTGGCCGTGATGATGAAGAGCTCCACGCGCATATTGGGGCGCAGGGCAGCATGATCGGGTTCATCCAGCTGGATATCAAAACTGATCAGGTTGTTTTCCACGGTGGGCCGGATATTAGTGATCCGGCCGCTGATGGTTTCCGCTTCACTCAGCCGGATGTTTACTGCCTGGCCCGGACTGATCCGTTCGGCGTAAACGTCCGATAGCGTACCGGTCACTTTGTAGCTGCCCAGATCGGCGATGCGGGCCAGGGTTTCTCCTTCGCTGACGGTGGATCCAATATTTTCGTTGGCCCAGGTCAGTACTCCCGGACGCGATGCCACCACTTCGGCCCGCTTCAGCTTTTCTTCCATTTCCTGAATACTGTTGCGCTGAATATTTGCCTGGATCTCCAGTTCCTTTACCTCCGTACTGGTAGACTGCCGCCGAATGAGCAGGTCATTCTCCAGTTGTTTCTTCTCCAGCCGGGCGATCTTGAGGCGCAATACCGCTTCGTCTACTCCTTCGTCCGTGCCACCTCCGATCTGTTTCAGGCGCTTTGCACTTTCCACCGCAGCTTCCAGGCTGTAAATCTCCAGGGCTTTGATGGAGTCTTTGATCTCGAGGTCAAACTGATCTTTGGCAAGGGCAAAACGGAGTTTATCAATCCGGTTCTCCTGGAGATCCAGTTCCTGCTTCTGCTTATCAAAATTGAGTAGGAAAAAAGATTTGTCCAGCAGGAGGATCGGATCGCCGGGTTCTACCTGCCGGCCGACTTCAATGAGTACTTCCCGGATGTCTGCCTGGATGGGGCTGGTCACCACCTGCTCGTAGGCAGGGATCACCTCCCCCATCGCGCTCAGCGTATTGCTGATCGGTCCGGTTTCGGCCACCGCTACCCGCAGACGATCCTGGTCTACCTTTCCCCCCAGCATTTTGCGCAATCCCCAAATACCAGCCACCACTACGATCAGGGCCAGGCCGATCTGCCAAAGTCGCCTGTACGTTCGTTGTCGCTGAATTCTTTCTTCTACCGGACGATCCATATACTCAATGTTTTTGTTCGATTTTCACCTATACTAATCCAAGCAGCGTGCCAAAACATAAAGCAATGAAAATCAGGTATTTAAATTAAACCAATCATCACGAAAGCGTTTGATTCCGAACGGATTGTCCGATATCGGACGATGGATTTAAACTACGAAGAGGCGCCTATCGTACGGGAAATGGATCGGCAGGTAAGAATGGAATTGGAAAATGCTAAGCCCTACACCAATGCGGAATTTAATGTAGGAGTGGTAAAGCTCGTTAAGCAGGGAGTAAAAATGGTTAAACCGTATACTTTTCCAGGCGCTCCGGGTGGATCTTTCCGACCAGACCGGGCTCCGGCCAAAGACCGGCCAGAGGCAGCACTCCGCCGACCCGATGCTGAATCGGAGGCTGCACGATATCTTCCGCCAGCAGCAACTCTCCCAGTGCACCTTCCGTATTGCTCAGCGCTCCGTCCACCAGACTACCCAGCAAAGCGGCCGCAGCGGTGAGTATACTGGTTTCTCCGAAATGGGCACCCAACTGACAGGGGATGCCGTTCTCCCGGGCCAGCCGGTAGATTTCCAGGCTGGACTGGATACCTCCCAGTTTAGAGATCTTTAGATTAAAATGATTGCATATCTTTTCTGCGGCCAGTCGACGGGCCCCAGCCAGATCAAGCAGGGATTCATCGGCCATGATCTGGGCATCTTTACCGTACAGGCGAGTGAGTATTTGCAGACTTTTCAGGTCTTCCGGCGGGGTGGGTTGTTCGAAAGAATGGATGTTGAGCGCCAGTAATTCGGGAATAAACTGCCTGGCTTGATCGAGATCCCAGGCACCGTTCACATCGAAGCGAATGGGCATGTCCTCTCCGAAAAAATTCCGCAACAGATCTATCTTGGCGATAGTATCCGGCTGGTCGGTGCCTACTTTGAGCTTTATGGCCGCAGGTTGCAATCGTTGCAACAGGGGCAGCAATTTTTCCATACTTTTCAGGGAAAGAAAAGGCAGGATGAGGCTGTATTGCAGAGAACCGCTGTAAGAGATACCCAGCAACTCCCGCAGGCTTTTGCTTTCGCTGCGGCTCCAGGCATCCAGCCAGGCCAGTTCGAGGGCGCAACGGGTACTCGGGCCAATGCCGCGCGCCGCCCAAGCTTGCAGGCGGAGGTGTAGCGCTTCCAAAGATTCGATGGGAGTCCGGAGCAGTTCCTCCTCCAGTATTCCTATTTCCCGGGCCACGTCTTCCATACTTTCCCCGGTAACGTAAGTGCGGGGACAGGATTCGCCAAAGCCGGAAACGCCGGAGCGGGTCCGGATCTCTACGATCGCCGACCGGGAACTGGACGTACCGCTATTGTTGGATTGTTCAAAGCGGAAGTTAAGCGGGATCTGAATAGCCCGAAAACGCACAGACGCAATTTCCACAAAAATGCTTTTAGAAAGTAACGGCCAAGATGGCCCAAATTTGTCTACCGGAAGGATTGCGCCAGCAGGGTACTATTCCGTATATTTGATCATTCCGCAATCCTTTACCAGGCATTGTGTTTGTTGCGCCGGTATTCGTAAATGACGCCACACAGGAAAGATAGGCAAATAAATAGTTTCATAGGTATTGGGTTTTGGTTATCAGGTCTTTCTATACGACTACATTGTTCTTAAATCAATTCTCAAAAAGAAAAAATTGTTCCTTCCCAAGTGTTAAATGATGATGATCAGAATATTTTTTTCCATCCCCGCTTTATTCTTCTTTTTTACCGTCAGTGCGCAGGTTGATCCGGAGCGCATCACTATCGCCCGCGACGAGTGGGGCGTACCGCATATTTTCGCGCCTACGGATGCCGAAGTTGCCTACGGTTTTGCCTGGGCTACGGCCGAAGACGACTTCCGAACCATCCAGGAACAACTCCTTCCGGTCCGAAACCTGGCCGGACTGGTTATGGGAAAACAGGGGGCATTTATGGATGTCGCCGTACACCTGATGGACAGTAAGGAGATCGTGGAAGAACGTTTCGAAAGCGACCTCAGTCCGGAATTCCGGGAGGTGCTGGCCGGCTACGCCGCCGGGATCAATGCCTACGCCGCAGCGCATCCCCAGGAAGTACTACACAAAAAACTCTTTCCCGTTCATCCGAAGGAGATCATCGAGATCTACATTCTCGGGATGAGTCTGATGTCCGGGATCGACCGCGACCTCGGTGCAATACTGCAGGAACGGCTCCCGGTGATCACGTCGGAAGAAGGTCGCGGATCCAATGCTTTCGCCATCAGTCGCCAAAAAACCAGGGACGGCAAAACCTATCTCGCTATTAATTCGCACCAGCCGATGGAAGGTATGAACTCCTGGTACGAGGCCCACCTGTGCAGCGAAGAAGGCTGGAATATTCTCGGTGCTACCTTCCCCGGCGGGGTCAGTATCTTTTTGGGAGCCAATCCCTATCTGGGCTGGGCTCATACCGTTAATCACGGCGACCTTGCGGATGTCTACCAACTCACGATGCATCCGGAAAACGAAGATCAGTACCGCTTCGACGGGGAATGGCTTAGCCTGGAGCCCTACCATACCAAAGCCCGCATCAAACTACTGGGACTGATCCCGGTGGGAGCGAAACAAAAATTCTACAAAAGCAAATACGGCGTCACCTTTAAGACCGGCCAGGGCGTTTTCGCACTGCGTTTCCCCGCCAATCGTGACATCCGGGCCGCCGAACAGTGGTACCGCATGAATAAGGCTACCGACTGGGAAAGTTTCCGCGCCGCCCTGAATATGCAGGCCATCATCAGCACCAATATTGTATACGCCGATCGGGACGACCACATCTTTTACGTGAGCAACGGTCGCTTCCCGGTGAGAGACCCAAAGTATAACTGGCGCGGAGTGCTGCCCGGAGATACTTCCGCTACCCTCTGGGCCGACAATTACTACCCGCTGGATAGCCTGGCGCAGGTGCTCGACCCGGCGGCCGGCTATGTTTACAATTGTAACCATTCCCCGTTCCTTTCTACCGCTCCGGAGGAAAATCCCCGCCCGGATCAGGTGCCCGCCACGATGGGCTACCGGCCCGCTGAGGTTCAGACCAATCGCGGGGTGCGCTTCGCTGAGTTGATCGAACAGTATGACCAACTCGATTACGAGGATTTTAAAAAGATTAAATACGATGTCAGTTATACCAGCCCGCTCGAGGCGTATCCGCGTCTGGAACCGATCTTCCACCTCGCTGCCGAAAAATACCCGGATATCCGGGCCGAGATCGACCTGCTCCACAACTGGGACCGGGCCGCTACACTGGAGAGCCACGCCGCTTCCCTTTTTATCGTTTCGCTGAAATATCTGCAACAACACCCACAGTTGCGGGGTGAAAGCAGCCTGCGCACGGGCCCGGAACTGGATGAGGCCAAGCTGGTAGAAGCCATACGCCATTCCCGGGATTATTTTCAGGAGCATTTCGGGAGTCGTACCGTTCCGCTGGCTCAATTGCAGCGGCACTCGCGCGGTGACGTTTCCCTACCGATGCCGGGAGCGCCGGATGTGCTCGGCGCCATTTACAGTCAAACCCAAAAGAACGGAGTGATCCGCCCCTTCGTTGGAGAGTCCTACATTCAACTAGCTCGCTTTTCCGAACAGGGGGTGGAACTGGAAACCGTCAACGCTTTCGGAGCCTCGTCTAAAGCCGGCAGCACACACTACACCGACCAGATGCCGCTCTTTACCCAACAACAGCTCAAAACCATGACCCTGGATAAAGAAAAGATCCTGGCCGAAGCCAAACGGATCTATCATCCGCAGTGATTGCAGGTACTTTTTCCGTTCCGGCATTGGCAATAATAAAAAACTTTTGCAGGCCCCTGCCTACCCTGCCGAAATGCGGCTTTTCGGACCGGTAAAATATGCTATCACAGATCTCATTTTCTACCCAATAAGGTTTTTTGGAAGTAGCCTGTAAAAGGCTATCATTTTGCCGAAAAATTAAACACAAAACTTTGCTAATCAATTATATTACGCATTATTCAAACCATGGGATAAAAAACCAACTCTTCCGGCTAAACGGTGTTTAATAAGAGAGCTCAAAGATATCTTTATTACAAATTGAACACCATCATATGAAAACGATCCCCAACATTCCCGATATCGACAAAGACCGGGTGGTCATTGTCGGTGGCGGTTTTGCCGGGCTCAAACTTGCCCGTAAGTTGAGCAAGGACAATTTTCAGGTTGTCCTCTTCGACAAGCATAACTACCACCAGTTCCAGCCCTTATTTTATCAGGTAGCTACCGCCGGCCTCGAGCCCAGTGCCATCGCCTTCCCGTTGCGCAAGATCTTTCAGTCCACCAAGGACCTGCACGTTCGGATCGGTAATGTGGACCGCGTCGAGCCGGAGGATAAAATGATCTACACCAATCTGGGCAGTCTTTCCTACGATTATCTGGTACTAGCGATCGGTGCGGACACCAATTACTTCGGCAACGAGCAGATCCGGCAGCACGCCATACCCATGAAATCGCTGCCCGAAGCCCTTTCCCTGCGCAATACCTTACTGGCCAATTATGAGGCGGCACTCAACGAGCAGGACCCGGAAGTGGTACAGGGTCTGCTGAACGTAGTGATCGTCGGAGCGGGACCGACCGGTGTTGAGCTGGCCGGAGCGATCGCAGAAATGCGCAAATTCGTTCTCCCGAAGGACTATCCCGAACTCGACTTCAGCCAGATGAAAGTCTTCCTGCTGGAAGGCGCCCCCAATGTACTTCCCGGATATTCGGACGAAGCGTCGGACAAATCCAGGGAATACCTGAAAGAACTGGGCGTAGACGTTCGTCTCGATACGATGGTGGTGGATTACGACGGGGAAACCGTTCAACTCAAGGATGGCTCCAGCCTCAGTTCCCACAATGTGATCTGGGCGGCGGGGGTAAAAGCGAACGAGATCCCCGGTCTGCCGGACGATGCCTACGGTAAGGCCCGCCGACTGGTAGTAGACCGGAACAACCGGGTAAGGGGACAAAAATATATTTTCTGCCTCGGTGACCAGGCTTATATGGAAACCGAAAAATATCCTAAAGGACATCCGCAGGTAGCTCAGGTAGCGCTGCAACAGGCGGACCTGCTGGCCACTAATTTACCCAAACTGGATCGTGGAGAAAGTGGAAAAGAGTTTGAATACAAGGATAAGGGTTCCCTCGCCACCATCGGACGGAACCGGGCCGTAGCGGACCTGCCGGGATTCAAGTTCCAGGGCTTCTTTGCCTGGATTCTCTGGCTGTTCGTCCACCTGATGGCCCTGGTCGGCGCGCGCAACCGGGTACTGGTATTTATCAACTGGGCGTGGAGTTATTTCACCTTTGACAAATCTTTCCGCCTCCTGATCAATCCGAAGCCTAAAGAAAGACCTTCGCTGAAGCAGGAAACCGAGACCGAACCGGTATCATAAAGATTTCAAGGCGGTTGACACCTCATCAATCCCATCCATTTTCGGCAAACGGTTAGCGGCCAGACACCGTCAACCGTTTGCCCTCAACCACCGTCGACCGTCAACCCTCGACCCTCGACCGTCAACCATCCACCGTCCCCCCCTAAATCGCCTCCAACTCATCAATAACAATCCTCATTTCCCGTAATTTTTTTCCATAAAAAGTATTTACCCAGGTCTTGAGCCACCAACGGGAGAACAGTATCGCTACCGCAATGGCCGCAGCCAGATAGCCTATCATCACCGGCCGCAACCAAAAGGTCCAGTCTATCCGGCCAATGACCCGGTACTGCCCCAAAAGGGCACCGCCGATGGCAACCAGCGGGATGAAGATAAGGATACCGTAACGATAATTTTGCATAAACCTTTCCAGCAGACTGCTCACCGCTCGTAAGTACTCCAGGGTACTGTGTTCGGGTTTGATCCGGTTGATCATTCCCATCTCCACTTCGTATTTCCAGATCATCAGTCCGGTAAAAATAACCAGTCCGCCCGCCCAGAGGAAGTGTTGAAAAGCCAACAGGAGCAGACACCCGATAGCCGCTGCGATCAGAAAAGTACGATGTTCACGGCGGGCCGTTCTTTTGATCCGCTCCACGAGATTGAGCGAGCGGTCTCCGACCAGCTCCTTCGCGGCGACAAAGGAGGGCAATTCCGGTTCCTCCGTAGCCGACTGTTGCCAGATGGCCTGTAGATCAAACTTTTCCATGTAGCTGTTTTTTTAATTTTTCTTTAATCCGATTGATCTTAACCCCCACATTGCTCACACTGATGCCCAGGATCTGCGACATTTCTTCGTAACTCTTTTCTTCCAGGTACAACAGGATCAGGGCCCGATCTACCTCCTTTAACTGCCGGATCTGCCGGTACAATAATTCCAGTTGCCGTTGTTGGGGATCTTCCACCGGGCGGGGTGGCACCGATAGGTTCTCCACTGCCGGTCCCAATTCCTTGGGATCCTGCCTTTTTTTGCGCACCAGCGAAAGGCAAACATTCAGACTAACCCGGTAGATCCAGGTAGAGAGTTTTGCCTGCTGCCGGAAATTGTCTTTCGACTTCCACAACTGCAGGCAGACTTCCTGGAAGTAGTCCTGAAAATCCACTTCGTTATCGGTATAGGCCCGGCAGATCCGGGCGATGATCGCCCGGTTATTTTCAATGTATTCCTGATAGAATTCTGCCGACATTGCTGTTTATTCAATATTTCCGAAATGGATCCTTTACTGCGGAGTAATCTGCCCGCTCCTAAGATGGCTAACCAGCTTTTCCATCCGTTGCTGCAACACATTGCGGTATACCCGGTGCTCCGCCGGACTGCCCATCAGGTTCTCGTAGAAGCTCAGGTGCATTTGTCCGTCAGTGGTGCGCTCTACCCGCAGATAGGCCTGTAGCCGGTGATAGGGTGCTTCATCCGGAGTAGCGCCCCAGACTACTTTCAACTGACTGAGGTGGACGACCGGGCTCCCCGGGTATTTGAAGAGACAGCTTTGACCGTCCTCTTCCAACAGTTCCAGGTTAAAGGTGTCGATCAGATCCTCTATTAATGCGAACCAGCGATCAGCGCCATCGGCTAAAGGTACGGACTGCTCTACTTTGACTTCGGGAGCAAACAGATTTTTTACTTGTTCGAATACGGTGTTAATTGTCATGATACTTTGTTTTTGCTTAGTTAGTGCTCACCGTCGGGACTTTCTTACACTTTTGGAAAAGTTTTTTATAATTTGTTGGGAAGAAGCAAGAACGTGGACACATGAAGTCATCGCTACTTTCTCCGATAATGTCAATCCTTATCCCGGCTGCCGGCTGTCTGTACGACGGGGAGCCTGGCGTCTTCCGCCACCGTACGGAGCAGAAAAGCTCATCGAACAATAACGATCATCAGCGGGATTATTCCATCTTTTTCCCTAACCGCTTGCAGCGAAGCGGATTCCGTTACCACTTTCCCGTCCCTTAAGACCGTTCCCTTTTTACACATTATTGATCCTACCGGCCCCGCTCAAAAATCATCCCGGAACTAGATTATCACTGTATTGCCATGACCTCTTACCTGCAAAAACGAACACTTTATCCGCCACTGATCAAAACCCAGCCGCCGGATGACCTCGGTATGGTACTGGTAATACCGGCTTACGACGAACCCGAACTCATCGACAGTCTGGAAGGGCTCCGTCATTGCCAGGCTCCGGCCCAGACCGTAGAAGTTATTGTGATCATCAATCATTCTGAAAAGGAAAAACCGGAAGTAAAGCAAAGGAACTACCGCTGTTTTGAACAGGCTATGAGCTGGAGCCGGACCCTACGATCCGATTGGCTGCATTTTCATATTCTGTACTGCCCGGAATTGCCGGAAAAACACGCAGGAGTGGGTATGGCGCGCAAGATCGGGATGGATGAAGCCTGCCGTCGACTGGAAGCGGCGGGAAATCCCGACGGACTGATCGTCTGTTTTGATGCCGATAGCCGGTGCGACTCCAATTTCTTGCGGCAGATCGAGCGGTACTTTCAACGTTATTCCAGGACCCAGGCGGCCAGTATCTATTTTGAACATCCGCTGAAAGGAGAAGATTTTAACGCCGCAACCTACCGGGCGATCACCCTCTATGAGCTCCATTTGCGCTACTTCATAAATGCCCAGGCCTGGGCGGGATTGCCTTACGCCTACCAGACCATCGGTTCCAGTATGGCCGTCCGCTGCCGTTCCTATCAGAAGCAGGGGGGCATGAACCGTCGCAAGGCCGGAGAAGATTTTTATTTCCTGCACAAATTTACCATGCTCGAAGAATTCGGCGTGATCAACAGTACGCGGGTTATCCCGTCACCGCGACCGTCACACCGGGTACCGTTCGGTACGGGTCGAGCGATCGGCCAGTTGCTGGCCAATCAGCTGGAAGCGGACACTTATGCTCCCGCCGGCTTTGTCATGCTGCGACAGCTGGTCCGCCAGGTACCACAACTGTTCCAGGCCGACTTTTCGATCAATATCGCCCCGCCCCTGGCTACATTTCTGCAATCCGTAAATTTCGAGGAGCGATTATCCGAGATGCGCACCCACACCAGTAGTCCAAACGCCTTTTACAAGCGGTTCTTTCGCTGGTTTGATGCTTTTATGCTGATGAAATATGTCCATTTCATCCGGGACCACCACCGGGCCAATGTACCGGTTAAAGAGGCCGCAAGCTGGCTGACGGAAGTTTCCGGATTCAGTACCGGAACGGACCCAACGGTCAAAGACCTGCTCCAGTTGTGGCGGAGTATTGATCGAAGCGAGGATTGAGCCTGTAGTCGCAAGCAATTAAATATTTTTGAATACCGGACATCCACCGCGGTACTTTTTGGCTTTTTTCCGCGCCCGCAATCGCACGCGCTTCCGCTTCTTCTTTTTTCGCTGTTGCAGGCTATTTCGGCTGGATTCGGATCGAACACTTACCGTACTCGCTGAAGTCTCTACCGCCTGAGGCGTTGTTACCGTAGCTTGCACAAGCTGTTGCTGCGGAGGAGGTGCCACGTTTTGCTGTGGAGGCATTGCCGCCGGTTCGGGATGATATCCGACAAGAATGGTCTGTGCCGTAGCCGGCACGCGATTGGCGGTACTGAGATCGACCTGCTGCTGATCAATTTGCTGGAGTACTTCGGTCAGGTCAATCCCTTCGTTCTTTTTTTCCCGCTCCATGCAGGGACAGTAGCCTCGCTGGGAGAAAATGGATAGCGGAATGAGAAGCAGAAAAAGGAAGGTGGCAGTTTTCATACGGGGAGTTTTTTTAAAATGACAGGAGGTGCGCTCCAAAGTTGCATATCCTCAAATTCTAACTACCTGATTTATAGTATTTAACATTTTTTCTTTAGATCCGGGAACTAAAAGCGGATTGCACTTGTATGCTTATCGTACCGTTTCCGGTACTTCATTTACATATCTTTTTACCTGTTCAATCCGAATCGTCATGATTTCATTTGCCTGATACTTTGTTGGCAATACCGCTACACTCCGGCTGACCAATAGCCGTTTTTATTTTTAACCTGGGGCTTTTCAAGCTCTATCCCTGCCTGCATAGTATCGCTGTTTTCTTCCCATTTCTCATTCTTTTTTTGCACCTCTAAAGTTTTTCTATGCGAAATATAACTTATCACGTGGCCACCAGCCTCGATCACTATATTGCCCACGAAGACGGTTCGGCCGGTGGATTTTTACCAGAAGGAGATCACGTCGCAGCCTATCTGGCACATCTGCAGGATTACGACACGGTTATCATGGGGCGGCGCACTTACGAATTTGGCTACGACTTCGGACTGGAACCGGGCCGACCGGCCTACCCCCACATGCAACACTACATTTTTTCCAAAAGCCTGCAACTGCCCGATCTTTCCGATCAGGTAGAAGTGATCGCCGAACAGCCCCTGGATCTGATCCGTTCGCTAAAAGACGGAACGGGTACGGACATTTACCTGTGTGGTGGCGGCGAGTTTGCCGGTTGGTTGCTGGACGAGGGACTGCTCGATAAACTACGGATCAAATTGAATCCCGTAGTTTTTGGCAAGGGGATCCCCTTGTTCGGTAGCAGTCAGCGGGCCATCAATCTAATCCTTACCGACACGACCGTTTATCATTCGGGCGTGCTCCTGCTGGATTACGATGTTCGCTATACCTAAGGAAATTCGGGACAATTGCCCTCAGCAGCCGATAGCGAATCTGGCGGATTTACTGTAGCTTTATATACTGACCGAAGCGGTTTGGGAATCCCGACGGTGACCAGCGCGTCAGGACCAAGCCACTTCGGGTCAAGTTTAGATGCTTCTCGGTTCTTATACCGCGGAGCCCATTCACCCAAAGATCTTCGGCCCTCCGTGGATCAAACAGAACTAAAATCCGACTGCCATGAAACACCTCTTTCTGCTTTTGTGCACCCTGAGTTTACTAACTGCTGTACAGGCCCAGCCTTACGGAATTACCGGACTGGCCATTGATCCTGCTGCACCCAACGAGCAGGATTCCGTACGGGCCCTGGTCGCTACCATTTTCTCTACCCAGCAGAACCTCTTTGCTGTTGAAGACACGCTGATCAATGACACCGTTTATCTGGACCTGCATTTCTGTGGCGGTACCCTACCGGCAATCGATGTGCGGGAAGATACAGTCCAACTCGGCGTTTTTCCGGTAGGCGACTACCAACTCGTTTGCACCGTTTCCGAATACGTCGTGGCCATAGATGAAGAAGGCATGCTGGCTGATACCTGCGCCCTGGATACCCTTTACCGGGATACCCTGGCGTTTCGCGTTGATCTCCTGGATGCAGTCGAACGATTGGTCCCTCCCGGCTTCCGGCTGGCGCCCAATCCCGCTGCCGATCATTTTCGTCTCAGTCTGGATACGCCGCTGCGTTCCGTTCGCTTGTGGTCTGCTGGCGGTCGGGCGGTGCACGAATGGCGGCAATTATCCGGCTCGCAGCACTATCTGGACCTGCCGGATCTTCCCCAGGGAATCTATTATCTCGAAATGCAGTTTTTCAACCGAAAGCCGTTTTGGGAACGCCTGATCATTCGCTAAGGGTACTTTCCCTGCCTGAAACCGCGGATCATTTAACCTTCTATAGTTGCAAGCTCGCCTGGATGTCAACTTTATCCTTCCTATATTTGTAATGTATCTTTAGAAAATCTTTGAAGATCACTTAATAAAGGAAAAACCACCGATCATGATTAGACCTCTATGGCGCTATGGGCTCGTACTGCTGGTACTGACCATTGCTAGCGGGCTTTTTGCCCAACAACCTAAGAAGTGGACTTCTGCCGATATCCACGAAGCCATTAAAAAATTAAATTTTCTGGGTTCGGCACTTTATGTGGCCGCCCACCCGGACGACGAAAATACCCGCCTGATCGCCTATCTCTCTAATGGAGTAAAAGCGGAAACGGCATACCTCTCCATGACCCGGGGCGACGGTGGCCAGAACCTGGTCGGTCCCGAGATCCGCGAATACCTGGGGATCATCCGGACGCAGGAGTTGCTGGGTGCCCGCCGCTTGGATGGCGGTCAGCAGATGTTTACCCGCGCTAACGATTTTGGTTTTTCCAAACACCCGGACGAAACGCTGGAGATCTGGAACAAAGATGAAGTGCTGTCCGATGTGGTCTGGGCCATTCGCAAATGGCAACCCGATGTAATCATTAACCGCTTCTGGCACGAATACGAAGAACGCCTCGCCGGCCGCATGCACGGTCACCATACCGCTTCGGCCATGCTTTCCGTGAAGGCCTTTGATCTGGCCGCCGATGCCTCCAAGTTCCCGGAACAATTGAAATACGTTGATACCTGGCAACCCCGAAGATTATTTTTCAACACTTCCTGGTGGTTTTACGGCAGTGAGGAAGCCTTCAAAAAAGTGGATAAATCCGATATGCTCACGGTGGATGTCGGTGTCTACTATCCCATCAAGGGAAAATCCAATACTGAGATTGCCGCCGAAAGCCGGAGCATGCACAAAAGCCAGGGTTTTGGTTCCAGCGGCTCGCGGGGAAGCGCCGACGAATACATCAAATTGCTGAAAGGCGACATGCCGAATGGAGATCACATTTTCGACGGTATCAATACCACCTGGACCCGGGTGGAAGGCGGTGAACCGATCGGACACATCCTGGGTGCCGTGGAAAATACTTTCCGCTACGATGAGCCCCACAAAAGTCTGACCGGCCTGATCAACGCCTACAAACTGATCAAAAGATTACCGGACGGCTACTGGAAACGTATCAAGCAGGCCGAGATCGAAGAAGTGATCGCTGCCTGTATGGCCCTCTACGCCGAAGCGGTTAGCAACGACTATTCCGCTACCCGTGGTCAGGACATCACCCTGGATATCGAGCTGATCAACCGCTCGGCGGCAGATGTTTCGCTCCAGTCATTGGAGATCCTGCCCTTTGGTATCGATACGACTTTTGATCAGCAACTGGAAAACAATAAAGCGCTCACCTACGAGAAAAGCGTTGAACTGCCCAAAGATTTTGACCTCACCAATCCGTACTGGCTGAATGAGAAATCCGAACTGGGCATGTATACGGTCAAAGCTCAGGAACTACGTGGCCTGCCCGAAACACCCCGTGAACTAAAAGTCCGGTTTAACCTGCTCGTTCAGGGCGAACCGATGAGTATCGAACGGGATGTGGTGTACAAACGGACCGACCCGGTAGACGGAGAAGTATACCGCCCCTTTGAGATCACCCCACCCGTTTACGCCAATATCGACAACTCGGTATACGTTTTCGCCGGCACCTCTCCCAAACCGGTAACGGTGCGACTGAAAGCCGGAAAGGCGGACCTCAAAGGCACGCTGGAACTCTGCCACGAAGAAGGTTGGCGGGCGGAACCGGAAACAGTGGACTTTGAACTGACCCAGAAAGGAGAAGAACAGACCTTCACTTTCACCTTATTCCCACCGGAAGAGCAAAGTGAGGCCATGATCGTACCGCTGGTGAAGATCGGTGAAGAATCTTATACCCAGGCGATCAAGCTGATCGACTACGACCACATTCCAACCCAAACCGTATTTGCGGACGCCAGCGTCAAAGTAGTAAAGATCGATATCCACAAAGCCGGTAGCCGGGTCGGATACTACATGGGAGCCGGCGATGAGATCCCCGCCAGTCTGGAAGAGATCGGCTACGAAGTTACTTTGCTGGACGACCGGGATATGACGCCTTCCAACCTGCAGACCTTCGATGCGATCATCATGGGAGTGCGGGCCTACAACACCCAGGATCGCCTGAAATTCCACCAGGAGAAATTACTGGATTACGTCAAGAACGGTGGCACCATGATCGTACAGTACAATACCAGCGGCCGGCTGAAAATCCCGGAAGAGCAACTGGCCCCCTATCCGCTGGAGATCTCCCGAGATCGGGTTACCGTGGAAGAAGCCAATGTGCGTTTCCTGGAACCGGAGCACCCGGTACTCAACTACCCGAATGAGATCACGGCCAAGGATTTTGACGGCTGGGTCCAGGAGCGGGGCCTTTATTTCCCCAACAAATGGGATGAGGCTTTCACACCAGTACTCTCCAGTAACGATCCGGGAGAAGATCCCAGGGACGGAGGCCTGCTGGTTGCGAAATACGGTGAAGGCTACTATATCTATACCGGCTATTCCTGGTTCCGGGAGTTGCCGGCCGGGGTTCCCGGAGCATTCCGGCTGTTCGCCAACATGATCTCTATCGGAAAAGAAGTGCGGCCCTAAGCGGATCGACAAGCAGGAGATCAGAAAGACCTTCCCGAAAAGATTTTGGGGAGGTCTTTTTTTATGCAGGCCGAAATCCTTACGCCATCCGGGCAGTTGTAACGGGTATTCCCCTTAGGCCGGCAAAAAGTCCCAAGTTAAAAAATGTTTTTTATTTTAATTTTTAAAACTTTTTGTAAATTTGCCAAATCAGACTTTGTCGACAAGTATTGATACCAACTCCGACCCAAAGGTTCCGATCTTTGGCAATGGGAGCGTTTATCCACACCGGTGTGCTGGAAGTGAGGGTGGGTTATTATCCCTCCCTATTCCCCTCGGTCCATCGGGTAACTGTTAGAGACTGTTTGAAAACTTCTGCTGCCGGAGAAAAACCCGGATTTTGCAGTCAATTGAAAGCTATTTTTTACTGCATAGCCCAGCTACGGAGTTAAAAATAGGTGCAAAGTGGGGGCCCGTACGGGTAACCCAGTGAGAGGTTTTCAAACAGTCTCTTAAAATGAGCTTCCTCCGAAATCGCCGATCCGCTTATTGACCGGTTGTGGGGAGAGACTCGGACAAGCATCATGCAAAAAACGGCAAGTCATGGCACTGCGAACGTCTTTCCCACCCTGCGGCTCCGATTATCTGGGCGGCTCTAGCGATGGGTACGAATACCGTACCACCTTTGCCGGTTCTTCCCTGCAGACCAGTTACGACATGATCCGGCAGTTTTTGCAGGAGGAAGGTTACGGAGAGATTCCCGTACCCAAAGATGCCGATGAGCTATTGTTGTTTCGCCTGCATACCCGCAATCGTCAGATCCTGCTTTTTGAAGACAATGGCTATGTCCACAATCCCATCAAGATCCTTTTTCCCATCGACCGGCGAAAACGCAGTACGCTTATACTGCACCTCTACAACGAGTTGGACCCACAACATTTATTGAAATTTCATCGAATAGAAGTTGGGCAAAAAAACGGTTCCCCGGTCCTGAAATAATCCCGGAAACTACCCACAAAACATCATTTCACCCTGATTTACAAGCATCTACTTCCGTCCCGTCGGCGAACATCTGCCATAGTTTTATTTGTTTTAAAAATAAAAAATGCCCTGCAAACTTTGGTTTCGAACTTTCTCTTTACTCCTGATTTCGCTTCTTGCTACCTCCATTTTACCCGGTCAGACCGAAAAGATCAATTTGTTTACGGATTGCGATTGTGACCAGAATTATATTCGACAAGCGCTTCCCTACGTCAATCACGTGCGGGATCAGGGACTATCCGATGTACAACTTTTCGTTTATGATATCCGCCTGGGTAGTGGCGGGCGTTCTTATACCCTGAGTTTTAAAGGGCGCAATGATTTTCAGGATCTGGATCAGGAATTACTTTACGAAACCGGTCCTACCGCTACGAATGACGATGTGCGTAAAGGACTGGCCCGTAAGATCGCAGTCGGATTACTTCCTTACCTGGTACAAACGGATATGGTCGATCTGATCCAATATTCCGTGCAGAGTGAAGAAGAGGAAACAGCGGATGCAATCACCCCAACGGATGATCCCTGGAACAACTGGATATTCGAAATCCGGGGAGAAGGAGAGATCAATAAGGAGACCAGCCGTTCGGGTATAGATCTCGAATTTGGTTTTGAGGGAGACCGCGTTACCGACGACTGGCGTATCCGAACGGATGCTGAAATGAATTACGCACAAAGCGAATTCCGCGGAGAGAATGAAGAATTTTTGAGTAAACGGCAAAGGCATTACATTCGGGCAAGTGTGGTGCACAGTTTGGGAAATCACTGGTCAGCCGGAGTCTTTAGTGGTATTCAGCATAATACCTACAATAATCTGAACTATGCTTATTTCTTACATCCGGCTATTGAATATAATATTTATCCCTACCGGGAAGTACTTCGCCGGGAGATCGTATTTGCTTACCGGATCGGCTTTTTTCAAAATGACTATATTCAAACCACGATCTTCGACCAGAACCGGGAATTTATTCCCAATCACACCCTAAATGTCCAAACCCGCTTTCGGCAGCCCTGGGGAGATATTTACGCCAATCTGGAATTATCTACTTTTCTCCAGGATTTTTCTAAGAATCGCGTTGAATTTTACAGCAGGGTATCCGTACGGGTCTTTAAAGGGCTGGCGGTCCAATTTTCCGCCAATCTGGACCTGATCCGCGATCAGATCAACCTTCCGGCCGGAGAGGCATCCATCGAAGATATATTATTGCGTCAGCGCCAGATCGCCACCAGTTTTGAACTCTACACGGGTGTAGGGCTGAGTTACACTTTCGGTTCCGCCTTCAATAATATTGTAAATACCAGATTGTAGGTTCTAAATGCGCTCCCCCTCGATCACGGCACTCAGGCCGCGGTCGACCAGCGCTTCCTTTTTCGGCTGTAGGACATTGCGGGGGGCCGTTTTGACGGTCGCTTTCCCCTTGAGGTGAATGAGCAAGGCCAGTTGTTCGGCCTGTTGGTTGGTGTGTTGGAGGATCTCCATGAAACATTCGATCACCCAATCAAAGGAATTGTGGTCATCGTTGTATACTAATAGATGAGCTACTTCGCCGGAACCGGTATCCACTTCATCTTCAACCAGAACATCCTCTTCGGGTTGTTCGGAAAAATGACCGAACCGGCTAAAGTCTATCTGCTGAAAGTGGGTGGACAACCGAATAGGATCAACGTAATAGGGTGTTCTATTAAATTGATTTTCCGATCCATTCTCGATAAATTTATTCACTCCCACTATTCAATTTGTTTTCTGATCTGATCTAAATAGAGCGCATTGATATTGCGGTCTGATGCATCCGGCAAGATCGCATAACACGATCTTTCTTCGGGTACTTTTATTACATCAAAATTAGGCATTTCTACAACCTTATCCAATACCCCGGCGTAAAGTGGCCGGTGTAAGTCGCAGATTATGAAATCCTGCCGGGAGATGTTTTTGGCCGATCCCCCAGATAATAACAGATTATTACAAGATCTCATAGGTGTGACCAAATGGAATGGCTAAACTCTGATAACAGACAAAATTCCGTTCGGGTTCGGAATTTTCTCACTTTCTACTCCGGACGCATGGAAAGAATTGACGAAATTTGTCCTTCTTCCATTCAGAACACACCTAAAACAAACAAATGAAAAATAAGTATTCACTACCCTTATACGGTCTGATCATTGGCCTGATCTGGTCTTCCTGTACCACTACTACCCAGATCGACGTACTCCAGCCCGCGGCTTTTTCCGTTCCCGGCAATATTGAACGCATCGTTACCATCGACCGCAGTAAACCCAGCAAAGGATTCCTGAATTTTCTGGAAGGCGTGGTAACCGGTGAAGGGCTGGGCCAGGATAAACGCGGCCGCGAAAATGCGCTGCGGGGGGTAACCGATGCACTGACCCGAACGCCCCGTTTTGAAGTACGCTCCAGTGCGGTGGAACTGACCGGCAGCAAATCCGGAGATCGCATGATCGAGCCCCTGCCCTGGTCGGAAGTGCGCATGATCGCCGACCAGTACGATGTGGATGCCGTACTCGCCATCGAAAAATACGATACCGATCAAAGCAGCTCTACCCGCAGTCGCCAGGTGACGCGCAAAAAGGACGGTCAGGAATATACCGAAACGGTGTATGATTCCAAGATCGATATGCGGGTGCACATCGGCTGGCGGCTCTACGATACGGACCGGCAGGTGATCATCGATGAATTTGAAGTGACCGAGGGTGGTAATGATTCCGCTACCGGCTCCTCCGAAGAGGAAGCGCTGCGCCGCCTCACCAATCAATCGGATATGGCCCGGGACATCAGTTTTGAAGCGGGGACATTATACGGCATGCGGATCGCTCCGGTTTGGGTGTCCGTTAACCGGCAATTCTACACCAAAGCCAAAGGGTCAGATAAAGAACCCATGCAACGGGCCGCACGTTACGCCAAAGCCAACCAGTGGGAGTCGGCCGCCGAGATCTGGCGCGAACTGATCGAAAAGGGCCGAGATGCTAAAACCGCCGGAAAAGCGGCCCACAATATGGCCGTAGCCTCCGAAAGAGCCGGACATCTGGATTCCGCTCTCGATTGGGCCAACAAAGCTTACCTGGAATTCGGGAACAAAAGCTCCCGGGAGTACGGCCGGCAGCTGCAATGGCGCATTGAAGATGCCAAACGCGTGGAGGAACAAATGAAGTAAAACACGATGGTATCGCATCGGCATAGCCGCACCGGATCTGGAGACGCGCTCGATTTAATTTTTATTATTTTCGCCCGATCTTGAAAACTGCTAATTAATTTAAGTTGCGATACTTGAATTGAAGAGAGTAGATGGTAGAGCGTAGAGAGACTGCAACCGTTAAAATGAGCGATTTTGTTCCATTTTAACGATAGGCCCCCCCTCTACCCTCTACTCTATTCCCTCTACCTAAGTTGCATCGCAACTTAGACTAATTAATCATCAGATCCGGCAAAGTCATGACGCCAATCCAACGCTCGTACGTCGAACTCCACATTGCGGTATTCCTGTTCGGGTTTACCGCTATTCTGGGGGACCTGATCAGCCTGCCGGCACTGAGTCTGGTTTGGTGGCGGGTATTTTTTACCACCCTGAGTTTTCCTTTTATCGTACCGGTGATCCGGCTGTTCCGGACTACCCCCACCAAAACGCTGCTCAAGTTCATGGGGATCGGGTTGATCGTGGCCCTGCACTGGGTCTGCTTTTTCGGGGCCATCAAGTTATCCAACCCATCCATCGTACTGGTCTGCATGGCTACGACCTCTTTTTTCACTTCACTGGTGGAACCGATTTTCTCCAAAAAGAAGATCAAGACCTACGAGATCGTTCTGGGATTAATGATCGTTCCCGGCATGATCCTGATCGTGAACGGGGCGGAAGTAGGCATGCTGCTAGGGATTGGGATCGGATTAACGGCGGCACTTCTGGCCGCTTTTTTTGCTACGCTGAACAAACTGCTCGTAGGTAAGTTGGACGAAAAAAGTGTCAGTTTCCTGGAATTGGGCTCGGCCTGGCTATTCCTTTCTCTGGTCATTCCGGTGTACTACTGGTTCTCGGAAGAGGGGCGGTCGCTGGACTTCTGGCCCCAAAGTACGGATTGGCTCTATCTGACCATCCTGGCACTCTTGTGTACCACCCTGGCTTACGTACTGGCGCTGCGTTCGCTGCGTCATCTTACCGCCTTTGCCTCTAATCTGACGGTAAATCTCGAACCGGTTTACGGCATCGTCCTGGCCTTTTTACTATTGGACGACAAGCAGGAACTCGACCCGGGATTTTACTGGGGAGCGCTGGTCATTTTACTCGCTGTGTTCTCCTACCCGGTAATGCGAAGATGGAACAAACGCAAACAGAACTCAACCTTATAGTGTCAAATTTGTAGGATATAAGTTCGAGCTCCCGGAGAATGTCCGGAGACTTTAAAACATTCATAACCACCGACATGCTAAAAACGGACCACCAATCTTCTCTGGCTTATGCCCGTGCATTGGACGAAAAAGACCAACTGGCGGAGTTCAGATCAGCTTACCACATCCCTGCGCATGGGGGTAATCCGGCGATCTACCTCTGCGGCAATTCGCTAGGGCTTCAACCGAAAGCCACGGCCGGAGCGCTGGAAGAAGAACTCAGGCAATGGCAGGAAAAAGCCGTGGAAGGCTGGTTCGAGGGAGATCGCCCCTGGCTATCGTACCATAAATACCTGCAGGCACCGCTGAGCGGGGTAGTCGGGGCGGAAACGGAGGAGGTAATCGTCATGAATACCCTTACGGTCAATCTGCATCTGCTGATGGTGAGCTTTTACCGCCCTACTTCCCGGAGATACAAGATCATTATGGAGGCCGGTGCCTTTCCTTCCGATCAGTACGCGCTGGCCAGTCAGGTTCGTTTTCACGGATACGATCCGCAGGAAGCCATCGTGGAGGTCCAGCCGCGGGCAGGAGAGATCCACCTGCGGACAGAAGATATTCTGCAAACCATCGATCAAAACGGAGCAGAAACGGCGCTGGTGCTTTTCGGAGGTGTCAATTATTACACCGGTCAGTATTTCGATTTGCCGGCCATTACCGAAGCGGCCCATCGCGCCGGGGCTTATGCAGGTTTTGACCTCGCCCACGCGGCGGGTAACGTCCCGATGCAGCTGCACGACTGGAAGGTAGATTTTGCGGTATGGTGCAGTTATAAATACCTCAATTCGGGACCGGGTGGTCCCAGCGGAGCCTTCATTCACGCCCGGCACGGAAATGATCCGGATCTCCCGCGATTTGCCGGCTGGTGGGGACAAAAAGAGGAGGAACGCTTTTTGATGCAGAAAACCTTCCACCCGATTCCCGGAGCTGCCGGCTGGCAGATCAGTACCGTGCCGATCATGAGCATGGCACCGCACCGGATAAGCCTGGAACTTTTCGATCGGGCGGGTATGGACCGCCTGCACGCCAAAAGTGAGTTGCTGACCGATTACCTCAGTTGGCAACTGGACCGGCTCAACCGGCAGGAACACCGCTTTCAGATCCTGACCCCGTCGGAATTGTCCGCCAGAGGCAGCCAGCTATCGATCTACCTGGAAAAAGAAGGAAAGAACCTGTTTGACCACCTCAGCCGCCACGGAGTGATCTGTGACTGGCGCGAAGACAATCTTTTCCATTCGGGCGGAGGCGTTATCCGGGTAGCGCCGACGGCTATGTACAACACCTTTGAAGAAATTTATCAGTTCACAAATTTGCTGGAACAGTATTATACCCCAAAATCCTGAACCAATGACTAACACCCTGATTATCTTTGCCAGCTCCCGGGAGCAGGGCAATACCCGAAAAATAGCGGAAGCCGTGCGGATGAAGTCCGGCGCCGATTTTCTGAACATCAGCGATCTGAACATCAGTGCCTACGATTATGAGCACCGCAACCGTCACGATGATTTCATTCCGACGTTTGAAAAAATCGCCGGGTACCAGAATTTTATTTTCATTACTCCCGTATACTGGTACAGTATGGCCGGCCCCATGAAGATCTTCTTTGATCGCATGACCGATCTGATGACGATCCGCAAAGATCTGGGCCGAAGCCTCGCGGGAAAAAGTATGGCGGCCATTTGCTGCAGTTCGGACGAAGAAGCCTACCCCGGTTTTTTTATGCCCTTTGCCCGTACGGCGGACTATCTGGATATGCATTACCGGGGTGATTGCCATACCTGGATCGAAGGGGGAGAGATCCCGGCTATCGTTCTCCAACAATTGGATCAACTCATCGCCAACGTCAAAGTTGGTGTCACAATCTAAATTTGTCTATGGGATATCAGAGTAGAAAACGTAATTATAAAAGTAGACGCGAGCGAAACGCCATTGCCGGCAAGCGGTTCCGAACGGTACTGATCTTTGCGGGCATTGCACTGTTCATTATTATTCTCAAGAACCGGGTGGCCATCTGGGATTGGTTCCGCCTGTTATTCTATTGATCTAACCGGTAAGTCCAGGCTGCCCGTATTGCTCGTAACCTGCGCTAATCCCGGACTTCTTCCCTTACCGGAGCTGCCAAAAGCAGGCTCGGGGCTAAAAATGTTTAGGAAATATCGCTAAAAGCCAACTTGGATCACTCCGGGAAGGTTTTAGCACTAAAAGTGCGGCCAAACGGACCGGAGCCCACTGCGGCAACCACCGAACGTGCCGGCTTTTCCGATTAATTTTCGTTCCTAAACACACAAAGCCCTGCTACCATGCTTTTCACGCTATTGTTTATCGCTTATATCCTGGCCACCATCGGGGTGGTTCTCAATTTATTGATCTCGGGTGCACGCCCCACCAAGACCATGGCCTGGCTGCTGGTGGTGATCGTGCTGCCGGTATTAGGTATCATTCTTTATCTGGTATTTGGTGTAAACCGTCGCAAATACAAATTCTACAAGATCAAGGAGGCCCAGAAAGTAAAAAAATACCTGAGCCGGGTAGATGGTTTTTACGAAGATCATTTTACGGAACAGGCCATTCTACCGGAAAATCGCGACATCTACCGCAAGACGCCCGAACTGATCTCCAAAAACTGCCGCTTTCTTCCTTACCCGGATAACAAAGCCAAGATCCTACGCAACGGACCGGCTACCTTCGACGCTATTTTCGACGCGCTGGAAAAGGCGGAAACATTTATCCACATCCAGTACTATATCTTCGAGGAAGGAGAGCTTACCGACCGCATGATGAAGATCTTTAAGGAAAAAGCCAAAGCGGGAGTTGAGATCCGCCTGCTGTACGACGGGGTGGGCAGCCAGTTTCTCAGCAATAAGTACACTAATCAATTGCAGGAACTGGGTGGCAATCACAGCTGTTTCCTGCCGATCGCCAATATGCGTCCCACTTCTACCCTCAATTACCGCAATCACCGGAAGATCATTATTGTGGACGGTAAGATCGGCTTCACCGGAGGCATCAATGTAACGGATAAATACATTCGTTCGGATGCGGGGCCGCTGGGGATCTGGCACGATATGCACCTGCAACTGGAAGGTCCGATCGTCAACAGCCTGCAGGCGGTATTTGTGACCGACTGGAATTTTGCTACGGAGCGGGAAGAGAACGGTGATCTGTTAAAGGATAAATACTTCCCTAAATCCGAACCTAAGGGTGACGCCGTTGCTCAGATCGTGGCCAGTGGCCCGGACTCGGATTTTTCGAGCATCCGCCAGGAATACTTTTCGCTGATCACCCAGGCCGATGATTACGTCTATATTACCAATTCCTACGTGATCCCGGGAGAAGCCATTCTGACGGCCCTCCAGACAGCCGCGCTCAGCGGGGTGGACGTCCGCCTGATCATACCGGAAACTTCGGACAGTGTAGTCGTGAAATGGGGCGTGCGTTCCTACTTCGAAGAAATGCTGCGCGCCGGGGTCCGGATCTACCTTTATAAAGATAATTTTCTCCACAGCAAGACCCTCGTGGCCGACGATGAAGTGATCTCCATAGGTACTGCCAACTTCGACCTGCGAAGCTTCGAACAAAACTTTGAGGTCAATGCCCTGGTCTACAACGAATCACTGGCAAAAGAGTTAAAATCCTACTTCATGGAAGACATTGAAAACTGTGAAGAATTAAAGCTGGAAGAATTTAAAGAACGCCCGGTCGGCGATAAGATCAAAGAAGGGATCGCGAAGATTTTTAGCCCCATCCTCTAGTCGGCTTTAACACTTTTTCTCTGTTGATCCATCGAACACGGCATTTACGAAATGTGTTTTAAAAGCACCTACAACACTTGTATACAAATAGTTATAAATAAAGGTAATACCCCAATTAAGTACAACCATTTAAAAACCAAAAATCGTTTAACAATGACACCACAAACATTATCGTCAAGCAGTATCTCAGGAACAACAGTTGTAAATGCTAAAGGTGAGAGTCTGGGTAACATCAAGGAATTGATGATCGACACCGATTCCGGCCGCGTAGCATACGCCGTATTGTCTTTCGGTGGTTTTCTCGGTTTGGGCGACAAATATTTCGCCATGCCCTGGGAAGCATTCAAGATCGACAGTGAAGAAGAAAAGTTTGTCCTGAACGTAGAAAAAGAACGCCTGGAAAACGCTCCGGGATTTGACAAAGATAACTGGCCGAACCGCGCCACCCACCAAGACTACCTGGACAGCGTCTACAACCACTATGGATATACCCCGTATTGGCGTAAATCCACCTCAAAAGCATACTAATTGATGAAAACATCCCCCAAATGGTAGAATCAGCGTATTAATTGATCCCACCATTTGGATGCAATTAAACACCCAGGAAAGATGGTACGGTTAACTACTGTACCATCTTTTTTTATTGGACAAAATCACAAATCTGGATTCGATTGGGAAAAAGGGAGCTCCCATGACTTTACGCAATGTATGGAAATCGATTTCAAAAATAAGGAGTAGGCAGAAGCAAAAGAGGTTGGTTTCAGTAGCGGAAAAGACTTATTTTTGCCTGTACGAACCAAACAAATCACATAGAACACCCGGAATCTCAATTTTGTTTGGAACTTTTCGACCAAAAATTATGTTATTATAAATAGATGCAAAAAAATCTGATCAATATCCCCTTAGGTATATTTTGGCAAAATTGCGAAAGTTCTAACATTTTCGCATCCTCACGCACAGGCGTTTCAGCGCCGTTTACTGCTGCCTTGTCAATGCTTCTACAGTAGTGCCCGCTTATTGACGGGCTCACGGGATTTGTCTATCCACTATCGGATACAGGTTTTCATCGCCATGCTTAAAGCCACATTTTAAGGTTTTGACTATATTTTTCTAGCTCATTTAAAAATTATTTTACAAATGGAGAATGGTATCCTTACCGATGCGAAAGACGAGGTATTGGTTCGCAAATTGATTGAGCAGGTCGTACTGCCCAGGGGTTATCAAAACGTAAAAGCGAATACCGAGGGATATGACACTCCTTCCAAACTTAGTCGTCCTAATGAAGAAGGAGCATTTATTCCGGACGCCACCGGAGTGCTCAACGGTAAGAAAAGTTATTTCGAACTAGCCCAAAAGACCGATGATCTTCAGGAAGTGATCACCAAGTGGAAGTTGTTGAGCAACCTGGCTAGTTTTAAAAACGGAAAGCTTTTTCTGGTTGTGCCTCACGGTAATCTTGCTTTCACCAATCGGATCTTGAACAATTACCCCATTCAGGCGGAAGTAGTTAAGATGTAAATTTCTTCCTCCGTGTACTCCTGAAAGTTGGGACGGCATACAACAGGTATGCGTTCCCAACTTTTAATACCAATATAGTAGCGATCTTGATTTGCGATCGCTGAGCTTCTCCTTCCTGGTTGAGTCCAGGTCCTGGGGATTTTATTTTTTAAGCAAACCATTTCTTTACCAAATATTTTGAACCATGTTAATTATTGATGTCAAAGACAACGAGAGTATTGACCGGGCGCTGAAGCGCTACAAGCGCAAGCACCGGGACGCAAAAGTAATGCAACAGATCAGAGCCAGACAACACTATACAAAGCCCTCGATCGAACGTAGAAATCAGTTACTGAAAGCCGCTTACAAACTGAGAAAGCAGCAGGAGGTAGATTAAATACACCCCTCCCTTTCCGATGTCAATTGGCCGCGTATGCGGCCGTTTATCTTTTATGCCCCGCGGCAATCTCCCGGCCCCAATCTTTTTTCCTTCCGTCTCAATTGTCCTCATCATTACCATTTTCATCCGGCTTTATCTGGCCCACCACTTTTAAGCCCAATTCCATACCATTTGGTTAGCTTTGCCCCGGCGCTCGTCCCTCACGGACGGTGCAACGATTATGAAGTCCAAACCACAAACTGCCAGACCACCTTACTCCACCGGGGAGATCGCAGAGATCATCCGGGCTGAAAAGCACGGGCCACCGGATGCAGATCCCGAGATCATTTATCTACTGACGGACAGCCGGCAGGTTCGCTTTGCCGGACAGTCCCTGTTTTTTGCCATTTCGGGGCCCCAGCACGACGGCCACGCCTTTCTGGAGGAAGCCTACCGGAAAGGGGTACGTGTTTTTGTGATCAGTCGCCTACCGGAAAACTGGGAAGGGGCCGATGCAATTTTTTTAAAAGTCTACGACACGCTGGCTGCGCTCCAACAACTCAGCCGGCACCACCGGGCCGAATTTGGAATTCCCGTGATCGGCATCACCGGCAGCAACGGGAAAACGACGGTCAAGGAATGGCTCTTCCAGATCTTACAGGAATCTTATCGGATCGTACGCAGTCCGCGAAGTTATAATTCCCAGGTGGGCGTGCCGCTTTCCGTATGGGGGATGCGCGACTTTCACGAACTCGGTATATTCGAGGCCGGCATCTCCCAACCCGGAGAGATGCAAAAACTGGCCGCTATTCTGAACCCCACTATCGGTATACTCACCAATATCGGCTCCGCGCACGATGCAGGTTTTTCCAGCCGGGAACAAAAACTCCGGGAAAAACTTCAGCTATTCCGCAATGTCGAGGTACTCATTTACCAATCCGGTTTGGAAGAACTGGACCGGGTCATCGCGCAATCCGGCCTCCGCACCTTCACCTGGTCTACGCATCAGGATGCCGACCTTTATATCCGGGAGATCGACTGGAACCCGGGTGACACCCGGATTACCGCTCACTTCCGGGGAGAAACCCTACACCTCCGGATCCCATTTTCCGATGCCGCAGCCGTACAGAATGCGATCCACTGCCTGGCTACCGGATTGTACCTGGGGTTGCCCCCGGAGCAACTGGCCGGTCGCATCGGGCAACTCAGTCCCATCGCCATGCGGCTGGAACTACAGGACGGCCGGGACGGGTGTACCCTGATCAACGACAGCTACAACTCAGACCTGCAATCACTGGCCATTGCCCTGGATTACGCCCAGCAGCAAAGGGGCGAAAGTCAACTCAGTCTTATTCTTTCCGATATCCTCCAAAGCGGCACCGGCCCGAAACAACTGTATCGCAGTGTAGCTGAGCTGCTCCACCAATACCGCGTGGATCGCCTGATTGGAGTGGGGGAAAAGATCCATTTGATTGATGACTATCTTCAGCCGGCCATCAAACGGAACTTCTTTAAAAGCACCGGCGGCTTGCTGGCCGAACTTGACCAGTTGGCCTTCCGGAACGAAACCATTCTCATTAAGGGAGCACGACCGTTCGCCTTTGAAACGATTGCGCTCCGGCTGCTCCCCTATACGCACCGGACCCTGCTGGAGATCAACCTCAGTGCCATTGCACACAATATCCGGACCTTCAATGCTTTCCTAAATCCCGACACCCGGATGATGGGCATGGTCAAGGCCGCCGCTTACGGCAGCGGAAGTGCCGAGGTAGCCAGATTATTAAGTTTTCAGGGGATCGAATACCTCGGCGTTGCCTACGTGGACGAAGGAGTAGAACTCCGGAAAGCCGGGATCACCCTTCCCATCATGGTGCTCAATCCGGAACCGGTGACCTTTTCCTCCCTCTCCGAATACGATCTGGAACCGGAAGTATACAGCCTGGCCCAGGTACAGGCCCTCGCCCAGTATACGCGTACGCGGGGAAGCGTGATCCGCATTCACCTCAAGGTCGATACCGGCATGCGCCGCCTGGGTTTTATGCCGACGGATCTGGACGAGCTGATCCGTTTGCTGCAGGAACACCCACAGATCCCGCTGGCTTCCGTTTTCTCCCATCTCGCCGCCAGTGAAGATGAAGGGGAAGACGCCTTCACCCGGGATCAGGCCATGCGATTCAACGACTTCTACGAACGGCTCTGCGCCGCCCTGGACTATTGCCCACTGAGACATCTGCTCAATTCGGCCGGGATTGCCCGTTTCCCACAATACCAGATGGATATGGTACGTTTGGGCATTGGGATGTACGGGCTTGAGGTCTGCGGGGAACTACAGGGTCGCCTAAGGCCTTCTTTTCGCCTCAGCAGCCGTATTTCTCAGATCCGTCCGGTACTGGCGGGAGAAACCATCGGCTATGGCCGTCGGGGCCGTGCCGAAAAAGACCGAAAGATCGCGACGGTTAGCATCGGATATGCCGACGGACTGCTCCGGCGAGCCGGCAACGGTCGGTATTCGTTCCGCCTGCACGGCAAATTGGCGCCTACTGTCGGTAATATTTGCATGGATATGTGCATGATCGATGTAACCCATATCCCGGATGCCCGCGAGGGGGACGAAGTGCTGGTGTTCGGGGAAGAGCTTCCCATTGAACGACTTGCAGCCGTTTACGAAACCATTCCCTACGAAGTGCTGACGGGAATTTCGGGGCGGGTAAAGCGGGTGTACATCATGGAATGACAGAAAAAAATCCGGAAGCCCCCCTTCCCGGAAGATCCGGCTTTCGGTCTCCCCGATACGGAAAAGGAGTATGATCTTCCGGATACCTGGAACCATAATTATTCATTACCTTTGCAGGGTTTTTTAACCCCTGCGTATTTTGTGAGTTTACTTTGATAAAAAAGGATAAACCAGTGAAACAACTTTTTGCAATTCTGTTACTGACATTCGGCCTTTCCGGCCTGGTAATTGCCCAAAATGGAGACGACGTACTTTTTTCCGTTGCGGGTACGCCGGTTACCGTAGATGAATTCGATTATATCTACAGCAAAACGAACGGTAATAACGCGGACTACTCCAGAAAATCCTTGGAAGAGTACCTCGATCTTTATATAAAATTCAAGCTGAAAGTACAGAAGGCCCACGATCTGAAACTGGATACCATCCCGGCGCTGAAGGAAGAACTGGCCGGATACCGCCGCCAGCTGGCCGACGCCTACCTCATTGACCGGACCGTTACGGACAAACTGGTTCAGGAGGCCTACGAACGCATTCAGCAGGACGTGGACATCAGCCACATCCTGGTCAGTGTGGCTCCCGATGCCAGCCCGGCCGACACCATGGCCGCTTACCAGAAGATCATGACGGCCAAACAACAACTCTCCACCGGAGGGTCGTTCGAAACGATCGCCAAGTCCGTTTCCGATGACAAGTCAGCTCAGCGAAACGGTGGGCATATCGGCTTCGTTACGGCCTTATTTCCCAAAGGGCTGTACCAGTTGGAGACGGTCGCCTATACGGGTCCGTTAAATCAACTGCTCGGTCCCATCCGTTCGGATGCCGGTTATCACTTACTGAAGATCCACAGCCGCAGACCCGCCCGCGGTGAAATGGAAGCCGCACATATCCTGTTGCGGGTAAAAGACGGGAATGATGCCGCCGTTAAAAAACAAATGGACAGCATGCGCCGCACCCTGGAAGATGGTGCGGACTTCGAGCAACTTGCCCGCGAACACTCTGAAGACCGGGCTACTGCCAACGAAGGCGGATACATCGGTTTCTTCGGCATCAATCGCTACGAGCCGGTATTTGAAGACGCTGCTTTTGCGATCGAGAACGATGGAGATATCTCTCCGGTTGTAAAATCCAACATCGGATACCACCTGATCAAAAGAATTTCCCGGAAGACCATACAACCTTTTGAGGTAGAAAAAGGTCGTTTAGAGGCACGGATCAGTCAGGATCCCCGGTTTGAGATCGCCAAAACGGCTATGTTGAACCGGATCAAAATGGAAAACGACTTCAAGGAGAGCGCTAAGGTATTGAATACTTTTGCCCAGATGCAGACGGATACCTTCCTCACTTTCCGCTGGAAGGCACCCGCTAAACCGTCTAAGGAGACTTTGTTTTCTCTGGACGACTACAAGGTTACCCTGGGTGACTTTACCGACTGGCTCACACGCGCTTCCCGCAAACGCCTGCGTATGGGAGGAGGAAGCAGCGATGTACAGGCCGCCGTTCAGAGTCTTTACGCAGACTTTGTGAACGAAAAGCTGATGGAGTTTGAAGAAACGCAGCTGGAAGAGCGTTATCCGGAATTCAAAGCGCTGATGCGCGAATACCGGGAAGGCATTCTGCTTTTCGAAGCAACCAAAATGTTGGTGTGGGATAAAGCCGGTCAGGATACTCTTGGATTGCGGAAGTTCTACGATACGATCCGCGGAAAATACCGCTGGGGGGATCGCGTCCGCACCAGCGTATACGAAGTCCACAGCAAGCATAAGGATATGTTGACGGATATTCGCAATTTTGCCGCTGAAAATACGCCGGAAGAAGTTTTGGCGAAATACAATACACCTGAGAACAAGATCCTGAAGTACGAAGAATTTACGTACGAAAAGAATCGCAATGTGCCGCCCCCAATGGCTTCGGCCAAGTGGGAAGCCGGCACCCTGAGTGCGAACGAACCGACGCGATTGAACACCCTTAAATTTTACAAATTTGAAGAGGTGATGCCCCCGACCACCAAAACCCTGCAGGAAGCCCGCGGATACGTAGTGGCCGACTACCAGGATTACCTGGAAAAGCAATGGGTGGAGGAGTTGAAGAATGAGTACCGCGTAAAGGTCAATCGCAAAGTTTTTGATAGCTTAATTAAAGAATAGAAGTTGCATGCCAACTAAGCAATCCGGTGTCTTGTTTACCCTGTTTTGTGGGGTGATGGTGCTGCTGCTCGCAACCGGCTGTTCTTCGGATAACGAAGAATCAGAAAACCGTTTGCTGGCCCGCGTCAACAACAAGACGCTTTACCTGGCAGATATGGACGGAATGTTCCCTCCGGGAACCGTTCCTGAAGACAGTGCCCTGATCATTGATGCCTTCACCCAGCGGTGGATCCGGGAAGCGGTCCTGCTGGACGAAGCCGAAAGGAATATTCCCAGTGATCTGAATATTGACAAACTGGTACGGGATTACCGGGCTTCGCTGATCAAGCACAATTACGAAAAGATCCTCGTAGAAGAATTGCTGGATTCCACCATTGCGGAAACGGAACTGCAGGAGTTCTACGAAAAGAATAAAGAACAGTACCAGTTGGAAACGCCCATTGTGCGCTGCTACTTCCTCAAAGTACCGCTTCCGGTACCGCGACAGAACGAGCTTCGCCGGATGTGGAACTCCAAGGACCCAGATCAGTTGAAAGATCTGGTGGCTTATTGTTCTCAATTTGCCGTTGCGCATTTGTTGGAAGACAGTACCTGGTACGATGTAGAGGATATTGCCGCCGAGCTTCCTCCGGGAACCTTAACGGCCAACAATATTGACTCTAAGCGGGAGTTTACCCAGCAGGATGATAAATTCCAGTATTTTTTCCGGCTGTTTGAACTCAAGAACCGGAAGGACATCGCTCCTTTATCGTATATTGAAGATCAGGCACGCAAAGTCATTCTGCACAAAAGAAAACTAGAATTGCTGGAGGATACCCGGGAAACGATGCTGGAACGGGAGATGCGCCGCAATAATGTGGAAATATACAATTACTAGAGATATATGAAATCATTTTGGTTAAGTGTTTGTTTTCTGGGCTTACTGATCACTCAGGCTAACGGCCAGAGACAGATCATCGATAAGATAATAGCTACTATTGGCGGTGAATTTGTTCTGCTTTCCGAAGTGGAGGAACAATTTTCCCTGATGGAAGCCCAGCAGGGTGTACTTCCCGAGGATGCCCGCTGCAATATTCTCGATCAGGCCATTCTGACTAAACTCCTGCTCAATCAGGCCAAGTTGGACAGTATCATCGTGGCGGACGGCGAAGTTGAAGAGCAACTCAACGCCCGGATCGACCGTATTCTGACCTACATGAATAACGACATTCAGCAGTTCGAGGAATACTACGGGCAGACGATCGGCGAGGTCAAGGAACAATTCCGGGAAGACCTGAAAAATCAGATCCTCACCGAAAGAATGCGGTCGGAGATCATCAATAATGTGACGGTAACGCCTTCGGAAGTGCGAAATTTCTTCAATCAGATCCCTAAAGACAGTTTACCGTATTTCAGTTCGGAAGTTGAGGTGGGTGAGATCGTTTACAAACCGAAAGTAAACGCAGAAGAGCGCCAGAAGTCGATCGACAAACTGAAAAATATTCGCGAACAGATCGTTAGTGGAGAAGCTACCTTCGAAGAAATGGCCGCCCGTTTCGGGGACGATGGCAGCGCCCGGGTTGGCGGAGACCTCGGCTGGAGTAAACGCGGTAACTTCGTACCGGCCTTCGAAGCAGCCGCGTACAAACTGGAAAAAGATGAGATCTCGCCGGTAGTTGAAACCGAGTTTGGTTTCCACATCATTCAGATGCTGGAGCGCCGGGGTAACTCTGTGCACGTGCGCCACATCCTGGTCAAGCCGGAGATCACCGAGAATGACCTTACCCTGGCCCGCAATCATCTGGATTCCATCCGTACCCTCGTCATCAGTGATTCGCTGAGTTTTTCCGTTGCCGTAAAACGCCACTCCAATAAGGATGTGCAGAGCTATAACAACGACGGCCGGATGGTGAACCCGGCTACGGGTAACACCTTCTTTGAGGTGGGCGATCTGGATGCCGATATCTATTTCACGATCGATACCATGGAAGTTGACCAGATCTCAGCACCTTTTGAGTTTACCGGTCCTACGGGAGAGACTTTCTACCGCATCATCAAGCTGCAATCGCGTACCAAACCCCACCTGGCCAACCTGCAGCAGGATTATTCCAAGATCCAGCAGGCGGCCATCCAGGCTAAGAAGAACGACTACGTCAACGAATGGGTTTTGGAAAAAGCCGAAGCAACTTATATCGACCTGGACCCGATGTACGACAGTTGTCCGATCATCCAGAAATGGAAACAGGATCGGAGTGTTACGATACGACCTTAGCACAATAATTCACCGCAGTGGTTAAATTTCCGACTGCTGCGGTGAATTATTTTCGCCCCTCAATTTTATCTATAATCCCAATCTCAGAACATGCAGCATTATTTACTCCTCCTGATCCTTTTCCTTTCGGCCGGGCAGTTATCCGCCCAGGTGACCCTCGAACCACAACAGATCGTCGTTACGGAAGTCAGCCCGGATAGTACCCAGGCTATCGGCTACGGTCGGGTCAAAAATAATGCCGACGAAACCCGCACTTACCGTTGGGTAAGAACGATCCGTTCCATTTCCGAGGGTTGGGAAACGGCAGTATGCGATACCAATCTCTGTTATCTTCCTTATGTCGACAGCATGGAATTTGAGCTTTCCGCCCAGTTGGAGGCCAATATGAATGTCTACGTCTATCCCAACGAACTGGAAGGTAGCGCCGTCGTGGAAGTGAAAGTCGTGGATGTAGCCAATCCCGAGGTTTCGGCCAGCGCCGTCTATTATTTCAACGCTTCGCCGAGCAGTACGCGAAAAAGAGAACGCCATAAGAACCTCCAGGTGTACCCCAATCCTACCCGAAATATTTTCCAGGTAACGAATAGTGAAGCCGTTGGTAAGGTCGTACTGTTCAATCTTCTGGGACGCGAGCTCAAATCATTTTCCTACATCCCCGGCGACCTGTACCGAATGGACAATCTGCCGAAAGGCACTTATCTCGTACAGTTCCAGGACCGGGACGGACGCATATTAGTTACCCGGGTACTGAATAAATTGTAAATTGGAACCAAAATCCTTTTTACAATTCAGGTATGATTCCGCAAATTTCCCGTTTACGATCTTTTGCCAACTCCTTCCGATTCGTAAAAGATCCCATCAGTGCGATCAACGGTAACCTCCAACAGTTGGGACCGACCTACGGTATGTATTTGGGCGGCCTCAAGGCCGGCATCCTGTCGATCGAACCGGAGATAATCCAGCAGATCCTGCAAAAGAACCACCGCAACTATCCCAAGTCACCGATGCACTTTGAGAAACTGGCCTATTTCCTCGGGAATGGCCTGCTCACCAGCACCGGAGATTACTGGCTGCGGCAACGGAGATTGATCCAGCCCGGCTTCCACCGCCAGAAACTCGCTGCGCTTACCGATATCATGCAGGATACCATTGAGCAGCAACTCGACCGTTTTGAACAACGGATCGACGGAGAGGTCGATGCCTATACCGAAATGATGGAAATGGCTTTTCGGGTAGTTGCCGCTTCCCTGTTCAGTACCGCTCTCACGGAGGAGGAATTGCAAAAACTGAGCTATGCGATCACCACACTGCAGGAATTCATCGTACGGCAGATCCGGCAACCATACCTCAATCCGTGGTTCAGGATCAGCGGCCAGGTCCGAAAGCACGAACGCCTAACCGGCCAGGCCGATAGCGTGATCAAAAATACGATCAGGAAGCGACAGGCCAATCAGGAGAAAGGCGACGACCTGTTACAGATGCTGATGGATGCCCGCTACGAGGATACCGGCGAGCCGATGGGCGAAAGACAACTGCTGGATGAAAGCAAGATCATTTTTGTGGCGGGCCATGAGACTTCAGCTAATGCATTATCCTGGACCTGGTACCTGTTGGCCCTGCATCCGGAAGTGACCCAAAAGATCCGGGATGAGATCCGGGCGGTATTGGAAGATCGGCGACCGACTTTTTCTGACCTGCCCAAACTGGCCTATACCAGCCAGGTGATCGAAGAAAGTATGCGCCTGTACCCACCGGCCTGGATCACGGACCGGCTCGCACTGGAAACCGATGAAATAAAAGGCGTGAAGATCCCGGCCGGTACGATAGCGGTGCCCTATATCTACGGCGCCCACCACAATCCGGCCACCTGGTCGGATCCGGAGACTTTTGATCCGGATCGTTTCAGTCCGGAAAACCGCAAGAAAATACCCGCCTATGCCTATCTGCCTTTTGGCGGCGGCCCCAGACTATGCATCGGAAATAATTTCGCCATCATGGAAATGCAGTTGATCCTGGTGGAAATGATCCGACGTTATAATTTTGAGCTGGTGCCCGGTCAGGAGATCCAGATGAAGGCGCTGGTCACGCTCCGGCCCTATCCGGGCGTGCGTATGAAATTTTCCCGACGTCCGTAGCCGCGCCGGCGATCACTCCACCGGTATCACATCATCGACAAAATATTCCGTCTTACCCTGCCAGGGGAAAGAACGATATCGTTGTTTGTAGTGCAGTTTTACCCGCTTGCCTTCGTACTGTTGCAGCTTTTCGTAAACCTCATTCCTGGTAACGGAAAAAGCCCAGATGTTGCCGCTGAGCCCGTCATTGGTATCCGATTGGAAACCACCCAGATTCAGTTGCCCTTCGTAGGTTTTGAATACTACGCCTTTGCGGGAGATCTTGATCAGATCACCGGCCCGGGTGCCGTCGCTGTAGGTCCAGCCGCTTACCCAAACGAAAATGCCGAAACCGGCAACGATCACCAGCAAGAGTACCAGGAAAAATTTTTTGATCCAGGCCCATACCTTGCTCCCGCCGCTTTTAACCACTTGTTGGAATTCACTCATAAGTGTCGAGGTTTGTTTGAGTGGTAAATTTACAATTTCCTTTACATTCCTGCATCGATGCAGAATTTATCTCCATCTGCACCTTGCAAAGCACACTCAATCCCAATTAAATTTCAATTTATAGTAGAAAATCAAAAATAAATTTTAGTTTCTTGAGAAGCCCCATTGATGATTCGGACTAAAATCTTTAACTTTAACAAACGAACTGTCCCTAAACCTCTAATTAATAACACCAAATCAAATTAAGTTGCGTTCTAATATTACACGCAACTATCATCCCTGACCTTATGACCAGAAAAGATTTCATAAAAAAAGCGGGCCTGGGCCTGATCTCCGGACCGTTTGCCCTCAAAGGCGGCAGCTATTTTCAGACCCGCTCGCTACTGAAAGCCACTCCCCCACCCTTTAACTGCGTTCTGGCGCCCACTCAGACCGGTGGTCCCTTTTATCTGGACCCACAATACGATAGAAAAAATATTACGGAAGAACAGCCGGGCCTGCCCCTGAAGCTGAAAGTGAAGGTATTGGGCGTCTCCAACTGCGAACCGGTACCCAATGCGCTGGTCAATATCTGGCACTGTGACGCCCGTGGTGTTTATTCGGAATTCGGCCGGGTTGCCGGCAATCCGGATGATGCATCCGATGCTTCCTGGCTGCGTGGGTATCAGACTACGGATGTCAACGGCATCTGCGAATTTGAAACCATTTTCCCCGGCTGGTATCCCGGCCGGGCCACCCATATCCATTTTGACGTTCATCTCGGTTTTGAAGCCGGAGGAGAAGTGGACGGTACCCACGATGCAAGTTCCACTTTTTATTCCCAGATGTATCTTCCCAACAGTATCAAGACCAAAGTTTACGCAGATCACGATGCTTACGCCGATAAGGGAGACAATCCGACGGGAACGAATAATGATTCCCTGTTTCAGAATGCCGGTGCGCCCGAAGCGCTGATGCTCACCTTCGATGAGACGGAATATCCGGAGTCGCTCAGCGCCGAATTCACCATCGGTCTGGACATGGCCGGTACACCAACCAAAACGAAAAACCTCGAAGGCCGGAATCATTTCCGGCTCAATCAAAACCTCCCCAATCCATTTTCGGAAACAACCAGCATCAGTTTTGCGATGCTTTCGGCGGGTACCGTTACCCTTTCGGTCTTCAACATGTCCGGGGAACTTGCGGCTCAGCTCATGCGCCGTCAGCTACCTACCGGAGACTATACGGTGGAGTTCAACCGGGCCGCACCGGATTTCTTTCTGCCCTCCGGCACCTATTTATTTGATATGATGGTGGATAATCCGGAAGGAAGGTTCCGACAATCCCGGAAACTGATTATCGTCTAAAGAGCTCTTTACAGCTCGATCACCCGATCGGGCATCACTACCGCCAGAGGCCGGAAGCGGCCGTTTTCCCATTCGGCAAACACACTGACTGGATGGCCGCCGCTGACTGCCATGATCTTCCAGAAGGCCTGATCGTCTATAGCGATGGAAAGGGCCTGCTCTTCGGTGTCCAAGAGCCACTGGCGTTCTTCCCGCCAGACCGGGCGAACGGCGGCCAGCAGGCAGGGTAAGGTCTGTAGCCAGGGATTCCCGGCCAGCGCGCGGCTTAAATATTCCGGCCATTCGCTGAAGTTGAAAATACCGCTCAGTCCGACAAAGGGTTCTTCTACTTTCCGGAAATCGCCGACCAGGGCCCGCAGAGGGTAGCTGCCGGGATAAAAGTGCAGCTTCCCGTCAAAGACCATACCCAATGGCCAGTTTTCCCGATAGCCCTGCTGGTTCCAGTTGAAATCGAGCAACAGGGCCTGTTGTCCGGTCTCTTCTCCCAGCAACCAGGTGCGCCGATAGGCCAGGTTTTCACTCTCCTCCTCTTCCCTGATCCCCGTAACCAGCCAACGATCGGCCACGGCCGGCTCGGTCAGTACCCGATCCCGCCGGACGGAAACTCCGGCAACATTCAGTAGTTCCTGTTGCAGGTTCTCCGGCAATTGTTCGTAGCGTTTGAAAGCCCGGATAAGTAGATAGAGTTCGGCCAGGGTGGCCAGTACGGCTTCGTACCAGTCGTCGTCGCGCGGCAATTGCGAAATAGAACGCAGCCGGGCGGCCGGTCCGCTCAGTTGGCTATCCGTCATGCGCACGGCCAGGTCTTCCCAGAATTGCTGATCTTCCGGATCGATGGTAGCCAGACCATTCTCGATGATCTGTGTAAGCCAGTTCTCCAGTTCCAGGAGTCCGCCCTGCATGCGTAGCAGACGATCGTCACTGGGTCCGGTAGATACTTTTGGCTTTTTTCTCGTTTTGGAAGCGTTCGACCAGGCTTTTTTAACCCAGTCGGGCAGGTCGTAAGCGACCCGGAAATGTTCGTTACTGCGGATCAGCAACAGCGGCATCGCCAAAGCGTGCTTGCAGGGATGCCGCGGGCTGCGACAGGTACAATGAAAACGGGCCTGCTCCAGATCGACAGCGACCTGGTACCGCTGGTGACCGCCACCTTCGTATTCCCCCCACACCAGTTTTTCATTGCCGGCCAGGGTGAGCCAGTTCTTCAGGGCAAAGGATATCCCCCGGGCACGTTTTAAGGTTTCCGGATCGGGAGCGAGACGGGCTAGATCGGAATAGTTCCAGAGGTCCATTTTTTGCTGATCTGATGACTTGGTGATGCGATTATCTAATGTAGGGAAGAACATTAATTGTTAATAATCGATAACCAGAAGGGACTGGATTTTCACCGCAAAGGCGCTAAGTCGCAAAGATTTAGGGCTGTTTTCTTTGAAAAATTTGCATTGGCAAATTTTTCAAAGTCCTTCCCAGTCGGGCCCTGCCCGGAGCGGTCTTCACGGTTAAGATCACAAAAACTTAGCGGCTTGGCGTCTTTGCGGTGAATCCAAGCTTTATAAATTTTCAATGTTCAGCACTAGATCAAATAATCGCATCATTATTTAATCGTCATCCTCTTCACTGATAATACCCAAAACGGACATGGCTTTTTCGGAAGCGGTCTGCTCGGCGCTTTTTTTGTTAAAGTCATCGGCCGTGGCCAGTTTTTTACCGTTCACCATGACCGCTACCTTAAAGCGATCGCGCTTTTCGAACTTGTAGCGGGCCAACAGTTTGTAGCTGACCGTCTGACCGTTCTTCTGGCACCATTCGAGCAACTGACTTTTGTAGTTGTCATCGTAACTTTCCAGTTCGTGCACATCCACGTAGTTGCGCAGTACCTTTCGGATCACAAAGCGCTTTGTGCCGCTATAGCCCGATTCCAGGTACAGGGCCCCGACGAGTGCTTCCACCGCATTGCCCAGCATAGAGCGGCTCAGGCGGGTGTTGGTGTATTCCGAAAGCAGAACGTCCAGTTCCATTTTGTCTCCGATCTTGTTGAGCGATTTACGCTTAACGATCTTGGAGCGCATTTTGGTCAGAAAGCCCTCATTGCTGTTGGGATACTTTTTGAAAAGGTATTCGGCCACGATGGTACCCAGTACCGCATCCCCGAGATATTCCAGCCGTTCGTTATTCTGAATGGCGTAAGCCCGCTCGGAATTATTGGACTTGTGGGAAAAGGCAAGCTTGAAAATAGCCAGGTTGGCCGGCGTAAAACCGATCAGGGATCGAAGTCTTCTGGCTAATTGCTTGTCCGGGGAGAAATAATAGTTGTAAATCCTTTTAATGAATCGCAAAATCAACGATTTGTAGATGAATAGATCACCTATAAGTAGATACGCGGCACTCCCGTCAACGCTGGTGTACCCACTGTACCTACTTAAAGGCATAAGCACTGAATGACCGGAGTCATTCAAAATTCCACCGACCGTCGGCCGGGTCATAAATCAATCTTTGAAAAATCGAAAACTCGCGATAAGGCAGGAGTATTCCAGAAATCGGATGGATCGGTAAATGCTAACGGATCAGCAGTCCGAAATGGCATAGGAGGAATTGATCATAGCGATTTTTTGGCATTTCTAATTTCACAGCAAAATCCCAAAAAATCAATATTCAATTGCCCAGATCAGACCAGTACCGTATCCGGCCACTTTTCCGGTGTACTCCACGATCGACAAATCAAAGAAAGAACTATAGTTATTAGCACACAAATACGAAGGTCGTCCAAAATTTCGCTGACGTAAGATCAGCAACTGAAGATCACCCGTGAAATTATCGGTTGCTGCGGGATGCGGGGCAGCGGATTTGCCATCCCAACACTCCGGATCCCGCAACCCGGTGATCACCAGTTATCCAGATGAATGTTCAACGAATTGCTACTCAGAAAGCAGCAATTGGAACGATCCATATTTGGATGCTTAGGAATTATCTATTTGTCTAAGTTGTCGTACCTGTTGCAGCAGTTCCGGCAGCGCTCCCGAATGGTCACTTGTCCCTCCGTGCTGGCTCTGCGCAGGCTTCTGCATTTTACGCAACCTGAATTATCTTATTCTTCGTAGGCCTTAAAGATCGTAGCGGAGTTGTGTCCGCCGAAGCCGAAGGTATTACTCAGTGCTACCTTGACATCGCGCTCCTGGGCTTTATTGAAGGTCAGGTTAATTTTAGGATCAATTTCCGGATCATCATTAAAGTGATTGATCGTCGGTGGTACAAAGTTATGATTTATTGCCAATATACAGGCAATTGCCTCAATTGCACCCGCAGCGCCCAGCAAATGCCCGGTCATGGATTTGGTGGAACTGACGTTGATATTGTATACGTGATCTCCCATCAGCTGTTGCACGGCCTTGAGTTCGGCAATGTCTCCCAGCGGAGTGGAGGTCCCGTGTGTATTCACGTAATCGATATCCTTCACCTCCAGGCCGGCGTCTTTCAGCGCCAAACGCATCACGTTCATCGCACCGATCCCTTCCGGGTGGGGAGCCGTCATGTGGTAGGCATCGGAAGTAGCGCCGCAACCGACCAGCTCGGCGTAGATCTTGGCCCCTCTTTTCTTTGCATGCTCCAGTTCTTCCAGGATCAGGGTACCGCCTCCCTCGCCCAGTACAAAGCCATCGCGTTCGGCATCGTAGGGTCGAGAAGCAGTCTTGTAATCATCGTTCCGGGTAGATAGCGCTTTCATTGCGTTAAAGCCGCCGATACCCGCTTTGGTTACACTGGCCTCGGAACCGCCCGTAATAATGAGATCGGAGCGTCCCAGACGAATGTAATCAAAGGCTATATTCATAGCGTGGCCGGCCGAAGCGCAAGCCGAAACGGTAACAAAACTCGGTCCCCGAAAACCGTACTTCATGGAGATATGTCCCGCAGACAGGTTGGCGATCATCTTGGGGATCATGAACGGATTGTAACGCGGAGTGCCGTCCCCGGCTTCAAAATCTTCAATCTCTTTTTCCAGCGTGCTGAGTCCGCCGATACCGGAAGCGTAGATCACTCCGGCCCGGTCCAGGTCGATCTTTTCGAGATCCAGACCGGAATCTTCCATAGCTTCCATGGCCGTGACCATCGCATAAATGGAGAAATCGTCAAATCGACGAACTTCCCGACGGTCCAGAAAAGCCGAAGCGTCAAAATCTTTTAATTCGCAGGCGAACTGGGTTTTAAATTTTTCTGCGTCAAAATGGGTGATCAGATTAGCGCCACTGGTTCCTGCCTTCAGGCCTTCGAGATACGCCTGCAGATCGTTGCCAATGGGAGTCAATGCACCTAAGCCTGTAATTACAACCCTTTTCATAAGCCGTTATTTCTAGAGAAGATTTTTCTTGGATCAGGAAAATCGGGTTCCTGAACAATACGCTGCACGTGAAGCGGTGCGCCTGTAATGGATTTGGGGAGCTGGAAGGCTGAAACCCGGAGTAAAAGAATAACCAGCCTCCTAATTATGGAAATATCCACAAACCAGTTAGTTTCCGGCCTGTGGATATCCATTAAGGGTAGTTTAGAACCCTTATTACTTTACCTGTGCCTCGAGATATTCTACGGCATGACCAACAGTCTGAATATTTTCAGCTTGCTCGTCGGGGATGGAAATATCGAATTCTTTCTCAAATTCCATGATCAGCTCAACCGTATCCAAGGAATCGGCGCCAAGATCGTTGGTGAAGCTAGCCTCTGGGGTAACTTCTGATTCGTCGACACCCAACTTATCAACGATGATTTTACTTACTCTTTCTGCAATGCTTGACATAGTCAATTCGCTTTTTAGTTATACGAATATTGCTGCAAAGTAAATGAGAAGTACCTTGATAACCAAAGTTTTTTATCAATTTTTGTCGTCGAAGGCAGCACTGCGGATTTTTGGATGTTAGGACACAAGCCCTTATAAGTGCGTACGATTGAAAGGATTAAGTATCTTTGGCCAAATGAAAGGAAAGTAAATACCACCCTCAACCAAATCTTATTTCCGGGCCATTTTCTCCTTTTTCGGGTCCCTTTTTGGGCCAGTTTCTCCGGCCGGAGGGAGGATTTTTCAGGATTTAGTTGATTCCCATTTGTTATTTTTTCAGATAACCGTACTTTTACGCACCTAATTATTGTAATTTTTACACTTATTCCCGATTAAGCATAAAACTTTGACCTGCTAAGCTTATTTTTGCCGCATCGGAAACGGCCGATACCCTCATACCAAATTAATCTACTGTACCAGCCGGGTACGCCCGGTTACCAGGGAATTGATTTAAACTTTTAATGCCGGACTGCTGTCTAAGCTCCCAAATCTCCTGGACATCAGCTTTTTTTCGTCCCAGACCTTCCCCAGTACGGGCCCGTATGGTCAGGAATGAAACTCAAAAAGAGCTTCGCCAGTAAATTCGGGGCTTGACTTCATCGGCAGCCAAAAAGATTAAACCAGTTCAGGTTTTAAACCTAATCCTTCCAAACTTATCAACCAGATAATTACGACGTATATGAATATTACTGATCATCAAAATACCAAAATCGTGGCTACGGTAGGCCCGGCCTCCAGCGCTTACGATAACCTGCTGGCTCTGGTAAAAGCCGGCGTAGACGTTTTCCGTCTCAACTTTTCGCACGGCAGTCACGAGGACCATCTGGAGGTAATCAACCGCATCCTCTACATCAATAAGAAGTATAACCTTCACATTGGTATTCTGGCCGACCTGCAGGGACCGAAACTGCGCGTAGGAAAGATGGAAAATAACGGCCTGGAAATAAAGGAAGGTGATATTCTGACTTTCGTCAACGAACCCTGCATCGGCAATATGGAGAAGATCTATATGAGCTACCCGGAGTTCCCGACGGATGTGAAAGTGGGCGAGCGCGTACTGGTTGACGACGGCAAACTGGTATTCGAAGTAGTAGAGACCAATAAGAAGGATCAGGTTAAGCTGAAGGTTTTATTCGGCGGCACCCTTTCTTCCAATAAGGGGGTCAACCTGCCCAACACCAAGATCTCATTGCCTTCTCTGACGGAAAAGGACCTGAAGGACCTGGAATTCATGCTGACGCAACCCGTCAACTGGATTGCCCTGTCTTTCGTACGTTCGGGTAAGGACATCAAAGATCTGCGCAAACGGATCGATGCGGTCAACCACCCGGCCAAGATCATCGCCAAGATCGAGAAACCGGAAGCCGTAGAAAATATCGACAAGATCATCAAGAACTCCAACGGTATCATGGTTGCCCGCGGTGACCTCGGTATCGAGGTGCCCATGGAACGCCTGCCGGTGATCCAGAAGGAGATCATCAAGAAATGCATCCAGCGCGCCCGTCCGGTGATCGTAGCGACCCAGATGATGGACAGTATGATCACCAATCCGAGCCCGACCAGGGCGGAGATCACCGACGTAGCCAATGCGGTATTCGATGGTGCCGATGCAGTAATGCTCAGTGGAGAGACTTCCGTAGGAGTACACCCCGTCAAGGTAGTAGAATCAATGAACAAGATCATTGATCAGGCGGAATCTTACACGAATACGGAAAAACGCCGCCCCATTACTTCCCCTAAGTCCAGAACGTTTTACTCGGATGCCCTGTGTCTGAATGCCGCCCGGATGGCGGAAGAGATCAAAGCCAAAGCGCTGGTGGGTATGACGAGTTCCGGATATACGGCCTTCAAACTGTCCAGCTTCCGGCCGAACAGTAAGATCTATATTTTCTCCGACCGCATGCACATGCTCGCTACGCTGAATCTGGTGTGGGGCGTTCGCTGTTACTACTACGATCGCTTTACCACTACGGATGATACGATCAGTGATGTTTCGGAGATCCTGAAAGGCGCCAAGAAGGTGGAGCCGGGAGATGTGATCGTCAATACGGGCAGTATGCCGCTGCACCGGCGGCACCGGACCAATATGATGAAAATTACGGTAGTAGAATAATACCAATAGGTTGGTTACCGGTAGCAGTGCTACCGGTAACCGGCCCACTTCTTATCCTTTATTTCTTTCCCAATAGTTCTGTTCTTCGATCTCTTCCAGCAGCATGAGGTAATTCATGTATCGCAGTTCGCTTACCTGCTGTTCTTCCACCGCCTCCTTTACCGCACAGCCCGGCTCGTCGCGATGCAGACAACTGCCCCCGAAGCGGCAGTCTTCGGACAGTGCAAAGAATTCCCGGAAATTGTGCGCCACATCCTGCGGTTCCAGGTGATTAAAACTCAGGGTCTTAATACCCGGCGTATCGATGATGGCACCTCCGAAATCCAGGTCGAACATTTCGGCAAAAGTAGTGGTGTGCTGCCCTTTTCCGGAATGCCCGGAAAGGTCCTGGGTGCGTAGTTCCAGTTGGGGCTGGATGGCGGTCACCAGGGTCGATTTACCTACTCCGGACTGGCCGGCAACCAGGGTGATTTTATCTTTGAGCGCGCCTCTCAATTCTTCGATGCCCTGTCCGCTTACCGCCGATACCAGAAACACCTGATAGCCGATATCCTCGTACATGTACTCGATAGCTTCGTACAGTTCAAGGTCGTCCTCACTGTAAAGGTCTGCTTTGTTGAAGATGATCAGCGTGGGTATTTCATAAGGCTCGGTCATGAGCAGAAAACGATCGATGAAACCCGGTTTCAGCATGGGCTCTCTGATCGTAACGATCACCATGGCCTGGTCAATATTACTGGCCAGCAGGTGCATATCCCGTTTCCGTCGTGGCGACTGTCGCACCACATAATTGGTACGCGGTTTGATATTGCGGATCAAACCGGTCTCTTCCTCTCCATCTTCCATAATGACCTCTACCTGATCACCTACCGCCACCGGATTGGTAAGATTCAGACCTTCCAGGCGAAATTTACCCAGTATCCTACAGGGTACCGTACGCCCATCCGAAAGCTTCACCTGATACCAACTCCCCGTCGACTTGATCACAATGCCTTCTTCCATTCAGTTTGTTTGTTTTTCCAGTGTAACCCCGATGACCGGGCTAAAGTTCCATGCTTTTTCTGCTCCGGCTCTACGGCACCAGCGTTTTACCCGATCTTACCGCTTCCGCCATTTCCACCAGCACCAGCGGGTCCCGCTCGCTGGCCGTACCCACTACGATCACATCCGCTCCGGCGCGAATGGCGTTCAGGGCAGCCTCTGGAGTCCGGATACCTCCACCCACGATCAGTGGGATATCGACGTTCTGGCTCACCGCGCGGATCGTTTCCGTCGGGATCGGTCGCCGGGCCCCACTGCCCGCATCCATGTAGACCAGCCGGTGCCCCAGCATCTCGCCGGCCATCGCCGTACACTGGGCAATATCCGATTTTTCGGCGGGGATAGGCGTCGTGTTACTCATATACGAGACCGAAGTGGGGGCTCCGCCGTCAATCAGCAAATAAGAGGTAGGCATGATCTCCAGTCCGCTTTTCTTCAGGGAAGGCGCGGCAATAACGTGCTGCCCGATCAGAAATTCCGGATTGCGCCCGGAAATGAGGGAAAGCAGTAATATAGCATCTGCTCCCGGATGCACCTGTAGCGCATTGCCGGGAAATAAAATTCTTGGGATGTTGCAGGAACGGCCGATCTGTTCCAGGCACAGACCCAGACGATCGCTCATCAATAAACTTCCACCGATCAGGAAATAATCCACCTTTGCGAGGATTGCCGTCCGGATCAGTTGATCCAGTTGCTGATCGTTGGCTTTATCGGGATCTATCAACACTGCTAGTTGCTTCTCACCGGCCGTCTTGGCTGCCAGAATAGAGGAATAAATCATCAGATAGTTTTTGCCTCGGGGCAAAGATAGATAATTTGTAATTGGAGGGGCGACTGATCCACTTTCCTTTCCCGGCAAAGCGAACAGTGGCTGGTAAGCCCGAAACGTTTCCGAATGATCTGGTCTTTCCGGACCGATGACCAACCTAGCTCTTTTCTGCTCTCATCTTTGCCAGTAACTTGCCTTTTGACGTTTCTAAATGATAAGTTTTAACCGGCTAAAAAGCTTAATCCGATTGAAGCGGTGGCAATAAATTCATTATTTTCAATTATTATTGAAAATAATGAATTTTCGACTTATCTTTATGGATAGATAAACGTCAATACCATGAATACCCTAAAAAACCAAACGATCATTTACGATGATGCCTGCCCGATGTGTACGGCTTACACTGGCGCCTTTATCCGGCTGGGATGGCTGGAAAAGCGACTCCCCTTCAGCCGGGTTAGCCCGGAACTCCTGCAGAAGATCGATGTAGATCGTGGCCGACACGAAATTCCCCTATTTGATCCCGTTAGTGGCCAGACGGTTTATGGTCTGGATGCTTTGTTCCTCATTATCGGTACACATCTGCCCTGGTTGAAACCACTGTTGAGCAATCGGGCCTTTCGGTTCTTCTGGAAGCAGATCTACTGGATCATTACTTACAACCGGCGCATCATCGCGGGTAGCCGGGCTCACGCCTCCGGTCTGGACTGTGCCCCGGACCGGAACCTTACCTATCGCTGGATGTACATTTTGCTGATGTTAGCGCTTTCCTCCCGGTTGCTCTGGCTTACTTTGGCCGGCAGTGGCCCGGCCCTGGCGGGAATTGTACCGGCGTCGATCCCCCTGATCCTATCGCTCCTACTGGGATTGATCCGAAAAAATGACCGTTTAAGCTGGCTGGGCAACTGGATAACGGTGATCTTTATCTTTGCCTTGGGCCTCTATATGCTACCGGTGGGCCTGTTTAGTCTGGTGGGTATCACTGTTTTTTCGCAATTCATGCTTTGGAAACGATTCTAATGCAATATTTTAGGGTTTGAATCCCGATTGACCGGACGTTCGGCTAAAGCACTTTGGGTGCTGGGTGAGTTGGTTTTAAGACCTTAGTCCCAAGGTGCTGGCTATTCCAAGTCCAGTCCGGTAATCAGCTAAAATCAGAATGGATGGAAGAGCCCAATATGCCATCGGAAGAAGAGATCGTTCCACCACAGTCTCCCGAACCGGAAGAAACGTCTCCGGAGACCAAGCCCCCTAAGCGAAAAATTGAGACCGGCCTGCTCCTAGGGATCATCGCGCTGCTGATCAACATTATCACCGTGACGATCTATATTTCGCAGACCAGTATTATGCGGAGTCAGCAACGGGCTTCGGCCTGGCCCAGACTGGAATGGGAGATCGGTTATATTCAGGATGAGGAATTTGCCCTGGAGGTGACCAACAACGGTATCGGTCCGGCACTCATAAAGTCTATAGCGATAAAGTTAGACGGTGAGACTTTGGATCATCTGGATTCTACCTATACCAGACTGATGGGAGGGAAAAATTTTCCGCACCTCTCTAATCCTCTGGAAAACCGCGTGATCCCTCCGGGGAAAACGATCCGGCCGCTGGAGATCGGTGATCCAATACTGGCTTCCAACTTCTTTTTTACACTGCAGCAGCATCAACTGGAATACAGCATTTGTTACGAATCCGTATACGGGGAACAATGGACCTGCAATGGGCTCACCGTGGAGAAAGGAAAATGTTTTTAGCGTTTGGCCCCTGTTTAGACCGCCTCATAACGCCACCGCCATTAGCAAAAAAATTCGGAGCAACTGCAGTCCGTTCAGTTGTGCCTTTTACCGGCAAGTGAACTACCGTTGCTCCAAAATCTATCCATAATATTTTGTAAACTTACCTGAGACACTGGCCATTCGCCAGTGTTCGGTCCTTTCCCGCTTACATTAACGGGTCAGCACCAGTTCATCCCCCAGCCACTGATCATCCTCCGTCCGGAAACGCAAGTGATAAGTGCCCGCCGGGTAGCGGCCGATATCGATCGTTGACCGGCTATCCGCAATAGTGAATCGTTCCAGGATCTTACCGGAAAAATCCGCCAGAAACAGTTCGCCGATACCGTTGGCTTCCACGTTAACCGGGCCCGAGCTCGGGTTAGGATAAAACCGCAGGCTAAGTTCCGGATGATCGGGTTTCTTATCTTCTGGCAATTCTACCTGGGCCACCACCATACCGGTATCTACCGGATTGTTCAGAGCGATGACCGGTGCTTCGTTGCAATCGCGGGTATAGGCAAACTGATAGATCACCCGCGCCAGCAGGCCGTTCAGTTTTTCCACATCATAGCTATCGGTTGTCGGCTCGATGTGACTGTAACCCACACCACTGTCGTCGGTCAGAAAGGTATAGGTACCATTGGTGGCCAGTGCCAGCGAGCGCATCAGGTATTCCGTACTTTTATCGATACCGCTACAGGCAATCGGCACAATACGGATACCTTTGGCCGCGGCCAGTCGGGTGACACTTTCCAGAGTAGCGAGTATTTCGGGACTTTGGTGGGGAGGTGCATCCAGCACGACAAACATCAGTCGGGTACCCGCATTCGAACGCCACTCCATTTCCTCTACGGCCACTTTCAGGGCAGCCTCTACGGCTTCGGGATGATCTCCCCCACCCTGCGCTTCCTGCTTCTGGATAAAATCCGTAGTGCGGCTGATCGCAGAACTCAGTGGGGTTTTACGAGTGATGTATTCCTCTCCCTGATCGCGATAAAAAACGGAGCCCAGGCTCAGGTCAGCGTCCGGCAGAGTATCCTTTACCCGCTGGATCACATCCGCCAGTTCCGCTTTCAGGTAATCGATCTCATCCCGCATAGAACCGGTCGCATCCACCACAAATACAATATCTACCGCGTTTTTATTCTCACAGGCCACCGGAATACTCATAAAGTTGTAGCCTTGCTGAAAGGAGGAGATCTGTTCCAGCGGAAACTGCTGGCCTTCGTATTCGACCAGCATCCGCAATTGCCGGTTCGGTCCTTTGCGGGCAGTAAAGAGATCATCCCAGAGCTCCGCTTTACCCGTGTTGTCCGTCCGGGTTTCCCACACGACATTACGATCCTGATCCAGTAATTTAACGGTAGCATTGACTACTGCTCTGCCTTCGCGATTGGTCAGTTGGAGGGGATAGCGCTGGGAGGGATAGATGCGCCAGTATTCGCGCCAGTTCATCAGGTCTTCCGCAGCGACATCCTGCCAAAGGTCCCACTTGCTGAAATCGTGGATCTCACCGGCGGTCAGGGTACCGGCTATGGCATTCACGTCGGCAGCCATCGCATAACCGCCGCTACTGGCCACGCCCCGGAGGGTGACGCTTTCCGCCCGCATTACAGCGGCATCGCGTCTCGGGGCAGTCATGTAGGCCGTGGCCGGAGGTGGGGGTGGTGCCGGAGGTGGCGAAGCGGGAGCAAAACCCGGCGTGGCCAATATGGTCTTCGATCTTTTGATACTGCTTCTTCTTTCTCTACCGTATCCGGTTACGACGACCTCGTCCAGCACCACTTCGGATTTACCGACGGAAATTACCTGGTCTTTTTTCTTGGCGTCTACCCGGTGTTCGGCATTTTCGTAGCCCATGTAGGTAACCACCAGGGTCGTTAGGGAATCTTTCACCTGCAACACGAAGCGACCGTCCAGATCCGTAACCGTTCCAATGGTCGTACCTTTTTCAAAAACCCCTGCACCGATAATCGGTTGGTCAAAATCGTCTACGACCTTCCCCGAAATAGTAAATGGCTGGCTAAAACCGAGTAGATGAAGGCCGAAAATAAGGATTAGGGTAAAGCGTATTTTTAGCATCATTTTGGTTTTTATAGGTATAGATGCGGTCGGGCATCGGATTACATACGAAAATTTTGACTTTTTTAGAAAATGCGCTGAAACGGAGCCGATTGGTCGATAGGCACTCCTTAAAACAGGACCACCGGCCACTCTGATGATGAGCTACCCGGCGGTGCCGTATTGTTATTTTTCCGCTGCTAATCCGGCGGTCAACTGCTGCATTTTGTCCATCAGACTGATCATCTCGGCGCGGTATCCGTTGCGATCCGAACCTTTGGCCCGCTCGGCCAGCGCCCGGCAATCAGCCAGGTTGGCATTACCTTTGAACTCACTATCCCGCAGGAGCATGCCCCACTGGGCAACGGCCGCCGACCAGTGAAAATTATTACTGAGTGATCCATCCGCCGTAGCTACATCGGCTACCGGCTGCTCGATCAACTGACTCTTTTGCCCATCCGGTTGCTTGTAGCGCAGTTTGACCGTACACAGATCACCGATACCGTCATTTTTCGTTTTAACCTCCTGGTATTTCAGCTGGTCGACATCAGCCAGGAAGGTACTCTCCACACCCGCCGGAATGATCTCGTAAAGTGCGGTGACCGTATGCCCGGCGCCCATTTCTCCGGCATCCTTTTTGTCATCCGCAAAATCTTCATCGTTGAGCAGACGATTCTCGTAACCGATCAGCCGGTAACCCGCCACTTTTGCCGGATTGAACTCGATTTGCAGTTTGACGTCCTTGGCGATCGTGAACAGCGTACCGCCGAATTCGGTCACCAGCACCTTCCGGGCTTCATTGAGATTATCGATATAGGCGTGATTGCCGTTGCCTTTATCGGCGAGTTGTTGCATTTTATTATCCTTGTAATTGCCCATGCCAAAACCCAGCACGGTTAGGAAAACCCCGCTTTCCCGTTCTTTTTCGATCATGCGTACCAACTCACTGTCGCTGGAGGCACCGACATTGAAATCACCGTCCGTGGCCAGGATGATGCGGTTGTTCCCGCCTTCCACAAAGTTTTCACGGGCAATTTTATACGCCAGCTTAATACCGGCTCCGCCGGCGGTAGATCCACCCGCTTCCAGGGCCGTCATGGCATCTTTGATCTTTTGTTTGTCCGAACCGGAAGTAGACGGCAGCACCACCCCGGCCGCTCCCGCATACACAACGATGGCGACTTTATCTTCCGGGCGCAGATTATCCGTCAGCATTTTGAGGCTTTCCTGCACCAGCGGCAATTTGTTGGGATCGCTCATACTACCGGATACGTCCAGCAGAAAAACGAGGTTGGAGGCCGGGATCTGAGCCGTCGGCAGACGTTTCCCCTGCAGCCCGATATGCAGCAGCCGATGTTCCGGCTGCCAGGGGCAGGCGCCGATCTCGGTACTGACGGTAAACGGCTCGTAACCGCGGGGCTGCGGATAGTCATACTCAAAATAATTGACCATCTCCTCGATGCGGATGGCGTCTTTCGGCGGCACCTGGCCTTCATTGATGAAACGGCGCAGATTGCTGTAAGAAGCGGCATCCACATCTATGGAGAAAGTAGAGCGTGGCGCGTTCAAGGGACGTAAAAAGCGATTTTCATTTATAGTGGAATAGTCTTCGGTATTGAATCGGTCCGCTTTGGGTCTGGACGCAGGTACAGGGCTCGCCATAATACCCAGAGCCCGGCCCTGGAGTCGGGCACCGGCCGCCATTTCCCGGCTCTGTACTTTTGCGGGCTTACTGCGCTTCTTCTGAGTCTGATAACCGGTAACAACTACCTCTTCCAATACTTCAGGAGAGGTAGAGAGTTCAATTTGCAGTTCTTTTTGCGCAGCAGTTACTGATACTTTTTGGGTTACGTACCCGATATATATTACTTCCAGAACAGTTGGTAGTTCCGCCACTTCGATCTGAAATTTGCCGTCAAAGTCGGTTACCGTGCCCTGACTGGTTCCATGGATAAGAACATTCACTCCCGGAAGCGGGTCTCCGGTAATGGAATCAGTAACGATCCCCCGGATCTCCACCTGGGTGGATACGGGTGTCAGCCAGGATACAAAAAAAAGGATGGTGCAGATGCCGGAAAGGCCGGTTAGTAGAAAACGGATTTTAGTCATCATTTGTGTTTTTTACCAATAGATGCAGACCGGCGGCAGATTACATAAATGAAATGTGAAAATTTTAAAGTAAGTACGACCCTAGCGTCTGAAACACAGCAAAATCTCTATTTTTAAGAATTATTAATTGATCGGATAAGATTGTAAAGTGGAAGCGCGCAGGAAAACGCAGTACTACTCTGCTCTCTTAAATTCGAAACGTAAGTCCCCTGGTTCGGCAGAGTTGTTCAGTTCTATAAAAACGCAATGCGAATTTTTCAATTACAATGTCAAGTACAATAGCAATAGCAAGCAAAAGGCAGCTTTCTGCGCCGATTTTGACCTTTTCGCCTGATTTTGAGTTATTGAAATTGCTATTACCATTGAAATTGCCATTTTTTATATTCAATAATTTGGGAACTGAACAACCCTACCCTGGTTAAGGTCTTTACCGTTTACTATCCGATCTGCGCCTATTACGAATACCCGGGAACTCTAGATGTTCCTAAAAAACGCCTCTTTGTGATTTATACTATGCAATCCTTTCGATGGTGCCTGCCGGGCATCTTCTTCCTGCTTATCGCAGTTTCTCCTCTTACGGGCCAGCAACTCGAAGTGAGTAATACACATCCATTTGACCCGGCGGATCTGATCTCCAGTTTCTTTCTGGGTGAGGGTATAAAAGTCCTGGATATAGACTACCAGGGAGCACCAGAATCTTTCGGTTATTTTAAATCGGGAATGGTAGACATCGGGCTGGAAGGAGGTATCGTTATGAGTACCGGAGTGGTATCCAATAGCATGCTGAACACCAATATCTATCCGGGTATTGCGGCTCCGGGAAGAACCAAGGCTAACTCTGACACAAACGGTGAAGTTTCCGATTCCGATATACAACAACTTGGCGGCTCCGACCTGGCTTTCGACATCGCTATGATTACGATCACGTTCATTCCCATAGCGGATACGCTGCAATTTCGCTATGTATTTGCCTCGGAAGAATATCCCCTGTTCGTGTGTAGCCGGTACAATGATGCATTTGGCTTTTTCATTTCCGGGCCGGGATTCAATGGTCCTTTTGAAAATGGGGCCGAAAATATTGCACTGATCCCGGGAACGAACCTGCCCGTCTCCATCAATAGGGTAAATGACGGCACGATCGGCACTGCGAACAGCGTAGATCTGGCCTATTGCGAAGGAGACAATGGCTCTTTAGCCAACAGCCAGTATTTCCGGCCGCATTATGAGGCCGAAACCTATCCCGTTTTTGACGGCTTAACCACCGTTCTTACCGCCGAAGCGGTGGTCGTACCCTGCGAAACTTATACCATTAAGTTGGTGATCGCCGATATTAGTGATTCTCTTTTCGACTCTGGGATCTTTCTGGAAGCCAAAAGCTTTGGGACCAGTTCGACGGCGGCCCGTCTGCCGGTAATCAGCTTCGATGATCTGATCGTGGAAAATTGTGAGCCGGGTGTAGTAGCGTTCCGGATCCCCGCACCCTTGGAGGAGGACCTGGTGCTGGAATATCAGCTTTCCGGTACGGCCCAAAGCGTAGTGGATTACGAAGCACTGCCACCTAAACTGATCATCCCGGCCGGAACAACAGAACTTCTGATCCCGATCCAGGCGATCCAGGACGATGGGGACGAAGGCCGGGAAAGTATCACTTTTGAAGTCTTTCTGAACGAATGTTTCAGCAGATCCTTTACCGTTTATATTGACGATCCCAATTTACCGGCTCCGGATCAGCTACCGGCTGAGTTACTACTGTGTCCGGGAGATTCCGTCGTTTTGAATGGCCGTAGTCCACTGGCCATTCCGACTGATACGGTATTCAGGAATGCTGATCTCCTGCTCACCCCGGGGGTATTTGGTAATTATACCGGCAGTATTTTTTCTGACATTGAGGTCAGCGGTATCTTTCCGGACCGCTTAAAACCAGGACTGATCCGATCAGTCTGCATAGATACTCTGCAACACCAGCGACTCGAAGAACTGGATATTTTTCTGATCGGCCCGGATGGACAGATCCTCGAATTATCTACCGATAACGGAGAGGATGGCGGCAACGAGCTAGAAACAGATGCCTATATTCATACCTGCTTTACCCCGACGGCTAGCCACCGCATCGATTCCCCCGGGCAATTTGCCCCTACAGATTCCATTCCTTTTACTGGCAATTATTTACCCGAAGCAAACTGGTCCGCTTTTTTATCCGGAAATTTTCGCACCAATGGGACCTACCGACTGGTGGTGATTGATGATTCGGCACGACCGTCTACTGCCAGGGGCCGGCTTACGGGTTGGAGTATTACTTTCGCATCGGATTACGATATCGCTTACCAGTGGTCACCGGCGGCCGGACTGAGTTGCACCGATTGCCCCGCGCCCACAGCAAGACCGGAGCAAAGCACGGAATATACACTGCATTTGCTGGACTCCAACGGTTGTGCCTATCTCCAATCGGTTAAGGTAGAACTGAAAGATATCCGCATTACTTCCGAAGTACAGCACGGTCCGGACGGAGCGATCGATCTTACTGTTTCCGGTGGAACACCGCCTTATAGCTATCTCTGGAGCAATGGGATGGTAGTAGAAGACCTCAGTGGGCTGGAACCGGGAGATTATACCGTCACGATTGTGGATGCTGCGGGCTGCAGCCGGGCGAGTGAAGAAATTACGGTCGACCTGACCAATGCCGTAGCAAACGCGGTCATTGACCGACAGCTGCAACTCTACCCCAATCCGAGCCGGGGACGATTTAGTTTATTACTGCCCGCTCCGCTAGGGGAAAAGGGTATAGTCAAAATATTCAATTCGAAGGGCAAACCAGTAATTACCCATAATGTATCGAACTCGTCCGGAAGGAATATTTCTCTAGATCTCGGAAATATTCCTCCCGGGCTTTACATTCTGGAGTTGGTCACCGAAGCCCGGACCTTCCGACAAAAAGTAATGATCATTCACTAGCCGCAGTGAGTATTTTCACGACCTCCTGGTGGCCATCGGCCCGGGCAAAATCCAGCGGCGTGCGGCCGTCATCCATTTTAAGTGTAGGATCAGCGCCATGTTCCAGGAGTAGCTCAACGATGGGAACATTGCCGCGATGTGCCGCCGTGTGCAATGCCGTCACCCCTCCGTGCTGACTGAGTCCAACCTCAGCGCCGTTTTCCAGCAGCAGTCGGGTGATCTCCAGACTGTTGGCCGCTACCGCCGAGTGCAGCGGAGCGATCCGGCTTCCATTACTGGCGATGAGATTGACGTCGGCGCCCCGGTCCACCAGCAATTTGGCTATCGGATACTGTGCGAAATAACAGGTGAGTGCCAAAGGAGTGAAGCCATCCGAACCGTGGGCATCGAGTAGTTCCGGTGATGCCTCCAGTAGCGCTTCTACCCGTTCCTGCTGCCCGGCAACGGCCGCCTCGTAGATATTGGGATCATCCCGCCGGCTCATCAGCCATTCAAAGATCGGTGTCTTTCGATAATAGGCGGCCAGCAGAGTAATGGGGATACCGGCGTTGGTTTGGGAATGGATCAGTTCCGGTTGTTGCTCAACGAGCATTTTTACCTGTTCCATATTTCCGGACTGCACCGCATTGACCAGGGCTTCGGGTGATTGCATGATTTGTTTTTTGATCGAACTTAATGGGTTAAACTTCAGGTTTATAAGATACGGATCGGGTACGGCCGACCTTTACCAGACACTTTCTGGTAACCCTAAAAATACACCCAAATACTCGACTTATGAAAAACAGGACCCCACTTTTTGTATTAATTGCCCTGGCTTTATTGCTGGCCTATTGCGGACAACAAATTGAAAGTACAGATGTACAGACGGAAGGTCCCTACTTTCCGCGACGGATTGCCCAACCCGGGGAAACCGCACAAATGGAAGCGCTGTTGATCGGAAAACTGTTGTTAATAAATAACTGCTTTCGCATACAGAGCGAAGGCTCCAATGAATTGATCACCCCGATCTGGCCGCCGGATTTTGATTACCAGCTAACTACTGATTCCACTTTTGTTATTCTCAATGCCGCCGGCAATGAAGTTGCCCGTACCAATGCGGGTATCCGTCTGAGCGGTGGAGAGATCCGCGATGCCCAGGCACTGGAAGGACAAATCGAAGGTGGAGTTCCCAAATTATTGCTGAGCTGCCCGGTCCCCTACTGGGTGGTGGGTGAAGAGATCAGTGTAGTAGAACCCAAGATCAGTCTGACGCCGGAAGCCAGAAACCAACTGGAAAGCTGGTTTAACTTTTACGCACCGCATATTGAGGACTGGCGACTGAGCGCATTTAGTCTGTCGAACCGGTGGAAAATAGACAGCCTGCTGGAAGTACCGTTTGCCGATATCTTTCCGCTCAAAGATCGCCCCGATAACTGGATGATCTACGCTCCCGGCGGCCGCTTTAATCTCGACATCTACGCCCGGGACGTGATCATGCAAAAGAATGATGACGGCACCCAGACCATCTACGGCATGAGTCCGGATTCGGAAGCTGCGATCGAGGACCTAGACAGGGGCATCCGCCAGCGCCTGCTTTTCTGCGGCACACCCTGCCGCTTTGAGGACGGCTACTGGGAAGATGCCCAAACCGTCGTGATCGCCGGCCTGCACCAGGGGGACGAGCAATTCTTTCATCCCACAATCTGGCGAATCAAGCTGGATGAGCTTACCGTGCAACAATTTACATACCCAACTCCACTGCCGGATCCGTTCCCATTCAACTATACACAGGAGTTTATCTATGAAAGCGCCGGCTAAGTGAAACGTGTTGCCAATGTTAAGGCAGCAATAGCAGAAACAAAATTTAAATCATCTACGAATTAATTCGTAATTAATTCGTTTTGTTTGCAACTATTTGATAATTTGTGTCGTCCTTACTGTAATATCGGTGCTCCGTGCACCCTAAAACACACCCGACGACATGATCAAAAATTATTTGAAACTCGCATTGCGTAATGCGCTGCGTCAGCCTGGCTATACTTTTCTGAATATCCTGGGCCTGACCCTCGGCATTGCCTCCACCCTCTTCATTTTACTTTACATTACCGAGGAAAATCGCTTCGATCAGTACCACGAAAAGAAAGATCGCATCTTCCGGGTCTCCACGGATATTACCGAGCCCGACGATGCTTTTCGCTGGTCGACGACCCAGACCCCACTGGCTCCCCAACTCAAAGCCGACTACTCGGAAGTGGAAGAATACGTGCGCTTCATTCCCAACGGCCGCACTCAGCTGGAACATCAGGATAAGGTCTTCTTTGAAGAGAAAGTGTTTCTGGTAGACACCACCGTCACGGATGTATTTACCTTCAATTTCCTCCGCGGAGAAGCGGCCTCGGCCCTGAAGGAACCCATGTCCATCGCCCTTTCCCAGACAACCGCCGAACGCATTTTCGGAAATAACGATCCGATGGGAGAAGTGCTGGAAACGGAGAGCGGCCGGGCCTACACGGTTACCGGCATTTACGAAGATATGCCCCGTCATTCCCATCTGATCGCCAACGCGATGATCTCCAGCAATTCCATTCCCAGTCTGAATGATCCGAACTCCGGCAACTGGGGTGGCTTCGGTATTTACAGCTATGTACTGCTGCGGGAAGGGATCAGTCCGGCCTCATTTACCGCCAAACTACCCGAGGTGATCGAAAAGTACGTGGCGGTCATTTTCGACGAACTCAATATTAAGGTCCGCTACGAACTGATCGGCCTGACCGATATCCATTTGAAATCTGATTTCGAGGGAGAACCGGAGCCAACCGGTGAGATCGGCTTCCTGTATATTTTCGGGGCTGTAGCTTTGTTCATTCTGCTCATTGCCTGCATCAACTACATGAACCTGGCCACGGCGCGGGCCACCAAACGCGCTACGGAAGTGGGGGTGCGCAAAGTACTCGGGTCCGACCGGAAACAATTGGTCGCTCAGTTCCTTTCGGAATCCCTGATCTTTACTTTGGTGGCCATTGTGCTCAGTTATCTGCTGGTATTGTTGGTACTTCCGGTATTCAACCATGCTTTCGACATGGAGCTTAGCCGGAGCCTGCTCTTTTCCGGACCGGTACTGCTCGGTGCGTTGGGCGTGATGGTCCTGACCGGCATTATCGGGGGCAGCTACCCGGCATTCTACCTGTCTTCCTTCCGGCCCATTGCGGTGCTCAAAGGATCGCTGGGTAAAGGCAGCGGCAATCCGCAATTGCGAAAAGCGCTGGTATCCGTCCAGTTTGCCATTACCATCTTCATGCTCATCGGTACGGGGATCATTTACGATCAGATGAGTTACCTCCGCCAGAAGGATCTGGGTTTTGATAAGGAGAATGTCATTTCCTTTTCGCTGCAGGGCCCCGAAGCCCGGGAAAAATATCCTACCCTGCGCGAAAGCCTGCTGAAAAATCCAAAGATCACGGCCATCGGTACGGCCTCCACTACCCCGGGGGATGGTTTTGGTAAAAACGTTATGAACGTCGAGACCTCACAGGGCACCATGGAAACTTTCGGAGTAGACCTCTACGCGGTGGACTACGAATTTTTCCCAACCCTGGGCGTTGAACTGGCGGAGGGCCGGTTCTTTAGCCCGGACTATCGCACCGACAGTACCCAGGCCATATTGGTCAACGAAGCGATGGTCAGACGTTTTGGGTGGGACGATCCCATTGGTCGGCGCGTCCAGTTTGGCACCAATGATACCCTGCCGATGCTCCAGGTGATCGGCGTGGTGAAGGACTTCCATCAATTATCGCTTTACGATCCGATCGAATCCCTGCTATTCATCCCACGAGCCAATAACCGGGAAATGCACATCCGGATCAACCCACAGACCCCGGGTGAAATGTCGGAGATCCTGGGCTTCATTCAAACCCAGTGGCAGGACGTATTCCCCAACCAACCCCTGGAATTTGATTTTGTCGATGCGTCCTTCATGGAACTCTACGAGGCTGATCAGATCCGGGCTCGCATCTTTACCCTGTTCAGCGTGTTGATGATCTTGATCGCCTGTCTGGGTCTGTTAGGCCTGGCCTCTTTCACCGCCGAACAGCGGACCAAGGAGATCGGCGTCCGCAAAGTACTGGGTGCCAAAACTTCGGATATTATTTACCTGCTGACACGGAACTTCGTATTCCTGGTGGCGCTGGCGACTATCCCGGCCTTCCTAGCCGCCTGGTATTTCATGTCCCAGTGGCTGGAGACTTTCTCTTACCACACTTCCATGAACTTCTGGCTGTATGCCGTAGCCTTTGGTATTGTAGCCCTGATCACTATTCTGGCTACCGGCTACCACGCCCTGAAAGCAGCACGCAGTAATCCGGTGCGGGCTTTGAAATACGAATAAGCGGCAATACCGGTCACCGGCTAATTCAATGTGAATTAGCCGGTGATCCGCTTTGCGGCGCTCGATTACTTTCCATTTCCCAGGTAGTCCTGCACAAAGTGGGTGAGTTCTTCGCCGTGCAGGTTCTTAGCGACAACTTTTCCGCTGCCATCCATCAGATAATTGGCTGGTATGGTCCGAATGCGTAGTACCTCAAAAAACGGGGAATCATCTCCCTGCAGGTGAGACGCGTGCAGCCAGCGACCGACACCATCCTTCTCGATAGCTCCGTTCCAGACCTTCTGACTGGCATCCAGCGCATAGCCAATGATCTGCAGGCCCTGCTCCTGGTATTGCTCCCAGAGCGGCCCCAGAACGTTCCGGTTTTCCAGGCGACAGGGTGCACACCAGGAAGCCCAAAGGTCCAAGATGGTGAGTCGTGCGCCCAGCAAACTATGTAGCTGAACCGTATCGCCGGAAAGCATCGGCATGGCGTAATTCGGAACAATATCGCCCTTCAACACGGGCAGGATCTCCCGGTTGCCGTAGCGGCACAACTGATTTACCCAGGGATGGTCCGGCCGGGCCGCCTGCCACCGCTCGCATTGCGCGACCATAAATTCCGGTATTCTTTCGTAGTCTCCCTCGATACTCGCCCAGCGGATGGCCGTCAACGCCGGCAATAGATGGTCGGTCTCCTGCGCAAATTGCATCAGGGCCTGGCGATAGTTCATCTGAGCTTTTTCAGCATCCAGCAGTCCGCTCTCATCGTGTTCGTCCGCCGCTCTGGCCAAAAAGTCTTGGTGCGCCTGCTGCCGGATGTTTCTCAGTTCCAGGAGTGCCGCATTCTCGGGAGTGGGATCTTCCAAACTAAAACTTCGCTGAAAATGGGCGGCTTCGGCGGAGATGCGAAGCTGACCGCCGTTCTTCCAGAGGATCGGAAAGTAGTTGTCCGTATCGGGATTTTCGTGTCCCAGTTTATTTAGAAATCGCTCCCCTTGCTGCTGGATCGCAACTTGCAGAAGGATGGGCTCCGGGGCATCGGGCATGGATTGGAAGGCGAAGCTACCGTCGGACGCGATGACTGCCGAATCGATGATAGTGCCGGTATAGCTTTTGCCAATACCGTCAAAACCTATAGGATCTATGAGATATACCATCCGTTTCCAATCGTCCTCACCGGATATTTGTATCGTTCCGGAAAAAGCGGACGGGTCGCTACAGCTGGTGATGAGTAAGGCTAGAAAAATTAAGAACGGCGCAAGGAGTTTCATGTTTAATACTTTTAGCTGGGATCAAAGTTAATGTCCTGTTTCGATGTAAGCGAGTGATCACCTTTTCAATCGCGCCGACAAATATTAAATTACCTTTAATTCTCACTTTTTTCTGGCTTTTTATACCCAAACACCGCTATCTTCCTTTAAAAAAATGTCCACCACTTCCCATCCCGATATTCCCCTCTGGATCCAAAACCGCATCATCGGATTTTTTAACCGGGCCCGCAACGTAGATATGATCCTCGATGGCACCATCCGTGACGATCCGGCGGACGGCCCCGGTAAAACTATGGGACGCACACTGGCCGCCCGGATCCTGCGCGTTCGCAATGAGCTGCCGCGCCGCCGCTTCAGCGATCTGGCCGAAATTGACCGGATCGCCGGGGTGGGAACGGGTACGCTGCAGGATCTCGTCTATAGTTTTGGGGTGAGTGCGGCTGAAGCCTTCCGCGGAAGTATGTACGAAAGCGGTACGATCTACGAAGGCAACTGGGCATTGGAATTCTTCCGTTTCCCGCTGGAAGATCAGCAGGAGTTTGAATCTATAGCCCGGGATGAAAAGGAATTGCGCCAATTCGTACTCGAAAAACTGACCGACCTGCTGCAGGAACGGTCTGTAGGCGCGAAAGCTGCCGAAGCGATGCTCACCGATATCCGGACCGCCTACATAGACCAGTATAGCAACTCCACTCCGGCTGCCGCCTACGCCCTCGCGTTGTGGTTTTATGAGTTCGACGCCGACAACTGGTTTTCCTGGGAGCGCATCCAGCAGCAAACGATCGCCTATTTCGAACACAATGCCAGTACCTATCCCTGGCTGATGGACCTGTATCTTTTCAAGGGATTCCGGAACAAGGGGATCATCCCATCTGGCATTTGTCCGGAAGACCTGCCGGTGGTCGTCAACTGGGCGGAGCAAACGATCACCCTTTGGGTCTCGGCGCTATACGATTAGTCCCGACGGATGGCCCGCAGACACATAAAGGCGGGAAATTCATTGAGTTCCTTAAAATGTTTCGGGTCGAGCTTTTCGAATTCGGGCACCGGTTTGGGCTCCAGCAATTTGTCGAGGTAAAATCCATTTTCCGTCAGGGGGCCAATACAGGCCGAAAGGGGGCGACGGTAGCTATTGACCTCGATGGGCTTCCCAAAACCCGACCAGGTGCAGCGGACCGCCTCGGTGGCGAAGTAGGTCTCGGATTTAAAATACAGGTATTCAAAAAAGGGATGTTCGATGGAGAGGATCAATTGTCCGGAGGGTTTGAGCACCCGATAAAATTCCCGGATCGTGGCAGTCCAGTCCTCGATATAGTGCATAGCCAGGGCACAGAGTACGACATCGAATGATCCGTCGACGCACTTATCCAGCGGCCGGGTCAGATCATGCACATAAAAACGGCCGGCTGTACCCGCATTACGCTCTTTCGCCAGCTCCACCATCCGGGGACTGAGATCGAAACCGGTCACTTCGGCTCCCCGGGACAACAATATTTCGGCATACTTCCCCGGGCCGCAGGCGGCATCGAGAACGCTTTTGCCATTTACCTCCGGGAGCAGGCTCAGGGTATTGGGCCGATCGTAGTAAGCGTTGTGCGGTTTGTGGTCAATGAGTTCGTTGTAGCGCTCAGCCATGGTTTCGTAGGCGGCCAGGATTTTTTCTCGGATCATGATCGTTGTGTTTTAGCGAGGCCGAAATTGATAAATTCCAGTGACTACCGGAAATGCAATAGACGCAAGCAAATATTCTATCCACCAATTTTTCTATAAACCAGACTTGCAATTGTCTGACTACACACTATGCGACTTCAGGTCCTTGAACATCATAGTCTTTGCTCCCGTTTTACGCTTTCAATAATCAATTATCTCCCATCCCCTTGCGATGAATTCCTTATGCGTAATTTCAACTCCTTTTTCATCAAAGTACTTCCAATCGTTTTTTCTTACCCCTTTTCCTGTTTGCGGATCGTCTCCAAAACTCATATCCTGAATCTGCACATTATCATACGTTCCAAACGCTTTTAGTTTTCCCTTCGGAAACCAATATTTCCAGACGCCCTGTTTATGATAAAAATATATGTCTCCATGATCATGGGAAAGAACATAAGTACCATATTTCCCTTCGGATTCCTTTTCTCCGCTTTCGTAGAAATAACTCCACAGACCTTCCTTTCGTCCGTCCTTTAAATTCCCTTTTCCAGCTATCTGACCGTTTGGGTGATATTCAAAAGCTGGATTATCTTCAACAAATTCCCCTTCTCCGTATTTAAGTCGTTTGAATAGCTAACCGTTTGAATGATATATTGTCCAGGTGCTATCCCTCTTTCCATTTTTGTAAAACTCTTCGACTTTGATTTCACCATTCTCGTAGAATTCTAATTGCTTTCCATGCAACTCATTGTCCTGAAATTGATTTACGCTAATTAGATTTCCTTGATCATTCCAATCCTTCCATTCACCAATCCTTTCTGACGAGAAGAAATGTCCGTAATCTTGGTAACCATATTGATGTTCTACGGTTAATACGCCATTTTCATTCCAATATCTTACATATCCGACTTCGTGTCCATTTTTAAATTCGTACTCACTCTGTTTTTGTCCACTCAGGAAGTACTGAATCGATTTGCCATTCAGCATACTATCTCTAACATGGAAAACACTGGCCACTTTCGTTGAATCTTCCTTGAAAAAGTTTATCCATTCTCCGTCTCTGGGAAATTCATAGATCCACCCCAGGTATTGTCCTGACGAATCGTATTGGTAATTGAATTTAAATGGTGTGTTGTTATGCTCGTCAACAGATAAATACTTCCAATACTTTTTCCCATCCCATTCTATCTGGATTGGCTCCACTGGTTGTGCAATCATTTTCAATGTTATCAATACCAGTATGGCCGGTAGTATTTTTTTCATTTTTTATAGTACAGAACGATTAGACTAACTCAAAGTAATAAATTGCCCAGGATATTTAGCTCACTCCGCCCAGTCTTCCCGATCCAGTGACCTTTACAACACAAGGGTAGGGTTGACATAGAAAATTTCACACTAATCCAAGGTCCAGCTTTCGGTGGGTAGTTGCTTGAAATCTTGATGATGTCGTATGAATAACTCTTTTCCCAATACACTATTCCCAGAGCCGAACCATTCCAGGACTTTATTTCTATTGATATTGGAAGATTTTTTGGAAAAAAAAGTATGGTAGGAGCTGTATCTCCAGTTTTGGTAATCATTTGTAATTCTGTGATGAATGGGGTTGTGATGAATGTAACAAATCAACGAAAGCTGTTTTACATCATTATTTACCGATACTCTTTTGAAGCGGCTTTGAAACAGCGCTCCGGTTCGCTTATAGCGCCGATTGAAGTATAAGGCATAACTACTAAACAGCCTTCGGCATTGATCTTCCAGAAAGCTATTCACTGATATTTCGTTCGCTAATAATTTTTCTGAAGCTTTCGTATTTTCTCTTGAAATTACGGCTTTGGTCGACTCCTCCATCCTCAACACTTCTATTAAAAAGTGAAAATGATTGGGCATAAGGCAATAGGCATAAAAATCACAATAGGGTAAGAGATATTTTTGCGTTTTCTGTAGGAAAAAGGCATAATCTTTATCATCAATGAAAAGCTTTTCTTTGTTGACAGAGCGATTATAAAGATGATAGACTTCACCTTCTTCCAGTTGTTGCCAATAATTGAAAGCCATGAATCATTTATTAAGTCATGTTAAATCGAGTCCCTAAAAGATTGCTAAGCCCGCAGTGTAACGGAGGGATTGGTAAGCTTTGGTAGCCTTAACCGGTTTAGCGATCCTTTCGCTGCGCTTTGGGCTTGCCAATTTAACCGGCTTAGCAATCCCTTCGCTGCGCTTTGGGCTTACCAGTCTAACCGGCTTAGCGGTCCCTTTAGTGTGCATTGGGCTTGATCTAACCGGCTTAGCAATCCCTTCGCTGCGCTTTGGGCTTACCAATCCGGTCAGCCCGCCCAGTCCTCCCGGTCCAGTGACCTGAAATGGATCGCTTCTGCCAAATGCTCGATCTTAATCGCTTCACTCCCGCCCAGGTCCGCTATGGTCCGAGCGACCTTCAGAATGCGGTCGTAAGCCCGCGCCGAGAGTTGTAGTTTTTCCATCGCCCTTTTGATGAGGATCTGCCCCGGCTGATCGATCCGGCAGATCTCCCGCACCATGCGGCTGGGCATCTGGGCATTGGCGTACAGCGCCGGATGTTCTTTAAACCGTTCCACCTGCACGGTCCGGGCTTCCACTACCCGTTCACTGATGTCTTTACTCGTTTCACTGGGACGTTCGACCGCCGCCAACTGGTCAAAATTGACAGGGGTGACCTCCACATGCAAGTCGATGCGGTCCAATAATGGGCCGGAGATCTTATTCAGGTACCGTTTGACAACACCGGCACCGCAGGCACATTCCTTTTCCGGATGGTTGAAGTAGCCGCAGGGACAGGGATTCATTGAGGCCACCAGCATAAAGCTGGCCGGAAAATCCACCGAGATTCGCGCGCGGGAGATCGTTACCCGGCGTTCTTCCATCGGCTGACGGAGCACTTCCAGCACACTGCGTTTGAATTCCGGTAGTTCGTCGAGAAAGAGTACGCCATTATGCGCCAGGGAGATCTCACCGGGTCCCGGATTCGAGCCTCCGCCCACCAGCGCAACATCGCTGATGGTATGGTGGGGAGCACGAAAAGGCCGGGTAGAGATCAGGGAAGCATTGGGAGCTAATTTACCGGCCACGGAATGGATCTTGGTGGTTTCCAGGGCTTCGCGCAGGTCCAGTGGCGGCAGGATGGTCGGCAGGCGACGGGCCAGCATGGTCTTTCCCGCACCGGGTGGACCGATCAGGATGAGATTGTGACCGCCGGCTGCGGCAATCTCCAGGGCCCGTTTGATATTTTCCTGACCACGGACATCGGAAAAATCTACTTCGTACTGGTTTTGTCGTTCAAAGAATTCATCCCGGGTTTCTACAAAGACGGGAGCCTGCGGCTGATCGCCACTCAGCAGATCGGCCGCTTCCCGCAGGGTTTCCACACCGTACACGTCCAGATCGTTGACGATGGCCGCCTCCCGGGCATTTTCCTTCGGTAATATGAATCCTTTAAATTTTTCCTTTCTGGCCTGGATGGCAATCGGCAAAGCGCCGCGAATGGGTCGCAGACTACCGTCCAGGGAAAGTTCTCCCATAATGAGGTAGTCCTCCAGGTCTTCACAGATCAGTTGTTTGGTAGCAGCGAGAAATCCGATGGCTATCGGCAGGTCGTAGGCCGAGCCTTCCTTGCGGATGTCGGCCGGCGCCAGGTTGACGGTCGTTTTTACCCGGGTCATTCGAAACCCGGAATTCCCAACGGCAGCTTCGATGCGCTGGAATCCTTCCCGGACGGCGCTGTCTGGTAATCCGACCAAATGGTAAAAATTCTTATCTCCGGCCACCGCCCCGCCGGTATTGATCTCAACGGTGATAGTCCGTGCATCCACTCCCTGGACGGCACTGGCAAATGTTTTGGCAAGCATGAGCGCGTAATTCTTAAGTCCTTAAATATTTGGCTTGTAAGATAGGGAAATTAGAAATAGCGGGCAAATGGGGAGCAGCAGGAGGATAATGGGTCACTATGGAAATTGGCCAAAAGTTACATTTTACGTTTGTCTATCGTGCAAAAGCACAAAAAAATCCCGGCAAAGGCCCCTCTTAACATTCTTCTAACAAGAAAATCCGGAGTGACGGGAAAAAATAGCGGCAACGCCCTGTCTAATGGTAAAACAAACAAAAGCGGCCCACATCCCGGGCCGGGCTGCTTTTTCGGGATTATCAATGATCCAATTCAAGAATACCAATTAAACTCAGGGGAAAAACCCTGGTCCAACAGTAAAAATTAAACCAATGAAAAAAGTTGTTAGAATACTGACTGTCGTAGCCGTAATGATGGTCGCCCAATGGAACCTGCAAGCCCAACGCCCTCATCCCGGACCACCGGATCGCGGACCGGGTCTGGAACGATTTGCCGAAGAGCTGGAAATCACCGATGAGCAAAAGGCCGAGCTGAAGGCCCTCCACGAAACGCAGCGCGAGGAAGCCAAAGCGCTGATGGAAAAGGAATATGAGACCCGTGAAGCCCGCTGGGAAGCGATGAAAGCGCTCCGGGAAAGCCATAAGGACGCGATGGACGCCATACTGACCGAGGCTCAACTGGCCAAACTGGAAACGCTCAAAGCCGAAGCCAAAGCTCAGCGCGAGGCCAGGCACGAAGAACGCATGGAGAACGTCAAAGCTATGCGCGGAGAAATGAAGACCTATCGCGAAACGGAGATCGAACCCGTACTGCGGGCCCAACGCACCAAGCTGGAAGAAGAGCTCAGCGCTGAGGACAAAGCGACTATTGCCGCCATCCGCGCCAAACACCCCACCAAGCGCGAAGATCGTCCGGATTTCAAAGCCGGCGAACGTGGTAAAAGACCAGAACTGACCGACGAGCAAAAAGCGGAGATGCGGGCCGACCGGGAAAAGATCAAGGCACTGGTGGAAAAATACGACAGTGAGATCACCAGTCTGCTCGATGAAATTAAAGACGATCGGGAAGAGTGGAAGGAAGATATGCAGGAGATCGGTAAAAAATACGCTCCCGAAGATCTGAAAGATCGCCCCGCCCGCGGCAAAAGAGGCGAAATGAAGGGCAAAAGACTCGGCGATGACAAACGGGCCGAAGCCCCCCGCCGGGAAATGGAAGGCCGCCACCACCGCGGCGGTAAAATGGACCGCGAGCACTTTGGGAAAGTAGGGTTCCTGTTGATGGATCCCAATGCGGAAACTGAAGCGGCCACTGCTCCAGCAGGTGATTTTGCCGAAGTTCGGGTTTTCCCCAACCCTTCCGCTTCCCGGAATACGGTGAGCTACAAGCTGCGTGACGCCGGTCATTACCGCGTCGAACTACGCGACAAAGACGGACTGGTGCTGGAGGTACTTTCCAACGAATACCGTCAGTCCGGTGAATACCGCGAAGAACTGGATCTCACCTCCTACGCTGCCGGTACTTATTATCTGAGTATTGTCGGAGCCGAAGGTGTGGTTTCGAAGAAAGTGGTCGTAGCGAAATAGTGGTAAGAGGTTAAGACTTTTGGACGTTGGGAGCTGAATGCATCCCAACGTCCAAATTATTCTACTAAAGTCTTATCGTCTCTCTGTTAATTCCCCAGTTTCATAAATACGCCCACCGAATAGGAGGTATTGGCAAAGATGATCTCTCCGGAAATGGCCTTTCCCAGGCTCGCCGATACGCCCCATTTCTCATTGATATTGTAAGCGATCGACGGTGATATCGTCAGGTGTTCGCTGTTGTTTGCGAAGATACTGGTGCTGTTGCTCCTTTCTGCCGGCAGATCGCCATTCTTCAGGGATTCTACGCCGTAGAGGCGGGCCAGTGCGGTAATCTTTTTGTTCAGGAAAGTGACACCCGCTTCTATACCAAAGCGATATTCATCCGAAAAACCGTTGGTCCGGTTATTGAAGCCGGCGTAGACATTAGCGTAAGCCTCAACATTGCCGAATCCAAAGCCGCGCCCCAGATCCACCCGCAGGTACTGATTGAATTCGCCGTCGCCGGTCTGAAGGATACCTCCCGGGCCACCGGCATCTACTCCCAGCGGAATACCCAACATCAGGATAGTACTGGCCGACCAGCCTTTGCCGGAGAACAGGCCGAACTGAAACCCGAAATCGGTATCACCGATCGAGTTGATCGCTTCACCCGGCATCGTGATCTCTCCAGTAGTAAAGGATACCTGGTTATTGAAGTAATTCCGACTGAATAGCGGCACATTCAGTACTACGGTAAGCCGGTCCGTAAGCCCGTACTCGGCGTAAAAACTGGTATTGAAGATGCCAAAAGTGATATTCGGGTCGATCAGTCCCTGATCGGTAAAATGTTGGTCTGCGACCAGCCACCATTCATAAAGTTTGAAGTAGCCGTGTCCTTTGGGCTGGGGCCATCCGCCACCGGCCTGCATCTGCGTAACCGGAAGAAGCAAGGCGCCGGCCAGCAGGCCTATTATCAGTTTTTTCATGTTATTATTTTTTTGAGGGATTGGAATGCTCATGCACCACTCCGGGCGACCGGTCATTCTCCGATCTCACCGTCCCCGACTTTCACATTAAAGGGTTTGCAGTAGTACAGCAGGTAGTCGTACTGATTGAGTGGTACATCCCCGCTGATGGTGTAGCTGTGCGCGCCCCGGAATACATCCACGGCACCGATCTCCAGCGCCCCCTGGGTTGTATTGGGATTGTTGGACAGGTAAACGTACAGACCGGGTAGGGCACTGGTCGCTTCGTAATCCTCGAAAACCTCCAGGATCAGGTTCTCCCCGTCCTTTTTGAGTTCGAAGGTGCCTTTCAGCACGTAGTTACTGGTAGTTCGGATAATCCCCTGGCGGGTGGTGCTGTTGGGATCCTGTTCGACGGTCTCTTCGTCCACCACGATCATTTTGCTGACGCTCAGCGGTGACTGGTCCGCCAGTTCCACCCTTGCCGTGAGGGTAGCCTGTCCCTTGCTCACTCCGGTCGCCTGCCCCTGGGCATCGACTTCCAGTATCGCCGGATCCGAGCTACCCCAGGTCGCTACCCGGGACTCTTCTATTCCCACATTATTCGTGAAAAGTAATTCGAAGGCGTAGGTATCACCTACGGCCAGAGTATCCAGCGGATTGATGATCCGCAGGGTCTCCGGGACCGTGTCGAAGATGATGTCGTCCCCAATACAGCCTCCGAATAGAACCATCAGGGAAAAAACAGGTAATATTGTTTTCTTCATAAAAATGACTTTTAATCAAACTCTGGCCCAAAATTAGCGTAGAAGAGGGTGGTAATCATCACAAAAGCATAACGATTACCTACAAAAGTCCGCTACATGTCCGGGGAAAAGCACTCTTCATCCATACGAAATTATTTTTGAGAGGTTTCCCGACCTCCATATCAGAAGTTTAATTTATATTCGAGGCCCAAAAAACCCGGCAAATCCTAAAACATGCAGAACCTGCTCGCCAAATACGCCCACCTACTAGTTCACTATTGCGTCGATATTCAGGAAGGAGAAAAACTCTATGTACGATCTACCACGGAGGCCGAGCCGCTCATCCGGGAGATTTACCGGCATGCCCTGCGCGCCGGCGCCCAGGTAGAAGTGGACCTTGATTTTCGCGAGAAGAACCGCATTTTCCTGCAGGAAGCCGGTGAAGAACAATTGAAATACATCCCCCTGCTGCAACAGGAGGCGATGAATACCTTCGATGCCTACCTCTACATCCGGGCCCCATTCAACCTGCGGGAAGATCAGGATGTGGATACCCAGAAGGCCCGGATCCGGCAGACGGCGATGCAACCGGTCTCTCAGACCTATTTCGACCGGACGGCCACCCGGGAGCTGAAACGCAACCTCTGCCAGTACCCCACCGTGGCCTCGGCCCAGAATGCGGGGATGGCGCTGGAAGCCTACGAGGAGTTCATCTTCGGGGCCTGTAAACTTTTCGAAGACGATCCGGTAGCCGCCTGGATCGAAGTGCGGAAGAAACAGCAGAAGATCGTAGACCTGCTCAACAGTCGTACCCGGGTGCGTTACGTCACGGAAGGGACCGACATTACCTTCTCTACCGAAGGCCGGACCTGGATCAATTCGGACGGCCAAACGAACATGCCTTCCGGGGAGGTATATACTTCACCGGTGGAAAATTCCGTTAACGGTCAGGTCCGCTTCTCTTTTCCCGGCCTCTACATGGGGCACGAGGTGGAGGGCGTCCGGCTCTGGGTAAAGGACGGTTATATCGAAAAGTGGGAAGCTGATCGCGGGAAGGATTTCCTGGATAAGATCTTTCAGATGGACGGGACCCGCCGCTTCGGAGAAGCCGCCATCGGTACCAATTACGATATCGACCGCATGACCCGCAATATTCTTTTTGACGAAAAGATCGGAGGAACGGTCCACATGGCGATCGGTCAATCCTACCAGCAGGCCGGAGGCAAAAACCAATCTTCCGTACACTGGGATATGATCACCGAAATGCGGAACGGCGGAGCCATTTACGCCGATGATGAAAAAATTTATGAAAATGGCTATTTTTTGATTTAAGCTCGGAAGAGCTACTATATTTGCCTTTTGGACAGTATCTTTGTTGATGCAAATGCCTCCAAAAAGGATAATTGTCCTAAATTGCACCTTAATTTAGAATAAAGGAAACTACGAAACCAAATTTTCAAATTACTTAACATCCTCAAACCGTGAACAGTAGTACAGTAGCATTTTTAGAATTAAAGTATGGCAACATTTACGGAGGATACCCCAACTTCTACGCGATTAGCGAAATAGCATTACTCGTTTTTGAAGCGGGGAGTAACAGGATCTTCCTCGAAAGCTGGGTGAATAACGCCAATATCGAAATTGTAAGTGTTTTTTCTCAAGTCAATGACCTGGGCCATACCGTAGGCCGCGGAAAAGAGGTGATCAACCTGAGAACCCGCCGCCGCAAGCCTTTCGACGAAGAATATCGTCTGGACGAAAGAGCCCTGAAATTCTCTTTCAACCAACTGCGTCCGACGAAGATGCCGATCCGGAACTTTTTGCTGAAGAACTTCCGCAAATACCGTTTCCAGGATATCATCGTATTTGACGGCCGTCGCGATATCTTCCTTTGCGAAAGAGCAGGTGTTGATTTCCGTCGTTATAATATCATCGATATTCAAAAAGATCTCAACAAAGAAACCGACTACCTGTTCTCCCTGAACAAATTGTCCGTTGTGATCAATTTTGACTACGATCGTTCCTACCTGCGTTCCAACAATCTGGAATACTGGTTGCACCCGATCGCGGCCCGGCAGATCATGCCGAAGTCAGCGGCTTACGATGCAGCTCGTCTGATGATGGTATTCAATGAATACACCCAACATCACGACGATTTTCTGATGAAGGCAGCCCTCCTGCTCAATCGGATACAGAATACCAAAACACAGGAATAAATTTTCGTTTCCAAACGAAAAAGTTCACCAGGGAAAAACAAACATATCGTAAGCAACATAAGTCATTTCGGTCTCGATACCCAATGACTCATATTGCTTACGATGTTTTTGTTTAAATGGCTGGTCGTCCGGCACATTTTCCCCGCATTTACCAATTGACCCTACTCAATGGCAGCCTGCTTTTTGCCCGAAGCGATCCCCGGCGGCCCTTCTCTTAGAAGAACCGGTTTACCGTCATCAGACCTTCCGCTCCCAGCGTCATACTGGCGCCGATCTGCAGCGCAGCGTGGTGCTGACTCCGGATATTCTCTTCCCCACTCCTACCGCTACCCAGATCCATCAGATCGTAGAATCCATTGGCACCAACAAAAATGCGGACATTCTTAATGATCTCCTTGGACACCTTGATCCCCACCACCGGACCGACGTGGAAAACACGGCCACCGACATCTTTCGGCAACAGCACGCGGCTGGTTTCCGCCAGCTCCTGTAATTTGATCAGTTGGGAAGCGGTAAATTCGTTTTCGTCCGCGATGCGTTTGATCTCATCGTTGAGGTGCGTAAAGAAACCGGCCTCGCTTTCCGAACGGCGGAAACTCCAGTCGTAACCCACCCGGGCCCCGGCGTAGATCTCGTAATCAAAACTGCGGGCAATGCTCTGCCCCCCGGCGCCGTAATTGGTTTTGGCAATATTCATGTAATAATCGACGTGGAGGTTCATCCCGTTACCGCCTTTAAAGAGGCCCGGACCGGCGGAAAGCTCAAAGAAATGCCGCTGGAGCGATCCGTCGGTAGACTCGCCAAAACCGTAGCGCACGAAGAAAGCGACCACCGTATTGTTGTAGCCATTCTTACCGAATTTCTTGCCCAGATTGATGTCGTTGATCGGTTCGGATTCGCCCTGCAGCAGCGCTTCCAGATTGGCACCCAGCTTAACGAGGTTCCACATCGCTTCGAAATGTGGATTGGAAGAAAGACTCGCCCGGTCATCCAGCGCAAAAATGCCCGAAAAACGTGCCCCTACTTCCAGGATGGCATCGTCCAGCATGAGGACGTAACGGTCTTTTTTCTTGTTGTGGTAATAATCTTCTACCGTTTGGGACTGCGCCAGCGGCAAAGACAGCAACATACAGAGGATTGGAAGTAAATGTTTTTTCATAAAATTTAGTTTAAAGGAGTATGATTTGCTAATACCAATTACCCTGCAACCGGGCGGCCGGCTCCGGCAATACATACCGCAAGCCCAAACTGCTCCGGCGCAGTCGAATAATGAAAAAGCGATCATTTCCGAGCGGATGGACGCCCTGTTTCACACTTTTTCAAGTCTACACTTAAAAATTACTGGGGGGTGAATTCTCCGAGGGGTGAGAATTCCGTTTACTGGGGGGTATTACTTTTAGTTTTCGTGTTCAGGTGTTTGTGTGTAGTTGTTGCTCCTACCCTATGCGGTGAGGGGGAGACTAGGAGACTGGGAGAAGGAGAGCAAAGCGATGCCCTCTCCCCTTCTCCCGATCTCCTGGTCTCATTGTCTCCTGGTCTCGTTGTCTCCTGGTCTCATTGTCTTTATCATTCTAGTCCTATTTCAAGACGGTAAAATCATTTGCCATAGATCCGCCAGCGGCCACCTAAAAATCCGTAGGCCGAGAACATCGGCCGGGTACCCCGCACGGCGGTATGCTTTTGTAGACTCAATTCCAGGCCCGCGGTAACGGAAAAACCGCCACCAAAATTGGCCAAAGCCTCCGCTCTTCCCAGCCAGCCCATGGACGGAACGATGCGGGGATCGCGAAACTGACCGAAGACCACATTCTGGATCGCTTCCGCAATTTCATCCGTGATATTTTCCACCGAGCCGAGCAGCCCGCCTTCCAGCAGGTTGTCGATCTTATCCCGGACGAACAGGATATTGCCCAGATCAACGACCGGTGAGGGATCCGCCGAGAACCGCAAACCGGTGATCAATTCAAAATCTACTGTGTTGTCCTCTCCCCATTCCAGGAGGACGGCATCCGGGAAAAAGAGCTCCTTTAGCTGGATATAGGCTTCCAGTTCGTAGCGCTTTTCGAAAAACGGATCTACCCGTTTGGCGTCCGCCAGGGCTACCTCACCGAGGTGGGCGCTCAGGGCCTCCGCATCGCCGGAAAGGGACAGGCTCAGCGCCTTCCACTGGTTTTTGAATTTCCTGGCTTCCAGGGGCGTCGTGATCCGGGGATCGGAGATGGTGAAACTCGCGCCGATAAAGCGATAACGGGCGAAGAAGCGCGCCGCTTTGACCGTACGCGTTAACTGTTTGGACACTTCCTGATCGGCCAGTTCTATTCTTAAGCCGGGAAAAAGGTCCTTCACCCATTTCGGAGCGCTGATATTCGCATCGCTGAACGCCTTATCCACATCCGCTTGCGTAAGTTCTATTTCCGAAAACCCGACGATCTGGTCCAGGTCTCCTTTAAAACTGGTATAGGCCGGGCCGAAGGTCGTCTCCATTCCCACCTCAAAATGCTGGGCGGACAACACCGTAACGGTCCCTAAAATGCCAATGATTAAGCCTAGTTTTTTCATTTAATTTCTTTTATCGCACCAGGGTTACATCTCCTTTCAGGTGCCGGATATAGCCGTTTCCATACAATATCGCTCCGTGGTACACATAGACACCTTCCGGAAGTTCGCGGCCGTTTTGCCGGCCGTCCCATCCCAGTCGTTCTTCATTCAGGGGTTGTTCTTCGGTACTGAAAAGCAGGCCTCCGTTCCGGTCAAAGATCCGGAGGAAGAGGATCTGTTCGCCGGATCCCAGATCACTGAAAAAGGTAAATCCGTCGTTTACACCATCATCGTTCGGAGAGAATACATCCGGCACGTAAATGTCCCCGAGTACAATCGTCAGTGGCAGACCGGCTACCGCCCGGCACCCCTGATCGTCTTCTACCACCAGTCGAATGTCCATATCCTGGGTAGCCACGAAGTCCGTATTAGGCCCACCGCTGTCAATGATCTCCGGCACCCACTGGTAGGCGACAATATTTCCGACCGTTTCGGCCTGGAGGGAGATCGGGGTATTGGGCCGTACATCCAGTCGTTCCACCGGCAAACGTACGCCCATCGTATCCGGCGCGGGAATGATCAGGCGCTGGGTCTGGATACATCCCAGATCATCTTGCACCTGCAGACCGTAGATACCGGGAGCCAGGCCCGTGAACTCCGGGGATAAGCTGTAGGTTTGTCCGGCATCCAGGGAAAAGATGACCGGTAGATCCGGATTGGCCATTTCAATGCGCACGTTTGCGCCCTCTCCGGGGCAGGCGGCCTGGTCCAGTACCACGTCAAATGCGGGCCCTTCGGGAGCCGGCAGGCTGATCGGCGTCGTGGTTTGACAACCAACCGCGTCCGTAATACTGAGTTGAAAATCACCACCGGTAGCGCTGGCCAGTACGGCCCCCGTATCTCCGGTAGACCAGGCATACTGGTAAATGTCCGGAAAGAGGTAGATCCGGGTACTATCGCAATTGGGTTCTATTTCATAATCGAATGCGGGCAGGGGAGCTCCGCTGATCGCGACCTCCGCTTCCACAGGACAATCGTTGATATCCGTAGCCGTAAAGGTGTAGTTGCCGGTATCATCAGCCTGGAAATCCGTGACAAACGGTGGCGAAAGCACGGTGCCGTTGGGATGCATCCAGGTGAAAGCGGAGAAGTTTGCCGGATTATCCAGACTCAGGAACAACGTATCTCCGAAACAGGGAGAAGTGCCGGCTAATACGGGAGCTAGCGGTTCGTTTACACTTACCATGAGCGTATCCGTATCTTCACAGCCATCGGCATCAAAGGCATGGTAAACATACTGTCCATTATCTGACATACTCACGCTGGGTACCTGCCACATGGGCCCTTCCGGTAAGCTGTTTCCCTTGAACTCCCAGTAGGGCTGCATACCGCCGCTACCGGATAAACTCAGGGCTTCTCCCGCACACAGGCTCTGATCCGCCCCGGCCATGGCAAAGGGAGGGATCTCCACCAGAATGGAATCCACCAGGGTACAACATTCATCTTCCACTTCGAAATAATACCATCCGAGATGACCGCTCAACTGCCGGGAGGCCGTCAGGCCGTCAGCCGACCAGCCATTGCGATCCGTCCAGCGTACAGCCGCCCCCGGTATGATGCAGTTGGGATCGATAGCAGCCGTCAGGTAGAGACTGTCCTGCTGGCAAACAATTTGCCGGCTTAGTTCCGGAGCGCAATCGCCGATGATCTCCGGGCAATGGATATAGGTAGCAAATTCGGTACTGGCGTTGTTGGGATTGCTGTAGACACTGTATTCTACGAACAATCCGATGGCGCAGGCAGGCAACACGCCGCTGATGCGCCCCACCCCAACTAAGGTCTGTAAGTTACCCGGCAACTGGTAGTCCGGCTGATTGAGGGACTGCAACCACATGTTCATCGTGGCCTCATCGGAAACGCCGGTGACCAGCAATTCGTTCTGGTCCATGAGGGCGAAGCCTTCCACGCAGTCAACACAGTTACCAAATTCCAGGCCACCGATCTCCTTCCGGGTACTATCCGGCAGGATGACGTAGGCCTTGACGCGATCCGTTTGCTGACCGCCGAAAGCGTTAATATCTATAAAGAAACTCCGAACCTGGTTTGGTTCGGCGAAGTAGGTTTCATAATAAAGGGTATCCCGATTCTGGCCATTGTCATCTCCGGCCTCCTGCGGATCGACATAAGGCACATCACACTCATCCAGACGGATGCCCGTTTGTCCGATTAAAGACTGATACCCTATCCCCAGCATTGTTAAAACTATACTTAGTACTAATCGAAACATACGTTGATTCCACTCCGTTATTCGAAATTCCCGGTTCATCCGCTATCCGTTGCCACACGGATACGACTCTACCAGGTCCTTTCGTCGCTAAACACAACTGGTAAACTCACCGGGATAATTTTCGCAGCAAAAATCATACCGAATGTTTAAAAACATGATAAAAACACGTTTTTGTTGATCGTTTTCTTGTAAAATCCTCAATCGGACCGCTAATCGGTTTTGGAATGCAGAAGCCAGGCTTCATGGTTTCACCGGTATCCCAGGGATACAAGTGCTCAGTAGCGTGTCATATTGAGTGTAAGAACCATGAATTAGGTCGGCTAAGCCATCAGCTCCCGACGCAAATAGGGTGGGAAATCGAGATCCGCGAATCTATTCCGCTGATTACTCGTAAGATAAGGTGTGTTTGGAGATTATGATTAGTACAAAAATATAATTTTTTTATCGGCTTACACCTGCTCTGGGAAACTTTTAACTTCAATTTCTCAAAGCAGACCAATTTGCTTAATTTTGAAATAATTACCTCAAGTTGCCCTTTAGTTGGTAAACAGGGTGCATTTTTGCCCTCAGGTCTTGGTTATCAATAAAAAACGTAAACGGAACCAAACCGGAGCAGATTGCTGTTTACCCGGCAGATTGCGCAGATATTTGCAAAAAGATTTCAGATTTAACCCAAAAAATCTCGTGAATTGAGGCTGCTTAATGTATTGGATTCCCTGCTCACGCCGGTCTTCAAAGGATTTATGGTGGGGTTTCTGGTTTGTGCCTTCGCTGTAATCTGGATCACGAAGGACCGGGTGCCTCTGGATGACATTCCGATCATCCAGGAGTTTTCCGATGTCTTTCGGGAAGGGATAGCGAGTTTCAGCCTTTTGGATCCCGCGCTTATTGAGGACTTTTACCAGTCGGATCCAACCAATCGACAATTATTAACGACCGAAAATACGCCAGTGCTGACCCCAGCCGGTTCTGACTTCTCTCCTATATCGCCATTACATATCCGTTCTTACTGGCATCGTGAAAATATTATCAAGAAATTCGAGAAAGCGGGCTATAGTCGCGGCAAGATCAAAGCGGCCGGCCGTATTCTGGACTACATCGAGAAGCACCGGCTGATCGCCTTCCAGAATATGCGCAATACCAATATTCCCGTGAGCATCAAACTGGCCCAGGGAATTCTCGAATCGAATGCGGGCAGGTCTTCACTGGCCAAAGCCACGAACAATCATTTTGGGATCAAAGCGCCCGCCGGGAAAAGTGCCCGGGAGAAGATCCGCGCCCGTCGCTACGCCGAGTTGAGTGATGACGAGTTCATCTACCGCCGGCCGGCCATCGGCGCCTATAATTTTCACGACGATAATCGCTACGATCGTTTCGAAGTCTACGCCACGGTAGGCGATAGCTACGAAAGACATAATCAACTACTCACAAAAAAATGCCAGCCCGGGAAAAAAGGTTGCTATTCCTGGATCTGGGGTAAGTATCAGGTAGGCAAGGATTACGATATCAGCCCGATGGCCGGGCTGTACCGGCCGTCATCGGGTATCGCACCGGAAGATTTCTTCAACGGTCGGACGGTAGTCCCCTACTACGCAGCAGCGGCGGCCGGACTTAAAATGTCCGGTTACGCGACCAGCCCGACTTACCACAAGAAACTTTTTTATTTGATAGAAACCTATGAACTCTGGCAGTTTGACATTGACCTGATCCGGGCGCTGGAAGCCAATAACATTTCCGCTGCCGGCCCGGTCCGATAGTTAAAACCACCGGAAAGCACCTGAAATTCTGAAGAATTAATTTTTTTGTCAATCCATTATTGTGAACAGTGGACCGCTCGTACCGAAGGAACTAAACCTTCTGCGGCGGCCCCGATCTTTAAACCGGATACCGGGCAGCCGGTACCCAAACTATTGTAAACCATTCTAATATTCTAGATCTTATGAAAAATGATTACCCTCGTCGTCGTGGCGGAAGCAGCATCCTGAATGTACTGGGCTTTGGATTTGCCGTAATTCTCATGGTCGGCTATTTGAAAAACCAGGGATTTGACCTGATCCGTTCCGGTTCAAATGAACGCACCGAAGTGTTCGAAGCGCGGATGTACGGATCATCGGAAAGCGCTAAGGAAAAACCCACCAATATCGTGGTAGAAACGGATCGTTCCGGCGATTATGACGGTCGGACTTACCAGAATGCGGATGCCTACCGGGACCGCGACACCAAATCGGAACCGGCCCGCAAAGTCAGCCGTATGCCCCGGGGCAATGACTGGGTGAACGAATTTGCCTCCGTTGCCGTCAGCCAGGCCGTTAGCCGCGGTGTCCCCGCCGGTTTATCTCTGGCCGTAGGTCTGCAGCACCTGGAGCACGGAGCCGTCATCATCAGTTGGTCCGATTTTGTCGAAAAGGTCGTTGATCCCCTGGCCAGAGCCAAGCAGCGGGCTTCCAGCGACATTCGCGGCAGTTATTTCAAGTATTCCGCCAATAGTGATCTCTGGGTAGAAGGCCTGGATGCGCTAGGCAAATACAAGGAAAAAGACCTGCAGGCCATCATGCGCCAATACGCCCTGCAGGCGTACGACAAGCAGGTTCGCCAGGCGGTTATCTCCGGCACTCCGGTAGATGACATCACCGCCGAAAGAGCCGGTTACGTAGCCGAAGAGGTGACCAGCCACAAACGCGAAGTGGAACGCAACCGTCCACGTAAAGAAATGGTAGCCATCGGCGGCAATGCCGTTGATCAGGTACGGGAAAAGGAGGAAGAAGCCTACTACAATGAATTTGTCGGCCGGGAAGTAGCGCGTGAGATCGCCAAAAAGAAAATCCAGAGCGGCAAGTACATCGGTGAAGAGGACATGGATCAACTGATCCAGGAAACCAATCAGGAAACAGAAAGTGTGGTGGGGAACAAACTGACCTTCCTGGGCCGCAAGATCAACCGCGACCACCCGGAGGCGGATGAAATGCTGGACATCACCCAGAAGAAAAACGCTGCGGCCCGGGAAGAGCTGTATCAGCAGAAATTGCGCGAGAACAAACTGGACAGCCGCAGTCGCCGCAAACACAAAGATTGATCCGGCACCATCAGCTTATCCGGTGAACTGATCAGAATGGAGATCATTCTTTCATAAGATACAGGATACCGGGATAGCGGGAAGTTGACGCTTAACAGATCCGATCGGAGTCCATGCTTCTATCCCGGACTGATTACGCTTAATTTTCCGGTTTCCCGGTTTCCAGACTTTTATCCATTCGCAGATCGGTCACCACCTCGATCTCACCTTCCATCGTGCGGTGAACCGGACATTTATTGGCAATTTCCAACAGGCGTTGCCGCTGGGTTTCATCCAGGTCCCCTTCGATCTCGATGGTCCGGGAGAAATGATCGATCTTACTCTTGGGATCCTCCAGGTTTTCCTGGTCGGACCGGTAGTCTTTATAGTGCTCCAGGTGAACGACCACCTCTTCCAGGGGCCATTTTTTCCTGCGGGCGTACATTTGCAGCGTCATGGCCGTACACGCTCCGAGGCCGGCGGCGACCAACTCGTAAGGAGACGGCCCAAAGTCATTGCCACCGACACTTTCCGGTTCGTCGGCCTGCAGACTGTGGTGGCGCACCATAATTTCCGTGGTATATCCTTCCTCACCCAGCCGTACCGCTACGGCTTTATCCGAACGCAGGTCTTCCTTGTCCGGAAGATCCAGATAGCGTTTCACCCACGATCCGATCATATCCCCTACATAGGCCGCATCCTTTTTATCACTTAGCAAATGATCGGCACCATCCAGCGAAACATAACTCTTGGGGTGCATGGCCGCGTGGTAAATGCGGGAAGCATTGTCGATCGACACGGTCTTATCCTGGGGAGAATGCATGATCAGGAGCGCCTTTTTAAGGTGTTTGATCTTATCCACCAGGTTCTGCTCCCGGATATCTTCCAGGAATTGCTTCTTCACCGTGAAGGAACGCCCTCCGATATTTACTTTGGCCAGGCCTTCCCGGTCGATCTCTTCCTCGACCGATTCCAGCAGATGCTGCACATGGGCGGGGTCAAAAGGCGCGGCTATGGTAGCTACGGCCTTCACCGCGGGTAGTTGAGCGGCCGCACACAGTACCGCGGCACCGCCCAGCGAATGCCCCACCAAGAGCGCGGGCGATTGAAATTCCTGCTCCAGGTAATTGGCCGCAGCGATCAGGTCCTCCACATTGGAAGAAAAATTGGTATCCGCAAATTCTCCTTCGCTTTCTCCCAGTCCGGTAAAGTCAAAGCGCAGTACCGCCACTCCACTGAGGTTGAGCGCCATGCTGATCTGCCGCACTACCGACAGGCTCTTGCCACAGGTAAAGCAGTGCGCAAAAATGGCGAATGAATGGGGGTGTTGGTTCACCGGCCATTCCAGACGAGCGGCCAGTTGGGTGCCTTCGGAATTGGTGAAATTGACCTTTTGTGATCGCATGGTGGAAATTTGGTTTTCAAAATAGTTGAAAGATAGAAATCAATAGGAGTCATGCGAATCAGGAGTTAAATATGGAGGAAATGTGCCTTTGGGCACAAAGTATAGGTAGCAAAATGATCATTTCCCGGGTTAGCGTGCCGTAGGTACGCAATATGATTTCACATAGCGTACCTACGGCACGCTGAACCTATTGAACTATTGAATGGGCTACCTATATTTCGTCCCTCTGGGACTTTTAACCCCTGCTTCGCATACCTCCCCACAATTTTACACAACTCATATCATCTGCCGGCTTCCCATAATGAATTGTTTTTCATTGCGGGCTGAGATCCAGTCGCATAATAACAATTCATTCGTTTATTCCGAATAAAACGAAAAAATTCGGGATGATCCAGCTTAGAACCGGGCTCAGCTGTTATTACAACCCGGCACCACCCGGCTTGGTTGGATCTTTTGGGAATTCTAATGCACGGAAGTCCGTCCGGCAACAGTTTGGCGTGCCCAGTGACAGGCAACCACGCCTCTTTTATGGCAGCGGTTCAGGTGGGGAGGAACGATGACCGTCTTATTCATAAACCATCTTTCCGCACCCCATCTTAAGCGATAATCTATGAAATTCCCGCCCTTTTTTCTTTTGATCCTGTCGGCCACCTTGCTTACGCTATCCGCCTGTAAAAAAGAGGCCTCTACGCCCCCGATATCCAACGACCAGGGCAATCATCCCCAACTATTGCTTTTGGAGGGCGAAGAAGAGCAGATCCACACCCTCATCGATACCGATCCGGTCTGGCAGGAAGTACATTTTGCCATTCTCCAGGCCTGTAATAAGTTTTTTAAAAAAGAGCTGTTGGAACGCAAACTCATCGGTCGCCGCCTACTCAGTGTATCCCGGGAGTGCATCCGCCGTGTATTTTACCTGTCCTATGCTTACCGAATGACGGGTGATGAGCGTTTCCTAGCCAGAGCGGAAGCGGAAATGCTGGCGGTAGCCGGGTTCAGCGACTGGAATCCCTCGCATTTTCTCGATGTAGCGGAAATGACCATGGGGATGGCGATCGGCTACGACTGGTTGTACCACGACCTGCCCGAAAGTTCCCGGACTAAGATCCGGCAAGCCATCCGGACCAAAGGGCTGGAACCGTCTTTCGATAATAATTACAATTGGTTCCTGGGTTCTACCAACAACTGGAACCAGGTCTGTAATGCCGGTATGACTTTCGGCGCCGTGGCCCTGGCGGGAGCCTATCCGGAACTGGCCCGGGACGTGATCGACCGGGCCGTGTCTACTATTGAGCTGCCGATGGGCGTCTATCAACCGGACGGAGCCTATCCAGAAGGATATGCTTACTGGGGATACGGCACTTCTATGAATGTATTGTTCCTGCATGCGCTGGAAAAAGCAATGGGCTCGGATTACGGGCTACCCCAAATGCCGGGTTTCCTCGAAACCGCCGGGTTTCTTCAGCATATGCTGGGTACCACCTCCCTTTGCTTTAATTGGGGCGATTGTAACCTGGGCGGTAGCCTGAAACCGGCTATGTTCTGGTTCGCGGAACAGACCAGTGATCCTTCCCTGCTCTGGATGGAGCGAAAATTCCTGGAGATCGATGATTATTCCAGGCTTACCGGCGACCGGCTGCTACCCGCTATTCTTATCTGGGGGAAAAATATACCGATGGATCAGATTACTGCACCCGAGCGCAAGGTCTGGGTCGGTCAGGGCAGCAATCCGGTGGCCCTGATGCGCACCTCCTGGACGGATCCGCAGGCGATCTATCTCGGTTTTAAGGCGGGATCGCCTTCCGTCAATCACGGCCACATGGATGTCGGTTCCTTCATAATGGAAGCCGATGGCGTGCGTTGGGCTTCGGATTTCGGCAGTCAGGATTACGAGTCCCTGGAATCGAAAGGTATTCAGGTTTTCGGTCGCGCTCAGGACGCCCAGCGCTGGAGCATCTTTCGCTTCAACAACTATGTCCACAATACCCTTACCGTTGATGGTGAATTGCAGCGGGTAGACGGTTATGCCGGCATTGATCGCTATTCGGAAGACCCGGCGTTTCCATTTGCGATCTCGGATATTTCGACGGTATACGACGGCCAATTGCAGCAATCCCGGCGGGGTGTCGGCATCCGGGAGGAGCAGTATGTTATCGTACGCGATGAAGTCAGCACTCTGGACCGACCTACCGTCATCCGCTGGACCATGCTGACCACGGCCAACGTCAGCCTTACGGAAAACGGTGCCACACTCATAAAAGATGGCAAAACGCTCTACATGCGGGTAAGCGGACCGGATAACCTCCAAATGCGTACCTGGAGTACCGATCCCGGTACGGATTACGATGCACCCAATCCGGGTAAGACCCTCCTCGGCTTCGAGTGTGAACTGCCGGCCAATAGTTCGGAGCGCTTTCAGGTATTACTGATCCCGGAGGATGCTACCGGTGCCGTAAGTCCGTTCGATCAGCCGCTGTCGGAGTGGTGATGAAAAACGAAATCATAGTAGGGCAATAGCGCGAACTCCTTATACGATAAGCGCCCTTAAGAAGATAGTCATGTTGGAGTTTGTGGGTTTGATGGATTTAATAAAAAATAAACCCCTTGCAATTCGACTAATTTTGGTTAGGCCATCCCTGTAAATTCTAGGTGATTAACTTTCAATAAATTAGCTTAGGAAAAGGCAAATAAAATACCCCGAATCTAGGCACATTTGCCTATTTTCGGGGTAAACATTTTATTAGA
>NZ_PDUD01000025.1 GCF_002646595.1 Flavilitoribacter nigricans DSM 23189 = NBRC 102662
GCGGCAACATCCAATTATTGAATTGGTGTTTAGGCGCAAATAACTCGTGTCCCAGTGCGGTAGCAAACTAACATTATTTTCAATGAACTTTTTGACTCGTTACAAACATACGAGGCGCGGAGCTGCTAGGGAAATAGTGCGACTTCGGCCTTAGCGGATTTTAGTGATCCTGTCGGCTCTTTTCTTTTGGATAGCAGGCAGTGAAAAGAATGGGTGTAGCGGTTTGATCTTCAAAACTGCTACACCCATTTCCTTTTAGATCGCTTCTGTATGGTCAATTAGTTCTGTTCGTATTGCCAATCGATGTAATCTAATAACTTCTTCAGGCTACCGTCGGAAATATCTGAAAAACTGGTCATTACTGTGGGTTTCCATTCATTCCAGGTGGCAAGGGCCAGTGGATGTCCGTCGTAGATAGATTGTTGGGGATCGCGAATAAAATCGTACAGATCACTCTCCGGATAATCGGACCACTTTTCCCGGATACCGCCCAGCGCGGGACCCGTCAGCGGATCTTTCATGTTACGATTATGGCAACTGGCACAAAGGCTGGTAAAAAGCATTTTGCCCTCCAGATGTTCCCCCTTCAGGTCGAGTTGCAAGGCGAGCCAGCGATCAATTTCTTTGCCGATCTCTCTGGCGGACAATTCGGTATGTTCGATGTAATTGTACTGGGCGATCGGTTCTTCCTGGGGTGTCAGCAGGACCAGTAAAGGCGGCCTTTGGGTGAAAAAGACGGCTTCCATCCAGAATTCCCATACCTGCCCCCAGGTGAGCAGCGTGCGTTCCTGCCCCTTTACCCGCCAGGCGGATTGCCCGTGTGTATCGGGGAGGTGAACCAGTTCAAGGGTGCCTTTCGGGAACAACTGGGGCACGGCCGGAGCTCCGTCCATCGGCGTCTGATCATCCAGCAGCAAACGCACCGGGATATAGCTTTCGGCGAGCTCGTCGATATTTGATCTTTCGAGGATGTCGTCCAACTTTTCGCAATCGGGACAGGTACGGGTGAATAGGAGTAGTAGTGGCTTGTTTTCAGCTTTGGCCTGCCGGAGTGCCAATATATAGTCATCCATCCAGACCTGCGGTGTTTCGAATTGCGGCCAGATGATCAGTCCGATCGCGACGGCGGCGACCAGTGCTAATGGAAGCCCCCAGCGAAGCAGACCCGGACCAGTACCTGAATCTGGTTTTTGTGGCAATTCCCGTTGGATCTGCTCCCAGGTCGTTTGCGGAGGGCGCCGGTCAAATGTTCCGGCGATCCGTCTTATTTTGGATTCAAAATTTTCCGTTTGCATGATCTTTTGCGGTTTTACGTGGTGGAGGATTAGCCAAAAGAAATTGAAAAATTAAAAGCCCTGTAAAGTTGACGGTCAGTATTGCTGCAATGCCCGGATCCGCTCCTGCAGGAGTCTCCGGGCCCGTAAATACTGGGAACGCGAAGTACTTTCCGCAATATCCAGTATCCGGGCGATCTCTTTGTGGGAATATCCCTCGACGGCATAAAGGTTGAAAACGGTCCGAAAACCGTCCGGTAATTGCCGGATCAGTTCGATCAGCTGTTCGGCATTCAGGCCTTCGGGATCCGCTTCGGGTTCCTCGGAAGGGATGGCCTCCCAGTCGTAATTCTCCTCTTTGATCCAGCTCTTCCGGCGCAGTTTGGAAATGGCGGTATTGACTACCACCCGGCACATCCAGGCTTCCAGCGGACCATCGCCGCGGAAACGGTTCAGGTCCCGAAAGATCTTGATGAAACCTTCCTGCAGAAAATCCAATGCTTCCGCTTCCGAGCGGGCGTAGCGGAGACACAGCCCGAATAAACGACTTTGGTAGCGCACGTACAATTGCTTCTGAGCATCGGGGTGGCCTTTTATGCAGCGCCGGATCAATAGGTGTTCTTCCATGCAGCAAAGTCGTTTATCGGGAGCTTTTATTGATATGGCGCGGTAGGGGAGGGAAACGCTGCACGGGAGGGTGAAAGACTTTTAGGTTTTTCCAGAATTTATTGGTTTTCAAGACTTTCTAAGTTTCGAAAACTTAGAAAGTCTAATTTTACTAAACACACCCCCTATTCAAACGGGAAAACCTCCGATGGCCGATGCGCAGCTTCCATAATGGCCTTCATGCTCGCCACCAGTTCCGGATGTTCGTCCGCCAGGTTATTGGTCTCTCCGATGTCTTCTTTCAGATTATACAGTTCGATGGGCGCATCTTCGGACGCAAAAACATTATAGCGCACTGCTTTCCAGTCGCCTTGCCGCACGGCCTGCCGGCCTTTTCTTTCGTGAAATTCCCAGTAGAGGTATTCGTGTTCCTGCTGGCCTTCCTGTCCCAGCAGAGTAGGTAGGAACGAAATGCCGTCCAGATCATCCGGCGTCGGGCTGCCGGTCAGTTCGGCCAGGGTTGGCCAGACATCCCAGAATGCCGAAATATGATCCGTTTCGGACCCGGCAGCGATCCGGCCCGGCCAGGTTGCGATCATCGGTACCCGGATGCCTCCTTCGTACAGATCGCGCTTGTAACCCTGCAGCGGCCCGTTGCTGTCAAAGAAATCCGGATCTGCTCCACCTTCCAGGTGCGGACCATTGTCACTGGTGAAAATGATGAGCGTATTTTCCGCCAGCCCCAGATCCTGGATCTTCTTACGGATCTCACCCACCTGATCGTCGAGGATCTTCACCATGGCCGCAAAAGCGGCGTGGGACTCGGCCTGGGAGCCGTAGGGACCTTTGCGGTAGCGATCTCCATCATCGGTACCTTCGTAGTTTTTTTCCGGTAGGAACTTGCCGCGAAATTCGGCCATATACTCTTCCGGCGCGACGAGTTCGGCGTGGGGAATTACGCTCGGCACGTACAAAAAGAAGGGCTCGTCCCGGTGGGTTTCGATGAATTCGAGCGTGGCCTCCTGTATCAGGGCCGGTGCGTAGGCGCCCGTATTGGTTCCTTCGTTGGCTTCCAGCATGACCTTTTCCTCATTATCCCACAGAAAATAAGGATAATAATTATGCGCCAGGGTCTGACTGTTATAGCCGTAAAAAGTATCGAATCCCTGTTGGTTCGGATCGCCGGTAGAGCCAACCGGTCCCAGCCCCCATTTGCCAAAAGCACCGGTGGCGTAACCTTTCTGCTTCAACATTTCCGCCAGGGTGTACAGACTATCGGGAATGGGATATTGTCCTTCGGGCTCGACGCGCCGGTTGCCGCGGATGAAGGTATGGCCGGTGTGTTGGCCGCTCATCAGGGCCGAGCGCGAGGGCGCGCAAACGGTCGTACCGGCGTAGTGCTGGATGAATTTGAGACCATCAGCGGCCAGTTGATCAATATTGGGGGTGCTGAACCGTTTTTGCCCGTACGTACTTAGATCGCCATAGCCGAGATCATCGGCCAGGATATAGACAATATTGGGTAAGCGTTCTTCGCTTTCCACCGTTTCGTTTTCGGAAGAAGCGGACTGACAGGCGGAGAATAAAAGACTGAGCAACAGGGTGGACCAAAAGATCTGGCGCATAGCGTTGGGTATTTATTTAATAAACGCTAAAAGCAACGGCCAACCATTACTTTTAGCGTCCGACGGCCCGCGCTTAGATTCTGCCCTTCCGGTACATTTCGGCGTAATCCCGGGCGAAATAAGTAATGATCACATCCGCTCCGGCCCGGTGGATGCTCAGCAGCGTTTCCGGCATGGCTTTTTCGTAATCCAGCCAGCCGTTCCGGCTTGCAGCCAGTAACATGGCGCATTCTCCGCTAACGTGGTAGGCTGCGATCGGCAGTTCGGAATTTTGTTTCAACAGAGCGATAACATCCAGATAGTTCAGAGCCGGTTTTACCATGAGGAAATCTGCTCCTTCGGCGGTATCCAGCTCGGCTTCGATGAGCGCTTCCCGCTGGTTGGCGGGGTTCATCTGGTAGGTCTTTTTGTCTTTGGGAATATCTTCATCCTCCCGGGGCGCGCTGTCCAGAGCATCGCGGAACGGGCCGTAGAAAGCGCTGGCGTATTTGGCAGTGTAGGCCATAATGCCGGTCTCCGTGAAACCTTTTTCATCCAGGGTTTCCCGCATGTAGCCGATGCGGCCATCCATCATATCGCTGGGGCCGAGAATATCGAATCCGGCTTCGGCCTGGGCAATGGACATTTTGCCGAGTATCGGCAGCGTTTCGTCGTTGAGGATGCGGCCACCGCTGACGAGGCCATCGTGCCCATCGGAGCTGTAGGGATCCATAGCGACATCACTGATCAGACAACATTCCGGGAAACGTTTTTTTATCTCCGTGGCGGCTTTCAGGTAAAAGTTATCCGCGTGGTAGCCGTAGGTGCCGGTCTTGTTCTTCCGGTCATCGGGTACGGCCGGGAACATGATGAAACTCGTGATGCCCAGGTTCAGGCAGGCTTCCACTTCCGGCAGTACCTGGTCAATGGAAAGCCGGTAGGTGCCGGGCAGCGAGCTTACTTCTTCCCGGATTTTCTTTCCGTCCAGCAAAAAGATCGGTTGTACAAGGTGGTGGGGGGTGAGATGGGTTTCGGTCACTAGTCCGCGGATGGCGGCCGACCGGCGGTTGCGACGTGGTCTTCGGAGCATTACTTCATATTTTGTTGGCAAATGCCGGACCGGGTTTGTCGGATTAGCCACTACTGATACGGCGGCATATCTCGTTGTAATGGGATCTTATTCCCGGATCTCGATCCGGCGTGCATTTTTTAGAAAACGTATAAGCTTTTACAGAATGCGAAGATAGGAAAAGCCGGAAGGGAAAAGGAGCGGTCGCGACGCAGGGGAGGAATTATTGCCGGATTTTGACAGAATGGGAGCCATAGCGTGCGGGGAGGGTGCAATTTGGGATCTTAACTCCAGTGGAGTTAAGATCCCAAATGCCGGTTCCAGGTCGGATGGACTGTTAATCCCAGGAGAAGCCGAATTTCAGGTCGATCTGAAAGAAGGGAGCCGATAGGTCGCCGCTTTCCAGATTGGCCACATCGGAATCCATGACAAAGCGGTAACCGCCATCCAGCCCCAAACGCATCCACTGGAAGACGTTGACCTCGATCCCGGCGGAGGGCTGCATCACAAATACCCGGTCGCGTTCTCCATCGGCCAGATCCAGGCGACCACCACCGGTGAGTACGTTAAAGCGGGCGTGCACGGAACGGTACGCGTTAGGCGCTACTCCGAGAATAAAACCACCGTAGCGAAAGCGGAAGGGATCTACCCCTTCGATATTGACATTCTCGCGGGTACGGAATCCTCCCCAGCCGAGGAAGAGGGAGCGACCAAATTCCAGTCCGCCGTAACCACCGCGTACGTAGACCCAGTCTTCACCGAATTGGGAGTAGTTATATACCGGAGCGCCCCAGGCGCCGGTCAGACCGCCGGCGCGGCCGAACAGGGTTTCTTCCCGCTGTCCGAACATGGCAATGGAAAAAAGGCAAAAGGTAGCGACTAGGAGCAGTTTGTAGGTTTTCATATTGTAGTTATTTTGATGGATTGTCGGCCGGTAATGCGATCCCGGTCCGCTGAAATCGTTTTTCAAAAATGACGCATTCGTTGTGAAAAGGATGCAATTTTTCGGCGGGTCCCCCCCCTGTATCGACAGGATTTAACGTTGTTTAAGCACCGGGGGCTTTTTTTAAAACTTTTTAACAGAAATGAATATAGGGGAGGACCCCGATGCCGGCTCAGTCTCAGCAAGGAGAAAGATCACCTATGCATTATTTTGCAGGGCGAATGGGTGCCATACTGCTGCCGGAGATCCGTCGAGCTTTATTTTTAGTTTGGGAAACTATCCCCCGGGCCTATTTGTTATTCTGGTTTCGACCGGCGAAACCTGGCTGAAAAAGAAACTGGTCATTGCAAAATAGGTCCGAATGTGAGGCCTGTTGTTGTCGTTTTTTTTACCTTTTGCCTTTGGGCTAAAACCGGAATAAGCTTCCAACTTAATTAGCGATGAAAAACTTCACTCTGTCCAATCCGTTTGGGAACCGGCAAAAAGAATTCTGGCTGATCATTGGCGCCTTTGCGGCCGTTTACGTCGTTTGGGGAGCCACCTATCTTTTCAATTATTTTGCGATCGAGGCAATCCCGCCCTTTTTGATGGGGGGTACCCGTTTTTTCACGGCGGGGCTGTTGTTATTCGGCTTCCTGCATTTTCGCAAAACGCCCCTGCCTTCGGCCCGGCAGTGGTTTTGGTCCTTTATTCTGGGCATTCTTTTTCTCGCCCTGGGCTCGGGAGGGCTCATTTGGGCTATCCAGTTTATCGATACCGGATTTGCGGCTTTACTGGTAGCAATTGACCCATTGGTCATTATGTTCCTGCTCTGGGCTATTCAGGGGGTGCGCCCCGGTGGACGGGCGCTGATCGGAGCCTTACTGGGTATGATGGGCATGTATCTGTTGTTGGGGCAGCCCCAACTGGATGCACACCCCAAGGCCTGGATGGGCCTGCTGGCGATCGGGATCAGTCTGGTGGCCTGGGCGTTTGCTTCTATCTATGTCAGCCGGTTGGATCTGCCGGAAAACCGCTTCCAGCGTTCGTCTATGCAGATGCTGAGTGGCGGCGCGGTGCTGATGCTTTTTAGCTGGGTAACCGGCGAAGCGGCTACCTTTGAGCTGTCCGGACTGAGTTGGAAAGCGGGCTTGTCCTGGTTGTATCTGGTCGCTTTCGGCTCTATTCTGGCGTTTTCCTGCTTCAATTATCTACTATCTAAAGTTTCCCCGGAGAAGGTTGCTACTTCTACCTATGTGAATCCTTTGGTGGCACTGTTGCTGGGCTGGTCTTTTAATAACGAAGTGATCAATCCGGGTGCGCTGGTTGCCGGCGGATTGATGCTGGCGGGCGTGTATTTTATCAATTCCACCAGCCGGAAACCGGCCTAAGCAATACGAAAATTATCGCGTCTGGTCGAAGTACATGACCACCCGCAGGATGAGGAAAACATCTTCGTAGAATTCCCGGATCAGATCGAAGCGGAGATTGGTGAAGAAAATGGAAGGCTCCAGGAGGTCCCGGGGTTCGGTGATGCCGGCAAATACTTTCCGGTCGTCAAAGGCGATGTAGATGTCCTTACCGGTTTTTTCGACATAATCGAGGATGGCGGCCTGCATGGGTTCGGAAAGGATGCCGACTACATGGGTATCCTCCGTGGCGTAGACTACGAATTGATTGCGAAAGGCTTCGTTCAGGATCTCGTCCTCCACGTTGATGGCTCCGGTCCAGGTAAATTCCTTGATGGCCCGGGTGTGGTACTGCCGCCGGTGGCGCGGCCAGATGCGGATGGAGCCTTGCGTTTCTTCACTGAAGGTGGAGGTCAGGAAAACTCCTTCGAACACGGTATCCAGCTGATTGCCTACCTGGGAGACCTGCCGGACGAGTAACTCACTCATTTCAAAAGGCATCAGGCTGACCTGGCCTTTGATATAATCTTCTCCCAGAAAGAATTCTGCCTTGGTCGCAAAAAGACCGCTACTGAGAAATTGCGTTTTGGTAATGCTTTTGTCCGGCTCGTAGTGCAGTTCGGAATAGTTGGGCATCTGCCCCATAAAATCCAGGATCAGCCGCATGACGTTCGGTTTAAATCCCTGAATAAACTCCCGGACCTGCACCACGAGAAAGCCGATGTAGATAACGATCGGAATACTGAGGAACATGGCCACTACCCAGATCCCGATGATGAGTTCGAGAACGAACAGGGCCAGGAGCAGGAAAATGGAAAACCCGATCAGTCGCAAAAGGCGCGCCCGTGCACGTTCCTGCCGTACCAGTTCCGGATGGATGGTATGGTTGTAGTACAATCGAAATTCTTCCAGCCTTTTTACAAAAGGATCTTCTTCCATGTTTTAAATCTCAGGCTTTAACCAACCTCTAAGGACACAATGGACTCTATGTAAGTGTAAGATATAGGGGCCAAACGGCAATTTAATAACAAATAAAATTAAACATGGCCGTTATTCCCTCATCCGGGGCATAAATTTACCGGATACCGGTTTGGATCGTTACATTCGGCACAAATTTATCCTTTGTTTTGTAAATCAAAAAAGTGTACCTTTGCGGGTCTATGAAAATGAAACCAATTTATACAGTTTTTGTAGGGCTTTTAGCCATAGTGGTTTTCTCCGCTTGTAAGAGCGAATTCGAAAAAATTCGCACCAGCGGTGATCCGGCATTAGTATTGCAGAAAGCCAATGCCTACTACGAGGAAGAAGAGTACCAGAAAGCACAGACGCTTTATGAATTGGTGATCGGTTCCTACCGGGGAAAGGCCGAAGCGGAAGATATTTATTTCAAGTACGCTTATACCTATTACTATCTGCGGCAGTATGTGCTGGCGGCTTACTATTTCAAGAATTTCGCCCAGACTTACGGCGGTAGTTCCAAGCGGCAGGATGCGGAATTCATGGCGGCGTACAGCAACTATCAGATGTCGCCCACTTTCCGATTGGATCAGACCTATACCCTAAAGGCCATTGAGGAGTTCCAGGCGTTCATTAACGCTTATCCCAATAACCCACGGGTAACGGAATGTAATAACCTGATCGATGAGATGCGGGCCAAACTGGAGCGCAAGGCCTTTGAGGAAGGCGTATTGTATTTTGATATTCGCCAGTACCAGTCGGCTATGCAGTCCTTCGAGAACCTGCTCAAGGATTTTCCGGAAACCGATCGCGCGGACGAGGTGCGCTACATGATCATTAAGTCATCTTTTCTGATGGCGGAAAACAGTTTTGTCGATAAGCAGGAGGAACGCTACCGGGAAACGGCCAACTTGTCGTTGGAATTCCTGGGACGCTACGGTGAGAGTGAACACGTGAAAGAAGTGTCCTCCATTCTCAATAATTCTCAGAAAAAATTAAAACAACTGGATAATGTCGGATATCAAGAACAAAGTGCAGGGGCTGGATCCTAACGTTCGTGCCCGGGACATTAAACAACTGGTCGGTTCTACCGCCAATGTTTACGAAGCGCTGAATGTTATCACCAAGCGTGCCCGTCAACTGGCCGTGGATCTGAAATACGAACTGCACAACAAACTGGAGGAATTTGCCGTATCATCCGATACCATCGAGGAGGTGAGCGAGAACAAAGAGCAGATTGAGATCTCCAAGTTTTACGAGCGCCTGCCGAATCCGGTGATCATCGCTACGGAAGAATACCTGAACGATGAGTTGTACTATCGCTACAACGAGCGCAAGAAAAGACGATAATCGGATCGGGCTGCTGTCGGGCAACCGGGGGTAGCAATATTCTTTCTTCCAAATTTTCCAACTGGAAAAATAACTGCCGGATGATTGCCTAGTGCCAGTCATCCGGCAATTGTGTTTATATCACTATGGCAGATCTGCACGGTAAAAAGATCATTCTGGGGATAAGCGGCAGTATTGCAGCTTACAAGTCGGCCTTTCTGACCCGCCTGCTGGTGAAGGCCGGAGCTTCCGTTCGGGTATTGATGACGCCGGCCGCCGCTCAGTTTATCAGCCCGCTTACCCTTTCCACGCTTTCCAAAAATCCCGTTTATTCGGACGTGCAGTCCGAAGCGGGCTGGAACAACCACGTTGAACTCGGCCTGTGGGCAGATGCGATGATCATCGCTCCGGCGACCGCCAATACGCTGGCCCGGCTGGCCGGCGGGATCTGTGATAATATGCTGTCTGCGGTCTATTTGTCCGCTCGCTGCCCGGTATTTTTTGCACCGGCCATGGATGTGGACATGTGGCACCATCCGGCAACCCAGGAGAATCTCCGGAAACTGCGTACTTACGGCAACGAGATCATCCCCGTTGAGCACGGTGAACTGGCCAGCGGACTGGTAGGGGAGGGGCGGATGGCCGAACCGGAAACCATCGTCGCGTTCCTGACGGAGCAGTTCCTACGAAGGCAGGATCTGGCCGGCAAAAAAGTGCTGATCACCGCCGGGCCCACCTACGAAGCGATCGATCCGGTACGATTCATTGGGAACCGATCCTCCGGAAAAATGGGGATCGCCATTGCGGAGGAAGCTGCGTCCCGGGGCGCCCGGGTTACCCTGGTACTCGGGCCCTCAGCCCTGCGGGCAAAGCATCCCGGGATTGACACCATTCACGTGGAATCGGCCCGGGAAATGTACGTACGGGCCACCGCACAGTTCCCGGAATGCGATATCGCCGTGCTTTCGGCGGCAGTCGCGGATTACCGGCCGGTGAAGGTCGCTGATCAAAAGCTCAAGAAAGAAGATGGTACGCCGAAACTCGAGCTGGAGCGGACGCCCGATATTGCCGCTGCTCTGGGGGAGATGAAGCAGGCCGGCCAGCGGATCATCGGTTTTGCTCTGGAGACCAACAATGAGACCGCCAATGCCCGCAAAAAGCTGGAAAAGAAAAACTTCGATCTCATCGTGCTCAATTCGCTACGGGATGCCGGTGCGGGTTTCCAGCACGACACCAATAAGATTTCTATCCTCAGTCAGGACAATAAGACGCGCCATTTTGAGTTAAAAACAAAGGCGGAAGTAGCAAAGGATATCATCAATACCCTGCTTCCGATATTGTAAATTGTAAATTGTTTGATAATCCGGCCGGAAGCCGGATCCATAAGTATACCATGAGCAGACTACTTTTAATCGGTGCATTCGTTCTCGGAGTTATCGGCCTGCAGGCCCAGGAACTGAACGTAAACGTGAAGGTGAATACACAAAAATTGCAGACGGTCGATCCCAAGGTATTTGAGACCCTGGAACAGACCATCACGGAATTTTTGAACAGCCAGAAATGGACCACCGACGTTTTTGAGACCCAGGAACGGATCAATTGCAACTTCATCCTGACTATCCAGGAAGAACTTTCTCCCACCAGCTTCAAAGCGGATCTGGCGGTACAGTCCTCCCGGCCGGTCTACGATTCGGAATACGATACCCCGCTGTTCAACTATATCGATAAGGAAGTAACCTTCTTCTACGAGCAATACCAACCGGTACAGTACAGCCGGAACCAGTACAACGACAACCTTTCCGCCGTACTGGCCTACTATGCCTTTATCATTCTCGGTAAGGACTACGATTCTTTTTCACCCATGGGTGGGGAGCCTTATTTTCAACTGGCCCAGGATATACTGAACAGCGTACCCCAGAGTGCCGCTTCGGCCAACCCGGGCTGGCGCTCCGTGGAAAGTAACCGAAACCGTTACTGGCTGATCGAAAATATCATGTCCCCCCGGGTACGCCCGCTGCGCCAGGCCATGTACAATTACCACCGCCAGGGACTGGACCTGATGTCTCAGGATATAGAAACCGGCCGGGCAGTGATCGCTCAGGCATTGGAAGAAGTGGGTCGGGTGAATCAATCTTACCCGAACTCTATGATCGTTCAGCTTTTCAACAATGAGAAATCATCCGAACTGGTGGAGATCTTTAAAATGGGCAGTATGGATCAGCAGAATGAAGTGATCCGTCTGATGAGCCGGCTCGATCCGGCCAATGCCTCAAAATACCGGGAGATCAAGTAATTCTTATCTTTGAATCTCTATTATGGCAGGTATATCGGTAACCTCATTGGGCCGGTATACCTGCCATTTTTTTATCCGTTAAATGGAGGCCCATCGCCAAACTTAGCGGTACCGCTGTTTAGCGTACCAGGGTGATATCCCCTTTCAGCATACCGGGCTGACCGTCGAGGTAGGTAAAGTGCAGAACGAAGATAAAAACGGCCGGATCCATCGGTTGGTTATTGAAGATGCCGTCCCAGCCGAACTTTTCCTGATTGCCGTGGAATTCCTGCTGGTAGTGCATCTGATTGCCCCAGCGGTCAAATATCCGGAATTCATTGATGATCTTGATATTGGGATTGGTGAACGGGTAAACCCGATCGTTGATCCCGTCGCTATTGGGCGAAAAGGCATTGGGTACGTAGATATCGTCTTCCCGGATCACCGTGATCTTGATTTCGTCCTCAACCCAGCATCCCCGACTGTCAAACGCCCTCAAGGTATAGGTAGTCGTTTCACTGGGCCGGGCCCGGGTCGGCAGCGTATTCGTCGGCTGGAGCGAATCACTGGGTACCCAGTAGAGGGAGTCGATCTGAAAATTGGCCACTCCGTCCAGACGGACCGATTCTCCGTAGCGAATTTTCTGATCCGGACCGAGGATCAGCTCCAATGGGGTAAATTCCGCAATAACCACATCCTGACGCGTACTGCAGCCAAATTCATCGGAAATCTCGATGGTATGCCGACCCGCCGCAATATCGGTGATGAGCAGGGGCGTCTGAACGACTTCCCGGGCGGTACCGCCGTCAATGCTGTAAAAATACGCCGGTATTCCACCGAAAACCGTATCCAGAATAACGGCTCCGCTGGATCCGCCGTCACAATCCAGAGGCAGGGTGGAAAGACGCATTTGAATGGGCGGGGGCGCTTCCAGTTGCACAAATGCTTCGGCCGTACAGCCGAGTGCGTCGGTTACCACTACACTGTAAACGCCAGGGCCGAGATTAGTGCGTTCGGGCATCCGGACACCATCCTGCCAGACAAACTCAAAGGGACCGGTGCCGGACATGACCATGGCCCGGATCGCACCGTCCTGCTGATCGGCACAGCTAACTCCGTAGCCCAGGTAATCCGTATCGGTCACCACGTCTACCATCAGCATGCTTACGCGAACGGTCGCATCCCCACCGATAGTCACTGTACAGAATTCCGGCGGCACCAAAGCCTGCACTACGGAATAGGTCGTATTGTCATTGGGTTTTACGGTGATCACATCTCCGTCCTCTACACCGTAGATCCAGGTGGGATTGCCACCGTTGACGGCATATTGGACATCGATGGGGGTCAGCGCATTGAGTACCCTGAACTCCAGGACGGCCTCTTCGCCCATGCAAATATCCTGATCACCTACCAGAGCGACGGTTACGTCTTCCTGGAAGATAAGATCGACCTGTACGAGGCTGTCACAGCCATTTTCTCCGGAACCCGAAAACACCTCCATCCCGCTCGGCCGGTTGATGTCATAGACCGTACCGTTTACGGTCAGGCTGGCGTCCCGGCAGAGGGTATCCCGCAGCACGGACATCGGAGCGTCGAAAAAGCTCAGATTGATCTCCACCAGACTGTCACAACCGTTGCGGGCTTCCCCGAGCAGGCGCTCCTGGCCGAAAGGGTTTTCGCGATTGTAATCTGTGCCATTGACGGTGATGGTTTCGCCGGGACAGATCGTATCACTGACAAACCCTACGGCTTCCGGATAATAACTGATGGAAATTTCCAGCGTGCTGTCGCAACCGTTGCTGCTGCCTCCCGGAAACATTTCGATACCACTCAGTCGCTGTTCGTTGTAGGTGACACCGTTGATGATAAGTACTTCTCCCGGACAAAGAACTTCTTCCAGACGCCCGGTTGCCGGAGGATAAAAGGAAAGGTTGATATTGATCAGACTATCGCAGCCGGTACCGTTGGGAATGATCTCCATGCCGGAGGGCCGGTTGATGTCATAGGTCTGCCCATTGATGGTAATGCTGCCGTCCGGGCAGAGCGTGTCGGTTATTTCGTTGACGGATTCACTGGCGAAATTGAGCGTAATATTTACTGTGCTGTCACAGCCGAACTCATTGGCTCCGATCAGGACTTCGGTGCCCGTCGGCCGGTTGATATCGTAGGTCTGCCCGTTGATCACTACACTTTCATTAGGGCATAAGGTTGCCGTATAGTTCGCTTCGGTAGGTTGGGCGATATCGATAACGCTCTCCCGTGTCTCTTCATTGATACAGTTGGCGTCCGATACCCGCAGGAGTTGCAGACGCAGGCTGCCGCTGGTTACACCGTAATCGGCCGGACAGATGGTCAGGATATCGGTCATCTGATCGGTGTTTACATTCAACGGGTTGCTCTGATTGCCGCTCCGTAGTATGAACTCCGCAAAAAAGGGAGCGGTACCGGTAAAATTGAGTTCCAGGTCGTAACATTCGTCACTGCAGACGGTCCCGTTTTCCGTAAAACTGACGGCAGGCGGGCTGAAGTCCGTCTCTACGGTGGCGCTTATACTGCTCTGGCAGTTGTTGGCTCCCGTAACGGTTACGGTGTAATTGCCGGCCGCCAGTCCGCTGAGTTGAGACTGGCCGTCAAAGGCATCATTATCCCAATCGTAGGTGACCGGTGAGATCCAGTTGCCGGTCAGGATTACCCGGATCGAACCGTCGGCACTTCCCGGACAGCTTTCATCGCTTATATCGACATCTAGTCCATTGGAACAATTGCCGTCCGCCACGGTGAACGAGCAGGTCTGTTCACAATTATTGGCGTCCACCACCACCAGATCATAAGTACCCGCCGGCAGGCTGTCAATAACGAATTCGGTAGCCATACCGATGGAAATATCTCCGGTTTTTGGGCCGGTCCAACTGGCCCGGTAGGGACGGCTACCACCGCTCACCTGGATGCGCGCGCGGCCGTCACTACCCCCGAGTACGGATACCGGGTTTTGCACCGAGCAGTTCAGGTCGATCATCGGTGGTGATTCAAGCAGGAAGGACAGGATCTCCGAGCAGCCCGTTTCATCGGTTACGGTCACTTCGTACTGGCCCGCCGCCAGGTTTTGGGGCGCATTCTGGCCGTTGAGACTGCTTACATTCCAGCTATAAGTCAGGTTGCCCTGGGCGCCGGTAGGGGTAAGCGTGATACTACCGTCCGCTTCTCCGAAGCACTGGGGCTCGGTAAAGGTCCCGCTTACTTCCAGGTCACAATTGGGCGCATCGATATCTACCTGGCAGAAAGCCACACAGCCGAGCGCATCGCGTACCCGTACCTGGTAGGTGCCGGCGCGGAGGGTGCTTACCGTGAGCGTATCATTCGCCGAAAAGATCTGAGCGGAATCGGTTTCCGGCCCTTCCCAGACTACCCAATAGGGCGCAATGCCACCGGAAGCAGTAAAACTGGCAACTCCATCATCGCCGATCACGGTACCGACATCCTGCAATTTATTGCAGTCCAGGATCAGTTCATTCGGTTCGATAATGGACAGCATCTGATTACTGGAACAGCCGATGGCATCGGTAACCGTGACCCCGTAACTACCGGCCGGCAGATCGGTCAGGCTCGTCTGGTTATCGTAAGCCGGATTCGACCAGCTGATATTATAAGGTGGCGTGCCGCCGGTGATCTCGATCTCGATACTGCCGTCCGTATCGCCAAAGCAACTGAGGGTGCCGATCGTTACAAAGCGAATAGTCGGTGCTCTGCCGACAACGAGTTCCACGGGAACCGGATCGCTGAGGCAGGCGCCATTGTCGATGACCGCATAGATCTGTCCGGCCCCGGAAGAATACAAGGTACTGTCCGCAATTATGTTGGTCAAATTCACGTCCTCGTACCAAAGCACCTGATCATTAGTGCCTCCGTTTATTTCGGAGGCGTAAGCGGTCAGGTCGAAGATGCCGATACCGGCGCCGTTGGCGTTGCAGGCCGTTGCCCGCAGGTTATCGCCGGCCACGGGCGTATCGAGTACAACCACTTCAATGCTATTGGGTTCGGCACATTCGTCGACATTTGGGACGAAGGTAAGATCGTAGGTCGCTCCGTTGATCTGGTCGGGGTCAAAGAGGTTATTGCTCACTCCGTCTCCAGTCCAGGTCCCTTCGATGCCATCCTGGGTAGTTTCCAGGGTGTAGGGCGTATCCTGGGCACAGAGCGGATTGGGTACCGTTAGGTTGGGCGTGACGGGATCGGCGATGTTAACCCGGAACATTTCCAGCGGGCTACAGGGCGCGGTCTCATCGAAAATAAAGAGGGTGGTACTGCGGGTGATCACCGATCCCGAGGCGTAGGAGACGCCCGTGCCGTAGGGCCCGGTATAATAGCGTTCTCCGTTGGTAAGGTGCATACCGGTCACGGAAGGTAGTACCAGGCTTCCGCAACCGAATAGGTTGCCGGGGTTGACAAATTCGGGAGGAATGGTTCCGCCGGTCACGGGAGGGGTGATCCCACAGCCCCGGTTCTCATAAGTGGTCGGAGCGTCCGGAGCGTAGAAAGCTCCATCGCCGCCCACCAGCTGGTTACGATCGTAGACGACGGTTTCGTTGCAAAGGGTATTGGCCAGCGCGATCAGGCTGGTCCGGGTGCCCGTTCCCCGGTTACTGAAGGCTTCTATAGACCGAACACAATCATTCTGGAGCACATAGACGCACTCCCCGTTACCGCAGAGATAACTGAAATCGATCGGTTCGTTGGCATTTCCGCTGGTTTGGATAATTACTACGGCATTGGGTGGGATCTCTTCGTCCTGGCTGACAACCTGAACGTTCGGACAGCCGGTGACCAGGGCGGCGTTTCCGGGCTGAAAACGGCAGGGACGGGTGCCGGGGACATTACCTACATTGATATTGATATCGTTGTTGTGCTCACCGGAGCCGTTGCCGCTGATATCAAAACTGATCTGGAGGTCACCGGTGTTGAAGCCGGTCCCCGAATCCAGGATGATGAATTCATTGCGCACTTCATCTCCGCAGGGGTCCACCATTATCGCTTTCAGGCTTGGGCACTGGGCGTAAGTCTGCCCTCCCGTCCAAAGGACGAACCCCATGAGCTTCAAAAAGCTTAAATACGATAGGTGCTTCCGGAAATACATACGGAGTTTTGGGATTCAAAAAATTAGTTTCCACAGCTATTTTAAATGATCATAGCCATAGCCTTAATTACCGGATGAGCATTGACCTCGGTGTATCTAATAGTATGTCACGGGATTTGTTTATACGATGTTTCTACCGGGAAAACGTCAGTAGCGAAGGGATTGCCTAATGGTTTATGAACTACTATTTATTATAATTTTTCACTCTTTAAGGGTATCAGGTATATTTATCGTGCTAATTTACTGAGGTTTCCGCAAGTGAAAAAATTATTATTCATAAAGAATTTAAGGCATACCGATAGTTCCCATCTTATCACGTGGAAATCAATAACTTATCCTGTTTCATCAATTGAAGTCCCATCAACGTAAAGTAGCACAAAACAAATTAAACAATGCGAAAATATGTTTTTTACCTTATTTTATGCTAAAAACACTATTTATTTTTTGGTCTGTTAACAGATGGGAATGGTCATTTTAAGTAAGAATCCGGTGGTGAAATGAAAATTCCCAGCTTCAGATAAGGCGCATTGGACAGCTCCACCATAAAGTCGGTAGCCAGATCGGATTTCGCTTCAAAATCGGTACTGAAATTTACCTGATAGCCGACCTCCATATCCAGCCATATCCAGGGCACCAGATTTTGCTCGGCCGATATAAAGGCCCGGATCTCCGAGTGATTCATGGAATAGTCCAGATTTTCCTCCATTTGGGGCACAGAGATCGAGTAACTGCGGCTGTTGTAACGGAACCCTCCCAGGAAAATGGTTTTGGGAGAGGCGTTGTAGCGCAGCACCGCCAGCGCGGGAAGTACGGACTCAAATCCCCAGCGATCGTTAAAATTACGGTTGTATATGAAGAACGGCAGAATAGTGGTATTGCGGAAACTGCTGGTAAAGTTCAGACCAAAACCATACTCCAGGTTTTCGCTTTTTTTAATCCCGAATACCCCGGTCGCATTGTAAATGGCGTAGCGGCCATCAAAATTGACCAGTCCGTTGTAGTCACCGTTATAAGAGGCCTTCAGCCGAAGTACGAAATAATTTTTTTCGTTAAAAGACTGGCTGCCAAACAGTTCAAAGCCCGTGTTTTTCAGGATGCGTTCATTAATGTACTGGAATACCGGCTCGTAATCCGGACCGATCCGGTCGAAATAGTACTGCTCCGGCCGGTAATTGAATCCCGCGAGTACTTTCAGACCTTCGGTATTGACGATCGGTACTTTCAGTTTAAAGATCAGATTCTCCAGATTATCAACAATACTGGGCGCTCCCTGGAATACCTGATTTTCGGGATTGATGGCCCCTCCGCGATTCCACTGGTAGGAAATTTCCAATCCACGGCTGCGGGATTTATTCTGTACGCCCGGTCGGCAGAGACAACGAATATTAAATCCACTATCTTCATCGTTATCTTCTCCGAGAAACCCCGGTCGGTTTTGACCGGAGAGAGGTACCAGCGCGAGAAGTAGGCATAGGACAAAGGCGTATCGTATCATAAAAAATTATTTTGGCCGTTTGTGTCTTTTGAACCTGCAAAGTCGAACAAAAGTTGGATGCTTCAACTATAGAGAATAAAAACTGTTCTATCCTCATCACTCAATTTTGAAGTCTTACTATGTTCAAGTTTCTGAAATGGACCTTTTATATTGTCGCCGGATTCGCATTGCTGCTGTTCGTTGGGTTTAAAGTATTGCAATTACAGACCAAGCGGTACAGTCCGGAAGATACCGTTACTTATAAAGCTGCGGGGAACGAATTGATGGTGTACTACAACCGACCGTACAAAAAAGAAAGAGCGATCTTCGGTAGTCTCGTACCATTCGGAGAGGTATGGCGTACGGGGGCAAACGAAGCTACGACTTTTTCTACGGAAGATCGCATCACTTTTGGTGGAAAGAAGCTGCGGGCGGGAACTTATACCCTCTGGACCGTTCCCGGACCGGATTCCTGGAAAGTCATTATCAATGATCGGCAGTATACGTGGGGCGTTACCACGGATGGGATTGCCAGCCGCGATCCGGCAGCCGATGTTCTGGAAGTGGATGTACCGGTGGAAAAAACGAAAAGAGAGGTGGAGCAATTTACCATCAATTTTGTCGGCAGTGGCCGGAAACCCGATCTGGTCCTCAGTTGGGATGAGACCCAGATCAGTATTCCGATCAATTGGTGACATACGAACAGGTGTTCGTAATTAAAGGATGGCTCAGGGCCGGTAGCGGAAGAATTTATTCGGGATGCGCCGGTGAAGCTGAATGTCATCCAGCGTCCACATCCGGGGTGCCTGATCATTGGCTATCAGGCCTTCCCGCCGGGGAAACATCAACCCGTCTACTGCACGATAATCTTCAAATATAGTTTTGTAGAGGATCCCGTCGTGAGCCGGATCTTCAGAATATTCGGCCGTCTGCTCAATGAGATAGGTTTCGGCATTTAGCCAGTACCATTGTTTATCCGTTGGTGATTTTGTCAATTCGAGACGGTAGCACCAGTGCCCGTTCAGTTGTTCGGAGGGTAACACCTGCATGGCATCCCGCCGCTGGTAAGCGTAGATCAATTCCCCGTAGAAATCCGGTTCTTCCGCCATTTCGATCGCTTCGCCCGGACGCATGGCTTCGTAGGTGCCGTTGACGACCAGCCAACCGGTTTTCCCGTCGTAGGATTTGGTTACGGTTCGGCCGGATAGCTGAAAATCCAGGCGAAATTTATCGGGCTTTTTGGCGTAGGCGATCACCGTACCGTTCGTACGTTGCTGCGTAATAACCCAGCTTTTCAGACGCAGCCAGGCTTTGGTCCCGCCCATGGCGCGGGCGTGACGTTCCATCAGACTGTCGACGGTAAGTGGTTCGGGATCGGAAAGGGTACCGGCATCCGCGCGGTACAGGAAAAGGCTGGTCACCAGCAAAAGGTAGAAAAACGACATATTGTGGAGTTTTGCTTCAATGATCAGACTTTGCGCTCAGGAAAAATAGTAAAAATCGGACGTCTGTGATTTTTTTACCTCAAAGCGGCGGGTGAGCAATTCGTCAAAAGCCGGTGCCATCCGGCCGGCGTGAGCAAGATATTGCCCGGGAGTCTCGTGGGTGAAGTATTTTACTTCTTTAATAAAGTGCATCTGATCAAAATAGCCGCCCTCGTACGCGAGATCCGTAAGTCGGGTAAAGTGGTGCCGGCGATACAGGAAAACACAGTGATTGAAACGCACGATGCGGGCGTATGCTTTGGGGGAAAGCCCGAGGTAGGACCGGAACAGCCGGTCCATCTGACGGTAGGAAACCCGGCTAATCTCCTGGAGATCGGCCATTTTTAATTGTCCCTTCTGTTTAAATATCTGCCCGGTGAGTTGGTCGACCAAACGAAATTGTGGGGTAATTATGCGCAGTTGTTTTAGAAAGAAGCGATTGAGATAGCCGACTTTTCCGTCCGGAGTACGGGCGCTCTGCAGTTGATTCGAAAGGTGACAGATGGTATTCCCAAACAAATCGATTGCGTCCACGATCTGATCCCGGAGCTCACTTTGGGCTATGCCCAGAAAAGCCGCCAGCCCCAGAGGCCGGAAGCGTACACCGTAGGTTTGTACCCACTGCCCGGCCGGGAAGGAATAAAAGACCGGTTGGGTCTTCTGGCCAACCAGCAGACAGCGGTCGGAATACCGGTCCGTACTATCCCGGGCTACACTTCTTCTCCGGAGCGGATGCCGGATGAACATCAAACTGGTATTGCCGTCGGGAACGATGCAGGATTCCAGGTCACCTGGCTGCTCCTCGTGCAGCCCCAGAGACCAGTAATTTTCGATATACGGACTCAGGCGTGGATCGGGCGGATAAGTGCGATATTGCATAACGGCCATTTTTAGCTTAGGAATGACCTTGAATATCCCCAAATCTGCCGGATTGCGGAAAAGGAATGGATGAACTCGGAAATTGTATCGCTTTTCTGGAAGGTCGGCCCTCGCTTTTAGCGGGCGTTTTCTTTGATCACTGCCAGATAACTGGTACACTGCTGTCGGGCCATCCGGTTGAAATAGGAGTCCGGGCCATTGGCCAGGATATCCTGCGCTTCTTCCAGTAAGCCAACGATCAGGTCATCGGTAGTGATGATATCGGTATCCTCTTCTTCCTGGTGGTTGTACAGCAGCACCGCCTGATTGATGAGCGCCCCCACGAAAAGCTCCTGTTGCCAGGGATAGAGGCTCACCAGTGACCGGGCCCGGTGGCAGTGCCGGATAATTTCCTCCTGCAGAACTGCCATGGTTTGCCAGCCGGAATCGGGATCTACACCTTCCAGCGTATCGGAAAGCGTACCCGCGTAGTCGATCAGCGCGTGTCCGAGCTGTTCACTGTTTTCCCGGGTAGGGTAGAAGTGGTAGGTCATTTCCTGGTTATATAGTTTCCGGCGGGGAAGTGACAGGGAAAAGTAGCGCTCTATGGTGTCCCGGAACATGAAGGAAGTATCGATCGCCGGATCGGGCAGGGCGTCGGATCCCATAAATTCCCGGGCAGAAACAGGCCTGGAAAGCAACTGCCACATGGGATTGCCGGGTAGGTGCGTGCGGACGAATTGATCCGGCCGGATCAGAAAATAGTCATCATTAGTGATCTGCACAAAATCGTTTTGCTTACTCAGCGTGCTACTTCCCCAGGTGGCATCCAGCAGGTACCATTCGTCCTTGATCCGCACTGCATTCCAGCTGTGATTGGGTTCTTCGATCGGAAGCTCGGTGATCGTTGTCCCTTTAGCGTATCCGTTGACGATCTCACCGGTAATGCCGGCCTCGTCGCACATTTTTTTGAAAAGTTGCGCGTAACCGAAACAGAGGGCTACTTTCCGTTCCAGAATATCCCGGATAAAATGGTTGATCCGCTTATCCTGCTCGATAGCTTTCCAATCGTAACCGATATGGGTGGTGATCCATACGTAGATCGCCCGGATCTTTTCCAGTTCTCCGGTAGTGCCTTCACACAGGTAGGCGGTGAGCTCGGGCAGATTACTTTCCAGCTGACGCGGACTCTTTCGCGCCCGTTGGTCGATGGCCGAAAAGTCACTGGCCCAGTCCTGAGCCCCCAGCGGGATCAGCACCGTAAAAGCGAGGCCAATACACAGTAATAATTTCCTGGAAGTGAAATGCATGCTGCTGGAGTTTTGCCAAACTCTGATCGAAAAAAGTCTCTCATTTGCCGAAATCAATCGCGATTCTGTCTCCACGCCATCTAAATTACTGTAAATCCCCGAAATATGATGAGAAGACTACTTTTTCAACTGATCAAGATCTCCTTTTTACTGGTGCTGCCGTTTCTGGCGCTGATCCGCACCGCCGGTTTCCTTTACGAAAACTACGGCTGGTTGCCCTGGGCGGCCCTGTTGGGCGGCGTGCTGACCAGCGCTTTCCTGCTTTTTATCTATCTGGTGTACATACAGGCCTGGTTGCGGGGCGCGCTGGGGAGCGGACGCTCGATGCGACGAACCTATTGGCTGGCCATTGCGCTGGTCAGCGTGTACTGTCTGCCGGCCTTATTCTATGTATCGACGGCCAATACCAAACATACGGAGGTAGCGGAGGAATTTACCAGTCTGCATCCGATCCTGCGGCTCAGCATCAGTACCCTGGTCTTTCTGGATAAGGGGCTCATTCTGACGGATGCTTCCCGCCGGCCGGAAGATTACCAGAAGATGGGCCTGCGTACGAATCACCGGTCGCTGCACTACACTCAGAGCAGCGGCTACGCCCATGCGGTGGACATTCGCACCCGCGGGCATTCCGAACTGCGGAATACGCTGGTTAAAGTTTATTTCAATCTGATGGGATTCAATACCTTGCGGCACGTAGGCACGGCCGATCATCTGCACGTATCGATATCGAGTCCGGATAAGGTGGGCGGGATCTGATCCCGGGAGGAGGGAAATAAAAAAAGCCGCGTAAGCGATACGCGGCTTCAAAATCCTTCAACAAAATTATGGAACCCCTTAATGGGAAATCTTAAGTCAAATCAATTATTTGATAACCAGTTCTTTATAGTAGGTTTTGTAGTCGGTGGTCACCATTACGTTGTATTTGCCTTTAGGCATAGTGGTGAGATCGTAGCGACGTTCTACTTTAATGACGTTATCAAAGTTTTCCTCGAATACCAGTTCGTTGTTCTGGAAGATGGATACTGCAACGTCAGTGATCTTTCCCCGGAAGAATGAAATGTCGAGATTGGTTTTGTTTGTCAGTATGGCCGGAGCAAAATACACTTTACGTTGGTTGGCGTCCATTTCAACACCGTCGAAAGTCAGGTCGATCGGCTGAACGATATCGCGGTTGGTGGTAGTGATCACCAGTTCGTAAGAACCGGTAGGCAGATTGGCCAGGTTGAACACTTTTCCGTAAGTATTCTTTCCGGCTTTCTCGTTGATCAGGGCTACCCCGAATGCATCGTATAAAGTAACAGTTGTTGCGCCCGGCTCGATGTTAGCCAGTTCCAGGCTGAATTTTTTGGCGTCCGCAATGGTGGCGATCCGTACATCGGGTTCCACCTCATTGGCGAAAGTCATTACGTTCAATCCTAAAAGAGCAACAACAAGGGTCATTTTTTTCAGTAAATCCTTCATAATAACACAGTTTGGTCCTACTAGTGTAGGGTTTTTGTTTTTAATCCTTTTTTTAACGGGTAATGATCATTTCCTTCAAGTGACAGTGCAAAGATGCACCAAAATATACCAACCGGTCTACCAGCGTTTTGATCAATACTTGTGCTAAATTACCATATAGGTGCGTTTATAGGCGCTTAACAGTTAAAATAGTATTACTTGCTTCCAAATTTAATTCTGTTGGACTGGTTTTGGGGAAATCCAAAACGGGAAATTTGAACTGAGAGACTATGTTTATTCTTTTCTGAAATTTGATACTCTAAAATGAAACCTGAAGGCAAAAAATCGAGTTAAAATAGTGGTAAAGCCAAAAAACTGAATGATAACTGCATTTTCGATAGTGAGATGATAAAGATCAGTGCAGATAACGGACTGTTTTATATAATAAAAATTTTGTTATTTCTTTTTGATTTCGTTATTTTGCCCTATCTACAAACCATCTCCCCTCCCTTTTTAGGCTGTCGTTACTAAGCGGTATATTTAGTTTATCGGATACCATTAGTATCGCTATCTACCCAACACGGACTATTTTATCTATTCCAAAAGAGCTTCCACAGAGGTCCAATACTAGATTTGAAAATACACGGCCTGTTTGTTTGATGCAAACAGGTATCGTAATCCCATAACATTGCTAAGTTTATTGACGCTATGAAGAAAGGTTTACTTTTCTTTGGGTTAGCCATCCTGGTTTATTCTTGTACCGGCGACCGTTTGGTGAACCCTATTGATTTAGAGCTCCAGAGAACCTTGGAAAGGCTCTCCCCTAACAAAGACCTGAGCGGCTGGGAACTCCCGGCCAGTGATAACTATGCACTTATCCCAGCCGGAAAAGGCAACCCACTAACCGAAGCTAAGGTAGAATTGGGTAAAATGCTTTTTTATGAAACGGGAATAGCCCGCAACTCCGTGCATAACAATGGAGGAGGCACCTATTCCTGTGCTACCTGCCACGTGCCATCGGCCGGCTTTATGCCCGGAAGGGCCCAGGGTATCGCCGACGGCGGTATCGGGTTCGGGGCCAAAGGTGAAGCCCGGATCATGATGGACAATTACGATGAAACGGAACTGGACGTTCAGGGAGCCAGAGCACTGAGCCTGCTGAACGTGGCCTACGTGACCAATACCACCTGGAGTGGTAAGTTCGGCGCCCATTTTGTCAATGCCGGTACCGAAGAATTGTGGCACAAAGATCCTACCACCGAAGCGAACTTCGAAGGACTGGACGGGCTGGAAAGCCAGAACCTGGAAGGCCTTGATCTCCACCGGATGGTGATTGATGAATACGTACTGGATACGCTGGGGTATCGCGAAATGTACGATGAGGCATTCGGTGATCTACCCCACGACGAACGATACGGTAAAACACCGACCAGCTTTGCGATCTCTGCTTACCTGCGAACTCTCCTGGCTAACGAAGCTCCTTTTCAGGAATGGATCAAGGGCGATGAAGACGCTATGTCGGATGAGGAAAAGCGGGGAGCACTGGTATTTTTCGGTAAGGCAGGATGCTACCGTTGCCACAAAGGCCCTGGACTGAATTCCATGGAATTCCACGCCCTGGGAGTTTTTGACCTCTACGAAAGCGGCGGTTTCAATACCGGCCCCGAGGACATTCGTAACTTCGGACGCGGCGGTTTTACCCTGAATCCGGAAGATAATTTCAAATTCAAGGTACCGGGTATCTATAATATGGCGGATTCACCCTTCTATTTCCACGGTAGTAGCCGGCACTCGCTACGTTCCGTAGTGGATTATTTCAACCGCGGTATTCCCGAGAATCCAAGAATTCCCGATGAGCAGATTTCGCCGCTGTTCCACCCGCTTAACCTGACGGAAGGGGAGATCGAAGATCTAATCTCTTTCCTGGGCGGTGGCTTGCGCGATCCGAACCTCAACCGCTACGTACCGGACTTTATTCTCTCCGGGAACTGCTTCCCGAACAATGACGATCTTTCCCGGCGCGATCTGGGATGTGAATAAAAGATAGCTTACCGTTTTCCGCCGGCATATAATACGCCGGCGGAAAACGGCAAATCTATTACCGGGCAACCTGGATTTTCCCGGAACTCCATTTTTCTACTTTTCCCTCTACCGTTTTTAAGAAATAAGCATAAAGGCCTGCGGGCAGATCACTAACGTCAAGCTGCAATTGACCGTTGAAGCGGCGTTGCAGGATCTGTTGCCCCTGGCTGTTAAAGAGCTGAAAGGAAAAATCTGCCAGTTCGAAACCTTCCGGAATGATCCGGACGTTTTGCCGGGCGGGATTGGGCTGTACCGATAAGCGGATCTCATGCCGGGGATCGGGTACGGCATCCAGCAGGTCTACGGTGATGGTCTGGCAGATCTGATCGGAACCGATAATATTGGAAACCGTCAGACAGACCTGGTATTCGCCGTCGGCCGTGAAGGTATATTCCGGATTTTGGGCATCGGAAGTCCCCCCGTCGCCAAAAGTCCATTCCCAGCCGGCGGGTGCGTTGGCCGACTGATCCGTGAAAACAAAAACGCCTTCGCCCTGATCTTCGTAAGTGAAAGCAGCTGCCGGGGCGCTGGCATTATCTACATCCAGAAAGAACTCTACATTTTCGATTTCACCGGTTACGACATCCAGATTGATGCTGACCGTACTTCCTTTACTTTCCGCGGAGATCCACTGGTACTGGACCGTTACGCTGGTATCGGCTAGAAATGGGATCCAGCTGCCGAAAACCTGCGCGTAGATCGAGTCCGCATTAATGGTCTCTATACGCTGACGAAGCGCTTCGTAATTATTGTAGGGAGTTTTGACCGTTCCGTAACCATCAACTTCCACGGTAGCCGTAGCGCGGCGGATCAGCCGGATGGAATCCACCCCGGGCAGGACGAGCGATCCATCCACGGTGGCATCTACGGAATAGAAATTCGTGAAGGCCGTACCGTAGGTAGTCGGGAAGTCATATAGCTTTTGCGGAGGTTGGAATTGTACCACTTCCAAACCAAAAGCCGCCGCTTCGGGCACTCCACCCCCCAGAATATAAACGGCGGTATCATTGCTTTGGATAAAAGTTTTAACTTGCTCGGAAGTAATGATGAGGTTGGCGCCCGGATAATTCTCAACGTCGGGATCCATGACGGTATCCGAAGCGATCAGCTGGAAATACTCGTCGGCCTGGAGCTGACTGAAATCCCAGGTCTGATCGGGGCCGGCCATTCCGATATTCAAATTCGTAGCGGTGGTATCCCTGGCGTAAAAAAGCGTATCGCCCGGCGCGGGCACGTTTTCCTGCGTCAGGGTGATCTGAGCACCTAAGCCCAGCGGTAAAAGAAATAAAAGTAGAGGAAAGTACTTCATAGGCTGGATTGTTGACTTTTGAATGATGCTCAAATTCAGATAAAAAGGCGACAATTCCAAACTATTGCAAGCTCACGGGCAGGCACAAAAAAAGACAGACACCGTTTGGTGCCTGCCATTTAAATGAGAAACCCTTTACAAACCTATATTTTATCGGGAAGCAATTCCCGCGATTAATCAAAGTAGCCGGGCATTTACTTGAGCAAATACTTACCGGCTCAAAAATTGGAGCCCCCAAGAGTTACAGTTATCAGCCCGAACTTCAGGCAGGAGCCGGTCCCGAGGGACTTTTTCCAATCTGAAAGGCAAAATAACTGGCCAAAATCGGCCCCTTCAACCGATCCTGATTTGGGAGCTCCGGTGACATCTACCCCACCGTCACCTTGTGCATTATCCGCCCGTAAAACGGGCGGATTTTTCTTTTCTGGAGTTAGTTTATGAGCTGCTTTACTAAACGAAAAAGTTGCTACAATTCCGGGCATAAGGTGTCCATTGCAAGCATGCTTGCTGGTCGGTTCGGCCCTGGTAACAGGCTGATATGTGAGGGTAGATCTCATTGCATTCAACGATCGTTCCAATGAGCCCGGCAAACCGAAAAAATTCAGATTTGACCTATCTCAGGCTAACGGAAGAATGGAATAGATTACAAGAATCGTTAAATGGAAAATGAATGATATCTATGGTAATAGAGAAAAGGAAGGTACGAGGCGTGACCTATAGGTACACGGATTGAGGGTGTGTTTGAATTAGTCATGGGATCACGGTTTGAGGGATTTGGGAATTATAATTTCTAAAACACAAAACAAAGACTTAATAGTCTTATTGCCACAAATATAGGGTTTTAATTCTAGAGAAACATGCCTCCGTCCAGGTATTTTTAAATTTTAATTTAACTTATATATCTTGCCAGCAAGGCGAATCCACTCCGATCCGCCCACTTGCAAACAACAGATTATAGCCGTTCGCGAAGAACATAATCTATCGATTATTGTTAGTTGCTTGTTCAAATTTAACGCGAGCAATATGCAAGTAAAAGAAAAACGCTGGGAGCAATTTATTCCCCGGGACCTGGAGGAGGTCTGGCATTTCTTTTCCAGACCCGAAAACCTGAATGACATCACGCCGGAAGACATGTCCTTTGAGATCCTTTCCGATGTCGCCGATACCCCGATGTACGAAGGAATGATCATTCGCTACAATGTACGGCCGCTGCTCAACATCCCGATGAACTGGGTAACGGAGATCACCCATGTACGCGACGGGGAATACTTCATTGACGAACAGCGGTTCGGCCCCTATGCGCTATGGCACCATCAGCACCACTTCCAGACGGTGGAAGGCGGGACGCGCATGGTGGATATCCTGCATTACAAGATCCCCTACGGCATCATCGGCAATATCGCCGATGCACTGATCGTGGATAAAAAGATCGAGGGGATCTTTCAATTCCGTTACGAAGAGATCGAACGCCGTTTCGGTAAATACGATCTGGCGGCCGCCACTACCTGACAATGGCCACATCGCCCGTGAGGGTAGCGGACCTGGATGCACCATTTTCGGATACGGTATAATCCAGTACCCAGATGTAGATCCCCATTTCCATTTCCTGACTGCCGTACCGGCCGTCCCAGCCCGTATTGTAATCACTGCTTTCGAATAGCTGGGTCCCCCAGCGGTTAAATACCTTGAGGTTATAGCTGAGTACTTCGCAATTGGGGAACGAGCGGAAAGTATCGTTGATGCCGTCCCCGTCCGGGGAAAAGGCATTCGGAAAATAAAACGTACACATCTCACACTCCTGGATCTCCACTTCGTCCTCGAAAAGCTGGCACTGGGTTGAAACCGTGACACTGTAGAGCCCGGGGGCGTCTACGTCCAAAGTGGGGGTAGTGATCCCGTTTGACCAGACGTATTCGGCGGGGGTGCCGGCCGAAGCATCCAGCCGGAGCCTGCTGCCCGGGCAGTAAAAGGTATCCTGCCCCAACTCCGTCTGAATGGAGTCGATCACCGTGATGAAAACCGCATCGGTCAGCACATTGCAGGCTGTATTGACCGTCACGGCGTAAAGGCCGGTAGTTGTTACCGGTATATTCGGCTGAGTGGAGCCGTCCTGCCACTGGTAGGTGGCTCCGGGAATATTTACACTGAGGGTCAGTGGATCGATCACACAAATACTGGTATCTGCCCCTAACTCCAGGGTAGGGGTTTCGATGAAGGAAACATTGATCTCGTCGCTGACCACCTCACAGGGCGTCGTGATGGTAACGGAATAGGTTCCATCTTCGGTGATCTGATAGGTCGGCTGATTGCTGCCGTCCTGCCACTGGTAGCTTTCAACATCCTCATTAGTGACGTCCAGAGTCAGCACTTCGCCTTCGCAGAGGACCTGGTCGGCACCCAGTTCCAGTTGCACAGCCTGCACGTAATCGATAGTCACTTCATCACTGGTGGTGCCGCAGGCATTGGTAACGGCTACGGTGTAGGTTCCTTCGCTGTTTACGGTATAGGCGGTGGTGGTGCTGCCGTCCTGCCAGACGTATTCGGCATACGGACTTTCGGCGTCCAGCACGGTGACTTCATCCGGACACAACTGCTGATCCGCTCCGAGTTCTACCTCGGGTACGTCCATCAGATAGATGACCTCTATCGCATCCTCGACGATCCCACAGTCGTTTTCCACCGTCACGGCGTACAGCCCATTTTGGGTAACCGAATAGGTTGGGCCCGTCGAACCGTCCTGCCACTGATAAGTAGCCAGCATATTGGTAGCATCCAGGGTCAGGTTGTCTCCGGCACAGAGCAGGGAGGTATCCGCTCCGAGTTCCAGTTCCAGGGTAAAAGCGTAATCAATGGTAAAATCCATGCTGAACGCCCGGGAGGGGTTGCCGCAAACGTCGAGCACCTGGTCGGTTTCGTTGGTCACTAGGGAGAAGGTAAAGTCACCCAGTTCGTTGATCGGCGGGTCGATCAGCAGGCGGTAATTTTTGTCGTAGTCCCCTCCGCTCTGGCAAATGCCCCCTTCTATGATCAGGTTGTAGGGACCTCCCGGACCAGTCAGACTAAAATTGGCATTGTTGATCGTACTACAGTCGATATTTTCCGTAAAAGCCATTTCGATATGGGTTTCACCGCAATCATCCGGAACACTTACGTCGGCTACTTCGGGCCGGGATTCATCGAGGATACCGAGTCCGGTAGATTCACTAAAGTCGATGGTATAGCCATTGGTCGATCCACTCCAGTTGGAGACCATCAGCACGTAGGTATTTCGCGCCCGCATCGGAATCCGGTCGTTGAAAGCCGTCCGGCCCTGGGCCAGATTTGGAGAATTGGCGTTACAGCCGGCACCCTGAATGTCGAAATTAGTGTCTCCCGTGGCGCCGGTCAGACCGTTACAGGAGCCGCCTCCGGCTGCGTTACAGCTCACCATCAGGCTTTGATTGTTGCGGATATCCGCACAGTTGGCATTGGTGATATTGAATAGCGCCCAGTCGTAATCATCGTTGATATCGTTCGGGGTGATCAGAAAGCCCAGCTCTCCGTCTTCCTGCACCGTAAATACGTACCAAATAGAGTTCAGCTCGCCGGCCGTACAACTGATATTCGTATTGATCTCATTTCGGTAGTTCCCATCGCCGCTGGGAGATTTATCTTCTTTGTAAACCGTTTGACAGACCGGGATCGCTCCGAGGCAGTCCTGTATGGTGGGTTGTTGGGCGTGAGCAAGGGGAGTCAGGCTCCAACATAACAGAAAGAGTACAATAGATCGGGTAAAATCAGTAATCATAGGTTCAGATCCTTCAATTAAAGAATTCAAGTCAATTAAATATCCGGTAGACAACAATCTAACTGTGGGATGGAAAATAAGTAGTAGGTCTGGTCTGCTGAAGAGTAGTTTGAATGGCAGAACTCAGGAAATCGCCGTTGCTGTTAATTAATTCAAGTTGCGATACTTGAATTGTAGAGAGTAGATGGTAAAGCGTAAAGAGACTGCAACCGTTAAAATGAGCGATTTTGCTCCATTTTAACGATAGGTAATCCCTCTACCCGCTACTCTATACCCTCTACCCAAGTTACATCGCAACTTAGATTAATTACTTTATAGGAGGTCTAAAGGTACATATTATTGTCTCTTTTGACAACAGTAGGCGGGGTTTTAAATGAAGAAGGCTTTACAGCGGTAACTGTAAAGCCTTCTGATGGATTTAAAGTGTTATGAGAAAGATCGTTTTAGTTTATTTTCCTCCGGTCAGGAATTGCATGGCCAGATTTTGTTGCTCCGGCAGGAATCCGTGGATGTCGGTTTCCGGGTAGATGCTGGACCAGGCGTACCAGTAGCAGGTCGTACTCGGGATCTCGCGTCCGGCTTCATCCGTTACCTTGGCGGTTTTACCGGCTACATCGTAGCTGATCGTTACTTTGCGGCCGTTCAGGTTATCCTGCAGTGGCTTCTGGGCGGTGTTGCGCAGCAGGGCCAGCGGATAAGCGCGGGATACTCCCTGGAAATTCAGACCCAGTACCTGCTCTTTCAGGGGCAGTTTTTTGTCGCGACGTGCTACCGGGAACATCAGGCGACGGCTTTCGGGGCCAAATATGCCGTATGGATCGATATCGTAATTGCGCTTGTAACCGGTGCGGGGAGACAGTACCTTGGTCTCGGGATGCTTTGCCTTCCAGGCCGCCCAGGTAGAGGTATTGGCTACTACGCTTTCCAGAGGTTTACCGGAATCATCACCGGTGACGGCCTGTGCCTTCATCTGGCTCCACAGGGATTCGGTTTCCCAATCGTACAGCAGCAGGTTGTTGTTATACAGCAGACCGGATACGCCGAAGGTGTGGACTTTCCCGTCGATGTTGGCGGAGAAGGCCGCCGCACTCGCCGTCAGCGGGCTGTAAGTGACCACCAGCTGCTCATCGCCGTACTGATCGTTGATCACCTCGTGGTAGTTCATGATGCGCACCGGGTAGGCTTTGGCAATCCCGTTGTGCATGACCCCGATCACGAGATCGTCGTCGCGCAGGAAATCCGATTTTTCCGCACTGGTGAAACGCGGGATCTCCAGGGAAGGGATACCATCTTTGCCCGGACCGGCCTGGAAAATTTCCGTCATCGGAATATCCACATTGGTCATTTCAAAGCCGTTATAGGCGCAAAATACTTCGTCTCCGGATTGAGCAAACAAACCGTTCACTGCGAAGAATGCTAACAGTAGGAGGGTAGTTTTTACATTTTTAAATACAGTGATCATAGGAGTAAAAATTTTGTTTTGGTGTAGTTAATTTATTTTGTGACTGATACTTACTCCTAAGCCAAAAGCATGCCAAAAAAATCAGATCTTTGAAAAATAATATATAACTAACTGTTATTCAGCGGTATATTTTTTGCGATTTATTTTATGTGGCTTTTCTTAGAAAAGAACGATTGCCCTCGCCGGGTAGGAAAGGGGTAGTTTTTGATCTTCTCTGCAACTTTCCATTCTCCGCTGCATCTTTATTAATAGTGCCGGATAGCCTCTATAAAAGTAGCGCCGGACGGCAGTTCCCGCGAACTGTGCGTATTTCGCCCCCTTGTAAGCATTAAGTGCCAAATTCCTATACCATTTTTTGTAGCGTGTACCGGTATTACGCCCTACCGGTAACGTCGATCACTTTTTATACCAAGTGATCTCCTGGAACCGACCCCGGAATCTCAAATCGGAAAAAACTCTCATCTCCGTTCAATTGATCACCCGAAACTGTTGGAGATGAAGACACCCATTACCTTATTCTTTTGCCTGGCCTTTCTGGCCGGCCTTAATGCCAATTATCTGATCGACGGTCCCGTCGCAGAATTATCCATTCAGACCGAAGGAAAAATGATCCTGATCCCCGGAATAGTCGATGGGGTAGAGGGCTATTTTATGTTGGACACCGGCGCTCCGGAGCTGATCCTGAACGAGCGTTACTTTCCCGAACGAAAAGTGGGCCGGAAAAAGGTACTGCAGGATGTGGGAAAAAAGATGAGTTGTGCGCAGATCCGTGTGGAACATTTTATCATGGGCAATGTGTACCGGGATAATTTCGAAGCCATCATTACCGACCTGCACACTACGGAAAAAGCGCTGGGCCGACCCATACTCGGATTACTGGGGTACGATGTGCTGCGCCATTTTGAGGTCCGTATCGATTATTACGGCGGTTTCATCACTTTCTGCAACCTGGATGAGGCCGGCCGGCCGGTGCATCAATGGCAGAAAAGATCGCCCGATCACCAGCTGGAATTCATTATGGAGGGCCATCTGCCGACCATCGAGGGGCAGCTGCTGGGTAAAAGCAACCTGATGCTGGGGCTGGATTCCGGCGCATCGGTCAATCTGATGGACCAGTCCTACCGGGGGTATTTGCGTAAGCATTGCCTGAAAGAACGGGAGATCGATTTTCAGTGCATAAATTCTAAAGTGGAAGCGGCTCCTTTCTTTGTGATGCCGCAGCTCGAAGTGGAAAATGCTTACCAGGTGCAGTTCTGGCGCACTTCGATCGGCGATTTTTCCCATTTTCGGAGCAACGATATATATATACAAGGTATACTCGGGGCCAATTTTTTTCAACTGGGCCTCATTTCCATCAATTATCAAATGCAAACGATCAAGATCTGGGACGAGCCGGCGCGCATCAATCGCCGCTATATCTGTCTCAATCATTGATTAATTCAAGATGCGATATTTGAATGGTAGAGAGAAGATGGTAGAGCGTAGAGAGACTGCAACCGTTAAAATGGTCGATTTTGCTTCATTTTAACGATAGGCAATCCCTTTACGCTCTACTCTATACCCTCTACCCAAGTTGCATCACAATTTAGATTAATTACTGAAAAATGGACCAGGCGGAAGCACCGGAACCTGCGGATCGGGCTTCGGGATGAAAATTTATCCTTTCATCCGGAGGTTCCCGGTAGTGAGAAATGGTTACTCCGCGCCCATTTTTTCGGTCCGGTCTCCTTTCTATTCAATTTTTCCGTCTTTTCGTTCGTCGGATTTTCGTCGACTTTTATACTGCCAAAAAGAGGCGCTCCTAGGTTTTATCGAATAATTCCTAGGATAGCCCGAAAAAATGTGACTTTGAGGGGCAAATGAGCCCATATTTGAGGTAACAATTAGAACAGTTGGTAAATAAAGACCACAGAACATTAAAGTTACCGAAATCATGAAAACCTTCATCAACTCCTTAATTTTCACCTTGACCCTGACCGTAGTTACCTTCGGCAATGCCTTTGCTACCCCTTATTATAATAACAGTGGAGATGATGCCCCATCTACCTTATTCGAACACATGCAGACTACCCAGTTGCTGCAGGTGACGATGGAGATGGATATTGAAACCCTGATCGATAATAAGAAAACCAATGAATTCTTCCCGGCTAAGTTTTCTTTCAAAAACAGCCAGGGAATGATGACCGACTGGGACATCGAAGTAAGATCCCGGGGCCGGTTCCGCAGAATGACCTGCGAATTCCCTCCTTTAAAACTGAAGTTCCCGAAAAAGGAAATGAAAGCGGAGGGTTTTGGCAAACACAATGACGTGAAACTGGTAACGCACTGCATGGACGACAAAAAAGCTGTAGAAACTTTATTCCGCGAATACCTGACTTATCAGCTGTACGCTAAACTGACGGACGCCAGCTTCCGTACGCAACTGATCAGCATCACTTACCGCGATTCTAAAACCGGTGCGGAAACTTCTACTTATGGTATCCTGATCGAAGATGCCGACGAACTGGCCGAACGTATGAACAAGGAAGAATGCGAAAATTGCTTCGGATTGACCGCCAGCGCGTATAACCAGAGTAATCTGCAGATCCACGATCTGTACCAGTATATGATCGGTAACACCGACTGGTCGCTGAAGATGGCCCGCAACATGAAAGTATTGAACCCCAGAACGGATGGTGGAGAAAGACTGGTTGCTCCTTATGATTTCGATTTCTCCGGACTGGTTAATGCCGACTACGCGAAGCCTAATGCCGACCTGCAGCAAAAAGACGTCAGAGACCGCTACTACATCGGTGCCGACTGGACCGCTGACGAGTGGACTACGACCATCAAATTGTTCCAGGATAAAAAAATGGAACTGATGATGACCATTGATCAATTCGATATGCTGAACAACAAAGCCAAAAAAGACATGAAAAAATACCTGGAAAGCTTCTACTCAGAATTGGACCAGGGTTTCATCCCCCAAAATTACCTGGCGCTCAACGGCAACTAAAAACCAGATCAGGTTCTAAACCCCAAAACGAACATTGCAAGTTTCAGATAATTAAGTTTAGTTAGAGACCAATTTTCGGTGAAATGTAGGTGAGCCCCCGCTACGGCGGGGGCTTTTTATTTGGGGTCTGCCCGACACCTGCTATATTTGTAGGCTTTACGGGCATTGCGCCCATAGGTATCGAATATTCAAGCATGAAAATACTCCACACTTCTGACTGGCACCTCGGCCAACGTCTACTGTTCAACGAGCGCGAACAGGAACACCAGCGTGCACTCGACTGGCTGGCCGAAACCATTCGCAGTGAGGAAGTGGATGCGCTGATCGTAGCCGGAGATATTTTTGATATCAACAATCCGCCGAATTACGCGCGGACCATGTATTATCGTTTCCTCACCAGTCTGCTGGGAACGAATTGCCGGCACATCGTCATTACGGGAGGGAATCACGATTCTCCCTCTATGCTCAATGCGCCCCGCGAACTGCTCCGTTTGCTGAATATCTACGTCGTAGGTGCCGCTTCGGAAGCCATCGCCGACGAGATCATCGAACTGAAGGATGCAGAGGGTAATCCGGAACTGGTGGTGGCCGCGGTTCCCTTTCTCCGGGATCGGGACCTCCGATTTAGTCAGGCCGGTGAGGGCAGTTACGAAAGACTGCAAAAAGTCCGCCAAGGAATGGCGGAGCATTACCGGCAGATCGGGGAACTGATGGAGCCTTACCGCGAAGCGAAGATCCCGCTGATCGCTACCGGACATCTCTACGCCAACGGAGCCAAGGCTTCCGATAAACAGGATAATATCTACGCCGGCGATGTAGAGAATATCGATGCGGAGCAATTCCCCGCAATTTTCCATTACATCGCGCTGGGGCACATCCACCGCCCGCAGACGGTAGGCGGCCAGGAACATATCCGGTACTCGGGTTCTCTGCTGCCGTTGAGTTTCAGTGAGACCAAGGATGATAAGTCGGTCTACCTGCTGCATTTCCAGCGGGACCAGCTGCTGCAGATCGAAACCCTGGCGGTGCCGGTATTCCGGCGGTTAAAAAGTATTACCGGAGATCTGCAGGCAGTGAAAGAAAGTCTGCGCCGTTTTGACCAGAAAGGTGGTCGCGATCTTACGCCCTGGGTAGAGGTAGTGGTGGAAACGGACCGCCTTATTCCCCGACTGGATCTGCAATTGCGCGATTTTACCCGGGATATGAACTTACAGTTGCTCAAGATCCGGATCGAACGCCGGGGAGAATTGTTGCGGAAAAGCAGCGCAGAAGCCGTCAATCTCAACGATCTGGAAGATGTTGAATCCGTATTCCGGAAAAAATGTATGCGGTTCGGCAGCCCGCCCGAGCAGATGGAGGAACTCCTCAAAAGTTTTAAAGAACTCCGCGAATCCATGGATTAGGGAGCCATTCAACCAAATGGTCCTTCAGGTGGTTATTATTCTTACTTATTCCCACCGATTAAGTTAGCAGGTAAATAAATTGGTATACCGGTAGCCGGTAACCGGGTGAGACGTATGTCCGGGTATAACGCCCGTCCTCAGCGTTTATCGGTTCGATTATTAACCACAAAACACCATGACTATGACCATCAATATTGGTTTTGATCAGGAAAATGACGCTTTGCGTCCCGGCCTGCCGCCGGTGCATCCCGATACGGAACTCCTGGATGCGTACAGCCGTACGGTCGTGCAGGTTGCCCGGCGGGTTAGCGAAGCGGTTGTGCATATAGAGGTCAAGAAACCCCGGGAAAAACGCCGGGACAATCGCCGCTCCCGGGGTGACTACGGTTCCGGCTCGGGCTTTATCATTTCAACGGATGGCTTTATCGTCACCAACAGTCACGTAGTGAGCGGAGCGACGAGCGTCCGGGTGAATCTGCAGGACGGTCGCCAGTTCGCCGCCAAACTGGTCGGGGATGATCCGGCTACGGATATTGCCGTGATCCAGATCGACGGAGAATGCTTATCTACGCTGGATTTTGCCGATTCGGATCGCCTGCAGGTCGGCCAGATGGCCATTGCGCTGGGTAATCCCTACGGATTCCAGTATTCGCTCACGGCGGGCGTGGTTAGTGCCCTGGGACGTACCCTGCGTTCTCAGAGCGGGCGTTTGATCGATGATGTCATCCAGACGGATGCGGCCCTGAATCCGGGGAATTCGGGAGGCCCGTTGGTAAATTCGCAGGGAGAAGTCATTGGGGTGAATACGGCCGTGATCCTGCCGGCCCAGGGTTTGTGTTTTGCCGTGGCCTCCAATCTGGTTCAGTTCGTAGTGGCGCAGTTGATCATGCGCGGTAAGGTCCGGAGAGGTTACATCGGGATTGCGGGCCAGATGGTGCGCATCGATCCCCGCCAGGCCAAACGCCTGGGGATCCGGAATACTGCCGGGGTATTGGTGCAAAGTGTAGAGGCCGACGCTCCCGCCTATAACGGTGAATTGCGGAAAGAAGACCTCATCCTCGCCTTCAACGGGCAACTGGTGAACGGGATTGACGATCTCCATCGCCTGTTGGACGAAAAAACGATCGGCAATGCCGCGGAACTCACGCTGCTGCGGCAGCGGCAGGTAATGAAGATCCGGGTAATTCCCGCCGAGATGCGGGATTGAGTGACAGTAGGGAAGGGCAATGTGACCGGAAAGAAGTCATATTGCTCTTCCCAATTTTCCTATTGCACGATCACCCCTTCATCCAATACCACATCCATCAACATACCGTTACATTTTCCCTTCAGGATAATGGTCTTTCCGACTTCGATACCGTCGTAGGCCGCCTGCTGACTCTTCAGCAGGGTACACATGACCCCGGCCATGGCGTTCGGTGCGCGCAAAACGATAACGGGAGCCATATTTTCATCGATCAGTTTTTCGCCCACCTGGCCTTCCACCTGCAGGATCTGGCCGATGTATTGCTGGTTGCTGGCGGCTTCGTCACTTTCGAAAGCGGCGTAGAGTTCGGTAGCCTGCAGGCTCATATCCGCCTCTTTTTTATCGGTAGTTTTCTGAGGGACATAATTCAGGTAGAGCCAGGCTCCCAGTACGAGCAGCACGGCGGCGAAGATCAATCCAAAAATTATTTTTATGGCTTTATTCATAATGGGATGACATTTAGGGTTTAAGGACCATGTCGAGATCGACGTAGATATTGCGGGAGATGCCCAGCGATTCGGTGTCGATGGAGAGGATAGCGGGGAGTTTTTCCCGCATCAGCTTATTGACCTTGTCGACATTCTTTTCTTCTATGATCATAATGAAATTGGAACGCGCGTAAACGGAACCGTCCGGTTTTACGGTGATCAGCGCATCGGCGGCGGTATTTCTCTTTTCATCCCATACGTAGAGCGTACCCTCTACCTTAGCCCGGTAGTTGCCGGGTTTTTTGAGATCGATCTGACTGAGGTTGGCGATCTTTCCTTCAAATTTGGCTTTGGGATGCTGGCTGACGTTCAGCGCCTTACTATCGATGATGCGGTTGGCGGCACCGAGCTGGAATTCAAAGGACTTGATGAGTGCCGTGAAGGCAATCTCACCGGTGTTGATATTCAATTGAGCGAATACCTGATAATTATCAGCTTCCACATCCATCAGCCGGTTAGAGGTCTTCAGATGAACGTGGGCCGTTCGGGTGAAATAGGTATCCTGGGCCGAAGTTGTTACACCCAGTAATGCGAGGAGAAAAGCGAAGTGGAAGCGCATAATAAAAAGGGTTTAAGAATATGAAATGATTAATTGTTAGTGTGTCGGCCCTGCTCTATGTGAATGGTCAAAACGGTGGTCTGAAATATTTCTGAGTATATACTCCCCTACAAAGATCCGCTTTTATTCTCTTTGGGGGTGAAGTATTTTGGTCTCCTTATTCCTCCCAGTCCGCTGTAACCTAAGAATAATATACCCAGCAACAAGAGACCTTCCTCCGGTAAAACAACGTGGTAGCGAATATGATGGAACTGGGACCAGAAAGCTTCCGGCATTTTCCGGACCAGTAAGAAACCCGTTTCCGTAGACGACTCGCCGGGATAGACGCTCAGCCAGCCGGAACCAATGGCCGTGACAATAAGCAGGATCAGCGCCGCACCGGTCCAGAGAACGGGAGACTGTTGCCACGACCTCCGTGATGGGGAAGGCCAGCACCCGGCAAAGGAGCGCAGGAAGACCAGGCCCAGGGCCGCGCCCAGAAAATTGATGACCACATCATTAAAATCGTAATAATCGGTCCGGTCCGGAGCCAGATAAAAATACTGGTAGGCTTCATCCAGCGCTCCCAGTAAGGTCGCCCAGAACAGCGTATCCCCGTATCGCCAGCTCAGCGGGAATAATAATATAGCCAGGATCGCATACTGTGGGAAATGGACCAACTCGGTGGCCAGGACGAAAATGCTGAAATAGGCAAGCATCATAAGGGTGAGTGTCAGCAAAAGATAGCCGATCGTGATATTGCGTCCCTCTTTGTACCGCAAAAGATTGAAAAGTAGCGGAATAAGGCAAAAAAAGGCCGCCAGAACGGCCATACTCAGAAAACGCAGATTATAGGTATCGATGTCACCGGGAAAAAAGGTGGCGTAGATCCATTTGCCCATCCATTCGTGCGGGAGCACAGCCAGCAGATAATAGCTCAGTCCGATGGTCAGATGAACCATTCGGTGTCTCGCCAGCCAAAGTAACATTGAGGGCATAAAAATTTATTGTTTAAGGGACCGGGAAATTAGGTTTAGTATCAGACAAGAGAAACTTTTGCGGCATTAATTATGAAGTTTAGCTGCCATATGATCACCACTCCCTGCCATATTGGGTACGTTCCCTAAATTAATCCACTTTTTTTTCAACTCGGGTAATTTCTCAAAAGTAGGGGCGTTTAAAATGTCAAGAAACGGATTCTAACACTGACAAATAACACACAAACAGATTTACTGAATAACATTAGATTATAGTATACCTAGAATCCTTTAGAAGCTATTTTTAACCCCTCAATCAGGTTTGATCTGACTGTCCCTGGCAGTCGGTTTTCCTGAAGAACCGCTTCACGTTTTTTGTTGATACCCTACGTTGAATAGTTACAATTTCCAGTAAAACCATTTGTCTCAGGTGGTGCGTTACCATCTGTCTGTGTAGTTCATTATCCAGCGCAATCTCAGGACTATTATTCTGTGTGCTAGTATTCCTGTTGCTGTGTGTGTTTTGCGCTTTGGTGCGGACTTCGTGTCCTGCCGAAAGCTGGAATTGTATTGTTTAAAACACTCTATTCACTCATTCCGAAAACCGATTAGTTGATTATGAAAATCATGTGTATCGTGCTGGCGTTTCTAGCCTTCATCCCGCTAGTGACCAGCCAATCATCCCAAACACCCTTAGCACAAACTATCAACGCTAAGCATGCTGAAGGAAAGACCTTCAAAACACCAAAACTATTTGACTTACTACCTGCTAACGGCCGCAGTGAAGTGCCGGTGAACTTGCCCGCTGAAGTACGTGAATACGAATTATTGCAACTAGAAGAAGAGAATCTACAGGAACTCATCCACAATTCCCCCGAGACGTTTACCCTGAATCTGCCCAGCGCCGGCCGGGCACCCTTGGAAGTAGAACTGGTAAGAGTTAACATTTTTAGCGAAAACTTTAAGGTACGTACCAGCTCTTCTCCAACGCCGGTAGAAGTGGAAACGGGCCTGCATTACCGCGGTATTATTAAAGGAGAGACAGAATCGGTAGCCGCGGTGAGTATTTTTGAAAATGAAGTACGTGGCTTGTTCAGTTCCAGTCGTTTAGGCAATCTTACCCTCGGCCGTTTGCCCGAGCAGGGACGTAGCCCGAAAGCCGAAAATTACATTTTGTACGACGATCGGCCGGTTGCCGCCCGGCAGGAATTTGAGTGCGGAACGCCCGACGACGGGCCGGACTATACGGTTGATGAATTGTCTTACACTTCCAGAGGCCGGGATGCAAACGATTGTGTACGGGTCTATTTTGAGGTAGACAACGATATCTTCCGGGATAAAGGAAGTGTGGCCAAGGCCACGGACTACGTGACGGGGCTGTTCAACGAAGTGGCAGTGCTCTACGCCAACGAAAACATTAATGTCATCATTTCGGAAATATTTATCTGGGATTCGGCCAGTCCGTACAGCGGTAGCAGTAGCGGCGCCCTCCTCAGCCAGTTCCAGAATTACCGCAAATCATTTGATGGCGAGATCGGTCAGTTATTGTCGTATCAGGCCAGCGGGGGGATTGCCGTATTGTCTGGACTATGTCATCCCTACAGTTGGGCCCGCCTGAGTTTTGCCAGCGTCAACCGTACCTATAACAATGTGCCTTCTTACTCTTTCTCGGTGATGGTGGTTACACACGAATTGGGACACCTCCTGGGCTCCCAACACACCCACGCCTGTGTCTGGAACGGCAATAACACGGCCATCGACGGATGTGCCGGCTTTACGGAAGGAAGCTGTCCGAATCCCGGTAAGCCATCGGATGGCGGTACGATCATGTCCTACTGTCACATAACCAGCAGCGGCATCAATTTCAGTAAAGGTTTTGGTCCGCAGCCGGGTAGTGTGATCCGCAGCCGGGTAAGCCAGGGCACCTGTATGCAAACCTGCAGCGCTCCGGGCGGTGGTAGTTCGGGCGGCGATACGGGTAGCGGCGGATCGGATTCCGGAAGCGGAGGTTCTGATTCCAGCGGCAGCGGTAACGCCCGTTGCTCCGACAATGAAGTGATCCTCACCCTGACGCTCGATAACTTCGGTCCGGAAACAAGCTGGGAGATCACCGACGATCGCAACACCTTATTATACAGTGGGGGTCCTTACGATAAAAAGAAATCAGGTGCCATTATGCGGGACACCTTCTGCCTGCCGGACGGATGCTACAACTTTATGATGTTGGATGAAGACGGGGACGGTATCTGCTGCGAATACGGCCAGGGATCCTTTATCCTGAAAAACGCCAGCAATCAGACGCTGGCATCCGGCGGAGATTTTGAATACGAATCCGGTACCGATTTCTGCCTGCCCGACGGCACCAGCGACGGCGGCGGTGACAGCGGTTCCTGCCTGACCATCGATCTGGCCAGTGCCAAAATACAGTCCTACGGCGACAGCCAGGACCAGGGTACTTCGAGTATTGTCAATAACGGCACCGTTTTGAAACTCGAGAACAACGCCTGGAAAGCGATCATGATGGATTATGACATCACACCGAATACGGTCCTGGAATTTGAGTTTTTCTCTACCGCCGAAGGGGAGATCCACGGTATCGGTTTTGATGATGACAACAGTATCTCTTACTCGCTGACCTTTAAAGTCTTCGGTATTCAATCCTGGGGACGCCTCGATTACGACACCTATCCCGGCGGTGGCATCTGGAAGAAATACTCCATCCCGGTCGGTAAATTCTACACCGGTCAGGCCGATCGCCTGTTCTTTGCCTGCGATAACGATCGCTATCCCTACGGCGGCAACGCTTACTATCGGAACGTACGGATCCACGAAGGCGCCGGTTGCGGTAGCCAGTTGCCCGATGGTGAGGCCGGTACTTTACCCGGCCAGGATCTGGGACAGGCCGAAGCTTCCCGCTTCAGCGTTTATCCGAACCCGACGAGCGAGCAGTTGAAATTGCGACTGCCGCCGCTCAGTGGAGGCAATGCCGGACTGGTCCAGATCTACAATACGACCGGACAGCTGCTGATCGAGCAGGACCTGATCGAGAGCAGCACGGAAATGAGTATTAACGTAGAGGCCCTGGCGCAGGGCACTTATCTGATCCGCTACGACAACGGCACAGATGCGACTACGGAAAGGTTTACGATCCTACGGGAGTAGACCGCTAGCGGTCACTCCGTACACGATACTTACTCGCCGGGTTCACCCCGTACCCAACGAGTAAGACTGAGTGCGGCGAAGGTTGCACTCGGACTTTGTTCAGCTATTTAACTGGGGTTTCATTTGCAGGGGCTTCGCATTTTTGCGGGGCCCTTTTTTATTCAACTTATCGGACGGATAAGTTGTATTATATAGCATGGCTTTCCGGCTATTTGATAAATATTCCTTTTCTTTGCATCACTTTTGTAAAAATGCCCTGATACTCCTGCCCAAACCTGAATAGGAACCAATCTCTGAAATAACATTTTGAAGACCAATTGAAAAAACACCCGAAGTGGCGGAAAATATCCATCCTATATTCGATCGTTTACTTACCCGGGCCGAGCGGGAGCAACGACTTGGCCAAAACAGCAAAGTAATTTGGCTAACGGGACTTTCCGGTTCCGGTAAAAGTACCATTGCCCAGCAGTTGGAGCAATTGCTGTTCAGCGAGGGGTATTTCGCCCAGGTGCTGGACGGGGACAATATTCGTATGGGCATCAGCAATAATCTGGGGTTTTCGGTAGAAGACCGGGAAGAAAATATTCGCCGGATCGCCGAAGTAGCCAAACTTTACGTCCATTCCGGCGTCATTACGCTGGCCTCTTTTATCAGTCCCACCCGCGCTATTCGCGAAATGGCGAAAAACATCATCGGCCCCGAGGATTTTGTGGAGATCTACATTAACGCTCCGCTCGAAGTTTGCGAACAGCGTGATGTAAAAGGGCTTTACGCCAAGGCCCGGCGGGGAGAGATCAAAGGATTTACCGGTATCGATTCGCCCTACGAAGCGCCCGAAAATCCGGCGCTGGAGATCCGTACGGCCGAAATGAGCCTGGAAGACTCTACCCGAAGTATTTACGATTATTTAAAAACACAGATAAGTTTGTAGTTTTGCGGCTTATAAATTCACCATTCTGATGAACTATCACTTGAATCATTTACGTGAGTTGGAAGCAGAATCCATCTTTGTACTGCGAGAAGTAGCGGCCCAGTTTGAGCGTCCGGTACTATTATTCTCCGGCGGGAAAGATTCCATTTTGGTTACCCATCTGGCCATGAAAGCATTCCATCCGGCGAAAATACCATTTCCATTACTGCATATCGATACCGGGCACAACTTCCCCGAAACCATCGCTTACCGCGATTCCCTGGTTGAGAAACTGGGTGCTAAACTGATCGTGGGTTCCGTACAGGAAGCCATTGATAAAGGTATGGTAGTGGAAGAAAAGGGCTACAATGCCAGCCGGAACTTCCTGCAGACCGCCGTGCTGCTGGAATCTCTGGAGAACGGCAAGTTTGACGCCGCCATGGGCGGTGCCCGGCGGGACGAAGAGAAAGCGCGGGCAAAAGAGCGCTTCTTCAGCCACCGGGACGAATTCGGACAGTGGGATCCCAAAAACCAGCGCCCCGAGCTCTGGAATCTCTTCAACGGAAAGAAACACTACGGAGAGCATTTCCGGGTTTTCCCCATCAGTAACTGGACGGAACTGGACGTTTGGCAGTACCTGGCCATCGAAGAGGTGGAACTGCCCAGCCTGTACTTCGCCCACCGCAGAAAGGTATTCATGCGCGATGGTATCTATCTGGCCGATTCGGAATTTATCCCAAAACGTCCGGAAGAGGAAGTAGAAGAAAGAATGGTGCGTTGCCGTACGATCGGTGATGTGACCTGTACGGGCGTCTGGCCTTCGGAAGCGCAGTCCATCGAAGACATTATCAAGGAGGTTTCCACCGCCCGCCAGACCGAGCGGGGTGGCCGCGCGGATGACAAACGTACGGAAACGGCTATGGAAGACCGGAAGAAGCAAGGATATTTCTAAAATACGGCACGGTACCAGGTGCAGGGGCGCGATATTTTCCGCTTCCTGCCGTCTGTGCTATGCACTCAATATAAAAAAATGGATTTTCAAAATAACGAACTCCTGCGCTTCTCCACGGCCGGGAGTGTAGATGACGGCAAAAGTACCCTGATCGGTCGTTTGTTGTACGATAGCAAATCTATCTTCGAGGACCAGTACGATGCCATCAAAACCACCAGTGAACGCCGGGGAGAAGAAAACGTGAACCTGGCTTTGCTGACGGACGGCCTGAAAGCCGAACGGGAGCAGGGGATCACCATTGATGTGGCGTATCGCTACTTCTCCACGCCTAAACGCAAATTCATCATTGCCGACACCCCGGGTCACATCCAGTATACCCGGAATATGGTAACGGGGGCATCGACCGCCAACGTGGCGCTGATCCTGATCGACGCGCGGAACGGCATTGTCGAGCAGACCCGCCGCCACGCCTTCATCGCTTCCCTGCTACAGATCCCGCATCTGGTAGTGTGTATCAACAAAATGGACCTGGTCGATTACAGCGAGGAAGTATACAATCGGATCAAGGACGAATTTTCCGAGTTTTCCTACAAACTCGACGTTCGCGACGTGCACTTCATTCCAATGTCTGCCCTCAACGGGGACAATGTAGTGGACAAGTCCAAAAATATGGAATGGTACGGGGGAGGCTCTCTGCTTTATTTCCTGGAAAACGTCCATATCGGTAGTGACCACAACCTGATCGATTGCCGGTTTCCGGTGCAGTATGTGGTCCGTCCTTACAGCGACGAATACCACGATTACCGGGGCTACGCGGGCCGGATCGCCGGTGGCGTATTCAAAAAAGGCGATAAGGTGATGTTGCTGCCTTCCGGTTTCACCTCCAAGATTGATAAGATCGTCACTTACGACGGAGAACTGGAAGAGGCGTATCCGCCGATGTCCGTTACCCTGCTCCTCGAAGATGATCTGGATCTCAGCCGGGGAGACATGATCGTACGGGAAAATAACCATCCGACCATCACCCAGGACCTGGAAGTCATGGTATGCTGGTTCAACGATCGCCCGCTGCAGCTTCGCGGCAAATACGCGCTGATGCACACCACGCAGGAAGCCAGATGTGTGATCAAGGAGATCCGCTACAAGCTGAATATCAATACGCTGCACCGCGATGAGGAAGACAAAAAGATCGGTATGAACGATATCGCCCGGGTTGTGATCCGTACGACCAAGCCGTTGTTCACGGACTCTTATCGCCGCAATCGTATTACCGGTAGTCTGCTGTTTGTGGACGAAGGAACGAACGAAACGGTAGGAGCGGGGATGATCATCTGATCCTCGTATCCGCCATTTATCTATATTCGAAGCATAAGGATGTTAGACAGCTTGATCGTTTTTTCGATCGGCAGTTTAACATCCTTTTTTATTTATAATAGGTATGGTTTGTCGTAGAATGGAGAACTGATTAGTTCTTCTCCCAGCGCCGGTATTTGGAAGTCTCCTCAAATACCCGCAGAATGGTCAATCTTTCCGGTACGCTTAGGTTCATATCTTTGCGTTCCATAGCGAGGTCAATGGCCTCGATGGCCCGGTCGGTGCGATAGGTCTGAAAACCGTGATGGCCTCCCCAGGAGAACGATGGAATGAAGATCCGGGGGAAATCGCTGCCGAAAACGTTGGTACAGATTCCGACGATGGTACCGGTATTGAACATCGTATTGATCCCGCACCTGGAGTAGTCGCCCATAAACAGGCCGCAGAACTGCCGTCCAGTAGATTCGAACACTTCCTTTTCGTAATTCCAGATCCGTACGTCGGAGTAGTTGTTCTTAAGGTTGGAAGCGCTGGTGCCGGCTCCAAGGTTGCACCATTCACCGATTACGGAATCACCCAGATAACCGTCGTGGCTCTTGTTGCAATAACCCATCATAATGGTGTTCTTGACCTCTCCGCCCGCTTTGGCCATGGGGCCGAGTGAGGTTCCGCCGTACAGCTTGGCGCCCATCTTTACCACGCTGTTCTCCCCGAGTGCTACCGGTCCGCGAATAATGGCGCCTTCCATGATGGTGGCATTCTTTCCGATGTAGATGGGACCGCTCAGACCGTTGAGGGTCGCCAGTTCCATATTCACCCCTTCTTCCAGGAAGATGTTTTCGGCACCGAGTACCCGGTTGGAACCGCTGATGGGTTGGGAAGTACGTCCTTTGGTAAGCAACTCAAAATCTTCGCGGATCGCGGTTTCGTTGAGCGCCGGCAGATCCCACAGGTGATTGATCTTCAGGTATTCCGTGTCCTCCAGGTCGATCCCTTTCAGTTCTTCCACTTCATCGTCGTTGACCAGTTGATCGAATTGCTCGCCGGTCATTTTGGCGGCGATCAGTTCTTCTCCCTGCAGGAAGGCTTCCCCGGTTTCCATCTGCTGGAGCAGCTTCATCAACTGCACAGACGGCATGACCGAACCGTTGATGAAATAATTCTCCGTGTCGTATTCCAGCGGGAATCGTTCGGCGAGATAATCCTGAGTAATGTAGGAAACCGGCATGTTGGACCAACGCTGCCATTTTTCCCGAATGGTAAGGATCCCTATTCGCAGTTCACAAACAGGACGGATATAGGTGAAGGGCAACAGGCGGTTGCGGACTTCGTTGTCGAAAAGAATGATCTGAGGCATACCTTAGTAAATAACAGTGATCATCCCGGAATTCTGGTAACAATGGGAAACGATTTGGTAGATCTGTTTACCGTAAACGGGTTGCGGGGTGCGGGTTGGCGAGTTCGTAACCCGCAACCCGCACCCCGCAACAAAATTCAACTGATTACGATAATAAACAGCTGAATATACGTTATCTCCAAAATTTGGGATTACTCTATTAGCTAAAGGAGTGAATTAGTTCTCACCCTTTTCACTCTTTGCAAAGCGAGATTTAGCAAATTTCTTATTGAACTTGTCAATACGACCTGCTGTATCCACAAATTTCATCTTACCGGTAAAGAAAGGATGAGAGAAACTGGAAATCTCCAATTTCACTAAAGGATATTCTTTACCATCCTCCCAGACGATAGTGTCTCTGGTGGGAGCGCAAGAACGGGTCAAAAAGGCTTCGTCGGCAGAGAAATCCTTAAACACAACTAGCCTATAATTGTCCGGATGGGTATCTTTTTTCATTACGCTACATTTTCCTGTTAAATCAAGACCGCAAAGGTACAATTTTTTCTTTTAAAAGAAAATACACCCCCTAAAATTTTGAAAATGATGCAGTTTTAACCCATTGGGGGGTAATAGAGCAGAAGATTGGGATAATTTTGAACAAAAAACACGCTTTTTTGAACTAAAATTTTGAATACAGGTTTTAGTAGCTATACATTTGCAATATAATTTGGAATTGATCTTAAAAAAATTCTAAATATTTCGCAAACGAAATTGTGTAATTACCGGCCGAATGGCCAATAAAATATTTAATTCACCCAAAAAGGAGGAAAGAAATGCTAAACCGTTTTGCAAATCCCAAATCAATGACCGGTGTATGGTTGGCCTTAGGCATCGCTTTAGGCATTAGTTTTTCATACGCATTAGGAAATTTGGCGATCGGCCTGCCCATGGGTATGGCACTCAGCTTTTGGGCGGGTAAGGTGACTTATCGCGTCAGCCGCGGTCTGCTGCGCATCAGACGATAGTCCCATCCCGCGAACATGTCAAAAAGGTGCCCGGATACTTACGGGGACCAACATATCAAACGGACTCCGAATTTTTCCCGCTGGAAAAGTTCGGAGTTTTTTTATTTTCCGGCCGAAATTTCCTACTTACGAACGGTGTTTTCTACTGACCATTCAATACCTGAGAATCCATGTCCAAATTTCCGTTAGGCCTGAAAAGAAGCGCGGCCATGATCGTGCTGCGCCACGAAAAACAATTCCTCTTATTGAAAAGGGGAAAGGAACCCAATAAAGGAAAGTATGTGCCCGTCGGCGGCAAGCTGGACCCCTTCGAGGATCCGTACAGCGCCGCCGTCCGGGAGACCAGGGAGGAAACGGGCATTGATGTGGAGCATCTGCAGTACGCGGGCGTGCTGATCGAGAGTTCACCCACGGCCTACAACTGGCAGTGCAATATCTACGTAGCGGATATTCCCTACCAGGAAGTGCCTTATTGCGATGAAGGAGAATTGAGCTGGATCCCATACGAACAAATACCTGACCTTCCGACTCCACCGACAGACTGGATCATCTATCAGTATCTAATGCGAGGTCAGGTATTTGCCTTCAACGCCATTCTGGACGAACAGCTGAATCTGTTGAGTATGGACGATGAGATCCGGGGCGAGCGGGTCTGGCCTATCTCATCTTAGGCCGGCGGCGTTTACCACCCGGTTGCATGACGTTCCGGGAACGGCCGCCACCCATGCGCTGTGCGGCTTTTTGCTGTCCGCGGTTGGCCAGTACTTTTTCAAACTGCTTGAGTTGTTCTTTTACGTTCGGATCCGTCAATTTCAGGTTCTTGAGCGTACGGTAGTGGATATCCGCTTTTTTCCAGTTGTTTTTGGAGGCGGCGATATTCGCCAGCTGCAGTTGCAGCATGGCCTTTTCGTTATCCGTCGGAACGTCGATCTCTTCGGCCATTTTCAGGTATTCCTCACCTTTTTCCATGTCTTTCCGACCCAGGGCAATAGACCCTTTGATCATGTAGTAGTAAGCCCGGTTGGTGGAGTAGAGCCATTTTGGCGTCAGGGTGAGGTCCAGCATTTTCTCCGAACGATTGAAGTCCATTGCCTGCATGGCTTTTGCTGCACTACCCACGGTACCCAGGAAGATGTATCCGACCAGAAGGAGGATACCCGCCAGCAGAAAGGGAAAGCCGTACCAAAAACCGTAGGCCAGCCACAGAATAATACCGCCGACGATGCCGACGCCCATCAGGGCAATGCGTAAATATGGATTGATCACAAACATAATGTCTATACTTTTCTGGTAAAATTTCCGGTACTATAACTTCTACAAATGACCGCCCGAGAAAGTTTACCGGGATTTTAATTGGAACCGCAAAGTTAAGCAGAATCGCGTTAACAAACCTTTATTCGGGGAAGAATTCAGTGATCGAAATCAATTCATCAGCACTTTGAGGATCTCGCTTGCCGCTTCCGCAATGACGGTACCCGGCCCGAAAATACCCGCAATTCCCTGCTCGTAAAGGTAGTCGTAATCCTGCGCCGGGATTACCCCGCCGACCACTACCAGGATATCTTCCCGACCCAGTTTTTTCAATTCGGCAACCGTTTCGGGAGCGAGCGTTTTGTGGGCACCGGCGAGCGAAGATATACCGAGAATATGGACGTCGTTCTCTACGGCCTGACGGGCCGCTTCGGCCGGCGTCTGGAAGAGCGGGCCGATATCTACATCGAATCCCAGATCGGCAAAACTGCTGGCGATCACCTTGGCGCCGCGGTCGTGACCATCCTGTCCGAGTTTGGCCACCATGATCCGCGGCCGGCGCCCTTCCGCTTCGGCAAAGGTATCGGTAAGCTGCCGGGCGCGGGTGAAAGCGCTGTTATTCTGCATTGATTGAGCGTATACACCGCTAAGGGTACGGGTTTGCGGCTGGTAACGGCCGAATTCTTTTTCCAGGGCCGCCGATATCTCGCCGAGCGTAGCGCGGTGGCGGGCGGCATTGACGGCCAGTTCCAGGAGATTCTCATCGCCCTGACTGCCCCGGTACAATTGTTCGAGAGCCTGCTGTACGGCAGCTTCATCCCGTTCGGCTTTCACCCGTTGCAGTCTTTTGATCTGCGCTTCCCGCACGGCGGAATTATCTACTTCCAGAATGTCAATAGTACTTTTTTCATCAGTCTGGAAAATATTGACGCCGACGATCCGGTCCTGTCCGCTGTCGATGCGGGCCTGCTTTCGGGCTGCCGCTTCTTCAATGCGCAGCTTGGGTAGTCCTTCTTCGATCGCTTTGGCCATCCCGCCCAGGTCTTCGACTTCCCGGATCAGGTCCCAGGCGCTCCGGGCAAGCTGATCGGTTAGGTATTCCACGTAATAGGAACCGGCCCAGGGATCGACCGCCCGGGTAATGTCGGTCTCTCGCTGCAGATAGATCTGGGTATCCCGCGCGATCTTGGCCGAGAAGTCGGTCGGCAGAGCGATCGCCTCGTCCAGGGCATTGGTGTGCAAGGACTGCGTACCGCCCAGTACCGCGGCGGTAGCTTCGATGCAGGTGCGGGCAATATTGTTGAAGGGGTCCTGTTCGGTGAGACTCCATCCGGAGGTCTGGCAGTGTGTCCGCAGCGCCATAGATTTGGCATTCTTCGGATCGAACTGTTTGACCAGTTTGGCCCACAGCATCCGGGCCGCCCGGAGTTTGGCGATCTCCATGAAGTGGTTCATACCGATGCCCCAGAAAAAGGATATACGCGGGGCAAAATCGTCGATGGCCAGACCGGCGGCCAGGCCGGTGCGCAGGTATTCCAGTCCGTCGGCCAAAGTATAGGCCAGTTCGATATTGGCCGTAGCCCCCGCTTCGTGCATATGGTAACCGCTGATGCTGATGGAATTGAAACGTGGCATCTTCTGAGCGGTATAGGCGAAAATATCGGCAATGATGCGCATGGAAGGAGCGGGCGGATAGATAAAGGTATTGCGCACCATGAATTCCTTAAGGATATCGTTCTGAATGGTACCGCTGAGTTGTTCCGGCCGGACTCCCTGCTCCTCTGCCGCTACAATGTAAAAGGCCATGATGGGAATCACGGCACCGTTCATCGTCATGGAAACGGACATCTTATCCAGGGGGATCTGATCGAAGAGGATCTTCATATCTTCTACCGTATCGATGGCTACCCCGGCTTTGCCCACATCGCCGTGCACGCGTTCGTGATCCGAATCGTAACCGCGATGGGTAGCCAGGTCAAAAGCGACGGAAAGCCCTTTCTGTCCCTGTTCCAGATTGCGGCGGTAGAAGGCATTGCTTTCTTCGGCGGTGCTGAAGCCGGCGTACTGGCGGATCGTCCAGGGGCGCCCGACGTACATGGAACTGTAAGGACCCCGCAGATAGGGCGGCTGCCCGGCCGGAAAAGCCAGATGGCTGCAGTGACTTAGGTCTTCGGCGGAAAAGCGGGAGGGAATATCGATCTGCTCGGCGGATGTCCAGGATGCTTTTTTATCAATTGGCGGTTTACCAGTTCGGCGGTAGGGAATGTTGTTGAAGTCCGGACGTCCCATAAGTGTTTTTTGGTTTTAGAAGGATTATACCGGACGCGTAGTGGTTTGGTCCTGATGTGCCAGTCACCGTGAGGATTCCCAAACCGCTTCGCGTCAGTATAGCTGGCTTATGGACAAAGCTAAGAAAAAGGTCTCTAAATTTTAGCGACCGGCCTTATCCCACCTCCCGAATATATCTATTTTTGCGACTTTACCGGGGCGAAACGGCCCCGGTTCGATCAAAATCTGCCTATGGAAAATTACCTGCTCGAAATTTGCTGTGATCATCTGGAATCTGCACTTGCCGCTCAGGCCGGAGGAGCGGACCGTATTGAACTCTGCGCGGCCCTCGCTACGGACGGCATCACGCCGAGCGCCGGCTTACTGGCCGCGGTTGTCAAACGTCTGTCGATCCCCGTATTTGTACTGGTGCGCCCACGTCCCGGTAATTTTGTCTACAACGAGCGGGAACTGGAAAGTATGCTCTTCGATATCCATGAATGCAAAGGTATCGGTGCCGCTGGGATCGTCTCCGGAGCCCTGTTGCCGGACGGAACGATCGACCGGGAAGCTACCGCCAAGCTCATTGCAGCCGCCGCACCGCTGCCCTTCACTTTTCATAAAGCCTTCGATCTAACTCCGGACCCGCAGGCGGCCCTGGATACACTGATCGAACTCGGCGCTGCCCGCGTGCTTACCTCCGGACAGGTACCCAAAGCAGTGGATGCCAAACCGCTATTACAGCAATTGGCGGCCCGCGGAGCCGGCCGGATCATGATCCTCTGCGGCGGTGGTGTTCGCGATCATAACCTGGCGGACCTTAGCACTATGGAAGGTATCTCCGAATTTCACTCCTCGGCTTTGCGCCCCAACGGATCGGATGCTGTTTACCCGACCGTAGACGAGGGCATGGTGAAAAACATGCGTCAGATCCTGCGACCCTGATCACCGACTGATCACCAACCTTCGAACGGAAGTTGCATTTGCGGTCTGCAGACGGATCAGATAGACCTGACCCGAAGCAAGATCCCGGCTTGAAAACGGCAGGGATTGCGGCCCGGTACCGGTCGAGGTATACGCGTGTCGCTGCAATAGTCTGCCGTTGAGTTCGTAGATCTCAATAGTTACCGCTTCGTCCGTGGGAATTCCCTCGTAGATCACCTGGAAGTTATCACCGGCCGGATTGGGATAAATGCCGAATTTGAGATGATCCCGATTCGTTAATGTCTGATCGGTCAGCGGATTTCGGTTAAAGGGAGACGCCGGCAGCTCGTTCGGCTGGGAAAATTCAGGTTCGGCAGCTGCAGCTGGGAAGGGACAATCATCAATAACGGCCAGTAGCTGGCCTCCGGGTGCAACCGAAAAACCGGGCGTCAGTAAAATGCTTTCGCCGGCAGTCATGCTCACTTCACCCGTAGCGGTGATGGCTACCGCGCCATTGGTCGAAATGGACTTCACTACCGAATAGATCCGGGAATCGTTGATGGTAACCGGCTGGATCGTTAGTTCCTGCTTGCAAACGACCGTGAAATAATGGGTATGCTGCTGGCCGTTATAATCAGCAATAAATTGCCAGGTGCCCAACGCTCCATCGGTAGGAATGAACCACCGCCAGTACCACCACGATCCGTTATAGGAACTGGGGGAGGTATGGTTCCAGTTGTAAATGGTAGTCCCGTTCGGATCCAGGATCTGGAAACTGGTCTGCTCCCCGTTCTGTTGATCGTGATAATAGGCTGCGAAATAGGCCCCGTCGCCGGGGGTGAACTGGTTTTGAAAATTGGTCACTTCCCCTTCCGGGCAGAATTGAACGGATGGAGGCGCCGAATGGGTCAGTAACTGGTTGAGCGTACCTTCCCGGTAGGGCTTCTGATCGGCCCAGAGCGAGCCGGTGGCCAGGGAATTACAACTTCCTACATAGGGTTCCACGAAGTTGGATTCGGGATCTCTCACTTCAAAATGCAGGTGCGGGTTGGAGGAACAACCGGCGCTGCCGATCACGCCCAGATATTCTCCCGCCACTACACTTTCGCCGACCCCTTTGGTCGTCTGACTCCCGCTTTTCAGGTGAGCGTACCAGCTTTGATAGCCATCTTCGTGTTCAATCATGATCACGTTCCACGGTTCGATGCAGGAACAGTTCCGGTCCGGATTACCGTCAATTTTGGCAATGATCACGCCGTCGGCTGCGGCAATGGCCTCTACCTGATCGTTGTCCATCATGTTCCACCAGAACGGCCAGTTGTTGATATCGATACCGCGGTGGCCATCGTAGGTACGCACGCCGCAGTTCCAATCCAGCACACTGCCGGGATTGGGATCGAGGTCGACAAAGTTGTTGATGCTGTAATAGCTCGGATAATTGAAACCCGTTGCCTGTCGTACCGGCCAGATAAAAGCCGGCGGGGCCATGCGGCCGTTGTAATTTTCGGGAAGCCGGCCGGTTCGGATCAACTGTCGGCGATGGTCCTGCATCAATTGTTCTACCTCGACATATTGCTCCGGGGTGATGCAAACCGCGGTCTCATCCTGAGGTGTCAGCTGGAATTCCGGTGAAGTCGACGGCGTCAGGCCCAAAGCCGCCACCTGCCATAAAAGTGCGAAGAATAGGGGCATAATTTTTAATTCGGAAGATAGCAGAAAAATGGGGTACAATTTCCGAATTCAGCTTGCTGCGGGCCATGATCTTTATCACCGACATCAGCCGGCGGCACTTTCGGCCTGTTGTGGCGGATTGACTATCCAGTAATTGGCCCAATTGTGAGGGCCCTTAACCAGAACTTTCAGGAAACCGGATTGCTCGAACGATTCCATCTGCTCCGGGGAAAGCTGGAACTCAAATTTTCCATCGGCAACCGCCGCTTTACCTACTTCCCGGAAAGTATCCTTTTGGCCCTTTTGAAAATCATTGGCAAAAGCCAGCAGGATCTGCGCTTCCCCGTCCGCCTGGATGGGCTGCCAACTCAGCTCTAAGGTTTGGTCGTTCAGTTGTGCCTGTAAATGATCCAGGGAAACTTTGCCTACCAATGAGATGCCGTCCATTTCCTGACGTACCGTTTCAGGCGCGGAGATCCCCAGGTGGGATAATATTGACGGCATGATGTCGATTACCGGAGGCTCACCGTCGGTAAATCGTTCGTTCAGGTCATCGGCGTTGGTTACCATCCAGGTGGTTCTTTCCCGTAGCGACTGGTTGCCGTGCCCTTTCCCGCTGATGCTATCGCGACCGTGATCCGTGGTAATGAAGATCATCCAGTCTTCGTTCATGGTCGCTCTTTCTTTAATAGCCGACCAGACTTTACCGACCTGCGCGTCGGCCAGACGTACGGCCCGGTACATTTCCTCGCTGTCGCCGAAGGCATGTCCCATATCGTCCGTATATTCCAGGTAAACCCAGGAGAGATCGGGCGCTTTTTCCCGGATATAACGGCCGGCTTCGTCGGTGACCAGTTCGTCAATGTCCAGGATGTATTGTCTTTTTTCATCGTGCGGAAAGCGGACGGTATCGGTTTCAAAACCGTCGTAGGCATAATCGAGGGTAAAATCACCGGCCTGAGCGGCACCTTCTCCGACCAGGACCGTACGGTTATCCAGCCAGGTCGAAAAGATGGCCGTTTGCAGACTGGTATCGTGCTGCTCTGCGATCCGGAATATATTCCAGTAGCTGTAGTTCGGCGATTGCTTATAGTTGTTCCACACATTGTGCTTGTTGGCCCAGGTGGCGGTCAGTAGGTTCATATAACCCGGAGCGGAAATGGTGGGGGTTTCGTTATAGGTTCCTTTCTCACCACCAACGTAGGCGCGGGTGTAGCCGTTTTCGCCGGCTATTTCATCCAGTACCGGGGTCTCCACCTGCTCCAGTACATCGGCCGGTATACCGTCCAGAATAATGAATACGGCTTTGGGAGTGTCCGGCTCGGAAGCCGGTTCCGTCGGATTTTGGCAGGCGACAAAGATCAGGAGTGCAAAAAATAGAAAATTTCTCATGGTGTCTGTTGGTCGGTTAAGAACAAATGCTAATTTAAAAACGATGCGTAAAGAACCGCTAATTAGTCCGTTTTCACTGGATCTTCCGGGTTAATTTATCGTGATCATTTTTTACAATTTTGGGGTAGTGTAGTGAGCGGTCTGCGGAAGAGGATCGCCGGAGTATTCGGTCATTAACGGAACTTTAACCCGCCAAAGCTGTTCTTTTATCAATATTTCCCGTCTTAAAGGCGTTAGGAAAACTAGAAAAATCCGAATTAAAGGATAAAACATAAATAATTCAAATTATTCCAACAGATGAGAAGCTTACTGCTAATTATAATCGTTTTTGCTGCCGTCTGGACCACAGAGGCTCAGGTGCGCGAAAGTGAACAGTATACCAAGGCCGAGCATTCGGATCCGCAGGCAAAAGCCATTCTGGATAAGCTCCGCAAAAAATACGACGCCTACAACTCTCTGGAAGCAGACTTCACCCTGGAGATCCAGTTCCCGGAGCAACCCAAAGAAGTACAGAAAGGAACGCTGATCCGGCAGGGAGACAAGTACAAACTGGACCTCGCCAGCCAGTCGGTCGTTTCCGACGGTAAAGCGCTCTGGTTGATCCTGCACAACAACAAGGAAGTACAGATCAACAATGTACCCGATCCGGATGAGGTGGATGAATCTCTGCTCACCCCGGAAGCTCTGTTTAATTTTTACGAAAAAGGTAAATACGTCTACCAGTTCGTTAACGAATTTACGGAGAAAGGAAAACTGGTACAGCATATAGAATTCAAGCCCCTGGATCAGTACTCCGGTTATTCCAAACTGCGGCTGGTGGTGGACAAGCGGAAGAACGAGATCGTCAGCGTAACGGCTTTTGCCAAAGACGGTTCCCGTTATGTATTCAATATCGGTACCTTCCTGCCCAATAAATCCTACGCGTCGAATTTCTTTACTTTCGACAAATCGAAATATTCCGATTATTACGTGGAAGATCTGCGAGACTGATCACCGCATTATGAACAACAACAGTTCCGGCCGTTTACGGACGGATACCCGGTGATCGCAAATTTTTCATTCAAAAGATAACGCTTTCCTGTTTCCCGGTATTAAACCACAGGAAAGTTCGAAAAGGGATAGTAGCCTCGGAGCGGTTCAGCTCCGGGGCTTTTTTATGCCCGGTCTCCTCGGGAATGACCTTCAAAAAGACCCCGGTTTTCCGGATGATATAGCATCCGGCTTGTTATATTGCAGTTTTAACAATTTAGCACTAAGAATGCCAAAAATGCTATCATTATGACCTGCCAAAAAACGTTCCCAAACCGGGGAGATCAAATGTATAAACGATTTCGAGGACTCTACCTGCAGCTGTTCGTATTACTGGCGCTGGGCCTGGGTGCCTGCCAAACGCCCCAACCGGCTACCAGCACTACTGCCGCTAAGGAAGATCCGATCGAGTTCATCATCCTGCAACTGAACGATGTCTACGAGATCGCACCGCTGGAAGGTGGAAAATTCGGTGGATTGGCCCGGGTGGCTACCCTGAAAAAACAACTGCTGCGGGAGAATCCCAATACCATCGCGGTTTTATCCGGCGACTTTTTGAGTCCGTCCTTTATCGGTACCCTGCGGATGGACGACGGCGACCGGATCGCCGGTCTGCAAATGGTGGAGACCCTGAATGCCATGGGCATGGATTACGTTACTTTCGGAAACCACGAATTTGATCTGAGTAATGTGGAAGTGCTCAAAAAACGCATCGACCAAAGCGATTTCAGGTTCGTGTGTGCCAATGCCAAACTGGTGGAAAACGGGATGACCAAATCCTTCTCCCAGAAAGGTGCCGCGGTGCCGGACTACGTGATCCACGAGATCCGGAATGCGGGCGGAGACCTGATGAAACTGGCAATTACCGGTCTGGTCTTGCCCTTCGCCAAACAGGATTATGTAGAGTACCTGCCCGTAGAAGAGACCTTTCGCAAAGTATCCGCAGAAATGGAAGAAGTGGCGGACGTTTCCGTTGCCCTGACCCATCTGGCGGCCAGAGATGATATCGCCCTGGCTAAAGCCGTGCCGGGTTTCCCGCTGTTCATGGGTGGGCACGAACACGTGAACATGAGCTTTTACATCGAAAATACCGTGATCACCAAAGCGGATGCAAACGCCAAAACGGCCTACGTCCACCGGGGCACCTATTATCCCAGCACGGGCCAGGTTTCCCTGCGCTCTTCGCTGATCACGATCGATGATAAACTGGCCGAAGATCCCGCCACGAAAGTAGTGGTGGACAAATGGCTCGGAGCGGTAGACGATATCGCGCAGAATATGGGTTTCAATCCCGCGCGGGAGCTGATGGTGGCCGAACAAACGCTGATCTGTACGGAAGCCCTGATCCGTTCCCAGCCGACCAATTACGGTGGATTGACCACCCGTGCTTTTGAGGCCGTCTGGCCGGATGCCGATGTGTATCTGTTGAACAGCGGTTCGATGCGCCTGGATGATAACCTGGAAGGGACCGTTACGGAGTACGATGTGCTGCGCACTTATCCCTTTGGCGGACCTATTGTAAAAATGGAATTGCACGGTGAGGAGATGGGCAAATTACTGAAAACCGGCTTATTCCTGAATAAAGGCGAGGGGGGCTATTTTCAAACGCTGTACGTACAGCCGGCCGGTCAAACCTTTACCGTTAAGGGCGAAACGATAGATCCGGGTAAGACTTATTCCGTAGTGCTACCGCAGTTTGTGGCCGAGGGAAAGGAAGCTAACCTGGAGTTCCTGGCGGATCACAAATTTGAAACGCAGAAAACCTTTAATACAGCGGACGGCAAAACCGTCAATAACGATATGCGAAATATCGTGATCTACTTTATGGATAAGATCGGTCGTTTCTAGGCAGGAAAAGGTACTTTTTTTAATACGAATAGCTCCCGCAGCACATCGCTGCGGGAGCTATTATTGAGTAAGACCGGAAGAGACTGATCTTTACTTATCGGTGGCTGATCAGAAGATCCGTCCATCTGAATTTCTACCCTCAAGGGTAATATCCGGATGGGCTGCTCTGAATTCCTGCAGCATGCTTTTCAGCCGGTTCTCATCCACATTTTCTTTCAACTGGAACAGCAACGGAAAGTGAAAATCGGCAGCCGGAGGTTCGGTGAGGAAGACCTTACGGTTACCGGGCGTATTGTTGTTGATCTCGAAGTAGCCGTAATAACCGGAACGGTAATCGGCCGGAGCACCAAACCCGGTCAGCCGGTCGGTCAACTCGGCATTCAGGGCTTCCCATTCGGTTTCCTTACAAACGACGTAGCCCCAAAAGGCATCCGCCGGCATTTTCTGGAGATTATTGTGCAGGAAGATGATGCCTTCCTGCGTTTCCATTTTTATGGTATAATTATCGTCACTAACGGTAAGTTGCCCGTTATTCACCACCGTATTCCGCAGTGCTACGTTGAACTTGTAGGTACCATTGGTAAGTTGGGTGGCGTATACCTCGGATTTGGCCGGTGCGGTTCCTCCCTTGCAATCCGCCGGCGGTAGTATGCGGTTGATGGACAGTTCGATCTCCCGACCCAGGGTGTAATAATCTGTCTCGATACTGCCGTTGAGGCATTCCTGATCTTTAATAGTCCGGATCTTGAACCTTAATTGACGATTGGTGGGATGCAGATACTCCTGCAGATCGATATAAAATTCTGGCTCTAAATCGGTAATAATGATGGGCTGCTTTAGTTCTTCTAATTTACAGCTACCCAGGCAAAGAATTGCCAGAACAAACAGCGGACTTAAGTGTAAAAATATTTTCATGTAGCCTTTTCGATTTTTGAGTAGAAGCAAGCTGTTTTCTTCGGGCTTCAGCCCTAAGATCTATTCACCTATACCATTCCAACGGATATGAAAACGCAATGTTTCCAATATTAGTAAATTGTTTAATTGATTAGTGTTTACTAATCAATTAGTAAAAACCACAGATTGGCTTTAAGATGGTCTCAGGATGTAGTTTTTGACGGATAGCGAAAATCAGGGCCTTATATTAGGGAACGCCCTGCCGCCTGATTTGCTGCCTGTTAAAGTTAAAAAAGAAACTCCTTTTCTTCAAATCGGAGAGGAGAGGGAATATTCTATCCTTAGCGCGCAGATTCCGAACGCGGTAATACTGGGTCATTTTTTAGCACAGCACTGTTGGCTTGGGCTCCCACAGACAGGGCGGCAGACAGCGAACATTTAAAATGCCGTGAAAGTTATTGTTAACACAATTGACTTACATGAAAAAACAGAAGTGGTGGATCTTTGCACTGGTGGGATTAGTGGCGATCGCTATCGCCGTTTTTGTGGCAGAAGGATATTTGAAAAAGAGGATCAAACAGGAACTCCAGATCCAGACTACCTACGGAGATACGCTCCAGATCAGTAAGGTAGATCTGGGAATTCTACGCGGCTGGATGGACATCAATGACCTGGTTATCCGCTGGAATATCCCTCCCAAAGACAGCTCGGCGGAAAGTCTGACCTATCTCATTCGGGGAAAGATCGGTAAAGTACAGTTGAAAGGACTCAGCTTTGCCCAGTATCTTTTCAGGAACAGGATACAGATCAATAAGTTGCTGATTGACAGTTCCGCCCTCGATCTACATTTGATCAAGTCTGCAGCCGACGGCTCGAAAAGCACGCCCGACAGCATGGTGGCCACCGAAAATGAGCTGGCCATCACGATCAACGGCATGGAGATCGCTCCGTCCCGGATCCGCTATTTTGTGGGCGAAGAGGCGAAACCGCGTTTCGAAGTGGATGCCATTAGTCTGAACATCGAAGAATTCCATTATCCACAGGTATCCGATACAAGCAGCTATGTTAATCATTTTTCCTGGGAAGCCAAGGGACTCCGGTACAGCCGGGCCGAACAGTTCTCCGATCTGTTGATCGCCAATTCTTCCGGTAGTTCGCAGGACAGCAGTCTTACTTTTTCCCAACTACAATTTCTTCCCCTATACTCTAAGGCCGAGTACAGCCGTCATCTGAAGCACAAGGACAGTCGGGTGGAGATCAACGCCGGTCAAGGCGGTCTAAAAGGCCTGGACTGGTTCGCACTGCTGTCCGGAGGCCATATTCGGGCCCGTTCCTTCACGATGGACAGTTGTTTTATCGAAGTATACGAAGACAGTCGCCTGCCGGTGGACGAAACCCGCTACAAAAGTCTGTATCAGGAAAAACTCCTACATGCCGGAGTCGATATTTCAGTAGATACCGCCAAATTTCGTCACAGTAAATTGACCTTCGAAATGCGCCCGGATGATCCACAGCCGCAGGTCGGTTTTCTAAATTTCCTGGATCTGGATGCCGTGCTGTCCAATATTACCAATGATTCCGCGGAGATCGCCCGGGATCCGCTGTTGCGGGCCCAGGTCAATACGGTCGTGAACGGAGAGAGTGAACTGAAGGCCTATTTTACCTTTGATCTTTCCTCCCGCGATTACGCCTATACCTATTCCGGTGAAATGCACGGATTCGACCTGCCGGAGTTCAATACCATATTAATGGAGACCTCGCAAATGAAGATCGCTGCGGGCCGCATGCAGCGTCTGAGTTATCGGGTAGACGCAGATAAGCGCATATCTACCGGAGAAATGCGTATGGATTACAGCGATCTGAAGATCGAGTGGCTGGAAGGACACAACAAGCTGGCCGCCCTGGCCCAGAAGATCGTCATGCGGGAACAGAACCCCAAAAACGACAATTACCGGGTAGGGCAGATCTACCACGAGCGGAAGCCGTTTCGTTCATTTTGGAACTCTTATCTGAAGAGCCTGCTGTCCGGTTTGAACTCTACCGCAATGCCTAATTTATTCCTGCCGGATGAGCTGGATGCAAAGAAGGAAAAAATATAAAAAAAAATAAAAGCACCGAACACCACTCAGATCAGCAGGGTTTAAAGAGTGTATTCAACATTGAAAAACAAATATTTACTAACTAAAACTTATTATCATGTTACGCTATGCATTGATTTTCTTCATTATTGCTATTGTTGCCGCCGTTCTTGGATTCGGTGGAGTAGCAGGTGCTATGGCCGGAATCGCTAAAATCCTGTTTTGGGTATTTGTAGTACTGCTTGTAGTATCTCTGCTGTCCGGTGCAGTAAAAAGAGTATAACCTAGAAACCTCTCTTATTGAGGCCCCAGAGTTGGCCTCAGTAGACTAATCGTAAGATTAACTTACAGCAGTACAAATATCATGTATTGTTCAACCAATTCGGTCCTGTTCGGTAGAGAGCAGGACCGAATTTTTTTAAGCCTAAAACGTAAATATGGAAAACCTGAAAAAGACACTGATAAAAGCCGCAAGAAAAGCCCACCAGGTATTTGATGAATTAAAAGACCGCCCTTCCTCCGACCCCATAAAGATCGAGTCCTATACCGGATATGCCTCCCAGGACCGCATGTTTCTCAAAGGTCGCGTACTGGAAGATGATAATATCATGGTCACCAAAAGCTACGAAGAACTCAAAAGAATTTTCTACAGTTTTAAACGCTTCGAAACCGACGAAATACCGGGCGTGAAAGTATTGCTCTATCTCGATGATCACGAATTTCAGGTATATACCGACGAAGAAGGATTTTATACCCTGGATATAGCCACACCGGATTCCATCAACGTGAAGCCGGGCGAATGGATCAGAGGGTACGCCGAACTGCCCGATATTGTGGGCGATGACGGCCCCGTCCGTGGTACCATTAAACTGAGGGTGCCGGATAGTGAAGCCAGTTACGGAGTGATCAGCGATATTGATGATACCATCCTGCAGACCCACGTTACCTCTCTTTTTCAGTTGAAAATGATGTTTGTTACGCTGTTTAAGGAAGCTTCTCAGCGGCTGGCGATGGAGGGTATGGTAGAATTGTACCAGGAAATGTCGACCACTCCGGTAGGCGGGAAAAATCCGTTTTTCTACGTCTCGAACTCTCCCTGGAATATCTATCCGATGCTGGTCGAATTTCTGAAGTTGAATGAATTGCCTTCCGGTCCGGTTCTTTTACGTGATTTCGGTTTTGGCATGCTCCACCAGAATGAAGGTTACCGGGGCCATAAGATCGAGACGATCAGTCATATTTTCCGTGCTTATCCGGATATGCAATTCATCCTTTTCGGCGATAGTGGCTCCAAGGATGCCGACGTCTATCTCAATCTGGCCCTGGAATTCCCGGATCAGATCAAAACGATTTATATCCGCCATCTGAAAGATACCAAAAACGCCCGTCGGGTGGCCAATCTCATCAACCAGAAAGGTGAAGTGGACGCCATCATCATCGATAGTACCCGGGAGATCGCAGCGGATGCCCGCGAAAAAGGATACGTGAGCGAAAAGTTTGTACTCACGGAAGTCGAAGCCGACGAATAGGCCATTTTCAAACCTGTGCTGCGGTGTTCCGCAGCACCTCCTTTTCCCTTCTCCCCGCATGCTATTGTTTGTCCATTCCTCCCCTTGGTCCCGCTATCCAGGCCCGGACCGAACCTTAAACCACTTATAAAGATTAATAAAGCAGACCGAATTAATAAATATGCGACAGAAAATTATAACAGCTATTGTTTTAAGTGTGTTGTTGGCCAGCTGTGCCAACTACCGTTTGAATTATGCCCCGGAAGTTGAAAACTGGGAGCAGGAGAGCACCGCGCCCGACTCCGAACAACCGTATTCCCTCTATTTGATCGGAGATGTCGGCGAAGCCTCCAAAAAAGGAACCGTCAGCGGCTACGATCTGCTGGTGCGCCACCTGGACAATCGTAACGAAGAAAGCGGCATTATCTTTCTGGGTAATAACCTGGACCGCAAAAAGAAAAAAACTTCCAAAGACGATCTGGAAAAAGAACTACTGGGCCGTCTGGAAAAGATCAAGGATTTTCCGGGCGATCTGTTTTTCCTGCCCGGAGAGAGTGACTGGGCCATCGACGGACTGGAAGGTATCGATTGGCAACAGGAACTGATCGAAGACTATCTGGACCGGGATGACATCTGGGTACCCAAACCCGGCTGCAGCGGCCCGGAAGAGATCGATTTGACCGAAAATGTCGTCTTACTGCTGGCGGATTCTGAATGGTATCTGCGCGACTGGGAAGGAGAGATCGATATCAATAACGACTGTGATGTGAAAAGCCGGGACGTATTTCGCTGGCTGGTTAACGAAGAGATGAAAAGCAATCGTCATAAGAATACGGTCGTCGCTATGCACCATCCGCTGATCAGCTACGGTCCGCACGGCGGTTCCCACCATATTAAAGAACACCTGTTCCCTCTGACGGCTGTTAACGAAAACCTCTACGTACCGCTGCCCATAGTGGGCTCCTTAACTACTTTCCTGAGAGCCAGTATTGGCAACCGCCGCGATATCGTCCATCCGGTTTACCAGGAGTTGGTCGATGCTTTTATGAATCCGGCCCGGCAGAACGGTCGTTTTATTTTTGCCGGAGCCCACGATCAAAGTCTGCAACATATCGAGCGCGACAGTCAGGTATTCATCGTCAGTGGTGCGGGAAGTAGCAAGACTACCGCAGTACATACCGGAAAAGACTCCGATTTCGCCTATAGCCGCCCGGGATTTTCCAAAATCGATTTTTACGAAAATGGCTCGGCCTGGGTAGAATACTGGGTGACTGATCCTTACGAAAAGGACGGTAAACTGGTCTACAGAAAACAGATCAAAGAGCCTTTCCCGGAAAAAGTAGATCCTCCCGAGCCATATTTTGATCCCATTGCTCCCGGGGAGACCGTAAAAGTGAATGTCAGCGATCGCAATTACCAGCGAGGTGGCTTCTGGCGCTTTTTGTTCGGTGAGCACTATCGCGATGTGTACCACGCTGAGATTGAAGTTCCCTTGTTTGACCTTACGCGGTTTAACGGTGGGGTAGAGCCCGTCAAACGCGGTGGTGGCGCACAAACCAATTCATTGCGCCTGGAAGATAAAGCCGGCCGTCAGTATAATCTGCGGTCAATTGATAAGGATGCTACCCGCACCGTACCCTATCCCTTTAATAAATCGGTAGTATTGGGTCTGGTAGAGGATAATTTCAGTGCCTCCCATCCCCTGGGTGCCCTGGCTTCAGCTAAACTTTCCGAAGTAGTGGATATCCCCCATACCAAGCCACAGGTAGTTTACCTGCCCCGACAAGCGGCCCTCGGTGACTACAATGATGACTATGCTGACGCTTTATATCTCATAGAAGAGCGACCGGATGATGAAGTGTGGGAGGACGACGAATCCTACGGCTTTCCGGAAGACATTGAAGATACGGAAGGTATGCTGGAAGAAATCCATGAAGATCACGATCGTGTACTGGATGATGAGATGCTGGTTTTTTACCGCCTCTTCGATATGATGATCGGGGACTGGGACCGGCACGACGACCAGTGGCAATGGGGGCAACACGACGAGGACAGTCTGACGGTTTACAGGCCGATCCCCCGCGACCGGGATCAGGTCTTCAGCCATTACGATGGAGCTTCTGGTTTTTTGGTACGTCAAACGGCGCCTGTCGCCAAGCAGTTCAAGCCATTCCGGGCGCGTATCCGAAATACCAAATGGGATAACTACGGTGCCCATTTCCTCGATCAAACCATGCTTACGGGCCTGGAGTGGTCGGATTGGGAAGCTGCGGTAAAGCACCTGCAGGAAGCCTTTACGGATGAGGTTATTGCTAAAGCCTTGAAAGATGCCTGGCCCGAGAGTATCTATTCCATTAGCGGGCCGGAAATACTCCGCAAAACGATATCCCGTCGGGACCAACTTATGGATGCAGCCCGGGAGCGTTATCTGTTCCTCGCGCGGCGTGTAGATGTGGTCGGTACTACGGAACGCGATCTCTTTTTAGTGGAACAGCTGGATAATGACCGGATCCGGGTGCGGGTATACGATACCAATGATGAGCGGGAAAAAGAATTTCTTTTTTTCGACCGTACCTTTCTGAAAAAGGAAACTAAAGAGATCAGTCTATATGCACTGGATGATGAAGATGTTTTTGAGTTAAAAGGAAACGGTAAAGGTGGTCCGCGATTGAACCTGCTTGGAGGTTTGGGTGAGGATATTTACGAAAATGATGGAATGGACCTGCCCATGCATATTTACGATACCGATGAAGAAGAGAAGACCGAGATCAAAGGAGATAATGGCTTTACCCGCCACCTCAGCGATGATCCGACAAAAAATATTTATGATCGTAAAGCACCGGCTTACGAATACAATTTCGGAAGTTATTTCCCCAGTTTTGCCTTCAATCCCGAAGACGGACTTTTCCTGGGATTTAACGCCAAGTATACGACCTATGGATTTAAAAAGGCGCCGTTTGCCAGTCTGCAAAACCTGAATGTGGGTTTTGCCCTGCAAACGAAAGGGGTGGTCCTGAATTATAAAGGCATCTTCACCGATCTTTTCGGACTCTGGGATTTTCAACTGGGACTGGATGCACAGACCCCGCTCTACACCAATAATTTCTACGGTTATGGAAACAATACCGTCGACTTCCAGGTCACTGAGGACCGGGACCGCGATTACCACCGCATCCGCCTGGCCAAAGCCAGTCTTTATCCGGCCCTGTTGCGTAAATACAATTCCGGCGCCACCTTGGAATTTGGTCCGACCCTGGAATATTTCCAGCTGGATAACAGTACCGACCGTTTTATCGGTACTATCGAAGAGTCACTGCCGGGCGATATATTCGAACCTAAATGGTACGGTGGCGTGCGCGGGATCTATAACTACCGCAATCAGGACGATAATATCCGGCCTACGCGGGGGATTGCCGCGAAGGTGACCGGTGGCTGGAAAAAACAGTTCAGTGTACCGGGGCAGCAGTTCTCCTACCTAAATGCTTCATTCTCGTTCTATCAAAAACTGGAGCCGAAGGGTCGCATCGTATTCGCTACCCGGGTGGGAGTTGATCACCGCTTCAACGATCGCTTCGAATTCTACCAGGCCTCTACCATTGGCGGATCGGGCCCGGAGGCTAATTTCCGGGGTTTAAGACGGGATCGTTTTACGGGTAGATCGGCATTTTATCAGAATATTGATCTGCGGGTAACGATCCTGAATTCCGGTGATTGGGCATTACCCATGTCAGTGGGTATACTCGGTGGTTTTGATCACGGCCGGATCTGGAGCCAGGCCGACGAAACCCAGGGTGGACGTTGGCATTCCAGCTACGGCGGTGGACTTTGGCTGAGCCCGCTCAATATATTTATGCTGAATTTATCCGTCTTCCGGAATGAAGCGGATCAGTACCAGTTTACCGTTCTGGGATCGTACTTCTTCTAATGAAAAGATGAGAAATGAAACATGAGTCCTGAATTTTTTCAGGACTCAAAAATGACCTCGTAGAGGTTAAACATTCGTAGAAAAATAGTCGAAATGCTGATTTCGACCTCAGGGAGGTCGCACAACATAGAGCAATGTGGTAAATGTGCGACCTCCCTGAAGTCGGAAAACGCTTATCCAGGCTAAATTCCACGAATATTAGACCTCTCTGAGGTTATACACCGCCTTTTATCAAATCCGGGGGTGATTCATATTTTATTCATTGGATCGAAAGCTGTCCCGGCAAATAGAGCAGGGGATTCACCGGTTTTTTCTGACTTGGATAAAGGCAGAAGTGCAAATGCGGACCGGCATTGATAGCATTGCCCGTATTGCCCACCGTTCCGATCAGATCACCGGCTTTGACCGTTTGTCCTTCCCGGACGAGTTGGGCGTGTAGATGGGCGTAGTAAACTTTCCATCCGTTTTCGAGGAGCATCCAGATCTGCTTACCGCCGCTGCCACCTTCCTTGACCTTTTCGATCTTTCCGTCGGCAACTGCCAGTATAGCCGTACCCCGCGGCGCACCGATGTCCACACCTTCGTGTCTGCGTTTGCCGCCTTCTCTGGGATCTCCAAAATAAGATATAATATTCTCCAGGCCTTTGCCCTTTACGGGAAAGACCAACTGCACCGGTTGTCTGGGGGTGGTCCCGTTGGCGGGACTATTTTTCTGATCTGCTTTTACTACCTGCTCTGCGGGAACCTCCGGCTTGTGTTTAACCTTTTGGTTCACCAATACACTTTCAGGTTGGTTTTGGGCGAGCGCTTCGGCTTCGAGGCGCTGGGCTTTCTTCTGAATGGCCCATGGCCACAAATAGCAGACTCCCAAGAACAGTGCTACTGAAAAGATAACTGAGCGTTTCTGCAAAATTTTCTCCTTTTTGTTTGTTTGCGCATTTATAACAACGAAATAGATGGAAAATTTGGCTAAAAACCGGGTTTTAAGAAAATTTTATCGTTTAGAGCAAAAAAATACCCGGTATCCGAAATAAAATAGCTTCGGATACCGGGTAATGTTAAAATTTTTATCCCTGCAGCCAGCGGCTGGAGCGAGGGAATAGTATGTTTAATTCTGGTCGTAGAATTTATCAGGATCTACGCGGATCACCTTATCGCCGGATTTCAGCTTCCGGGCAACCGCTGAATAGGGGCCGATCACAATATCGTCCTCTACTTTCAGACCACTGACGATCTCGATGTAGGTATCGTCCTGAATACCGGTAGCCACTACGGCTTTACCCACCGTATCTGCGGGCGTCACCAGGAATATGACTTCTTCCAGTTCCTCGCGGGCTTTCTGATCGTCATTATCCTGATCATCGGAAACCAGTTTGGCGTTGCTGTTCTTTTTGCTTTCCTCTTTTTCCCGGGTAGTTACGGCCTGAATAGGTACACTGGGTACGTTTTCCTTGATCTCCGTAGTAATGTCTACGGAAGCGGACATTCCCGGACGGAAAGGATACTGCTTTTGCGGAGTGATCAGATCTTGGTAAGATTCAGGGCTGAGGCGAATACGAACTTCGAAGTTCGTCACCTGATCGCTCGTTAAAGAAGCCGTAGCCGTGGCGGTCCCGGAGGCCGAGTGAGCGATCTGGCTCACTTTTCCTTTAAACTTCCGGCCGAGGTAGGCATCGATCTCGATCTCGGTTTCATCACCGAGGGTTACACGGGGGATATCGTTCTCACTGACATCTACCCGAACTTCCATCACGCTCAGATCGGCGATCCGCATCATTTCTGTACCGGTCATCTGAATGGTACCTACTACGCGTTCGCCCTGCTCTACATTCAGCATGGAAACGATACCCGAAGTAGGCGCGTAGATCGTGGTCCGGCGCAGTGAGGTTTGCAGTTCCCGCAGGGTAGCCTGAGAGCTTTCCACCTGAAACTGGGAAGCGCGCACGCTTTCCTGCGCAGCACTGATGTTGGCCTCAGCGGCAGCCAGGTTGGCTTCCAGTCCCCGCAGAGAGGACAAAGAGGCCTGAAAATCCGCTTCGGAGATCACACCGTCTTTGATCAGTTTCTCATTCCGTTCGTGAATTTCCCGCGCGTTGGTCAGCTGGGCGGTGATCTGGGCCTTCTGGGCTTTGAGTTGTTCGATCTGAGATTTGGAGTTCGCTACCTGTGCTTTGGCTGCATTAACTCCGGCAACCCCCCGCTCAACCTGTGACTGGTAGGCATCGGGGTCGATCTTAGCCAACAGCTGGCCCTGTACCACGGAGTCGCCTTCTTCAACGTACAGCTCAACGATCTCTCCGGATACATCCGAACTGATCTTTACTTCGACTTCCGGGAAAACTTTCCCACTGGCAGAGACCTGCTCTTTAATGGTGCGGTTTTCAACTTTTTCCACCATCACCCGTTCACCGTCCTCTTTGTTGCTGTTCTTGATGATCATACCGACAACAAGGACTGCAATGAGGCCGACCAGGATGTAGATGATCGTATTTCTTTTGCCTGTACGTTTCGCCATGGTTCAAAATTTAGTAGTGAGATTTCTTTCTGATTAGTCGATCTGGATCTCCCGACCGAGATAAAAGTCGACAACTTTCAAATTAAATAAATATTGGTATTTGGCCTGTATCAGATTTACTTTAGCCCGATCCAGGTTATTAGTTGCAGTAGTGTATTCCAGGGAGTTGATCGCCCCCAGGTCAAAGCGTTTTTGTGCATTGTCAAAAGCAGCCTGAGCGGCTTCCACGGAACGCTGGCTGGCCTGATAGGATTCCCGGGCCGCCTGGGCATCAGCGATGGAACGCTGGACATCAGATTTCAGGTTCTGTTTGATCTGACGATTGTTCAGCTCGGTGTTCTCCATATTGATACGTGCCCGCTGCATATTGACCCGGTTCACGTGGTTGTTATAAATAGGCACACTGAGCGAAAGAAAGATCGACTGACCGAAGTTTTGACTCAACTGATCGGTAAACGGAATGTCCTGATAGCCATCATTTCTTGTTTCCGGAAATTGTACGCTTACCGGCATGTCATTGACGATCACGGTGAAAGGCGTACCGAACTCAGTCCGTTGATTGATCGGCGCGTTGAAGTCCTGGAACCGGTTGGAAAAATTGGTGCTGAGGCTACCGCTTAGTCGCAGGCTCGGCAAAATGTTGCCCTTGGCGATCTTTTCATCCAGAAGTGCGCTTTGCAATCTCAATTCTCCGGCTTCGATCTGGGGTTGTGTACCCAGAGCTGTTGTGTATACCTGTTCTACGTCAATGGCTTCGGGATCAGCATCCGTCGGTACGGTGATTTCCGGTCTTACGATGGTCAGTTCTACCGTAGGGTCCAGTTCCAGCAGTTGTTTAAGGAGCAGGTAATTGATCTTCACGGAATTTCTTGCCTCGATCACCGCCTGCTGATCCAGCGCTAACTGGGCTACGAAATCGAGTCGGTCATTTACGGGTAGAGAACCGGCATTGATCAGTTTATCCGTTTGTTCCAGTTGCTTGGTGGATTGAGCTACCTGCTTTTGAGCATTTGCCAATTGTTCCTCGGCGAGGAGTATGTTCAGGTAAGCACCAGCCACCTGAAGCGAAATATCATTTGCGGCCGCCAGGGCATCTAAATTCGCCGCCTGCAGATTAATCCTCCCCTGTTCAATGGAGTTATTAATGATATTGCCGTTGTAAAGCGTTACCCCGCCGCTGATAGAGAAGCTGGTGGTGGCAATACTTTCCGCAATAAAGGAGTTGGTCGCCGGGTTAATGGTTCTACCGAACTGGTAGCCACCACTGGCATTACCGTTTACACTGGGGAGCCGCTGCATGCGGTTACCGAGGTCATTGATCTGCGCCAGCTCAACAGTATTCAGGGCCGATTTGACCGTAATACTGTTCTTGCGGGCATATTCAATGCATTGTTCCAGCGTCCAGGGGCCGGAGGACTGGCTGAAGGCAGTCGAACCTATCGCCAGCGTGAGTAGAGTTAGTAGGGTGATCTTCTTGAGCATAATACCTTCATTTAAAATGTGGCACAAACGTATAAAAGCGCCTACGGATAGCCGCAAATTTTATATAAATGGAGTTAACTAATGGATGAATGGATAATAGACGCTAAGATACTGAAAGTCTGAAGCCCGGCCGCTTTGGGAGCCGAATAAGAATAGCCCAACTCCGGCGATCCCCTCACCTAAGTCGACCATATCTCCATATGCGAACGTCCGAAGCCCTTGCGCCCAAAGGTAAGAAAGGCTCAATTTGCCAATGCTCTAATCTCCAACCTGCTGCTACCGCTTTACCGTTACCCGTAACGCTTTCAGGCCCTGCACACTTTGCAGTTTGTTGATCTCGAGGTCTTCCACCTCGTCCTCGATATAGTCTTCGTGCTTCAGGAACTCGATGTAGCGGAGGTATTCCTGCCGGTCTTTTTCCTGGAGGTAGACAATGGCCACTTTTCCGGCCTGCGTCAGTCGCTCCTCCGTACCGTTGATGGTAGCTTTGTCGATCCGTTTTTTCAGGATCTCGTAGCGTACGTTATAAGCGCCGTCTACGTCAAACTGCTTTTCATCCATCCGGAAGCGAATGGACAGCGAGTTGGTATAGGCAAAGATCAGCTGAGCGGTCACCAGCGGGACTTCCAGCTTCGTCTGCAGGTTATCGACAATACGGGTGATCTCGCACATGTGGATCATTTGCCACAGGCGGAAATTTTGCAGGTGCATTTCGCTGAAAACTCCCCGGCGCAGGAGGGACTGTCCCAGGTATAGGTCATACTCCACGCCGTCCGTCTTGTATTTTTCAAAATAGTGGGGTAGCAGGCGTTGCATTTCCTGCTGTTCCTTTTCCAGGTATTTACTGATGGTCCGGTTGATCATGGCCACACTGTCCTCGTAGGCGCGGCGTTTTTTGTAAACGATATTGAATTCCGGATCGAGACGGCCGAAATAGGTAGCGATAAAGCCGGATAGTTCCCCGTGGTTGTGGCTGATCTGGCGGAATATGGGGTGTACTTCACCCTGCAGCAGTTCGATGATCCGCGATTCGTCGCTCGAATTAAATTCGCCATCGAGCGTTTTCAGGTCCTGCTCGATATACATCCGCAATTGCTGCAGCAGCGGATAGCGGATCACTTCCAGACACTTTTTAATGGTGTGGTTGGCCAATTGCAGATTGGTGCGCATATCCGCCTGGATGGCATCATTACGCGTGTCCGAGGAGCCGACGATATCGGCCTGTCCGTAGAGTGGGTACACATCATCGAACAGGATGGACGGCGGCTCTTTGCTGATATCCTTTTCCCGGTTTTCCAGGATACTGAAGGCGTTCTCAATGAATTTCCATTCCACACTGGGGTGAACGGCGGTATATTTCTCCCGGATGATGGCCTCGATCCGGTTATCCACTTCATCCCGGCTACGCTCAACGGCCATAGCGAACAGATCGACGATCTGCTTGAATTTCAATTCGATAAAGGAGTGGATCTGAAAGGGGCGGGGAGAGCCGATCTCCAGGATGCCAATGATATTTCCCTTCTTGTTTTTCAGGGGCGCAACGATGATACTCTTGATCCCTTCGGAGATGAGATCCTTTTCGATCGGGGTTTTGTTGGATACGGATTCAAGATCCTCAATGAGTAGTATTTCCCGGTATTTACATACTTTTTCGTAAATGGAATTGGTGTTGGCGTCATTGAGTAAACACTCGTGCTTATGGGCCAGAAAATCAAAGCGGATCCGGTAGCGATGACTCACGGCCTGCTCCATGGGGTAATCGATAGCGGTGATACCCATACGGAGGTCCGGCTGTCGGAAATAAGTGCGCAGCAGCGATTCTAGTTTTTCGACGTTTTCCTGCCCCATTACGGCGTCCTGCCCCAGCAAATGGAATTTGATCCGAGACAGGGATTCCTCCTCGGTAATGTCGGTGAGTTGCCCGACCATAAAACCGTGGAAAGCAAAGTTTTCCGGAGGGAGGTACTTCAGCCACAGATTGATATCGTAAATATTACTGAGCAACTCATTGATCTGCTGCTGGCTCAGGGGCTTGAGTGGCTTGGTGGCCTCAATTTCAATAAAATCGAGGTCGACTATGGTTTTGAAATAGCGGGTCAGATTCGTATCCTCTTCATTGACTGTCAGTGAGATCAACTGATCATCTTCGATCTCCTGATCGTAGAAGCGATTCAGAATAAAGGTGCAGGCCTTGATCACATTAGCGCAATACATCTTATCCATTCCGCCCGGAAGAATGAGGTTGACCTCATTATTCTTCATCATTTTCTGGAGAGCGGGCGTAAAATAGATCGGCTCCATGGAAAAAGGTGGAGATATCTTCGCCAGTCTTTTATCGCGTCCGGCCGGCGGGATGAGAAAAAGCATCATCATCTCCGCGATCTCCATATTCTTCTTGATCACACTGATATCCTGGATCGGTTCCCGGAATTCGGGAGCTTCTTCCAGACGGTCCAGAATGGCCTGCGCCAGGAAGGCCTCACTTTGATTTCCATCTTTGGCCCGCTTCTCGATCAATTTGATCAATGGGATCATGCTGAAATGCGATTTGAACGGCAATTCCTTCATGCCCATTTCCTTAAAGAGGTCACCATCAGCCGTATAGCGGATGTTTTCCGTCTTCGTAGGAGGGGTCATATTTATGGTCATTTCCATAGTCTATAGAATTATTCTCCTTAAAAACAACAAAAAGCACGGAAAAGATGAGTCAGGCGGTCTACAATTAAAGTTTTGGCTATTAGTGGAATAGAATGGAAAAATGGCTAACTTAGCTTTTCACTATTTTCAGTTCATTTTGAAACTTACCGTACATGACGTTGGAAGAAGGCAAAGAGAAGTTCATTCAGTCCTGGGGAGCACTGGGATCGAGTTGGGGCATCAACCGGACAATGGCGCAGATACACGCCTTATTGCTCGTGTCTCCGGAGGCTTTATGTGCCGATGACATCATGGACGAACTACAGATCTCCCGCGGTAATGTCAACATGAATCTGCGGGCTCTGATCGACTGGGGACTGGTCTACAAAGAATTGAAAACCGGTGAACGCCGGGAATATTTTGTAGCCGAAAAGGACATGTGGGAAGTAGTGAAAAATATAATCGTGCAGCGGAAAAAGAAAGAACTGGAACCCATGTTGAGGGTGCTGGATGATCTGGCAAAGGTGGAAGAGGACAGCCCCGAAGCTAAAGAGTTTGCCGAAGTGATCCGCGATATCAAATTGTTCTCCAGTAAGGCGGACTCCACCCTGGATACGCTGACCCGGGCCGATTCAAACTGGTTTGTCGGGACTTTCATGAAAATGATCCGCTAAAAAGCGAAAAGCCGCACAACCCGAAGGTCTGACGGCTTTTCATTCCCATTTATTTCGTAGGTAAATCCAATACCCGGCACCGGTGATCCGGTACCCGGCATAGTCCTTTATTTATCATCACCAAAGAACGCCAGGATCTTGTCGGCAAGCTCCAGACCGATGTTGGCCTGTGCTTCTACCGTAGATGCTCCGATGTGCGGCGTAACGGACACCTTCGGGTGTTCGACCAGGGCCCGCAGGGGAGTGGGTTCGTTCTCAAAAACGTCCAGACCGGCACCGGCTACCTGACCTTCGTTCAGGGCTTCTACCAGCGCCTGTTCTTCCACAATACCTCCACGGGCAGTGTTGACGATGATCACGTTGTTCTTCATTCTGGCAAACTCCTCTTTACCGAGCAGCGGCTTGCCAATACCCGGAACGTGGAAAGTGATGAAATCGGCATGAGTTAGGGCATCTTCCCAGTCGACGGTTTCTACGGTTACCTTCAGGCTGAGGTTGGAAGGCTCGTAAAGCGTAATGTCGATATCGGCAGAATCAACCATGGGGTCGGTAGGCATAACGCGCATACCCAGGGCCAGACCGATACGGGCAACTTCCTGGCCGATACGGCCAAAACCGACGATCGCCAGGGTTTTACCGCGTAGTTGAACGCCGCTGGAATAATTTTTCTTCAGTTGTTTGAAATCCGCATCGGCGGCACGCATCTGATAGTTGGACTGATGTACCAGGCGAGCGAGATTAAACATGTGGGTAAAGGCCAGTTCGGCAACCGCTTTGGAGGAAGCCGCCGGGGTATTGAATACCGCCAGACCTTTTTCTTTTGCATATTGGTGGTCGACATTATCGAGGCCCACACCGGCCCGCGCGATCACTTTCAGGTTGGGGCATTTGTCGATCAGATCTTTGCGGATCTTGGTAGCACTCCGAACGATCACTACATCGTATTCCGGAAGCTTGTCGGCCAGTTGGTCCTGCGGGATCTTATCCGTGTCGACCTGGTAGCCGGCTTCTTCTAAAAGGGTTTTACCATCGGGATGAATCCCATCATTGGCTAATATCTTGATCATTTTTTACAGCATTTTTGTAAGCAGTGCAAAGAAAGATAAATTATGAGCGATCTGAAATGGTTTAGGCATTAAAATTGTCAGGATAGGATCAATAATTGGCGCTAAGTCCAATGTCTAAGAGACGGCAATGCAGGTTCTGGTTCCGATGAAAAACCGCAATTTGTGGTCCGTGAGGAGTTTTGAAACGTCTCTAAAAATGGTAGCTTTTTGGAAAGGGAGCTCTGGGATCTGGGAGTATATTAATTTGGCTGCTATTCTATCGCTGCAATCTGAGAAACCGGGGAAAAGACTTTCTAAGCGCTAGGCGGCTTAGAAAGTCTTTAAAAATATTATTAGTTCGCTTTTTCAACCACCGTTGGGAAGGTCACTTCGGTGTAGTGGTTGAATTTCCGCGCGCCTTTCAGGGCAAATTTGTGATTGCGCGCAAAACTAGAGAAAAAGGCAGATAATTCCTGCTTTTCCTTCTCTGTAAAGTTTCTGGAATCCGGACGCAGCAGATAACCGATGTGATCGATTGATCCGTCAGGCGACCAGAAGACCTGCAAAAAGGCCTGTACACCTTTGAGGTCGTAGTTGATCTTAGCGGCGTAAGCGTCTACTTCTTTCATGAGACCTACCCACTGGTCAAAAGCTTTGGTCATGTCAAAACCGGCGGCTTCCAGCAATGACTGATTGTAGTCCTGGGTAAGTTGTTCGTAAGCTTTTTCGTTTACCGTGCCCAGTTCAAAAGCCGCAGGTAGTTGCTCCTGGCCAAAAAGTCCTGTAAAAGAAAACAAGACGCATAGGGATACAATGAATTTCATATTTCTTTTTTTTTGCAAAAATACTATAGAAAAACAATTGAAACGTCGAATACTTAAACTTATTTTCTAATCCGTCTACGAAGTAGGTGACTCTTGCTCATGTACTTAGTCCATATATAGCCTTATCTTTGTCGAAAAAAGAAGGAGATTAACCAAAATTAGATTTAATATTGAAACTTCAATAAAAGCGCTTTAGCTCATGGCAATTGATATTATGTGCGCGATGATGGCTTTGTATGGTTTTTACCTGGGATATTCCCGGGGGATCATCAAAACCGTTTTCACAGTACTCTCTATATTTTTCGGGGTCGTTGCAGCTGCCAAGTTCGGGCCGGCTATGACGGAATTCCTGCAATCTGCATTCAATTACTACAATCCATTGATGTTTGTGGCGGGACTGATGCTGGCCTTTATCCTTACGATGGCCCTGATCCGCCTGTTGGCGAACGGCCTGGAAGGAATACTGGAAACAGCCAACATCAATTTCATCAACCAGACCCTGGGCGGTGCGGTACTTTCGCTGGCACTGGTGGCCGTTTTTAGCTTACTGGTACTGTTCGGAGACCGGGCTCATATCATCGACCGCCAGACCAAGCAGGATTCGGTAACCTATCCCATTTTGGAGAAAATGCCGGACAAACTGTTGCAGGTCGGCAAACTGGTCCGTCCGGTATTTACGGATTTCTGGAACTACTCTGTAGACTTTATGGATCGGCTGGAACGGATGAACAACATGGAAACCACCGAATCGGATAATATCTTTGACATTGAGGAAGACGACAATGATAATGACCGGTATAACACCAACAACCGATAAACATGATACAGTGGAAATATGCCGGATGAAGCATGATCGGATCGACTTTATCTGCAGCCGAAAATACGATATCCACGCTTAGATCCTATCCAAAAACCATCTATTGAACCTCATTTCCTCCTTCCGTAGCGCTGCTACGAAACTCGAAAATGACTTCGTGAGCACCCAAATCTGGTTATTTTCGACAGCAAAAACGGTTTCTGGATAGGCTCTTAGCCATCTTGACGATTGAAACCCGCAGCACAGCGGTTGCAAAAAAAAAAAAGGCGGCGGAACTGCAATGACAGTTCCGCCGCCTTTTTTTGTCCGGGCCGGAAGTTTATTTCCAGAACGGATCGCTGAAGCGCTCGTCGTAGATCAGTTCTTGGTCCGTAAGTGTACGCAGGAAGGCCAGAAGGGCTGATTTTTCCTCCTGACTGAAATTAAAGCGTACGGGCTGATCCGTTTGCATCGGATCGCGCAGGCGGAAATCCAGGTTCGGATGCATGTTTACGCCTTCGCTGTAGTGATCGATGACTTCTTCCAGCGTAGCGAAACGACCGTCGTGCATGTAGGGGCCTGTAATGGCTACATTTCTCAGGAAAGGCACTTTGAATTTACCTTCATCCGAGGCAACATTGGTAATGCCGCCTACACCCAGATCATTATCGCGGATCTCCAGTCCGTTGTGGGCAACCCGTTCGGCCTGGTTTGACATATCCGCACCGTGGCAGGAGGAGCAATTGTTGTTGAATAGCTGCTTACCCAGATTCTCCTGTTGGGTGTAATTAAGGAATTCGGAGAAGGGGGTATTGTGCTGATTCATACCTTCGTCAAATTTCGTTTTGGTGGAAACGAAAGAGTTGACAAATTCCTGCAGCGATTCCAGGATCCGGTCCTCGGTAACGACGGGTACGCCGAAAGCCTTACGGAACAAAACCTGATAATAATCTTCTTTTTGCAATTTTGCGGCCAGCTCGCCGAGGTCCATACCCATTTCCACTTTGTCCTGAATGGTCTGACGGCTTTGTTCGGCGATGGTCAGCGCACGATCATCCCAGAAGAAACCGGCGGAAGTAGACGCTTTGAAGTCCACGTCGTTGGAAGCCACGTTGACCAGTGTATTGCCGTTTACATCGGCCGTTCCGTAGGAAGACTGGAAATTGGCTGTAGCGGCCAGGGCCTGCGAGTTCCGTTTGGTCAATTCACCGTTAAAGCCTTCACTTTTGGCAACATCATCGGAGAAGGCCAGGCTTTGCTGGTGGCAACTGGCGCAGGATACCGAATTGTTTGCCGACAACTTGGTGTCGTAGAATAATACTCTACCCAGAAGCGCTTTGGTGTCACTGAGTTCCGGGGCCTGCATCCCGGTAAACTTCATGTGCGGAGCCAAAGTGGCCTGGTAGTCGATCTGATCGTTGGGAATGTTCAATACACGTTCCAGAACCGCGTAATCGGCCGGATCGTAAAAGCGGGTGGTGATTTCTTCCTGATCTTTAATGCAGGACGAGAGCAGCGTTGCCAGCATCAGGGACGAGAGCAGAAATCTGGTAAATTTAGTTGCCATGGTAGAGAGGTTAGTTAGGAAAAGTGATGTTTATAATAAAAACCACAATTCGATGAAAAAGGGTTGGGTGCCTTCGTCTAAAAAATTGAATTAGAGTTAAATAGGCACACTCTATAAAGCTAATCATTTTTTTTACCATTTGCATTCGGCGACGATAATTTTAACTTTAAATGTCGTTTATTTACCTTCGCAGGCGGAAAAATTTAAACCGGAAGGGGTTTGAAACACATTATGGAGGGTATGCAAGTGTAATTTTGGGTTCCGCCGCGGTAAAAAGATGAAGCAGATCCTGATCCGGATAACGGATTTACGGGAGACTGCAGTTAACTTTTTTACCCGAATGCGGCATCACGAAGCTCATGCGCCACCCGCATCCTGATTTTTCGAGCTCATGCCGGTAACTGTTGTAGATTCATACATAAAACCAATTACAATTATGTCATTATTAGCCGATAAAGTGGCACTGATCACGGGTGGTTCCCGGGGGATCGGCGCAGCGATTGCCTTGCGTTTTGCTGAGGAGGGAGCGGCCGTAGCCTTCACTTACCGATCTTCTGCCGAAAAAGCGAAAGCCGTGGAAGCCGAGCTGGCGGCCAAAGGCGTGCAGGCCAAAGGATACCAGTCGGATGCCGGCTCCTTTGAGCAGGCGGAGCAACTGGTGAAATCAGTACTGGAAGATTTCGGAAAGATCGATGTGCTGGTTAACAATGCAGGGATCACGCGCGATAATCTGATGTTGCGGATGACGGAAGAACAGTGGGATGAAGTAATTGCCACCAACCTGAAGTCTATCTTTAACCTCACCAAACAGGTGGTTCGGCCGATGATGAAAAATCGCGGCGGATCCATTATCAATATGAGTTCCATTGTCGGGGTGACCGGAAATGCCGGACAGGCCAACTACGCCGCGTCCAAAGCGGGGATCATCGGTTTCAGCAAATCCATCGCCAAGGAAATGGGATCGAGAAATCTGCGCTGTAACGTGATCGCACCGGGTTTTATCGAGACCGATATGACCGACGAGCTGGATGAAAAGACCAAAGCCGACTATCTGACCAACATTCCACTGAAAAGGTTGGGTAAAGGCAAGGAGATCGCGGACGCCTGCGTATTCCTGGGCTCGGATATGTCTACTTACGTGACCGGACAGGTACTGAGCGTGTGCGGTGGCTTAAATACCTGATGCCAGGTATCAGTAAGCAAAAGTCTGTATACTCGTTCAGGCAGAAAATAAAAAAGGTGGAAATCCGGCCCTTGCGGCCGGTATTTTCCACCTGTCTAATTTATCCCATGAACTTTATCTGTATCAGGCACCGACGGTCTCGCCCTTACGCAGGGCCTCGAAAGCCTTCCGCTCGGCATCACTGAGTTTCTTCGGGAAATTCACGTTAATTCTCACCAACAGATCCCCGTACTGGTCGGTTTTGCCGTACACCGGCATGCCCTTGCCTTTCAGGCGGAGCAATGCGCCCGGACTGGTACCTTCCGGTATCCGCATATTGACCGAACCGGTCATGGTCGGGATACTGATCTGGTCACCGAGTAGCGCGGTGTAGAGATCGACTTCCTGTTCAATGACGAGGTTATCGCCTTCCCGGTTGAAACGAGGGTCCGGATTGATCCTCAGTACGATGTACAGATCGCCGTTCTGGCCACCGTTTACGCCCGGATTACCTTTGCCTTTCAATCTCAGCTTCTGGCCGTCGTAGGCACCCGGTTTGATCTTGATCCGCAGGTTATCCCCGTTGACCGTAAACGTCCGGCTGCTGCCTTTATAAGCTTCTTCGAGGGTAATATCCATCTCGGCCTGCAGGTCCTGCCCGGTATAGGCGGCACGGGAACGCCCGCCCCGACCACCGCGCTGGTGCATAAAGGCCTCGAACGGATCGGTCTTATCCTGGGTACCCTGTCCGAAGAACATATCGAAAAAGCTGGAACCGCCGCCGCCACCGAAAAATTCCGAAGGATCGCCTTCAAAAACAAAAGTGTGACCGCCTCCCTGACCAAAAGGATTGCCCTGTTGGTACTGATTGGGATCAAAACCACTTTGCTGGAATGCTTCCCAGTTGGCGCCGAGTTGTTCGTATTTCTTGCGTTTTTCCGAATCGGATAAAACTTCGTAGGCTTCGGTGATCTCTTTAAACTTTTCCTCGGCGGCTTTATCGTCCGGGTTTTTATCGGGGTGGTACTTGGTAGCCAGCTTACGGTAGGCCTTTTTGATCTCCTTTTCCGTAGCCTTCTTGTCCACACCCAGTATCTGGTAATAATCTTTGTATTGCATATTTTTAGAATTTTGGGGTGGGGCCGGTAACGATCGATCGGTCGGTGCACGGTGGTTCGTTTCATTCCTCCATTCTAACTTTTGTAACCAACCTTATTGTTCGATCGCTTTACCCGTTGCCACACGTCTAAATACATTGCAAAGCTTATTCCAGTGCGGAAATGGCAGGGATTTTCGCTAAATAATCGGGAAGAAATGCCAATTTGACTGCCTGAGAACGAGGGAAATAGCAATTATGGCAGGGTAGGGGAAGTCGGGATAGCGTCAGGCTATAATCCGGGGCCAGGCATCGGATGGGAAACAGGGCTGTTTCGGGCTCCGATACCTGGCCTCCGCCATTAATTCGCTACGATATTGATCATGCGGCCCGGTACGACAATGACTTTGCGTACCGTCTTATCTGCGATGTATTTCTGTACATTTTCCATACCCAGCACGGAAGTTTCCAGCTCGTCTTTTTTGGCGTCGGCCGGGAAATCGACCGTGATCTTGGTTTTTCCGTTGATCGCGATCGGATAGGTGATGGAATCTTCTTTCAGGTACTCTTCGTTAGCTTCCGGATAGGTCGCCTTGTGTACGCTACCTTCGTTGCCCAGGCGATGCCACATCTCTTCGGCAATGTAGGGCGCAAAAGGAGCGATAAGTACTACCAGATCCTGCAGGATGGCCCGTTTGGGAGCATTGAGTTTACCCAGATCGTTGGTGGCCACCATGAAGGCCGGCACACAGGTATTGAAAGAAAAGCGTTCGATATCCTCGTTCACTTTCTTGATCGCTGTATGCAGGATCTTCAGTTCCTCTTTGGTCGGAGCATCGTCAGTGACGGCGAATTGCTCCTTATTATTAAAGAAGAGGTTCCAGAACTTGCGCAGGAAGCGGTAAACACCGTCAATCCCCTGCATATCCCAGGGTTTGGCCTGTTCGATCGGGCCCAGGAACATCTCGTACATCCGGAAACAGTCGGCACCGTAGCGCTCCACCACATCGTCCGGGTTCACTACGTTGAAATAGCGTTTGGACATTTTGCCCACCTCGCTGCGGGTAACGAGCTGGCCGGCGTCATTGGCTATGAACTCGGCCTCCTTGTAATCCGGACGCCAGTCCTTGAACTGCCCGATGCCCTCGGCCGTCAGGTGGGACGTATCCTTACCGTAATCGCTGACGAAATCCACGTGGACGGGGATCAGCGCAAATTCGGTATCCGGATAATTCTCCAGCAGGTCCGCCGAAATGAAGGTACGGGTCGCATCGTCTTCTTCGGTCTTGATCAGGTGGATGAACTCGATCACACCCTGGATCATCCCCTGGTTGATCAGCTTCTTGGCAAACTCCTTTTCGGGCACCAGTCCGAGATCGTAGAGGAAATGGTTCCAGAAGCGACTGTACAAAAGGTGACCGGTAGCGTGCTCCGACCCACCGACGTACAGATCGACGTCCTTCCAGTAATTGATCGCTTCCTTGGAGGCGAAGGTATCCGTGTTGCCCGGATCCATATAGCGGTACCAGTACCAGGAGGAACCCGCCCAACCCGGCATGGTAGACAATTCGTATTCGTACTGATCCTGGTATTTCCAGTTCTCGGCCCGGGCCAGTGGTGGCTCTCCGGTTTCCGTCGGCAGGTATTTATCGACCGGCGGCAACAAGAGTGGTAATTCGCTTTCTTCGATCAGGTAGGGTACTTCACCGTTCCAGTATACCGGTACGGGTTCGCCCCAGTAACGCTGACGACCGAAGATGGCGTCGCGGATCCGGTACTGGATCTTGCCTTTACCCAGGCCTTTTTCTTCCAGCCAGGCGATCAGTTTCGGCACGGCCTCGTCGTAGGTCAGCCCGTTGATCATGCCGGAGTTGATGTATTTTCCTTCTTTGGTCGCGTCGGCCGCCTCGTCGATATTCTCCTGAGCATCGAGGATCGGACGGATCGGCAAACCAAAGTGCGTGGCGAAATTCCAGTCGCGCTGATCACCGGAAGGTACGGCCATTACCGCGCCGGTTCCGTAACCGGCTAGCACGTAATCCGCGATGTAGATCGGCACTTTCTCGTCATTAAACGGATTGATACAGTAGCTGCCGGTAAAGGCGCCGGTGACGGTCTTCACCTCCGCCATCCGTTCCACTTCGGAGCGGGAAGCTGCCCATTTGATATATTGGTCTATCTCATCCTGTTGTTCCGGCGTCGTGATCTCGGAAACCAGATCGTGTTCCGGGGCCAGACACATAAAGGTCACCCCGTAGATGGTGTCCACCCGGGTGGTAAATACCTCGATCTTGGTGCCCGGGTCATTTTCCAGCGGAAACCGCACGCTGGCGCCCTGCGAACGTCCGATCCAGTTGCGTTGCTGTTCCTTCAGGCTTTCGGGCCAGTCGATATTATCGAGGCCGTAGAGGAGCCGGTCGGCGTAGGCCGTGATCCGCATGCTCCACTGTTTCATCAGCTTGCGCTCTACGGGATAGCCGCCGCGTTCGCTGACGCCGTCCTTCACTTCGTCATTTGACAATACCGTACCCAGCGCAGCGCACCAGTTGACGTAACTTTCCTTGGGGAACGTCAGCCGGTATTGCAGGAGAAAGAGCTGTTGTTGCTCCTCGCTCATCGCGTTCCAGTCGGCAGCGGAGATTACCGGGGTATCGTCGTCGCAGGCGGCTTTTACCGCAGCGTTCCCTTCGCGGGCCAGGCGTTCGATCAGTTGCTCGATGGGGAGCGCCTTATCGGCCTCCTGGTCGTAGTAATGGTTGAACAACTGCATAAAGATCCACTGTGTCCAGCGGTAATATTTGGGATCGCTGGTGCGGATCTCGCGGCTCCAGTCGAAAGAGAAGCCCATATTCTCCAGTTGCTCCCGGAAACGCTGAATGTTCTTATCAGTGGATACGGCCGGGTGGATACCGGTCTGGATCGCGTACTGTTCGGCGGGCAATCCGAAAGAGTCGTAGCCCATGGGGTGCAGTACGTTAAAACCTTTGAGACGCTTGTAGCGGGCAAAAATATCGGAGGCGATGTAGCCCAGTGGGTGTCCGACGTGCAGCCCCGCCCCGGAAGGGTAGGGGAACATGTCCAATACGTAAAATTTGGGACGGGCGTCCTGCTCTCCCGCAGCGGGAGTTTCTACCCGGTAGACCTTTTGGTCTTCCCAGAACTTTTTCCACTTTTTTTCAATATCCCGCGGTTGATAATCCATTTTTATTGAAGTTTAAAACGCTTGGGGCCATTGGTGAGGGCCGTATACTATTTACGTAAAGGCCTCCGGAAAAATTCCAAATGGCGCATTTTCTCAAAATAAGTCGCGAAATTAGGGAAAAAAATTGACGATGTGATTATTGTAGGTCAATGGGATGAATTTGTCGAAATATTAGGGAACTTCACGGAATCCTCTTTTTTTTGCCGGGTTGTTGGAAATAATGACCAAACTGAAAATTCTTAACAAAAAGATACGGTTATGAGAAGCTTGATCAAGCTTGGTTTACTTTTAGTAGCGGGAATATTAGTGTATAACTTCTTTTTCGGTGATGAGACCGAGAAGGCCCAGTCCCGCGAGATCTTCGAAAAAGTTGGTGATCTTGGCCGGGCCGGGATCAATTTACTGAGAACCGAGAAGGAAAAATTCGATGACGGTAAATACGACGACGCGCTGGATAAGATCGGCGGTCTTTTCGATAAGGTCCGGGATAAAGCGGAGGATTTGAATGATTCCGAATTGTTGCGGGATATCAGCCGGCTGGAGAAGAAGAGGCAGGATCTGCAGGAACGGGTAGACCGCAATGCGCCACAGGGGTATTCCGACGCGGAAAAGGACAGTCTGCAGAAAGAATGGAAATCCCTGATGGAAGAAAGTGAAGAAGTAATGAAGCGACTGGAGGATCAGTGATCAGCCGGTGTTGCTTGAATAACTATGGAGTGTACGGATCGGTCCGGATGACGACGGGTCCGTACACTTTGATTCCCTCCGTTCTTTTAACCTGACGACACTCGTATGCCGGCAATTTGTACGGCACGGCTATTTTTCGCTCTCGGGTTTTACGGCCTCTTCTTTTTCTTTTTTGGTGGTAGTTTCCACCTCTTCAATAACTTCTTCTATCTGAGTACGTGGCCGGATCGTCAGACTGTTATCCATCCAGGAGTGGGGATATTTGAACAGCACGTACTGCAAACGGTATATTAATACGCCAATCATCAGACCGACCAAAGCTCCCAGCAGTACATCTTTCAGAAAGTGTTTGATCAGATAGATCCGGGAAATGCCGACCATCACCGGCAAAGCTAGTAAAATGACTGAATTGACCCGTTTGCGCGGTACACAGAGCGCCAGGAAAGTATAAAGGGCAAACGCAGACATGGTATGGCCGGAGGGAAAACTATTGGCACCCATATTGATCGAAACCCCCTCAATCGTCTTGATCAACCCATCCAGACCGTTTTCCTGGAACCACCGGAATGGCCGCGGGTGACTGAATATGGATTTCATCAGGGCACTGACCAGGGTAACCGCCAACCCAACGAAAGGGATCATGATCAGGTGCCGGTAACTGTAAAAAATGAGGATCATCCCAACGGCGATATAGGCGATCTCCTCGCCCATCTGGGTGCCATAGCGGAAGAAAAAATCTCCGAAACCCGTCCTTCTTCGATTGAAAAAGAGAATATCATCACCCTGAGCGATACCCAGATAAATGCCGAAGCCGATCAGCCATAAGATAAAAAATGTAATGAAATACATTCTGTTTTCCCGCCATATCCTTTGCCAACTGGCGGGGTGGGTCACTTCAGTCATACGATCATATTCACGTTGGGCATCGAGGGCGTTGATCCGGGACCTGGAATGATGTTTAAGGCTCTTCGGTTCAGTGGCCTGTAAGCCACTGCTAACGCGCCAGGTGCATTAAATTAGGGTAAATTAATTCAGTTACAACTCCGGTACAGTAAAATATTGTCACCCACCATCATGGGGAAGGGCGTGCAAGAGGTGGGAAAAGTCAGGATCCGGCAAAAAAAAGTGGCGCACACTTTAGCGGGATCACCAAAATTATCAACCTCGGAAATATTCCTGTCTGGCGTTGCGGTAACCACAAGGTATCGCAATTGGAACGGAAACTTTTTAGGATTTGTTCTCCCGTTTTTTGAAGATCTTTCGGAAAAAAGCGCTGTAGCGATCCATATTCACCAATTTGGAATCATTCATGGCTTTGCGCGTCAGTACAATACCGATCGGGAAAAGAATGGCGCAGGGAACCCAGCCGGCCAGTGCGGCGGGTAGCACGAAGGTCTCGGCGATCTTGCGGCAAAAGATCGTCAGGATCACAAAAAGCATGAAGAAGATAATGGAAACGAGAATGGGATAACCGAAGCCGCCTTTGCGTACGATGGCTCCCATCGGGGCACCGATGAAAATGAAGATCATGCAGACCACCGCCATACTGTACTTGGTGTGCAGTTCGTAGATATGTTTTACTTTGGACTCACGCATGCCGTCCAGCGTGCGGATAGCCGATTCGGCCTGGCTCTGAATACCGCGGGCGGCGCTTCTCGATTTGCTGTAGAATTCGGCCCGGTCCCGCTGGCTCACCATATCGATCACCGTTTGGAAGGCGGCGGTGGTGTCAATATCTTCGAACAGCTCCACTACCTTTTTGCTTAAGCCTTTTCTTTCGGTCTTTTTGATGACCTTGGCCTGGGTGATCAGTTTTTTGGGCCGGTCCAGGCGGGTGGGATCTATTTTGGGTTGATCCGTCTCCGATGCGTCAACCGTAGAGGATGTATCGAACGTTTCCTGTACTTCTTCTTCCAAAGCAGCGGTATCCACTTCATCCTGCGGATTGACGGTGATCGTATCCAGGGCCGGGGTATCGATGGTAGTCATGAAGGAATCCCGAATGCCCATCAGGGAATCTTCCCGGGCCTTGATCATATCCTCTTCCTCGGCACTTTCGGTGAGAAAAGTACTGTCGGTAGCCATAAAGCTGAAATAACTGGCTACCTGATTGGACAAGCTCTTCTGTCGCTGGATGATCTTCAGCTCTATGGAATCGATGGCGACCTGCAGCTGACCGCTGCTGAGCATATTCCGGTTCTGCTTGAAAAGTTCTTCGTTGGTCCGGGCCAGTTGGAACTCTGACAGGTCAAAGATCTTGGTCCAGGTTTTATAATTGGTGCGGACAAACGGAAAATGAGATCCGCCACCCCGTACCGAAGTGGGCGCCGTTTCGATATACTGATGACCGTTGCGGAGATGCATTACGAAGTACCGGCCGTCTTCGGAAGCGAACATTTCTCCGCTTTCCGCCGTGATCTCGGTGAGCAGCCCGCGGCTGGCTTCCGAGTGGTCGTACATGATGACATCCTCGATGGAGCGATCGTTGGTCCCTTTCCGGCCGATGTGGATGGCGAAATTGTCAAAATCGTCATTAAATACGCCGGCATCCAAGCGAAGCGCCGGTTTCTGCCGCTGGATATCGTACATCCGGGAACCGAATTTCAAATTGGCTACCGGGATCAGGTTATTCGAACAGAGGTAAGAAAAGATGGTACAGCAAAAGGCAAAAATGATGAGCGGCCGCATCACCCGCAGCAGCCGGGTACCGGCCGATTTAAAACTGGAAAGCTCGTAGTGTTCGGCCATTCCGCCCAGTACCATGACCGAAGAGATCAGGATGGCCAGAGGTAATGCCATCGGGATCAGCCCCACGCATTTGTAGGCGATCAATTCCACCAAAATAAAAAAGCCCAGTCCCTTGCCTGCGATATCATCGATATACAACCACAGGATCTGCATCAACAACACAAACATGGCGATTGCGAAGGTGACGATGAAGGGCCCGATAAAGGTGCTGATCATTAAGCGATCCAGCTTCTTCATAGATGGATGGTATTAATTCAATTTGCCAGTCGCAAAGATAGCCCGATTGGATCAGTTGGTCTAATAATTTCGGGAACCTTAGCTTTTTTTTGACACTTTGGCCCTTTGTGTTGAGGGGTTAGCGTGTGGATGTGTGAAAGTTTGATGTGGAAATGTGCTAAAGTTCGAACGTGTGAACGTTGGGGTTCCCGGCTCCTAAATCACTGAAATTCCACATATTCAACCATTTCGCCACCCAACATTCACACATTTCCACGTATACACATTCACACCTCAAAAAAAAATTCCACCCACGCTGTAACAAACCCAAATCCCATCCGTCCTCCTTTCGAAACCAAAGCAAAAACATCACACGACTGTGAGTTTGAATACATTTAAAGATACTATCTGGCCCATTCGCGATAAGCTGTATCGCTTCGCCCTGAGGATCGTGCAGAACACGACGGAGGCCGAAGACGTGGTGCAGGATGTATTGTCCCGGCTTTGGCGAACGCGGAAGAACTGGGACCAGATCGATAACCTGGAAGCCTGGAGCATGCGGATCACCCGGAATATGGCGCTCGATCACCTGCGATCCCGTCGTTACCGGCGTACCGAAGGAGTCGACGGACTGACGCAGGTGTCGAGCGAAACGGTGAGCCCGCTGGAGCAGGTAGAACAACAGGATGCCATGTCGCACATACAGCAATTGATGCAGGAATTACCCGAAAACCAGCGCATGGTACTACATCTGCGGGAAATCGAGCAGATGAGTTACCAGGAGATCGCGGATCTGTTGGATATGCCAATGACCCAGGTAAAAACCAACCTGTTCCGCGGTAGAAATAAATTGAAAACGGCATTATTAAAGCGTGAAAGCTATGGAATATCAACCAATCAAAGATCTGCTTGACCGGTACTTCGAAGGAGAAACGACCCTGGAAGAGGAAAAACAACTCCGGGCGTATTTCACCGACGGCCCGGTGGATAAACGCCTGCAGCCGTACGCGCCGCTGTTTCAGTGGGCTGCCCGGGAGCAGGAACAGCAACTGGAGCTAGCAAAGGCTTCGCAGATGATCGACCGGATCGAACGGAAGGAGAGCCGGATCGTCCGGCTGGGTACGGGCCCCCGACTCTGGATACTGCGGGTTGCTGCCGTGCTGGCGCTCCTGGTCGGGATGTGGTGGGCTTACGAATTCCGCCAGACGACCGATCAGACGGCCGAGGTGGATTGGTCCAAATACGAAATTACGGACGAGAGGGAGGCCCTGAACATCACCCGCGGGGCGTTTTTGCGGGCATCCAAAACCCTGAATGAAGGCGCAAACGCTGCGGCAGAACAAATGGACCGCATGCAGGAGATCGGAAAATTTTTCAAATAAAAAAACGGCCCTTTTCCGGGCCGAACATCCTCAATACATAAATTTAAAACAATGAAATACGGAAAAACGATGCTGGTCGTTCTGGCCATTCTTATGGGCAATAGCGTCTTCGGGCAGGCTAATGCCATCGACAAATACTTCAAGCAGTACCTCGATGATGAACGCTTCTCGGTGGTATACATCAGCGCCCGCATGTTCCAGCTTTTCGATAAGATCAACGTCGATGAGATGGATATGGATGATGATGAAGCCAAAGCCATGTTTGATATGGCTAAAGATCTGAGAGGACTGCGCATTCTTTCTACCGACCGGGATCCGGAGGCCTTTTACGAAGAAGCCAAAAACAAGATCAACACCCAGGAATACGAGATCCTGATGACGGTGCGCAGCAAAGGGGACGACAATGTGGATTTCCTGATCAAGGAGGAGGGCGATACGATTACCGAATTGCTACTGCTGGTGGGCGGCCACGACTCTTTCTCCCTGCTCAGCTTCGTGGGCAAGATCGATCTCGATAAGGTTTCCAATTTTGCCAAAGAGATCGAAAAGGAATAACGTTTTCCACTCCCCCCGATTTTCCCTGTATTACACCTACTGTAAAAACATTCAACCATGAGAAACATTCTTTTGTACGCTCTGCTGGCGTTACTGCCGGCAATGGCCAGCGGTCAGTCCAAATACATCACCCAGTTTTACAATCACTACAAAGCGCAGGAAGAGGTAACCAACCTCAATCTTCGCGGTTTTGTCCTGAGTCTGGCCAGCACCTTTACGGACGATAAAGACGCCAAGAAGATCCTGCGTAAGGTGTCCCACCTGCGCCTGCTGATGATGGAAGACGAAAATCTGGTGAGCCCCCAGCAATATACTTCCCTGATCCGGGGCATCAAATCCGACCACTTTGAGGAACTGATGATGCTGCGCGAAGAAAACCAGCGGATCGAGTTCTTTCTGCGCGAAGAAGGAGAGACCATCACCGATGTGCTGATGTTGCTGCACGGAGACGGCGAATTCCTGATGCTCAGCCTGGAGGGAGCTCTGAAATTCAGCGACCTCAATAACCTGAAGCTGGATATCGACGGCGGCGAACACTTCAGTAAAATACCGGATCGCAAGCCCAAAGCCTGATCCGGACGGGAGGTGGAAAAGGCGCTCCGGGACTCTGGACGGCTTTTCCACCTTCCTACTTTTTTCTCTCCGTCTCCCTTTCCGTTTTGCTGCAAACGCTTCCGTTCCCTCCACTGACTTTTCCGGCGATCTACGCAATAAGCCTTCTTAAAAAATCATTGTTGTACTACGCTTTTTGTTTGAAACTTCCCGGCTATGAACACACACACCGGTGGTTTCCTCAACCCATAAACCGTAGAACATGCGTAAGATCACCATCGCATTCAGCCTCTGGCTAAGTGCGCTCGGGGCTGTATTCGCCCAATCTCAATTCCCACTCTCCGACGCCATTTGGGAAGAAGAAACATTTTCCACCGCCGGGCAGTTTGTTCGCTACCGGCTGCTCTGTGGAGATACCACCATCAACGAACAAAACTACGCCAAGATCTATGACATCAGTTTCCCGTTTGACGGGGAAGGACTACCCACCGACACCGTGCCGCCGGCCTTTTACGCCGGAGGACTCCGCGCCGACGGGAATGAGGTGTTTTATGTAGAGCCGGGAGGAACGGAAGACCTGCTGCTTTACGATTTCAGTCTCGAAGCGGAAGAATCAATTGAGTTGCCCAATACCACCCTGGGTAATGCCGGGACCTACAATGTGACCAATGTGGATACGATTAAAGTGAACGGTGAAGATCGTCGCCGGATCTTCCTGGAAAGTGTATTCGGGGGCACCGAAGATGTCTGGGTAGAAGGAGTCGGTAGCGTCGTATACGGCCTGCTGGACCGCGGACTGGCCCTGGTTTTCGATTACGGCTCCTCCCTGAACTGTCTGCAACTGACGGCCGAAGGATCCATTTTTCGTCCGGATGCCAACGGCGATTGCCGGATGGCCGTAACGGGCTGCGGAGAAATCATCAGCAGTACGATCGATCGCAGTATATATGCCGGTCAGATCCAGGTCTATCCGAATCCCAGTCCGGGCACTGTCAACATCCGGCTTCCCCGGGATGGAGCCAACTGGCAGATCGAACTGTGGAGTCTGGAAGGGAAATTTATTGAAATGAATAACTCCCGGGATGGCAGTTATGACTGGAGCCATCTGCCGCGGGGTACTTATCTGCTGCAATTCATCAGGGATGGCCGGAAGGTATACAGTGAAAAACTGATAATCGGAAGATAAGAGACTGATGTGAGAAAGTGGAAAGTTCGCTTACCGTTAGCACGGGGGGCTTTCCACTTTCAGACCTGTTTGCTTTTGCCCATGCCGGTCGGTTCGTTCTTTTCCTTCTTGGGCACGGGATCATAGCCATGCGGCCCCCAGGGGTGGCATTTACCGATCCTTTTCAGTCCGAGCCACACGCCTTTAATGGGCCCCCATTCTTCAATGGCCTGGACCATATAATGGGAGCAGGTCGGTTGAAACCGGCACTTAGGCCCCAGTAGGGGCGAGATTGCGGCCTGGTAGAACCGTATCGGGAGGATCAGTATTTTTTGGAAAAGCTTTTTCATAAGCAATATTGCGCCGCAGCAACTACGACTTCCAGATTAAACTTTCTTTGCTCTCTCCCTTTTCAAACAAAAACATGCCCTTTTGGTTGCCCGGCCCGATCACGTTCACCAGGTTTTTTTGGTCTTCGAAAGCATCCATCAGAATTTCGTTGGTGATGGTCAGCTCACGAACGCTTTTTACGCCGGTGATCTCCAGATAGCACCACATGCCCATCAGGTCTTCGGTCACTTCCTTACCGAGGAAGGTGGGTACCAGGGACTGGCCGTCCACTTCCAGACGGAGGTGTTCGGTGAGATACGCTTCCAGGTGGCCTTCGGCGGATTCATCCTCTTTCTCCGTGCAGATAAATAAGCGGTCAATCCCCTGCCGACGCAGGGCCTCTTCGGTATCGTCGATGAAAATGTGCAGGCTGATCTGGATAGCCGATTCCCGGGTATTGTACTCGATCAGGCATTTGCTGAGGTGGAATTCGTGCCATTCGGCATCGGGCGTAATCTGGGGCTTCAGCGGTACTGCCGCCAGGATGGCCGTACTCAATAGCAGTAGAAGTGTGTGCATGGCGTAGTGAGTTAAGCTTTGGGAATTTTGATGGTATAACGCAAAATTAGGTCCAATTGGTGTTTCCCTGGGAATTTGTGAAGACTAAAACCCCAAATTTTGGACCACAATTTTGTTCCTTGCCGACAACAGTATACATTTGAGCAGATTAAATTAAACGCAGTGCTGAATCTATTTAGATCCAACCAACTCATCTTAGGGGTGTTCCTGCTGGGCTACGCCCTTATACTGCGTTTCTGGCTGTTGTTTGCGGCCGAACCGACCAAGATCGATCCGGATTTCCATTTACTCTCCAACTGGCTTTGGAACGAATTGAAAGAGCCGATCTGGCTGCCCGCACTGGCTACATCGCTCATCATCTGGATCCAGGCCCTACTGATCAATTCGGTGGTGGCGAGAAACCGTATGGCTACGGAGATCAATCTTTTTCCGGGGCTTTTCTATATTCTGGTCTGTAGCGCATTACCGGTATTTCAGGAGTTTTCCCCCATTCATCTGGCGAACACCTTTTTGATTATCGCTCTGGGACAGATATACCGCATTTATAAGCAGAACCGCTGTATGGATAACCTGTTCAATGCCGGTCTGGTGATCGGTCTGGCCAGCTTGTTCTACAGTCCCTATATCCTCTTCCTGTTGCCCATATTGTTCGGCCTGAACAGTCTGCGGGCATTTAGCCTGCGGGAATGGATGGCAGTGATCATCGGCGGAGCTATCCCGCTACTCTGGCTACTGATCTTCGGCTTTTTGAATGATAACCTGGCGTTGCGCTGGGATGCCTGGACCTCACAGCTGTCCTTTATGGATATTCAGTGGCGTGCCCTGCGGCAGTACGAGATCATTGGCTTGCTGATCATGGCGGCGCTGATCGTGGCGGTGGTACTAAATTACAATGCCAATATTCAGAAGACGATTATTGAAGTGCGAAAGAAAATCGATATGCTCTACTGGATCCTGTTCTTCGGTTTGGTAGTTACGATCTTCAGCGCTTCGGTAGGTATGGTGAACCTGTTGACGGTGGCGCTCCCCTGCGGTATCTTACTATCCTTTATGTTTACCCGAATGTCGCGGGCCAACGCGGAACTCGTCCACCTGTTTCTGTTGATCGGGGTGCTCGTATATCACTATCTGACCTTTGCCGGCGTGCTTTAGAATCTCCGCCAGAGCTTTTCCTTTTCCCGTTCTGATTTTGTCTTTTCGAAGGTATCCGGATCGAGGAAGGGAGCTTCGGGTAATTCGCTTTCTTTCTGCCAGGAGTATTCGTTCGGGCGTTCATCCTCTTCGATCTTTTCCTTAAACCAGTAAGCTACAAAGATGCCGATGAGGGCGCCGTAAAGGTGGCTTTCCCAGGAGATGCCCTCCTGCCCGGGCAGGATACCCATCATCATGGAACCGTAGTAGAACGCCACGATCAGCGCCAGGGCGATGGAACGAATATTGCGCCGGAACATACCGCTCCAGAAAACGAAGGCCACCAGACCGTAAATGACTCCGGAAGCCCCGATGTGGTAAGTATAGCCCCGGCCGAATAGCCAGACCGCCAAACCGGTCATCCCGTAGATCATCAGGTAGGCCGGTATGGCTACTTTTCGATAGAAGTAAAAAATGATGGCGCTCAGCACAAAGAGTGGGGGTGTATTGGAGAGCAGGTGCCCCCAGTCCGAATGGAGCAGGGGAGAAAACAGGATCCCCCAGATGCCGTCTGCGTCCCGCGGTAAAACACCCCAGGAACTCAGGCGAATGCCGGTTAACCACTGCAAGCTATGGATCAGCCAAAGTACCGCTACCATGATCCCCGGCAGGAGTAAACTATTATACAGATGTTTGGCTTTTTCCTGAAGCATGGTGGTTGTTGATTTGATCAGTGGGGTTGATGATGCAGGGTATCCGGCGCCCGGTGAAGAGTTCCGGATACCCTAATCATTTAAACGAATCGCCGGCGAACATGTTTAATGAAGTCGCGCGCTACATCGCTCTTTTCTCCGTCGGTCCAGTCGTAGCGATCGGCCTGCTCTTCCAGGTAAGCTCTGGCCTGATCCATATTGTCCATATCGTTCAGCTGTTTCAGAGCCGCATTGAACAGGTTCGCATCTTTATTGAACAGGTCGTTGGTATACAACAGCCGGTCGTTGATGGAAAGACCTTTGGTGAGATCCCGCAACGGTTGCAGGCTTAGCTTTTCGGACAATTCCTTGGCTTCGCGCTGATCGAACAGTGCTTTTACTTTCGGATTGCTGCTGCCCTGACTAAAAGTTGGTTCTGGCCGCGGAGTCGGTGTGGGTGCCGGCGTGGTCCGCTGCACGGGTTTGGGCGGCGGCGGTGCCGGCTGGCTTACTTTAGCCGGTTCGGCCGGAGCATCGGAGATCTCGATGATCTTCGGTGGCGTGTACTTTCGCTTCGGTGGCTCGGGGGCGGCTTCTTTCTCCGTCGGGGGCGCTACGATCTCCAGTTCGGGATTGCTGCCGCCGGAGGTGGCTCTGGCCGTTTTGGTACCGGAGTTGTTAACGCTGCCATTCGAGGCGCCGTCGAGATAAGCTTCGTAGAGCTGACGAATGTAACTCAGCATCAGGTCTCTTTCAATAGAAGCAATGGGCCCGTTGTCCAGGGAAAGGCTATCGTTGAGGGTGTTGATTTTTTTTAATAAAACTTTCGCTTGTTGCAGATTCATTCTAAAGTTTTTTCTTCTTTAATTTTTCTTTAATTTGGCAACGCATCCAAAATTAATTCTATTACAGCTTATATCAAATTTTGCGCGATAGAATACCGGATTTTTTCCACCAATCCCGATTCAGTAGCGTGGGTATCCGGTAACCGGCGTCCGGCCGGGGAGTTGAAAGTCGGGCAGCGGGCGCCTGAAAACCCGTAGCGAACACCCTGAATCGAGTACCGAAAATCACAGATCAAATATGTTTTTAGAACCTCATTTTCGCGGCCAGCGCAGCGGATGGATAGAAGTTATTTGCGGTTCGATGTTCTCCGGGAAAACGGAGGAACTGATCAGACGGCTGAAGCGTGCCAAGATCGCGAATCAGAAGGTAGAAATTTTCAAACCGAAAGTGGATACCCGCTACGATGAGATCAAAGTCGTATCGCACGATTCCAATTTTATCCTTTCCACGCCCATCGATCACAGCAGCAAATTGCTGAAGCTGTCGGATGAGAGTACCGTAGTCGGTATCGATGAAGCCCAGTTCTTCGACGAGGAGCTGCCCCGTCATTGCCAGGATCTGGCCCTGCGTGGGATGCGGGTCATTGTAGCCGGCCTCGATATGGATTACAAGGGACGACCTTTCGGCCCGATGCCCGATCTACTGGCGGTGGCCGAGTACATTACCAAGGTCCACGCGATCTGTCAGCATTGCGGAAATCTGGCGACGCATTCCTACCGGCGGGTGGTGGAAGACAAGACGGTGGTACTGGGCGAACAGGATGTTTACGAGGCCCGATGTCGTTCCTGTTACCAAATGGGAAATATTTTGAATTTGCAGACGACCGACAAGAAGAAAAATTAAGCGAGGGAAGGAAAAATTTCCACATTGCCATATATTTAAGTTATATTTATAACAAATCATAATTGAAGAAAAACATGAACCAAGCAGTGAACTGGTATACCCTTACGCTTGGGGCCTTCTTCACCATTGCGGTGCTGGGCTCTTACGCGGGGGAAGGGGAGAAAGAAACAGCAATTCAAACGGAAACCACTCAAAACAACGCAATTCCGCAGGTCATCGAGCCGGTTGACCTGGATAAACCATTTGATTTTGCCGGTGAGTCGCTCCCGATGGAATCATTCGACGTTCGGGAACGCCTGGATAATGAGTTGACCCTTAATACTTACCGACACGGCAATACGCTGCTGAATATTAAAAAATCCTACCGCTATTTTCCCATCATCGAAAGAATACTGCGCGAGCATGACCTGCCCGAAGATCTTAAATATATCGCCGTTGCCGAAAGTGATCTGAGCAATGCCACTTCGCCCGCCGGAGCCAAGGGGTTCTGGCAGTTTATGACCAGTACCGGGCAGTATTACGGACTGGAGATCAACAAGCAGGTGGACGAACGCTATCACCTGGAAAAAGCAACAGTAGCTGCCTGTAAATACCTGAAAGATTATTACAAGAGATTCGGAAGCTGGTCCCTGGCGGCAGCAGCTTACAACATGGGCGGTACCCGGATGAGCCGTGAATTAAAGGCGCAAAACGCTACTACTTTTTACGATCTCAATCTGAACCACGAGACCATGCGGTACCTCTTCAGACTTGTTGCGATGAAGGAGATCATGAGCGATCCCCGGAAGTTCGGATTTTACATTGAGGCGGAGGATGGATATCCGGAACTGAGCGATTATCGTGAAGTAGAAATTAATACGGCCATTGAGAATCTGGGAACTTTCGCCGATGAACACGACGTGTCATATAGAGATATTAAAGTATATAATCCATGGCTAATATCTTCAGGCTTAACGAATAGCGCTCGTAAAACATATTTGATTCGAATACCAAACAAGAAATTTTAACAAACTTTCAAAAGCACAAAATTTGCATTTTATTATTATTTTGTTGAACTTAGAGAATGTTTCATTCAAAAGTTTTTTGCCTATTTAAAAATTCCTCATTTCATTTTAATTAGAAATTTTATTTCCGAAAACTTCTGTTTCAACAATTTAAATGTTCTGGAAAGCATTTGAAAGCAAATATTAATTTTGGACGCAAGATATTGATACTCAATAAAATATGACACTTTTTTCCTGAAAAGATTGGTGGTTTCAGAAATTGTTTTTTATCTTTGTGCTGCTCTTATATCCGGAGCCTCCTAATAACCCAAAAAACGTTCAAAAACTTTAATTTTTTTTGAACCAAACGCTGACTTAGGCGTTTTTCTTGATTGGGGACAATCCAAATGAAATAGATCAGCATTTATTTGCTGTTTACACGATATAAACAAATTGTTTTAAAGATTATAACTGGGGTTTAGTTTTATTTCCGAAAAGTGTAGCCATGTGCTGCACTTTTCTCTTTGTATAAGGCCCTGTCAGCCAATGAGTTAGCCTACTTCGGCCAGGCCATATACCCGTCTTCCAGATTGAACAGGCTTTCAAAACCCATATCCGACATCATTTCGCAGGCCCGGGCACTTCTTCCTCCCGACTGGCAGTATACCAGATAGGTTTTATCTTTATCGAGTTCACCGATCTTTTTCTGAAAATCCGGATCGCTAATATCGATCGTCAGAGCTCCATCGATCACGCCGGCTTCTACTTCACCGGGAGTACGTACATCCAGTACTACCGTGTTATCCGCACTCATTTTTTGCTGGAATTCGGCTACACTGATATTTTCGAAAGGCGCCCGGGGAGCATCCGCCGTGGTTTTTTCCGAATCGGATGTCTGGTCGGCACCGGCATTATCTCCACAGGAAATAGCGGTGAGGGCCAGACAAAAGAGGAAACCCAGGATAATTGATCTTCTCATAATTATTGGTGTTAATTGTTATGGATTATAGTGGTTGAACGATCAGGCCGTTTTTGAGACGGGGTTGAAAAAAGGTCGCCTTAGGTACCAGCATCAGCCCCAGGTTCGATACCTGCAGAAAGTCGTCCGGGAGGATAGGATACAGGATAAAACAGATCCCCCGGGGCAGACTGCGGATCTGGCGATCGAGCTTTTGTACATTTTCAACTCCTTCAATATAATGGATCCGACTGTCCGTCCGAATATTGCTTACCTGCAAAAGGCCGACCAGAATATGCTGCTGTAGCAGATCGACATCGAGGATCGGACGGAGCAATGTTTCGGTAGCCAGATAAACCGGGTTCCAGGTGAAACTATACCAGGTCGACTCGCAGACAATACTCATCTGGTGCTTACGCTGCGGTAGTCCGGGATCTTCCAGTACCTCCATTTTGCCCAGTCGGGCCAGTTGTGCAAGCAATTGCCGCTCCGGAGTGTCGGATAATTCAACAAAGCGGTGAAAGGCTCCGATCTCGAGTTCATCTTCCGGAAAATAGGCCGTCATTACCGCTGCAAAGGGTGTCGGTTGTTCCGGATCCCTTTCCCGGTAGAGCCGGGCGAAGGAAGCGAATCGGTGGTGACCGTCGGCAATGGCCACCTGCTGCAGCTTCTCCCGAAAGAGGTTTTGGATAGTCGCCTGATCTTCCACCTGCCGGACCTGCCAGAGTGTATGGATCTCACCGTCATCAAATACTACCCGCTGAATGGGCGCGTACTGCCGGGTGAATTCCCGAAGCCAGGACCGGATGGCCGGTTCGTGGCGATGGACGAGCAGCGCCGGTTTTACGGCCGCCTTTCGTTCCTGCAGCAGGTTGATCTGGATCTGCTCCTTGCTGCGGATGGTCTTTTCGTGTTTTAGTACTTTTCCCCGGATATAGTCTGCAATGTGGGTGGTGCAGATCAATCCGGTAGCGGTCTGCCGGGCGCGTTGCATTCGGAATACGTAGAACGCCGGGGCTGCCGTCGGCAGAAAAAACTGCTCCTGTTGAAAAGCATTGTAATGCTCCTTTACCGACTCGAAAAAGTGATGCTGATCAGGGATTAAACTCAGATTCGGCAGTAATCCTCGAAAGGGTAATATATTCATAAAATGTTTTCGATCCTACGGTTATACCGACGTAAAACTGGCTTAGTTTCTAAGGGGCAAAGCCCGACAGGGCCAAACCAATTTGAATACAGCATATACTGACCGAAGCGATTTTAGGGATCCTGACTGTCATCGGCAGGTCGAGACTAGACCGCTTCGCATCAAGTATAAATGTAAGGAAAATTCCGAGCTCTCAAGGTGCTCCGTTTCGCGAAAATTGCCGCGATCCTAAATTCCGAACTTTTTATACCCCTGACGGTGTTTTATTGGTAGTATTTAAAATTATAAGATATTATGGAAAAGAAAGTATCCTTCACCGATCTCATAAATAGCGACACTCCTGTTTTGGTAGATTTTTCTGCAGAATGGTGTGGTCCGTGTAAAGCTATGGCCCCCATTTTGAAACAGCTGGTCGGCGAGATCGGAGAAAAAGCCCGCGTGATCAAAGTTGATATTGATAAAAATCCGGCTATTGCCAGCCGGCTGCAGATCCACGGTGTTCCCACTTTTATTCTTTTTAAGAACGGGGAGATCAAGTGGAGACAATCCGGTATGCAATCGGCGCACCAGCTTAAGCAGGTGATCGACGAGCACGCAGTGGTATAAAGTACGAAAGATCAGCAGTACGTGCGCCCACAGGGGAGGCCGCAATGGCCCCGCTGCGGGTGCCGGTCTGCAAAATGGGGTGGCGGAACCGTCGGCTACGAAAAAAATTAGTAATTTCCCGGTCTAAACCAGTGGATATTCAATGGGACTGTTTGATCGATTGTTTGGTAATGGTTCGGAAGAACAAACGCAACCCAAAATCAAGTTTGGACGATACAGCGATTCGTATAAAAGTCCGTCCAGCTACGAGGCGTGGGATGCGGCTTTGGAAAAGTTTGAAGCGAAGGAATACCTGGCTTCCTATCGGGCCTTTTTTGATTATCTGCGGGATGAAAATGAAGACAATGTAAAGCTGCGGGAAACGGAGACCGGTATTCATTTCGATCTGTTCCAGGGATCCAAAAAGATCAGCGGTTTTGTCGACGATCAAAAGCTGAAAGCGGAATCCAAGGTAGCCCATACCGAGAAGTTTCGCGTGGCCTTCATGCGGCGACTGGTAGAGCTCAACTACGAGTTGGAATACAGCCGGTTCGCCCTGGATAAAGAAGGCAACATTACCATCATATTCGATACCTACACGATTGACGGCTCTCCCTACAAGTTATACTACGCCCTCAAAGAAGTGGCTACCAAGGCCGATAAGCAGGATGACCTGCTGCTGGATGAGTTCAAATCTTTAAAACCCGTAGACGTAGACCACCTGGAGATCCTGTCGGATGAAGAGAAGGAGGTCAAGTGCGACTACATCAAAGAGCAGATCCAACGGACGTTGGACGAAGTAGACAACGGCCGGCTCAATAAGGATAAATACGCGGGAGGAGTCGCCTACCTGCTACTCCACCTGATCTACAAGCTGGATTATCTTATCAAACCGGAGGGTTTCATGATGGAGGTGCTGGAGCGCCTGCATCGGCTGTATTCCACCAAAGATGAAAAACGGAGCATGGCCGAACTCAACCAGATCATCTGCAAAGAACTGCGGACACTGCTGGAACGGCCCCGGGAAGAGTTTTACAAAGAGATGTACCGGGTACCGGCTACTTTCGGGATCACGATGCCCGTTAGTCACGACCGGGTTGTAAGCCTCATCGATGCCGAGCTGCACCAAATGGACTGGTATCTGGATAATGGCTACGATAAGATCGCCCTGGCCATTCCCGGATTTATTTGCAGCTACTGCATGTTCATTTACGCCATTCCCCATCCGGGCCGGGAATTATTCCATTTGTATTTCGAAATTACGGAGTCTGATTATTTTAAGGCATTGGGCTTTCCTAATTACTACTACGATACCACGACACACACCTTCGATAAAAAAGCGATCAAAAAGACCATCCGCCGGATCGTGGATGATCACCGGGACCGTTTTCACAAACTGGTTTTCCCTACCGGATCGCTTGATTTCACGACATTGGCTCACTTTGCCCGCTCCTACCTGCAGATCATCCGTAACCTGGATATGACCAAGGTAGACTAAGCGCCTATCCAAAAACCATCCTTTGGTCTTAAAATAACCGTCTATGGAACCTCATTTCGTCATTTCCTCCTTCCGTAGCGCTGCTACGAAAATCGAAAATGACTTCGTGAGAACCCCAAATCTGGTCATTTTCGACAGCAAAAACGGTTTCCGGATAGACTCTAACCACATCGGACGGCGGGCCGACCCCGTGATCTTTAAATCTATAGACAGGATGTACCGGCCTTTCCGGCATCCCGCCTTTACCACAATAAACAACTAACATGGAGTTTGTCAGCCTGACCAAAACCCAGCATCTGGCGGAGATCGCCCTCGACCGGCCGGAAAAGTACAATTGTTTCAACCGGCAAATGGCTCTGGAATTGCAGACCGCCCTGGATGATTGCCAGGAAGACGAAGAAGTGCGGGCGGTTTACCTCACGGGTACGGGCAAAGCGTTTTGCAGCGGTCAGGATCTGCAGGAAGTCACTGCGGAAGATGCACCCAGCTTTTCTACCATTCTTTCCGAACACTTCAACCCGATCATTATCCGACTGCGGGAATTGGAGAAACCCGTCGTCTGCGCTGTGAACGGAGTAGCGGCGGGAGCCGGCGCCAACATCGCACTGGCCTGTGACCTGACGGTAGCTGCCGAATCCTCCAGTTTTATCCAGGCTTTTTGCAAGATCGGTTTGATACCGGACAGCGGCGGCACCTTCTTTCTGCCCCGCCTGGTTGGCTGGCAACGCGCCGCGGGTATGATGCTTCTGGGAGATCCGCTACCGGCTAAAGAGGCCGAGCGGATCGGAATGATCTACGCTACTTATCCGGACGACAGCTTTGCCGAAGAATCAAAAGCGCTGGCGCAACGGCTGGCGGCCATGCCTACCAAAGCCCTGGCCATGACCAAACGGGCACTCAATTATTCGATGTTTAACAATGAGCTGGAGAAACAACTGGCCATTGAAGAACAACTACAGTCTACTGCCGGCCTGACTGAAGATTATCAGGAAGGCGTGCGGGCTTTTCTGGAAAAACGGAAACCGGTGTTTAAAGGTAAATAGGTGTTAAAGTGTTGATGTTGGAATGTGTAAAGGTGTTGATGTGGTTGGGTAAGTATGGTATTTAGGGGATTCTCTTATTCGAGGGTGTCTTTAATTTCATTAAGCACATTTTCTATCGTCGGTTCCTGCTGATAGCGGACGATCCCTTTCAGATCTTCCAGTTCCTGAATCTCAATTCCCTGCCACTCCCGGCCGCAGGCATTGTGGAGGGTGGCTCCGTCGAGAATAAGCAGACCTCCCGGCTGCACGCTGATCTTTCCACCCGGAGGCAGCGATACCCGGCAACCGATCGTCAACTGTGCTCCCGGAGCGATCTCCAGATTTCCTTCCAGATCACGGGCACCCGTCCAGTGCACGGTATCCCGGATCACCAGCGTCTGCGTGTCGTCCAGGGTACACCAGCGCGGCGATAGCAGCTTGCGGGCATTGGCCCGGGTATCGGCCATGCGTTGGTGCATCTTGCCGATCTGGCAGGGCGTCCAGGCCAGTTGCATGGCGTTGTAGTCCATGACATTATTGGAAGTGGTGGTGTCACAACCCGGCTGCCCGCGATTCCAGCAATTCTGCTTGTGGCGGGGCGTATCGTCGCAGCCGTCGTTATAAGCCCAGGTGTGGTTCAGGCCGAAGATATGTCCTACTTCGTGATTGAAAACCCCGCGGTAGGGCCAGAAGTCTCCCTCGTAATTGACCCCGGCCAGTTTGATCGCGTTCCCGAGTGCTACGCCGGTACCGACGGCCAGGTAAGTCTTGGAAGCAACACTGTCCGGATGGTGCGGCATAAAGAAGAAATTGAGGACCGAATCGAGCTGGGTACCGTATTTCTTGATCACCTCCCGTTCGTACAGGTTGCGATCCTTGCCTTTGGCCACGTAATAATAAAGGTCATCATCGTAATGAAAATAAATCCCGTCATCGTCAGCATCCTCCGGCAGGGGCGTGAGCTCGTACTGTATCCGGATGGGAAGGGTAGGGGTGTCATTATTGTGGGGCAGCCACATGGCCTTGTTGTTGGCCATGGCGTAATTGCAGGCCATGAGCAGGCCGCGGGAAAATTCCTCCACTTTTTCTTCGGGAAAATCCACTACGGCATCCAGCGGTTGCATCCAGTGGAAGTTGACGCGGATGTATTTGACCGGGGTATGATCCAGGTGCGTAGTATCCGGGACGTAGGAACCATAGTTATAGCAGGGGCCACGTCCGCGCAGCTGCAGGCGATTATCGGTTGCGGTTGTCTCAAATTCGGATGGCAGGCGCTGGATCTCTTCCGCTTTCAGAAAATGTGTACGCATTTTGGGAGCGCAGCCGCCGAAGGACAGTACCGCACAAAGGATGGCCGTAATGCCGGACAACCAGAACCAAAATGAGATCCACTTTACCATATTATTGACTCAAAATATAGATCTTTCAATTCATGAATCCCGTGCAACCGGTAATGGCTGACTTACCGGGGAAACTTCTTACCACTCGCCGATCGCACCGCCACCGCCGAAATCACCGCCGCCAAATCCACCGAATCCGCCACCGCCGAATCCACCGAATCCATCATCGCTGCCGCCGCCACCGCCGCCGCCGCCACGACCGAATCCGCCACCGCCGGGCAGGAATATCCAGCCGCCGCCGCTGCGACCCCGCCGGTAACCCCGGCCGCGGTCCCCGTAGCGACCACCGCGATAGTAACCACCATCGTCATCGTCGTCACCATTACTGCCCTTACCGAAAATGGTAGCCAGCAGAATGAAACCAAAGATGAAAATGAAGATCCACATGCCCGCTCCGAAGCCGTCGGCCTGACGCCGGTTTTGCGTACCGTCATTGGTATATTCACCGCGGCCGAGTTCCATGATACGATCAATGGCCCGGTCGATACCCTGGAAAAAATTGCCTTCCCGGAAAGATGGAATGATGATGTTCTGAATAATATCGAAAGCAATGGCATCCGGAAGAAAAGCCTCGGTGCCGTATCCGGTCTGAATAGAGATCTGTCGTTCGCTTTGGGCCACAAAAAGCAGGATCCCGTTATCATTTTCGCCGCCGCCGATGCCCCAGGTGGTGGCCAGTCGGTGCGCGTAATCAAAAACGTTTTCTCCCGCAATGGTCGTTTCGGTCACCACGACGATCTGGGTGGAAGTCTCATTGGCGTACGCCCGGAGCTTTTGCCCCAACTGCACCACTTCCTGCCGGGAAAGCATGCCCGCAAAGTCGTTAACCAGAAAATTGGTAGGTTCCGGTACGTCTTTCTGGGCCCAACCCAAAATGGGGATCAGACAGAGGAACAGACCGGTTATGATTTTATTGAACATTGTTACTTTGGTTTGGAGACATGGGAGAATGGGGTTTAGGTGTCAGGCGTTAGGTGTCAGGTTTCAGGGGTCAGGTGTGGGGTGTCAGGTTTTAGGTTTTAGGTGTCAGGGGTCAGGTTTCAGGTGTCAGGGGGGGATCAGTCGTCGTAAGAGATCTCATCCGAGAGTTCGTTGACATCATCATCCTGCCGGGGAAAGAAGGTCTTTAGTTTATCCCCGATCTGTTCGATCACCTTGCTGACCCCGTCGCCGTAGGCTTTACGCTGGAAATGCTCCAGCATAACATCGCGCTCAGTTTGCCAGAAATTCGGCGGAACGACCTTGTTGATCCCTTCGTCACCAATGATGGCAAATTGCCGGGCATTGGGCGCCAACAGGATCAGTACCCCATTGCGCTGGGCGGTCTTGTGCATTTCCAGCTTATGGAAAATGCGGAGGGCATCCTGCATCAGGTCTTTGTGCGGCCGCCGGGTCAGGTGCACCCGTATCTCTCCGGAAGTCTGCATTTCGGCAGATTCGATGGCCGCAATAATCTGCTTTTCTTCCTCCTTGCTAAAAAAATCGATCATAGCTGCTGATTGTCAAAAAAGAGATGGAGACGCGGGGATGTTCGCCACCGGAAAAGGCACCCAACACCCCTACGTCTATTTCTTATTCTGACAGTGTACGTTCAAAATTAAAACTCTACCGTTGGCGCGTTCTCCGCTCCCTGCTGGGATTCGAACTGAACGGCCCGGTCAAAGCCGAAGATAGAGGCAAAGAAACTGGCCGGGAAACGACGGATACTGGTGTTGTATTCGGTAACCGCATCATTATAACGGTTGCGTTCTACCCGGATCCGGTTTTCCTGTCCTTCCAGTTGGGCCTGCAATTGCTGGAAACTGGCGCTGGCTTTCAGGTCGGGATACTGCTCGGCCACCAGTAACAATCTGCCCAGCGACTGAGATAGTCCATTTTGAGCTTCCTGGAACTGTTGAAGCTGTTCGGGAGTGGCGTTGCTCGGATCGATATTGATACTTGTAGCCCGTGCCCGTGCGCTTACCACTGCCTCCAGGGTTTCTTTTTCAAATTCGGCTGCCCCTTTTACCGTAGCGACCAGGTTGGGAATGAGGTCAGCGCGTTGTTGATAAGCACTCTGTACTTTACTCCAGGCATTGTTCACGCTTTCATCCAACGCTACAAAGGAGTTATTGTAGCTACAGGCACTAACGAAAACGATGAAACCCAGGCCTAACAAAATGGCCCAGATGTAAATGGATCTCATAAACTGCGTTTTTAGTGATAATGAGTAATTTCTATTTAACAATTGGTGCTAACTGAAAAGATCATATTTAACCCTAAAATTCCGGTAATATGGAGAAAAGGGCTTAAAAAGTCGATCAGTTACGCTTTTGTTTCTATAAACAATCGGATTAAATTATTTGCAGCACGAAAAGGCGATAGTTGGCCGTCGGTTACGGCCTGCTCTACCGCTGGAAGCGCTTGCTGAACTGCGGAGTGTTGGTAAAATAGCTGCTGAAGGTGCTCGGTCAGACTCTGGTGTAACCAATGCCTGGCCTGATCCCGGCGGTTCTCCGCCCAGGATCCGTTGGCCTGGGTGAAGGTACAAAAATCGAGCATCAATTGCCAGATGTCCGATAGTCCCTCCTGCTTCAAGGCCGAACAACGGACCACCTCCACCGCCCAGCCGCTTGCCTTGGGGGCCATCAGGTGAATAGCATTCCGGTACGCCCGCTGGGCCTGCCGGGCCAGATCTACCGCTTTACCATCCGATTTGTTGACGGCCAGCAGGTCGGCCATTTCTACAATGCCCCGTTTGATCCCCTGCAATTCATCACCGGCTCCCGGCTGCAACAGCAACAGAAAAAAATCTACGAGTTGGCGTACGGCCGTTTCCGATTGCCCGACGCCTACCGTCTCCACAATTATGGTATCAAAACCCGCCGCTTCGCAGAGCAGTATGGATTCCCGGGTCTTCCGGGCCACTCCGCCCAGACTACTACCCGCCGCACTGGGCCGGATGTAGGCCCGAGTATCCTGAGACAGCTTTTCCATCCTGGTTTTATCGCCCAGAATACTGCCCCGGCTGATCTGACTACTTGGGTCAATAGTTAGAACAGCCAGTTTTCGGCCGTGTTCTACCAGGTAATGCCCAAAACTATCAATAAAAGTGCTTTTGCCTACTCCGGGAGTGCCCGTAATGCCCAGGCGGAAGGAGGTGGTATCGGATTTTTCCAGGCACTGTTCCAAGATTTGCTGAGCGAGTTCCTGGTGTTCCGGTCGGGTGCTTTCCACCAGGGTGATGGCCCGGCTGAGAAGGCTCCGGTCCCCGTCGAGTATACCGCTAACGTAATCATCCAGTTGGATGTCACTTTTGCGGGTCCGCCGGATGTTGGGATTGATGCGGCTCGGTTTCCCGGAGTCATTATGTGCTGCTTGGTCCTCCATAGGCTGTAAAAATGAACGTTTTCGGGCAAATTCGCAAAAGTTAAAATTATTAATAAGAACAATTTGGCGATTTAACAATATAAGGTAGGCCCTGATTGCCAGTGCTTTGCGGACTCCGGGCAAATGTTAAGAAGTACGATTGGATGGCTGAGGAGGTTAAAGTTCTTTAATTGCAGGTTATCAGTGAATTACAGCTTGTGGGGGTGGGAAAATTGCCCTTCTTTTGTAGCACAACGAGCATTTCTATGAAACGAAATAATTCTGGAAGCAGCCCGTCGTATGCGTAAAATATCAACAGGAAAGCCTGTTTCATTACGATCCCTTTTCCATTTTTCGGCTGCTTCCTTTTTACTGCAGAAGTCCAGAGAAGGGAGACGTTGAGACGATGGGCGTTGAAGGTAGAAAATCCCGACCAGGAAAAGTTGAAGCGAGGCAAGCATGTCATTTGCATCTCCAAAAGCGAATACCTATCCCGTCCGGGCCTACCGTTCACCGGCCTCTGTCCCAACCTCTTCATTCACCAGTAAGAACCGCCGGCGATCAGTATGTGCTAATTTTGGTTTAAACACGATGTTGTTACCTGACTCTCTCAACAGCTTACTGGTCCCGGCCTTTTTATTTTACCCGATGCTCCTTTAGTCTTCTTTTTCATTTCTTATCCGGATCAGCTCCGCCATCATTCCTTCTTTCATTGCGTAGTACGATACCGTCAGCTGTCGGATATTCACCAATTGCAGGATCAGATCGATCAGAATGAGCGCTACAACGATCATGTCCGCCCGGTCGTTGGGAATCTCGGGCATGTCGTAGCGCTGCTGCTGCGTGGTAGCGAGTATCTTCTGGTAAAAATCTTCGTACAGATCCAGGTCAATAAAGGCGTGGGTGGCGGCATCCCGCTTGTCGAAAGCCAGGTGATCCGCAACGACATCAAAAGTGCCCGCCGCACCAATGAGATGGGTGGTTGGGAAACTCTGCAGGGCCGCCAGTAAAGGTTGCAGTTGAAGACTGAGGAAGGCGCGAACCTGATCCACCTCTTCCGGGCTGATGGGTTCATTGTGCTGGAATTTGCGGTAAAGGACCGCTACTCCGACGGGAAAACTCTGGGCCCAGTATACCCGCCCTTCGTCGGCAATGATGAATTCCACACTGCCGCCTCCGATATCCATGATCAGTACTTTCTCCTGAGGCCTGGGAATGGCCATAAGTGCGCCCTGAGCAATGAGCTGGGCTTCCCGGTCGCCGGTAATGATCTGGATGTGGATATTGGTGCGTTCCCGGACTTCGGTCTGAAATGCGGGGCCATTAGTGGCCGTACGCAGGGCCGCCGTACCCAGAGCGATCACCTGATCGGCGGGAACCTTGTGCAGATCGATCTGTTGCCGGAAAAAGAGGAGGGCGTTCATGCCGCGGGTCAGGGCTTCGGTACTGAGCGTTTCAATACCTTTTTCGGCCAGTTTAATAAAATGGCGTGAACGGTAGATCTCCCACAAAGGCCGGCCGTTCTTGCCGGGCTCGGCGATCAGCAAATGAAAAGTATTGGTGCCGATATCAATAACCGCAAAGCGCTGTTGAGGCTCGGTGGGTCTTTCCCGCATATAGACTTTTTAAATGATACCCGGCCGAAGGAATACCCACTGCCGGAATAATAATAGATCTGTGATTCAATCAGCTTTAGCTAACAATGACCCGGCCGTACGCGACCGGGTCATTGTTAGTGTTGGCCATGCTTGGAATACCATGGCAAATGTAGTGGCATTAGCGGGAATGAACAAGTGTCACTGTCAAATTAGTACAGGTGACTGAAACCGGAGTTAATGCTTGAAAACAGGCGCGGGTGAAGTTCTCCACTGCGGATCTGCTCACTGACGTAGTCGATAAAGTCGGAAACATCGAGGGTCGCCAGCGTACCGCCTCCTTCAAAATGCATACTGTAGATCTCACCGGTAGCGGCGGTAAAGAAACCGGAGATTGCGGCGTTGGTCAGGTTGTCCGCCAAGCTTCCAAATTGGGAAAATGCATTGAACGCTTCCCGCGCTCCGTAGGCAACCAGTCGGGCAATAGTAGCACCGATGATCGAACTCACGCCTACCTTGACGGCATCCTCATCAAAGGGCACATCGTAAGCTTCGGCAATTTGCTTGACCATTCTCACCTGAACGGCGGTCACCAGCGCTACATCTACTCCGGTAACGGGAACGAGCGCGGCCGCGGTGGCGAGACGGGCGTGGAGTTTGATGACGGAATCAGCCTCTCTTTTTGCTTCGGTAAATACGGTGTTAACTTCACTTTCGGGGACCTGGGTTTCAGCAGTGGCGGTTGACATATTGCTATAATTTTTTCGATTAGTTAATTAAAGTTACGAGATCATGAGGAAAGGTGCAGAGCAATCAGCGAAAGACGTGGGGTACTCTACTATAATATAAGGTGTTTTCTGCTACTGAGATCAATTTTGGATTTCCTTTCTCATGCATCGCAACGGTCTTAGACCGGAGTCTACATGCTTAGAACAATGGGGTTGGGGGGAGAGGTTCGATGCCGGGTGGTGATTTTGATTCGAACATCTGGAGATTTATGTCAGTTCAATAGGTGAATTGATCAACTACTCATTACATTTTCTTACTAAAAACATCAAAACCATGAGTTCCAAATCCTTAAATCCCTCCGCCCCGAACAAGCTGTTATGGCTGATCGCTATCGTACTCGGTGTACTCGGGCTAATTGGAATGCTCACACCTATTGAAGGGATCTCAACTTACGCAAATACAATGATCCTGGTTGCCTTCCTGTTGTTGGCAATCGGTACTTCTTTCCGAGGAGTCTAACATCCAATTTATTTCGGGGGCGGATTTAACGATAATGGAGAATTACAGACGCATGAGAATCCGCCTCTTCTCCAATTTTCTGTAAACGGGCCATCCAGGTCCCATCAACTAAAGTCCCCGGAATACCAAACCGGCAGGTAACAACGTCTACCTGCCGGTTTAATTTTTGGCAAATAGCCGCATCATGCCGGGGCTGCCCCATTCTTCCGGAAAATAAAACCCATCCAGTTTTTTCTCACCGCTGATACATTCCTTACCTTTATCACTACATGAAGGACGCTTATATTTTCGATGCTATACGTACACCCAGGGGCCGCGGCAAAGCCTCCGGATCTCTCTACGAAGTAAAGCCGGTCGGTTTGCTCAGTACCACCCTGAATGCCCTGGAGGCCCGTTCGGGTATGGATCCCGCGGCGGTGGACGATTTCGTGATCGGCTGTGTGACTCCCATTGACGATCAGGGATACAACATTGCGAAGGCCGCGCTGCTGTACGCCGGCTGGCCCTACCGGGTCGGTGGCATGCAGATCAACCGCTACTGCGCCTCGGGTCTGGAAGCGATCAACCTGGCGGCGATGAAGATCCGTTCGGGTTGGGAAGACCTGGTAGTTGCCGGAGGTGTGGAAAGTATGAGTCGCGTGCCGATCGGTGCGGATGGCGGGGCCTTATTGTACGATCCGGAACTGATCAGCAAAACCGACTTTATTCCGCAGGGGATCTCCGCTGATCTCATCGCCACGATTGCCGGTTTTGACCGCGAACAACTGGACCAGTACGCCCTGCGTTCCCAGCAGCTGGCCCAACAGGCGATCGAAAACGGTTATTTCAAAGATGCTATTGTCCCCATCGAGGACCGGAACGGATTGTGTATTCTGGGCGCGGACGAACATCCCCGACCCAACACTACGCTCGAAGGGCTCCTGGCCCTGCCTCCGGCATTTGCCCGCATGGGGGAGATGGGTTTTGACGAAATGGCCATGCACAAATATCCGGAAGTTGAGCAGATCCAGCACGTGCATACTGCCGGCAATTCCTCCGGGATCGTGGACGGCGCGGCGCTGGTGGTCATCGGCGACCGGGCCAAAGGGGAAGCCATGGGACTCAAAGCCCGGGCGAAGATCCGTTCGGTGGCTAATGTAGGAGTGGAACCGACGATCATGCTGACCGGTCCGGCACCGGCGGCCAGAAAAGCCCTGCAGGCCGCCAATATGAAACCGGCTGATATCGATCTCTGGGAGTGCAACGAAGCATTTGCCGCCGTTGCGCTGAAATTCCAACAGGATATGGATGTTGATCTGGACCGGCTAAATGTCAACGGCGGGGCCATTGCTTTTGGGCATCCGCTCGGCGCCACCGGCGCTATGTTGCTCGGCACCCTGCTCGATGAGCTGGAGCGCCGCGATCTGCAAACCGGTCTGGTGACCCTCTGTGTAGGTGGCGGTATGGGCGTCGCCACCATTATCGAAAGAGTATAAAAGTGGTGAGCGGCACCAGGCCGCCCACCGGTTGTATTTATTTCCCGAAACCTACGGTCAGGTCGATACGGGCGCTCAGCCCGACAAAAGGACGGATGAGCGTCGTTTTATTGGCTGCTCCGGCTTCGCTGCCGCCCGTGACGGCTTCCGTCTTTTCCAGCAGTGCCGCTCCGGCATTGAAGCGAATAAATTCAAACAGTTTATAATCCAGGCCAAGGTAGATCGGCCGGTCTACGATCAGGCCACTGATCTTATTACCGCTTTCATCTTCAAAGTTTTCCAGGAATGCGCCGAGCACGATAGAGGAATTGCGCAGGAATTTGGGGGCGATCGTACTATTGCTCAACGGAAAAGCCACTCCGAGATAAGGCGCGGCGCCGTAAGTGAGCTGATCAAGATCACCGTTCAGGTACACGCCGCCGTAACCGGCGCTGATGGAAAAAGAACCTTTTTTGTGTTCGGTTTCGTAATCATCAACGTAACGGCTGAGCGAAAGCTTACTCCAGGGCGTACTCATAGTCTCCCGGATATCGGCTACCACGGCCTTTTCCAGTTCTTCCAGTTGCTGCCGGTAGATGACCTCCCGTTGCTGGCCGCCGGCTTCCGTATTTATCTTATCAGCCAGCTGCTGGTTCAGCTTCAGGCTTTCGATCTTATCGAGTTTCTGCCGCACCGTCTCCGACAGACCTTCAAAACCGATCCCGTTCTGGTTGCGGTAATCTTCCAGCGCCGTCCGGATGATGTCTTCCAGCTCCTGGGTCATTTTTTTCTCCGATTTGTTCAGCACCAGATTATTGCCTTTGAGGCTGATGTTGGCGTCGACATAGGCCGTGATCTGATCGAGGATCCGGTCGGAGAGTTGCTCCTGTTCGCGGGCCGATAGTTTCTGGTAGAAATCAAAGCGAAAGTCGTACTGCTCGGAGGCTCTCAGTTTATAATTGACGGCCAGGCTGTAATTCGTATTGTTATCCTGATCGATATCCTTCCAGGAAGCCAGGTAGAGGCGGTCTTTATCCTTTTTGGCCTTCGCCGGGAAAATACTGATCTCAATGATATCGATACCGGTGGGTACCATGCCCGTAAACATCAACGGCTTTTCGGCCGGTAAGGCCTGCCCTTCGTTGAAGTAATTCTTTTCAAGCTGATAATTAATGGTCGTGTACTGACCGAAAATAGGGATAGCAGAGCAGAGCAGAATGATTAACGCCAGACTAAATAGTTTCATAATGGTGTGGATAGATTTTTCCTGACCCCGCACTGTGGGTTCGTCGGACGAACTGCAGTAGCCGGTCTCAGTAATGATTGAATTGAGTGTTCTGAAATCAGGTTAGTAGAATGGGGATCAGGTGGTTTTTGTTCAAATAAGCCTTAAGGGAATTGCAGCATATAGACTGCAAAAGGGCTGGTTGGTCACATGGCGATAATCACTAAAATATAAAGAAAATGATAAGAAATTCAACAGCTTAAAGGGCAAAACCCATTTTTTTTAAATTAATGTCAGGTTTATAGAATGATATTTCGTCATAGGGTCGAAACAAAATATTTTAAATGCGGCCAATGTTGAAAGGCAAAAAAAATACGCAATTTATCTTTCCCTAGCTTTTTCAAAGCAGCCTTGTCTCAACTAAAAATCCCATAAACGTATGCTTTGGAGTGATCGACGGTCACTGCTGGCTTACCGGAGGTTAGACCCACCGGTAAAATGAGAACCTTATGTCCAAACCCTCACGATGTTTAAGTGCCGGAACCATCTAGTCCAGAATGTTGGCTAATCAGCCGCATTAGATGCTCCGGGACAACAAATTTTTCACCATAAAATCTTTAGTTTATGAAGCGCAAGCCGAATTCCCAACTAAAATTTCTATTGCTCTTCTCCCTTTTTTGCTGGGGGATGCTCTTCTCCCCGCCGGTAAGGGGGGATGCCAAAACGGCTGATCTGTATGCAGAAGAATTAGCGCATACAGTTAACGGTACAGTTCTTTCCGATGAAGGCGATCCACTGATCGGTGTAACGGTCCTGGTAAAAGGAACCTCAGTTGGAACAGTTACTGATTTTGACGGAAATTACTCCATTGATTTGGATGATGGGAACGGAACCCTGGTTTTTTCCTATACCGGGTATACCTCACAGGAGGTAGCGGTTAACGGCCGCACAACGATTGACATTACAATGGAAGTCGACATTGCTTCCCTGGAGGAAGTAGTAGTTGTCGGTTACGGTTCCCAAAAGAAAGTGAACCTGACCGGAGCAGTTTCATCGGTTACCAGTGAGGCTCTGGAAAATCGCCCGATCCCCAGTGTGGGCCAAGGTTTACAGGGGCTGATCCCGAACCTGAACGTATCTATCAGAAACGGTGACCCTACGCGGTCTGCCGACTTTAACATCCGGGGTTTTGAATCCATCAACGGTGGTTCTCCCCTGATCCTGGTAGACGGTGTACCGATGGCTTTGGAACGGATCAACCCAAATGACATTGCCAGTGTAAACGTATTGAAAGATGCATCCGCCGCTGCCGTTTACGGTGCGCGTGCTGCATTTGGGGTAATCCTGGTAGAAACCAAAAAAGGTAAATCAGGAAAAGTTAATATTCAGCTTTCTTCCGAATTATCCGCTGCCAAACCCATTTTCAACATGGATCCGGTGACGGACCCGTACCAGTTCGTACTGGCCAGAAACCGGGCCAATATTCGTACCAACGGTGCGCCCTCCTACGCGGATGATTATGTAGCCGGTGTAAAAGCATTTTCGGAAGGTACCGGCCCGGAATGGGCGGTAGTAGACGGAGTGCTGCAATATTACGGATACAACGATTACCAAAACCGCTTGATGACCGATTATGCTCCGCAGCAACGTCATGACCTGAGTATTTCCGGAGCCACGGATAAATCTTCTTTCTACGTGTCCTTTGGTGCCCTGAACAAAGACGGTTACCTGCGCCACGAGAATAATGAGAACTTCAAGCGTTACAACGTATTGATGAAGGCTGACTTCCAGGTGAACGACTGGTTGAGCCTGGACGAAAAGATCGTTTTCAACGCTCAGAAAAGTGATAAGCCTCACTTTTACAACTGGGACGTAAACATCAATACCGTAGCCCGGGTAAGTCCGATCCTTCCGATTGAATTCCCGGATCTGGAGTACTACCTGACACCGGGAGACCGCGGCGATTACGAGCAGTACATCGGCATGCACTTTGCCAGTCTGAACTTCTTCCCGTACCTGGAACAAGGTGGACGCCAAACTTTCACGAACAACGATCTGTGGTTGACCCAGGGCGTTACACTTACTCCACTGAAAGGATTGCGGATCAGAGGTGAATTCTCTTATAACTCTTACCACCGCGATTATCAGGACGTAGCCAGTAAGATCGACGTTATTGAAAACCGCGACCTGATCGCCGGTATCAATATCGGTAACGGCTTTAGTGGTAACGACTGGATCGATAACCGTAGCAACTATAACCAATACAATGTATTAAACACTTACGCAGAATATACTTTTGATCAGGCTACTGATCATTACTTCCGGGCGATGGTTGGTTTTAACCAGGAATGGGGCCGCAATACGTTCATCCGCTCCCAGGCGAACACCCTGATCACGCCGCTGGTAACGGACCTGAACGCCACAACCGGTAACCAACAAACTTTTGGTAGCAAATCACACGTAGCACTACGTGGAGCCTTCTACCGCCTGAACTATATCTTTAAAGACAAGTACCTGATCGAGGCCAACGGTCGTTACGACGGTACTTCCCGTTTCCCCAAAGACGATCGTTTCGGTTTCTTCCCGTCGGTTTCTGTGGGTTGGAGAATTTCCGAGGAACCATTCCTGGAAAGCGCACGGGGCTGGTTGGACAACCTGAAAGTTCGCGCTTCTTACGGTACACTGGGTAACCAGTTACTGGGTAGCAACTACTATCCTTACGTTTCCACCATGGGTATTGGTACTTCTCCGTATATGATGTCTGCCGGCAGCCGGACGCCTTATGTATCTGCAGCCGGACTGGTGAGTCCGACCCTGACCTGGGAATCGGTAACTTCCAGAAACATCGGTTTGGATTTCACTATTCTGAACTCTCGTCTGGATGCATCATTTGATATCTACACCCGGGAAACCAAAGACATGTTGACCGATGTGGAATACCCATCCATTCTGGGTACTGCGGCACCGCAGGCGAATGCGGCTGACCTGAGAACCGACGGTTGGGAAGCTTCCTTGACCTGGCGCGATAAGATCGGAAGCGATCTGAACTACCGCGTGACCCTGGCCCTTTCTGACTGGCAATCCGAAATCACTAAATACGATAACCCAACCGGAGCATTATCCGAATACTACGTAGGTCAGAAGATCGGTGAGATCTGGGGCTACGAGACGGTTGGTATCTTCCAAACTGAAGCTGAAGTTGCCGAATCTGCGGATCAGTCCCGCATCGGTTCTAACTGGCGCCCCGGTGATATCCGTTACGCCGACCTGAATGGCGACGGTGAGATCAGCCCGGGTAACAACACCCTGGGTGATCCCGGTGACCGTAAGATCATCGGTAACGCTACGCCACGGTATAGCTTTGGTGTAAATCTGGACCTGAACTATAAAGCTTTCTCCCTGACTACCTTCTTCCAGGGTATCGGCAAGCGGGATTACTGGCCGGCCAGTGGCAACTGGGTACCATTCTTCCCATTCAACGCCGGTCACGTAGAAAACTATTTCATTACGGATACCTGGACGGAAGACAATCGCGATGCCTATTTCCCGGCTGCGCACATTTCTACCAACACCAAGCAGAACCTGCAGACGCAATCACGCTACCTGCAGCAGGCAAGCTACATTCGTTTGAAAAACCTGACCCTTAGTTACAGATTGCCGACCGCTGCCCTGCAAAGTATTGGATTGGGAAGCGCGCAGATCTACGTAGCCGGTATGAACCTTTGGGAAGCATCCGGAATGCGTAAGCCGCTTGATCCGGAGCAGATCCATACGAATGTACTGTCCGGACAAAACTTTAACGGTGCGCAGGAATATCCGCTGCAAAGAATTTATTCCTTTGGTATCAACGTAGGCTTCTAAGCGACAGCACGACGCAGGACCGCTATCGAAAATGATGCAAGCATTATTGGAGAGCGGTCCGGGCCAAAGTTTAGTTCTTTTTTCTAAATCGTAAATAGTCTTTCTAATGAAATATAGATTATTAAAATATAACATACTCGCATTCGCAGTCCTGCTTCTGGCCGGCTGTAATGACGATTTCCTAGAGCGTTATCCGCTGGACAGGATCAGTAACGAAACGTTCTGGAACACCGAAAATGACCTGGCGGTTTACAACAACAGCTTGTATGACCTGGCCCGGAATGATGATAATGTGCCCATCCTGATGGCGCACGATGATGGCTTTGACAGCCACCGCTACGGTATCTGGTATACCGATGAATTCACCGATAATATTGCTCCGCGTCACTCCCGCCACAACCGCTACCAGCAGGTGCGCTCCGGAAAACACAATGTACCTTCCGGCACCCAGTGGTACGGCTATAAAGGCTGGAACTTCGTACGGGCGATCAATGTCGGGATGGATAACTACGACCGGGCTCAGATCGATCGTGCAGCGATCAATAAGTACAAAGCGGAAGCCCAGTTGTTCCGTGGATGGTTCTATGCAGACAAAGTGTCCAAATTCGGTGATGCTCCCTGGGTAGATACCGAACTGAACGTAGACTCCGAAGAGCTCTACGCTTCCCGTACACCGAGAGAAGAGGTGATGGCCAACGTACTGGCTGACCTGACTTTCGCGGCCGAGAACCTCCCCGATGATTGGGGTGACGGTGGCGGACCGGGCCGGATCAATCGCTGGGCTGCCCTGTTGGTAAAATCCAGAGTTTGCCTGTTCGAAGGTACCTGGCGCAAATACCACGGCGGATCCAATGCCGATATGTGGTTGCAGGAAGCTGCGGCCGCGGCTAAGGAACTGATCGATGACGGTCCTTACGAACTGTATTCTACGGGAGATCCCGAAAATGACTATAATGCCATTCACCAGATCACGGCGGATCTGACCGGCGTGCCCGAAGTGATGTACTGGCGTCGTTATGAGCTGGGTATCTTCACCAACCACGTACAGAGTTATCACCGTGGATACAACGGTGGAGCGACGAAGAGTCTGGTAGAGGACTATCTGTGTACGGATGGCTTGCCCATTACTTTGTCTCCGCTGTACCAGGGTGACGCTCAGATCGAAGACGTTTTCGTGAATCGTGACCCACGCCTGCGTCAGACCATTCTGCATCCCGATGATGTGTTGAAATACGGCTACGGTAACTTTGATACCCGTCCGTACCCACGTCTGAGAGGTATGGAAGGTGGCCAGACCATCGAGACCGGTTATCATATTATTAAGGTGTTTGATCCGGGAACGGCTTACGCTACTTATAACACTTCCAATACCCCGGCGATCACCCTTCGCTACGGTGAGGCACTGTTGAATTACGCGGAAGCTATGGCCGAGTTGGGTACGATTACCCAGGACGATCTCGACCTCAGTATCAACGCCCTGCGCGACCGGGTAGGCATGCCGCACCTGGATATGAACAATGTACCCGTTGACCCACGTTATGTGGATGACGGTGTTTCTCCGCTGATCGTAGAGATCCGTCGCGAGCGTCGCGTGGAACTCTTCATGGAAGGTTTCCGCTACGATGACCTGCGTCGTTGGAAGCAGGGTAAAAAACTGGAAAACCCGGATTACGGAATTCGCTGGGATGAAGCGGCACAGGCTCGCTACGAGAAAGCCAATGTAGTTTCTTCCATGGTAGATGGCGTACCTTACGTGGATATTTATCAGGGAACGGACTGGGCTAATCCAGAGTTTGACGAAAGCAAACACTACCTGTGGCCGATCCCACTGAGTGCAATTTCTCAGAACCCAAATATTCAGCAAAACCCGGGTTGGTAGATCCGATGTGCTGATCGTTTGATATCGTGAAGATGAGCGTACAACAGACCGCTTACGTGGCGTGAAGTTCTGTACCGCTGTCATCACATCAAAATAAAGTGCGGCGTAACCTTCGTAATGGAGGTTGCGCCGCACTTGTTTTACGGAAGGGCCTCATCAATCGTACCAGGCCTGGAAAGGCCCGGGCATCTCTTTGGGGAGATCAATTTCCGGCTATTACGAATTTACCATTCCGTTATTTACGGAAAACCCAATTGATCCTCTACGCTCCACCACTACTCCAATTTTTGTTAAAATTTAGGCGATGTATCGGTCAAGCCCCCCGCTAAGACGGCCATTCAACAATTTTTCGACGAACGAAGCGAAAAAAATTATTTTTTAATGTCAGGTCTGTGAAATAGTGTTGCGTCAATGGTGGAATATTGATAATTTCATTCCGTTTTTCAAGGTAAAGGAACTGCTTTGAAGAGCTTACCAGACAAGCTAATTTTTGACTTCTTAGTACTTTTCGTTTTCCCAATTTTAAAAGTCTGGAAGATCTGTTTTTGATCGAAATCGTCCGTGAAAGTGCGGGCGTCCATGAGTTGGTTATCGCCTTCTTAGCCGGGAGTCGGCCACTGTAAGGCGTTGCTGGTCAACGGTATACCTAGGTTTCCTGTGGAAGCTGCGGGAATACCCCCCTTATGTCCTATTCTAATCCTTTTTTCAATTTTTCACCACTAAATGTATGTTTATGAAGCGCAACATTAGCTCCCTGTCCAGAAACCTGCTGCTCCTGATGCTGGTAGGTTTGGGAGGTTTGTTCTCTCCGCCGGCGATGGCAACGGCAGGTCCGGGGGAGAACTACTTGTTCGAAATGGCTCACCAGGTAAGCGGTACCATTACATCCGATGAGGGCGAACCGCTGATCGGGGTTACGGTGCTGGTCAAAGGGACCAGTGTGGGAACAGTTTCCGATTTTGACGGTAAGTACGATATAGAGTTAGAAGATCCGAATGGTGTACTGGTGTTTTCCTATACCGGATACCAGTCACAGGAGATAGCAGTTAACGGTCGTTCTATGGTCGATCTGGTGATGTCGGTAGACGTTACTGCTCTGGAAGAGGTCGTGGTAGTCGGTTACGGTTCTCAGAAAAAAGTGAACCTCACCGGTGCCGTGTCTTCCATTACCAGCGAAGCGTTGGCCAACCGGCCCATCGCCAGTGTCGGTCAGGGATTACAGGGGCTTATCCCGAACCTGAACATCTCAATCCGCAACGGTGACCCGACGACTTCCGCCGATTTTAACATTCGCGGATTTGAATCCATCAACGGAGGCTCCCCGCTTATCCTGGTCGATGGTGTACCCATGGCGCTGGAGCGGATCAACCCGAACGATATCGCCAGTGTCAACGTATTGAAGGATGCATCGGCCGCCGCCGTATACGGTGCCCGTGCCGCTTTCGGGGTGATCCTGGTTGAAACGAAGAAAGGAAAATCCGGTAAGGTGAACATCCAGTTGTCTTCAGAACTGTCTGCGGCCAAGCCTATTTTCAACATGGATCCGGTCAATGACCCGTATCAGTTCGTACTGGCCAGAAACCAGGCCAATATCCGGACCAACGGCGCGCCTTCCTACAGTGATGATTACATTGCCGGCGTAAAGGCTTATTCCGAAGGTACCGGTCCCGATTGGGCGGTAGTAGACGGCGTACTGCAGTATTACGGCTACAACGACTACCAAAACCGGCTGATGACCGATCTGGCTCCCCAGCAGCGCTATGACCTGAGCATCTCCGGTGCCAGCGACAATGCATCTTACTATGTATCACTCGGTACGCTGAGCAAAGACGGTTATCTGAGAAGTGATAACAACGAAAAATTCACGCGTTACAACGCCCTGATGAAGGCGGACTTTAAAGTAAATGACTGGATCAGTCTGGACGAGAAGATCGTGTTCAACACCCAGGTAAGCGACAAACCGCACTTCTACAACTGGGACGTAAACATCAATACTGTGGCCCGGGTAAGCCCGATCCTGCCCATCGAGTTTCCGGACCTGGATTACTATCTGACTCCCGGAGACCGCGATCAGTTTGCGCCCTATATCGGAAAGCATTTCGCGAGCCTCAACTTCTTCCCGTACCTCGAGCAGGGCGGACGGGAGAACTACACGGTCAACGACCTCTGGCTGACCCAGGGCCTGAGCCTAACCCCGCTAAGTGGTCTGCGTATCCGTGGTGAATTCTCTTACAATACTTACCACCGGGACTACCAGGACGTAGCGAGCAAGATCGAAGTGATCGAAAGCCAGGATATCCAGACCGGTGTACAGATCGGTAACGGTTTCAGCGGTAACGACTGGATCAACAACATCAGCAACTACAACCAGTACTACGTACTGAATACCTACGCAGAGTATACCTTTGACAAGTCTGATTTCCATTTTTTCAAGGCTATGGTGGGCTTCAACCAGGAATGGGGACGCAACTCCTTCATCCGCTCCCAGGCCAATACCCTGATCACGCCGCTGGTAACTGACCTGAACGCCACTACCGGCGGACAACAGACCTTTGGTGGAAAATCCCACGTATCCCTGCGCGGTACTTTTTACCGACTGAACTACATTTTCAAGGATCGCTATCTGTTCGAAGCGAACGGCCGTTACGACGGTACTTCCCGCTTCCCGAAAGATGACCGCTTCGGATTCTTCCCCTCCTTCTCTGTGGGATGGCGGATCTCGGAAGAGGCCTTCATGGACGGTACGGAAAACTGGCTGGATAACCTGAAAGTTCGTGCTTCCTACGGTACCCTGGGCAACCAGTTGCTGGGTAACGACTTTTACCCTTACGTTTCCACCATGGGTATCGGTACTTCGCCCTATATGATGTCCGGTGGCAGCCGCACGCCTTACGTTTCGGCAGCCGGACTGGTGAGCCCGACCCTGACCTGGGAGACCGTAGTGTCCAAAAACCTCGGTCTGGATGTCACCGTGTTGAACCAACGCCTGGATGTATCGCTGGATGTGTATACCCGCGAAACCAAGGATATGCTGACTGACGTGGAATATCCGGCCATTTTGGGTACGGGAGCACCGAGAGCGAACGCTGCCGATCTGAAGACCAGCGGCTGGGAAACAGCTGTTACCTGGCGGGATAAGATCGGTCAGGACTGGAACTACCGCGTGACCCTGGCGCTGTCCGACTGGCAGACCGAGATCACGAAGTACGACAACCCAACCGGTGCCCTGTCCGAATACTATGTCGGTCAGAAGATCGGTGAGATCTGGGGTTACGAAACGGTTGGTATTTTCCAAACCGAAGCCGAAGTAGCGGAAGCTGCAGACCAATCCCGCATCGGTTCCAACTGGCGTCCGGGCGATATTCGCTACGCCGACCTGAACGGCGATGGCGTGATCAGCCCGGGTAGCAACACCCTGGACGATCCCGGTGACCGCCGCATTATTGCCAACGCTACGCCGCGCTACAACTTCGGTGTGAACCTGGACCTGAACTATAAGAACTGGTCACTGACCACCTTCTTCCAGGGCATCGGTAAACGCGACTACTGGCCTTCCGACGGAAACTGGACCTGGTTCTTCCCCTACAATGCCGGTCACGTAGAATGGTACTACATCACCGATACCTGGACGGAGGATAACCGTGATGCCTACTTCCCGGCAGCGCACATCTCTACCAACACCAAACAGAACCTGCAGGTACAGTCCCGTTACATTCAGAACGCCAGCTACGTGCGCCTGAAAAACGTAACGCTGAGCTATGCCCTGTCTCCGGCCGCAGCTAACAAGATCGGTCTGGGAGGCGCGCAGGTGTATATCGCCGGTATGAACCTGTGGGAATACTCCAAGATCCGTAAACCGCTGGATCCGGAATCACTGCATACCAATATCCTGTCCGGCCAGAACTACAACGGTGCGGTGGAGTATCCGATGCAGCGCATTTTCTCCTTTGGAGCCAATATTAATTTTTAATAACCGCGGGCAGCTCCCGGTAGAAAGTCGGCTACTGACCGGATATTTTTCCGGATCAAAGAAAATTCCGACGATCGTTCAGGGGCTGCCACATCCTAATAAACATCAAGTAAGATGAAATTTAAAAGCGCTAAATATTCACTGCTGATCGTTGGCCTCCTGGTGCTGATGAGCTGCAATGATGATTTCCTGGAAAGGTATCCGCTGGATGAGATCAGCAACGAAACTTTCTGGAATACGGAAAATGACCTGGCGGTCTACAACAACAGTTTTTACAACCTGGCTCGTAATGATAACGATGTACCCATCCTGATGGGGCACGATGAAGGCTTCAACAGCCATAAGTTCGGGATCTGGTATACGGATGAGTATACGGACAATATTGCTCCCCGGCATTCCCGGCACACCCAATACCAGCAGGTACGTTCCGGCAAACACAATGTACCTTCCAGTGCCAATGGTGACGGGCAATGGTACGGCTATAAAGGCTGGAATTTTCTGCGGGCGATCAATGTGGGCATGGATAACTACGACCGGGCTCAGATCGATCAGGAAGTTAAGAATAAATATATCGGCGAAGCCCGGCTGTTCAGAGGCTGGTTCTTTGCGGATAAAGTGGCCAAATTCGGGGACGCTCCCTGGGTAGACCATGAATTGAACGTGGATTCGGAAGAGTTATACGCAGCGCGTACTCCCAGAGAACAGGTAATGGCCAATGTGCTGGAGGATTTGAATTTTGCCACGCAAAGCATTCCCAATGATTGGGGTGATGGCGGTGGTCCCGGACGTCTGAATCGTTGGGCTGCACTGTTGGTGAAGTCTCGCGTATGCCTTTTCGAAGGCACCTGGCGCAAATACCATGGCGGTAGCAATGCCGATATGTGGTTGCAGGAAGCTGCCGCTGCGGCTAAAGAGATCATGGACGATGGCCCGTACACGCTGTACAGTACCGGTGATCCGGAAAACGATTATAATGCCATCCACCTGATCACCGCGGATCTGACCGGCGTGCCGGAAGTAATGTACTGGCGCCGTTACGAGCTGGGTATTCTGACTAACCACGTACAAAGTTATCACCGGGGTTACAACGGTGGCGCCACCAAGAGTATAGTGGAAGATTATCTCTGCGAGGATGGACTGCCTATTACGCTGTCTCCGCTGTACCAGGGAGATGCCCAGATCGAAGACGTATTTGAAAACCGCGACCCGCGTCTGCGTCAGACGATCCTGCATCCCGATGACGTACTGAAGTATGGCTACGGCAACTTCGATACCCGCCCGTATCCCCGCCTGCGCGGTATGGAGGGTGGCCAGACGATAGAGACCGGCTACCACATCATTAAGGTGTTTGATCCGGTAACTTCCTACGCGACCTACAATACCTCCAATACGCCGGCCATTACCCTGCGTTTCGGGGAAGTGCTGCTGAACTATGCCGAAGCTATGGCCGAACTGGGTAGACTGACCCAGGAAGATCTCGACCTGAGCATCAACCGCCTGCGCGACCGGGTGGGTATGCCGCATATGGATCTCAACAACATTCCGGTGGATCCGCGCTATGTTAGCGACGATGTCTCTCCGCTGATCGTAGAGATCCGTCGCGAACGCCGGGTAGAACTTTTCATGGAAGGTTTCCGTTACGACGACCTCCGCCGCTGGAAACAGGGCAAAAAACTGGAGATCCCGAGCTACGGTATTCGTTGGGATGAAGCCGCTATGGCCCGTTATCCGAAAGCCAATGTAGTCTCTTCTCTGGTAGACGGCGTTCCCTACGTAGATATCTACAAGGGTACGGACTGGGCGAATCCCGTGTTCGACGAAAGCAAACACTATCTCTGGCCGATCCCGCTGGCGGATCTGGCGCAGAACCCGAATATCCGGCAGAACCCGGGTTGGTAAGCTGTGGCGGCAGTTGGCACAATGCGTTAGCTGTCGCTAAGGAGATAAGTGAAGACACCAATAATTGAGTGATCTCAATAGAAGAATTACCAAAATCCCTGGAATCTCATAGTGCTGAGCATTTCGGTTTATTCCGGAGATCCAGGTAAGTTTTCGGTATTAAGTTGGGAATTCGACCGGGTAGGGATGTCTTGTCAATCTGGAATGACAAGGCAGTCTTACCCGGTTTTTTTATGTCTGGTACGCTACTTATTTGCCCGGTGTACTGTAAGGATATTTAGGTGCTTTGCCGTCAATAGCATAAAGATATAGGGATCAAATCCCCATGCTATCCGGAAACTTCTAGGCTACGACTTTATCCCGATCATCATATTCTTTTAATTCAGGAGATCCGGCCCGGGGGGCTAGAGGATCCGCCGGAGTTATGCTCCTCCATAAGAATATATTCGATGGTCTCCCCTGGAACTGATCAGTCCCGTTTCAATATCCGAAGGGACTGTGCTTAAAAGAGTTCATTCTCTAAATCTAAAATTCCAATTGCGATGATACTGAAAAAGATCCGTTTGAAGCCATTTATGATTTTCCTGTTCCTGTCGCCGGTCTGGCTGATCGCTCAGGCCCACGGTGAGGGGGAGATCCCTCAACTGGAAAACCCCATGTCGGTAGAATACCTAAAGAAAAACCTGGAAAAGAAAAGTCCCCGTCTGGTCCTCAACCGGTCCATCGAAAAAGAGCTGAAGCAAAAATTAAAAACCGATCCGGTCCTGCAAAACGTCTACAAGGCCATTCAACTCAACGCGGATGAGATCCGCAAGCAACCGCTGCTCGAGCGCATTCAGATCGGTCGGCGTCTGCTTTCCGTTTCACGCGAAATGCTTTACCGGATGAATATGTTGGGCATGGTCTACCGGATTGACGGCGATAAAGCCGTTTTGGATCGGATCAACGAAGAACTGATCGCTGTGTGCAATTTCAGTGACTGGAATCCCTCCCACTATCTGGATGTCGCGGAAATGTCGATGGCCGTAGCGATCGGACTGGACTGGACGGCCGGAAAATTACCGAAGTCCACCATCGCCCTGGCCAAAAATGCATTGGTAGAAAAAGGCATCAAACCCAGCTACAACAAAAAGGGCAATACCGGTTGGGTGAATGGCACCAATAACTGGAATCAGGTTTGTCACGGCGGTATGATCGCCGCTGCCATTACCGTAGCCGAAGATGAGCCGGAACTGGCCGCCGAAACCATCCACCGCGCCCTGGAGGGCATGCCGCACGCCCTGGTGGAATACGGGCCGGACGGCGTGTATCCGGAAGGATCTACCTACTGGGGGTACGGAACCAGCTTCTCGGTTGTGACCGCGGCGATGTTCGAAAGTGCGTTTGGTACGGATTTCGGCCTGGGCGATTATCCTTCCTTTAAGGAAAGTGCCGTGTTCCGGGAATTGTGCAATGCGCCTTCCGGCTGGTATTTCAACTTCGCGGATTGTGGAGATAAGCGTAGTGAGAACGGGGATTTTACCCTGGCCTGGTTTGCTTCCAAAACGGGTAATCCCGCCTATTTCGAAAAAGAACGCTTTTTGCGACCGGCCGCCGATATGGGAAAGCTGGGCCGCACGGCGGGGGCAGCCCTGGTCTGGTTGTCCCAGTACGAATCTAAAGCCGGCGAAAAGATGCCTACGGCCTGGCAGGGTGGTGGAGCTAATCCGATCGTGATCTTTACCGGTGAGGAAAACGATCCGCATCAGTATTACTTTGGCGGCAAAGGCGGTCGCGGTATGGTCAATCACGGCAATATGGACGGTGGCTCCTTTATTTTTGAACTGAACGGCGTACGCTGGGTCGTGGATCCGGGTAACCAATCTTACCACGAACTGGAAAAGACGGGCTTTAATCTCTGGGGCCGTTGCCAGGATTGCGAACGCTGGACCTTGCTTACCAAAAATAATTACGGCCACAGCACCCTGACCATCAACAACGAACTGCATCGCACCGAAGGGCTGGCCACCATCACGGATTTTAAAGACGGAAACAAGCCGGAAGCCACCGTAGAAATGTCGGCTACTCTGGGAGATGTGGTCAAAAGTGCGGAACGACGTTTCGTGAAGGACAGTCCGACTTCCATTCTGATCGAAGACCGTATCGTTACCAACGATGCCACCAAAATGGTTAGCTGGCAACTGATGACTACCGCGGATGTGGAGATCACCAAAGGCGGAGCGGTCCTTAAACAAGATGGTAAACAACTTAAACTCGAAAATCTGTCTCATCCCGAACTGACCGTATCGGTCATTTCCCTGGATCCGGCACCCTTGGAACTGGACCGCCAAATTGAAGGTCTGAAACGAATTGAACTGCGCCTGCCCGCCTATCTGATCGAGGACGGTGAAGGTTTGATCCGGGTTCGACTGAGTGGTATGTAATCCACTTTTGTGCAATCGAAGCTCATGATCTTAACGATTGGAGCGTTCGATCCAATGCAAAACTTTGCTACAGGTTCGTCGGCCCGAAGTGGCCGACGAACCTGTCAAAATTAACGCCTGATTTTAGTCGGGCCGCACGTTTGCCTCTTACTGTATTTTATTTCCCAATTGAATTTCAAAAGCACTTTTCCTCTATTAAATCCAAAGCTTTCCATGAAACGATCTGCTTCGCTGGCCTTATTCATTTTTTGTATGTTCGGTCTGTCGGCCCAATCACCGGTCGACTGGCGGGAGTTAAAAACCGTGGACGATGTCTGCCGGGCCTATCCCAATAGAATAACCACCTTTTTCGGCACACTTGATCTCGATCGAAAAGAGCTGATAAAAGTAAAACACGCCTACGAACACGGTAAACCGGCCGCGGCCTGCCGACACCTCCTGGATTATTATAAAAATGGTGAGACTGCCGACTATCTTCGCCGTGCACTACCTCCTTCTTCGGGGCAATCGGTAGCCGCTGCGGATACCCTGAGTCAGGGTATCTTTACTTTTTACACCCAGAGAGACGAAGTGCCGCGACTGCCGGACGGCCGCCTCGACTGGACCTTCGAAGGCCCAGCCGACGATATCGAATGGGCCTGGGCGCTCAACCGACATATCTTTATGCGGAGCCTGCTGGATGCCTATTCGGAAACGGGAAATGACCGCTACGCAACGGCCCTGGATCAATACATCAAAGACTGGGTGGTCAGCAGCCTCCCGTATCCCGGCGTGAAAAGCAGCACCGCAATGTGGCGCGGACTGGAAGTAAGCTTCCGGGTGAAAAGCTGGGCCGCCGTTTTTTACGGTCTGATCAATAGTGAGGCCTTTACCGATGCTACTCGTATACTGTTGCTCACCAGTTTTCCCGAGCACGCCCACTACCTGCGGCAATTCCACGCTCAGGGCAACTGGCTGACTATGGAGTTATCCGCGCTGGCCCGCGGGGCTACCGCCTGGCCGGAATTCAAAAAATCCGGGGAGTGGCTCGAATACTCCCGGGAGACCATGACCGAAAGCTTATTGGAACAGATCTACCCGGACGGGGTGCAGACCGAACTGACGGCCCATTACCACCGGGTAGCACTGCTCAATTTTGATCTCTTCCGGAAGATCTTCCAGGAAGCCGGAGCTGCATTACCGGAGGTGTATACGGAAAAGATCGAGCAGATGTGGAATTATCTGGCGTATTCGCTGCGTCCTTCCGGAACTAACCCGCTGAACAACGATTCGGATCTGCGAAACTACCAGGCGGCTATCTCGGAGGCAGCGGATGATTTTGACCGGCCGGACTGGAAATACATCGCCACCAACGGTAAGGAGGGCCGAGCACCGCAGCGTACTTCTGTACTTTTTCCCTACGCCGGGCAGGCCGTCTTTCGCAGTGCCTACGATGCAACCGCGCACTGGACCTTTTTCGATATCGGTCCCTGGGGATCCGGTCACCAGCACAACGACAAGTTACATTTGTCCATCTCCGCTTACGGGCGGGACCTGCTCGTCGACGGCGGCCGCTTTGCCTACCGGGGCGCTTTTGCCGACAAATTCCGTCCGTACGCCCGCAGTAGTGCCAGCCATAACCTGGTGCTGATCGACGGACAGGGGCAGGGCCCCGGACCAAGGGAGACCGAAGAGGCGCTGACGGAGGATCATTTCAAAACAACGGATAGTTTTGATTATGCCTGGGGAGATTTTGACCAGTTCGAAAAAATTGAAGGTCAGGCCGGGCATACGCGGGCAGTTACCTACGTGCGGGACCAGTTTTGGGTAGTAGTGGACAAGATCGATACCGACCGACCCCGGGAGGTGAAAACACTCTGGCACTGGCATCCGGATTGCCAGGTGGAAACCGGTAAAAAAGGACAGGTGGGTACCCGTAATGCTTCGGGGAACCTGACCATTGTGCCGGTCGGCCGCAAAAAATGGAAACCCGAACAGATCAAGGGTCAAGAAAATCCCCAGCCGCAGGGATGGTACAGTGTGGAATACAACAAAGGTGAGCCGAATGTAGCCAGTATCTACACTACCCGGGTGGAAGACGGCGATGCGCTGGTCTGGCTGTTGGTCCCATCGGAAGGGGAAATGCCAAAGCTGAAGGCCAAGGTCCTTTCCCGCACTGACGAGGGTGTAAAAATGGAAGTGAAAAGCCGTACGGGCAAATGGCAATTATTCGTACCTTATGCTAACGGTGTCTTAGCCAGTTGCCAGTTTACGCCATAAATGCCTTTAGTTATGAAGACTCATTTTCCCGGGATCGTATGTTTATTGCTTTTGACCATTTGTATGGGCTTGGGGAAAGTGAAAATGGCCGCACAGGATTGCCTGCCGGAAGGGATCATTTTTGATTCCCAGGCAGGCATTGATGCTTTTGCCAACGATCATCCCGGTTGTACGACCATCCTGGGAGACGTGATCATCCAGGAAAGTACTCCCGGCAATATTAAGAATCTGAACGGCTTATCGGTGCTAACGGCTTTCGGTGATTACCTGGAGATCCACGACAACGAGGCCCTGACGGACCTGACTGGGCTGGGAAACATCGAAACAATTGCCGGAGGACTGAATATTTTCGGAAATCCCGGCCTGGAAAAGCTGACGGGGCTGGAAAAGCTGAACTTTATTGGCGGCAGCCTGCGGATAGCCCTGAATCACCAGTTACGCAGCATTGAAGCGCTGAACGAATTACAAACGGTTGTTGAAGATCTGACGGTCTCCGATAATCTGCTCCTGTCGAGCCTGTTTGGCCTGCATAAGGTAGACACCATCGGCGGCTATCTGCTGATCCTGACCAGTGGGGAACTGACGAATTTACGCGGACTGGATGCTCTGCGAGGAATCGGCAAAGGTTTACTGATAGAAAGCAATGAAAAATTGATAGACCTCCGGGGACTGGATAAGGTCACCAGTATCGGTGGGAATTGTATCATCGTGAACAACCAAAGTCTCCGCTCGCTGGACGGCCTCAATGCGGTGACGGCCATCGATGGTAAACTGCAGGTCGCCCTGAATCCCTTCCTGGAAGATCTCGTTGCCCTGAAAAAACTGAAAAGCATCAGAGGTTTATTGCAGATCTACGCCAATGTCGGTCTGAAAAGTCTTTCGGGCCTGGAAAATATAGATGCCGCGGGCATTGAAGACCTGGCGATTCTGGCCTCGGATATACTGACTGTCTGCCACGTGCAGAGCATCTGCGATTATCTGGGCCTGTCGGCCAATCAGGCATCCATCTCCATGAATGGGAACGGATGCAATGTCCGATCTCAGATCCTGGAGCGATGTCAGCGCCGGGGGACTGGGGGGAGACCCGCGCCTCCGAAAGATCCGGTGTTTTTTCCCAACCCAACCAGTGGCCTGGTTACGATTGATGCGGAGACACTGGCGGATGCGGCGACCTATGAGGTTGCCGATGCACTGGGCCGGATACTATTAGAGGGAGCACTGGAAGGAAAGCAATTTGATCTGTCCGAACTGGCGGCCGGGATCTATTTCGTGAAGATCAAAACGGAAGAACTGGAGCTGTTGCGGAAGATCGTAAAGGTCAATTGATCGCGCTTAGGGTGGCCTGACGCTTTGACCAATTTAGTAAAAAGAAAAACCAATGAGTTTAAACAAGTACCTTCTGCTGATCCTGCTGGCGGGGATGAGCCTTCCCGGCTGTTCCCCGGCTGCTTATGAGGATATATCCACGCCGACCGGGGGCAATGACCGCGAGCATCCCTTTCTCATCGTAAAAAAAGAACAGTTCCCGGCACTCCGGCAGCGGGCGGCGGCAGAGCCCTGGACCTCCATCAAAGCGGATGCCCTCCGGCGATCGGATGCCGGCTTCACCTGGAGAAATAACAATTCCCAGAATGCCTACGGCCTCCAGGATTATATTGGGGCGGCCGCGCTGGCCTACATCCTCGATGAATCGCGCACTTCCCTGCACGCGGGCCGGGTACGGGATGCTATTCTGGAACATTACGCCCGACTGGATCTGAGTGAAGACCGGGACTGGGGTGGGGTAGTACCCAACCTGGGGTCCTTTTTTGTGGCTATCCTGTCGCTGGATATTGTGTACGATGCGCTGACCCCGGAAGAGGTGCTGGCCTGCGAAAAAGTGATCACGGATCAGATCTTTATCTTAAAGCGGGAAGGTTCCTGGGCCGATGTACGTCGCGGTACGCACGGAGCCTGGGATATTTACCGGGGAGATCGTACGGAGCCGGATGATGCCTATTACGCCGGCATCATGCAGCAGGTCACCGAAGATGGCGTTTCGCCGGTTACCATTCATTACGCCTGGGAAAGAGTTGGTGGCGGGGACAGCCGTATTTCCAAATCCGGGTATATGGACGTGCTGGAATTTACGGGGATCGACCGGCGCTATTACCAAAATGAAAGATTGCAGAAATTCCACCGCTGGCTTTTCGGATCCAGTGTGAATGCAGCCAAAGAAATGGCGATCATCGGGGATATGCTGCCCACCCAGAGTCTGCACAACGACATGCTTCACCGCAGAGCGGGTAATTTTGACGAAGAAGCAGCTGCCTACGCGGCCTGGTTTCACGAAGGACGCCCGGCCCAGGGGAATATTCTCACCTATATCATTCCCCAGAATGCGTTGCCGGCACCCAAGGTACCCGAAAGCCAGTGGTACCCGAACGGCGGGGCCTTTTTCCGCGAAAAACCGGACGATCCGGACGGATTACAAGGAGTACTTTACAATATAAAAAGCCAGGATGAATGGCATACCCACCAGGAAACCAATGGTCTGGCCTTATCCGGCCTGGGTAACCGCCTCCTGGTGAACGGCGGTCGCCTGGGAGCGCCTACCCGTCCCGCACCCCTCAACAATACCCTCACTATCGATGGAAAGGAACACGCTTCCCGGCTGGGCAAAGGTATTTTGGAAGGTTTTACTACGGATCAGCTGGATTACGCCTGTGGAGCAGCGGGGCCCGCTTTGCCCGGTGATGAACATCTGCGAAGTCTGTTGCTCGTCCACGCTGAGGGCAGCGTTAGGCCGTATTTTCTGTTGCTGGACGAGGTCGTTTCCAGCCCCGGGGAAGCGGTGCACAGTTATTTTCATCCTGCGAACGAGACCCGGATTGAAACGCTCAGCGAGGGCAGCGTATATACCGCTCCAATTGATCATTATCCGACCGTTCCCGGAGCTCAGTTAGGTTTCTTTTTTGCCACCCCACCCCAGCGGGTGCAGATCGAAAAGGTGCCGGGAGCCGTTCCCGAGCGGTATGCGAATTATCCGGAACACAATCGGCTGGAAGTCATTTATCCCGCTGAGCGCGCCTTGGAGGTGCCAATCGCGACGGTATTGTTTCCCCACCGGAAAAGTGAAGCCCTACCGCCTTTTGAACGGATAACTACCGCAAAGTATCAAGGGGGCACGATCGCCCACGGCAACGGGACCAGCGATATCCTGCTCACCGGCTCCGGTTCGGATCAGCAGCAATACGGGGAGGTCCGTTTCCGGGCAAATTCCGTACTGTACCGGGAAAATAACGGTGTGCTTAACTGGTTTTTCCTCCGGCAGGGCCGGCATTTTGCTAATGGTACACTTTCGCTGGATGCGACCGCCCCGGTCAGCATTTTTATGCAAAGCAATACCGGCGCGATCACTTCCGATGGCGCAGAACTCACGCTCAAAGGCCCCGGCGTGGAAAATATTCAATTCGACGGGGCGGTTCAGGATCTGGAACGGACCAGCGGCGTTCTGCGGGTACAGCTACCGGCCGGTACCATCCGGATGCAGTGATCGGCTATTTTGAGCTCGATCCATCTAACAAACGAAAACCAACAACCAATGACACGCATTTTACTGATCATCCTCCTATGCCTCGGAGGAGACGAGCTTCGGGCCAATCCGGATCTGGAAACCATTCGCAATCGCTTTGTAGCAGAACTCATGGCGCCAACACTTGATGAGAGCAGCGTCAGAAAGATCCTGTCGGAACAGCAGGCAGACGGCACCTGGCCGGATATCAATTACCAGGATGTTTCCCGTACAGGTTTTGAACACGGTACCCATCTTTCCCGCATGGTCGAACTGAGTCGGGCCTATAAAAAAGAGGGCAATACCTATTATGACAGCAAGGTGGTAAAAACGGCCATCTATAAAGCGCTGGACTACTGGTTGGCCAACGATTTCATCTGCGACAACTGGTGGTGGAATCAGATCGGCACGCCCGACCGGATGGTGCAGACTTTCCTCATTTTTGACGACGAGTTGAGTGCAACGCAAAAAGAAAAGGCCCGACCGATCATCACCCGGGCCAATATCAATGCCTGGGGTGCCCGCCCGGGCGGCGACCGGATCAAGATCGCCGGCATCCAGGGACGTTACGCTTTATTCCTGCGGGACAGCGAAATGCTCGACGAAGCGGTAGGGGTGATCATTGAAGAGATTAAAACATCCGAAGGCCGGGGACTGCAGGTGGATATGAGTTTTCATCACCGGCACGATCGGGTTAACAATACCTTATCCTACGGGAAAGGGTACGCCGACGCTTTCGCGGACTGGGCCGTCAAGTTAAAGGGCACAAAATACCGCATCCCCGAAAAACGCCTGGCCCTGCTGATCGATTATTACCTGGATGGGATCTGCCAGATGATGCCGTACGGCAAATACCCCGACCCCGGAGCTAAAAACCGGAGTGTCAGCCGGAAGGGAACGTTGGGGAGTTACGACACGGATACTCCGGAAAAACTGAGCAGCGTCACGGATTACCGATCGGACGAACTGGAGAATATCATTGCAGTTCGTAAGGGCGCAACAAGCCCGGCCCGAGCGGCGAACCGCTTTTTCTGGCACTCGGAATATTTCAGCCACCAGCGGCCGGATTTCTTTACTTCCGCGCGGATGTATTCGCGGCGCAATCACAGTATGGAAGAACCCTACAACAGTGAAGGGCTCAAGAACCACCATCTGGGCGAAGGTTCGAATTTTATCTCCCGCACCGGCACCGAATACCAGGATATCTTTCCGGTATTGGACTGGCACAAGATACCCGGTACGACCGTCATACAGAACGACCGTTTGCCGGACCCGGACGAGATCCAGAAAAAAGGACTGAGCGATTTTGTCGGTGGCGTATCGAACGGCACCTACGGCGCGGCGGCTTTTGATTTTATCAGTCCCTACGATCCTTTGCAAGCGAAAAAAGCCTGGTTTATGTTTGACCGGGAGTTTGTTTGCCTGGGAGCCGGCATCACCGCCCGTGGTTCCGCACCGGTAGTTACCACCCTGAACCAATGTCATCTGCGGGGAGACGTTGTCGTGCACAATGCCGAGGGTACGCTGAGTCTTCCTCGCGGCACCCACGATCTGAAAAGGGTAGAATGGGTGTTGCACGACAGTATTGCGTATTTCCTACAGGCACCCGCAACGGTCCAGGTCAGTAATGAAACTGCTACCGGAAGCTGGTGGGGTATCAGTCACCAGTCTACTACCAGCCGGGAAGCGCTCCAAATGCCGGTTTTTAAATTGTGGGTAGATCATGGCTCCCGACCGGGGAATGAAAGTTATGCCTATACCGTATTGCCGGCAGTAGATGAGAAAACCGCTGCGGACTACCAGCGGGATCCGCAGGTGGAGATCCTGAGCAATACCCCCGACCTGCAGGCGGTGCGGCATCAGGGACTGCAACTTATTCAAGCGGTTTTTTATAAAAGCGGGACTCTATCCCTTGGCGATAAACTGCAGGTCCGTATGGACGGTCCGGGTATGATTATGTTGCAATTGGCGGGAGGAAAAATAAATGAGATTAGCGTGGCCGATCCGTCCCGTAAGTTCCGGACCATGCGTTTCGACATCAGCGCCCCGGTGATTACGGATCATCCGAAGGTTCGTACGGACCGCAATACTTCCAAGGGAAAAACTACATTTACCATCGAGCTGCCCCAGGACGGCTACGCGGGACAGAGTGTCACCTTTGGGGTGCAATAATCAGCTAACGACCTTATAAAAATGAAAACAAAAATGATCCAAAACACGAGTCGATCACTAGTACTGGTATGTTGCCTGTTCAGTCTCGGACTGTCCGCTCAACCGGCTGCGAGCCACAATAATCAAAAAGTGGATGGGTACCGGGGGATCTGGTTTACTCTGGGCCAGTTCTACGATTACGGCGATAAATATTCGGGAGGCCTGGGAACTTATACGGCCAAACACAAACCATTGGCTATCTACGCACCGGAAGTGGATAAAACCTTTTTTGTGTACGGCGGCACCACCGGTAAAAAGGATCGCTATCTGTTGTGTATGATCGGCAGTTATGATCACGCCCGCGACCTGGTATCCAAACCGACGGTGGTCTACGATAAAAAAGGTGTAGATGACCCCCACGATAATCCGAGCTTGCTGATCGATCCCGAAGGTTACCTCTGGGTATTCGTGAGTGGCCGGGGACGCAGTCGGCCGGGATTCAAATACCGCAGCCGGGAACCGTACAGCATTGATGGGTTTGATCTGGTAACGGAAGAGGAAATGACTTATCCCCAGCCGTGGTATCTGGACGGTAAGGGTTTTTTCCATTTCTTCACCAAATATACCGGCGTACGGGAATTGTATTACGAAACCAGCCAGGACGGCCGCAACTGGACGGAGGACCGTAAACTGTCCGGTATCATTGGTGCACCCGGGGAGAAAAGCGGACACTATCAGGTCAGTAATGCCTTTGGCGATAAGGTCGCTACCTTCTTTAGCCGACATCCCAACGGTAACGTGGACCAGCGCACCAATCTTTACTACCTGCAATCCTCTGATTTCGGAGCCAGCTGGCAGACGGCCGACGGCCAAAACGTAGCCGTTCCTCTAACGGAAGTAAAAAACCCGGCGCTGGTGCATGACTACCAGCGTGAGGGGAAGAATGTCTATCTCAAGGATCTCACCTTTACCGAAAATGGCGATCCGGTCTGCCTGTACCTGACCAGCGGTGGCCACGAGCCGGGGCCGAATAATGATCCCCGGGAATGGCGGGTGAGTCGCTGGCAGAAAGGTGGCTGGCAAACTTCGGTGATCACGACTTCCGATCACAACTACGATATGGGGAGCCTCTGGATCGATGAGGATACCTGGACGGTAGTGATCCCTTCGGGGAACGAACCCCAACTTCACGGCGGTGGGGGAGAGGTTGAGATCTGGAAAAGCGAAGACGGTGGAAAAAATTGGGAGAAGGAGCGGCGAGTCACCAAAAAGAGCAAACGCAACCACAATTACGTGCGTAAGGTGATCAACGGTAAGGCTCCCTTTCAGTTTTTCTGGGCGGACGGGAATCCGGATAAAATGAGCCAGTCGAAACTCTATTTCGGCGACTTTCAGGGCAAGGTGCGGGAACTGCCTTACAAAATGCAGAAGGACTGGATGCGTCCCCGTTGAGTTTTGCGACAGTCAGAAAGCCTTACACCCGAATGCGACTGAGCAACTCGTCTTTTTTCGAACGGGACACATTGAGGGAAGCTCCGTTTACCATTTCCACGTAACCACCATCGCCACGGTAGTATTTTTTCAGGTGATTAAGGTTGATCAAAAAGGATTGGTGAATGCGACAGAACTCGGTCTGCCCCAGGAGCTGATCGAAATCCTTGAGGGTTTTGGCCGAGTAGAGTTTCCGGTTATTGGTCAGATGGACGTAGGAGTAATTACTGTCCGCCTCGCAATACAGGATCTCCTGGATGAGCACGAAATCAATTCCCGATTTGGTGGGGATGCCAATCCGTTGTAAACTGGATGCAGGGTTCATATTTTCCTGCAAATGGGTCAGCTGTTCCCGGGTGATCATTCGGCTGTGTTTTGCTTCTACCTTGCGCACGGCAGTAATGAGCTCCTGGTAATCAATGGGCTTCAGCAGGTAATCAATGGCGCTGAGCCGAAAGGCCTGTACGGCATACTGATCGTGGGCTGTGGTGAAAATGACATCAAACGAAATTTCCCCGACAACTTCGAGCAGTTCCAGTCCGCTCATCCACGGCATGTTAATGTCCAGAAATACCAGGTCGGGTTGGTGTTGACGGATGGCCAGCAGGCCCTCTTTGGCCGAAGTACATTGCTCCAGCAGTCGGACCTGTGGACAGTAACTGTCCAGGTCGTTCGCGAGGGTGCGAATGCATTGGGGTTCGTCATCGATGATGATGGCATTGATCATGAGGTGTTTTTTGTTTGAAAGTTGTGCCAAACGGCGCAGTTTTCTCCGAATACCGGCAGTAATGTCGCTTACCCCTTTATGGATAGATCTCCGAACGGTGATGATCATCGTCATTGAAATTTTACGGACAGGAATGGAAATTGCCCGTCAGAGTGCGAATTCATTAAGCCAATATAAAAAGCCTGACCTGTAAAAGTGTAACGCCAGTTAGTATTAAGCGGAGGTGCTGAGTAATTGCCGGGAACCTGGCCGAAATGGATAGCGGCAACCCGGAAAATACACGAAGCTTAATTTACAAAAGTTTGCAGGATAGTGCCGTATTGCTCTGTCTTTCCGGTATGTTTTCTTTGCTGTAAAATTGGTCACCGGGGCGTTGCCCGATATCTGGGATTTAGGAGGCGGAGCCCATAAAATGAATGGTGTGGGGGAAATTCCGGGCAAAAAAGGGGGGCAAACCGATTAAATGCGAGTTATTCTCTTTTACATTAAAATTCTTTCCCAATTTCCTACTATCTTGTAGGTCCGAAAAAAAATAGCTTTCGAATTCTGTCTACTGAGTCATTAACCTCCTTCAATATAAAAAACGAAACACAATGGAAAAACAAGGAAGTAACAACATGGGCCGCCGCAAATTTGTAAAAGCCTCCGGTTTGGCCGCCGGTGGTTTGATGTTGGCGCCTTCCGTTCTGTCGGCGAAAGCCCATATCGACGGGGATGATACCATTCGCATCGGATTGATCGGTTGCGGTGGTCGGGGAACTGGAGCGGCCATTCAGGCCCTATCCAGCGGACAAAACGTAAAACTGGTAGCGATGGCGGATGCCTTCCGCGATCGTCTGGACGATAGTTTCAAGAGGATCAAAAACGAACTCGCCGAACGCGAGATGGATGCTTCAATGCTGGCCGTTGACGAAGAAAATAAGTTCGATGGCTTTGAAGGCTACAAGAAGGTCATTCCTCTGGTAGATGTACTGGTAATTGCTACGCCTCCGGGCTTCCGGCCTATTCATTTTGAGGCAGCCGTTGAAGCGGACAAGCATGTATTTATGGAAAAACCCGTTGCGGTAGATGCTCCCGGTGTACGGCGGGTACTGGCGGCAGCGAAAAAAGCCAAAGCGAAGAAACTCAATGTCGTAGTTGGTCTGCAGCGCCACTACCAGGACAAATACCTGGGCTGGGTGGACATGATGCAGAACGGAGTTATCGGTGATATCACGACTTCTTACGTTTACTGGAACAGCGGTGGCGTATGGGTGCGTGACCGGAAACCGGGCATGACCGAAATGGAATACCAGATGTTGAACTGGTACTACTTCAACTGGCTCTGCGGGGACCACATCACGGAGCAGCACATCCACAACCTGGATGTGAGCAACTGGGTGAAACAGGCTTATCCCGTAGAGGCCCAGGGTATGGGTGGTCGCCATATGCGTACCGGTAAAGAACACGGTGAGATCTTTGACCACCACTACGTGGAATACGTTTACGCCGATGGTAGCCGGATGATCAGCCAGTGCCGCCACTGGAAAGGAACTGCCTCCAAAGTGACCGAGCAATTCCAGGGCACCAACGGTTCCGCACCGGAACCAGGTATTCTTCTGACGCGGAGCGGCCACACCATAATGGAGCACAAGTCCCGCAAAGATCCGAATCCATATCAGGTAGAGCATGATCTGTTATTCGATGCTATTGCCAAGGGCGAATACAAATACGCCGACGCCGAGAACGGGGCCAAGAGTACCATGACCTCTATCCTGGGACGGATGGCTACCTACAGTGGAGAAGTGGTTAAATGGGACGAAGCGATCGAATCCGAACTGAGCCTGGCTCCGGAGCGCTACGCCTGGGATGCCAACCCGCCGATCCTGCCGAATCCGGATGGCTACTATCCGGTACCGATGCCGGGTGAGACGAAAGTCATGTAATGAAGATCAATCAGCAGATTTTTTAAGCAGAAAGTCTGCCCGAAATAAGTTGCCACGAATCGGCCCGAACGGGTTTATTCGTGGCATTTTTTTTGCAAAAAAAGTAATGGGGAGCGCACCTTTTCCAGGCTTTGCAGATTTCATGAGATGTAAAATACACCGTGATCCGGGGTGCTGATACCTAAGTTTCCGGACGCTGTGGTCAACTGTCAACCATCAAAAGCAAAGCCTCATGCCAATCATTTTCGGTGCTTTAGGATTACTGTTTCCCCGCGTACTCATTATTGTACTTTGGTTATTTACCAACTGGTTTCGCGGCGTTTTTGATAATGTGATCTATCTTCTCCTGGGACTGATCTTCCTGCCCTTATCCACCCTTTGGTACGGAGTCGTCATCCACTATTTCAGTGGTGCCTGGACGCCAATACCGATTATCGGTATGGTCGTTGCCGTAATAGTCGATCTGGGAGGTTTGCGTTCTTCCCGGAAGTTGTGGTAAACCGGGGATCATCCTGCATTTAGCGTAGTAAGATTCCGATTGTATTCCGGCCGGCTAAAGTGGGCGTGGCGGAGCTATGGCCGCATCTTGAAGAAAGGGATCTCCAGTCGGACGGTTCTAAAATCGTCCGACTGGAAAATAAGTATTACAGATAAAACCGGAAGCCTAATCCACCGCCGATATCACTGGCGGTCCGGTCTACCAGTAACAGCCGGGGAGTGACCCGCACATAGATCTCAACCCGGTCAATGTAAACATTGAAACCAGCCGTGCCGCTCACGCCGAAATTCACGTCATTATCGCCGTCAAAAAGTCTGCGGTCGTTGCGTTCCCGCAGGCCGATGAAGGCTCCCGGACCGTAAAAGAAATTGAAGTCTCCGGATCCTCCCAGAGATTTTTCCCAGGTGCCGTGTACGTTAGCGTAGAAGAAATCATCCAGATCCCAGGCCAGCAATATGTCGGCCGACATCCGGCCCGGTTGGTAGATCCGCAGGGAAAGTCCGCTGGGTTCCCCAAATTGGATACCCAGGCCGAAATTGCCGCCACTCGGCTGAGCGTAGGCTTGCGGAAGGTTCAGCATGCAGCAGATCAGGACAAAAAAGGGAACAATAAGATGGCGTTTTGATGCTTTACTCATGGAAATGAATTTGTTAATGTAAGTAGTGATGCTGTTGCGCAGTTAAACGTTCGATCGGGGGGCTGGTTTCAGGTGCCTTCTTGCGGTGCACCATTTTTCATTTTCGCTTAATCCATTTGTTAGTCATTACTTAACTATCAGTTTTTCTGTTAAATTGTTCGGATAATACGAATGATGATGAAAAATTGCCTGCTGTCGGCCGTCTTCCTGCTGCTGTTGGGAGTGGCCTGTACGAGTGACCCGAACCCACCTGATCTTCTTCCGGTACCCACCAAATCGGAGGGTCCTTACCTGAAGGTATTGGGGATCGCCCAGGACGGCGGTTATCCCCATGCGGCCTGTGAAAAGGATTGTTGCGTTCCGGCCTGGGGAGAACCATCGCGCAGAAAAATGGTCAGTTGTATAGCGGTGATCGATCCGGCAAGCGGCCGGAACTGGATGCTGGATGCTACCCCGGATTTCAAAGATCAGCAACACTTGCTCAAGGCAGAAACCGGCCAGGATCTCAGTGGCATTTTTCTTACTCACGCTCATATCGGGCATTACACGGGCTTGATGCAATTGGGCCGCGAAGTGATCGGAACCGATCAGGTACCCGTCTACGCCATGCCCCGGATGCTGGATTATTTGCAGACTAACGGTCCGTGGAGCCAACTGGTAAGCCTGAATAATATTGCTTTACAACCATTGCATGCGGACAGTAGCGTGCAGCTCACTCCCGAGATCCGCGTCACGCCCTTTCGGGTACCGCACCGGGATGAATACTCCGAAACGGTCGGTTATCGCATCGACGGGCCGGATCGCTCGGCCATTTTTATTCCGGATATCGATAAATGGGAAAAATGGGATCGCAGCATTGACAGCCTCATTGGTACGGTAGATCATGCCTTCCTGGACGGTACCTTTTTTCAAAACGGTGAGATCGTCGGCCGGGACATGAGTGAGATCCCCCATCCCTTCATCCGCGAGAGTATGGGGCGTTTTCAATCTGCTGGAATAGATCCGGAACGGGTGGTCTTTATCCATTTCAATCACACCAATCCGGTGATGCAGGCGAACAGTCCGGAACGACAGGAAGTCCGGAAAGCCGGTTTCAGCGTGGCGGAAGAAGGGGAGGTCTGGCCGTTGTGACTTTGCTAACTCACCTTTATTGTCTTTTTTCCAATAACTGATTGGTCATTTTTTAATATTTGCCGGAAAATCACTCCTTCAACACCCATATCATGGATACGACCAAACGACCGAAGATCATTATAGCTCCCGATAAATTCAAAGGTTCACTTTCCGCAAGGGAAGTATGCGCGGCCATTCGCACCGGCATCCGGCAGGTAATACCGGAAGCGGAGATCGTAGAGCATCCTCTGGCCGACGGGGGAGAGGGCTCCCTCGATATTCTGGCGGACTTTTTGGAAGTGGAGGTAGTGGAAGCCATCGTTCAGGATCCACTGTTTCGCCCCCTACGGGCCACTTACCTCCGGCACGGAGAAACGGCCTTTGTTGAAATGGCGCGGGCTTCCGGCTTGCCACTACTTAAAGCTACGGAGCGCAGTGCACGGGCAACCACTACCTACGGTACCGGCCAACTGATCCGCAATGCCCTGCAACGCGGCAGCCGGGAGATCATGCTTTTTGTGGGAGGCAGCGCCACGACCGACGGAGGGATCGGGATGGCCAGCGCTTTGGGATACCGATTCCTGGACAAGCACGGAGCGCCGGTCAAACCCGTAGGAGAAGATCTCATGCGCATCGAACGGATCGATGGAGATCAGCGATATGTCGATCCGGCTACGATCCGTACTGTGGTGGTGAGTGATGTGAAAAATCCACTGTACGGCGAGCAGGGCGCTGCCAGGGTCTTCGGTCCGCAAAAAGGAGCCACGGAGCAGGATGTAGCGCTACTGGATGCGGGCCTGGAGCGACTGGCCGAACTGGTTAAGCGGGATCTGGGAGTAGAGATCGGCCAGATCCCGGGAGCAGGAGCCGCCGGTGGTCTGGGAGCAGGTGGCGTAGCTTTCCTGGGGGCAGAGATCCGTTCGGGCATTCATACTATGATCGGGATCACGCAATTGGCTCCCCATTTACAGGATGCCGACCTCATCATCACGGGAGAAGGGATGCTGGACCACCAGTCGCTCCAGGGAAAAGTAATAGCGGGGGTCGCCGAACTGGCCGGGGAGCACCGGATCCCCTGCGCGGTAATTGCCGGCAATACCTCGCTGCAACCAACCGAATACCGTCCGCTGGGAATTCAGCAGGTCTACACCGTTATGGAAGAAGGGTTAAGCCTGGAACAGGCTATCCGGGAAGCCCGGGATCGCGTGGAAAAGCTGGCTCAACGACTGGCCGGAGAATTGTTGGAGAAAAAATAAAATCGACCAAAATCACAGTTTATAAATACAGGCAATTGGCAAAAGCAGTAATTTTGCGCACCCAAAAAAATGATTTTGGGTAGTGGCTGAACGCCAGTCACTTAGCATGCTTTTGGGATGCAGTTGCGTACTGCTTCCGTTACCGTTAGGGGCCGTAGCTGGTCCGGGTTTGTTCAGTGCTTCCGGCACGGACGATCAATAACTGACCTTTTGGTATTTGTATGCAAACAACCATGGTTGCGGCGTCGGCTTTTGAAGCCCTGATCGACGGCATTACCGATCATCACTACGCCGTTTTGGATGACTTCCTGAGTATGGAGGAAGTAAACAGCCTGCGTCAGAGTTTTGAAGAAAAACTGGAAGCGGGCGCTTTTCACCGGGCCGGTATTGGTCAGGGTGAACAATTCACCAAGGATAAAACTTTTCGCGGTGATCTGATCCATTGGCTCGAACGGGCCTCGGCTACCCCGGCGGGTTTGTCCTTTCTGGATAAGATGGATACTTTCATGTCCTATCTCAACCGCACCTGTTATACCGGGCTCACCGGTTTTGAATTCCACTACGCAGTGTATCCCGTGGGAACGTTTTACCAACGGCACCTGGACCAGTTCCGGCAGGACGACAGCCGCCGTTATTCGGTGATCTGTTACCTGAATGAGAACTGGCAGCCGGAACACGGTGGTGAACTGGTAATCTACCTTCCGGACCGGGAGGAAGTGATCCTTCCCCGTGGAGGACGAGTGGTCTTTTTTGAAAGTGCGTTGCTGGAACACGAAGTTAAAATAGCTACCCGTCCCCGGTACAGTCTGACGGGCTGGCTGCGGCGGGACGGCATGGTTTAGAACTGTGTTCCCCGGTAGGAATGGAAAAAATATAGATTTTCCGTAACTTGTTGGTTATAAAACGTATTAAAGAGCAGGTGAGTGGGGAAAGTGCAATTTTGTACCTTCCCACCACATCACTGCTCCACCTATTCAGTATAACCATGAGACGCGGACAAGGACTAGACCATCCCGAAAACACCAATTGGACCGGTAACGGCAAGAATTATTTCTTAGGCATCGGTATTGATCGTTATTTGCATTGGGACCAGTTAAACAACGCGGTCAAAGATGTGAACGATTTTATAAAGGTGCTGACCAGTCAGTACCAATTCGAGCCGGATGAGGTCCATACCCTGTTTGATACCGATGCAACGGAGGGTAAGATCTACCATAAGATCCGGGAGCTCAAACGGACCATCCGGCCGGGAGATAATCTCGTGGTGTACTATTCCGGACACGGCCATTACGACGAAGAATTCGAAGAAGGTTACTGGATCCCGGTTGATGCCGACAAAACGAGCGAGGATCGTTTTATTTCCAACGCCAACATTATCAAGCGGATCAATGCCATCGATACCCAGCATACGCTGATGATCGTGGATTCCTGCTTTTCCGGCACGCTGGTGGTGAAAAAGCGGAGTGGCCTCACCGATGAACGTTTTAAGAGTCGCCGTATACTCGCCTCCGGCCGCCAGGAAACCGTCGCCGACGGCCTGCCGGGACAAAATTCTCCCTTTGCGGCGGGCATTCTGACCTATCTCAAAAAGAATACGGAAAAAGCCATCAACACGACGACCCTGGTGCAGTACGTCAAGGATTTTGTGGAAACCAAAGCCCGACAGACTCCGGTAGAAGGTCGCATTCAAAACTCAGCCGATGAGGGAGGAGAGTTCGTATTCCACCTGAAAATGGACGAAAGGGGCCTTTGGGAAAGCGTGCAGTCAAAAGATTCAGCGGAAGCTTACGCCAATTATCTGGATTACTATCCGCAGGGACTTTACGCCAATCAGGCGGAAAAGCGGATCCTGGACCTCAAGGAAGACGATATCTGGCACAGCGCCAAGATCAAAGATAGTGAGCTGGCTTACGAAAATTACCTCAAAAAATACTCCCCCAAAGGCAAGTACGTAAAGGAGGCCAATACCCGTTTGGGGCAATTGCAGGCAGCCCAGCAGGAAAGAAGGCAGACCCTGGATGAAATGGCCAAAAAGGAAGATGAGCGCGATCGGATCCGACAGTCATACGATTCCCTGATCGCCGAAGCGGAAAGCCTTTTTACGGGCAAACAACTGAGTCAGGCCCGGGAACGCTACCGCGAAGCGCTGCGCTACTATATGAATGGTTTTGTGCCCAAAACGGATTACATCGAGGAGCAGATCAATTTTTGCAGCAACGGCATCAAGTTTTTGGAACACTACGAAAATGGCCGCCGGGCCATGGATAATTACAATTACCGCCTGGCCCTGCAGTATTTTGGCGAAGCCCTCAAGGTGGACGATAACCCGAAAGTAGAAGACCTGATCAGCTACTGCCGGTTGAAACTGAAAGAAAAAACGGCGGCGGATGCGCCGATGGAGAACAAACACATTGAGGTAAATAAGACGGTCCATGTGCAGGAGGATACTACCCAGAAAATTTATCAGCCTCCTCTCAAAAAGAAGCGGTCCCCGCTCAAGTTTGCCTTAATATTCGGTGGAGTGTTCATTGCTTTGATCGTGGTGGCGATGATCGCCGCCGAATCGGATAATTATGAGCCCGATTATACGGAAGAAACCTACCCGGTCTACGAGGAAGGCGAAGAGCAGACCAGCGGTACGGAGACGGAATTTATTGACGATACGCCCGTCAGCCCTCCGCCCGCACCGGCTGCTGATTATGCTTCTTTGATCATCGGCAGTTGGGTGATGACGGATTTTTATTCGGATGATCCCAATGCGGATATGTGGCTGCAGTCGATGAAAGGATTGCAGGCAACCTACACTTTTTACACCAATGGTCAGATGAATATGTTTACCAGTTTGACCAATTCGAATTATTACTACTATCTGAACGGGGAACAGTTGACCATTCAGGGAGCCGTACCGAACGCCCATATCGATGAGTTAAGCCGGCAGGATCTGGTGCTCACGCTCTACGAGAACCAGAATGGTTATAGCTTTTCGGTGACCTTCGAGTTTAGAAAAATGGATTGACCACCCAATTCAGTTCCCCGCTGATGAAATAGTATACCAATCCGGAAAGCACGGGAGCCAGCACCGAAGCGGCCATGAAATAGTAGTACCAGCGTGGCACCCGGGATTTTTCGATCAGTTCAACTCCGAGCGATACGAGCAGGATCATAAAACTGATACAGGTGAGGATCAGACTGAGCAAACTGGCCAGGTAATCGTTATACATCCACATGGCCATATAAATGACGATCTCAATTAGAAATACTTCCAGCGGACCGATCGGCGGTTCGTAATCTTTTCCTAAGGCCATTTATCTGAACGGTTAGGTAGTAAATGATGAATTCCTCTGGAAGTGATCGTATGTTCGGTTTGTTTTCTACCGTGAGCGTACGGAGCGAATGTCCGTATGCGGAGATCACTTCACGGTCTAAAGGTAGCTATAAAGTAGTTATTTACCAGCTACTTCGACGGGCATCGGCCGTAGATAGACGGGGTGCGCCTAAACGCTAACTGTTCACTGCTCTTCCACGTTCAGGATAAATCCAACCCGAAATACATTTTCTATCGATACCGTTTCGTCGTGACGTAATAATTTACGCAGGCGACTGATGAAAACGTCAAAGCTGCGGCCGAGAAAATAATCGTTCTTGCCGTAGATGGTTTCCACCGCTTCCTCCCGTTTCAGGATCCGGTTCTTATTCCGGCAGAGCAGGCAGAGGACCTCGTTCTCTTTCTCCGTCAGGCGGTGGGCCTGGTCCTGAAAGCGTAATTCCTGCCTTTCGTAATCAAAAAAATAATCTCCGATGGTGAACTGAGTAGGCAGATGGGCATCGGATGCTTCCTCGTGGCGACGCAGGATCACCCGGATCTTACACAGTAATTCGTCCTCATCGAACGGTTTGGTCAGGTAATCCTCGGCGCCCAGCGCATAGGCTTTCAGCTTATCGCTTTTCAGCAAACGGGCGGTGAGAAAAAGGAAGGGGAGTTTGGGATGGGATTGTTTCAGGTGCCGGGCCAGGTTGAAGCCATCCATACCCGGCATCATGATATCCAGGATGCTCAGGTGATAGGTTTGGGATTTCAATTGTTGCAATCCCGTGAGGGCATCCCGGCACCACTTGATCTCGTATCCTTCGGATTCGAGGTATTCCATCAGGAGGAAGCCCAGGTTCATGTCGTCTTCTACCAGCAGTATGCGTTGTTTGGGGATCATGAGTGCGTTGTTGGTTCGGGTAGGGAAATATCAAAGCGGGTACCGGCTCCGGGGCTGCTGTTAACCGCAATGCTTCCTCCGTGCAGTTCGATCACCCGTTTTACGTAGGCCAGTCCCAATCCAAATCCTTTGCGGTTGGGGGCTTGCCGGCTTTGGTAGAACTTCTCAAATACTTTATGGCTTTCCGCTTCCGCCCAACCCTGACCGTTATCCCGGAGCGAAAGCTCAACCCCGCGGCCCGATGCCTGCAAACCCAGGCGGATGTCCGGTACCTGGGTACAGTATTTCATCGCATTGTCCAGCAAATTCCGAATGGCATTGCCCAGATGGAGCGGATCCACAGCCTGAAAAACCGGATCATGGGGGAGGTCCAGGCTGATCCTGGCCCGGCATTCCAGTTGCCGGAGCTCCATGCTTTTTACCGTTTCCCGCAGCAGTTGGCCGATATCCGTTTCTTTTCGCTGGAGGTCAAAATCGTGTTTTTCCAATCGGGCCAGATGGAGAACCTGCTCCACCTGCTCCATGAGGTGGTTGCCCTCTTCCCGGATTATGCGGAGATAAGGAGAATCGCTGAGTTGCAGTTCTTTCTTTTCCAGCATTTTACCCGCCAGGCGTATATTGGTCAGTGGCGTGCGGAATTCGTGAGCCATGTGATTGAAAAACTCCCGGTTGAGATCGCTCATCCGTTTCTGTCGTAGCAAATGATAGGTAGCCAGAGCAAAAATGGTACAAATAAAGAGCAGAATAAAGATAGACGAGCCGATCATACCACCCATCTGGGCCAGAAAAAATGACTCTTTGTCTTCAAAATTCAGTTGCAGATAGTGGTCGTCATTGTCCAGCAGCGGATTCAGTGTACAGGAGTAGGGGGGCAGCTCATCCGGATTGTCCGGGGAATCCTTCGTGTGGATATTGGCCCGGTAGGGCAGGTCGATCTGATAAAAGTGTAATGCGGTCTGTAGGGTTTGATCAAAAATATCCGAAGCCAGTAGGGTATCCAATGGCTGGTGGCAGTTCATCGCGGTCATATTGGAACAGGCGGATGCCTTGATGCTGCCGCATCCGTCCTCCACGGCGAGCTTCTCTACGGTATTGCACAGAGCCAGATTAACGCGTTGGTTGAATTGCTCCTCCAGCAACTCCTGGGAATGCTGCATCCAGCGCACCTGAAAGGCAATGAGCGCCAGCATAGCCAGTGCGGAGGCAGTGATCAGGGCTGTTATCCAGTTGAATTTCATGATTCAGAGGTATGATGACTGCAAAATAAAGGCATTCTCGGGGCCTGACCATCCGGATTAACAGCTCTTTAACAAGTGACTAACAGGCTTAAAACAGCTTGGAAAAGCCTCATGCCCTAGATTTGTGATGGAATTGGAACTAACAGATCCAGCGTGAAAATATGGCGCATTCCAGATTTTCGGTGGAATCGATCCTGACTTTCCCGTTCTCCGGTAGCTCAGCGGAACTGAGTGCATTTAAAACCACATTATTATGATCCGGAAAATTATTTTTCTCAGCTTGATTTGCTGCCTGGGTATTACCTTCTCCCTGCAGGCCCAGCAGGCTACAAAACCCAGCCACTGTGCGAAAATGCACAAAATGCAGACCAGTGCAACCCTGGAATCCCCGATCGTAACTACTGTCGCAGTACCCGTTTCCGACAGAGGTGCCCTTTCTGCCAGCCCGGCCTCTGCAACGCCGGTCTCCGGCAAAGCAGTAAATTGTTCACCCAAAGATTGTGATCCGAGCCAGTGCGATCCGGCCAAGTGCCCACCAAAAAGTTGTGATCCGAGTGAATGTGAGACAAAAACCGCCGGCCAGAGTGATGCGAAAGCCAGTCTGGTTAGTAAACCGGCAACATGCCAGCCCAGTCAGTGTCAGAAAATGAAGGCAGGGATTTAAGGTGGACGGTTGCCGGTGGCTATTGTGCGGCCGGCAATCATCCGTTTATAAGTGAAGATTAGAGACAAGAACCTTTATGAACAAGGATTAACTATCCGGCTAATAAATATTACCTGACTAGCGATTCCAAAGACCCTTCTGTTCCTGATCGTCCGGTTTCCAGTTAGGATCACGGCCTATACGTTGCAATAATGCCGGATCGACCTGCATACGCATCTGGTAACCCAAACTTTCGAGTTCGATCAGGAAATTCTTATCGTTTTCCTTTTTCACCAGTTTACCTTTAAGACCGGTAAGCTGGCCGGCGATGACCTCTACATCGTCTCCGGGAAGATATTCCGAAGGGCTCACTTCTATTTCGATCGCTTCACCCACTACCCGCTGGATAACCTGGATCTCCGCATCCGGAATGGAGATCAGATTCTTGGAAAAACGCACGAACTTTACCACATCCTGGGTCTCCAGAACGGGGATATATTCTTTTTTGGTGATCTTGGTAAACAGGTAGCAGTTGATCAATGGCAACTCTACGTGCTTCACCTTGCGCACATAACGCCGGGTAAATTTCTGAAGGGGCAGGTAAACTTCAATGCCCTTTTGTTGCAGCCTTTGGGCAACCATTTTTTCCCGCTTGTAGCGGGTATAAATCGCAAACCATTTGGCTTCGGTTTCATCCAGGTGATTTTCGTAGTCTTTTTGGCTTCGGGAATTACTCATACGCAAATCATTAAATAACTAAAAAAGGATTACAGTCGCCAATAAACCAGTTTGGGATCATCTGGCCGATCGTATATAGCCTTTAGATCAAATAGGATCGGCTTCCCGTTCATGATGGATTTGAAATAGTCGATATTCAGCTCCTTATATTGATCGTGATTGACCGCTACGATTACCGCATCGTAATTATCGGAGATCTGATCCACCATACTGAACCGGTATTCATGCGCTACTTCATTCGGCGAGGCGTAGGGATCCGTAATGTGGACATTGATCGAGAATTCCATCAGCTCCCGTACCAGATCGGCGATCTTACTATTGCGAATATCGGCAACATTTTCCTTAAAAGTAATGCCGAGTACCAGGACTTTCGTATCCCCCGGGTTCTTTCCGGCCTGGATCATGAACTGTACCAACTTTTTCGCGATGTAGGCCGGCATTTCGTCATTAATGCGCCGGCCGCTGGTAATGATCTGGGCGTTGTACCCCAACTTTTTGGACTTGTGCAGCAGATAATAAGGATCGACTCCAATACAGTGACCCCCGACCAATCCCGGATAGAATTTTAGGAAATTCCACTTGGTACCGGCAGCTTTAAGCACTTCCTGCGTGTCGATGCCCATCCGGTCAAAGATGAGCGACAACTCGTTCATAAAGGCAATGTTGAGGTCGCGCTGCGTATTTTCGATCACCTTGGCGGCTTCGGCAACTTTGATCGAGGAGGCTTCATAAATACCCGCCTGGATAATGTCTCCGTAGGTTTTCGAAATATTTTCAAGCGCTTCGGCATCGTTACCCGAAACGATCTTCAGGATCTTTTCGATCGTATGCTCCTTATCCCCTGGGTTGATACGCTCCGGAGAATAACCTATTTTAAAATCTCCCTTTGCCAGGCTCAGTCCGGATTCTTCCTCCAGAATGGGTAGACAGTCTTCTTCTGTACAGCCGGGATACACGGTTGATTCGAAAATTACGTAGTCGCCTTTTTTGAGGGCTTTTCCCACCGTACGGGAAGCCGATAATACCGGTCGGAGATCGGGTGTGAGGTGTTCATCTACCGGAGTGGGAACGGCAACTATATGAAACTGGGCAGTTTTCAGATCATCGCCATTACTGGTGAAAGTAATTTCTCGATTTTCAAAGTCCGAGGATTCCAGTTCTTTGGATGGGTCTTCTCCGGCTCGCATCATGGCTACCCGGGTTTCATTAATATCAAATCCAATTACTTTGAACTTTTTGGCAAATGCAAGCGCAAGTGGTAGCCCAACGTAGCCTAATCCGATAACGGAGATGATGTTTTCTTTGGTCTTAAGCTTTTCGTACACTATTGTTTAACTTTAATCTTATCCTTTGTACCTGCTATGCAAGTCGGTAATTGGATATTTTACAGATTTAAAAATGGATGGTATACTGTCTGGGGAACAGTACAGATCGGCGCGAAAATAAGTCAAGTTTTTTAAAAACTACATGGGGGAGTTTACAGCGAAACTTAAATGCCGCCATAATGTTTGTATGACCGGGCAAAATTCCCGAAAAATATCAACCTAATCGCTGCAAGGTCCGTTCCGCCATCATTTCCCCGATCGATAGCGATGCCGTAGCTGCCGGTGAGGGCGCGTTACAGAGATTTATCACCAGATCAGCCTCTTTAACGCGATAATCATCGATCAGATTGCCATCCGGATCGCAGGCCATAGCCCGTACTCCGGCCCGCCCGCGCACGAGATCGGCTTCCTGTACTTCCGGGATGAGGTGTTGAAGGGCCCGCACAAAAGCCCGTTTGGAAAAAGAGCGATACAGTTCTCCCAGACCATCGCGCCAGTAGCGCCGGGCAATTTCCTGAAATCCGGGGTAGCGCAGCGTTTCCAGCAATTCCTGTCCATCGACATCCCAACGGCTGTAGCCTTCCCGCTTGAAAGCCAGTACTGCATTGGGGCCAGCTTCGATCCCACCTTCGATCATCCGGGTGTAATGCACTCCCAGAAATGGGAAATTGGGGTTGGGGACGGGATAAATGAGATGTTTAGCGAGATACCGTTTTTCGGGGATCAGTTCGTAGTATTCACCCCGGAACGGCAGGATCTGGATCTGCACCTCAGGCATGGTCATCGCAGTGATCTTATCAGAATATAATCCGGCACAGTTGACGATCATTCGGGTGGTAAAATCGCCCTGGGAGGTCGTAATGGTGGCGGTGCCGTTGCGGCGGTCGATCCCGTGTACCTCTGTATTGAACTGTATCTCTGCATTCCTTTTGCCAATGATATCGGCGTAGGTTTCCGCAACCCTTCGGTAACTAATAATCCCGGCCTGCGGCACTTCAATGGCAGATACCGAGCGTACGTGCGGTTCGATCTCCCGAACCTGTTCGGGTGGCAGGATCTTAATTCCTTCCAATCCGTTTGCTTTTCCCCGTGATAAGATCTTTTCCAGTCGAGGGCGCTCTTCCTCGCGGGTGGCGACGATCACTTTTCCGCAAATTTCGTAGGGAACATCGTATTGATCACAAAAATCGATCAGGTAGCGGTATCCCCGTCGGCAGTTAAGTGCCTTGCTGCCGCCGGGTTGATAATAGATCCCGGAGTGGATCACGCCACTGTTATTCCCGCTTTGATGTTTTGCCGGGGCTTCTTCTTTTTCCAGGACAAGAATCCGGAGGTCCGGCCGGCGTTCACTGAGCTGAAACGCCGTAGCCAGGCCAACGATACCCGCTCCGATGATCGTCACATCGTAAGCCATAGTAAAATTGGATTAGTTACAGCTGCTAGATAAGCAAAATTCTGCTGTAGCCCCCGCAAGGTGAGGTGAAAAATAGGGATGAGGGGTTCAGCAAATAGAGCATAACCCTCATCCCTACCTGCTTATTGGGTTTTAAAAAATCTACTGGTGTAAGTAATGTCTTTGTCGGCAACACTGAAAATATAAGTGCCGGAAGGCAGGTCCTGAACGGAAATATCCAGCGCTTCCGTTTCGGGGGTGACTCTGCCGGTGCGTACTACCTGCCCCAGCGAGGAATAAATGATGTACGGAAGTTCCCGCTGGGCTTTGAAACCCAGTTCCACCCGGATCTGAACACTGGCTGCCGTCGGGTATAATTTGATGGGGGATGGAGCCGCCGGTCGCTCGGTAAGTTCCACAGCGATAACATCGTGATAAGTAGCCGTACCGTCAAAGTCCATCTGGCGCAGGCGGTAGTAATTGGTGCCGGGTTGCGCCTGGCGGTCCAGGAAATGATAGTTCCGGGGTACACTGGAAGTGCCGGCTCCCTTTACTTTACCGATCTCCCGGAAGCTGACGCCTTCTGTGCTGTGTTCTACGGCCATGAAATCGTTGTTGAGCTCAGTGGCAGTTTCCCATTCCAGCAGGATCTTATCTTCCTGGGGATAACCCTCAAAACGAACGAGTTCTATCGGGAGTACGACATTACAGTCCGTTACAAGTAATTCGAGTGTTTCGACGCAATCGATGAATTTCTTGTCCCGAACGTGCACGGTATAGACGTTGCCTGCGGTAAAACCGCTTACAATACTGCCGCTGTTCACGTACCCCATCATGCCGATACCCTCTACAAAAAACTCGGCATCGCAAACGCTAACGGCATCGAGTTGTAACTGGATACCACTATCACAATTGACGGCATAGTTCAGGTCGGTGGGTGTGGCGCTGACTCCGGTCACCCTGACGTAATTGAGGCTGTGACCTTCAAAGACCTTATCGCTGAAAAAGCGCACGGCAACCTGGATCTGCGTGTAGGTGGTCATGGCCGAACAGAAGTTCAACAAAGCCTGACTGGAGGTATAGGTGATCGTTCCGTAGGGCCCAACGGCCGTAAAAAGGTCCGTGAAGGTTTCTTCGCCCTCATCGTTGAAGATGGTGATATCAACGGCAACATAGTCGATGTCGTCCGAACCGGAAGTAGTTGCGTTGAGGTTGTCTCCGGCGATAAACTGGATATCCAGCTTGATGTCACCGTAGCAGGAAATGTCGATGAGGTCCGTCTCCCATACCAGTTCGCCATCATCAACGGAATTCGTTTCCAGGCGGTTGTCGGTACCATTGACGGAAAATCGGCCGAAAGAGGGGTGAAAAGTTGCCGTGCCTTTGTACGCAATTCCCTGTCCGATTGGAATAGAGGTTACCAGTGGATCCGGATCGGGGAAGCCGATACCGGCCTCGACGGTGGAAAAATCCTCCAAATAGATAGTTTCCGCAACCTGGGCGTTAGTCATAAATGGGGTCAGGCAGAAACTGAGCAGAGCGTAAAATAGTCTGTTCATGTTAATGTGTTTTCTCTTAAGTAATGACGTTAGTCTCCGTGCGAGGTGCACAGAGAATGTATGATTGTACCTAGTATGTGTTAATTATAAGAACGGATAGGGAATCTGGACTGGGCCTTTACCCAATCAATTGACGGATCAGGTCGTTGACATTTTTTCCTCAATTGCTGAAGGGACCAAGTAATAACTCGTAATGAAAATGAGACTTTGTTAGTGGCGGAGGACAAGTTTTAACCCTACAAATATAAGTTTTTGGACAAGATTATTAAATCCAGGGGTGAAAATCCGCGGGTTTTCCACGATAAATGCGGATCAGGGACCGGGAAAGCGTTTGCCGGTAGTTAATGGGGAATGCCTATAACAGGCATCCCCCGAATGTGCTTTATATTATAAAGATCACTAAGTAAATCCGAATAAACGAAACTCTGCGCGCGTAGGGGCAGCACCTAGTTCGACCTGAAAAAACGTCGGCTCTCCGATTGGGATTGAACGAAATACCACCCGGCCGGCAACTCATTCACGGCAATTCTCCGAACCTCACCGGGTTGACCGGGAGCAATAGTTTTAAGCAATTCGCCCTTCATATTCCATAAAAACAGTGGTTGCTGCGACTGATCATTACTAAACCGTACCTGGATTTGCTCCGAGCAAATGCTCGGCCAGATCGCAAATCGTGCAAGCTCACTGGTAGTAAATAAGACATGGACAATAGAATGGACCTCTTCGGTGCCGTCAAAATCTACCTGGCGCAGCCGGTAATAATTATCATTTGCCAGTGGCGCTTGATCTGTGAAGTCGTAATACTGTTCGCTCTGGGTAGTGCCTGCTCCTTTTATCTTTCCGATTGGCTGAAAGGTAACCCCGTCGCCGCTTCGTTCCAGCTGGAAATAGTCATTATTGACCTCCATGGCGGTAACCCAATGTAGTTCGATTTGATCAGCTTCCCGTCTGGCTGCAAACGCTTGCAGATTAACTGGTAACAAGGCACCGGAGATAGATACATTATCCAGCCGAATGGTAGCCGCCTGGGCCGCCACGTTCTGGCCGTAGGGGTAGATCCGGATTTTGATCGTTGAACCCGGCAATAAATTTGCTCCTACACTACCGCCGTGACTGGAACAACCACCGGTACTCTGCGTTCCGGAAAACATAAATTGAGAGGTGATAAAATTGTTCTTACTGTAGTAGACATCGAAACTCAGGGCACTATTGTCGGAAGAGGCATTGGAGGAAAAAGAGAAGTAATCGATCGCAAAGTATTCCCCCGGGTCCGCTTTTACGGAAAATTCCAGGTAAGCTCCCGGATCCCGACCGGCACTTGTCGGCCAGAAATTTGTCGACCAGGTTTCGCTCCCCGAACAGGCATCGGGACTGCCATTGTTGTTGCCGCCGCTAAGCGTAGCCGAAGCCCGTACCTGGGGGACTTTTTGCGATGGCGAAATGGGGAGGCTGGGTACCGCCGAACCAATATTTTCAAAGGTCCACTCGGCGATCTGAGCGTCGGCCTGCGGTTGGAAAAGTAGCAGTAGGACAAGCAGCCATCCAAAAAAGGTTAAGCCTTTCCAGTGGAAAGGAGTAAAAAAATAGCGCGTTTTCATACATCAAAGTTTTAGAATGAATAATAATTGCCCCAGATCATCAGAGCACGGGGGCTTTATTACTAAGGGTCAGAAAACCTTGATTTTCCATAAAATAAAAGCACTTTTTTTTGGGAACGAGACGGAGTGAGAATAGAATGAGTAAGAGCAGACTGACTGAATAAGGCATTGGTGCGATCGGTATGGCCAGAAGCATGCATAAATAAGGGCAGCCCTGTTTGATGTTGGGGCTGCCCTTATGAGGAGGCACAATGATGACCGTATGTGCAGTCAGTATACTAGCTCGGAGCTGACCTTAATGATTATTCATCTTGAGTACTCGCTTCACGATCTCTGTATCCGGGGTGCTCATCCGGATCAGGTAGACTCCCGGTGGAAGCTCACCGGCATCCCAGTCCAGATGGGTGACTCCGGCGGGTACCTTACCGGAATACAAATTGGCCAGAGCGATCCCCTGACTGTTCCAGAGACTGATGTCCACTTCCCGGCTTTCGTTCAGTTCCAATTCGATGCGATTGGTACTCGAAATGGGATTGGGATAAGTCCGGAGACTGGATGGCAATACTCCCGGATCATTTGACGTATCCGTAAGCGTTGACTGATCGGGGCACTCCGGATAGGGAGATACTGGCAGATTTTCTGCAAAAAACTCGCGACGTACCGGCCAGAAATCCGGATGGGATTCGTGTCCGGTAGCCGTGCCGTGCAGCATTTTTTTATCTCCGGGAATGGCATTAATTGCAGCAAAAACGGTCGACGGCGGGCACACATCATCTTTGTAACCCACTACATGCAGTGACTTCCCCTGAAAGCGACGGGCAAAAAACACCGCATCGTAATAGGCAGTTTCCCGCAGTACCTTATTGATATCCTTGCCCGTATCCCGGCCATTTTTTACCCAGTAAGGGAAGCCGCTCGGATGATCCTCCATGGCCCCCGCATGATCACAAAAGGCGGCCTGACTTTGCACCAGCAGTTGTACTCGTGGGTCCAGACCCGCCACCATAATGGCCAGACCGCCGCCCTGGCTTACGCCGGTGACTGCCAGATTGCGGCCATCGTATTCGGGCATCGTTTCGAGGTAGTCAATAGCACGGATGGTTCCCAGGACTGCAGCTTTGAAATAATTCCGGTTCCGGTCCATGTAATGGTCCTCGGGCTGGTAGGCAACTTCTTTGGGCACTTTCTTCTCCGCGTCGTAGCTGTGCACGCTCAGGGCAATGGCAATGGCACCTTCGCTGGCAAAATGTGAAGCGGGCCCAACCGGTTCGCGTCCGTAGCTGGGCAGTCGAACAATAGCGGGGTAGGGGCCGCTACAGGTTGGGATACTGATCCAGCCCGAGATGAACTTCTGATCGATATTATCGATCCGAAATTTATAGGAACGCTGACTGGCATCGCTCTTATCGCCCCGGTAGGTAAGGCTCACGTTATGAGCAATGGAGCGCGCCCGCTGCATGGCTGCATCCCAAAATGAGTCAAAATCCGATGGTTCGTCACCGTAGGCGCGGATCTCGCAGGGATCAACAGCTACTCCGCTGCGATGTGTTTTCCAGTTTTGGGTGACGCTCAATTCCAAAAAACCGGGTGCATTGAGTTTGGTTCGGATGTAGTGCGTTTCACCGGCTTTGAGTTGGAAGCTTCCCGTTTCCAGTACCGGACTTCTTTTGCTTTCGCGAATCGTGTATTCTACGGTGCCGGTCTCATTGGAGGTTACTTTGAATTTTATTTCCTGCCCCTGGTAATACATGGCCTTTTCCGGTCCGGCCCACAATTTGGTGCCGGGGTCGGCGGAATCAGGCATGTCGCAGGGAGATCGTTGGGAAAAAATCAAAATAGGCAATAGCAGCAATAGGGATGTAAGGAGGGTTTGGCAGTTCATAATAGCTGACAATGATTGTTTGAGTTAAAAAAATAGAATATGTGTCCACCGGATATCCGGCGAATTCGATTAATCCAAAAAGTTGGGGAAAGGTTGAAGGATAGTTTTGTTCAGCTATACAGGGAAAAACGGTCCTGTGATCACATTATTGTTTTTTCTAAGGGGAATAGTTGCAGGAGTTTACCCGATAGCGGTACTTGTGGGTCTTCTTTTCCGGTAAAACGACTCGTTGCAAGACCGTTTCAGTGCGGATCCAAACCCAGGCGGGCTCATTATTTGATTAAAAAACAATCGTGCCAGGAGGGCGGTTCGGTAGATCTGATCTATCCCTGGATTCTATTTCTGATCGACACACCGCCTGCAGTTGGTGAATAAAGGAACGGGTGGTGGATGGAGAAACGATTCGGGACCTGGGACCAAAAACTGCGCACACGGTTGGTTAATTATCTTTATCTTCGAGCCCGGGTCTTCAGACAAGTCAAAATCTCCATGCAGATACGAAAATTAACATTAGATACTACGCTATCCCAATATTTCCGATCCATTCGTTTCGGAGCCTGCGCTCCGGGCATTCTGCTTGCCCTGTTTACGGTCATCCAGTCCTGTTCTCCGCCGGCACCGCCGGTTCCGCTTACCAGTGGTCTGGTCATCAATGAGGCCATGGATCTTGAACCCGGGTCCTATGTATTGCCGGGAAACGACAGTCTGGATCAACCCGTCATAGTGATCGAAGGCAACGATTTGGAACTGGATTTCAGTGAACTGATTCTGATCGGCAACGAAAACCGGGATCAGCCCGATACCTATAAGGGCGTCGGTATTTTGGTGCGCAACAGCCGGAATGTAACCTTGAAGAATCTGACGGTACGTGGGTATAAGGTCGCATTGATGGCCGAAAATGTGGATAGCCTGCGCATTCTCAATTCCGATCTTAGCTATAACTACCGCCCCCGGTTGTACAGCCTGCGGGAGCGGGAAAATCTAGTGGACTGGCTGAGTTATCACGACAACGAAGCTGACGAATGGCTGCGCTACGGAGCGGGCATTTATCTGAAGAACTGCGAAGGCCTCCGGGTAGAACATTCGACCATCACCCAGAATCAGAATGCGCTGTTAATGACCGGCTGCAACGGCGGCCAGATCGTCAACAATACGTTTAATTTTAACTCCGGACTCGGTATCGGTATGTACCGTTCGAGTCGCAACAACGTACTGCACAATCGCCTGGACTGGAACGTCCGAGGGTATAGCCACAACGTCTACCAAAGAGGGCAGGATTCTGCGGGTATTCTGTGTTACGAACAGAGTAATGATAATGTCTTTGCTTACAATTCCGCTACGCATTCGGGAGACGGATTTTTTCTCTGGGCCGGACAGACCACGATGGATTCCGGCGAAGGCGGCTGCAACGGCAATCTGCTCTACGCTAACAATTTTTCCCACGCACCGACCAATGGGGTAGAGGTCACCTTCAGTAGTAACCGCATCATTGGAAACCGGATGGAAGAATGCCGCTACGGCATCTGGGGCGGGTACAGTTGGGAGACCGAGATCATCGGCAATACCATTACCGACAGCCAGTTCGGACTGGCCATCGAGCACGGGCAGGATAATGTGATCCGGGCCAATCTGTTCGAAAACGACACGGTCGGCATTCGCCTCTGGCAACGCGATCAGGAACCTTCGGATTGGGGATACGCCCAGGCACGCGACACCCGCAGCCGGGACTATCTGGTGGAAGCCAATCAATTCGTAGCGGTACCCAAACCCATCACAGTGGAAAAAACCAGTCCGGGAAAACTGATCAATAACGAATTTTACCGAAGTCCCTTACCGGCATCGGGTCTGGGAGAAGGCTGGGAAGTGAAGGACAATTTCATCGGTACGCGGGTGCGACCCGATTCGGTGATCGATCCGGCAGCGCTGAACCTGGAGGGGCTGCCGCGTCCGCATCCACAGGCACAGGACGTCAAGTTGCCGCTGGGGCACCCCAAAGGTCGTCGCTACATCCTCATCAACGAGTGGGGGCCCTACAATTTTGAATATCCCAGCGTTTGGTTGCGTGATATCAAGGAAGACGAATACATCTTTTTATTGTTGGGGCCTACCGGGAACTGGAAAGCGATCGACGGAACCGGTTTCCTCAGCATCGTACCCAAAACGGGAACATTTCCGGCAACGGTACGCGCCCGCCGGGCGGCCGACAGTCAGGACCTGTCGCTGCAATTTGAATTCATCGGAGAAGCCTTCACCGATCAGTTCGGCGGGGAAAACCGCCGGGGAGCAGCTTACCCATTTCCCTTTTATCGCTTCGAACCGACTACGGAATGGGAGGTCAAATGGTACGCCTACGATGCCGCAACTGATCCCACGGAAAACTACGACGCATTCCGCAACCTAAACCGACGGCAACCACTGGCCGGCGAAACCGTCCCAACTCTGGGGTACCGCTGGTGGGGCGCTCCGAATGAAAAGGTACCCGCGGATAAATTCGCCACTTTCGCTTCCAGCCGGTTGAATGTTCAGCCCGGAAAGTATCGCTTTACTTTTACCAGTGATGATGGCCTCCGGGTGTACCTGGACGGCGAACGGGTGATCGATCACTGGGACATTCACGAGGCGGCGGTAGATACCTTTACGGTCGATCTGGACGGCGAGCATCTCCTGGAAGTAGAACATTTTGAAGCCGCTGGAATGGGCACTCTGGATTTTTACATGGAAAAGGTCCGATAAGGTCAAATTCCCAAGTCGTTCGACAGCGGACAAAATATTTCAATCTACTTTAACGTATTCTCATTGTAAGCAGTAATTTTACGCCGAAACTTACTCAAAAGAACATGATTAGAGAATACGATCTTTCCGATCCCACTGATCTGGAAATGCTAAAATCCGACTTCGAAATGTACTCCGCCGACGAATGGCAGGAATTCATTGATTTTTCTCTGGAAGACGGTAATAAAAGAAAGATTTCCTACGACGAACGCGGCTGCCTGATGACGGCCCGCAAAAAAGCTACCTACCACAGTCACCCTACCGTTAAACAAATGGTTTGGGCGCTGAAGATCGCCGATAAGATCGAAGAGATCAAGAAGGGCGGCGGCAAAGAACCCACGGAAAAAGAATAATTCGGCGCGGCTCCGCCCGGCGGGAATTTTACTGTGGCTGGTACCTTAGCAAAAGCACTTCCGGAAAGGCTTCTACGCCCTTGGTCATCACCTTGCTCAGTTCACTGACATTGTGGAAGTAGGAACCCAGGAAAATATCCGGGTATCCGTCATTATCGAAGTCGCCGACATCCATAGTCAGCCATTTCCCGCAGGCCGTTTCCGGCATGTAATGCGCACTGAAACTCAGCTGCCCTTCATTCCGGAGATACACAAAACTTTCGTCCGGAGTGGAGAGCCGGTTGTCGTAAAAAGCGATGGCCGCCAGATCCAGGTCACCGTCCCGGTCAAAATCTACCGCCCGGGCCTCACTGCATCCGTACATGGGGTAAAAATAAGTAGGGGTGAATTGATTGGAGCCGTCGTTCAGATAGATGCGGATCCCGTGGTAAGGCTTTTGGATACTGGAGTAATCCCAATTGTCCCCATTGGTGAGTAGGAGGTCGGGGTGTCCATCGTCGTTAAAATCCACCAGATCAAAGTAACTGACGCCGTAAACGGCGGGCAGTTCGAGCACCGTTTCCTCCCGAAATTCACCATTCCCTTTATTGTAATAGATCACCACTTTCTCCCAGGCCTGAGCCATGAGCGCGACCACATCGTTCATCCCGTCCCCATTCATATCCCGGATCAGGGCCTTGCGGGCACCGGGCAGACCGGAAAGCAGATGTACCTGATCTTGCCGAAAATTATCATACCAGGCAAGTTGGCCCCGGTGATTACCGAAACCACAAATAACCACATCGTCCTTTTGGTCGCCATTCAGATCACCGATGTCAAATTGCACGGGCCGGGGCAATTCCGTAACGACATAGTCTTCGGCCTTACCGGCGGCATTGAATGTCAATGGAAAAAATACGCCTTCCTTCTTTTCGGAGGGTTTAAACGCTCCGATGCTCAACAAAAAGATCCCCCGCTCCGTACGGGCTATATCCGAGGAAGGGCTTTGGGTTTGCCAGTTGCCCACGATAGCGCCCTGCTGATCCAGTGCATACAGGTTGAGGTGATCACCAATGAATAAGGTACGGGTCGGCTGATCGTATTCCAGCAGCGTGACCTGGGGTACGGGTTTATCGCCGATCTCGACCAGATTGGGTGTGAATGGCGGCGGTTCCGGAGCGGTAGCGGAAGTGCGGTTCTGAGCGGGCAGTTCAGCAGGGGCCATCTGTTCGTAGTAATGAACGATGCTTTGCCAGTCCGCTTCACTCAGAAGGGCCTGCTCCGGATAAATATTCAGGGCTTTGATCTCCGCTACTTCGGAAGGTTCTACTCCTTCGAAAGGATCGTACCCCCGGTAGCGCAGGCCAAGCCGGGCGGCCATGTTGGGCAGCACACTTTCTTTCCATGTGGTTTTATCGAGTAGATCGGGAGCCGGCAGCAGATGGCAGGACGAACAGTGCCGGCTCGCCAGGGTTTTCCCTCTGACGATACTGGTATCCGCAACCGTAACGGCCGAAGGTGTTTCGGTGATCTCATCTACGGTCTGATCATCGCCCTTACAACTCCACAGCGGAACACATACGATCGTGGAAAAGCATAACATTCGGTAAGTATGAGCCCTGAGCAACTGCATCATCGCTGATTTTTTAACGAGGATAAGTAATAAATTCCAATACCGGGAGCCGAGCGGTAGTCAATGTTTTGACATTAGCGGATAAAAATAGGGCTTCCGACCCTGAAACTGGTTGCGCCGCGCTTTGCGGATCCCCAATTCGCTTTGGCCGGAAGCCCCGGAAATGCTTACAAAAGTTTATGGAACTAACAGCTGTTGCCTGGCGGCAACCTCAACTCTGTTTATTGTACATCCCAGAAAAGCTTGTTTTCCAGTTCGTCTTCACTCTGCACGGCCCGGTAGTTCTCACCATTGAAGGTGATCTCATTGCCGGGGATCGTCCAACGAACGGGAGGCAAAGTCTGGTTACTGGAATTATCCTGCCAGAATTCCAGCGAAGGCGTGTCCAGCCGTCTCATTTCCGCCCAGTTCTGGTAAGGTTGGATAATGTTGAAGTGTACCCACTTCTGGTAGGCGATCAATGCCAGTTTTTCGCTTTCGGAATCGGCTGCATCCCAGCTTACGGCTTCCGTAGCCAGCATGTCCATTATCTCCTCGTCCGTTGCCGGTTCGGGAGTTGGTACGCTGCTGTCGTTACTCAGCGAATTCACGTAAAAGTAAAATTCGATAGATTGGCGGATACCTGTTTCGTAAGCGGCCTTGGCGGCAGCATCATCTCCATTTTCCAGGTAGTATTCCGCTTTCAGGAAGCTCACTTCCGCGGCGTTGATCATTACACCCGGGAAGAACTGGTTTCTACTCATGGTTGTCCGGTTGTAGCGGGCGATCTCACCACCGTTTACCAATTCCTGTTGCTCACTACCGGTGAGCATCGGGTCCAGACCTACGTAAACACCGTCAGCATCCGTTCCCGGTTCGAACAGTACCCGTAGACGGGGATCTTCGGAAGTAACCAGAAAGTCGATCATTTTTTTGCCGGCATCATCGCCGTCCCATCCGTCGGAATCGATACCGTTCTGGAATCCTTTAGCGTTGATCGGCGTATCCAGATCGTAGATGTCGATCATGATGTTCTGATCGTTGCTCTCTACTACCGGATAGCTGGTCGGATTATTGAGGATCTCGGCAATCTCCGAAGCGGCTCTGGACGTAAAGTCCGGATGGTCGGAAACACGGGTCAGCAAACGCAGGCGCAGGGAGTTCACGTAGCGGTTCCAGAGTTCAACGGAGCCGTTATTGACGAAATCCTGGGCGGCAAAAGTCGTCTGGAAAGCAGGCTCTACCTCCAGTGTGATCATTTCATCGGCAATGGATTTCAGGTCATCCAGGATGAACTTGTAGATCTCGATACCACTGTCGAAAGCGGCGTAGGAGTTCGTATAATCTCCACTGTTCGTGCTCAGCAGACCGGCCTGGGAGAACGGAATATTCTCAAATAGGTCGACCATTCTTGCCGTTTCGCCGTACATAAAAGCGCGGGCAGCCAGATCGAAGATCCTCAGTTTTTGCTGACGATCGGCATCTGTTGCATTCCACACCTTTTGGAATTCCCGGAACTGGGCCAGCACATCGTAGTAATTGAACCAAACGTCCTCTACACCGGAACTACCTGGGATGTATTGGTTGGGCGTGTTGATCCAGCCGATGGACTGGGTCCAGGGATTCAGGGTGATCCGCAGGGTAACAAAATAATTTCGGTAAGTGGGGACGATATAGTCCTGGCCGGCTACCAATACGCCGGTGAACTGACGTTCTATGGACGTCTCGTCAATTTTTGATGGATCTGCGTAGGCATCTGCAAAATCTTCCTTTTGGCAGGCTGCAAACAGCAGAAGGCAAAGAGATAAAATACTTATATTGATTGATTTCATTGCTTACAATTTTTTAAGCTCGTCGATGGCCACTTTATGGTCTTCTCGGAGCTGGCAATAAAAGGAATAGTCAGAGTAGGTGCGTGTCCGGCAGGATGGTATCTCCTCCGTCCACGACCTGCTGGCTACCGAATAACTTAGAAACTTGCGCTCAACTGAACACCAAAGGTTCTGAAAGAAGGGTTGTTACCCGCGTTGTTGATGTTCTGGTACCATCTGGAGCCGGCTACCGTCTGCTCCGGATCGAGATCCTTGATGGTGCGATAGATAAAGAACAGGTTTCTACCGAATACGGACAGACTGGCTCTGGACATTCCCAGCTTGGTAGTCAGGGATTGCGGCATATTGAAGCCGAGCGAGATCTCTCTTACTTTCACCCAGTCGTTTTTGTCCACGTACAGTTCGTAACGGGAGTTACCGTACTGCGGACCACCCCAGTTGTAAGTACCGTTGTAGTAGAGGGCCTGAGAAACTACGTTGGTATTCTCCTCTCCACTCTGCAACACACCTTCCAGCAGGATACCGTCATTGAATACGGTTTCACCGTTCGGACCAGCACCGCTGGTCGTTTGTACACCTTTTCCGTTCTCGTCTACATAGTAGCTCAGACCGCCTCTTTCGGCGTTCATGTAGTTGAGGCTTTCCTCGGTCAGACCTCTACTGGTCATCCAGTAGATACCCGTAGGCATGATGTAACCGCCGAAGCTAAAGTCCGCTACCACATTCAGGAATACATTTTTGTAAGAGATAGTATTCAGGAAACCACCTTCGAAGTCGGGCATGGCGTTTCCGTATTTTTCCCACTTCTCGCTGTCCAGTTGGTAAAGGCCGTTCGGCGCTACGATCCTTTCACCGCTTTCATTGGTTGCTACCGGGTGGGCGTAGATGTCACCCATCGGCTGGCCTACTACGGAGCGGATCTGAGCCGCATTACCATCAAAGTCGGCGTGTAGCAGCTCAGTGGCATCATTAGCCAGCTTTTCTACTACGTTACTGTTCTTGGCGTAGTTGATGCGGCTATTCCAGCTGAATCCGGTTTTATTTTTGAAGATATCGGCGCTCAGGCTCAGTTCGATACCCTTATTGCGCAGGGTACCGATATTGGTCAGTACGGTGCGGGCACCGGAAGAGCGGGGAATATCCACTGGTAGGATCTGGTCGACGATCTTACCGTTGTAATAAGTGATATCCGCCTGGATACGGTTGAAGAAGGCCAGGTCCAGACCAAATTCAAATTCGTGTTTTTGTTCCGGTCTGATCACATCGTTACCGAAAGCACCACTGATGTTGGTATACAGGATCGGACGACCGCCCATGGCCTGTACCCCCAGGGTGTTTTGGTTGTAGGCGATGTTGGCCTGATAGATCAGCGGATAGTTACCTACTACGCCGTAAGAGGCTCTCAGTTTGGCAAAACTAAAGTAGTTAGGCAGGTTGAAGGCTTCGTCCAGAACCAGACTGGCATTAACAGAAGGGTAGACAAAAGAGTTGTTTTCCGGAGCCATGGTAGAGGTCCGGTCCCTACGGATGGTACCTTCTACGAAGAGGTAATCTTTGTAGCCCAGTTCCAATTTACCCAGGAAGCCGTCGGATACGAAGTCCGAACGGTCCGAGCCGGAGTTCGGTACGTTGATGGAGGCGGAGATATCGAAGAAGTTCTCCGGGCTCAGGCCACCGGCGGTTCCTCTGGATACGAAGTTGGTCTGAATGCGTTTGGCCGTATAGCCACCCATCGCTTCAATGCTGAAGGTAGGCGTTAGCTGAGCCTGGTAGGTCAGCAATACGTCACCGTAAAGCAGACTGTTGATATTATTGCGCAGTGAAAATCCACCGGCCGGGTTATTGTACAGGGCGCTGGGGAAACGGGTGGAGTTCCAGCTCTCGATATTTTCGGTTGTGTAATCCGTAGAAAAACGTCCCTGCAGGTCCAGACCTTTGACGATCGTCCAGTTTTGGGCAACCGTTGCGATCACCCGGTTGCTGTTCTCGCGGATCTGGTGTTCGTTGATCCGCCAGACGTAATCGGCGATCGACGACTTGAAGCCATTGTAAATAATGTTCTCATCCGGCGTCAAAGTGGCCTGAGTACCCGTTCTGAACATATAGCCCAGACTGGTCTTATAGCGGTCGAAATACCAGTCGGCAGACTCGAAGCGGTCCATCATACCACCAAAGTTGTTGATCATCCGATCCACTTTATGCGGGCGGTTCTTCGTAAACTGATTGATGTATTTCACCGAAAGGGTAGTGCGCAGATTGTCACCGATATCAAAACTGGCGTTCAGATTTGCAATGTTTCTTTCGTTCTTGGATCCGAAAGAGATCATCTGGTTGTCCTGGCGGGTGAAGGAAAAACGCACACTGGCATTCTCAAAACCTTTGGAGATCGCCAGGTTAACGCTGGAGCTCTGGGCATTCTGGAAAAGGTCGGCGTAGCTGTTGTTAGAGGCTTCGTAGGGCCGTACCACACCGTCCCAGGCCATTACGGGCTGACCGTCAAACTCCGGACCGAAGTTGACACTGGTGTTGATCAAGCCACGGGTATCGGGATTGCCGTCTCCGTCCGTATCGTAGAAAATGAAACCATTCTCGTCCTGGCCGGCATCAGCCAGATTGGTGAAATAGCCCGGGCCACGTACGTTCTGGTAACGCGGCAGGTAAGCCACCTGGTCGTTGCTGTAGCTGGCGTTAAAATCGACACCCAGTCCCTGCTTCTTTCTACCTTTTTTGGTAGTGATCAGGACTACACCGTTCACTGCTTCCGAACCGTACAGCGCCGCCGCAGAAGCACCTTTCAATACGGAAATGGATTCAATATCTTCCGGGTTGATGTCCGTCAGGCCGTTGCCGCGGATGTACTGGTCGCCCCAGTAGTTGGTGTTGTTGAATTCGCCGTTGCGGATGGGTACACCGTCCATAACGATGAGCGGCTGGGTGTTACCCGTGATGGAGGCAAAGCCCCGGATGTTGATGTTTACCCCACTGGTAGCACCGCCCGGTACCGAACGAATGGATACGCCGGGTGCCTTACCGTAAAGGGCAGAGGCGAAGTTAGTCACCTGGGTGGTGGTAAGGTCCTGGGAACTGATCGTAGAAGTAGCATAACCCAGGGTCTTCCGGTCTCTGGAAATACCCAGGCCCGTCACTACAGCCTCCTGCAGGATCAGGCCGGAAGCCAGTTCCACATCGATCTGGGTACGGCCGTTCACCTCCACTTCCTGAGGAGTGTAGCCGGTATACGAGAAAACAAGGACCGCATCTGCATTGTCCCCGAGATCGATCTGATACTTACCATCCAGATCGGTTACGGATCCGGTGGTCGTTCCTTTAACTAGTATGGTAGCCCCGACCAGGATCTCTCCATCACTGGAGGAGACAACTCCCTGTACGGTCTGTCCCTGCATTGCCGTAACAAACAGAGAAACTAAAATGAAAAATAAAGCTCTTTTCATTTGTAGATGTTTTAGATGAAAAATAACGTTGACTGCAAAATTGACTTACCAAATTTATGGCGTTAACGTTAACGCAACCGAGGGTTAGGTTCCCGTCATGTTAACGTTAACGCAAAATCAGATAAGTCTCCAAAATGTAAACGTTAACGCAATATAAATCGCTGCGTTAATGTTAACGCAAATCAAAAATATTGAAATATTGTGATTATTTGGCAAAAAATTCTTGAAAATTTGCATTTTTGAGCTTCAAGTAATTAAGAGTAGCTTTACAGTCGGGTAGGAAGTATGGCAAGGATCACCTCAAAAGCGATGCTTCCGTTAAAAAATAATGCCCGGTCATCCCCCGATTTAACAATGCAGTTATGGAAAAAACTCCACGCTTAAAGGACATCGCCGACCTGGCCGATGTCTCTATCGGTACGGTAGACCGGGTACTTCACGACAGGGGAAGGGTAGCGGCCACCACCAAAGAAAAAGTATTACGCATCGCCAAGGAGATCGGTTACCAGCCGAATATTCACGCGTCGATCCTGTCCGGATCCAACCGCACGTACCGCTTGTGTTGTCTGGTACCGAAAAATGGAATGGACCCGTTCTGGGATCATGTTCACGCCGGATTTCAGAAGGCTATTTCACAGATCGGCGAGCAAAACGTCATCGTTCACTTTGTCGAATTTGATCTTTTTTCTCCGGCCGACTTTACGGAAAAGGTCAACAATCTGCAGTTGAACAAATACCACGGGCTTATCGTGGCGCCCATTTTTCACCGGGAATACGAATTGCTGCGGAAATCCATCGTCAAGAGCGATATCCCCTTTGTGGTGATCAATACGCTGGTAGAAAGTGAGGACAAATCTTTCCTGTGTTATATCGGTCCCAATTCTTACCAGAGTGGCCGTCTGGCCGCCAGATTACTGACCGAGCACTGCGTAGCGGACGACAAGGTGTTGATGATCCCGTTGGAAAAGGATTATCAGAACGCGCAGCACATGCTGGAAAAGGAACGCGGGTTTCGGGACTGTTTCTCCGAGGTAGCTCCCTACGTGGAAGTGATCACGGCGGATTTTGAGGATTACAATGACCCGCAGGCGCTGGGCGCTTTCCTCAACCACATGATCAGTTTACACCCTACGATCAAGGGGATTTACACGAGTGCATCCCGGATCAGCAAGATCGCAGCCGCTATCGATGCCCAGCGTATCAGCCATATTAAACTCATCGGGTACGACACCCTGCAGGAAAATCTCATGTACCTGGAGCGGGGAAAGATCACTTACCTGATCAACCAGAACCCACCCCTGATGGGCTATCTGGGAATGATCTATCTGGCCAAGTATCTGGTATTTAAGTCCCGGCCGCAACAATATAACTACCTGCCGCTGGACGTGATCCTGCCGGAGAATGTCTCCTATTACCAGAATCATTACCTGTTGCACGATATTTTGTTCATTCCGTTTATGTAGGACCTGAGAACGAGCCCGGCTGCCGGTTCCCAGAAGCCGGTGGCCCGGCTTATTTCCATTCCGAGACCATTTCGGCGAGCACCCGCTCTTCGGCGCCCTGGGTCATTCGGTGCAGGAACTGTCCCGAGCTCAGTTGTTGCATCTGTACTTCGAAGCTTTCCTCCATTCTTACCTCGGATTTGTAGGCGATATCCAGCCGGATCAGGGTCCGGTCGGACAGCCAGCTAGCCGGAAGGCCTTCCAGCAGATACAATATATAATAGGTGTTGTTTAGATGGAGGTTGAAATCCAGATCGTGCCAGCGCACGTGAAAAGATTTTTGCCGGTCGTGTTGCGACAGCGGAGGCAATTTATGACGGGAAGGTTGCAGTCCGTCGTGAGTTTCCGGGATCAATTGCGAAAAACGGGTCTCGATCCATTCCGGGATCGCCTTCAGCCGACGGGTCTGGGTATCCATCAGTACCCAGTGGGTGACCGCTTCGGCGATGAGGGTACCCTCGGCATCATAGATCCAGAAATTGCGGTAAGTAAGAATACGCTCCAGTCCGGTGGGGCAGGTGCGGATGGTGATCGTCTCCTCCAGCCGGGGCAGGCGTTTTACCTCCAGTTGCAGGCGCATCAGTACCCAGGCGACCCGCTCGGTCTCCAGATCCCAGACCGATAACTTCAGTTGCAGGACGTGCTGCATGGCCGCTTCCTGCATCAGACGCACCAGTGCCGGTATGGTCATCCGTTTCTGGTGATCGATCTCGTAGGTACGTACGGTGTACGCTTCTTCGTGCAGCGTTTCGGGGGGCAGCTTGGCGGACATATATGTTAATTTTTTTGCAATTATGTAGATGCTGGTCTATTTTGGGAGCAGCTTTAACCAGCCGGGTACCGACGGAAAAAGTTGTGCCCGGATCCATCAGCCCCGTAAAGCTTCTAGCCAACAAAAGTTTTTGGACAAATATTTGGGATATTCCCAGCGTCGTTTTAGGCACCCAAGGCCTGAAGGGCGGTTTTCTGCCGCTAATGCCGGGCCTTTATGCCCCGTGGGTTAGAGATAGAAAACCACTGACGATTGGGAAGTCCGCAATGTTCAGCCACAAATTCCGGAAAACAAAACGACACCGGGGCCAAAAGAGAGATTGTCCATTTTCCTTTGGTTACCGCTTCAATTGCCTTTAATACCGAAGCCGGATCGATTCCATGAATGTAAAGCAACTCAGCCATTTCCTCATCGCTTTCCTACCTGGTCGTTTCCCGGTCGCACTTCGGCCCGCGGTAATTTATACAAATCCATTCGCAACTGCTAATAATTCCGTCCTGGGATGGATGGAGAGCTGTAGTTAGCGATCCTCAGGTCCGGTAGACCTCGGGGAGAATATACGGACGGCATCGCCGGAATGCGGGAATTCCGGAGAACACGAGGACACCGAAAGGGTTGTACAATAAAAATTATTCAAAGCACTAAGTCATTTTCATGAAGATCAAATGTTTACTAATCGGGTTATTGTGGAGTAGTATGGTCGCCGTTGCTCCGGCAAAAGTGATCTACGTCAACAAATATGCTACCGGAGCGAATACCGGCCTGAACTGGACGGATGCCTACCAGGACCTGCAATCCGCTTTGGGCGACGCAGTGGCCGGTGATGAGATCTGGCTCGTTGCCGGCGATTACCGGCCTACGGATGGTACGGACCGCTATCAAACCTTTGCACTGCCTACCGGAGTAGCACTCTACGGTGGATTTGCCGGTGGGGAAGTCTCCCGGGAAGAACGGGACTGGTCCGCATATCCTACCTTTCTGAATGGCGATATCGGTATACCCGGTGATCACCGCGATAACAGTTATTCGGTACTGACCATCACTGATCCCGACGAGTTTACGATTGTGGATGGTGTGGAGATTCACAATGGTTCGGCCAACGATCAGGAGATCGGTACTCCGCCCTACGATCCCGCCCGGATCGGCGGTGGTATACTCATCAGTACTACGGCTACGGAAAGCGATTATCGGCTGACCATCAGGAATACCCGATTTTTCAACAATTATGCGGAATTCGGCGGGGCGGTCTACGGAGATGGGCGGAACCGCAATAATATCGGAATTGCCTTTATCGACTGCACCTTCGAACTGAACCAGGCGGGTACCGGGAGTGGCTATATGACTACCCTGGGAAATACAGGGCCGCAGGGGATCGAGTTTGTAGGTTGTACCTTTTTTAACAACAGTTCGATCAACCAGGGACTGTTGTTCATACTCACCGATACCGAACAACCGGGCAAGCTCACGATCCGGAACAGCGCTTTCCTGGAAAACGAAAGCGATCTAATATTTGCTAAAGGAGTAGCTTCCGACCATACTCTGGAGGTGATTGTCGAGAATACGACCTTCCGCTCTAATATCTCCGCCAACAGCGGGTTCAATCTTTTCCGGGCCAGCAGCCCATCCCTGAATGTCCTCCTGGATGACCTGGTATTCCGGGGCAATGAAGGGTACAATCAACTGATCGCGCTGGGGGAGCCGGATACCGTACGGATCATCCGGTCTTCTTTTGTAGGGAATGACGTGATTACTCTGATGGAAGGCCGGCCCCGGTATTTTCGGGCAGAAGATTGCCGCATTTCCCAGAACACCTTATCCGGCAGGGCCATCAGGATGGAAGGCATCGAAGTGGCACTCCTGGATTGCGTTCTGGAGGACAACGAGGCCCTCACCCTGGTGGACCTTAACGAAAGTCCAGCCGGTGACACTCACTACCCGGAAGGATCAGATACCGAGATCAAAAACTGTACGATCCGGGGAAATGTGGCCCACACCTTGCTGAGCGTCGTGGGGGATACGCTCCGGGCCGAATCACTGCTGATTGCCGATACGGAAAGCAGCGGAGCGGGAGCAATAGCGTTTTCGCCGGCCCACGGTCAGGTCGTCAATAGCCTTTTTGTAAGACCGGAACTGGTACCCGGCAAGGAAGCGCTGTACAGTTCACAAGCCAGAAGTGAGCTGGATCTGATCAACTGTACTTTTTACAATTACATCGACTCGGAAACGGGGACGGTACTTTTCCGGGAAGAGAACCGGGACGACGATGCAACGGTGCAGATCCGCCTGCTCAACTCCATACTCTGGGACCAGATGCAGGAGGAGCATTCGCTTTTTCTGCTCCAGAACGCCGAACTCAGCATTGCTTACAGCTTGTTGAGATCGGAAAATTGCGAAGACCTATTCCGAACGGAACCGACCCGCTACGGGGATCCCTTCCCGACGGGGGTGAATTGCGGCGAAGGCCTGATCCTGGGCACGCCGCCCCGGTTTGTGGCACCGGCCAGTGCTAACTTCCGTCTGGAAGCCTGCTCTCCGGCCGTCAACACCGGAAATAATGCCCTGCTGCCGGCAACCCTGACAACCGATCTGGCCGGAGCAACCCGCAAGGTATACGAGAGCGTTGATCTGGGCGCCTACGAATACCAGGGCGATATTCCGGTGCTGGAAGTGGAGACCGAGATCGTCCCGGCTTCCGCCGAAGTTGGAAATGATGGGAGTATAGCGGTGATCGCCGTCAATGGAGGCACACCGGAATACACCTACAGCTGGAGTACCGGTGATACGGCGGAACGACTGGACGGACTGGCTCCCGGCACCTACGGCCTTACGCTTACGGATACGAACAATTGTTCGCAGGAGTTTGAGCTGGTTGTGGATGTTGCCAGCCCGGTGATCGATCCGGTCACCACCTGGGGGGCGGTGCTGTACCCCAATCCGGTGTCCTTAGAACAGCCGGGTAGATTGCAGCTGACCGATGCCCAGATCACCGGCCTGCGTCTGATCAGTTTGCAAAAGCAGGTAATCTGGGAGCGGAACTGGCCCGTTGGGCAATTACAGGAAGAACTGCCGGTACCGGAAAAACGCGGCGTCTATCTGCTGGAGCTCACGGACCGGGATGGCCGCAGAGGATATCTCCGCTGGATCGTCCAATGATAGGGTAGGGGCAGAAGATGGTGCGCCCCACCGTCAATCCTTTCCGGTCAGATGATCCAGAACAGCCTGCCACAGCGGTAAGACCAGGTTCACTTTGAGGAACCGGAGCATTGTTTGCAGTTGATATTCCGGTGAACCCATTGGGGGATCCGCAGTTTCCAGTTTTCGGAAGAGTGCGTTTTTGTCCGCCTGGTAGTCGGCGGCAAAGTGGTCCAGGGACTTTATTCCGTCGGTGAGCGTCCGCAGCTGTACTTCGTTGACTTCGATGCCGGACATGATCCGTTTGAAGATCTCCATGAAGGGATTCAGTTCAATTGTGGGTAGGTCCTCTTCCACGGGAAGCTTGTGGCTCTCGTATTCGTAGTAGTCGAAGAGCAGGATGATGAATTCTACGGTATCCCGTTGGCCCATTTCGTGCAGGAATACCTCTTTGAGGCTGGGGGCACCCGGAATGGGATTCCGGGGAGGGCGAAAACCCAGTAACACGCCCAAACTGACGGTGTTGATCGTTCCAAGAGCGCTTCTTCGATCCATTCTTTTGGATAAATTAACCCTAAAAGCGGTCAGATCAGTTCCTTAGGTGCCAAATATTATGCTTTTTTTACCGATCTTTGCGTGCCTCACTAGTATAATTCGCGGCCCAACCGCCGGAGCACCGTTTTTTTAACTTTCGCAATCGCATTTCACCAAATAGAAAACGGGAACTTCGATACCCTGATTTTTTCCTTAAAATAATTAGCTTTTTGTAGTTACTACCCTTTTGTTTTTAAAGGAAAAAATCCTACCTTTGCATTCGCTTTTGAAAAAGGGCGTGGTATATATCCGCCTTAAGTTCAGAAAAACAACGAATTACAGACCATTTAATCGAAATTTAGGAACGTATGCCTACTATCAACCAACTGGTGCGCAAAGGCAGGAAGCAAGTGATCGAGAAGAGTAAGTCTCGTGCTTTGGATGCATGCCCACAAAAACGTGGGGTTTGCACTCGGGTGTATACCACCACTCCGAAGAAACCGAACTCCGCTTTGCGTAAAGTTGCTAAGGTGCGTCTGACAAATGGCATTGAGGTGATCGCCTACATTCCGGGAGAAGGTCACAACCTGCAGGAACACTCCATCGTACTGATCCGGGGTGGACGGGTAAAAGACTTACCGGGTGTACGTTATACCATCGTGCGCGGTGCATTGGATACCGCCGGTGTAACAGATCGCAAGCAAAGCCGTTCCAAGTATGGAACCAAGGCGCCTAAGAAGTAATTATGTTTCACTCATTAGAAACCTCTAATTAAAATGAGAAAAAGAAAACCAAAATTGAGAGTCATTGCACCGGATCCCCGCTACGGAGATCCCATCGTGACTCAATTCGTGAACAATATGATGTGGGAAGGTAAGAAGAGTACTGCCTTCCGTATTTTCTACGATGCCATGGACATCATCAAAGAGCGTACCAAGCAGGACGAACATGGCATCTGGAAAAAAGCATTAAACAATGCCATGCCTCAGGTGGAAGTGCGCAGCCGTCGTATCGGTGGTGCTACTTTCCAGATCCCGACCGAGATTCGGGCCAAGCGCAAAATGTCAATCGGCATGAAATGGTTGATCCGTTTCAGTCGCGCTCGCAGTGGAAAAGGAATGGCAGAAAAGTTGGCTGCAGAGCTGATCGCAGCGAGCAAAGGGGAAGGAGCTGCTGTAAAGCGTAAAGAAGATACGCACAAGATGGCAGAATCTAACCGGGCTTTTGCGCATTTCAGAGTGTAAGTTGATATTGGTTGTAGAGATTAGTTACCGTTATTTTCCCGATGAACGCAACCTATTTCTCAACTTACTACACCACGATCCTATTAACTAATCTACCAACTGATTCACTAATTCTTTAAATCCCTGAGAGGAGAAATCATGGCTAAAGATCTCAAATTTACTAGGAATATTGGTATCGCCGCTCACATTGACGCCGGTAAAACGACGACTACCGAGCGCGTACTATACTATACCGGCCTCAGCCACAAGATTGGTGAGGTGCACGATGGTGCTGCCACTATGGACTGGATGGAGCAGGAACAGGAGAGAGGTATTACCATCACATCAGCTGCTACCAAAACTTCCTGGAAATGGAAAGATCAGGAGTACGCTGTAAACATTATTGACACTCCGGGTCACGTGGATTTCACCGTTGAGGTAAACCGCTCTCTGCGGGTACTGGACGGTCTGGTGTTCCTGTTTTGTGCAGTAAGTGGTGTAGAGCCTCAGTCCGAAACCAACTGGCGTCTGGCTGACAACTACAAAGTACCCCGTATCGGTTTCGTTAACAAAATGGACCGTTCCGGAGCTGACTTCTTCTCTGTAGTGAACGATGTTCGTGAGAAACTGGGTTCTAACGCAATTCCGCTGCAGATCCCCATTGGTTCCGAAGAGAAATTCGAAGGGGTTGTCGATCTGATCACCAACCAGGCTATCGTTTGGAACGAGGACGACATGGGTATGACTTTCGAGGTAATCGAAACTCCTGCTGATCTGGTAGATGTTGCCGCTGAGTGGCGTGAGAAGTTGCTGGAGACCATCGCTGAATTCGATGATTCACTGATGGAGAAGTACTTCGAAGATCCCGATTCTATCACTGAAGAAGAAATGCGTACCGCAGTACGTCAGGCGGTAATGGGCCACCGGTTCATTCCGATGATGTGCGGATCTGCATTCAAAAATAAAGGTGTACAGGCTGTACTGGATGCAGTTTGTGCTTACCTGCCTTCTCCGATCGACGTTGACGCCATCAAAGGTATCAACCCGAAAACGGAAGAGGAAGAAAAGCGTCGTCCTTCTGTAGACGAGCCTTTCTCCGCACTGGCTTTCAAAATTGCTACTGACCCTTACGTAGGCCGTCTGGCTTTCATGCGGGTATATTCAGGTGCACTGGATGCCGGTTCTTATGTACTGAACACTCGTTCTGACAACAAAGAGCGGATCTCCCGTATCTATCAGATGCACGCGAACAAGCAGAACTCTATCGACCGGGTAGAGGCTGGAGACATCGCCGCAGCGGTAGGTTTCAAGGATATCCGTACGGGTGACACCCTTTGTGACCTGGATCATCCGATCGTTCTGGAGAGTATGGTATTCCCCGAGCCGGTTATCGGTGTGGCGGTTGAACCGAAATCTCAGAAAGACCTGGATAAGTTGGGTATGGCTCTGGCTAAACTGGCCGAAGAGGATCCCACTTTCCGCGTACGTTACGACGAAGATACCAACCAGACCGTAATTAGCGGTATGGGTGAGCTTCACCTGGAGATCATTATCGATCGTCTGCGTCGCGAGTTCAAGGTAGAATGTAACCAGGGTGAGCCGCAGGTAAACTACAAAGAAGCACTGACTACGGCTATTTCTCACCGCGAGCGTCTGAAAAAGCAGTCTGGTGGTTCCGGTTTGTTCGCCGACATGGAATTCGAGATTGGCCCGGCCGATCAGGAATTCCTGGACAGCGAAGACTTCAAATCCGGTAAGGTCAAACTGCAGTTCGTATGGGACATCTTCGGTGGATCGATCGACAAGAACTACCAAAAGCCTATCCGTGACGGTTTCACCGCCATGATGGACAACGGTATTCTCGCCGGTTACAACATCGATAGCATGAAAGTGCGGGTATATGACGGTTCTATGCACTCCGTGGACTCTAAGCCGATCGCTTTCGAACTTTGTGCGAAAGAAGGCTTCCGCGCTGCTGCTCCGAAGTGTAACCCGAAGATCCTCGAGCCGATCATGAAACTGGAGGTAGTTACTCCGGAAGAATATGTAGGTAGTGTAATTGGTGACCTGAACCGTCGTCGCGGTTTGCCGAAAGGCCAGCAGGGACGTTCCGGTGGTGCAGTAGCGATTACCGCTGATGTACCTCTGGCAGAAATGTTCGGTTACGTAACGCACCTGCGTACCATCACTTCCGGTCGCGCAAGCTCTACCATGGAATTCAGCCACTTCGCTGAAGCTCCGCAGGGCATTGCCAAAGAAGTGATCGAAAAAGCCAAAGGCGAAGTAAACGTATAATCCGGTTCGCCGGAAGGAATCGCAAGTCGGCGGTCGAAAGCTGACCATCCCCCGGGGAACAGACTTGCGGAATTGACATGAATTAATCGTTCGGAAGCCCGGACAAATTATTTGCCCGGCTTCCGAACCTATTATTATAGCTCAGACTGACCTTTTGCCAAGCGAGGTGAAAACAGTTTGGGTATTATTCATCATTTTGGTGGAATGCTGTTAGCCCCGATGGTTATCAGTTGAAGCCTTCATTTGAAATAACTGGTTTGCAGGCATGAATCAGAAAATTCGTATTAAACTGCGTTCTTACGATCACAATCTGGTAGACAAATCAACCGAAAAGATCGTAAAAACGGTTCGCAACAGTGGGGCCGTCGTAACAGGTCCGATTCCGCTGCCCACAGAGAAGAACATTTATACCGTTCTCCGTTCTCCACACGTGAACAAGAAATCTCGTGAGCAGTTTCAGTTGCGCACCCATAAGCGCCTTATTGAAATTTTTACACCCAACCAGAAGACAGTCGACGCTCTGTCGAAACTGGAATTGCCCAGCGGGGTAGACATTCAGGTGAAACTGACCTAGTCAATAGGCAGCTTTCTAATGAATTTTGGAAATAATTAGCGCAGGTCTTCAACTTGTGTTGTAGAGTGTAGCGTGTGAAGCATAAGGAGACGTTCATCTCACCGACAGGAGCATTCCGCTTCCCGGGTTCAGGATCCGATCTCTTTATTCCGATACTCACTACTCTATACTAAGTTGCGACTAGCAACTTAAATTAATTAGTTCACGCAAGATACTAGGTGCCGTTTTGAGGCCATCGAGCAGGGTACGCATCTGCGATCCCGGCGGCCTTTTCACCAAAGCAGCACCCAGGAATCTGTCATCTAAAATATAACTTAAGATGAACGGATTGATCGGAAAAAAAATCGGTATGACCAGCATCTTTGATGCTGCAGGACGCAACGTTGCTTGTACCGTTGTCGAATTGGGACCATGTGTAGTTACACAGGTTAAAACCGAAGAGACCGACGGCTACCAGGCCCTTCAGATAGGGTTCGGCGAAGCGAAAGAAAAAAATACCACCCAAGCCCAGATCGGGCATTTTGACAAAGCCAATACTACTCCCAAGAAAAGAGTAATCGAGTTCCGTGATTTCAACGCTGTTGAAAAGGCAGCCGGTGATACCATCACCGTTGATGAAGTATTTGCGGAAGGCGATACGATCAACGCAATCGGCCTATCCAAAGGTAAAGGTTTCCAAGGTGTTGTAAAGCGCCACGGATTTGCAGGTGTGAACGATGCGACCCACGGTCAGCACAACCGCCAACGTGCCCCGGGTTCTATCGGTGCTGCTTCTTATCCCGCGCGGGTATTCAAAGGCATGCGGATGGCCGGCCGTGACGGTGGTCGTCGTGTGAAGGTGAAAAACCTGAAAGTAATCAAGGTTTTCGCTGAGAAAAATCTTTTGCTGGTCAGAGGTGCAATCCCCGGCCACAAGGGTGCTTACGTAATCTTGGAAAAATAATTTGCCTCTCCCGACGTGCCGGCGCCACTGCCGGACGGGATTTTTTTGGCTAAGCCTTTAAATCTGAAGTGATGAAACTCGAAGTGCATAACATACAGGGAGAAAAGACGGGACGGGAGATTGAACTGCCCGCCGACGTCTTTGCTGTCGAGCCCAATGATCACGCTGTTTATCTGGTGGTCAAGCAATATTTGGCTAACCAACGCCAGGGCACGCACAAATCAAAGGAGCGTAGCGAGATTACGGGATCTACCCGTAAGCTGAAGCGCCAAAAGGGTACCGGTACCGCACGTGCCGGTGATATCAAGAGCCCGGTTTTCCGTGGTGGTGGTCGTATTTTCGGCCCGCGCCCGCGCAGCTACAGCTTCCAACTGAACAAAAAAGTGAAGCGTCTGGCTCGCTTGTCCGCATTGTCTACCAAGGCTTCTGCCGGTGAGATCATGATCGTGGAGGACTTTTCTTTCGAAGCTCCCAAAACCCGGGAATTCGTGAACATCCTCGACAAACTGCAACTGGCTGACAAAAAGGCCCTGCTGGTAACTGCGGATTACGAGAAAGAAGTAATGCTTTCCGGTCGCAACCTCAAAAACGCGGATGTGATCCGCGCTACGGACATCCATCCGTACAACATTCTGCACGCCAACACCATCGTGCTGAGTGAAGGTGCGATCGAAAAGATCGTTGAAACTTTTAAATAATGCAATGCCGTACGGCTGTAAGCCGGTAAGCCCCCAGCGGGATCCGGTCAGCAGTTCATACGGATTATAATAATATTCTAATGGCAAAGACAATTCTTATCAGGCCGATCATCACCGAAAAAGCCGAGCAGCTTTCGGAGGGTCTCAATCAGTACAGTTTTGTCGTCCACAAACAGGCCAACAAAGTGGAGATCCGCAAAGCGGTAGAGCAGATCTACGGAGTAAGCGTGGAAGCCGTCAATACGATGGTACTTCCGAGCAAATCCAAAGTGCGCAATACCCGTTCCGGTATCCAGCGTGGCCGTGTGGCTTCTTACAAAAAAGCTGTAGTGACCCTGGGCGAAGGAGAAGAGCTCGATTTCTACGGTGATATCTAGACAGTCATAAGTCGGCCGGCCGCAGACCGAAAGTAAGTCGGGCCGGATGACACAACATTATGACGCTAGCAATTTGAGAAATGGCCAAAAGACAGGAGTCGGGGGTGGGCGTTGCCTGATGAAAGCAGCTGTTAACAGTTGCTTGGGCCCGAGCTTCGGCTAACCACTTTTGGTGAAAAATTGATTTACTACCATGCCAGTCAAAAAGTTTAGTCCGGTTACGCCTGGTACTCGTTTCAGAGTAGGTAACGCATATTCAGAAGTTACCACCAGCGAACCCGAAAAGAGCCTGTTGGCTCCAATGAGAAAGACCGGTGGACGTAATAAGGACGGTAAAATGACCGTACGCCAGAAAGGTGGTGGTCACAAGCGTCGTTATCGGGTCATCGATTTCAAGCGTGATAAAGATGGAGTTCCGGCAACGGTTAAATCCATCGAGTACGATCCCAACCGTACCGCTTTCATCGCACTGCTGTTCTATGCAGACGGTGAAAAGAGATACATGATCGCTCCCCAGGGTCTACAGGTAGGTGATACCGTAGTATCCGGAAAAGGAGCCAGCCCGGAAACGGGTAACACCTTGTTCCTGAGTGATATTCCGCTCGGTTCGGTGATCCACGCTATCGAATTACAGCCAGGCCAGGGCGCAGCTATCGCCCGTAGTGCCGGTACCAACGCTACCCTGATGGGTCGTGAAGGTCGTTACGCTTCCGTGAAACTGCCTTCCGGTGAGGTACGCCGTATCCTGCAAACCTGTAAGGCTACGATCGGTTCTACATCCAACCCGGACCACGGTCTGCAGGTATTGGGTAAAGCTGGTCGCAAGCGCTGGATCGGACGCCGTCCTCGCGTAAGAGGTGTTGCAATGAACCCGGTAGATCACCCCATGGGTGGTGGTGAAGGTAGAGCTTCCGGAGGACACCCACGTTCTCGCACCGGTATCATGGCTAAAGGTCAGAAGACCCGCAACAATAAAAAGCATTCTACCAAATTGATTATTTCCAAGCGGAAATCGCGTAATAAATAACAATAATGGCAAGATCAATTAAAAAAGGTCCTTACGTTTTCCACAAATTGATGGACAAAGTTGAAAAGGCAAAGCAGTCCAACAAAAAGACTGTGATCAAAACCTGGTCTCGTTCCTCTATGATCATTCCCGATATGGTAGGGGAGACGATTGCCGTACACAATGGCAAAACTTTTGTTCCGGTTTTCGTTACGGAAAACATGGTAGGCCACAAGCTGGGTGAATTTGCTCCCACTCGTAGCTTTAGAGGACACTCCGGTAACCGGAAGAAATAGTAGTCTGGCGGATAACCGTCGGTGATCAGCTCAGCGGAGCCGCTTGCCCACGGATAACTCCACCGACTCTCCGGATCGGAAAAGTGAGAAAAGTATTTCACAAAGTAGGAAAGATCCGCTGTTCATAAATTTTCAACACGATCTGTCTACAATATAATTTTAAGAAATGGAAGCTGTAGCTAAACTCAGAAATGTTCCGATGTCAGCGCGCAAGATGCGTTTGGTAGTGGACAATATTCGCGGCAAGCGGGTGGAAGATGCGCTGGACATCCTGCGTTTTAGCAAACGCGAGTCTGCCATCTGGTTAGAGAAACTCGTGCTATCGGCTGTTGCCAATTGGGAAAATAAATTGGGCGGTCTGGAAAGCGCCGACGATTATGGCCTGGTTATCAAAACCGCTTTCGTCGACGAAGGAACGATGCTCAAGCGTTATCGTCCCGCTCCTCACGGTAGAGCTCACCGTATTCGCAAGCGTACCAACCACGTAACCATCGTGGTGGAGAACCGCATCGCTGTTGATGCTGATTCCCAGGATGCTGCGGAAGACGAAGTCTACATCGAAGAGGAAGAAGGAGCAACTGAAGAATAAAATCTGAGGCGTCAGGCTTCAGAAGTCCGGGGTCAGTTCAAGCATAGTGGCTTTATCTGGCTCCCGACCTCTGCCCCTGATACCTAAATTTGTCAATTTCAATCAATTTCAACCATAGATATGGGTCAGAAGACAAATCCAATCGGCAATCGTTTAGGCATCATCCGCGGATGGGAGTCTAACTGGTATGCTGATAAGGACTACGCCGATAAGGTAGTAGAGGATGAAAAAATCCGCACTTATCTGCACGCACGTATCCACAAGGGAGGTATCGCTCGTATCGTTATCGAGCGTACACTCAAGCGCATTACCATCACCATCCACACCAGCCGTCCGGGTATCATCATCGGGAAAGGCGGTCAGGAAGTAGATCGTATCCGCGAAGAGCTGAAAAAGCTGACCGGTAAGGATGTGCAGATCAACATCGTGGAGATCCGCAAGCCGGAACTGGATGCGAACATCGTTGCCGAATCCATCGCTAAGCAGCTGGAGGCACGGATCAACTATCGCCGCGCGATCAAAATGGCTATTCAGTCTACGATGCGTGCCGGTGCCGAAGGGATCAAAATTCGCATTGCCGGTCGTTTGAACGGATCGGATATGGCGCGTACCGAAGAATATAAAGAAGGACGTACGCCGCTGCACACTTTCCGCGCAGATATCGACTATTCACTGAAAGAAGCCCTGACCGTATACGGTATCATCGGCGTGAAGGTCTGGATCTGTAACGGTGAAGTACTGGGCAAACGCGATCTGTCTCCGAACGTTGGCGTTACCAAGAAGGAAGCCGGCGGTGGCGGAAGAGGTCGTGGTGATCGTCGCGGAGGTCGTGGAGACCGTCGTGGTGGCGGAGGAAGAGGCCGCGGTGGAAACCGTAGAGGTTAGTCGTAGGTATATACACGGTAGAAGGTAGACGGCAAACGGTGTACGGTAGACGGTGGGACGGTAAGTAGGGTACGGTAGACGGTCAGTCAGTAAGATAATTGATATGACCCGCTCAATTCAACGTATGCTAAACCATTCACCATCAACCAAATCGTCAACCATCGACCGTCAACCATCGACCATCGACCATCGACCAAAAATCGTCGACCGTCACCCCTCAACCTCATCATATATACTCCAGATACTGAATTGTCGAGAATTTCCTCGGCCTGGAGTTAGTTATTTTAAATAAAATGCCGTACCTTTGCCTGGCTTTTTCGGGGGCTGAGGTAGATTTGGGTGTATTTCGAGGCGTAAGTTGTTGATTTTTACTGCTTTACAAAGTTTAAATCTGCAGATTTCGAGAAAAGTTCCCAATTATATCGGCTTTTGTAAATAAGACTGCTAAATTTTTTAAGAATGTTACAGCCAAAAAGAACGAAGTATCGCAAGCAGCAGAAGGGTAGGAATCGTGGATTGGCGCATCGCGGAAGTACGGTAGCCTTCGGTAGCTTTGGGTTGAAGACCCTGGATGAAGGCCGGATTACCAACCGCCAGATTGAAGCAGCTCGTATCGCGATGACGCGTTACATGAAGCGGGAAGGAAAAGTGTGGATTCGCATTTTCCCCGATAAGCCGATTACTGCTAAGCCGCAAGAGGTACGGATGGGTAAGGGTAAAGGTGCTCTTGACCACTATGTAGCCCTGGTAAAACCGGGCCGTATTATGTTTGAAATTGATGGTGTATCCAGCGAGATCGCTCACGAAGCACTTCGCCTGGCCGCACAAAAACTACCGGTACAGACCAAAGTGGTGATCCGCCCTGATTATCAGGGATAAACCACCGGAGTCCGGAAGGTAGATAAAGTCTTCTGATTTCAGGCCGCAGGGTCTGCAGATGATTATTCTAACTGATATTTTTAATTCAAGATAGCATGGCAACCAAAAAATTTTTGGAGCTACAGGATTTTTCCGATTCAGACTTGCAAAGCGAGTTGGAGACCACCCAGGGTCAATACCAAAAGCTCAAGTTCGACCACGCCGTAAAAGGGTTGGATAACCCACTGGTACTGCGTGAAGTACGTCGCGACATCGCTCGTCTGCAAACAGAAATCCGCCGGCGCGAAGTGGCCAATATGTCCGAAGAACAATTGGCAAAACGTTCCAAGATCCGGAATCGTCGCCGTAAATAAACCATTTGTTTGGTGGACGGAAGACGGCAAAACGGTAGACGGTAGCATTACCCACCGTCAATCTTCAACCATCGACCATCAGCCCAAATTGATAAAAAACAATGGAAGAAAGAAATCTTAGAAAGACGAGAGTCGGAGTTGTGAAGAGCAACAAAATGGACAAGACCATTTCCGTTGAGGTGCAACGTCGTATCAAGCACCCGATCTACGGTAAGTACATGAAAAAGTCCAAGAAGTTCATCGCACACGATGAGCAGAACGACTGCAACATCGGTGATACTGTACGGATCATGGAAACTCGTCCTTTGAGCAAACGCAAGCGCTGGAGACTGGTCGAAGTGATCGAAAGAGCGAAGTAAGCGCTGGTCGCAGTCTTGAAGTACCATCGGTCGTCGGCCGTCCACCGGCATCCGAATTAATTATGGACCTGCTTGCCTCTGTAAGGAAACATTTATACGCAGGTAGAATAAAGCATCTTTAAATAGTAAAGTGTCATGATTCAGCAAGAGTCCAGACTGAAAGTAGCCGATAACAGTGGTGCAAAGGAAGTACTTTGTATTCGCGTACTGGGCGGCTCGAAGCGTCGTTACGCTTCCATCGGTGATCTGATCATCGTATCCGTCAAGGAGGCTACTCCGGGTGGAGTAAAGAAAGGTACGGTTTCCCGGGCCGTAGTGGTGCGTACCAAGAAAGAGATCCGTCGTCGGGATGGTTCCTACATCCGTTTTGATGACAATGCCTGTGTATTGCTCAACGCTGCCGATGAGCCACGCGGTACTCGTATTTTTGGCCCGGTTGCCCGTGAGCTGCGCGAGAAGGATTTCATGCGTATTGTATCATTAGCTCCTGAGGTATTATAAAACGGTCCGGCAGTATTGTCGGTAGATAAGCAGAAAAAAATGGCAAATAAAAGTAAAACAGCACGGTTCGCTCCCAAATTGAAGATCAAGAAGGGAGACAAAGTGTTCGTCATTTCCGGAGCCTATAAAGACCTAGAACGTTCTCGTGAAGTTCTGGAAGTGATCCCCGATAAGAACCGGGCCATTGTGGATGGTGTTAACCTGCGCAAAAAGCACAGCAAACCCACCCAGGATGCTCCCGGCGGGATTAACGAGATCACCGATACGATCCACATCTCTAATCTGATGTTGTCCGATCCTAAGACCGGTGAGCCTTCTCGTGTTGGCCGTAAAGAAGAAAACGGCAAGATCGTACGTTATTCTAAAAAATCAGGAGAAATCATTAAGTAATGAGTTATACTCCCAGACTTAAGCAAAAATACCGCGAAGAGGTAGCACCGGCACTCAAAGAGCAGTTCGGCTACAAGACGGTAATGGAAATTCCTAAAATTGAGAAAGTATGCATCAACCAGGGTGTTGGTGATGCTACTCAGGATAAAAAACTGGTGGATAACGCACTGCAGGAGATGAGCATCATCGCCGGCCAGAAAGCGGTTCCTACCAAGGCGAAAAAATCGGTCTCGAACTTTAAACTTCGGGAAGACATGACGATCGGTGCGCGCGTTACGCTACGTAAAGATCAGATGTATGAATTCCTGGATCGCCTGATCACCGTTGCCCTGCCACGTGTACGGGACTTTCGCGGTGTGAATGACAAGAGTTTCGACGGTCGCGGTAACTACTCAATGGGTATTACCGAACAGATTATCTTTCCGGAGATCGATCTGGACAAGGTGGCCCGTATCACCGGTATGGATATTACCATCGTGACTACAGCAAAGACCGACGCCGAAGCACTGGCACTGCTCAAAATGATGGGCATGCCGTTCAAGAATCAGAGAAATTAATTTCGACAAATAAATTATTCATGGCAAGGAAATCATTGATCGCTCGCGAAGCAAAACGTGCCAGACTAGTTAAGAAGTACGCCGATCTGCGCGAACAACTCAAAGCGGAAGGCCGCTGGGAAGAACTGGATAAGTTGCCCCGCAACTCCAATCCTATTCGCCTGCACAACCGCTGCCGGCTTACCGGACGTCCGAAAGGATATATGAGAAAATTCGGCCTCTGCCGGGTTAAGTTCCGCCAAATGGCCCTGGATGGAAAAATTCCGGGAGTAACTAAAGCTAGCTGGTAATCACAGCAACTTAAATTTCGGTACCTGGAGATCCGGGTAGCGAATCCAAGTAGCTATCGATAACGATCGAAGCTTCGTTAGCGGCACCATCCGGCCGGCATTGTACGGGCCGGAGTCGCATTGAAATCAATAACATTAAACTGCTGGAGCAAGATACGTTCCTGGGTAATGGCCGGCTTATGCCAGTGCCGCCCGAACGGCTACTCCACGCAATTTCCTCAAAAGTTGACGAGGTTCCTGAAATCTCCTTCGGAAAACCGGTTAACGTAATGATAATATCATGGCAGTAACAGATCCTATTGCTGATTATCTGACCCGCATTCGCAACGCACAACTGGCGGGTCACAGAATCGTTGAGATTCCAGCTTCCAAGCTGAAAAAAAGAATGACTGAAATCCTTTACGATCAGGGATATATTTTGAAATATATGTTTGATGACGAAGCGGGTAAAGGCAAACAGGGCGTGATCAAGATCGCCATCAAGTATGATCCTTCCACTCGTAAACCGATCATCCGGGAAATGGGCCGCATCAGTAAGCCTGGTCTGCGTAAGTACGCCAAGGCCGATGAGCTGCCTCGCGTCATTAACGGTCTCGGTGTTGCAATCATTTCCACATCTCGCGGTGTAATGACCGACAAGCAGGCTCGCGAAGCCAATGTAGGTGGAGAGGTGCTTTGTTACATTTATTAATTGTTGGACCAGATTAAAACTTATTTATCATGTCTAGAGTAGGAAACGCACCCATTTCGATCCCCAACGGCGTACAGGTTGATATCAGTAAAGGTAATCTGGTGACCGTTAAAGGCCCAAAAGGTGAACTGCAGCAGCAGCTGAACCCGGATCTATCCGTTAATGTGGAAGACGGGGAGTTGTCTGTAAGTCGTCCGACTGATTCCAAGCGTCATAAGTCACTGCACGGCCTGAGCCGCGCGCTGATCAACAACATGGTAGAAGGAGTTTCCAACGGCTTCGTCCTGGAAATGGAGGTAATCGGTGTCGGTTACCGGGTAGAGAATAAAGGTAACCTGTTGATCCTGACCCTTGGTTTTTCTCACCCCATCTACTTCTACGTACCCGATGAGGTGAACGTTGAAACCGCTATGGAGAAAGGTAAGGCTCCGCTGATCCGTCTGCAAAGCGCCGACAAACAGCTGGTTGGCCAGGTAGCTGCGAAGATCCGGAGCTTCCGTAAGCCTGAACCTTACAAAGGAAAAGGTATCCGCTTCAAAGGTGAGCAGATCCGTCGCAAAGCTGGTAAAACAGCGGGCAAATAATATAGCGGACTGGTGCGGAAGCGATAGCGTGTTCTATTGGTTCCCGTTCAATATCCTTACTGCACCACATCGCAATTTAATTCATGAAATATGGGGCTTTGGGTCTGGCTTACCGGCCATTCACTAAAGCTGAAAACAGAATAATAATCATGAGATTCTCAAAAGAGGGTAGAAGAAGAAAGATCCACTACTCGATCCGTAAAAAGATCACCGGGACAGCCGAGCGTCCCCGTTTGAGTGTATATCGCAGTAACCGGGCAATCTACTGCCAGTTGATCGACGACGTTGCCGGTCTGACCCTGGCTTCCGCTTCCACTATGGATAAGGATGTAGCCAACACCGGTACTAAAACGGAGCAGTCCAAAGCGGTTGGTAAGTTGCTGGCCGAGCGTGCGAAAGCCGCTGGTGTTGAAACGCTGGTATTTGACCGTGGAGGTTATCTCTACCACGGACGGGTTAAGGCCCTGGCGGACGGAGCTCGTGAAGGTGGGCTTAAATTTTAACAAATTTTCGGGTAAAAGCTCCGATCGCATTCGGAGGCACATACCCATCAATCTATAAGATAATGGCAAAAAGAACTTCCAACCGGGTTAAACCCACTGAAACGGAACTAAAAGAAAAGCTGGTTAACCTCAACCGGGTAGCCAAAGTGACCAAGGGTGGTCGTACCTTCAGCTTCGCCGCTATTGTAGTAGTTGGTGACGGGAACGGTACCGTAGGCCACGGCCTGGGAAAAGCTCGTGACGTTTCAGAAGCCATTTCCAAGGCGGTAGATGATGCCAAGAAGAACTTGATCAAAGTGCCGATCTACAAGGGAACTATCCCGCACGAACAAAAAGGTAAATACGGCGCTGGTAAAGTGTTGATCAAACCGGCAGCAGACGGTACCGGTGTGATCGCCGGTGGTGCAATGCGTGCAGTTTTGGAGATTGCCGGTGTACACAACGTATTGGCTAAATCTCAGGGTTCGTCAAACCCTCACAACGTAGTGAAAGCGACTATCGATGCGCTGACTAAGTTGAGAAGCCCGATGCTGGTTGCCAAGCAACGCGGTATCGATCTGGAAAAAGTATTTAACGGATAATCTGTTCCCGCCACCAAGCAACGGGGGGAGCTTTTAAATCTAGGATGTTATGGCTAAGATTAAAATTACGCAGGTTAAGAGCGTAATCGGTCGTCCGAAGCGCCAAAAAAATACGGTAGAAGCTTTGGGGTTGAAAAGACTCCACAAGCCCGTTGTTCACGAAGCTACTCCTCAGATCCTGGGGATGGTGGAAAAGGTGAGCCACCTGGTTACCGTGGAAGAAGTATAAATTGATTAAATAGGTAGACGCTCGACGGTAGACGATCGACGGTTCTTTCTCCAGCCAATCTGGGAGGTCCGTTCACCGTCCACCGTATACCGTCCACCGGAAAATATTTTTAAAATGGAACTGCATAATTTAAAACCGGCCGCGGGTTCTACTAAAAAAAGAAAGCGTATCGCCAGAGGACAAGGGTCCGGACACGGCGGAACTGCAACGCGCGGACATAAAGGTGATAAATCTCGCTCAGGTCACAAAAATAAACGTAACTTTGAGGGTGGTCAGATGCCGCTTCAAATGCGTTTGCCGAAAATCGGCTTCAAGAGCCCGAACCGGGTGGAGTACGTTCCCATCAACCTGGACCGCTTGGCCGCTATCGCCGAGAAGTTCAATCTGGATGCGATCACTCCGGAAACCCTGGCTGAAAATGGAATCATCAAAAAGCGGGATCTCGTAAAGATCCTGGGAACTGGTGAACTGAAAGCAAAACTGACCGTAAGTGCACACGCTTGTTCAGCTGCTGCAAAAGAAGCTATCGAGCAGGCTGGCGGATCTGTTAATCTCGTATAATTGTACCCATGAAAAGGTTTATTGACACGCTCAAGAACATTTGGAAAATCAAGGAGTTGCGTAACCGCATCCTCTTTACCCTTGGTATGCTGCTGGTATTTCGCTTTGGCTCCTTCGTGGTGCTCCCGGGCGTAGACCCAGTTGCGCTGCAGGCGGCCATCGCCAACAATGATAATCCCAACGATCTGCTGGGATTGATCAACGTCTTCACCGGTGGTGCTTTCAACAATGCCTCCATTATGGCCTTGGGCATCATGCCCTATATCACCGCCTCCATTATCATTCAGCTGCTGGGCTTTGCAGTTCCGTATTTCCAACGCCTGCAGCAGAAAGAAGGAGAGTCCGGACGGAAAAAGATCAACCAGATCACCCGTCTGCTCACCGTTGCCATTACCCTGGTACAGGGCGGTGGATACCTGTCCTACGTAAAAGGACTGGGTGCGGTTGACCCTTCCGTTCCCGGAGGTATTTTCTGGATCTCGAACATTATCATCCTCTCTACCGGTACGGTATTTGCCATGTGGTTGGGTGAGCGCATCACCGATCGCGGTATCGGCAACGGTGTATCGCTGCTGATCACGGTAGGTATCATCGCTTCTCTGCCGGCTGCGCTGGTCTTCGAACTGACCTCTCGCATGGCCGCTGGTGGCGCTCTGGTATTCGTACTGGAAATGGCGATCCTGTATGCGATCATTATGGCTACAGTGCTGATCGTTACCGGGGTCCGGCGGATCCCCATCCAATTCGCCAAACGGATGGTAGGTAGAGGTAACTCCGCAATGCCGGCTGCCGGCGCCCGTGACTACATTCCTCTGAAAGTGAATGCAGCGGGGGTAATGCCGATCATCTTTGCTCAGGCACTGATGTTCATTCCCGGGGTTATCGCCCAGTTCGGAGCAGATCCGGCTACCGCTGGAAGCAGCGGAGTATTGCGGGCACTGAACGACTTTACTTCACCCTTATACAACATCATTTACTTCTTCATCGTGGTGGTCTTCACCTATGTGTACACCGCTTTGATGGTAAATCCTCAGCAATACGCAGAATACCTGAAGCGTCAGAATGCATTCATCCCGGGTATCAAACCGGGTAAGGCAACTGCCGACTTCATCGATGCGATCACTACCCGGATCACCCTGCCCGGATCTATCTTCCTGGGTATCATTGCGATCCTGCCCGCTTTTGCCGGCGGTTTCGGTGTGAACATCGCTTTCGCAGCCTTCTTTGGCGGTACTTCTCTGCTGATCCTTGTGGGTGTGGTACTCGATACACTGCAACAAATTGAAAGCCACCTGCTGATGCGTCGCTACGACGGTCTGGTTAAATCCGGTCGTCTGCAAGGCCGCCAGAGTAGAATGCAGGGGATTGGCGCCAATATGTAACTACTTGCGGTTTCCGTTGTCGGAAGATCCGCAGCCGGTGGAACTTACAGGTTCCACACGATGCGATCCTGCTGACAGCTGACACCACCAACTATCAGTACGGGATAGTTCAACGAATTTTCGGAGGAGCTATCCCGTTCTGATTTGTATAAATTACGGATCGGGGAAAATATTTTCCTGTTCCTCATCTCTCATACTAATTATGGCAGGAGTAGTCTATTATAAAACACAGGAAGAGATTGAATTGATCCGCGAAAGCTGTTTGCTGGTGTGTAAGGCACTGGCGCAGGTAGGAAGTATGATCCGTCCGGGAATGACCGGCGATCAGATCGACCGGGTAGCGGAAGAGTTGATCCGTGATCATGGAGCGGTTCCTGCGTTTAAAGGCTACAACGGCTTTCCGGCCACTTTGTGTGTGTCGGTAAATGAGCAGGTGGTCCACGGTATCCCGACCAAGGATATGGTCTTCCAGGACGGAGATATTGTATCGGTGGATTGTGGGGTGTTTATGAACAACTTCCACGGTGACTCCGCTTACACCTTCCCACTGGGCGATGTATCCGAAGAGGTGATGGAACTGTGCCGGGTAACGAATACTTCCCTCTATAAGGCCATTAATCAGGCTACGGTGGGAAATCGCCTGGGCGATATCAGTTTTGCGGTCCAGCAATATGTGGAAAGAGAGCACAATTACGGTGTAGTGCGCGAACTGGTCGGGCACGGCATCGGACGCAATTTGCACGAGGCTCCGGAAGTGCCGAATTACGGCAAGCGTGGAAAAGGCATCAAATTGCAGGAAGGACTGGTGATCGCCATCGAACCGATGGTGAACCTGGGCCGCAAGGAAGTTCGCACGGCCAAAGACGGCTGGACGGTACTGTCCCGCGATCGCAAACCTTCGGCTCACTACGAGCATACCGTGGCGATCCAAAAGGGAGAAAGCGCTGATATTCTGTCGGATCACAGCCTGATCGAGGCGGAAATCGCCAAGAACGACGAAGTGAGAGCGGTGAGTTTGAAAGAAATTGCGGCCTAAGCCGGGTATCGATCCGGAATTGTGCCAGAAATTACGATCAAATTTAGCTCGGAGTGTGGTTAAGTCATTTATTTTCACTATCTTTGCACTCCGAAAATCGCGATATGTCAAAAAAGAACTTAATCAAGCAAGACGGTATCATTGAGGAAGCCCTTTCGAACGCTATGTTTAGAGTGCGGCTAGAAAATGACCACCAGATCGTAGCTACTATTTCCGGAAAGATGCGTATGAACTACATCCGTATTCTACCCGGCGATAAAGTAGCCGTGGAGATGTCTCCTTACGATCTTACCCGTGGTCGGATAACGTACCGGTACAAATAGAAAAAGCCCGACCGGCTTTTGATTGCACTGGTCTTTGAATATCGACTTAACGCAGAAAATAAAGGAAACATGAAAGTTAAAGCATCAATCAAGAAACGTTCTGCTGACTGCAAGATCGTCAGAAGAAAAGGAAAGCTTTACGTCATTAACAAGAAGAACCCGAAGTTTAAACAACGTCAGGGATAATCCGTTAACGACCTCTACGGTATTGTCGTACGTCGTAACGTTTCTGTCACGCAAATTTTAATTAAGCAATGGCTCGTATTGCAGGTGTTGATTTACCTAGAAACAAGCGCGGAGTGATTAGCCTTACCTACATCTTTGGTATCGGCAGCTCTTCAGCACAAGAGATCCTGGCTAAAGCCGGAATCGATGAGAACCTCAAAGTAGAGGAGTGGACGGATGAGAATGTTCGGGAGATCTCCCGCATTATCACCGATGAGTTTACCGTAGAAGGTGAACTGCGTTCTGAGGTTCAGCTGAATATCAAGCGTCTTATGGATATCGGATGTTACAGAGGTCTGCGTCACCGTAGAGGTCTTCCTCTTCGCGGTCAGCGTACTCAGACCAATGCCCGTACCCGTAAAGGTAAGCGTAAGACGGTAGCGAACAAGAAGAAAGCTACGAAGTAATCCGCGGTTAACCGTGCTTGTCAAATTTTTAAACTACTGATTAGGCAATGGCAAAAGGTAGAAGTACTCAAAAAGTTAAAAAGAGAAAGGTAAAAGTCGATTCCGAAGGGATGGTATACATCCAGGCGACTTTCAATAACGTGATCATCACGCTTACCAACAAGCAGGGCCAGGTAATTTCCTGGGCTTCCGCTGGTAAAGCTGGGTTCCGTGGATCTAAGAAAAACACACCTTACGCAGCGCAGGTTGCAGCGAACGATGCAGCACGCACCGCTTACGACGCCGGTATGCGTACGGCAGAGGTTTATGTGAAAGGTCCTGGTTCCGGACGTGAGGCTGCTATCCGGGCTATTGATAGCACCGGCATCAAAGTAACCCGTATTAAGGACGTTACTCCAATCCCTCACAATGGTTGCCGTCCTCCTAAAAGAAGAAGAGTCTAAACGGGCTCCTTTTACCAAATTCAGAAAATTTTTTATTCAAAATGGCGAGATATACCGGTCCTAAGACTAAGAAGGCCAGAGCATTCGGTGAGCAGATTTTTGGATTCAGCCGCGCCTTCGAAAAGAAGAAATATCCTCCGGGGCAACACGGTAACTCCAGAAGGAGAAAACAACGTTCCGACTATGCCCTACAGTTAATGGAAAAACAAAAGGCTAAATATACTTACGGCCTTTTGGAACGCCAGTTCCGTAACCTGTTTGAGAAAGCGAACCGCAAAGAAGGGGTTACCGGTACGGTACTGCTGCAGTTGTTGGAAGCGCGTTTGGACAATACGGTATTCCGTATGGGTATCGCTCCTACGCGTCGTGCCGCTCGTCAGTTGGTTGCCCACCGTCACATCACAGTGAACGGCATCGTAACGAATATCCCATCCTACGAACTGCGCGCCGGCGATATCGTTGGTGTACGTGGTAAATCTCAGGGAATGGCCGTTATTCGCGAAAATGTGAGCGCCAAATCCGACGTACGCAAATTCCCCTGGATTGAATTCAGTCCGGACAAGATGCAGGGTGCATTCATCTCCTATCCCGAACGGGAACAAATACCGGAGAAGATCAACGAACAGTTGATCGTCGAACTGTACTCTAAATAATTTATCGGTCCTTGATCCTAGGTCCATAGTCGATAGTGTTTCACCCGCAGGGGGCCTGAACTATCGGCTATGGACTTTCGAGCATCGGCTCTTTTTTTATGTAAAAGATCATCTCACCATATGAGCATACTGAACTTCCAGAAGCCGGACAAAATTGTAATGCAGAAAGCTAACGATTTTGAAGGGCTTTTCGAATTTAAACCGCTGGAGCCTGGTTTCGGTCAGACCATCGGTAACTCTCTACGTAGAGTGTTACTCTCTTCTCTGGAGGGTTTCGCTATTTCCGCTGTCCGCATCGCCGGTGTAGACCACGAATTCTCAACGATCCGTGGCGTGGTGCAGGATGTAGTGGACATCATACTTAACCTCAAGCAAGTACGTCTGAAGCAACTGATCACCGACGAGGAGATCGCCAATGAAAAGGTATACCTCACGATCAGTGGTAAAGAAGAATTCAAGGCCGGAGATATCGAAGAGCACACCAATGTGTTCAAGATCATGAATCCGGATCTGCTTATCTGTAATATGGAACCTTTCGTGAACCTGGAAATGGAATTGACCATTACCAAAGGCCGCGGTTACGTTCCTGCCGATGAGAACCTGCCCAAGGATGCACCGATCGGTGTAATTCCGGTGGATGCGATCTACACGCCCATCAAAAACGTTTCCTACCGCATCGAGAACACTCGTGTAGGACAACGTACCGACTACGAGAAACTTTCTATCGAAGTGAAAACGGATGGAACGATCCACCCGGAAGACGCGATCAAGGAAGCTTCCCGCATCCTGATCCAGCACCTGATGCTGATCACCGACGAAAACATTACCTTCGACGACGCTTCCAGCCGCGAAGATAATATCGTTGATGAGCACATCCTGCACATGCGCAAACTGTTGAAGACTTCTCTGGAAGATCTCGATCTTTCCGTACGGGCTTACAACTGTTTGAAAGCAGCCAAGATCAATACCCTGGCGGAGCTGGTAAGATACGACACGCACGAGCTGCTCAAATTCCGGAATTTCGGTAAGAAATCTCTGGTTGAGATCGAAGAGCTGCTGCAAGATAAAGGTCTTACTTTCGGAATGGACTTGTCCAAGTACAAACTGGAAGAAGACTAGTGTTGATGATTCAACGATCTGATGATTCGGTTATGGCGATCATGTTTCGCGTTATCGAATCATCAGACCATCGAATCATCACATCATTAACGTAGGTAGCCGGATTTGTCACCGGTTTATTTTTATCAAAAAAGCGACCATAACCGAATAAGTGGCGTAGAACATGCCTGCTGTTCGTCCCGGAAACGGGAGCTCTTATTTAGTGGGTTTAGCGTAAATAATTTACCATGAGACACGGTAAAAAATACAACCACCTGAGCCGTACTTCGGCTCACCGTAAAGCGCTGATGCGCAACCTTTCTATTGCACTGATCACGCACAAGCGGATCAATACCACGCTGGCTAAAGCGAAAGCACTTCGTCAATACATCGAGCCGCTGGTAACCAAATCCAAAAGCAATACCACGCATTCCCGCCGGGTAGTTTTCAGCTACCTGCAGAACAAGGATGCCATAAAAGAACTTTTCGGAACGATCGCTACCAAAGTTGGTGAGCGCCCGGGTGGTTACGTACGCATCGTACGCACTGGTTTCCGTAAAGGTGACGCCGCAGAAACGGCTATGATCGAATTCGTTGACTTCAACGAAGTGTACACCGGAGGTAAAACTGAATCTACCGGAGGTGGAGGACGTCGCCGTCGTCGTACCCGTCGCGGAGGAAGCGGAAGCAGCACACCGGCAACTGCCGCTGCAACTACTGCCGCAGCAACCACCGCTGCTGAAGGAGAAGAAGAATAGACTCAGCCCTGCGCTGAAAATATATTTGCTGAAAACCGGGCATTACTTTCGAGTGATGCCCGGTTTTTCATTTAGGCAAGCGGCTGATCATTTTCTTCCGGTTCAGAACCGGCCGGGGTGCCGGCGATCTTATACAGCAAATACCCGATGCCGGCCAGCAGGTGAACGATAACGATAATGGCAACGATATACAAAAGTGTATTACTGGATCCCATAGCTATGCTTTTTATTGAAATGTTCTGATGACGATGATTGCTCCGATGTAACTCAATTCCCACCTTAAAGAAAGCGGTTTTGTTCGGCCCGGTCAGTGATACGGATCACACTGATAGCGCAGTGTGGATTGACTGGCAAGTGGGAATAGGGTGGAGTAGTGGATCATAGGGTACTACAAAGTTCCAACGGGATCCATGCCCGTTGGAACTTTGTACTAATTATCCAGAAAACTTTTAAGATTGAGTTGGAAGAAGAACCGCTAATGGTGCTAATGTACCGCTATGGCTCCCAGGTCCGGTCGATCTCCATTCGGATTGCCTAGTATGTCCGTTTCCGGCTGCAGCCCGATGTAGAGCCCGATAGTATCGTTAGTAAGCGGCTGGATGGGAATACCTTGACGATCGATGATGGCGGTATTGGCCGGTATGTAGTCTGTGATATTTAAACCACCGGCATGGTGAAAGCCGGGATTCCCGATCTTCGGAGCTGTATCCTGGATGAGGACCTTTTCTGGCCAGTTGCCCGGACTCAGATACAGGTTGTTGGTAAAATTAACGTGGGTGATGCTGGAGGCCCCCTCTTTCTCCGGACGGTACTGATCACCCAGCACGGCCTGACTCGCACCGGCGATGTAAAAGATATTATTGGCGATCAGGATGCCACTAGCGGCTTTATCCACGGCGATCTTGGCCACGATATCCTGATTGACGTAGATCGTATTGTTGTAAAAGTAGCTGTTGAACGGGCCTTTGCGCGGATTCTTATTGCCCTGATAGCCGCTTAGCCAGAAGATCTTTCCCTCCTGAAATGCCCCTTCTTTTCCTTTCACGCGGTGTCCGTCGTTTACACTGATGTTGTAGCGGTATGCACAATTATAGTTGTTGCCCAGGATCTCACAGAAGCCTCCCGCATTGTTGGCGCTGAAGTTATACTGCACAATGACATTATTGCAGTTAAAATCAATGTGGCAACCAGCCGAATCTCCCGGCCCGTTGGCGTTCAGGAAATGGTTGCGTTCGATAATGATCTCCGATGATCCCCAGGTCCAGAGGCCGCTACCCCGGCCCCATTTCCGGGAATCGTCCGGGCTGCCCGAATGGCTGACGTAATTATTCTTGATATGACCGTCCACTACACCCGACATCTGGATACCGGGTCCGCCGGTGCGCAGAACCCGATTGTTGTAAAGCCGGATCCTACGGATACTTTTATCCCTTCCGGTGAATTTTATGCCGGTATGGGCCACGTGCTCTACCATGCAGTCGGTAACCCGTATTTCGCTGAGTTCGGCCCCCTCCGTCCGGTTGATAAAACGGATGCCCCAGCCGTAGCTTTGACTGCCGTTGGCGGTGCGTACCTCGTCTTTCCCCCGGCTGATGCCCGGATCTTCGTAAAATACGTTCCGGATATCCAGATGGTGCAGGCTAATATTGCGGTAGTCGCCGGGAGTTTGCGGACGCACCAGTACCCCGCACCGCATATCCGAATCCGCTAAGGGACCGCCCCCGTCGGCCTCAATGATCAGGTCGCGTACCACAATGTGGCCGGCATCAATGAGGAGAATGCCGTTGGCCTGACCACGGGCGTCAATTCGGGCCCTCGGATCTTCCAGCGCATTGCCAACGGTATAACTGCTGATCACGATCGGTGCGTTCTCCGTCCCTTTTACCGACTGCAGGACAATAGTACCCGGAAAGGTATATCCCGCCGCCAGAAGTATGCTGTCCCCCGGACTTAGGTCGAGATCCTGGAGTTGGGCCAGGCTTTGGAAGGGATACAGCAAATTGGTACCGGTATTATCCTCCCGGCCGAGCTCCGGATGTACATAGTAATTGGTTGCCCAACTGCTTGTACAGGATAGCAAGATGGCGACAGCAAAGAAAAATAGTTTATTGTTCATAATGTTTTCATTTCATCGCCATGTCCGGCCGCTTGGCTCTCGCTTCGATCTCCTGGATCTTGGCTTCCATGGCCTGGATACGTTCCGGAAATTGATCCGCCAGATTATTAGTCTCACCGGGATCATCCTGGAGTTGGTAGAGTTGAGGTTCTACCCGGAATCCGCCTTCAATGCCTTTTTCGGTGATCCAGGCGGGATCGTTCTTGCCAAAGGGGCGAATGTACTTCCAGTTACCTTCCCGCAGGGAGATGGTCAGGGATTCTTCGACCAGCATTTCCCGGCCGCTTTGGGCTTTTCCGAGTAGCACCGGCAGATGGTCTTTACTATCGATAGCTTCTTCCCGGCTCAGTTGTTGCCCGGCCAGGCCCGCAAGGGAAGCGTAGATGTCGATCTGCCCGAAGAGGGCATTGCTGGTCCCGGCTTTGATCGTGCCCGGCCAGTAGGCGATCATGGGTACCCGGGTGCCGGCTTCGTAGGCACTGTATTTTCCGCCGCGATAGGGGCCGGCCGGTTGATGGTCGCCCAGCAATTCAACAGCCTGATCTTCGTAGCCGTCATTAAGTACGGGGCCGTTATCGCTGGTGAACAGAATAATGGTGTTTTCGCTTAGCCCCAGAGCGTCGAGTTTTTTAATGATCTGTCCGGTCATCCAGTCGGTCTGAACGATGGCATCTCCCCGCGGGCCCATGCTGCTTTTTCCCACAAAACGGGGATTAGGTAAACGGGGTACGTGAATGTCGTGGAAGGAGTAGTATAGGAAAAACGGTTGATCGCGGTTTTCCGCTATAAAATTACCGGCTTTGCCATTCAGTATATCCGGAAATTCTTCATCGGTCCACAGGGCAGATTCTCCACCTTCCATGTAGCCGATCCGGCTTATTCCGTTCACTATGGTCTTGTTGTGCTGGGGGTCTGCGACCATGCGGCGCAATTCCGGATGGGTATCCCCGGTGGGGCGATCACCGACCGGTTGGCGGTAACTCACGGTGATCGGGTCATCGGCATTGAGATTGACTACACGGTGATTTTCGACGTATACCGAGGGCACGCGATCTCCGGTAGAGGGGATCAGAAAGGAATAGTCAAAGCCCAGTTCGAGTGGTCCGGGTTTAATGGCCTGGTTCCAGTCGAGAAAACCGTCGCCGAGCCCCAGGTGCCATTTCCCGACTACTCCGGTGGTATAGCCTGCTCCTTTGAGCATACCGGCCAGGGTAGAGGTTGCCGTATCGATCAGCAGCGGAGCATTACCCGGCAGCACGGCGGCTTCCTTGCGGAAAGCGTAGCGACCCGTCAGGAGTGCATAGCGGGACGGCGTACAGGTGGCGGCGGAGCAATGCGCATCGGTAAATCTCAATCCGTTCTGCGCCAGAAAATCAATATTGGGAGTAGACACTCCACTGGCGCCGTAGGCACCAACATCGCCGTATCCCAGATCATCTACATAGATCAGCACGATGTTGGGCAGTGGTTCCGATCCACTACTGCTTTCAGGGGGAGCTTGCCCACAGGCAAAGAACAGGCAAATGGCCCCGATGACCGGGAGCACACAAAAAACTTTTTTTCCGGACATGATAAGTTGGATTTGGCTGTCCGCACCCCGGACACCGGAGGCATCAACGGAAGGCTACAGCTCGTCTTGGTTTTGTTTGTACGTATCGGAAGGAGGTTAAAGAGCCGGGAAAGCGTTAGCCTTCCCGGGCTCTGAAGCCTGCTGTGGCTTACGAAGCAATTAATCTCCACCGGGCATCGGCAGATAAAATTTTACCGGATGATCCCCGAAGCCCGCTGGATCGTTGATCAATACCCTGGATTTTCCGCCAGGTTCGGATTATCTGCGATCCGGCCCAGCCCCAGTGCGTAGTAATAATTTCTTTCCGGATGGGTTCTTACCCGGCCCCGGTCACCATCGGCGATCTCGGCGTAATACATGCCGGTATCGTAGTCGTAATCCCAGTGGAAGCGGTGTTTCACTTTTTGATCCAGTTCTTCCACCGCGATCCGCCATCTCCGCAGATCCCAGAAGACGTGGTCTTCAAAAGCCAGTTCAACCCGGCGTTCCTGCCGGATACGCTCCTCGGTGATATCCATGATCGGGGGCATACCGGCCCGGTCCCGGATCTCATCGTTCAGGATCGTAGCCATATCTCCGTTGGGGTCACCCAGGTAGAAAGCCGCTTCAATGTAGTTGAGCATGATCTCTCCCAGACGGAATTCGTACAGATCGGTGCTGGAGCCCAAACCGGTATCTGCCAGGTTCTCGTCCAGGCGTTTGCGGATCTGTAAACTGGTAACGGCAGCGTTGCGATTCCGGGCGGCTCCCGCCCCGGGCCAGTCATCGGAACCGGGAATAATGAAGCCGGTGGCTGTAGAGTATTTGCGCTCTCCGTTCGCGTCGGTGTAATAGGTGCCGCGGTGGTAATAAGCTCTGGTGCCGCGCCAGGGCATCCCCGGATAGGAAATAGATGCCCGCATTCTCGGGTCCCGTTGGCCGAAGAACCAATCGGGATCGATGGGCGTTTCTCCGTCGTATATCGAACGGTCTACCATCCCGGAACTACCGTCTACAAAATCAAACAGCTCCAGTTTTTCCAGATAGACGGGGAAATTGGAATTCCAGCCGAAACCGAAACCATCCGGGTGGGCGAAATTGTCCCAGCGGTGTTGTTTACCGGTCTCCACATCGTAGATCTCCGCGAAGATCACTTCCGGGTTATCGGTATCGTCAACAAACAGATCGGTGAAATTCTGGACCGGATCTTCTTTTTCCCGGTACAGGGAGAATGGGCCTTCTTCAATAATCGTCCGGGAAGCGTCCAGCGATTGCTGGTAATAGCCGGTGGCGTCGGAAGCGGGAAAGCCAAGCAGGCCATTCAGTTGTTCCGTGCCGAACTGCGCAATACTCGCGGCGTACAACATTGCCCGGCTTTTTAGGGAAAGAGCCGTCCACCGGTCAACCCGGCCGTTCAGGTCGGCCTGATCCGGGAGAATAGCCGCGATCTCGTCCATTTCCGAACCGATGAAATCGTAAACTTCTTTTTCAGAATTCCGGGCTACGAATAATTCGGCTTCCGAAGCGTCGATCGGCAGGGCCCGGGTCACAATGGGTACCCCACCGTAGCGTTTAGCCATTTCGAAGTAAGCGAAGGCCCGGATAAAGCGAGCTTCCGCAACGCGCACGTTCACATAGTCCCGGTCCAGCGTTGCGGATTGCGGCAATTTTTCAATAAACACATTGCACTGACGGATGTGATTGTACGGCCAGTAGGAAAGGATCCCCGCACCGTTCTCATCGAATACCGGACCAACTACCTGACCGAAGGGCCCCTGCCAGGGCGCAAAGTTGCGGCTCTCACCGCCGAAAGCATTGATCAGGTTGATGTTCAGGTTGCTTTGCCCACCTTCCTCAAAAAAGTTGGCATCGGCGTACAATTCCGCCAGATAGGCATTGGCGAGGGATGCATCCTCGAAGACCAGGTCTTCCGAAATTATGGTACTGGGCTCGAGATCGAAAGCATTCTCACAAGCGGTACTCCACACCAGGAAGCACAGCAAGATGAATTTTATATTTTTCATTAGTTATTTTTTTGATCAATAGTCGTGGTTCACGATAGGTCAAGACTATTCAGCTGCTTAAAAAGTAATTCTCAGTCCACCGGTGAAATTCCGGGTAATAGGAATATTCCTGGATGGATTGCCCGCCGTGGCTTCCTCGGGGTCGAAGGAGTTTTTGAAAATGCCTAGGCTGGAAACGGTGAACAGGTTCAGACCCGCCGCGTATAACTGCACATTACTGATCCCTACCCGGGAAGTAACACCCGTCGGCAGATTGTAGTAAATGTTCACATTCTTCAGCCGCAGGTAGGTCACGTCCCGGCGGAAGATGTCATTATTCCGGCTGTTATTAGCGCCCGGAGAGGTCGTGGCTGCGGGGAGGGCCGCGTTGGGATTGATGTTGACCGTCGGATCATTGGGATCCGGCTGCCAGCGCAGGTCCCGGTGGTAGACCAGCGGCGTGGAGAAGTTGCTGAACATGGTCTGCGCGTTCCCACTGATGCGGATACTGAAGCGGGAAGCTCCCTGCAACAGTGTACTGATACCGAAATTCTTATAGGTGAACCCTAAGCTGAGGCCGTAGACCAGTTCGGGATTACCGTCGGCAAATGCGATCACTTCCTGGTCGCGGAAATCGATCACACCGTCGCCATTCTGGTCGATGTATTTGATATCACCCGGGCGAAGCGTTGAGTTACCGGCCTGGTCCTGATCGATCGGGTGGCCGTCAATTTCTTCCTGACTCATAAAAATACCGTCGGTAGCGTAGCCGAAATTGCGGTTGACCCACTGACCGGAACGGCCGTTGATACGGAGCTGATCCGGATCGTCAAAATCTTCCTGATCGAATACATCTCCCCATTTGGCACGGGCGAAGGTGAAGTTGGGCGAAATGGTAAGTCGCGCTTCCCCGATCCTTTGCTGGTAAGCGACCATCATCTCGATACCGCGGTTGTTGCGGGAGTTGAGGTTCACCAGCGGCAGGTTGGCACCGAAGGTACTGGGGATATCCCGCAGGTTCTGTCCAAGCAGGCCTTCGCGATTCCGGTAAAATACATCGGCTTCTACCCGCAACCGGCCTTCGAGGAAAGACGCCTCCAATCCGAAATTGTAAAGCGTGATCTCCTCCCAGGTGAGAGCCGGATTGGCTAGCCCCAGGGTACTGATCCTCGGCTGACTGGCATTGTTCCCCAGGATGTAAATACCACCCTGCTGGTAACCGGTAAGGTAATCGAAACCATTCAAACCGTTGGCCGAATCGTCTCCGAGTTGTGAATAGGAAGCACGCACTTTCAGGTTGTCAAACAGGTTGGACCCGGCCATGAAAGGCTCGCGGGAAATGACCCAACCGGCAGAGAAGCTCGGGAAATATCCCCAACGGGTCTGCGGCGCAAATAGTACGTTGCCGTCGGCCCGGAAAGCTGCTTCAAAAAGATAACGGTTCTTAAAGGAGTAATTCAAACGTCCGACCACACTCTTACGACCGATATCGGCAAAGGAGCCACCATTAGCAAACTGAAAGTCCTGCGAGCCGGTGAACAACTCGGGAATAGCCGTGGTCAAAAGATCGTTCCGCTGGGCGGATACACTACTTTCCTTCCGGGTGATCTGCTCGGCCAGGGCCAGGAATTTGAAGTCGTGATCGCCAAAGTTCCGGTTGTATTCCAGCGCAATCAATGGATAGATCTGCTGTCTTCTGAACTGGTAGTCAGAGACCGTACTCACGGCTCCGCTGGTACCCTGACTGATGTAGGCTCCGGATGAAGGCTCATAGTCAAATACTTCAAACGGTTTTCTGAACGTCTTAATGGATTGCTGGAGCAATTCGGTGTTGATCTCCGTTCTCAGTCTCATCCCTTCAATGAACGGGATTTTGTAGGACAGTCCCAATTTGCCACGGAAGGTATCATCCCTTCTGTCCCGGAAACCGACGATATCGCGAGTAGAGAGGGCAATCGGCTGTCTTTGCAGAAAACCCGACCACGCCAGAAAATCCGGATCCGGTAATTCGGTCGGCTCGGTCGACTGGGCGGTCCCTAATTCGTTAAAGATGGTGTTGACGTCTCCTGCGGCCCGGTCCCGGTTATCAACCCGGTAGGAAAGGTCGATCTGAAAGCTCAGGTTCTCATTGACGCTAACATCAATATTTGACCGGGCGTTAAACCGGTTGTAATCGTAGTCTCTACTGCGGAAATAGCTTTCCTGCTGGGTATAGCCCACGGAGGTGAAATATCGGACGTGATCCGATCCGCCGGAGGCTTTGAGACTATGCTGTTGCATGGGTGCAAAGTTGTCGATCAGTGCATTTCGCCAGTCGCCTCCCTCGTATCCTGGGGCACCGACGCGATAATTCTCCACATCTTCCGCGGTAAAAGTAGCATCGGCATCACCGGTATCCAGTAGATCCGCTTCCCGCATCAATTGGGCCAGATCGGCCGCTCCGACCGGTTCGAGGAAAGAAGTGGCTTCCTGCACGGTAAAACTTCCGTCGTAGGATAGCTGAGGAGGTCCGGCTTTACCACGTTTGGTCGTCACCAGGATCACCCCGTTACCGGCCCGGGATCCGTAGACTGCGGCCGAAGCATCCTTGAGAACGGAAATACTTTCAATATCGTTCGGGTCAATACGGTCCAGTCCGCCACTGACCTGTACTCCGTCCACGAGCACCAGCGGTTCGCCGGCGAAACCCCGGATCCGGATGGTGGTGGCATCACTTCCCGGAAGGCCGGAAGACTGGTTGGTGATCACGCCGGGAAAACGACCGGTCAGCAGACCGGAGGTACTGGCCACCGGTACGGCCGTTAATTCTTCGGTGCCGATGGTGGCTACCGAGCCGGTAAGGTTGATTTTCTTTTCGGTACCGTATCCGATCACCACTACTTCGTCCAGCACGGCGCCTTCAACCATCGTGACGTTGATCACACTTTGGTTATTTACCGCTAGTTGCTGAGCTTGATAACCGGTATAGCTGATGGCCAGTTGAGCATCAGCTCCAACCTGCAGCGAGTAGTTGCCGTCCAGGTCCGTGACGGTACCGTTGGAGGTGCCGACCTCCAATACGTTTACTCCGATCAGGGGCGTGCCGGCTTCGTCACTCACCTGCCCGGTCACCCGTTGTTGCGCGAAGGCGGCGGAAGTGAGCAACAGCCCGACCAGCAGCAGCAGGTGTTTTAAGTTGTTAAATTGCTTCATAATCCAGAACTTTTGATTGTGTAAAATGATGTCCTTGCTTCATTTCATAAGCGATGAAACAAGTTGGGTTCCAAAATTTAATTTTGATCCTAGGGTAAAATTGCGAATAAAAAGGAGGGGAGGGCGGTGAGAAAGAGGTCAAATGGGCGGGGTAAATGGTTCAGAACCGCTTTTTTGCCCCGTTTCCCGCAATAAGTGAAGCAATCTCGCAAGGCAATAGCCCAGCCGGGGTAGACCGAGGCCTACCCCTGACAAAGCGTGGATATAGTGGGTTTATTCCTCGTTCGGAGCGGTCGACATCAGTTCCTGGCCGGCATATTCGGAAGGGTTCTTACCGAATTGTTTCCGGAAACATTTCCGAAAATATTTCAGATCGTTGAACCCGACCTGGTAGCTGATCTCGGAAATATTATACTGGGTGTTCCGGAGCAACTGGGCCGCCCGGCGCAACCGGATCGACCGAATGAAGGCATTGATGGAAACATCGGTCGTCGACTTTATCCGGCGGTACAGACTGGACGGGCTCATCGCCATGGCCTGGGCCAGAAAATCTTTTCCGAGGTCCTCATTGGTCAGGTTGTCTTCTACGACCTGGATGGCTTTTTTCAGGAATTGCTCATCTTCGGAAGTGATCTCGATATCGGAGGGTTGCAGGGTCACCTTCCGGCTGAAATATTCCCGGAGCCGCAGTCGTGCGTCCAGCATGGCGGCAACCTGGGCCCGTAGTACGGTTGGTTGAAAGGGTTTGGTGACGTAAGCATCGGCTCCCGAATGGAAACCTTCCACTTTAAAGACATTGGAGGTACGGGCCGTCAGCAGGATCACCGGAATGAAGGAAGTCCGTTCGTCCTCTTTTATCTGTTTGCAAAAGTTAATGCCATCCATTTCGGGCATCATCACGTCACTGATGATCAGATCCGGAGCATCATCCCGGGCCATTTGCAGGCCTATTTTACCATTTTCGGCTTCCAGTACCTGATAGTGATCACAAAAGATAGAACGGATGAAATCGCGGATCCGGGCATTGTCCTCTACCAATAGCAGGGTAGCCGGGGCGTGCACTTTTCCATTGGGTGGAGGGAGTAGCTGCTCTTCCTGAACTTGCGGTTCTGCAACTTCTTTTTCCGGAGGATAGTGACTCTGATCCTCAGAATTTTTAAAGTGCGGTAGGATCTGATCCGGACTCAGGTGGTGCGATCCGATCGGCAGGTACAGCGTAAATTCACTTCCCCGCTCCGGCTCGGCGCGTACCTCTACCTTGCCCTGGTGCAATTGCATAATGCTTTCCACGAGCGACAATCCAATGCCCGTTCCGATCATCTTGGCGGAATCGGCATTGGCGATCTGATAGAAGCGGTTGAATATTTTTTCCACAAGGTCCGGCGACATACCGATCCCATTGTCTTTGATGCTGATCTCGCAACAGCCATCCGGAAAGGCCGAAGTTCCGACGATCCTCTCACAGGTACTCCGGCGGATACTCATAGTGATCTGTTTTCCGGCAGGCGTAAATTTAAACGCATTGGAAAGCAAATTGCAGAGAACGATCTCCATTTTATCGCGGTCAAAGTACAAATGCAGGGCTTCGGGTTGGGCCTCAAAACGGAAATCGATAGATTTTTTATCTGCCATCGGTTGGAAAGAAAGGAAGACTTCCTGGGCAAATGCCACAAAATTGCCGGGAGCTGCCTTAAGTTCCATATTGCCGCTTTCGGCTTTGCGGAAATCCAGTAACTGATTGACCAAGGCCAGCAGGCGTTGGGTATGGTGATGGATATTCACCAGGTAACTTTTGGATTTTCCCTGCAGGGAATCCTGCTCCAGCAATTCCTCTACCGGCCCGGTGATCAGGGTCAGCGGCGTGCGGAGTTCGTGGGTGATATTGGTGAAAAAACGGGTTTTCAGTTCGGCGACTTCAGCATCTTTATTGCGTTCGAGTCTTTCGAGTTCCAGCTTGCGCTTCAATTGATTCTGACGGTTGGTCACCTTGTGATAAAGGCCGAAAATGCCGATAATGACCAGGCCGTACAGTACGTAGGCCTGCCAGGTGGCCCAGAACGGCGGAAGCACCCGGATCTGCAAACGGGCTACCTGCCCGGGCCAGTACTGGTTGTTATTTGCGGCGTTGACTTCGAAAGTATACGTGCCCGGCTGGAGGTTGGTGTAGGTGACATTGCGCTGCCGACCGACATCATTCCAATCTTCTTCCAGGCCAAGCAGCCGGTAGCGATAAGTGTTTTTATGCGGCATCCGAAAATTGAGGGCCGTGAATTCCAGTGTGAAGACATTTTCCCGGTGGGAAAGGGTGATCTTTTCGGTTTCCTGGAGCGATCTTTCGAGGATTACCCGCTCGTTGAACGACTCGCCCACCCCGACATTGCGGTTGAATATTTTGAGGCCGGTAATAAATACGGGAGGGGGAACGGGATTATTGATGATGGAATCCGGGTGGAAATAATTGAGACCGTAGATACCCCCGAAAAACAGTTGTCCGCTTTCCGATCGGTGCACGGCTCCCTCGGAAAAAGAATTGCCCTGGAGACCGTCATTGACATCGTAGTTGTAAAAAACCTCTTCGTCCGGATTGAATTTGGAGATCCCTTTATTGGTACTGATCCAGAGATTGCCGTGATCATCCTCCAGAATACCGTGAATGTAATTGTTGGGCAAGCCGTTCTGTTCCTGAAAGGACCAGAAAACCCAGTCGTTCTGGGTGGGAATGGCCAGGTTGAGCCCGTTGGGCGTACCGATCCAGAGCCGCCCCCGGCGGTCCTCGTACAGGCAGATAATGATGTTGCTGCTGAGGGATTGCATATCTCCCGGTATCTTGGTGAAGACCCGGAATTGATCCTGCTCCGGCAGGTAGAGGTGCAAACCGGAATAGGTGCCGACCCATAGCTGTTCATCGCGATCCTCGAGCATCGCACTGACCCGCCGACTTTGCAGCGCACCGTCCTTCTTTTCGTTCCGATAGTGGCGGAATTCCGGTTGTTCGCCCGGTAGAATTCGGTTCAGGCCGGTTTGTTGGGTGCCGACCCACAGTGAACCGTCGGCCGTTTCCGCCAGGCTGCTGATCTTTCTGCCGTGGATCGATTGCCCCTGCGTGCTGAACGCTCTTTCCAGACGGTAACCGTTGTCATCTTCCCGGATCTGGTAGAGGCCGTGGTGGGTACCCGCCCATAAGCGTCCGTCCCGACTTTCAAAGAGGGTTTTGCCACCGAGAATCCGGTTGCCAAAAGCGAGTTCCGGATCGGATTCCTGAAAGGCTACCGCTTTGAAATTGCGTCCGTCATCGGAATAGGATAAAAAACCATTGCCCTTGGTGCCGACCCAAAGGGTGCCCTTGCGGTCTTCGAGTATGCTCCAGATCGGATTGGCGGACGGGAAGTTTTCGTTGGTCCCTCCTTTGATCAATCCGAAACGGTTCCGGTTGTTATTGACCTTGCACAACCCACCGCCATTGGTGCCGATCCAGATAATGCCGGAACGGTCCTGAAAAATACAAAGGATCTCACTGTACAGTTTTTTAGCGTGCTGGTAGGGGCCGGTGGCCAGTTCCTGCCGGGTAAACTGGGTCGTTTCGGGATCAAACAGATACAGGCCTCCACCCCAGGTGCCGGTCCAGATGCGGTTGTGTTCATCCTGGAAAAGGGCGTAGGCGATATTCGCCCGCTGCCCGATCCGGTCCTTCCGGGGATTTTTATACTGGTGAAACTGTTGGGTGGCAATATCGAAGCGGACGAGCCCGGCCTGCCAGGTACCGATCCAGATACACTTCCGTGCGGGGTCTTCGATGATTGTTTCGTAATCCCCCATATTACCGCGCTGAATGAAATGGTTCAGCTGCCGACCGAACTGATCAAACAGGTACAGCCCACGGTTACTGGCGATCCACATTTGTCCTTCCTCATCCCGCAGGATATCGCTGACCTGGGTATTGGGGAGTCGCAACGTAAAACTATCGGTTTGTGGATCGTAAATATTGAGTCCGTTGTACCAGGTGCCGAACCAGATGTTGCCGTTATCGCTCTCCGCGATGGAGATCACCCGGTTGTCACTGATGGTGTTGCTATCCCGGCTTTCGGTGTGGAAATGAGTAAAACGGGAATTCTGGGGATTGTAACAACTGATGCCTCCGGATTTGGTGCCGATCCAGATCTTGCCCTGACGGTCTTCAAATAAGGATTCGATGGAGTTGTTGATCAGGCTGTTGGGGTTGCCGGTCTCGTTTTTGAAGATCTCAAACTCGTATCCGTTATAGCGGTTCAGACCGCCGCGGGTGCCGATCCAGAGGAATCCGTGCTGGTCCTCGATGATGCAGGTCACTTCTCCCTGGGAAAGCCCGTTATCCGAAGTGAAATAGGAAATGTCGGAAAAGTTGTCCAGAGACTGAGCGGTAAGGACCGTCAGGGCCAACTGGATGCAGGCACATAAAAGTAGTGGGCGTAAATGCTTCATAAACTGTTTGGCAATCGCAAATTTGCTCGCTTCAATTTTACGTCAGTATAAATCGCAAATGACCAGGCCGAAAGAACAGCGAGGCTGCTGATCAACTCTGGTGCTGTGTTTGTTCTACAGGGATTTAGTGCGGGAGGAATGTAGAGTGTGTTTGGGAATTATTAATCGGTCTGCAAACGTCACTTTTTCGTTTATACTTCAGCTATTTTTCAGTCCGTACCTTCCAGGTATGCACTTCAAAATGAGCTTCGTCTAAACAAAAAATTGATTGTTTTCGCCACAAAGAAAAAATCCCAAACACACTCTAAAGAAGATAAGAACCGTCTGAATTGGTGATTTCACCCTCTAAATTGATCTATTACCCCCGCATTTTCCCGGGGGGCGGCGCTTATCTTGGAACTGTAAAATTGTTTCATTCAGGCCCTTCGGTCCCTTTGCCCGGTCTTTTACCAGCCATTCCGGAAATGGCCGAAAAATAAAAGCCTGGAGCAGGTTCCGGACGGTCCGGATCATTCCAAAAGACTGGAATGGATCGTAACTATTAACTGAAATTACGAAAATATTTTGGATTATGACCAGAAAGCTACTTTCGATCTTCCTTCCTCTGATCTTCCTTTTACCGATAAGCGCTGCGTCGCAGGAAGACCGGGCGCCGAATGTCATTATCATTCTTACAGATGACCAGGGATACGGGGATGTCGGATTCAACGGCTGTACGGATATCCCAACTCCCAACATCGACCGGATCGCCCGCCGGGGCGTCCGTTTCACCAACGGATACGTATCCTATGCCGTCTGCGGACCGAGCCGGGCCGGACTGATCACCGGCCGGTATCAGGATCGCTTCGGCTTTGGTCGCAATCCCATTCTGGCCCCGCAGGATCCGAATATGGGCCTGCCCCTCACGGAAGAAACCCTGGCAACAGCGCTGGACCGGGCCGGGTACCACAGTATGGTGATCGGGAAATGGCACCTGGGCGCCCACGAAAGTCTGCATCCGCTGAAAAGGGGCTTCGATGAGTTTTACGGTTTTCTCAGTGGGGGGCATCGGTACTTTCCGGAAGAATGGACCTTACGGGACCTCACGGAGATCCAGGCGCAGTTCGACGGCTACCGCACCAAGCTGATGCGAAATTACGACCGGGTGGAAGAATCGGCCTACCTGACAGACGCTCTCTCCCGGGAAGCGGTGGAGTTCGTCGGGCGCAATCCGGACCAACCGTTTTTCCTGTACCTCGCCTATAATGCACCGCACGGACCGCTGCAGGCTACCGAAAAGTACCTTTCGCGTTTCGCGCATATTCAGAATGAAAAAAGACGCACTTACGCGGCTATGGTCAGTGCGGTAGATGATGGGGTTGGCCGGCTGCTGGACCGTCTGGAAATGCTCGGCCTGGAAGATGATACCATCGTTTTTTTCCTGTCGGATAATGGTGGGCCGGAAAATGTAAACGGTTCGGACAACGGTCCCCTGAGAGGAAAAAAAGGAGATCTGCTGGAAGGTGGCATCCGGGTGCCGTTTGCCGTACAGTGGACGGGGCATATCCCCTCCGGTGTAGTTTACGAAAAACCGGTCATTTCTCTGGACATTTTTGCTACGGCTGTATCCCAGGCGAATGCTCCGCTCCGGGAAGACCATCCGATCGACGGTGTGGATCTGGTCCCCTTTCTGCAGCCCGGGAATGATGCGTTCCCGCACGATCAGTTGTACTGGCGGAAATTCGATGGAAAAAGCAATGCCCTGGTGGATCGCAGCGGATACAAGTATCTGGTGGAAGGGAAGGATACCAAGCCCGCCCTGTACGATCTGCACCAGGATATCGGCGAAAAGGACAACCTGGCCCGAAAGCAAAAGAAAAAAAGAAAATCACTGAAAAAGCAGTACGAAGCGTGGTCGGCCGAATTGATCGATCCGATCTTTATGGGATTATCGCAACGGAAAGCCTACTACCAGCAAATGGGCCTGGTACGGCCGGGAGAATAAGTTGCGGAAGTACACCGCTACCGAACGGAAAGATAAAAAGCGTCGCCCACTCGGCAGGAAATGGTAATTCCCCGCAGACCGGGCAACGACTTCATGCAGTTTTCCGAGATGTACAGGACAAAACCAGACAACTTTGCGAAAGGAGCCGGATCCGATCGGGAAAACTCCCGCTTATAAAAGATCCCAGCCTATTCGCAGGGTACAGATGCCCCGCTCCCGGAGAGCGGCCGTTTTGTCCTGTACAACCGGCAGTTTGCTTATACGATCAACGCAGGATCACCAACCGTTTATACAGGCGGGTGCCTCCCTGCTGCAGCCATAAGGTATAACTACCCCGCGCTAATTGCCGGGTATTCACCGATAGCCGGTTCTCACCGAGGTTTCCGCGGTACGTGCGTCCCCAGACAACTTCCCCGCGCAGGTCCACGATCTGCAGTTTGATCTCTTCCGTTTCCAGGGCATCAAAGCTGACGACGGTTTCTCCGGAAGCCGGATTCGGATAAACGTGCAGACTGATCAGCGATGGATGCGACGGCTTATTGACCGGGCCAGAGGGTTTGTCGATCTCCAGTTCGCTATCCGGATCCAGCGAGCTTTCGGCGAGCGCATTGCTGCAACCGTCAAAGAACTCATTGATGCCGGCGGCGGCATCGGTCAACCGGCCGGCTAATCCGTTATTACTATCCAGAGCGCCGCTGAGATACGCATTGGCGTAAGCCAGCAGGTCACCTACCGTAAGGACATCGTCGGGCAGGTTGGCGGGAATTCCCGGAGCACAGGCACCGCCCAGTGCAAGTCCGGCGAGGTTAGCGCCGTTTTTCTCCATACTGTACCAGATATTGAGCTGGAGCGCAATGACCTGAGTTGCCAGATTATTGCGGAGGCGACCGTTCCGGCTGATATCCGGAGCTCTGTAAGGTGCACAGTCACCCGCTTCTTCGGCAGTAGCGTCCCCTTCCGGGAGGATGCCGGGCTGGCCGCCACCGGGCAGCAGATCCACTACGCACTGCGGATCGGTGATGGTCAGTGAATTGCCCGCCTCGGGGTCACCGATCACTATCGGGCCGTTGATCTCCAACAAGGCACCGATGATCTCGAGGGTAGAGGCCTTGCCGTCTGCGTCGTTCCAGGGATATTTTCCGCCGGAATTGCCCCAGCCACCCTGGGTCAGGGAGCAGAATTCGCAACTGCCGGAATAGGTCACTTCACAGCTTGTACAATTTCCACAATCATCGCAGACCTCAAAAACAAAAGTCCGGCTGAAGGATCCGGCTACGCATTCGCCGCTTCCGGTCTCTTCCAAAAAGGTAATGCTTACCGCTTCGGCACATTCATCCGCGTATATATCCTGCATCAGCGCGGTCACTTCTTCTACCGTCGGCAGGTCTGTATCGCAGGAGATACCGTCACTTCCGAGCGGACAGATGCCGCTGGGTGGTGTCGTATCACTGTAAGTAATGGTCTGATTGCAACTGGAACTGTTGCCGCAATCGTCGGTGGCGGTGTAGGTACGGACGATGGTCCCTGCACACTCATCGCCCACGATCGAGCTGGCGGTCACTTCCGGGGTGAGTGCCGTGCTGCAATTGTCGGAAACCAGTCCACCACTGAAATCACCCGCCGGTACACTGGCCAGACAGTCTACGGCCGCGGCTTCCGGACAGCTGATCTCCGGCGGAGTGCTATCGGAGATCGTGATGGTCTGTTCGCAGGTACTGGTATTGCCGCAACCGTCGGAGCAACTCCAGATCCGGCTAATTATGGTCGTACAGGCATCCACTTCGGTCACCGTATCGGTATAAGTCGGGGCACCTCCTTCGTTACAGCTATCGCTACAGCTGGCCGTACCGGTATCCGCCGGGTCGGTCGATGCACCGCATTCCAGATCAACATCCGGTGGACAGATCATCTCCGGTCCGGTCGTATCCACGATGGTAATGATCTGGGAACAGGCATTGGTATTTCCGCAGGCATCGGCACACGTCCAGGTGCGGATGATCACGACGGCGCAGGGATCACTGTCATCAACGGAATCGCTATAAGTCGCCGCGCCGCCTACGTTACAATTATCGCTGCAGGTTGCCATGCCGGTATTTTCCGGATCGGTCGATTCGCCGCATTCGATCGTCAGGCTGGGGGGGCAGGTGATCTGGGGCGAACCGGTATCCACGATGGTAATGATCTGTTCGCAGGTGCTGGTATTGCCACAGGCATCTGTGCAACTCCAGGTACGGGTGATCACTACCGCACAGGGGTTACTATCGTCTACGATATCCGTAAAAGTGGGACCCGACCCCTCATTGCAACTATCGCTACAACTCGCCATGCCGGTATTTCCCGGATCGGTCGGAGTGCCGCACTGGATCGTGATATCCGCCGGACAGTCAATCGCCGGCGGGGTCGTATCGGTAATGGTAATGATCTGGTCACAGGTACTGGTATTGCCGCAGGCATCCGCACACGTCCAGGTACGGGTGATCACCACGGCGCAGGGATCGCTATCGTCTACACTATCCGTGAAGGAAGGACCAGTGCCATCGTTGCAATTATCGGAGCAGCTGGCCATACCGTTATCCGCCGGATCGGTCGATGCACCGCATTCGATCGTAATATCGTCCGGGCAGGTAAGTTCGGGCGCAATATCGTCCAGGATGGTAACGGTCTGGACACACATGGCGCTATTCCCGCACTCATCGTTAGCGGTAAAAGTGCGGGTCAGACTGCCGCTACAGGCATTTCCCGTGAGTTGGCTTTCTACACAATCGACCATCACCGTGCTGCAATTATCCGAATAGGTCAGTTGACTGGGATCGCAAGCGGTAAGATCATCCAGACAGGTAATTGTTTCGTCGGCCGGACAGGTGATCATCGGTGGGGTTGCATCGTAGGCGATCCGGAAGGTCTGCACACAGGTGGTCGAAAGCGGATCCACTCCTCCGGGAATACATTCATTAGTTGCCCGGTAGGTCCGTTCTACGTAGGCTAGGCAATTTTCTTCGTCGACGAGGATCTCGCTGTCGCCGACCCACTCTATGGTGACGAGACAATCATCGATCGGGTTATCCAGGCTTACCGCTTCGGTATCCGGATCGGGCAGTGCAGGGAAAGCACTGATATCCTGAATACAGCCTTCGAAAAGCTGATTGGCGGGGCAGGTGATCTCCGGTGCTTCGGTGCAGAAACATTCGGGTAACTCCACCGCCCAGGGGATCGTCTGTGCTCCTCCCTGCAGGTTGGAACAGGTACAGTTGGTTCCGGTACCCGCGGTGATCTGGATGTTGGCAAATTCACCGAGGCTGGCCTGGATGTTGCCCGTCGGATTGGCCGTCAGATCACAATCCAGCAGGACGTCCACCCGGAGGATGACCACTTCGCCCGGATCGAGGCCGGTAATTTCAAACGTACCATTTAACTCACATTTCCCATTTGGCGTCACCAGTGGAGGCCCGTCGACGATATCACTGGAGATCAGGCTCAGCATCTCGTCGCCGTCCCGGTTGGAACCGGGATCGTTATTGGTATTGAGCTGAAAGGAAACGATCTCACTGACCCCGATACCGCCCTGACCGGTAGTATTACATAACCACTGGAGCGGTAAACTAACCACATAATCCTCACAGGCAGCAGCGGGATTGACCTGAAGCTGGACCAGGAAAGGCACCGTATCGAAACAGGCATAATCCTTCGGTTCCAGGGATTCCAACACATAAGCATTGCTCCCGTCACCGAAGTAGACGTCCGTATCGGCCGGGTTGTTTGCGGTGAAATCAATACTGGCAATGGCCGAGCACTGGGCCTGTAACTGGATCTGAATTCCGAAAAAGGCGAGGGCCAGGCACAGGATAAAACCCGCACGCCCCGGTTGTGCACTTTTCGGAAAAGGAAAGAAGTAAGAAGTAGGATGCATAATTTGTTGCGATTAGATGAAACAAATATCCGTTCTTGACCACGGCTACTTCCAGGTTAATTCCCACAGAAGAATGGGCACTAAACGGCTTAGTGTAAATGGAAATGTGTAGTCTTGATAGAATGATGTTCGGTATCTAACAGCTGAAGCAGTTGAAAAATGCTTCCATATCGACGGCCTGAAGAGCCGGGAAAACCAGTTTGGTGTGTCTCATAGTGGATACTAATCAGTTTGCGTATACGGATTAGCTCAGAAGAAGAGGGGGATAGGGAAAGTCTATTTATTGTACCCTTAAATATATGTTTTTTATGTTGAATATTGGAAGTAAGCGCCAATAAATTCAAAACGTATTCCCCGTTTTTTTATCCGCATCGCTATGGACTACCGTCAGGAAGTATTGACTTTCATCCGGTCGGCAGAGCGCTAAAAACAAAGCGAAGTTTGTACTTTTGCGAAAAACTAAAAGACTTTTATTACACTTATGAAGAACACTACACTTATACTGCTACTGCTATTATGGATGGTCCGGGTCGGAGCCCAGGCACCGGCCGATCTCGCTGAGCAACTGGATGCACTGGTGCGGGCTTACGAAATGACCTTTAACTTCTCCGGAACGGTAAAGGTTGTCCTGGACGAAGATGCGGTTTTTGAAAAAAGCTACGGTCTGGCCGATCGGAGTTTCAATGTTCCGAATACGCCGGAGGTCCGGAATTCCATCAACTCCATTTCCAAGACATTTACGGCTGCGGCTATCCTGATGCTGGTGGAGGAAGGCAAGATCGACTTACAGGAAACGGTGGCTACCTATCTGCCCATTCTGCGGTCTTCTTGGAAAGATCAGGTTACTATTCACCAGTTGCTCACGCATACTTCCGGGCTGCCCCGGGAAGCCGGTATTCAGGCTTTTGGGGAACAGTCACTGGAAGAGCAGGCTTTGCTGGTTGATCAGCTGGGCGTACTGTTCCTTCCCGGAGAGCGATATGAGTATTCCAATGCGGGAATGATCCTGCTGGGGGCCATCCTGAAAAAAGTATCCGGTAAAAGCTACGCCGAGTTCATTGAGGAGCGGATCATCGAACCGCTGGGACTGGAAAATACCGGCGTTTATCAGGGGCGGCGCGTAGTGGAGCGGCAGGCCGTACCGTACCACTTCACCAGTAACGGGCTGGAATTTACGCAGCGTTCGAAGCATTTCGGGGAAAATGCCGGTGGCGGTCTATATTCCACCGTGTCCGATCTCTATCGCTATGTTCTGGCACTGGAGCAGCATAAATTATTATCGGAAGCTTCCACCCGTTTGCTCTTTACGCCCCACGTAGAGAGCGGAGAAGGGGAGGCCGAGGGCTACGCCTGGAGTATCAAACAGTTCGGCGATGAAAAGATCCATTTCGCAGCCGGTAGTGGTTACGGTACCAAAAGCGTGATCATCCGTTCTCCCGAGAACCGAAGCTTCATCGGTATAACTTCCAACTGGGGAAATACACCCATCCTAAATCTACTGCGGGACGTGTTTCTGCTGACGAAAGGCCAGGCGGTAACTCCACCGTCGGAGAATGATCTGGCGCGTCCGGCGGAGTTCGGCCGGTATGCCGGTGTTTACAAATTTGAGCGGGAGTTTCTCTACAAGCATCTGGGGATCGATCGCGATCGCATCACACTCCAGGCCTTTGAGAACAAGATGTTCCTGGACGAGGAATTACTGTCCAAAAAAGGAGCGGGGCGACTGGGGCTGAGCTATACGGATGAATTACAGATCTCTTTTAACGGGGACGAAATGCAGATCAATATCAACGGAAATCTGCTTACCGGAACAAAAATTACCCCCTAGCACCTAAATCAGCTACTTATGACTGGGAAAAAAATATTGGGGATTGCCATTATCCTTGGCCTTATTGTTCTGCTGTGGAAGTTGGTCAGCTGGGTATTTCCCCGCATCATTGCCCTGACCACCAATGTGGTCTATCTGGTTTTATTCCTGGTGCTGTTGGTGGCGGTGGTCTACGGGATCATCCGACTTTTGAAATGGTGTTTTAGTTAGGCCGGCATTTACTGACCGCAATCTGGTTTGGCTGTCCCAGACCAGGTTGCGGTGGTTAAAGCGGCGGGGATCGGATGGGATCAGTGCGTTGAATTTCCCGGCAGTATATACTGACCGAAGCGTTTTGGGAAAATCCCAAGCCACTTTGCGTCGCGTATAGTTGAAATTATGAACCAATTGTAGTTTCTTGGGAACTGGAGCTGGGCATTAATTTATCGATCCGAACTACAGAACGCATATGAACCTAAAGCCTGAGACTCCTACGCCATTTCCCGCCTTACTCATTTTCAACGCAATTGTTTTTAGCATCGCGGGATATTATTTCGCAACCGGCCTGCCCGTCTGGCTCATGGCCCTGATCGGCGGAGCGATCGGCCTGTTGCTGACGACTGCCCTGTACTACCTGTTCCGCTTACTGGGTTGGGCCGCAGATCAGGTCCCGCTGCGGGCCGCCGCTGCGGTCATGGGAGCCCTGCTCAGTCTGGTGCTGTTGAAAGCTTTCGCCTTTCGCTGGCCGGATGAGCTGTTCTATCCGGTGATGCTACTCGGCGTATTTTTTTCCGTTGTCATTTATTACGCCTTGCTTCGGCTAAGTCAGCAACGCACGGCGATATGGGCCTGGGCCGGTATCGTACTCGCGCTCATATTGCTGGTTGCGGGCCTGCAATGGTTAGGCAACGAAGGGGCCGATCCTTTTGCGGATGATCTTCCCCCACCGTTTGAAAAAAGCAGTCTGCCTACCCTGGCGGATCAGGGCCTGGACAATCCGGCGGCACGCGGTGATTTCGCGGTCCAGGAATTCACTTACGGTAGCGGAACCGATGAGCAACGGGAAGTTTTTCGGGAAGACATTCGCTTCAGGACCCCAACGGTTGATGCGAGTCTGTTGCTGCCCGACTGGAAAGGCAAAAAGAAGAAATGGCGGGAAAAGTACTGGGGATTTGGCGTATCCGATTTTCCGCTCAACGGGCGGGTTCATCTACCGGAGGGTAACGGACCTTTTCCCCTGGTCCTGATGGTGCACGGCAACCACAGTATGATCGACTATTCGGATGGCGGCTACGCTTATCTGGGTGATCTGCTGGCAAGTCGGGGTTTTATCGCCGTTTCGGTGGACGAAAACTTCATCAATGGCCACTGGTCCGGTGATTTTCGCGGTAAAGAAATGCCTACCCGGGCCTGGCTTCTACTCAAACATCTGGAACAGTGGGCGCAATGGAACGGAGCAGCCGGCCACGAACTGGCGGGAAAAGTCGATCTGGAGAATATCCTGCTGATCGGTCATTCGCGGGGCGGAGAAGCGGTATCCATCGCAGCGGCCTTTAACCGGCTGAGCCATTTTCCGGATGATGCCCGGGAGCTTTTTGATTTTAATTTCAATATCAAAGGAGTGGTCGCCCTGGCACCGACCGATTATCGTTATCACCGGCAAATATCCCTGGAGAATATCAATTTCCTGAGCCTGCAGGGTGCTTACGATGCGGACGAAACGAGCTTTTGGGGCATGCGGGCCTATCGCCGGCTGCAATTCACGGACAACCAGCCCTGGTTTAAGGCCGGAGTTTATCTGCACCGGGCCAATCACGGCCAGTTTAATTCCAGCTGGGGACGCTCGGATTTTGGTGGGCCGTTCAGCTGGTTATTGAACCGGGGCGCTCTGGTGCCGGGTGAAGCCCAAAGAGAGGCGGCAAAGGTCTTTATCAGTGCATTTGCGGAAGCCGCACTAAAGGGGAACCGGGAGTATCTTCCATTGTTCAGAAATGTAGCGGTGGGCAGAGATTGGCTACCGGAGAATTATTACCTCACGCATTTTGCGGACACCGCTAGCCGAACGCTGGTGGATTTTGAAGACGATCTGGATCTCCGCACCGCCGGCCGGGAAGCCACCATTCATACCGAAAATCTCAAGATCTGGCAGGAAGAGGAACTGAAGACCCGGGACGGTGGTAGTCAGGAAAATAATGTGGCCATCGTCGGTTGGGATTACGGCGAGCAGGTACCGGCGGATTCGCTGGCCATGTTTGAGATCGTTTTCTCCGATACCACCCTGTCACTTATCGATTCGGTCGGAAGTCTCCGGCTGGTGCTGGCCGCCGGTAAACATCAGGAACTGGATCAGCTGACCAAACCGGCTAAAAAGCGGGATGAACCGGTACTCGATCTCCGGATCGTGCTCATCGACCGGCAGGGGCGATCAGCATCCACGCTGCTCAGTGCCACCAAAGCGCTGGCGCCGCGACTCAAAAGTCGCTTTACCAAACTGGCCGGACTGGACAAAGACCTGGTAGGAGAGGAGTGGGAAGTGCAACCCGAGACTTTTTTCCTGCCCATGGAGGCCTTCCAACCGGAAGGAGCACCGCCGAACCTATCCGAATTGCAGCGGATCCGTCTCGTTTTCGACCAATCGGCCTACGGGCTGATCGTGATCGATGACATTGGATTTCAGCCTTAGCTCGACTTTAGCATTTTATGTTGCGTCGGGTTAAATAGAATAGGAAAACGGATATTCCAGATCAATACATGGCCAGGGCTACGCCCTTCGATGTAAAACCCGTTACTGATCTACAAGTATTATCGCAGCTACGCCGCTTACATGGATAAGGGAATCGCCCTGGAGATAAAATGGGGTTTCACCACCCAGTGAGACGGCGAATTCAAAGAGCGATTTTAAGACATCAGGTTGACGATAGTGCGTTTTAAAATTAGATTAGAGATTTGCGAGGGCGCTGAATCCTATCATTGAGAATGCTAAAGTCGAGTTTAGACCGGCAACTTTGCCGCACCGGAACCGTAAATGTTGCGTACATTTGTTCGAAATGCAAACAGCCAGGCAAGATGAAATCTTCTGATTACGTACAATCGCTGGAAAAAGGCTTAAATATCCTGCGGGTGTTTGACCGGGAGCATCCCCGGCTTACCCTCTCGGAAGTGGCGGAACTCACCGGACTTACCCGCGCCAGCGCCCGAAGATTCCTGCTGACCTTTGCGCATCTGAACTACATGGATTTCGATGGGAAATATTTCAGTCTAAATTCGAAAATACTGGACCTGGGTTACAATTACCTGTCGACCCTTTCCCTGCCGGAAGTGGCCGCACCGGTGATGAAGAACTTATCGCAGGAGGTGAATGAGTCCTGTTCTATTTCAGTGCTGGAAGGCACGGATATTCAGTACATCGCCCGGGAACAGACCAGCCGTATCATGACCATCACTTTGGGTATCGGTACACGTTTGCCGGCCCATATCACCTCCATGGGACGTATATTGCTGGCTTCCCTGCCACCGGAAGAACTGTCGGCCCGTCTGGCTAAATTTGAATACGGATCACTCACGGAACACACCATCCATACGCGGGAAGCTTTGGAGGCTGAATTGCATAAAGTAAAACGGCAGGGGTGGTGCCTGGTGGATCAGGAACTGGAGTCGGGCCTGCGATCCATTGCCGCGCCTATTCGCGGGAAAGAGCTGCGGGTGATAGCAGCCATGAATATTAGTGCCCATGCTTCCCGGGTTACCCGCAACAGACTGATCGAAATACATTTGCCGCAATTACTGCGGGCCGCTGCTGCTATCAGCGATGCGCTCCAGAAACAATAAGCTTACACTTTTCTTTCATTTGTAACAACTATCCCTTCGCTTTGGTAAGCATTCCCATATGATCCGCCAACGGGCTCGCAACGGACCTCATTTTTAATTCCGGACAAAGGGCCATCCCGCCGAGGAGAACATTCTCGGATCTAAGAAGGTTCTACTGGTAAAATTATATATCAATAACAGGCATCCATCAGCCCCTCTTGTAGTTTACCGGCAAGAGGGGCTGACGGATTCCGATCCTAATTTTAAATTTATACTAACAAGTTTACCTTACATGGATAATCTGAGTGGTCTGGTCTATACCAGCAATGCACTGATTTCTTTCGACGCAAAAAAACTGGAAGAACTCGCCGAACAAGCTGCTAAAAAGAACCGGAGTATGCAAATCACCGGTTATTTGTACTACGAGAATAAAAAGTTCCTGCAATACATCGAAGGACCGCCCGAGCAACTGGAGGCACTCATGGAGAGTATTGAACAGGATCCCCGCCACGAGATCGTTTACGTACTACAGACGGATGATGTAGAAGAACGTAGATTTCCAGACTGGGATATGCAATGGTTGTCCAAACCGATGGTCGTTAGTATTCGAATGGAAAATATCCTGGCCAGCTTCATTTCCATGATCAAAAATGAGACCGTACAGCCTTCCGAAGAAAATTTCAATAAGGTCTGGGATATGGTAGATCGGATCTCGCGTTTCAAACATCTGGTCTAGTGAACTGATTACTCACACCTCCCTCCAATGCGGCCGTAAACTACCAGATTGATAATTAATGATGGTTAATTATCGCCCTATCGGCAATTGTTAACAGGAGTTGATAATTGAGTATCATTCTGTGCTAATTCCCGGGTAGTTTCCCAATGCTCCTGCCTGTAACTTGCACCCTATTGATAGGTAATTAATAGCCGGGGAAGATCCTGTGTGCTTAAACCGGAATACCGATGAAACTGTGACCGAAGGCAGGTCATTTTGGAGCATGCTATCGGTATTTCGGTTCATAGGAAAACGAGTTGTCATCGCCCGGCAGGAATTTTAAAGCAATAACCCATGACCAAAGGATTTTTAATTGACATGGATGGTGTCATTTACAGTGGTAATGACCTCATTCTGGGAGCGGATACCTTTATATCCGAATTGAAAGGAAGAAAAATACCCTTCTTATTTTTAACCAATAACAGCCAGCGAACTCCCCGGGACGTTGTAAATAAACTGGCCGGCCTCGGCATCGAAGCGGAAGAAGACAATGTTTTCACCAGTGCCATGGCGACCGGATGGTTCCTGTCCCGGCAGAAGCCCTTTGGCTCAGCCTACGTGCTGGGAGAGGGCGGTTTGCTGACCAGCCTGCACGAGAACGGCTATTCACTGGTCACGCAGGATCCCGATTTTGTGGTGGTCGGCGAAGGGCGCAACTTTACCCTCGAAATGGTAAACAACGCGGTGGATATGATCCTCAGTGGCGCCAAGCTGGTTGCAACGAACCTCGATCCTTCGCCGAAAAAGAAAGGTTGGACCAATCTCGGCATCAAAGCCGTCGTATCGATGATCGAAGAAGCCACCGGCGTAAAAGCATTTTCCGTCGGCAAACCCAGCCCGGTCATGATGCGGGTGGCCCGGAAGAAACTGGGACTGGACACGGCCCACACGACCATCATCGGGGATACCATGGATACGGATATCCTCGGAGGTATTCAGGTGGGGTACCAGACCATCCTGACCTTATCCGGCGTATCGAAACGGGAAGACCTGAAAAATTATGCCTTCACGCCGGACCTGATCGTTAATGCCGCCGGAGAGCTGAATCTCGATCAATGGCTGAAGAACACTAAAACGGAAACCGCACCCAAACGGGAGCGGTCTAAACTCACCAAAACCATAGCGCTGAACGGAGAATATTAGCCTGGAAACATGAGTCATCCTGAATTTTTTCAGGATTCAAAAATGACTTCGTAGAGGTTAAACATTCGTAGAAAAATAGTAGAATTCCTGGTTTCGACCTCAGGGAGGTCGCACAACATGGAGGAATGTGGTAAATGTGCGACCTCCCTGAGGTCGGAAAACGCTTATCCATGCTAAATTCTACGAATATTCGACCTCTCTGAGGTCATACACCGCCTTTTGTAAAATCCGGGGTGATTCATGTTTAGCGTTCGTCGCACGGAGCATTCCACAAGCAGGTTAGGTTCGATTAAAGTTTCCCCGGAGACCCGGTGGCGGCCCATGCTATGCCGGTACAGGATGCCCCGCTAATCCTTTAATAACTGTAAAATCACCAATTATATATGCATTCCAATAAAATTGCCGTCAGCGTATTTTTCGCTGCGAATGGATTTCTATTCACTAATTACATTTCCCGACTGCCGCTGATCCAGTCCGAATTTGCCCTGGATAACGGTGCGATCGGCATGGTCCTGCTGGCATCCGCGCTGGGGGCGCTGATCGCCATGCCTTTTACCGGCTGGCTGATCACGGAAAAAGGCAGTCGGCAGATACTGACCGTGGCGGCACTGTTGTTCTGTCTGGTCATTCCCCTGATCGGATTTATGCCGGGAGGGATAGCTTTGAGCCTCCTCTTTTTCGTGATCGGACTGGCTACCGGAACGATGGATGTTTCGATGAATTCCCAGGCGGTGCTGGTGGAGAAAACCTTGCAACGTCCGGTGATGTCGTTTTTCCACGCCCTGTTTAGTGCCGGTATGATGTTTGGAGCCGGTTGCGGCGCTTTATTCACCCATTTCCAGGCGGGATTACTGGTCCACCTGATCAGTGTATCCCTACCGGCGCTCGCTGCGGTTCTCTGGGCGATCCGCGGTCTGGTACCCGATCGCGGGCAGGTGACTTCGGGCCGGAAAAAGCGGTTCCAGTTGCCGGAAGCTTCCCTGATCGGGGTCGGACTGATCGCCTTCTGCTGCATGCTGGGCGAAGGAGCTATGGCCAACTGGAGCACTAACTACATGCTGCGCATTGCCAGCGCCGATTCCGGTTTCGCCCCGATGGGGCTGGTCGCTTTTTCACTGGCTATGATGACGGCCCGTTTTCTGGGAGACCGGGTGCGGGACCGTATGGGGGATCGCCATTTGCTGATCGGTAGTAGTATGGTAGCGGTAGCGGGTTTGGGACTTGCGCTGCTTATTCCCCATCCCATCGTAGTGTTGATCGGATTGTTGCTGGTAGGGCTTGGACTGTCGGTCGTGGTTCCCATCGCTTACTCCACTGCCGGGCAGGCACCGGGACTGGCGCCGGGAGTGGGGATCGGAATGGTGACCACTATCGGCTATGGCGGATTGCTGCTCGGGCCGCCGATCATTGGCTTTTTGGCAGACTGGCAGGGGCTGCGCATCGCCCTGGCCTTCACGCTGGTATTGTTTGTCCTTATGGTTTTACTGAGTTTCCGGTTTCGGCCGGCCAGCGCATAAGGCGAGTGAGGGGGATTTTTTAAAATGAGGCAATTCCCACACAATTAATGTACCTTTGCCAACTTATAACAAATAGTCCGTGCAGTCTACACGTCATAAGTCATAAGTCTCTTAAGGAATAGGAGCGGAACAGCGGGATGCAGGATTAATATTTTACGCGTAATCACCATGCTGAATTATGACTGGCGACTTACCAATGAAAACTGCACCTGGTGCACTATAATTTATGACTTTTAAAGATTTATCAATCACCCCTCCCATTCTCAAAGCCCTGCACGCCGAAGGATACGAAAAACCCACTCCCATACAGCGACAAGCGATCCCCATTGTACTACGTGGCAAAGATCTGTTGGCCTGTGCCCAGACGGGAACGGGTAAAACGGCGGCTTTTTCGGTCCCGATCCTGCAACATCTCTACCTGAAAAAAGAGAACAGCCGTGGACCACGCCGCATCAAGGCGCTGGTGATCACCCCTACGCGGGAACTGGCGATTCAGATCGGGGAAAGTGTGGCCGCTTACGGGAGACACACCGGTCTCAAACACACGGTGATCTTCGGTGGGGTGAAGCAGGGGCGTCAAACCCAGGCCCTCGATCGGGGAGTGGATATCCTCATCGCTACGCCCGGTCGCTTACTCGACCTCATGAGCCAGGGATTCATCACCCTGGAACACATTGAATACTTTGTACTCGACGAGGCAGACCGCATGCTCGATATGGGTTTCATCCACGATATCCGGAAAGTGATCGCAAAATTGCCCCGGCAGCGGCAATCCCTATTCTTTTCCGCTACCATGCCGCCGAAGATAATTGACCTGTCCCGCAAGATCCTCGGACAGCCGGAAAAAGTAGTGATCGAGCCCGAGCAGACCACTGCGGAAAAAGTGGAGCAATCCGTTTATTTCGTTGCCAAAAAGGAAAAGATCAAACTCCTGATCCACCTGTTGAAAAAGGAATCTACGGATGCTACCCTGGTATTTTCCAGAACCAAACACGGTGCCAACCGGATCGTGAAGAAACTGGACCGGGCGGGTATTCAGGCACAGGCTATCCATGGGAACAAATCCCAGACGGCGCGCCAGAAAGCGCTGGGGAATTTCAAGAGTGGCGACACCAGCGTACTGGTCGCCACGGATATTGCCGCCCGCGGCATCGACGTGGAAGAACTGGGACTGGTAATCAATTACGATCTGCCGAATATCCCCGAAACCTACGTACACCGGATCGGACGTACCGGGCGGGCGGGCGCCAGTGGTATCGCCCTGTCGTTTTGTGATACCGAGGAAAGAGCTTACCTCAAGGATATTCAGAAAACGATCGATCAGAAGATCCCGGTAATTACCGAGCATCCGTTTGTCGACGAAGGGCAGGAAGCACTACCGGATCCGCAGGGGAAGCCGAAATCCAACGCTCCGGCCGCCAATAATAACAATCGTAATAAATCGAACCGCAATAAACGTCGCCGGTATTACTCGCGCAAACGCGATTAAACGCCAGCGGTAAAAGCAATAGTAGCCCGCTCCGGTAGCAATCGGAGCGGGCTACTGCTTTTAGCCGGTTTGGGCGCCGTTTAAGATGATGGGAAAAATTGGATCTGGTTTTTCAATCGCAAGTTTAACTGGAATTATAATCATAAAGAAAAGGCAGCTTTTTGCTTCGATATGGACCTTTTCGCCTGATCTTGGGTGGTTGAAATTGCTATTGCCAGTGAATTTGCCATTTTTCGATTGCATTTTTGGGAAGGCAAAGGCACTAGCGCCGAGCTCGTCGTCCGGCAAACAGAGCGAGACCTACAAAATCAGGTAAGCATGGCTAAAACATCACTTTATTTTCTGGCACTGATCCCACCGGAAGACCTGCGGGAAGCGGTTAAGCGATTAAAAGAGGAAATGCGGGATCGGTTTGGAGCGGGACACGCCCTGAAATCTCCCGCCCATATTACCCTGCAAATGCCCTTTAAACGCGCAGAGGAAAAAGAAGCCCAACTGATCAGCGGATTGGAAACTTTCGCATCCCACGAAAACCCATTCCCGGTGGAGTTGTCGGATTTCGACTGTTTTGCACCCCGGGTTATCTACATTGGAATTACCGATCCCGAACCGATCCTGGAACTACACCGCCGTCTGAAAGGTTATTTGCAGGAAAAGATGGATTTCTCAGCCGGGGAGGTGGGCTCCCGGTTCCATCCGCACATGACGATTGCCACCCGGGATCTGCGAAAGTCTGCATTTCATGAGGCCTGGGCGGAATTTGAGACCCGGGATTTCCGGGATTCCTTTCGGGCCAACAGCCTGTACCTGCTGAAACACAATGGCCGCCACTGGGATATTTACCGGCAGCTGGCCTTCAAAACGGCTTAGAGGAGGGCCGAATGTGGGTACTTTCCTACGCTTTATGCCATGATATTTGAATTATTCCCAAATATTCAGTAATTTTTCACTAGTAACTAGACTACTAGACCCCAGAACGACCATGAAAAATTCCAGTTATCAAAGTCAGGATGACGTGTTCATCCAAAGGCTAACCCATTTGATCTTAGACAAACTAAAAGAAGAACAATTCAGCGTAGAGCATCTGGCCGCTGAAATTGGGTTAAGCCGTTCTCAATTGTACCGTCGTCTCAAGCGGATCAACGGGCAAACGATCAGTCAGTTTATTCGGCAGGTCCGGCTCGAAGAAGCAAAAACGCTGCTGGAGAACGATGTCGGTACCACTTCCGAAATTGCCTTCCAGGTCGGATTCAACAGCCCGGCCTATTTCCACAAATGTTTTAACGATTATTTTGGGTTCACGCCCGGAGCGTTGAAAAAGCGAGCCCGGGGCGAGCCCGATGACCAATACGACAATGCCGTGGACCTGGAAGGACAACCGGATAAAATACCCCGAAAAGACGAGGGCTGGTTAAAGGTGATCCCGGGATACCACGCACACCGGCAGCGGTTACGATTTATTTTGCTGCTTTGCGGTTTGTTGCTCTGTATGGTCGGTTTCACCTGCTTCCTGACGGAACGTAGCTATTCGGATATGCTGACGGTTGCCGTGTTGCCCATTGATTTCCTGGCGGAAGAACCCGAACAGGCTTATCTGACCCAGGATTTGAACGAAGCCCTGAAAATGGAGCTGGGAAAAGTCGCCAGCCTCCGGATCATCTCGAAAACTTCCACTCAGGGTATTGCCCAGCGAAATCTCCTGTTACCGGAGATTGCCGATCAACTGAAAATAGATGCCGTTATCGAAGGATCTATTCTGGTGATCGGAGATAGCCTCTGGATTAACCTACAACTGATCGAGGCGCTGCCGACCGAACGACAACTCTGGGCCAATGAATACCAGATGGAACTGGATAATGCCAATCCGTTTCAGCCCGCATTCATTCAGGAAGTGACCCGGCAAATAAAGACCGAACTGATCCGCGTAGACGACCAATGAGGGATAAAAGATCCCGGGCGTGTTGAAAGGACACAACATATTTGAAATATCCGATCAGACTGTGCAAAAATTGAAGGTTTTTGCAACCATTCTAATAACGCTTTTCTGTTGATCTTCCGAACTTTATTCGAGTCGGAACTCCGCATCCAAATTCACTATAATTGCTTTCCGACGGCCGGACTAACGGGCCTGGATGATAGCGCTTTTCTTTAATGATCTACTAAGCGAACTGGGAACTTATTAATTAATCTAAGTTGCGATGTAACTTAGGTAGAGGGTATAGAGTAGAGGGTAGAAGGATTACCTATCGTTAAAATGGAGCAAGATCGCTCATGTTAACGGTTACAGTCTCTCTACGCTCTACCATCTACGCTCATCAATTAAGTAAGGGAACACCGTATCTGCACTGGATACGAAAGCCATAGCTATGCCCATCGGTAGGATAAAAACCTTGAAATTGTTGAGCGATAATAACGAAAAGGATAACGATTGGAAATGTGATTGAAGTCAGTATAAACGACCAGATAGCAACCGGTTAAGGATGCTTTCTGGTCTTTCAATTGTTACACTATATCTTAACTTCAGCTTTGTAGGAATTGCAGAAGAATCTTGTTCAATTCGTCCCGGTGGGTCAGGTTGAGGCCGTGTGGCGCTTCCTTGATCACGTGGTATTCATTGTTAGGGATCATCTTTGCCGCCTGCTTACCGGCCGTTTCGATAGGTACGATCTGGTCGGCATCGCCGTGTACGATCAGGGTCGGCACGGTCACATTTTTACATTCCGGACGGAAATCGGTACCTCCCCAGGATTTAGCGCACTCGATGGTGGCGCGAGGGGAAGCAAAAGCGGCAATGGTCCAGGCATACTGGATCTGTTGTTCGCTGACGTCCGTTTTATCGGCATTGTAAAAATTGTGGGAAAATTCATTCAGGAACGTTACGCGGTCGGACTTCAGCGCGCCCATGATCTCCTGCAGCTTTGCTTCGGGCACGCCGTCGGGATTATCATCTTTTTTGGGAACCAGCGGAATAATGGAGGAGATCAGTACCGCCTTGGCGATCCGATCACTGCCGAAATCCGTGAAGTAGCGAACCACTTCACCGCCGCCCATGGAAAAACCGACCAGAATGACATCTTTCAGATCGAGTTGCTCGATCAGGGTATGCAGGTCTCTGGCCAGGGTTGAATAATCAAAATTTTCGTAGGGTAGGGAAGAAACTCCGAACCCCCGGCGATCGTAGGCAATGGCCCGGAACCCGGCGTCGGCGATGACCTGCATCTGGGGTTCCCAGGCCCGGTGACTAAGCGGCCAGCCGTGGATCAGAATAACGGGCTGTCCGCTACCGTATTCCTGGTAAAATAATTGCAGCTGCTCCTGGTGCTGCGTTTCATCTAATGAAATAAAAGGCATGACGTGGTTTTGTTTGAATGAAAAAATTGAAGATCACTGTAAGAGACTTCAATAGCAGTGCCTAAGCTTCGAATGGCAGGTCATGCGATGAAACTACACAGATGAAAGGAAAGGCAAGGCCAGGTGGGGCGGTTATCGCTAATCCGATATAAAGGTCGGTGTATTTGGAACCGGCTTTGCTCCAATCGTGTTTGCCGTGGATCCGGAAATTTTATGTTAATAGCTCAATCTTCGGTCATTAAGTATCCGGTAAGCCGAAATTCAATAAAGAATCCGTACCAAGTACTCAAGTGCGCTTGATACCCGGGCCAAAAGCGTAGAACTTTAGTCTTGTCTTTACCAGGATGATTTTTAGCAAGTTTACTAGTCAATGTATTGGTAAAGATGTTAGTCAAAGAAGTTTTTGCCGGATCCGTTTTTGGTTGTGGATCCGGCTTTTTATCTCTGCCGAATTAGCCTACCTTTGGTCTATCCATAATCAATCCGCAAGTACATGCAGCTTATTGAATTTAACTCCGGTAAAAAAGATGGAGAGTGGGAGGTCGTAAATGATGTGGTCATGGGTGGCCGGTCAAACGGCCGTTTTTCCATCAGCCCTGATCGGTTCGCCGTATTTTCCGGAGAAGTATCCCTGGAAAACAACGGTGGTTTTTCCCTAGTACGCTGTCGTTTTGATCCGATAGCGATCGGCGATTACCAGCAGGTCTCGATTCGCCTGCGCGGTGATGGCAAACGCTACCAGTTTCGGGTAAAATCAGATCATGAGGATAAACACGCTTATATTCACTACTTTCCCACGGACGGTAACTGGGAAACGGTGCATCTCCGGCTGGCCGATCTGTATCCAACCTACAAGGGGAAAAAACTGGAAATGCCCAACTTCCCCGGGAAAATGCTGGCAGAGGTCGGATTCCTTATCGGAAATGGACGGGCGGAATCCTTCTGCCTGAAACTGGAAGAAGTTGTGCTGAAGTAGACCATAGGACCGGCGGTAGTTACTCAAAAAGTGCCGGAGCCTACTCATCTGATCGCTGGGCGATGCGGGATTTATCCTACTTTCCGCCCATGCAGACCAACCTGGAACACTCATCTTTCTCCGGCCCGAACGACCGGTGGATCTTCCGCTTTGTTTATCCCCTGATGACGTTCGGTGCCGTTCACATCGGCAACGATAATCCCCTGCTCACCTTGTGGAGCCTGCCCAGCTACTATACGGATCTGATCCTGGCGGCTTTTTGTACCTACGGAGCCGGCTATTACTTTCGATATCTGTTTCAAAAACTCGACCGTAAATACCAGTGGGAAGAGCAGGCCCGCCGGCGGATCGCCGGCCACGCAGTCTACGGCGTGCTGATCCCTTTATTGCTCATCCTGGGTATAGAATGCCTGTATCTCCGTCTTTTTTTAGGGATCCCCCCGCGGGAATTTACCGTGCACTATCTGGAAATGCCGCTGGTATTCGGCTTTTTACTGATCATCAATTTATTCTACATTATCCTCTACTACCGGCAGTACAATAGTCGCCTGCAGCGGGCACTTCTTCGCGAACCCGGGCGAGTGACATCCAAAGCGGATTATCTACTGGTAAACCGGGGGGCGAGAACCCTGCAACTTCCACTGGAGGAGGTGGCCTATTTTGCCAAACTGGATGGCATCACTTTCCTCAGAACGGCCGGTGGAGAAAAATTCCTTTACGATCTTCCCCTGGAACAGATCCGGAAGCGCCTGGATCAGGACTCCTTTTATCAACTGAATCGCCAGTTCATCGCCGGTCGTAAAAGCATCCAGGCCTACGCAGCTACGGACACCCGAAAACTGGCTATTGAACTTCATCCGCGACCGGAACAGGCCGTCTTTGTTTCCAAAGCCCGGGCTACTCATTTTGTCAGTTGGTTGCAACCGGATCGTAAGGAAGAGCTGGTATCCTGATCGCCGGTATCAAGTATTGAATTCCACCTTAGCCGGAAAGACCGTTTAGGAAAGATGTTTTTGCTGCCCGCTTCGGAGTCGTTTTTGCCCATTTCACGGATTTGCCCCTACCAATAGCTTGCTCCCAGGCAGTAAATGCCCGTAAGCTTGCACTAAAATTCGAAACACCATGAAATGGAAACTAATGTATCTGGGAATCTGCTGGCTCGCTTTTTGGAGTGCGTCGACCGCTGCGGCCCAGGAGGGGAATACGCTTCGGATCTCCGTATTTAATGAATCCACCAGTATTCCCTTCACCCATGTCTTGAACACGCCGGTTCATCCGGGCATTCAGGTGGGCACCGACCTCAATTGGAAAAACGGAGATCACTACCGACTGTACCCTTCCATCTCTGTTGGCTATCTGTTCCACCGCGATCTGTACCAGGCCGTATATCTGAATCTTGAACTGGGGTACGACCTGCAGTTCGATTTCGGGCTCAACCTGAAGAGCGCCGTGGGCCTGGGCTATCTGCATACTTTCAATGTCCAACCGGAATTCCAGTTCGAGGATGGCAGCTATCGGCAGGGAAAAGACCGGGGCAACGCCCGTCTGATGCCTTCTTTGTCCCTGGGCTGGGGATACCGGCTGCAACCGGCCAACCCCCGGTCCCCGGAGATCTTCATGATGTACCAATCGTGGCTGGAATATCCCTACTCTCCGGGATTCATTCCCCTAATGACCCACACTAACCTACATCTCGGCATCAATATCCACCCCTGACCCCTGCCCCCTCACCCCTGCCTCCTGACACCTAAAACCTGACCCCTTACACCTCTTCCCTCACCCCTCAAAAAAACAAACCATGATCACCAAAAAAATCACCCCCATACTGAGCCTGCTCCTAATCTGGGGATGCACCCAAAAAGAACTACCGATCCTCAGCGGAACAAGCTGTGACAATGTCATATCTGAGGCGAATATTGAACACCCACGGCATACCGATCTTCAGCAATTGCTGCAGGATTTGGTTCGCGACGGACTGCCGGGAATCCAGATGAGTATTCGCCAGGACGGTCGGAACTGGAACGGATCCGCGGGAAAAGCCGATCTCGCCGGCGGACAGGACCTCCTGGCCTGCGATATTACCCGGGTAGGAAGCACCGTGAAGACCTTTACGGCCCTAACGGTGCTGATGCTGCAGGAAGAAGGCAAACTGACGCTGAACGATCCGGTACGGGATTATTTGAGTCCGGCACAGCTGGAAGGCCTGGAAAACGCCGACGAAGCCACGATCCGCCAGTTACTGGAACACTCCAGCGGGATCTACAACTATATTCTCAATCTGGAATTTCAAACGGCCTCGCTCAATGATCTGACCAGGGTCTGGCAGCCGGAGGAACTACTGGCGTACGCCCGCGGAAAATCCGCAACTTTTGCTCCCGGCTCGGATGTGGCTTATTCCAATACCAATTACATCCTGCTGGGGCAACTGATCGAGCAGATCGAGGGTAAGGCTTTTTATGAAATTTTCCGGGAGAAGATCTCCGAACCGGCCGGTTTGGAATATACCCGGTTCGCTGCGACCGATCCCGTGCCCGAATCCATTATCCGGGGATATGTGGATCTGTACAGTAAACTCGAAGTGATCGATGCCACCCACTACAGTGGCTGGGATTATTTCACCGCGGATGGCGGATTGATCGCCAATGCGCACGACCTGGCCCTTTTTATGGAAACTTTATTCACCGGATCATTGTTGAGCGATGTATCCCGGGAAGAGATGCTGAGCTGGAAACGACCCTCCGGATCCAATTTTGAATTGTTTGAAACGGATTTCGGTCTGGGGATCTTTCGGATGAATACGCCCTACGGAGCAGCCTACATGCACAGCGGAGATGCGATCGGTTATTACGCGACCATGTTCTATTTTCCACAGCAGCAGACGGCCATTGCCTGGGCGGTGAACGGCAATTACGGGAAGCTCGATCAATTCTCCCAAAGTCGGGAAGCAATGGAGCGGGTATTCAAAACCGTATTTGAGGAATAAGCTGCGATAACCGTCGGGGATCTGATCTTTTCCATTTCGGTTTCCTTGATAGGTGCAGCGCACCGTCCTGATCATTCTCCTTGTCGCTTGATCAGGTCGCTACGCGGTAGTTCTATGTATTTTCAGACCAAGGAATGAAAATAGCCCGGCGCGCCGCACCTACCCGGGCAATTTCCGATACAGACCCGAATAGGAAAGCGGGTAGTATTTTTGTTAACTTTATAGCTAAACCCTAAATCCAAACCAATGCGTACCAACTGCCCCTGTTGTCAACAGCAAGTCAGCGAAAGCGATCTCCGGCAAACGGCTACTTTGTTTCCCCTGATGGGCCGACCGGCACCCGGCGATCGCAATAACCTCGCTCCGATCACTAAGTTTATAGAAGACTACAATCGGTATCCAACACTGTACCAGTGGGCCTGTGATGACTGCCTGCGGGAATCCCTGGCCATTCTGGCGGATCCCCGCCGGCAGCTTTACAATTTCTGGGGCGTGCCGGGAGCGGGCATACCATATCTGGCGTATTTCGATGAGAAACGCAGGTGCGAAAATTGCGATCGGACCTATGTATTCGGTAAGAACGAGCAGTTACACTGGTACGAAGAATTGCAGTTCATCGTCCATTCCCGGCCTAAGAAGTGTCCGGAATGCCGCAAGGAAGATCGCCGGGCCCGAAACCTGAACACCGAACTTTCGGAATTACTCCGAGACGGGAAACCGGAAGACCCGGATAAACTGCAACGGATCGCGGAGATCTATAAGATCATCGGAAAGGAAGACAAAGAAAAAGCCTACAGCCGGGCGGCGGCAAAGCGACGCGATGACCGGTGAGTTAGCGGAAATTCCGTTGAAGGAGTAAAATCGGCCGTACAAAAATTCCTTGTCCAGTTTTCGGTTGCCGGTTCCTGGCCTACTCTTTTACTTTGTAGACAGAAATTAATCGCGCTGTAAAAAAAGAGTGATGCAAGTAACCAATTCCAAAGATATTGAACGCTACTACCAGGCTCTGGTAAATAAGGATGAGCAGTTTATCGGTACGTTTTACGTGGGCGTAAAAACGACCGGCATATTTTGTATTTCCACCTGTACGGCCCGCAAGCCGAAATTCGAGAACGTGGAGTTCTATACGGAGGCCAAAGAATTACTGCAAAACGGCTACCGGCCGTGTAAAGTGTGTAAGCCAACCGAAAATGCTTTTCAGCCACCCGAAGAAGTGCAACGGGCGATGAGCCTGCTGAAGCGCAGCTCCGATCAAAAGGTCCGGGATTACGAATTGCGGGAAGCGGGTCTGAGTCCGGAAAAGATCCGGCGCTGGTTCAACCGGCACCACGGCATGACCTTTCAGGCCTACCAGCGCATGATCCGGATCAATACGGCTTTTCGATCCTTGAAGAAAGGAGAAAGTGTAACCGTCTCGGCCTATGACTCCGGCTACGAATCGCTGAGTGGTTTCGGGTATACGTTCAAAAAAATGGTGGGCAGCGCTCCGGACGACAGCAAGGATAAAGCGGTCATCCTGATCACCCGGCTGACTACGCCGCTGGGCCCGATGTACGCCTGTGCGACGGATCAGGGGATCTGCCTGCTGGAATTCACGGACCGGCGGATGCTGGAAACGGAATTTCACGATCTGCAAAAAAGGCTCAATGCGATCATTCTGGCCGGCGAGAACGAACACATTCAACAACTCAAAACGGAACTGACGGAATATTTTGCCGGTCAACGGCAAACCTTTGGTGTGCCGCTGCATTTCCCGGGTACGCCCTTTCAGCAATCGGTTTGGCGGGCATTGCTGCAGATCCCATATGGCAAGACCCGTTCCTATCAGGAACAGGCCGAATTTTTGAGCAAACCCAAAGCTGTGCGGGCGGTTGCCTCCGCCAATGGGCATAATCGAATAGCCATCGTTATTCCCTGTCACCGGGTGATCGGCAAGGACGGAAGCCTTACCGGATACGCCGGTGGACTGGAGCGCAAACGCTGGCTACTCGATCACGAGCGCAAATGGGCACCCGCGCTACAGTGAGGCTACGATCTGGTTGTTGAGCGAACCGTTGTAGACGCCGCGATACCGTACCTTGTTTTCGAGGGCTTCGATAACTTTTTCGGAAAAGTCAACGCCCTGCAGGTCAGAACAGGCGTACAATCCACCGGGACTGAATACATTGATCTCCAGTAGCTTGTCGCCTACAATATCCAGTCCGACGAGGAACATCCCATCCTGCACCAGTTTCGGACGGATGAGTTCGGCGATCTTCAGGGCCCGTTCGTCAATTTTGGCTTTGTTGGCCTTTCCGCCCACGTGCATATTACTGCGGATATCGTCTTCTTTGTTGACCCTTTGCACGGCGGCAAATTTGCCGTCCATTTCCAGTGGTCTGCCGTTCATTACAAAGAGACGGGTATCGCCCTTGGTGGCTTCCGGCAGGTATTCCTGGGCGATAATGTATCCTTCCCGGCCGATGGCCTCGATGATCTGATTGAGGTTGGGATGATCGTCCTTCTTGATCATAAATACATTGTGCCCTCCGGATCCCTGGATCGGCTTCAGAATGATATTGTCGTTCTGCTGGTTGAAAAATTCAATGATCTCCTCGGCATTCCGGGTGATGATACTTTTGGGGCGCACTTCTTCGGGGAAATGCTGGAAGTACATCTTATTCAGCGCGTTAGAGAGACTGAAAGGATCGTTCAGAACGGTAACTCCCCGCTCGGCGGCAAGTTGCCCGAAAATAATTCCGGCGGTCTGGGCCCAGGGGCGTTCTCCTGCATCCTGTGCGGGGTCGTTGCGCAGGAAAAGGATATCCAGATCGTCTGATGTGATCATTTTAGGACTGTTGTCCTTACTCCTCAGAGCCCGCAGGTACGTTTTTGTGGTTTTGTATTTGTCGCCTTCAGCCTGGTAGGCCAGTCCGCCCATCCTGCCGTCCGACAGGTAGGAAAGATCTCCGACGCCGATGAAATAGACTTCGTGCCCGCGGTTGTGCATTTTAAATGCCAGGAACACGGAAGTGTAGCGGGGGTATTCGGTTTTAACGTCATTTACTACGAATGCGATTCTCATGATGGTCTTTTTGGTTAGTGTGTCAGGTTATAAATGGTTGATCAGGCTGAATACATTGGCTCCTTTGCGCAGTTGTTTCAATCGATTTTGCACCCCTTCATTCGGCTCCTTCAGATAGCGGGGCCGCAGGGGGGCGGAACGCAAAATATCCCTGGTGATGAGTTCCTGGATCAGCGGCAGGTAGTCCGGCCTGATCTTGCCGATGAGCAGAAGCTCCAGGTCGTTTCCTTCTCGCAGGTATTTCAGTACTTCAATCAAGCCGCGGAGGTAGACCGCATCTTTGGTCAGCCCGCCTCCCCGATATACTCGTGTAGAGATATTGAAAGCCTGTTTTTGAGAAAACTGGTATTTATTGATCAGTAAACTGTAGGTCTCGCAGAAAGAGGCGCCGTCCGTCATCATGCGCACACTCACCACGCGGGCGGCGAGGATGCGGAGCCGGGCATTGGTCAGTCCGCCGACCAGGAATTCGGATAATACCGCCAGACCTTCCTGCAGGCTTTCGTATCCGGGTACGCCCGAATAGAGCTGGTGCAGGGGCTGGGCCCGCCCGTTCCAATAGGTCAGCACATGGGTGCCAATCTCGTGCTGGATGAGCGCTTCCATTCGTTTTCGGCGAATACGGTAGTTATCGGATATGTAGAGGGTCCCCTGGGAGACCATAATTCCCGACACATCCTTACTGATCTTAGCTTCTCCCTCCAGTTCGGGATATTGCTCCTGGAGGTATGCGAGTTCTTCCTGCGAGCGCTGTAAAAACGCTGCAGCGTCGACGTATTCGGTATCTTCCTGCGGTCGATCCACGGGGATGGCGGTCAGCATACCCTGGGCGATGTCCAGGAGTTCTTCGCTAACCCCGCCGTAGACCTGCATACTGCTGTGGAGGAAATCCGGGGTATTCCGGTCCGACAGCATATTGAGCATCTTAACGAGTTCTTCGCGTTTATCCCGGAAGAAATAGGCGAGGGTAGGGTCGCTCACATCTTCGACGCAGATATTATAAAGGTCTCTTTTGATCCTTTCGGGATTAACCGGCATCATCCGGTAGTGAAATACCGGGTCCACCAGACATTTGTTCTGCTGAAAATCTTCCCAGGCTTCCTGGGAATTGGTGGGCGTGACCAACCAGAGAAAACGAAAACGGTTGGCGATCGAAATGATCTCCCGATCGATCTCCCACACTTTCTCATCAATGGAAGTTGTACCCAGCCGGTGAAAATGAATGACCTCATAAGTGGTCTGCAGCCGGATAAAATTGAAAAATGCCTTTTTCAGCGCCTGACTCATCTGGCGCCGGAAAGATCTCAGGTATATAGGATACGGTTCGTTGGTTTCGGGATTAACAAAAAAGGCCTTGATCTCCATACCCAGCAGAAGAATACCGTGGGTTTTCATGTCCTCTTTGTCCAATAAGGGCCGCATGCCGGGCGGGTGCCGGTAGGGACTATCCGTGGCGGTTACCTGCAGCCGGCCGATGCTGAAGTTGATCTCTTCCAGGGCTTCTTTAAACCCTTTGACCGTGCCCGGCATCTGATCTGCCGGTCCCATGATCTCAATGGCGGGATACAGTGGTGCCCCGGCATCGGGTGGTGACGTCCACATTTCCAGGATCAGGAAGGCCCCGAATTTATCGGAAAGCTTTTCGGCGATCCGCTGCAACAGGTCGCGGTGGACTTCCCGGAATTCACCGGGTACTACCAAGTAGCTCGCTTCCGTGCCGTCCAGCTTGTGGCGGATGTGATCCAGTCCCTCGGAAGGGAGCCGGTATACACAAAGGAAGGGAAGGGGCCGGTCCATAAACAGGTAACCGTCGTTGGGCAGGCTCATACTGAGGGCCTTACCCTGCTCGATATCATCCAGGATTTTTGTCAGATCAATGGTCTCGTATATCTCTTGCTTCGTCATATCTCTTTTGGGGCGGCTTTTATATCAGTCAAAAATGCCGGAATAGACCTTCTGATTAAGGATCTTCAGATTCTTCAGGGTGACCGGTACCGTGGAGGCCAGGGCATCCCTCAGCTTGGCAATCGTTTCCCGGTCGGGCACGCCGGTCCATTCGTCCATGTAGATCTTTTTGAATTCAATGGCCAGCACACAGCCGGTATCGGGATAATTGCGGTGGATCCACTGGCTGAAGGCGCCTCCCTGGAATTTTACGTTCTCGCGAACGTCCAGTTGGCGTCCCCGGAAGGGATACGCCTGCAGGCTTTTGATGAATCCATCCACCAGCGGGGCCCAGCGTTTGCGATCCATACTCCCGGTTCCGATGTTGACTTCCGGATTGGCCTCCGGATCGGCTGGTTCGCTTTCCGGGCCTTCCCGTCGGTGATTGTAACTGTGAATATCGTAGACGACAAAGCGGCCGAATTTTTCAGCGGTCTCGTCCAGCAGGCGACGCACATCGGCGTAGAAGTCATTATAGGTCTGGCGGCTGATCTCGATCTCTCGTTCCGGCAGCTTTTCCTGCCAGACTTCCAGCCCCCAGGCATCTTCGGGAGTCAGATAGATCGCTTTTTCGGGCGGCCGGTTCAGGTCCACCACAAAGCGGGACTGACGGCCGATAATCCGGGTTTCGCCAATATCGGCCCAGATCTCGGTGCCGGGATCTTCCTCGCGCAGGCGATCGGATTCGCTGAGCTGAAAATAGTGACTCAGGCCCCGACGTATTTCGTGTCCCGCGTGGATCGCGGTAGTGATGAGGGGACTATTTCCCCTCTCTATGGTATAGGCGGTATGTAGGGTGTCCATTTTTTATTTGGTTTTTGGGCTCGTCACTTAATGAAACCGGCCTGAGTGAGCTCGTGTTCGGGGCCGTTGTGGGCCACCGGCGCGGTTTTCAATGATCTTTAGCTATATTTGGACACAAGAATTAGCCCCCCGAAAGGGATCATTTTGCTAGTATAAAAATCACCTTCATGGCCAGATCCGGATTTTATGTACTCCTCATTCTACTCACTTTCGCCTGTTCGGAGCCGGAGCCGGAAGTCTATCTGTTCTCATTTTTTCAGGGTAACGGAGAAGATGGGCTGCACCTGGCCAGCAGCGAAGACGGCTTGCACTGGACGGCGCTGAACGACAACAAATCCTACCTGACCCCCACGGCCGGAGAAGACAAGCTGATGCGCGATCCCTGCATTATTCGGGGAGGCGACGGTAAATTTCACATGGTATGGACGGTGAGCTGGAATGAGCAGGGGATCGGTTACGCGAATTCCGAGGATCTGATCAATTGGTCGGAGCAGCGCTACCTTCCCGTTATGGCCCACGAATCCGGTGCACGCAATTGCTGGGCACCCGAACTATTTTACGACGACCAGGAAGACCGGTATCTGATCTACTGGGCGACTACCATCCCGGGGCGCTTCCCGGAAACGGATACCACCGGAGACAACGGATACAACCACCGGATGTATTACACCACAACCAAAGACTTTGAGACTTTCAGTCCTACGGAATTACTTTACGACGATGGCTTCAATGTGATCGATGCGACCATCCAGGAAGTAGGCGGGAAGTACATCATGTTCCTGAAAAATGAGATCAAACACCCGGAAGCAGAGAAAAACATCCGCATCGCTACCAGTGAGTCGCTGCTGGGGCCCTACACCTCGGCTTCCGAACCGATCACGGATAACTGGGTAGAAGGTCCCACCGCTATCGAGACGGATCAGGGCTGGGTCGTCTATTTCGACCGCTACACCAATCACCAAATGGGTGCCGTTCGTTCTTCCGATCTGGAAAACTGGACGGACATCTCGGGGGAGGTACAGTTCCCGGAGGGCACCCGGCACGGCACGGTCTTTAAGGTCAAAAAAAGCGTGCTGGAAAAACTCTGATGCCTATCAGTCTGTGAATGGTCATTCCGACCGCAATACCTCTACCGGTTGTTTCAGAGCGGCTTTCCGGGCCTGAATGCTCACCAACAGCATGACCAGAATTAAAGCGCCCGTACCGGACAGGAGGACTACCCAGAATTGCGGCACGATGCGAAAGGCAAATCCTTCCAGCCATTTGGCGGCCAGGAGCATCGATAAGGGAAGCGCGATCACGGTAGCCACGGCCATGAGCAGGGTAAATTCCCGGTTGAATGTCCAGAGGATGCTACCGGCCGAAGCTCCGAGTACTTTCCGGATACCGATCTCTTTTTGCCGGCCGTAGGCGATATAGGAAACGATGCCCGCCAGACCCATAAGCGCCAGAATAATCGCTACCAGACTCAGACTGCCCATCAGAATGCCGGATCGCCGTTCGTCGGTGTAAAGTTGCTCCAGGCGATCTTCCAGGAAATTAAAATCAAAGGGGCGCACGCTTTCTACCGTTTCGTAGGCGGCAGCAATTTTGCTGATGGTGGCGGACCATTGATCGGTTTCGGCCCGCACCAGCATTTCGTAGGCCCAGCCGGGCTCAGCTGAGACCGTTAGCAGGTGGGACTGGTTCGGATATTTCAGACTGAAATATTTAAAATCATCAATGATCCCGTCGATAACGTGCGGTACCCCGAAACCAAACTCTTCATTTTCCCATTCGGGTTCGGTGATCAGGGTTTCACCGACGAGTTCCTCCGGACTAACGCCTTTGATCCGGGCCAGCTTTTCCGCTGCCGTACGGTTGATCACGAAAACCCGTTCCTTTCCTGCTTCCAGGGCCTGGCAGGCTTCGCAGCGGATACCCAGCGTTTTCAGAGATCCGTAATCCATGTATTGGTCCGTACCGTCGGACAGAGTGACCTCCGTATCCTGCATTTTATAGGTCAGTTGATTGTACATCTCCGAACCGGGTACGCCATTGGCCCCGACCGAACGGATTTCCGGCAGGCGTTCTAGGGCGGTTTTCAGTTTCGTATATTTTTCAGCGCCATCGATATTGAAGTAAATAATCCCCTCTCGCTGATAGCCCAGATCTTTGGTACGCACGTATTCCATCTGCTGGTAGATGTACCAGGTAATACTCAGCAATCCTACCACCATCATAAACTGGCCGGTGAGCAGCACATTGCGGAAATTGAAAAATCGACCGGCGACGGGTTTACCGGCCGGTTTGCCGAACAGGCGCAGCGAAGGCCGGCGTCCGTAGGCCAGGGCGGGATAAAGCCCGCTGAAGAGCCCGGTGATTAGCAACAGGCCCAGCATGGCCAAAAGGGTAAGCGGTTGATACGATAGACCGGTACTCAGCTCCAGCGCCATCAATTCATTGAAATGCGGAAGCAGCGTGTAAATGATCATCCAGCAAAACGGCAGGCACAACAGCGCCAACAATACGGCTTCCGTCAAAAGCTGGAACGAGATGTCCCGGGGCCGGGCGCCCAGCACTTTTCGCATACCCATTTCTTTTTGCCGATCGGCGTACATGGCCACGGAAAGATTGGTGTAATTCGTCCAGATGATCAGCAGGATCACCAGCGCAACCAGCGCAAAGGTGGTCAGGTAAGCGGGCCGGGCTACAGGTTTCAATTCGTACAGCGTGCCTTCGGTAAAGTGAATGTCCGGTAGAGCCACCGCCGTAATGCCTTTGGAAAGTTCATCCTCGGTATAGCCCGGATAGATTTTGTCAACATCCGCATTCAACTGCCCGATCATCCGTGCGGGATCGACTCCCGGATTTAGCTTCAGGTAGGTGTAGGCGCCCCAACTGGGAATGGATTTCTGGTGGATGATAAAATCAAAATCGTAGTGGCGATTACCCGGCACATCGGCAACCACTCCGGCCAGGGCGAAGACCTCATCTTCGATCGTCAGCGCTTTACCGATCAGAGCCTGATCGGACCAGTTTCCCCCAAACCACCTTTCCGCCAGCGATTCAGTAAGTATGATCTTGTTGAACCCGTAGAAAGCTTCTTCCGGCGTACCCATTATAAATTCCTGCGGGAAGATCTCCTGAAAAGATGCGCCACTGTTGGTAAACAGCGCATTTTCGGCTACAAACCGGCGATTGTCAAACGCTACGTAGAACTGACCTCCACCACCGATGGCCGATTGGGACGGTACAAAATGAGCAGCCGCCTCTACGGCATCCTGCCCGCGCAGGTAATCCAGTAAGCGCAGCTGGACCTCCGGAGCGGAGTCATTGTAATCGGCAAAATACATGGAGGAATAGGTCTGGGCCCGGTAGTTATTCATCAGGCGGTAGATCCGATCGGCTGCGGGCGTGTCCCGGTCGTAAGTCAGCTCATGGTGCAGGTACAAACCGATTAGCATGACGGCAGACACACCGATGGTCAGCCCCAGTAAATTGATGCCGGTAAAACTTTTGCGGTGTAAAATGTTGCGGATGGCGATCTTGAAGTAGTTGTTGTACATCGGTAAGAATTGTTTCGCCCTGGAATATTTCTCAAAGGCGTAGGGTTTGAAAAAACGAAAGACATCCGCAATGAACAGTCGGTTGGCGGTGGTGCGTCCGTGTTTGTGGTATCGGTAGAGAAATGCTTCGTGGAGATCACCCTGGATCTCCTCCAGCAATTCTTCGGAACAAAACCAGATCAGGAAACGATCGGCCCATTTGGGTGGAGTGGGGTGGGGCTTCATCGCAGGTCAGGAATTAAGTTCCACAACTTCTGCCGCGAAGCTTTAATCTCGGCAATGACCGCTTTTCCGGCGGCAGTAGCCTGGAAGATGCGTTTGCGCCGCCCGCCGCGCTCGGCGGTGGCACCTCCCATAAAACTTTCGATCAGTCCCTTTTTTTCCAGTCGGGACATCACCGCGTGAATAGCGCTGATGGAAATGCTTTTCCCCATATGTTCTTCGTAAGCCTGACTGACGGAAAAACCGTAGGCTTCCTCATCCATCATCATGATCAGTAATAAAACCGTCTCTTCCAGGTATCCTAATCCCTGCATTTGTTCAATACTTGTAGAATAAATGAGCAAAAAAATAAGCACTGATTTTATCAATACTTGTAGAACTTATTGCAAACCTAGGGGATGTTTAGCGAAATGTCAATAGGGAGTGTACATTTTACCGGATTTAATTTCTGACTCATACCGCCTTACAAAGGTTTTTCCATGTCCCTTATGCTGTAAGCGGAATGCAAATGCCAGATATGGATCGTCCTGGAAATGACAACGGATCAATCCGGGCATCAGGATTTACCTACCAGTTCAATCCGCCTGTCCCGGATCCGCGGAGCCACCTCCTCGCCCACGTGCAGGCCCGGATAGGAATTGGTACCCAGAGCGGCCGGGGAAGGACCGACCCATTCACTGCTCCGCCCTTCAATGCGGATGAGCTGCAGATCCGGTTCGATTATCAGGGTAGCAAACAGGCTATCCCGGTACGGGCAGGTGTGCGATATCCAGGGGTGATCCCGGTGGATGGCTTCGGAATAGCTTTGGTGTTGAAAATCTCCACCCACCCACTGGTAAGAAGCCGAATTGAGATGCAGATAGGTGATTCCCTGAATACGCAGCAGATCATCTACGTGGGAATGGCCGTTGATGGCCAGCAGGATCTTACTGGCATATTTTCCCAGCAGGTCCTGAAGTTCCGCGGCATTATCCACTGCAATGGTTCCGGCCAGCGGCTGGTGGGAGATGATGATGACCGGCTGGGTCGCATTGTCCAGCTCGTCGGCTAACCAATTCCGCTGTTCTTCCCCAATGTAAGAAACGTAGCCGCCCCGATGGGTGGGCGATCCGGTATCATTACCGTCCAGAACGATCAGCTTGATGCCGGCAATGGTTCGGGTGTAGTACCGGCCGGGCATATTCCAGACCTCCAGGCATTGCTCTTTGGTGTGGCCGGCATCGGTATCGTGATTACCGATCACGTGGAGCGTTTCGGCATGCGCACCGTTAAAGAGATCGATTACCGCCTGGTTCTTTTCATTCGGATAGGCAAAATCTCCCAACTGGATCAGGGCGTCGGGACGCTGGATCTCCATTTCCCGGACGAAGGCTTGCATACGTTCCAGCCCGTCGTGCATGATATCCTGGTGCAGGTCGGCGATCAATCCCAGTTTGACGGGTTGCGCTAAACTGCGTACGGCCGCCCGAACCGAGCCCGGCAGGATAAAAGCGAAAGCTCCGGCGGTAGCGGTCCGGATGAATGTACGGCGGGAAAGGGGATGATTGGTTTTCATAAGAGTTGTGTTGGTATGGTGGTATAAATCAGCGGTTTGCCTGAAAAACTGATTCGGGTATTTTTCCCACCCAGGATTTGGGCAATTGCTGCAACCCGAAAAGGCGGGCGATCACCACGGCCGTATTGGTATTATTATTCGGTTCGGTAAAACCCTGTGCTTTTTGGATGCCCGGGCCGCTGACGGCCCAGGGAACGTTCATCTCCACCGGTGACATACCGCCGTGTCCTTTACCCTGACCGCCGTGATCCGTGATCAGGAAAAAGTGAGTGTCCCGGTAAAGGTCTTCGGCTTTCAGCTGATCGATCAGTCGGCCGATGGCCAGGTCGGCGGCTTCGATGGCCTCGATGTACTGGGGAGACATCCATTCGTGTTGGTGCCCGGCGTGGTCGACATGAACGCTGTACAGGAAGATCAAAGTTGGTTGATCCCGGTTGGCCACCGCAAAATGAAAGGCTTTTTCGTAATTCTGCTCGTAGCCGTCGTCCTCTTCAAAACTTACTTCATCCAGATATTTTTGGTTGATCGGATGGATCAGGTTCCCCCAATTGTAATAATAGGCCGTTTTGGCTGCGGGTAGTTGCTCCTTTAGCAATTTGAAAATAGAAGGAGCGTATCCCTGCGCATCTTGTTCTATGGGAGGCAGAGCGTGCTCCGCGAGCGTCCAGTTATTGCCATCTACCCCGTGTTGTTCGGGGCCGCTGCCGGTCAGGTGACTGGTCCAGTTGGGCAGGGTCACCGAGGGCATCACTGTGCGGGTGGTAAAAGAAATACTGCCGTCGGCCAGAAGGCGATCAAGATGGGGATGATCGGCCGTTTGGTAACCCGGAACGCTTAGCCCATCCAGGCCGAGGATGATCACCCTTTTGGCAGGAGTAATGGGCGCGGCGTTCGCACCTTCGGTCCGGGTGGAGCGGCAGGCCGGTACCGTTATCAGGGCCAACCCGAAGAGCAGACTAAGTAACCGGAACGTATTCCGTTGATTGACAATTTCCAAGTACATAAAAGTTGGTTTTTCGTGAAGCACCCGGCTAGATCTGCTGCAATTCCGAATCTTTAAATTTTACTTGGTCTTTCATCTCCAGCAGGCTGTCGATGATGAGATCCGGATTTGCGGTGGCGAGTTGATCTTTGGTCTGGGCTCCGGTCGTAATGCCGATATTGAGTCCGCAGCCGGCGGCTTTGCCTTCTTCGATATCAATGATGGAATCACCCACCTTGGCGACCTTTTCGGCCTCATCAATTCCCAGCCTTTCCATGGCCAATACGATCATATCCGGTGCGGGCCGACTGTTGGAAACATCACTCGCCGTAACCAGCAGATCAAAATCCCGGCCTTCTTCCCAGTTCAGTTTTTGCACCAGGGAAGTTGCCGTAGCGCGGTTGTAACCGGTATTCAGCACCACCTTAACGCCTCGCTTCTGTAGGTAGCCGAACAGTTCCTGCGCACCCGCGTAGGCTACTACATTCAGTTTTTCGTAGGCTACTTTCAGGTGATCCAGAAAATACTGGAAGGCCACTTTTGCGTCCGCTTCCAGTTGCCCGGGATCATCGTAGACCGGGGAGAGGATGTCCTTTACCGCCTGGAATTTCTCTTTGCCTCCGCCGACGAGTAAAACGGTATCCAGTGAAAAATCGTGGCCGAGGCTGTTGACCGCGTCCCGCAGCGTTTTGTAAACTACATTATCCTCGTTTACGGTGGTGCCGGCCATATCAAAAACAACCAGACTGATCTTCTCTTTTTGCATAGTTATATTGGATTGCTAATTATTGATGTTCTGGAAAAATACCAACCCGGTAGTGCCCGGACTCATTGGCGACAGCAAAGGCCCCATCGAGCTCGGACAGGGGGAAATCCGTTCCTACCAGTCCTTCAAAAGGATACTTCCGGTGGTGGGCGGCCAGAAAACGAATGGCCTCGGCCAGGTCCGCCGGAATATAGTTGTGCAGCCCTTTGATGGTCAGAATATTGCGGACGACCTTTTCGGCATTGATGGCCAAGTCGCGTTGGGCGTACACCGCCCCGACCCACACGTTGATGCCGCCGATATTCAGTAGTTCCATCCCCTTTTCCATAGCCGCGGGCACACCGCTCGTCTCGATCACTACGTCAATACCGCCAATTTCGGCAATTTTTTCTTTTAAAGCAGCAGCGTCCAGAGCGGCATCCAGGGGCATATCTGCTCCGAACCGGAGCGCGCGCTCCGCACGATCCGGATTGATATCCAGTACCAATACCCGTTCCGCACCGGCTTCTTTCGACATGGCGCAGGCGGATAGCCCAAGCATACCGGCTCCGATAATGAGTACGTTCTTGCGGTTCAGATCCCCGGCCAGGCGCAGGGCTCCGGCAATGGTGGCGTGCGTACAGTTCAGCGGAGCCGCCTCTTTCCGGTTCAGACCGGCGGGAAGTTTAAAGATATCCGTACCGGCCCGGAGGTGGCAGTGAGTAGCGAAACCACCGCTGAGCGAGCCGTCCTTATCCAGTGTTTCGTGGCCGTATTTAAAAAGATCCGGCGATTTTTGGGGAATGCCTTTTTGCGCCATACAGCCTGCGTGATCGTGGGCGTAGACCGACCAGGTAACTGCATCACCGATCCGGAGGGTCGCTCCCTGGTAATCGGAAACGCCACCCGGCCCGATCGCTACAATCGTGCCAATGATCTCATGGCCCAGAATGCTGGGCGTATGGGCACCCCGGCGGCCGTAGAAGGTGTGCAGGTCACTGGTACAAATGGTGGTGTAATCGATCCGGACCGTTACTTCTCCGGGCTGTAATTCCGGTAACCCGACCCGTTGTTGGGCAAAGGGTTGTCTGACTTCGTCAAACACCATGGCTAGTGCTTCTCGATGTTCCATGAAAGCGGTAAATTAATAGCGGGCATTTTTCACCCCTTAAAAATAAGGAATTCCCCAAAAGTGATCCCAAAGATAGGTTTTCTTTAAAGGAAAAATTATTTCTTGTTAAGAAAATAATTTAATATTGATTTAACCTGAAAAATTGCCTTTCGAAGCGTGCGGAATTTACTTTTGTAAACCTGCTGATTCAAAACTCATCCTGTGGAAGCAACCATTGAACGCCCTGCTTTTTCGAAAAGATCAACTGTCTGGCTGATGCTGGCGGCTTTCCTTTGCTATACGGGAATGTACGCCGTGCGAAAGTCCTTTCTGGCCGGACAATATACCGGTGTGGAATTCGAGGGGATGCACTTCAAGACCATCCTGGTGATCAGCCAGGTGATCGGTTACATGCTTTCCAAATTCATTGGGATCAAGGTGATCTCGGAGTTGGATAACCGCCGACGCAGCTGGTACCTGATCGGGATGGTTGGCTTCGGGCTGCTGATGTTGCTGGCTTTTGCCGTGCTGCCGCCGAATCTCAAACCGATCGCTCTCTTTCTCAACGGCCTGCCGCTGGGCATGGTGTTCGGCATTGTTTTCTCATACCTGGAAGGTCGGAGAAATACCGAGTTGCTGGCTGCAGCCCTGAGTGCGACCTTTGTCTTTTCTACCGGTTTCGTCAAAACCATCGGGGTATGGCTGCTGCAGGATTACGGGATAGGGGAATTCATGATGCCCTTTCTGACGGGGCTGCTGTTCTTCCCCATTTTTATTCTGGCCGTCTGGATGCTCAATCGGGCCAAACCTCCGGGCGCACAGGATGTGGATCACCGCAGTGAACGCGTGCCCATGGACGGCCGCCAGCGGGCGGCATTTTTGCGTCAGCACGGTCTGGGGTTTGCCGGTCTGGTGCTGGTGTATATTTTGCTTACCGTCATTCGGGATTTCAGGGATAACTTCATCGTCGAGTTCTGGGCGGAACTGGGATACGCCCAACAGCCCGAACTGATCACGCTAACCGAAATACCCGTTGCGGTAATCGTCCTCATCATTGCGGCGGCGGGCGTGCTCATCCAGAGCAACCGGCGTGCCTTCAACAGTGGCATGTACCTGATCATGCTCTGTTCGGTCCTGATCCTGCTGGTTACCGTTTTGTTCAGCAACCAGCTGATCTCTCCCGTCATCTGGATGATCGGTACGGGCATTGGCGTATACCTGCCGTATATCCTTTTTCACTGTCTGATCTTCGAAAGGCTGATCGCGCTGCTGCGCTTCCGGGGGAATGTCGGTTTTTTGTTCTATCTGGCAGATGCCCTGGGATACAGTGGAAGTGTAGCGGTGATGCTGATCAAGGAGCTGGGTGGTTTTGAAACCACTTGGGTGCATTTTTTCATCGATCTGAATATCTACGCGGCCTTTGGAATTCTGGGAATAGCCGTACTCGCACTCTACCTGATCTCCCGCAAGCGGGTACCGGAAACGGAGGTAGTGACGATGCCCCAATCCCTGTAATGTACTGACGTAAAATTGGTTTGGGATTTTCCCAAATCACTTCGCGTCAGGTATATCTGAGGGTTAGGCACTAAAGCGTGATAAAATAAACCACCAGGAGCATCGCTTCGGTCTTACCCGCATTTTGGGGGACGTGGGGCAGATTGCCGTCAAAGAACAAAGAGTCTCCCGTTTCCATCTCAAAAACTTCCTGGCCCAATTCATACCGGACTTGTCCCTGGAGGATGTAGATGTATTCGAAGCCGGCGGTGGAGACTTTATTGCGCTGGGCGTTGGGAGTCAGCTTGAGTAGGGATACTTCTACCGACGATTTTTCCACGGTGTGGCTGAGCGCAAATTCGTAGTGAAACCCCACGGATTCTTCCTCTTTGCTTACGGGCTGATAGTCCGCTCTTTTCCGGAAGATATACCCGGAAAAAGTCTCATCGGTAGACAGGTCACTAAAAAAGCTGTTGAGATCGGCCTGCAGCGTATTCAGGATCTGGATCAGGGTCGGCAACGTGGGAAACACCCGTCCGTTCTCGATCTTCGACAGCATGGCAATACTGATGCCCGAACGGTCCGCCAGTTCGCCGAGTTTCAGGCCGTTATTTTTGCGGATGTTCCTAATTTTTAATCCGATCTGGATCGTCAAATATTCGGAATTACTCATGGTTCTTTGACTAAGCCGGTAAATGTATCAAAGTTTTCTCAATGAGAAAAATGATGAGGGCCAAGTCCTGACAGCTTACGGCCTGTCCGGAAAAAATGGGAGATTTTAACCCAAAAATAGGCGGTGAAATAGCATCGTAGAGCTGGTTTTCCCGTGATTGCAGAAAAACGGTATCCGTTTTTTTCTTCACAGGAAAACCAGCGCTATGTTAAATGCACAAAACCAGCGCTTGTGCATTATAAGCCAGTGATGGACTCTGGGACTTTTGGGTAGCTCATTGCTCTCCGGAAAATCATTCCCAACTATCCATCCGAAAACTCGATGCCGGCAGTTGCGCATTATTGAATAAAGTACCTTCCGAACAGCTTTCAAAAGCGTAGCGTACGGCTACCGGATTGGGTACTTCATCGGACCAGACCGTAATGCTGTCATCCCGGTTGATGCGTACCTGGGCCTCTTTGAATACCCGGTCGCTACCGGCGATCCGGAAGCCACTCAGTTCCCGGCCGAAGCTCGAAAGCCCATTCTCGGTTTGGTCAAAATATACTTTGATCTTCTTATCCTCCGTTACCTCCATGGACCGGTAAACCGGGCCGCTGTAGGCAATGCCGTTTATGCCGTAAGTCTTGGCCAGTGCGATGTAGGCCAGGCGATTGCCGACCGTCTGTTTATCCGCCGGATGGATGTTCCGGCAATCGCCGATATCCATGGTAACCGCCATACCGGAATTTGGAAGCGAGTCTACCGTTGCGGCCTGGGCCTCCCGTTGCAGGGCTGTGGGGTGCCCGTCCTGATAACCATAGGGCGCGATCTGTACAAAGTAAAAGGGGAAATCTCCCTGCCCCCATTTTTCCCGCCAGGAAGTGACCATATCGGTGATGAGTTGGGCGTAAGTCCGGTAGCGACCGATATTGGCTTCGCCCTGGTACCAGATGGCACCGCGAATGGTGTAGCCGATCAGCGGGTGGATCATGCCGTTGTACAATACCGACGGCGCCTGAAACACCACCCGATCGGGCATCTCCGTAGGGATCTTGATCTCCGGATCGTAGGTAAGCAGGGTTTCCCGGTCGGTCCAGGCTTCCGCCGACGAACCACCCCAGGAACTGTGTACCAGACCGATGGGTACGCCGAGTGCCTCCTGGAGCTTTTTGGCAAAAAAGTAGGCGGTTGCGCTGAAGTCGCCCACCTTGGCCGGGCTGGAAACCAACCAGCGGCCTTTGATGCTGTCCTTTGGTTCCAGTTGGGCGTTGTGCGGGAAATGGAACAGACGGATCTCATCCGCGATGGATTGCAGCCGCGCTTCGTTGCTACCCAGCACCGGCTGATTACGGTAGCCTTTCACCGGCATCTCCATATTGGACTGACCGGAACAGAGCCAGACTTCCCCGATCAGTACATCGGACAGTTCAAGGTTGCTACTTCCCTGGATCTCGATGGTGTAAGGTCCACCAGCTTCCGGGGTGGACAGTTGGAGGCGCCAGTTGCCCTGCGGATCGGTCTCGGCCGTGGCGCCGGCGCCCCAGGTGGCCATGATCCGGATCGATTGTCCGGGCAGATCGGTACCCCAGATATTTATTTCGGTATTGCGTTGCAGGACCATGTGGTTGGCAAAGATCCCGGCGAGCTGCGTTTCGGCCGCTAGCTGGAAACAGAGGCATACACAGAAGATACTGAGTGCCAGGCCGGTCTTTAATTGTCGGAGCTTGCTTGTCATGATATAGTTGGTTTTATATTCGTTTGTCTAAATAAAGCTGCGTCATTCCGCCGTTGCGGCCAGTGGATAGTGGTCGTCGGTCTGTTCCATCCACTGCCGGAGCATCTCCCGGTGTTGTTCGATCTCTTTTTCGTAAGCCGGATCTCCGATCAGGCTTTGGGTTTCACCGGGGTCTTTTTCCAGGTCAAAAAACTGTTCGTTGCGAGCGCCGGTGGTAAAGGTGGTGTACTTGAACCGGTCGGTACGCACCATTCTGCCCTTGCGGTCGGGATCGGGTTTGTAATCCGCCAGTTCCACAATGATGTAATCCCGCCAGTCTGCTTCGGAGCGTTCCAGAATGGGCCGGAGGCTTTTACCCGTAAAGGGAACCTCCACCGGGATGCCGGCGTAATCGCAGAGGGTAGGGGCAATGTCTATCTGGGATACCAGATGCCGTTCGTCCACTTTTTGCGCCGGGATGGTCCCGGGCAGCGAAACCAGCATGGGTACCATGGATGCCTCCCGGTACAGGCTCAGCTTGGCGCTCCATTTGTGCGCCGCCGCTCCGTCCCCGTGGTCGGAAGTAAAGACGATAATGGTGTTGTCATCCAGCCCGTTCGCTTCCAGTGCGTCCAGCACCTGACCGATCTCAGCGTCCACCATTTCGGTGAGGCGCAGATAGGCATTGAGATAACCTCTCCATTCCAGCGGACCAAATTCCTGATTGGCCAGTTTGGTCTCCAGGCCGTATTCGTCGTGCTGATGGCGTTTGGTGGTAATGAATTCCGGTTCGCCTTCCTCGATGGCATGGTTCGGGGGGAGGGGAGGCAATTCGGCAAAAGCCTCGGGATGCGTGCCGACTACATCGGGCAGACGATATTCAAATCCGTAGTGACGGATCTCCAGCAGAGAATCTTCTTTACTGACCCAGCCGTCCTTACGGGCATAAAAACAGATGTCGTGGGGATTGTGGTAGCTCACCGCCAGGAAAAAGGGTTGATCCGCATCCTGCTCTCCCAGGTAATCGACCACCGCGCGGGTTAGGGGCGGATCCGTCTCGGCGCCCAGCATCCAGGGCTCGTCGTCGGGATTTTTGAAAGGCAGCAGATCGAAACCGCGGATGAATTTATGCCGGGCTTTGGTCCGTTGCGGATAGCTCTCCGGCAGGTGCCATTTGCCGCCCCAGGTGGTCCGGTAACCGGCCTGCCGGAACAGCTCGCCGACATTCTGGATCTCCGCGCGGATGGAATCGCCGTTCCATTCTACCCCGGTTTCGTGCGGCATGCGCCCGGTAACGATGCTGGACCGGGCCGGACCGCAGACCGGAGAAGTGCAATACGCATTCCTAAACATGACGCCCCGGCGGGCCAGGCGATCCATATTGGGCGTATGCAGGTAGGGATTTCCCGTGGCGCTCATCATGTCGATGTGTTGCTGATCCGTAAAAATGAGCAACACATTGGGAGATGCCGGAGCGCTATCGGACGCTGTATCCGACGAAGAACAGGCAGAGAAAAGAGCCGATGAAACTGCCAAAAAGAGGAGTAATGCACGGGAAGAAAAAGCCTTGTTATTAAGAAGCATTCCTTAAAGTTTATACTTTTGGAACGCTAAATATAACCAACTGAACGTCAAAAAGAAATACCGGAATTGACAAATGGCTTGTACTTTTTGTTCAGCAGTAGCGCACGCTGATCGATTTTCCGGTCCAGCCTGAAAAGCAAGAGAAACGCCTAAATCGCTAATCCAAAAGCATGAAAAAAGCACAACTTGAATTAAAAACCGACGCCATTCTTGGAGAAGGTTCAATCTGGAACGCAGAGACCCAAGAATTGTACTGGATCGATATTGAAGGCAAAAAACTCCATATCTACGATCCGGCCACCCGGAAAAATCGCACCCTGGATCTGCCCACGCGGATAGGAACGGTGGTACCTGCGGGAAAAGACCGGGCGCTGATCGGTCTGGAAGATGGCGTCTATGCGATCGATACCCGTACCGGAGAGATCAGCCGGTTTGCTGCCATTGAAGCGGACCGGCCGGGCAACCGACTGAACGACGGCAAATGCGATCCCGCCGGCCGACTCTGGATCGGTACCATGAGTTTGGAAGAGGAAGAAGGAGCAGGAACCCTCTACCGGGTAGATCCGGACGGAGCGGTGAGCCCCCAGATCCGGAACGTAACTATCTCGAACGGCATCGTCTGGACTTCCGATCACCGGACGATGTACTATATTGATACGCCCACCGGGCAGGTGCGGGCTTATGATTTTGATCTCGCTTCCGGCAGCATCAGCAACGAGCGGGTGGCTGTGGAAATTGATGAATCCGAAGGTTTCCCGGATGGCATGACCATCGATGCGGAAGATATGATCTGGGTGGCTTTGTGGAAGGGCAGTGCGGTAGCCCGCTTCGACCCCCGGAGCGGAAAACTGCTGGAAAAGATAGAGGTGCCGGCGCTAAAGGTCCCTTCCTGTGCCTTTGGCGGTCCGGAACTGGATACGCTCTACATCACCACCGCCAGCATTGATATGTCGCCGGAGCAACAGACACAGTTCCCGGATGCGGGATCGCTGTTTAGCGTGAAACCGGGCGTGAAAGGAGTGGGAAGTCCGTTTTTTGGGTAACCCTTTAAAATATGACCAGAGAAGAGCAATCGACATTGAAAAAAATTTCCATTCGAGGCAGATTTGCCTACGGTTTGTGGTGTCTGGAAGAGTTGGCAGCCAGCAGAGGGAACTCCGATCCAGCTCTGACGACTTTGATCAATAAGCTTTGGAAAGTCACAGAATCGGAAACACTCGGGTGGTGGGAAGATCTGCTGGTGGAGCACAATCCCAAAGTAATGATTCCGGATTATATAGCTTTTAAAGAAGGGCGGGTGTCGTTGCGGGCAATCGACCTGAGTACGATTGACACTGCTACTGATTTTGCCGCGAGAGCCGCCTTCCTGCAAAGTTTGGAAGAACCGATCCCTGAATTGCTGGATAAACTGGCCCAGATCGCTAACCAAAACCTTTTTGCCGGTACCGAAATTTACAGTGAACTAACCTATCAATCTACCACTCAGCTTATCGAAATTCTGGACGCCGAGAAGGATTATGATCGACCAGGATTGGAAATTGTAGCTTTCTCGAAATTTAGTGGGAATGATGGTTGGGGAATCCCGTTTCCCAGAGCAAAAATTGTGGCGGAGCAGAACGTTAAGTGATTTATTGGCTGATCGGTAAAGCCTATTCTTCAAAAAGGTCCCGATAGAGTTCCTCCAGTTTCCCTATCGTCTGTACGCGGATCTTATAGCGATCCAAGTCCAGTCCCTTGGTATTGTATTTAGAAATGTAGATCTTTTTAAAACCCAGTCGGTCGGCTTCCTGGATGCGTTGTTCCACCCGGTTGACGGCCCGGATCTCTCCCGAGAGCCCGACCTCTCCGGCAAAACAGATATTGGTCGGAATGGCGATATCTTCGAGGGAGGAGATGAGGGCGCTGACAATGGCCAGGTCGATGGCGGGGTCGTCCACTTTGATCCCTCCGGCAATGTTGAGGAAAACGTCGTGCTGCCCGTAGGGAAAACCGCCGCGCTTCTCCAATACCGCCAGCAACATACTGAGCCGGCGTAGGTCAAAACCCGTTGCCGAACGTTGCGGTGTACCGTAAACGGCCCGGCTGACCAGGGCCTGCACTTCGATCAGCATGGATCGCATGCCTTCCATAGTCGCGGCGATCGCACTTCCGCTCAGATCATCATCTTTCTGCGAAAGTAATAGTTCCGAGGGGTTGGAGACTTCCCGCAGTCCGGTGGCCTGCATTTCGTAAATACCCATCTCGTCGGTCGACCCGAAACGGTTTTTCAGGGTCCGCAGGATCCGGTAGGTGTAATGCTGATCCCCTTCAAACTGCAGGACGGCATCGACAATGTGCTCCAACAATTTGGGCCCGGCAATCGAACCCTCTTTGGTAATGTGACCGATGATGATCACCGGAATGTTCATTTCCTTGGCAAAGCGTTGGAGTTCGCCGGCGCACTCCCGCACCTGGCTCACACTGCCCGGCATGGACTCGATATGGGGAGAAGATAAGGTCTGGATGGAATCGGTAATGATGAGTTGGGGCCCAAGTTGCTGCGCGTGGTTGAGGATCTTGGTCGTATTGGTTTCCGTGAGGATAAAACAGTTGGAGGGGTCCCCGCCGATCCGGTCGGCACGCATCTTGATCTGGTCTTCGCTTTCCTCACCGGATACATACAGGATACGGGCGTCGGTGTACAGGGCCAGTTGCAACAGCAGCGTAGACTTCCCGATCCCCGGCTGCCCACCAATCAGGATCAGTGAACCGGGAACGATGCCGCCCCCCAGCACACGGTTGAATTCGCCGTCCGGGGTAACGAGACGCTGGATACTGCCGGCTTTGATCTCCGGCAACGCGACCGGTTTCGGCCCCGTCTGGCTGACGTTGGCACCCTGCCATGGTCGGCGCTTTTCCTCCTGCGTCACTTCCTTGCTGACGACCTCTTCCACGTAGGTATTCCATTCTCCGCAGGCGTGGCACTTACCTACCCATTTGGGTGAGGTGGTTCCACAGTTATTGCAAATAAAAACACTTTTAATTTTAGCCATGCACAAATATAAACTAAAAGTTTTAACTGGTGGAGTCCCGTAGATCCGCATCCTCTCAGATCTGCAAAATTTTAAAAATTTTGTAGATCTACTACTACTACTACTTTAGCTCACCACCCCCCGCATCAAAAACGCACAGATCAACGCCCCGTAAGTCCCCAGCGCATAGCCCAGGACTGCCATCAGTGCCCCCACCGGCGCCAGGGCCGGACTAAAAGCCGAAGCAACGACCGGCGCCGAAGCAGCACCCCCCACATTCGCCTGACTGCCCACCGCCACGAAAAAGAACGGAGCGCGGATCAATTTGGCTACCAGTAGCAGAATGCTCACGTGGATCAACATCCAAACTAAACCGATGGCGAAGAGTTCCAGATTATCGAAAACCTCGGCGAGGTTCATTTTCATACCGATGGTAGCGACCAGGATGTAGATGAATACACTGCCCCATTTGGAAGCGCCGACACCCTCCATATTACGGGCTTTGGTGAAGGACAGGGCCAGACCGATAGTAGTGGCAATAACGATCAGCCAGAAAAAGCCACTGGCGAGAGAATCCAGTCCCCAGGCCTGCAGGGTTTCGTAGCGATCGCTCATAAAGGGAGCGATCAGATCCGAGCCCCAGTGGGATACGGCAACTCCACCGAAAGCGATGGCGAGCATCACAAAAAGATCGGTAGTGGTCGGTATGCGGGCTACTTCCGCCTGGTAGGCCTCCACTTTTTCGCGCAGGGCTTCTACGGCCGAGTTGTCCGCTTTGAGCCATTTATCTACTCTTTTGGAAATATTGGCACCATACAATAGGAAACCCATCCATATATTTGCGACCACCACATCCACGACGATCATGGAGGCAAAGAGATTATCGTCCACTTCAAATATTTCCTTCATGGCCGTCTGGTTGGCTCCGCCGCCGATCCAGCTCCCGGCAATCGTCGAAAGGCCGCGCCAGAGCTCGTTGGCGCTGATATCGAACAGATCCGGAAAAAGGCTGGTTGTGATCAGCAGGGCCACGGGGCCGCCCAGTACAATACCGAGAGTGGCGGCAAAGAACATGATCAGGGCCTTGGGGCCGAGATTGAGTACCCCCTTGAAATCGATACTGATACAAAGGAGGATCAAACTGGCCGGCAACAGATACCGGGAAGCGACAAAATACAATTGCGATTCTTCGCCGGAGATCAGTCCCAGCGGCCAGGCCAGCAGGGCGGGTAGGAAGTAACACAGCAGTATGGGCGGAACGTAAGTGTAGAACTTTTTCCAGAAAGGCGTTTCGCTGCTGGCGGTATAAAATACAAAGGCCAGGACGATCAGTAAAAGCCCCAGCACAATGGCATCATTCGTAAAAATTGGTTCCATATGGATCGGTTATTAGTGAGCGTTGTCGTTAACGGAGGGTCAGCAGTTGTACGCTCCGTAGCGGAATATTATCTGTAGGATACGGTTGCGACCGTACCTCGGAAAACTGCGCTACGGATAAGCACTGACCGTGGTTTACTGACAATTGACAATTATTATATAAGGCGAATATATGAATAAAGAGCAAGATCAACATTTTATCCGAATGGCAATTGAAACCGGTCGCCGGGGCATGGTCGAGAATCTGGGCGGTCCGTTCGGTGCCGTGATCGTAAAAGACGGAGTGGTCATCGCCCGGAGTTCCAACCGGGTAACCTCGATCAAGGATCCCACCGCCCACGCCGAAGTGATGGCCATCCGGGAAGCCTGCCGCGTACTGGATAATTTTGAACTCAAGGGCTGTGAACTCTACTCCTCCTGCGAACCCTGCCCGATGTGCCTGGGAGCGATCTACTGGGCCCGGCTGGACCGGGTCGTTTACGCGGCATCCGACGAAGATGCGGCCCGGGCCGGTTTTGACGATCAGTTTATTTACGAAGAACTGGACCTGCCGCCCGAACAGCGGTCGCTGCCCACCCGACAGATCCTGCGGGAAGAGGGGGCGCAGCTTTTTCGGGAATGGATCGCGAAGGAAGATCGTCTGGAGTACTGAGATCAGGTCGCTCTGCTCGCGCCTGGCCCTCATTTTGACTTTTTCCCCGATATTTAAAGCTCATATACTCTTGTGGTTAGGAAAGGCTGGATATAAACACTAGCTTTATATCATAAAGCAAAACCTCACAAAAATTAAAGCTACGGGAAATGGGCTTATTCGATGATCTGATTAAGGGTGCGGAAGATCTGTTTGGTAAAGGTCAGTGCGCTTTAGGGTTCCACAAAGGCGAATGGAAATATGTTTACCCGGACCAGTGCGACCAGGTAATCCACTGCGAAAGATGTGGTGAAAAAAAACGACTGAAGCACCAGTCTTATACGAGGTGGCAGGATGATCCCGATTATCAATGCTGGGAATTCCGGACCTGTACGAGGTGTGTAGATAAGGAAGAACGAAGCAACCACAATTATTCGAAAGAAAGGGCCAAAAATGAATGGGAGTGTTACACCTTTATTCAAACCTGCAGTAAATGTGGCAAGGAAAAGGACAAAAGATATTCGTCTCCAAAGCATAGCTGGGGATCGTGGAAAGTGAATCCCAACGTGCAAAACGAGATGTTTAGGGTTTGTAACAGATGCAATGCAAAGGAGTTTAGCAAAATAAAGGATTAGAGCGGTTCAGATCATGCGCATTAACTTTAAACGAATTGACCACTTCCAGATCTGTATCCCGCCCGGAGCGGAAACGGAAGCCCGGAACTTTTATATCGAGATTTTAGGCCTGCAGGAGATCCCCAAACCCGATTACCTTAAAGTAGGCGGAGGTTTCTGGCTGGAAATTGCCGACATCCAATTGCACATCGGCGTGGAAAACGACACGGTCTCGCCCAAACGACATCCGGCCTTTGAAGTGGATGAACTGGAAAAGGTGAAAAGCTACCTGGTGGATCAGAACATCAGGATCCGGGAAGACCGGCCCATACCTGATTTTGAACGCTTCTCCTGCTTTGACCCTTTCGGGAACCGGATCGAATTGCTGGGAAGAATTACCAAATAAGCGCATACATTTCTTCAAAATAAGTTTGCATGAGTACCATCGACACTTCTACCGTACAGGATATAGCACGAATCATCCTGGGATTGTTTATGCTATACGCCGGGATCGGGCATCTGACCTTCCTGAGAAAGCCCTTCCACGCGCAGGTACCCGACTGGGTGCCGCTGAGTAAAGACCTGGTCGTTGTGCTCTCGGGCGTCGTTGAAATACTGCTGGGGCTGGGGATGGTTTTTTTCAGTTCCCAGAAAGTGCTGGTCGGACTGGCCCTGGCGACCTTTTATATTCTCATCTTTCCGGGCAACATCTCCCAATACCGGAATAAAAGAAATGCTTTCGGTCTGAATACGGACCGCAAACGTTTTATCCGCTTACTGTTCCAGCCGGTACTGGTTTTGTGGGCGCTCTGGTCAACGGGAGCACTTTCCTATCTTATTGAGCAATTCTAAATGAATACTTACGAAGAAATGGGCCGGCGACCGGTAGGAAGATACCGGTCGCCGACTTACTGATAACCGAATAAGTGTCAGGGGCGGATCGTGGTCCCGTCCCGCTTCCGCAGTTGGGTCCAGTTGTAGTCATTTTTATCCGGCAGAGGATACTTCAGGGCCAGTTCCTCGTTGACATCCACCCCGAGGCCGGGGGCTTCGTTAATGATCATATAGCCATCTTTCATCGTCGGCGCACCGGGGAAGATCTCCTGGAGCAGCGGCGAGAAATTCACAGCCTCCTGGATGCCAAAATTCCAAACCGCCAGATCAATGTGGGCGTTGGCCGCATGACCGACCGGGGATACATCGCCGGGACCGTGCCAGGCGGTCCGGATATTGAACCATTCTCCCAGACGCGCCACCTTCATGGCCGGCGTGATCCCTCCGATCTGACTGATATGGATCCGAATGAAATCAAACAGGCGCTCCGCCATCGGATTCAGCCATTCGTTGGAATTGTTGAACAGCTCACCCATCGCAATGGGAACACTCGTCTGTTGCCGCAGCAGCTTAAACCAGCTCATATTTTCCGGAGAAAACGGATCTTCGATGAAAAACGGACGATAAGTTTCCAATTCCTTGATCAGCCGGATGGCATCCATGGGCTGCAGGCGTTCGTGAATGTCGTGTAGTAATTCTACCTGCTCCCCGGCTACATCCCGAACCTTGTCGAACATTTTGACTACTCCCCGCAGGTAGGCCATCGGATCCATCACATTATCGTTGGGCATTCCGAAACCGGCCTGTTTAAAATCAGCTTCTTCGGTCAGATGCGTAGCCCCGTAACCACCCAACTGGATCCGGACGTGGCGGAAGCCTTTTTCCATGAGGGACAGTACGCTTTCGGCGGCTTCTTCGGGCGTACGACCGCCGCCGTGGGCGTAGGTGTCCACCGCAAAACGGCATTTCCCCCCGAGCAGCTGGTAAACGGGCATACCGGCAATTTTGCCCTTGATATCCCACAGCGCCTGATCCAGACCGCTCAGGGCATTATTGAGCACCGGACCGTTGCGCCAGTAGGAACTGACGTAGGCCGTTTGCCAGATGTCTTCAATATTGTGCACATCGCGGCCGCGGCAAAAATCGTCGAGGTAATCGTTTACGGCCGATACCACCGCGTGGGCGCGTTGCCGGAAGGTGGCACAACCGATACCGTACAGTCCCGGTTGGTCGGTCTCCACTTTGACGACGATCAGTTCGAGATTGTGCGGACAGGTGGCAATGGCTTTGACTTTGGTGATCTTAACCGGATCCAGTGCGGCGAGCCGGTCGAGGTGTGCTTCGCGGGCCTGCGTAGGCGTAGCGGTGAAAGGGGCACTCAGGGCGCCGAGTCCCAGAGTGCGGAGAATGGTTCTTCGTTGCATAAATTTTTACAGAAAGATATGGATAAATGCGGGAAGACGAAACCTCAACCGGGTTGCTATCTTATGGGATAGGAGAGGCTTCCGACACCAGGGACTGAAAGCCGAAACATTGTTCTAAAAAAAACGGAACGCAAACTCAGACCACTTCCGCTACTACAAAAATACTGCCGCCCACATAGATCAGGTCTTCCGGCTGCGCATGGCGTTTGGCGGCGCGCAGGGCGTTGCGGACGGAGTTGTAGGCCCGGCCTTCCAGTCCGTAATCGGCCGCTCGGCGTTGCAGGTCCAGCGCGTCCATGCCGCGCGGCACATTAGCTTTGGCGAAATAGTAGGTGGCAGTTTTCGGAAATAACTCCAGCACTTTTCCCGGATCTTTATCATTGACCGTTCCCATGACGATGTGCAGTCGGCGGTAGGGGAGGGTTTGTAGCTGGCGCAGTACGATCCGCAGGCCACCTTCATTGTGGGCACTGTCGGCGAGGACGGTAGGCTGCTGGCCGATCACCTGCCAGCGCCCGATGAACCGGGTTAGGGATTTGAGGTCGGCCAGGCCGGTAACGACTGCTTCCGGACTGATCTGTAGCGCTTCCGTGTCCCGCAGCACGCTGATGGCCTGGAGGGCCGTCTGGATGTTGAATTTCTGGTAATCACCCTGGAGATTGACGGCCAGCCGGTCGTAAACAGTATTGCTATCACGGCGGATCTGATAATAGGAGTGAGCGATATCCGAATCCGTCAGCTCTGCTGTCCAGATCTGGTCGGCAAAACTAATGGGAGCCGCAAGGGCCCGGGCTTTTTCGGTGAAGACGTTCTGGGTTTCCGGGTGGGTCTCTCCGATCACCACCGGTGTGTGGGGTTTGATGATCCCCGCTTTCTCTCCGGCGATCTCCGGCAGGGTATCCCCCAGAAACTGCTGGTGATCCAGACTGATATTGGTGATCACACTGAGCAGGGGGAGCAGTACATTGGTGGAGTCCAGCCGGCCGCCCAGCCCTACTTCAACGATGGCGACATCCACTTTCTGTTGCCGAAAATACACAAAAGCCATGGCTACGGTGATCTCAAAAAAGGAGGGGCGCACCCGTTCGATCAGTTCCCGGTGCTCTTCTACGAAAGCCACTACGGCTTTTTTACGAATGTATTTCCCATTAACCTTGATCCGCTCGCGAAAATCGCGGTAGTGAGGCGAGATATAGAGTCCGGTGCGGTAGCCCTGGGTTTGCAGAACGGCGCTGAGCATGTGGGCCACGGAACCTTTGCCGTTGGTACCCCCGATATGGATGGCCCGGAAATGTTCCTGCGGATTCCCCAGCGCTTCCAGCAGCGCGATGATATTACCCAGGTCCTTTTTAAAGGCAGCCGGCCCGATCCGTTGGAACATGGGTAACTGCTCGTAGAGATATTGTAAGGTAGCTTTGTATTCCGTATTCAGACTCATATGCGACTAATGTGGGTCCAAAAGTCCACAGCTTAGACGTAAGTTGCAAGTGTTGGGAGAAATAAAAAAAGCCATCCCGGAAAGGAATGGCTTTTCTAAGATTTATTTTGACTTGCGAAAATTATTTCACTTTAAAGTTGTAGGAGATCGTACCGCACTGTTTGTCTACGCTACCCCGGGAAAACTGCCAGTTCTTGGCGTTCCGGATCGCAGCGTTCACCAGTTGGCTATCGGCGGTGGTAGATCCGCGCTGGGTATATTCCGCACTGACCACATCACCGCTGGAATCCACACAAACATTGACCACCACGGTACCGGCTTTCTGGGAGTTCTCGGCAACGGTAGGTGATTTCAGTACACCCCGACTACCCAGGCCTCCGCCTACACGACCGGAACCGGAACTGATCCCTTCCAGATTGGCGGCATTCGGGTCCCCGTTCGGGTCACCCTGATTGCCGGCAGTACCGGTATTGCCTTTACCGCCACCATCACCGAACAGACCACCGATATCGTTCTTGAGTCGGTCGGCCTCCGCTTTTCGTTTAGCTTCGGCTTCGGCCTGTCGTTTAGCTTCCGCTTCGGCCTGTCGTTTGGCCTCTTCTTCCGCTCTTTTTTTGCGGTCGGCTTCTTCCTGTCTCTTCTTCTCTTCTGCCTGCTTGCGTTTCAGCGCGATGGCCTCCGGATCTTCCGTCTCCACTACTTCGCGTTCCGGTACGACGGGGTCCGGTTCACTCACTTCGGGCTCGGGTTCCGGCTGGCTCTCTTCTACTTCCGGCGTCTCTTCGGCTACTTCCGGTTCTGCGGGAGCAGTAGGTCCGGCGTTGTCATCACCCTGCCCTATGTCCGGCAAACCGAGATTTACCACAATACCTTCCTGTCCCGGAGGGGGATCCGGATAAGTCAACAAGGGGAGTAATGCCAGCAGGATCAATCCTATATGGACAGCTACCGAGATCACCTTGCCCCGGTTGCTGTTCTTCCTTTCATCATGTGTGATTATACTCTCCATAGTTTTTTTCTTTTTATGCACCTAAAGTGCTCTATCACTGGGTGTTTCTCTACTTTAAACGTCAAAACGCCCTACATGTCACCCTTAAGCTACCACATTAGTATAAATTTAACAAAATGCGATGAAAACGAGCCTTTAGTGCGCGGGAGGAGCAGTTTTAGTGCTCTGGATCGGCCCAATACACCTCCATCTAGTTCTTCTCCGGAGCCAGAATACCGTTAATATCGTAGCGCATGGCAATGTCCATCACCGCCACCACGTATTCGGTGGGCGTACCCCGGTCCGGGGAGATGGTGATGTTGTAATTGCGGGCTCCCATTCTGCGGGCCGATTGCCCCAGTTGGTTCTCCAGTGCCCCGATATCGATCCGCTTGCCGTTCAGGAAATAACGGCCGTCGTTCCGGATGCTGACATCATCGATATCCGAAGCGGTCACCGTATTGGTACGCGAAGTACCCGGAAGCTTCAGGTTCAATGCATTGGGTGCCACCAGGGTGGACGTCAGCATGAAGAAGATAAGCAGTAAGAAGATGATGTCGGTCAGGGACGACATACTAAATTGTGCCGAAACTCTATTTCTCTTTTTAATACCCATAGGTGAATAGTCAAAATCAGTTAGAGGAATACCCAAACGGGCCTTCCGTATTTAGCTTCGCGGTTGTGTGGCCAGGATCGCTTTAATGCGCAGGCGGGCGGCAATATTCATCACCTCAACCACATCGTCGAAGGGGGTACCTACTTCGGCTACGATCGTAACGGAAACATTATCCCGGTTCTCCATCCCGGCAATTCCTTCCCGCATGGCCCTTTCCAGAGCCCGGGTACTGATGGTAGTGCCGTTCAGGGTATGGCGTCCGTCATTTTCGATGGACACCATAATGTTGGTGGGAGCTACCGTTTTTGAGTCCGATTCCGGTAGCTCAAAAGGTTGAATTTTCACCAGGGTTGAAGTCAGCATGAAAAAGATCAGCAGCAGGAAGATGATGTCTGTCAAAGACGACATACTGAATTCCGCACTCACCTTACTTCGCTTTTTCAGTCCCATAATACAAATTGGATTTAAACAGGTTCTTTGGAAGGTTGACCCAACTTCGGGAGTTCGGTAAACCCATGATAAGCACGGTGGTCCGTCGGCCTAGTTGGAAGGTTCCTGGAGCAGGTCCATGAACTCCACGGTGGTGCGTTCCATCTGGAAAACCACTTTCTCCACATTAGCCACCAGCAGGTTGTAACCCACGAAGGCCAGGATACCAATAAAGAGACCGAAAGCCGTAGTGATCAGGGCCTGATAGATACCGCCGGCGAGTACGTCCGGAGTAACGTTCTGTTCGGTAGACATTTTATAGAAGGCCAGGATCATACCCGTTACCGTACCGAAGAAACCGATCATCGGAGCGGCACCGGCGATACTGGCCAGGGTGGACAGGTTCTTTTCCAGTTTGAATACTTCCAGGTTACCCACATTCTCGATCGCGGCGTCGATATCGCGCAGCGGTTTACCGATCCGTTGCAATCCTTTTTCTACCATGCGGGCTACCGGGCTGTCGGTAGTCTGGCAAAGGGCCTTGGCGCCCTGGATATTTCCGGACTGCACATTGGCGCGGATGTTATTCATGAAATGCTGGTCGATCCGACCCGCACGCTTGATATTCAGGTAACGTTCTACAAAAATGTACAAAGCAATAACGGACAGTGCCAGCAGTACCACTACAATGACAATACCCATGGCACCACCCTGGGTGATGACGTCCATGAAACTCTGAGATTCCATTTCGCGCTCCAGGTCAGCGTCTTGAAACAACAATAAGGTCTGATACAACATTTAAGTTGGTGTTTGTGTGTTTTTTGGTTAATTAATCTGAGTTGGCAGGCAAGCGGGTAAAAGGTAAAGTGTATCGTGTAGTTAGACTTTTACCGAAGAAGTCGTGTTTTTGTTTCATCTTCTCCGGTCACTGGCTCCACCTTCACCGATGTCTCTCCATAACTTGAGTCTCGCTTTAATTACTGAGAAAACGATAATAGGTTGCACAAATTATCAATCCCAGGGTTAAATTTAACAATTCTTAAAAGATGGATATGGATAATCTTTAATTTCTTAACGTATCCTTTCCGGATTTTTAAATCCCTTCACATTTGCTACTCTTCCGCTAATTCGTAAATTTGCATTTAGCGAAAATTCGCTGAACAACTTTTGTTATCCCCTTTGTGTTTTATACGAAACATAACTGAACGGACCACTTCTAAAACCGAATAAAAATCACGAATGAGTAGACGAATCAAGAAAGTAGCAGTATTGGGCTCCGGCGTCATGGGTTCCGGTATTGCCTGTCATTTTGCCAATATCGGTCTGCAGGTCATTTTGCTCGACATTGTGCCCCGCGATCTGAGCGAAGCGGAACAAAAACAGCCCGCTGCCCGCAACCGAATAGTCAACCAGGCCCTGGCAGCCGCGATCAAATCCAAGCCCGCTCCCCTGTACGATAAGTCCTTTGCCTCCCGCATTACCACGGGTAACTTTGAAGACGATTTCGACAAAATTGCCGATTGCGACTGGACCATCGAGGTAGTGATCGAGCGGCTGGACATCAAAAAGCAGATCTTCGAAAAGGTCGATCAGCATCGCCGCGAGGGATCGCTGGTAACCTCCAACACTTCGGGTATTCCCATCCATATGATGATGGACGGCCGGAGTGAAGATTTCCGCCAGCACTTCTGCGGTACCCACTTTTTCAACCCGCCCCGCTACCTGCGTCTACTGGAGATTATCCCCACGAAAGAAACCAAACCGGAAGTAGTCGATTTCCTGATGCACTACGGAGACGTCTATCTGGGCAAACAGACCGTACTCGCCAAAGATACGCCGGCCTTTATCGGTAACCGGGTAGGCGTGTACGCCATGGCTAAGATCTACCAACTGACCACCGATCTCGGACTGCGGATCGAAACCGTGGATAAGCTGACCGGCCCAACCCTGGGACGCCCCAAGACGGGTACCTTCCGACTGGGGGACCTGGTCGGCCACGATACTGCCGCCAAAGTGATCCAGGGCATTAAGGACAACTGTCCAAAGGACGAGCAGGCCGACACTTTCCAACAGCCGAAATACCTCCAGTTCCTGCTGGACAATAAATACCTGGGCAATAAGACCGGGCAGGGCTTCTACAAGAAAATGAAGGAGAAGGACGAGAACGGCCGCTCCATCATTCACGCCCTGAATCTGGAAACACTCGAATACGAAGCCCAGCAAAAAGAAGATCTGCAGAGTCTGAAAGTCTCCAAGCAGATCGACGAACTCCCGCAGCGTCTGCAGGAGATCTTTAAATTGGAAGACAAGGGCGCCGAACTGGTCCGACGCTCCCTGTTGGGACTCTTTGCTTACGTGTCCAACCGGGTACCGGAGATCGCCGATCACCTTTATAGTATCGATGATGCTATGCGCGGCGGTTACGCCTGGGAAATGGGTCCCTTCGAGTACTGGGATGCCATCGGCGTGGAAAAGGGCATAGAAATGGCCGAAGCTCAGGGCGAAACCATCGCCTCCTGGGTAAAGGATATGCTGGCTGCCGGCTTTACCAGTTTTTACAAACGGGAAGACGGTAAACGTAAATACTACGATCAGGAAAGCAAATCCTACGTGGTGATCCCCGGTTCGGACGAACTGATCATCCTGGACAACTACCGCGAGCAATCGCCGGTATTTAAAAACGCAGAAGTAACCCTGCACGATATCGGGGACGGTGTCCTCTGCCTGGAATTCACCAGCGCGCACAATTCGATCGGTGAGGGCGTACTCCGCGGGATCAACGAATGCATCCAGATCGCCGAAGACGGGGACTGGAAAGGCCTGGTGATCGGTAACAATGCCACCAATTTCAGTGTTGGGGCTAATCTGATGATGATCGGTATGCTGGCGTACCAGCAGGATTTTGACGAAATGAACATGGCCGTAAACCTGTTCCAGCAAACGACCATGCGGTGCCGCTATTCGTCCATTCCGGTAGTAGCTGCTACCCAGGGATACGTTTTCGGCGGTGGTTGCGAAACACTGATGCACTGTGATGCCTCGGCGGTGGCGGCCGAAAGTTATATCGGTCTGGTGGAAGTTGGCGTCGGTCTGTTGCCCGGCGGTGGCGGTACCAAGGAATTTGCCCTGCGGGCATCGGATATGTACTTTGAAGGAGACGTCATGATCCCGACGCTGATTGAGAAATTCAAAACGATCGCTCTGGCTTCCGTCAGTACCTCCGGGTATGAAGCCTTCAATTACGGTTATCTCTTACCGGAAAGGGATGAGATCATCGTTAACCGCGATCGCAATATCGCCCAGGCGAAACAAAAAGTACTTGATCTGGCGGAGGCTTACGTACAGCCCATCCTCCGGACGGACATTACCGTTCTGGGCCGGCAGGGACTGGCCGCTCTTTACGCTGCCGCCAATGAACTAAAACTGGGGCGCTACGCGAGCGAGCACGATATCAAGATCGCCCAGAAGATCGCCTGGGTACTCTGTGGCGGTGATCTCACCGGCACCCAAAAGGTCTCCGAGCAATACCTGCTGGACGTGGAACGGGAAGCCTTCCTCAGCCTGGCCGGAGAACAGAAGACCATGGAGCGGATCCAGCATATGTTGCAGACGAATAAGCCGCTGCGGAACTAGTGCCTGGTAGGATGAGTTTCCTTCCCCTGCGCTGACGGGGAAATACACTTTTCGAAATCCCCAAATGCCCATGTGCTCCCCCGGGGGAGCTGTCCAAAGGACTGAGGGGGAACATTTAATACAGGCACTGCGGAATTAGTGGGTAGAGGGTATAGAGTAGAATGTAGAGGGATTGGGAATCGTTAAGAGTAATTAGCGTTCACCGATTCAAATAGGACTGAAATTCCATCTATACCTACTATTTACGAAGGAATAATTCAGGTATTTCAAAGCCAAAGATGATCTTCACTATGCATAATTTTAGAAAACTGCATGTTTGGAACGATGCTATGGAATTAGCAGGAGAGCTTTATGAACTACTTGAAAAATTTCCTAATGAAGAAAAGTATGGCTTGGTGAGCCAAATGAAGAGATGTGCGGTGTCAATTCCTTCCAATATCGCAGAAGGAGCTGGGCGTAATACAAAGGGAGAATTTAGGCAATTTCTTGGTATTGCAACGGCATCAAGTTATGAACTGGAAACTCAATTATTGTTGAGCCGCAGAATGAAATTTATTGGCGAAACAGATATCGATCACGTTTTACCAAAGTTACACGCATTGCAGAAAAGGATTTATAAGTTTAAAAATACATTGAATTAAAAACTGATGAGCGTTAGTGCGTTTGGGAGTCTTTTTACTCTCTACCATCTACTCTCTACAAAATAGCATATAAATGGACGCATATATTGTAAAAGGATTCCGCTCCGCCGTTGGGCGTGCCAAAAAAGGCGGATTCCGGAACTATCGTTCGGATGACCTCGCGGTAGATATCATCAAGCATTTACTGGAACAAACCCCGGAACTGGATCCCCATCTGGTGGACGACGTGATCGTCGGTTGCGCCAATCCGGAAGGGGAGCAGGGGCTACAGATCGGACGGCAGATCTCCGTGCGCGCCCTGGGCAAGCCGGTTCCCGGTATGACGGTCAACCGCTACTGCGCTTCCGGTCTGGAGACCATCTCTATTGCCGTGGCCAAGATACAGGCCGGAATGGGGGAGATCTTTGTTGCCGGCGGTACGGAAAGTATGAGCATGATCCCGATGACGGGCTACAAGCTCGCTCCGAGTTATAAGGTGGCCAGTACCACCCCGAACTATCTGGTGAGTATGGGACTGACCGCCGAAGCGGTATCCCGCAAATACGAGATCAGCCGGGAAGCCGCCGATGAATTTGCCTACAAGTCACACATGAAAGCCGCCGAAGCGATCGATGCCGGAAAATTCAACGATCAGATCGTGCCGGTGGAAGTCGAGGACGTAATGGTGAAAGACAACAAACGGGTCAGCAGCTCCCATACCGTGAAAATGGATGAGGGGGTCAGACGCAGTACCACTATGGAAGCACTTGCCGGATTGCGGCCCGTGTTTGCCAATAAAGGCGTGGTGACGGCCGGTAATTCTTCCCAGACTTCCGACGGATCGGCCTTTGTGCTGGTCATGAGTGAAAATATGGTGAAACAACTGGGACTGGAACCGGTGGCCCGATTGGTGAGCTGTTCGGTAGCGGGGGTAGATCCGCTGTATATGGGGATCGGTCCCTGTGCGGCGATCCCTAAGGCCCTGAAACAGGCCGGACTGAAACTGAATGACATCCAACAGATCGAACTGAACGAGGCTTTTGCCGCCCAGTCGCTGGCGGTGATCAAGGAAGCCGGACTGGACCCGGATATCGTCAATGTAAACGGTGGCGCCATCGCACTGGGGCACCCGCTGGGATGTACCGGCGCCAAGTTGTCCATCCAATTGCTGGACGAAATGCGCCGTCGCGATCAGAAGTACGGTATGGTGACGGCCTGTGTGGGCGGTGGCCAGGGCATTGCCGGTATCTACGAATTGCTGAACTGATCAGCCGAAACTTAAAACAAAGAACATGAGTCATCCTGAATTTTTTCAGGACTCAAAAATTACCTCGTAGAGGTTAAACATTCGTAGAAAAATAGTAGGATTCCTGGTTTCGACCTCAGCGAGGTCGCACAACATGGAGCAATGTGGTAAATGTGCGACCTCCTTGAGGTCGGAAAACGCTTATCCGGGCTAAATTCTACGAATATTTGACCTCGCTGAGGTAATACACCGCCTTTTATAAAATCCGGGGTGATTCATGTTTTATTTTATGGATAATCATCACCTTATCTGGTGAAAAGCGTACCGGTAACTATTCCTAAAGTAAGGAAAGAACGTTGCTGTGGTTGCCCGGTCCTTAACGGACGAACCAACATCAACCGTAGCGCTGCAAATTCCTTTCCTGGTCTTCTACGGCCTGCCGGAATTCCGATTTCAATTTATTAACCAGTTCGCCTACCGGCAACACATCATCGATCGAAGTAACGCCCTGACCGGCCGACCAGATCGTTTTCCAGGCTCTGGCTTCGGCCTGGGCCGCATCCAGTTCTTCCCCAAAATCGATCTTTTTGCTTTGCTGCCAGCGGGCTTCGGGGATACCCGCAGCCTCCAGGCTATCGCGCATAAAATTGGCGTGGACGCCGGAAACGGCCGCAGTATAGACAATATCCTTCGTCTCGCTGTCGATGATCATCTGCTGGTATTCCTTATCCGCTTTACTTTCCGTGGTGTTGATGAAACGGGTGCCCATGTAGGCGAGGTCCGCTCCCATTTGCAGGGCAGTTGCGACATCCCGGCCGTTACTGAGGCAGCCGGACAGCAGGATCGTTTTATCGAAAAAACTTCTGATCTCGGACACAAATGCGATGGGGTTCAGGGTGCCGCCGTGGCCCCCGGCGCCGGCGCTGACCAGTATGAGTCCGTCCACGCCCGCTTCCGCCGCCTTTTCGGCGTGGCGGCGTTTGATCACATCGTGGAAAACGAGGCCACCGTAACTGTGAACGGCATCGACCAATTCGGAAACCGCCCCGAGGGAAGTAATAACGATCGGCACCTTGTGTTTGACCACTACTTCCAGGTCCGGCATCACCCGCGGATTGGTGCGGTGAACGATCAGGTTGACACCAAAGGGCGCTGCCTTTTGCCCGGTGCGGTCTTCGTGGGCTTTCAGGTCATCTTCGATCTCGGTCAACCAGGCGTCGAAACCTTCGGTCGTTCGCTGATTCAGGGCGGGGAAGGTACCGACAATGCCGTTTTTGCAGCATTCCGTGACCAGTTTGGGCCCGGAGATCAAAAACATAGGGGCCGCTACCACCGGCAGGGATAATGGTTCAAAGATCTTGGCTAGGCTTGACATTTATTTGATTTTGTTGTGCGTTAGTTGTGCGGTTCGAAGGAAAGATTGCTACTTCTTATAATCCTCATATCCCATTTCATCCAGTTTGCGGTATTTGACGGCTACTCCTTCGGCCATATCTTCCTTGTAAGCGATCATCTTGTTCCGGATATCCGCGTCGTGTGCACCCAGGATCTGTACGGCCAGTAAGCCGGCGTTTTTGGCTGCGTTCAGGGCTACCGTGGCTACGGGTACTCCGTTCGGCATCTGCAAAATGGAAAGCATGGAATCCCAACCGTCAATGGAGTTGGAAGATTTGATGGGTACGCCGATGACCGGCAGGGGGGAGATAGCGGCTACCATGCCCGGCAGGTGCGCTGCGCCCCCGGCACCGGCGATGATGACTTTGGTGCCTTTCTCGTGGGCTGATTTAGCGAAGTTGAACATCCTTTCGGGAGTACGGTGTGCGGAAACGATGGTGATCTCGAATGGGATATCAAACTCCTTCAGCACATCGGCGGCCTGCCGCATAACGGGTAAGTCCGAATCGGACCCCATAATAATACTGATCATATACTATTCTTTTGTAGAGTAAAGGTATAGCCTTTATATTTGTTCACTGTAAAGATGCCGGGTAAAATTCCTTAATTCCGCATAAATGTATTAAAGATCATGAAACGCTTATTGATTCTATCTTTGGTTATGACGGTTTTTTCCTGCGGACCGGGAGAAGCCCCTCCGCCACCGCCCGCTCCGGTCTCAACGGAAGGCGCAACGGCCGGGTACACGCTGGAATCGCTGCCAAGGACTGATCTGATGAAGGCCTTCAAATATGATCCCGAAGGTCAGGTGCTGGAAATGGGCTACTTTTTGGATGATCGGCCCGAGGGTACCTGGTATTACTACGAGCATCCGACCAAGGAATTTCCGAAACGCATCGTCTCCTACCATGCCGGCATCCTCAATGGACCCTATATGGAACTGACGGAAAACGGCACCGTCAGCCTGCAGGCCTACTACGAGAACAACGAGCTCAACGGCCATTGGGGTACCTATAAATTCGGCCGGCCGATCAAAACTGCGGATTATGAAAATGGGATTCTGGAGGGCTTTTACCGGGAGTACACCACTACTGCCGGTAAGCTACAGAAGGAGATCCATTATAAGAATGGAAAGGAGGATGGCCCGTATCGATTCTACAATGACCGCGGCGAAATTACATTAGAGTATACCTATAAGAATGGAGAAAAAGTGGGGGGCGGCGTGATTGAAAGCGATCGGCCCAACGTGCCGAGATAGTGATCTGCGGGGCTTTTGCCGGGGGTTAAATAAAAAAATCGCCGAAGTACAATTTACTTCGGCGATGCTAATTGTCTTTAAGTCCCTTCAAAACAATTAGCGGGATGGGTTTCAGGAGTTAAGTCTATTTTTTCTACCGTTTAAAGTATGATCTTTTTCCAGTGGTTCCCGGCCTCGAAGCGATTGCTCAACGGCTTTTTGTAGTTTGGATACCGGTCTTTGATTTTTGAAAGTCGTTTCTAGTACTGATCTTTTATCATTATTTACCCAATACATCAGGGCAAATAGTTCTCGAATTCCGCTCATTTAGCGCAAGTTGAATAAGCTCCTCTTCTTTGAGAAAATACCCGTAGGAACTTTCCTTCAAGTTCTGCCTATTCGGGAACTATTGCAATGCTCACAGTATCATAAGGAGTATGAATTCGTGAATCTATACTCATATTTACCGGCCGGATCAGACCTCGGACCTGGCTATACATGAACTGGTTCCATGCTAAACTACCGAAAGGGTGTGGCGCCCGGCCGCAAAAAGGCATCCTCTTTGTGCCCGATTTCTTGCTTTTACTTAGAATTTACTACCCAGCACATAAGGCAGCATTTTCCGCCAGCTAGGCCAGTCGTGGGGGATATCGTGTCCCCAGACGTCGAGATCGTGCGGAATGGATTTCGAGTGCAGCACACCGGAAAAACGGCGACTCGCATCGGGATCCTCCCACTGGCCGGAGCCGGTCATGATATGAATATGGTGGCTGTGCCGGATCTGTTCCAGGGTATGGTGGTCGTTCAGGTTGGGAACGTACTGCATCGGAGAGTTGAAATACACATCCATATCGTGGTAGCCACGGGTATAATGAGACAGTTCGTAGTCTCCGCTCATGGCGATCACGCCATTGATGGCGTCCGGCCGGCGCAGGAACAAGTTCATGGCGTGCAGGGCACCGAAGGAAGCACCGCAGGTAATGATCGGTGTCTCCCAACTGGTCGAGTTCTTGATAAAGGGGATCACCTCTTCGAACACATAGCCGTTGAACTGCTGGTGGCGAATGCTCTTATCCCGCGGATGCATGTGGTCGTTCAGCCAGCTCTCCCGGTTGATGCTGTTAATGGAAAACACCTTGCACTTGCCCGCATCAACAAAGGGTGCGATGGAGTTCATGAGCTGAAACCGCTCGTATTCCAGAAAATCCGCCGCTGCGGTGGGAATGAGCAAAAGAGCAAAACCGTAATGGCCGTAGACGGCCAGGTCCATATGTTTATTCAGGCGGGGGCTGTGCCACCCGTGGATCTCGCGATGCATTTGCGTTAATTTTTCGCAAAGATATAGCAAGATTCCCAATTTTTACCGCCTCTTTTGGATCAGGGGCGCACTACGATCAACCGGCGGGTGATCAGCGTACGGCCCCGGGCATCCTGCAGGGCGTAGAGATAGGTGCCTTTTTTGAGTTGGGAAATATTGACCCGTTCGGTATGCGGTCCGCTGATCCGGTAATCGCGGTGCCACACTTCGCTCCCCACCAGGTTGTAGATCACCAGTCGGTATTTACCGGGTTTGAGGCGCACGAACTGGAAATTGGTATTGACCATGGCCGGGTTCGGGTAGGCCAGTACTCCGGGCTGGAGTTTGTCGGTTACCTGGACCAGATCGCTGAGAATGTCCTCGGCTTTGAAGGTCACGCTCACCGGGCTGGTGCCGTCCTGATCCACCGTCACTACGGCAATCGCTTCTTTCTCGGTATTGCTCCAGAAATGGTAGCGAACGATCTGGGTATCTCCCAGGATGTCGGTGCCGATATCGGTAAGTTCCAGGACGAGGTCCGTAATATCCTGCCAGCCCAGAAAACCTACTTTGGCATCCAGACGGATGTCCTGGTTGAGGGTGCGTTTTTCCCGCAGTACATCGTAAGTACCTCCGGGAATACTCATGACGCCCCAGGCATCGACCTCATCTTCCCGGTTGAGCAGCAGCCGGATCCGGAGCGAGTCCGGCGTGATCGGCAGGTCCTGCAGCAATTCCTGGGGAATGTCATCGGAAGATACGGCGTAGCTGATGTTCACCGTAGATTCGAAGTCGTCTCCGTACTGGAGTGGTGCTCTCCGCTCGATCTGGGGATCATTCAGTTTAGGAGTGATCTCGATACCGAGATTGAGCGGGTCCGTACCGGACAGCCCAATAAGTTCGAGGGCGGAATTCGTCACCCGGTAGTAGCCTTCCGCATTGTCGTTGAGTTTGAAGACCAGATCCGCGCTCGGGAAATTCCCCGCGGCATCTCCTTCGGAAGCGGCGCGCACAACCGTGCGTAATACCAGGGGTGACTGCAGGGATTTGAAATTCCATTCCCGGTCAGGGCCGGGCGTGCCGATCTGAATATTGGCGGGCATATTATCGGTACCGGTCAGCAAAGTATCCCCGACGGCGGGAAAGGTAGCATTGGTAACCGTGATCTGTGCCTGGAGGGTATAAACAAAAAAACAAAGGATGACTAGTTGAATTTGCTTCATAGCGGTTTGATGGGTTTAAAAAAATTGATCGGATCAGCAATTTGCAAATTTCGTCCAATCGCGGTATAAAAATGCAAAAAAATTGGAGAACTTTAGGTCAATTCAAAGGTCTTAACATGCCGCAACTATCAGGCCAAAAACTCGCCACTCCCTTTCCTCCCGTCATTCGGGTGTACGAACATGATGTGTTGCGGATTGGCGACCAGTGCGGCGATGTATGCTTTTCCGAGCGGCATCTGGAATCACTGGCGGAATTATCCGGTCGCATGCGGCAACCGTATTTTTCCCTGGGGCACCGCTCGGTACGCTTCCGGAGTTTTGTGGGTATTCTGGCCACTTCGGCACTGACCGTAGAGATCCTGCCCAAAGCGGACCGGCAGTCAGTTCACCGCCAGGATAACTGGCAGGGTATCCTGGTTGACCTGCTGCAGGCCTGCGGGTTCGTTCGTACGGAAAGCCCCGGTATGGCCTTGCTGGATACCCGGCCGGGCGCTCTGCTCGACTGGTACCTGCGCACATTTATCGCGGAACTCCGGGCTTTGCTCCGTCACGGCTTATTGCACCAGTACCGGACGGTGGAAGCAGAGCTGGGCGTGCTGAAGGGAAAATTGAATGTAAGCCGACAGATCCGCCAACAGGCTTTTCACCGGGAGCGTTTTCAGGTTCAGTATGATCGGTACAGCAACCGGCATCCGGCAAATTTGATGATCGGAGCGGCTTTACATAAACTGCAATTTTTGACCATAGGTTCTGAATTGCGCACGCAATTGAAATACCTCGCCGAACTGTTTCCCCGGCCTACTTCCGCCGATCCGGTCCAACTACTCACTCCGGAAGACCTCCACCGGGACCGAAGACTGGATCGTTACGGTCCTGCGCTGACCATTGCCCGCCACATTCTTCAGGACGAGCGGCCGGATATCCGCTCGGGAGCTTTCCGGGGGCTGGCCTTACTTTTCGATATGAACCAGCTCTTTGAAGCGTATCTCTACCGGCAATTGCTGCAATGGAAAGTTCCGGGAATGGACGTTGAACGCCAGCAGAGCACGGTGTTCTGGGGACAGAATCGCCTGCGACCCGACCTGGTGATCGCTTCCCCGCAAGGACGCTGGGTACTGGATACCAAATGGCGCCTGCTCCAAAATCAGCAACCTTCAGCCGCAGAACTGCGTCAGGTCTATGTCTACTGTGATTATTTTCGGGCCCACCGTGGCGTATTGATCTTTCCGCATACCGGACCGGAACCGGTTTCCCAACTACAATCTTACGCACCCTTGCCGGCAGCCAAGCCCCAGTATCGGAGCTGCCAGTTGCTCTTTGCCCGCGTTTTAAACCCGGAAGGACAACTGAACCGGGAACTGGGACGCGAACTGGTTGAATTGCTGGGCATTGCCGGGGAGAGGTGAGGAAGTGTGTTCCGGCGAAGTAGAAGTTGGGTAAGTAATCGCATATAAGAAATGGCAAATTCAATGGCAATTTCAATTTCAATTTCGCAAAATTAGGTGAAGAGGTTAAGGGTATTTACCGGAGATTTGCGCCCAGCAGGCCGGCCGGCAAATGTTATAATAATATTAAGAAGTGTGTCAATCGAATCTTGTATGCTATTTTTGCAGTAAAGTAAAGGAGCGTTCGGGTTTTGGTACAACTGATCCGGAACTGGCGACGTTATATTTACTTATATCTACCTTTCTCCGATTGAAAAGCTATTCGTTATAATAGCATGGTGTTCAGATCCGGCTGCCGGATGATCCGTCGAAGCTGAGTGCCGTGCCCCATATAGAAAGTATGAGAACCATAATCCTAGCCGTATTTTGCCTCTTATCCATCTCTCTGACAGGACAGATCCTGGAACCGGTTAAGTGGAAAATGACCGCCCGTCACGTAGATGGGAACGAGTTTGATCTGGTCTTTACCGCCGTTATGGACGAAGGCTGGAGTCTTTACTCCCAGCATACTTCTGACGATGGTCCGGTCCCGACTTCTTTCAATTTTGATGCCGGGGATCATTTCAGTCCCATGGGCGAAGTGTCCGAGACCGGAGGCAAAAAGAAAGAAGGTATGGACGAGCTGTTCGGGGTAAATGTGATCAAGTTCGTGAAAGGGCCGGTCACCTTTATCCAGAAGGTCAAAGTCAGTGACTACAGCAAACCCATTACGGGCTATCTGGAATTCATGACCTGTGACGACGAGCGCTGCCTGCCACCGACTGAAGTGGATTTTAACTTTGAGCTGAAACCGGCGGTAGACGATAAAAAGACCGGTGCTACCGATCCGGCGAAAACCGAAGCCAAACCGGCACCCACGAACGAAAAGCAAACCTCCGTAGCGGCGACGAGCAAAACGGGAGAGGATCGCGCCCAACAGGGAGCGGAAACAAAGGAGACAGAAACGGAGCCGATGCCTACGATCAGCTTCGGAGATGCTCCGATGGCCGATACCGGCGATCAGCCCAGCGGTCTGGGAATGGTTTCGCCCGTTAGCTGGAGTGGTACTATCGAAAAAAGATCCGATAATGAATACGAAGTGGCCTTTACGGCTACCATGGACGAAGGCTGGGTAGTTTACTCCCAATATCTCAACCTGAAGGAAGATGAGATCGGCCCCCTGCCGACAACCTTTTTCTTTGACGAAGCGGATAGCTTTGAAACTGTAGGAGAAACGAGTGAAGAAGGCAAAAAGAAGGAAGGCATGGATCCGACCTTCGGCGTAGTAGTAGCCAAATTCGTTGAGAAGCCCGTTACCTTTCGGCAAACCATCAAGGTAAGCGATCCGTCGCAAGTGATCACCGGCTACGTGGAATACATGACCTGTGATGACAAACAGTGTTTTCCGGAAGACGTCTCCTTCGAGATCGATCCGGCTAACCTGAGGGTGAAGATCGGTAATGATAATGGATCGGAAGCAACTGTCGTTACTTCGGGTGGAGGGGATTTTGGCTATCCTCGTGATCCGGGTAGTGTAAAAGACCCGGTAGGTTACTGCGGCGAAGAGATTACCACGGTAGAGGGTAAAGGCTACTGGACGATCTTCTTCCTGGGTTTTCTGGGAGGTCTGGTGGCGCTGCTTACGCCCTGTGTATTCCCCATGGTACCCCTTACCGTGAGCTTTTTCACCAAAGGGAGTGAAAACCGGCGCAAAGGCATTACCAATGCGACGATGTACGGGTTCTTCATTTTCCTGGTTTACCTCATCCTGAGTATTCCCTTTCACCTGATGGATAGTATTGATTCAAGTATCCTCAATCAGGTGTCGACCAATATCTGGCTGAACGTTTCCTTCTTTATCATTTTCGTGTTCTTTGCGTTCTCCTTTTTTGGTTACTACGAGATCACGCTGCCGAGTAGCTGGACCAATAAAGCCAGTTCGGCCGAAGGCGTCGGCGGTATGCTGGGCATTTTCTTCATGGCCCTGACCCTTGCGCTGGTATCTTTCTCCTGTACCGGGCCGATCCTCGGATCGCTGCTGGCCGGAGCACTGAGCTCCGACGGAGGGGCGATGCAGTTGACCATGGGCATGGGTGGTTTTGGATTGGCACTGGCGCTGCCCTTTGCCTTATTCGCCGCTTTCCCGACCTGGTTGAGTTCCCTGCCGAAATCCGGTGGCTGGCTCAATACGGTGAAAGTGGTACTGGGATTTGTGGAACTGGCCCTGGCGTTCAAATTCCTGTCCAATGCGGATCTGACCAAACACTGGGGTTTGCTCAAATACGAGCCCTTCCTGGCCATCTGGATCCTGATCGGCATCGGACTGGTACTGTACCTGTTGGGTAAGATCCGTTTCCCGCACGATTCTCCGCTGAAGAAAGTAAGCCTCGGGCGCCTGATCACCGCCGGCCTTACGATCGGTTTCATCGGTTACATGACGCTTGGATTTATTTACGAAGCGGATAGAGGCTCTTACAAGCCGTTGAAACTGCTGAGTGGCCTGGCGCCTCCGAGTTGCTACTCCTGGCTGCATCCGTGCGACTGCCCGCAGAATCTCGACTGTTTCAAGGATCTGGAGCAGGGACTGGCCTACGCCAAAAAGGTGAACAAACCCGTTATGCTGGATTTCACCGGATACAACTGTGTGAATTGCCGGAAAATGGAGGAACACGTATGGCCGGAACCGGAAGTATACAGCCATCTGAAAGAAGATTATATCCTGATCTCCCTCTACGTGGACGATCGCGAACCGGCTACCGGTGAGGATGCGGAAAAATACCGCAACATCGGTAAGAAGTGGCACAAGTTCCAGCAGGAGTATTTCGGGACCAATTCCCAGCCCTTTTATGCACTGGTGTCTCCCGACGGTTATTTGCTGAACCAGCCGGTGGCCTTTACGCCCGATGCCGAAGAATACGGGGATTTCCTGCGCTGTGGTCTGGAGAACTTCAAGCAACTGACTGAAGGCAATATCAAGCCGGGAGATCAGCGGATCGGCGCGAATTGATCTAAAGTATTACATCTACGGCCGGGGTTAGACCTACTCCTATCCGTTTGGCGTATTTTCACCGCGAAGGCGCAAAGACGCTAAGTTTTTTGTGATTTTGCCGCAGGCAAATTTTTCGAAGAAGGTAGCTCTAAGCCTTTGCGACTTAGCGCCTTCGCGGTGAATTCTTCCGGTATTTTAGGGCTAAATGCATACATCTATCCCAGCTGTAGAGCCATCTCAGTTTCCTATCTGTACGGGAATCCATCCCGCTCACCATTACTGTATTTTCACCAGCTTCACATTAGGTTTTGGCCCCGTTTCCGTCCAGGCCAGATAGGCCGTACCGTCCTGCGCCGCCATCCGGGGAAAACCGGAAGAACGCGATGGATCAAAATCCGCCACTCTTTCATCCAGAATCGTTTCCCCGTCGGTGCGCATCAGTTTTAAACGAATAGCGGCCGTGGTCGGTGATTCCTGCTCCACCCAGGAGATCAGTGCGGTCTCCTCATCCCAGAATTTTACATCCACCCGCCCGAGCGGTTCCCCGGCATCCAGACGAATGGGGGCGCCGAAAGTAGCTCCCTGATCCGTGGAAAAGGCCAGCTTTACCTGCGCCTGTCCCTCCGCAGCGGTATACCAGCTCACGGCTACGTTTTTACCCCGGGTACTGACGCCCGGGCCATTGACCGGACAACCGGCGATCTCCCAGAAATCATCGGCAATCTGCTGGGGAGCGGTCCACTCGCCGTCAATGAGACGAACGTAGCCGATATCCCGTACTTCTTCCGCCGAACGGTCGCGGTAAACGACGATAGCACCGTCCGGAAGCAATGCAGCATCCGTCTGGCAGCAGGAACAGACCTTAGGGTCCAGTTCGTGATCATCGGCGATATTACCCTGCGCATCGATGGTGGCGTAGCGGAGGGTCATATCCGGCTCGCCGCCGGCACCGTGTCCGCCGTGTCCTTCGTGCTCGGCCTGACCGTAATTCCGGCCGTCCAGCCATATCGCTCCGATCTTACCGTTATTGAAATTCAGAAAAGATACAAAACCGTGTTCCGCCTTGACCTGATCGTGATGCGGTACGATCGGCCCGGTCCAGGTGTTTCCGTCGTCGGTACTCTGGTAAAGGCCGACATCGTAGGCATAGGTATCGTCACTGCTTTTGGGCAGGGAGTAGGTGACCAGTTGTCCTTTGGCATTAGCGGATAGGGAGGGGAAATCCGCCCAGTTGATGAACCATTCGGAGCCGGTGGCGATCTCCCGGGGAGTGGACCATTCTTGATCGCCGTTCCATTTGGCCATCATCAGCCGACTGAGGGTATCGGGTTCGTAGAGCCAGTTGAGCAGCAGTTCTCCTTCGGGATTGAAGGTCAGGGCCGGGAACATAGAGGAAGAATCGGCCGGCACTTCCATTTCCTCGAACTGGAGAGTATAGGATTTGGGTTCCGCTTCCGGCCGGCAGGCTGAGAAGAGGATAATCAGCCCGCAAAAAAGCCAGGCGTATTTAGAAACTAGTTTGAATGGCATAGCTGGAAATTTTTCGCAATTTAAGAAACTGTCGGTATACGTGGCCCGACCGGCAATGGGTTGAGTGGGCATTGCGGGTAAGAGAGGAGACGATTTTCAGTACCTACCCGCCGGCCGGCCTGTATCCGCATCCGTTGGGCCGGTTGAAAGAAATCACCCGCCGGGGTGCGGAATTCCTGAAAATAAGTGTTAATTCGCAGCAGGCGGTAAAAAGGCCGGTAATCATGAAATATTATATCATAGCCGGAGAAGCTTCCGGCGATCTACATGCGTCTAACCTGATCAAGGCGATCCGGGAGGAAGATCCACAGGCGGAGATCAGAGCCTGGGGCGGAGACCTGATGGAAGCCGCCGGTGCGGAAGTGGTGAAGCACTATCGCGACCTGGCCTTTATGGGCTTCGTGGAGGTAGTCCGTAATCTTCGGACCATTCTGGGCAATTTCAAGGCCTGTAAGGCGGATATTCTGGAATTCCGTCCGGATGCCCTGATCCTCGTAGATTATCCGGGATTCAACCTGAGAATGGCCAAATGGGCCAAAACTGTCGACCTTAAAGTCTTCTATTACATTTCGCCGCAACTCTGGGCCTGGCACAGCAGCCGGGTGCACGGGATCAAGGCGAATATCGACCGCATGTTCGTTATTCTGCCCTTTGAGGAGGAGTTCTACGCGGAATACGACTATGATGTGGATTTTGTCGGGCATCCGCTGCTGGATGTAGTTGAGGATTATCAACCGAATGTGGATCTGCGCGAAAAATACAACTGGTCCGATCAAAAGATCATCGCCGTACTGCCGGGCAGTCGCCGCCAGGAGATCAGCCGGATGCTGCCGGATATGCTGAAGATGGCAACTCATTTCCCCGACTACCGTTTTGTGGTGGCCGGAGCCCCGGCTATTCCCGATGAATTTTACCAACCTTTTCTAAAAGAAGCGGCCGATAATGTACAACTCGTCAGCGGCCGTACCTACGATCTGCTCAATGAAGCTCATTCGGCCCTGGTCACCTCCGGTACGGCTACGCTGGAGACTGGTCTGTTCGGGGTTCCCCAGATCGTGTGTTACCGCGGTAGCAGTTTATCCTACCTCATCGCCCGCCGGCTGGTCAATGTGAAATACATCTCCCTCGTCAATCTCGTACTGGACCGCCCGCTGCTGCGCGAACTCATCCAAACCGAATTTCAACCGAAAGTCCTGAAAAAAGAACTGGAAAAACTGCTGACTCCCGAAGAACAGGGTCGTCTGCGGGCCGGCTACGAAGAGCTACAGGATAAATTAGGCCATGCCGGAGCGGCTAAAAGGACCGCACAACTGATGAAAACATATTTAAAATAAAAATAATTTAAAAAAATTATTAATTTGTAGTCGCATACCGCAGAAATTGGCACGCTCTTTGCTTTTAGTAAGTATGTAAGCAATTGAGAAGCTATCCTACCAAACGGAAAAAACATATTATAAAATTTTATATTATTAAATAATTTTATAATATTTGCATTGAACCTAATTCCATTTTGCGTCAGCTCTATACCTTCCTCCCAAACAAAGCTGGTCGCTTTCACACATGAAACACAAAACTACATGAAGCAAAACTACACCATTGCTCCTGTCTGAGCGTATTTCCAACATCAATATTACGTCTTGTAGCTAATAGCTGAACAGGCACCCCTGAGGGTGCGGGCCACCACTGTGCCCATGCGTTATTAGCCCACGGTTTCCGGCTGTCCGCCGGAGGCTGAAGTCCCTTACTATGTCCTAAATGGCCGATTTTATTTGACCTGATCCGGTACGGATCGGCAAGGCCACTCCTATGTCAAGAAACAAATAATTCGGGTTCTGGTCTCCCATAACCCTGGGACCGGTATGCCCGGAGATAACTACACCAATTTTTCTGGAACACAAAAACATCAAGTCATGAAACACGTATCAAACACATCTGCCACAAATTCAAGAGGAAGCGAAAAATGGTTACTATTACTGGTAGTGATCGTCGGCCTGGGAGGCCTGTTACTGACCTTTAGCTCAACCCCGAAAGAACAAAGACTGGACATTGAAGGCATTCAACTGGAAGGCCGGATGATGTCCCCCAGCGCCTCGGCTGAGGTGAAAGAGGACTATGTACTGAGATAGGACAACTATCGAGAAAACTTACAAGCAACGGTAGACGGGGCCGGTGGATCGAAGGGATCGGACAGGCCGGGACCGTCTACCGTATAAACTGCTATGAGAAAACTTTTATCCTAATACGATGACTTCCAGGTCATCGCCGATCGGTTCGATACCGAACGTACAGTTCCCGCCGTCGGCGCATTCGCAGGAGTTGCCCACTTTGTGGCACCAGCAACCGCCGGCCAGGCAAACGGTATACCACTTCAGTTTACCGGGAAGGATCAACTTCAATCCGTTCTTATCAACGGCCTGCAGCCGGAAGGCTTCGGAGCGGTATTTATTTTTGGCGTCGATGCCGCGACGGACCAGGAAGAAATCAGCACCGTCCTTTTCGATGCTGAAACGTTCGATCTTACTGCCGTCCTGAAAACTCCGCTTCAGTACCTTTTCGTGGATGATAAAGCCGTTAGAGATCTTATCGAATTTAGCAATGACGGTGGGTGGAGGCGTAGCGGACTCCTGACGATCGGGGGTGAAAGAGACCAGCGCGCAGGCGGTAACGATCAAACTCAACAATACTGTTTTCATTTTAATGGATTTTTGGTGATTAATTGGGAAGCCGTCGGTCCCGGTCAAACCGGAGACCCTTTCGGCTTTTTGGATTCGTCATAAGGACGCATATCCTCCCGGATTCCATAAAATGAATAACAGAAAATGAATTTTTTTTTAAATAGCTCCGATTAAGCTTCCAGTTTTTCCCGCAGCAGTGCGTTTGTAGCCTTGGGCTCTGCCTGCCCTTTGGAGCGTTTCATGACTTCTCCCATAAAGAAACCCAGCAGCCCTTTTTTCCCGCCCCGGTAAATTTTTACCTTCTCCGGATTGGCCGCAATGACCTCCTCGACCAGTTGCGTGAGGAAATCCTCATCCTTATTCTGAATGAGTTGCATCTTTTTGGCCAGTTCCAGCGGTTCCGTTCCGGGCTGCTCGATCAGTTCCGGCAGTAAGGTCTGATAAGCGATGGTATTGGAAACCTGCCCGTCTTCGATAAGCTGAATGAATTTACCCAGTCCGGCGATGCCGACCGGAAACTCCGTCAGTTCGATGTTTTCCTCCTGGCAGTACGGTAGCAGTTTGTTGATGATCAGATTGGCCGCTGCTTTCGGATGGGGCGAGGCGGCGTTAAGCTGGAGGAAGTATTGCGCGGTAGACAGTTCAGCCGTGAGCAGGGTAGCGTCGTAATCCGACAGGTCGAACTCCTCCTGCAGACGCGCGTAGAGTTCCCAGGGCAGAGCCGGCTGATCTTCCCGGATCTTTTGTACGTAGCTTTCGTCCAGAATGATCGGTGGCAGGTCCGGTTCGGGAAAATAGCGATAATCGTGAGCATCCTCCTTATCCCGCAGCGGACTGGTCTCACCCGTTACCGGATCAAAGTTGAGGGTCTGCTGACTGACCCGGCCACCGGATTCGATCAGGTCGATCTGGCGTTTTACTTCAAAGGCGATGGCCCGCCGGGCGTAGCGCATGGAGTTCAGGTTCTTGATCTCGCAGCGTTCTCCCAATTGGTCCGATCCTTTGGGGCGCACCGAAACGTTGCAGTCGCAGCGCATGGAACCTTCCTGCATGTTCCCGTCGGAAATACCGAGATACTGCACCAGCTGGCGCATGGCCGACATGTAGGCGTCCACTTCTTCGGCGGAGCGCAGGTCCGGTTCGGAGACGATCTCCAGCAGGGGGACCCCGGCGCGGTTAAGATCGATGTAGGAATAGGGATCATCGGAATCGTGCATGGACTTACCCGCGTCCTCCTCCATATGTACGTGGTGGATGCGAACGGCTTTTTCCCGGTCATCCACCATTATTTTGAGTTGACCACCGATACAAATTGGCGAACGGTCCTGGGTGATCTGGTACCCTTTCGGCAGGTCGGCGTAGAAATAGTTCTTACGATCGAAAGCGGAATGCAGATTGATCTCGCTTTCGAGGGCCAGTCCGAGCCGTACCGCATACGCTACCTGTTTTTTATTCAGACGGGGAAGGGTGCCCGGATGCCCGAGCGAAATGGTGCTGATATGGGTATTCGGCTCACCACCGAAACTGGCGTCATCTCCACAAAATGCCTTGCTCTGCGTGGCCAGCTGGACGTGTATTTCCAGACCGATCACCGTTTCGTACTGGTCGTAAACTGACATGTTATTGTTATATGGTTGATATGGTCAAATGATGGTCATTATTGAATGGCCGTTTTGCGCTATTGTTTCATAATGGCAATAAATGGATTTAAAATTTGCAGGCTAGCGGGAAATAAATCACTTAGCCATCCAGCCATCCAGCCATCCAGCCATCCTACTCAAAACATCAACGCGCTTACCGCCAAAGTAAGGGCCAAAAATAGAGAGAAGATCATGATGTAGGCAAAATTCAGAATGTTATATTTCACAAAAGTCTTAAAAAAGCCCTGTTTGTAGACCCGCCGCATGGCGATGAAAAGATAGATGAGTATCCCGAATACTACAAAGGTGGGGACAATACCAGCTATTGCTTCGTTGTCCCAGGAGTTGGTCCAGGTCATGATCAGCAGCATAATGGAAACGATCCAGAAGGAAAAAGCGTGGTAATGGAAAGAGAAAACCAGGTGCTCCACAAAATAGCGTTTGCGCCGGATGTAGAGCAATTTCAGGATCAGGGCCAGGGCGGGCATCATCAGAATGACCATCCAGACCAGTTGCCCGAGTGCGTACTGCCCGAAATTGTCGGTATGGGTCGTTACCTTAACGACCTGCTGAAAGACCAGCCGATCCATCTTGCCGGTAATTCCTTTGGCATCGGCCAGTTCGGCCGGTGATTTAGAGTACAGTTCCTGGGTAGAAAACCAGACCTCGGCGGAGCTGGGCCACCAGCTGTCGGCAAAAGTGAAGTAATCGACCTTTTGGGAATCCCGGGAAGTACCACCGACCTTTAGGAAGAGAGAATCAAACGCCCGGGCTACATCCGGTTCTTCCCCGAACTCGGTAAGGATGTCTTTGCGGGCCGCCTGTAGAGAATCCAGCATCGGCTGTACGTAGGATTTACGTTTGCCGTCTTCGATCATCTGTCCCAGACCGGTAGCGATCTGGTCGTTGATCAGAAAACCCAGCACCGCAAAATGAACAACAGTAGCTACGAAGAAAAGGCGCCCCGGAGTGGCGTACCGTTTGTGGTGACCTTTAAAGAACTCATTGGTCAGTTTGCCCGGTATGATCAGGGCCCAGGTGGTGCGAAAGAATTTGGAATCGACGTTCAGGACGTTTTCGAGAAAATCCTGAAGCAGGTATTTCAACGGCACCCGTCCGTCCGTAAATCGCTGGCCGCAGTTGGAGCAAAATTCCCCGTAGTGCGGCAGGGGATAGTGGCAGTTAGGACAATAGCGTTGACCTTTCTGACCTTCCGACTCGAGCGTGCCGCGCCGTTTGCGAATGCGGGGAAATAGGCGGATCCGGGTGTTTTTCATGGCTCTAAAGATAAACAATTACCCAAAATCACACCAGAGGGAAAATGCGCCGTGAGTCGACCGAATGCCCGGCCTTAGTCGAAAAGTGTAAAAGGGTACAGCCCGCCAACCCGGCTTTCTGTCTTTCCGCCTTCACACTTTCCAACTTTCCCACCTTCAAACATTTCCAGGTTCAAACCTTCACACAGCCCTATTTCTTCACCATTTTCCCATCCGTTCCGATATCAAGCGGAGTATCCGGGAAGTCACTGTTGGTGAGTTCGATCAATTTGGTGATCGCTCTTTTCTGGGAGTCAATTTTCGGTCCGTGGGTCTTCGCCTGGTAGATCGGCGTGATCTGACCTTCCAGGAATTTCCCTTCCTCATCCACTTCCAGGGTAATGATCGGGGCGATACCCGCCGCACCGGACAGGCTGAAGCGGCCGTAGGTGCAGAAGTTACCCATACTGTAAATGATGAAGCGGTCCTTATACAATTCAGCCGCCCGGGTAACATGGGGCCCGTGGCCGAATACGATATCGGCGCCGGCATCGATCACACCGTGGGAAAAAGCGTGTACATCACCGCGGTTTTCGCCGTAGAAGGTTTCCGTACGTTTGGGGACGCTCTGGTTTTTCACGCCCTCGGCGCCGCCGTGGAAGGAAACGATCACAATGTCCGTGGTCTCGGCCAGCTTGCTGACGATTTGTTTGGCGCGGCTGATGTTGCGGATATCACAGGTACCGCTGTTGGGCGCAAACGCACAAAAGCCGTATTTGATACCGTCTTTCTCAAAAATCGCGGTTTCATCCGAACCGGCCAGTCCGGCGTAGAGGATGTTGCGTTCATCGAGTAGTTCTTTGGTCCGGCGGCGTCCTTCTGGGCCGAAGTCACCCGAGTGATTATTGGCCAGGCTCAGCAGGTCGAATCCCGCATTTACAAAGTGATCCGCGTAGCTTTCCGGGGAGCGGAAGGCATAGCATTTACTTGGATCGTTGCAGCGCTTGGACATCGTTCCCTTCTCGATGATGGTACCTTCCAGGTTACCGAAGGTTACATCCGCATTAATCAGGATATCTTCCACATCGGACAGGAGATCTTTGCCGCCGTTAGCCGGCAGATAGGACGGACTCGGGTAATTGGTACCGAGCATCATGTCCCCAACACCCACGATCTTCAGTCGCTTGGGTTCGGCCGGCGGGGGCGTGGTATCCTGCGGCGCGGGTATGGTATCGGCCGCTTGGGCCGCTACGGGAAGGACCGATGCAGTATCGGCCGTATTTTCGGTAGAAGCATCTGACCGGCAGGCCAGCCAGATAGCAGAAAAAAGAGTCAGTGTCAGAAAGAAAAAAAGACTTCCAAACCGGAAGTCTTTCATTATTAGTTTATTCATCAGTAAAATTCTTGATCTAATCAGAGTTATGACCTTAAGCTTAAGCTAAGTTATTAGTGAGTGCAAAGATCAGTGCAGTGACTGATTCTCAGCGGAAGCGGCTTCTACCAGCTGTTGGTATTCTTCTGGTGTCAGACCGTCCGTAACAAATTGTATAGGATCAATTTTCTGGCCTTTGTATACTACTTCGTAGTGGCAGTGAGGAGCGGTGGAAACACCGGTGCTACCCACGATACCGATCGCCTGTCCGCGCTTTACTTCATCACCTACTTTCACATCGATGCGATCCATGTGGCCGTAGAGCGTTTTGTAACCGTAGCCGTGGTCGATCACTACGCGCTTACCGTAGCCTGAGCCGTAACCGGCCTGTACTACTTTACCATTACCCGTAGACTGGATTGGTGTTCCGCGGGGAGCAGTAAAGTCGATACCAGCGTGCATTTTTGGAACTTTGTATACCGGGTGGATCCGGTAGCCGAAGCCGGAGAGCAGTTTCAGCTCGCGGGCCAGTTTGTCCGAACGGACCGGCTTGATAGAAGGCATGGAAGCCAACATTTCTTCTTTGCTCTTGGCGTTGTTGACGATGGTGTCCAGTGATTTGGACTGCAGGTCCATCTGTAGCTTGAGCTTGTCTACTTTTTCCTTCAGTGCGATGATGTCATCACCGGCATTGCGGAACTGACGGTAGTCTTTATATTTATCGTGACCGCCGATGCCACCTTCCCAAACGGCCTGATCGATAGGATCCATGCCGAAAAGCATCCGGTGTGCGTAGGCGTCTCTTTCCTGAATTTTATTCAATACGTTACTGAGTACGTCGAAATTCTCGCCGGCCAATTCCAGCTCTGCCTGTAGTTGCTCAACTTCCCGCTGCAACGATTTTTCATTGGGGGATGGAAAGTAACGGTGAGCTAAAACCATGAAAACGAATCCGGTAAGGACAGCGGCACAAAAAAAGCCGAAAATCCGTAAAACGGTTACACTTAATGGTTCGACAACTTTTTCGTAGCGTAAGGTTTGCGTGTTGTAGGTAAATTTTTCTCTTCTCATGAGTGTTTTTCTTAGCCAACAATTCCCAAACCGCAGCGCTTTCTCTGTAAAGGGTTATCAGAATCTAATTGAACTTAGATTCGCTGCTGTTTTAAGGGCTTCCCAAAAATGGAACTAGTTAATTGTTCAAATGGCCAACTCAAATGTAGTTCGTGTTCCCAGATTTACAAAATTAAATAGCATAATTTAGATCATTGTGCTATCAAAATGCTGTCAAATTCACGTTCTATCATCAAAAAGGTGTTAATATTCTTTGAACACACGTACTCTTGAAGCCAAATTTCAATTTTAACCAGCCACTTTTTTGCCAGGACGACAAAGATGGCAATTGAGGTTCATTGATTTTGTTAAAACCCTTGATTTTAACATTTAAATGACAGTTGCCGCAGGCGTTCTTCTATTGCAAAAAACGCTACCTTCGCCGTCAAATTTGGCAATATGGAGACCTTACCGTTACAGGATTATAATATATACGTTGGCGATTTTGATCAGCGATTATCGGATTGGCTGGCCGAAAAAGTATACAGCCGACTACTCATCATTGTGGATCAGAACACGAAAATGCACTGTTGGCCACTGCTGGAACCCGTAGTAAGTGCGTATCAACACAGCCTGATCGAGATCCCTGCCGGCGAAGACCACAAGCATCTGGAGACCTGCCAACAGATCTGGCAGACGATGATGGAAGCCCGCGCTGACCGGCGCAGCCTTACCATCGACCTCGGTGGAGGCGTGATCGGTGATATGGGCGGTTTCTGTGCTTCTACTTTCAAACGCGGTATGGATTTCGTGCAGATGCCCACTACCTTACTGTCCCAGGTGGACGCTTCGATCGGCGGCAAACTGGGCATTGATTTTATGCAGGTCAAAAACAGTATTGGGGTATTCCGGAACCCGCAGGCCGTCTATATCGATCCGCGCTTTTTACGTACGTTGTCCGCCCGGGAACTGCGCAGCGGTTTCGCGGAGATCATTAAACACAGTCTGATCGCCGACCGGGAACAATGGGAAGAACTGCGGCAAATATCCGATCTGGGTAAAGTCGACTGGCCGAAACTGATCGTACCTTCACTGCGGATCAAACAACGGATCGTAGAGATCGATCCGTTCGAAAGAGGACTGCGCAAGGCGCTGAACTTCGGTCACACCATCGGCCACGCGGTAGAAGGACACGCTTTGGAAACCGATGCACCGCTGCTGCACGGCGAGGCTATTGCCGTCGGTATGATCGCCGAAACCTATCTTTCCCACCGGCAACTGGATCTGAGTGCGGAAGCCCTCGAAACCATTACCGATTTCATTCGCCGGATCTACGAGCCGGTAGCGCTTGATCCCGCTACTTTCCCGGAATTGCTCCGCCTGATGTCCAACGACAAGAAAAACGAAAGCCAGGCCATCAATTTCAGCCTGCTGCCGGCGGCGGGTAGCGTGGAGGTCAACCGGACCGCCAGCCCGGCGGAGATCGTAGAGAGCCTGGAATACTACAATGAGATCGTTGCCGTCGGTAACCGCATCTGACGCTTTTCCCGGGAACGAAATCGTACACTATAGAACAATCCGTCTGACAATGGATTGCCGGAAATCCGGTTGATTGTCCGCCGGCCGCTCCGAATAGGATCATCCGTCCGGCAACCAATTTCCCGGCCCGCCGTTCTATTAGTAATGGAAAAGACTGATCCGAACCATACCCATCCCATTTTGCTGTTCGACGGGGTTTGCAATCTGTGTAATACCTTCGTCCAGTTCGTGATCCAACGCGATCCGGATGCGATCTTTCGATTTGCTCCTCTGCAGTCCGCGATCGGACGGGAATTGTCCGAACGGGCCGGTCTGCCTCCGGAGGAACTGAATACGGTAGTACTCTACGATCAGGGGAAATTCTACACCCATTCCGACGTTGCACTGCAGGTGGTACGTCGCCTGCCCGGACTTTGGTCATTGCTGTACGGTCTGGTCATTCTGCCCAAATCTCTTCGCGATGCGACCTACAATTGGGTGGCGCGTAATCGCTACCGCTGGTTCGGGAAAAAAGCGTCCTGTATGGTACCGACACCGGACCTGAAACGTCGGTTTTTATAATCTTTAAGTATCGAATTTTGATGAGTGGGAGAATTTTGCTGGTTGGGGTACTGATGGCTGTGGGCCTTTTTGTGCAGTGTGCGAAGGATGGGCCGGTACCCGTTCCGCCGGAAGAACCCGATCCGGTCGATCCGCCCGAATGGCTGATCCCGGAGGATGAGATCCTGGACGGTGGCCCGGGCCGCGACGGAATTCCTGCCTTATTTTCTCCCTTTTTTATCAGCGCCGAGGAAGCCACTTATCTGGCCGATGAGGATATTGTGCTGGGGCTGAAGTTCGGCGGTGAGATCCGGGCCTACCCGCACCTGATCCTCGACTGGCACGAGATCGTCAACGACCGCCTCGGCGAAGAGCATATCTGTATCACCTACTGTCCGTTGACGGGAACCGGGGTTGCCTGGGACCGGAAACTGAACGGGGAACTGACGGACTTCGTGATCTCCGGACTGCTCTACAACTCCAATATGATCGCCTACAACCGGGAAACGGACAGCAACTGGTCCCAAATGTTGCTGCGATGCGTAAACGGAGAACAGATCGGCGAAAGGATCAAAACCTACCAGCTCATCGAAACGACCTGGAAAACCTGGAAGACGCTGTGGCCCGAAACGAAGGTCTTGTCCCGCGCTACCGGCCACAATCAAAACTATAATACCTATCCCTACGGCAATTATCGGACGAACAACAATACCCTCATCTTCCCGGTAGACATTGAGGATAACCGATTACCCTGGAAGGAAAGAGTGCTCGGCGTGGTGAGCGGTGGCTCCGCGAAAGCTTTTCGGTTTGAGACCCTGCCGGAAACGGGCATCGGCGTGATCAACGACGGACTGCCCGGTAAAAACATCGTGGTAGCCGGTAGCCGGGAAAAGGAACTGCTGGTCGCTTTCGGCCGCAAACTCGACGATGGCAAAAACCTGACTTTTACACCGGTACAGGATGCCCTGCCGGTGATCATGACCGATCAGGAAGGCAATCGTTGGAATATCTTTGGAGAAGCGGTATCCGGCCCCCGGCAGGGCACAAAGCTGCCGCACGTGGACGCTTTTATCGGCTACTGGGTAGCCTGGGGGGCATTTTATCCGGGACTGAAGTTTCGGTAAGTTGGTAGCGGGTGCTACACACATAGAAGTGGGCAAGGGCGTCTAACCCAGGGGCTATTCGATAATCACCGGCTGATCTTCAGATAAGTACTCTGTAACAAAAGCATAATTCATCTCTGTTACAGAGTACCTAATCGACAAACCCCAACACCTTAACACTACAACACTACAACACTGCAACACCGCAACACCGCAACACGCACTTCAACGCCCGTCGTAGTGTTTTTCGTAATATTCCTGGTAAGCGCCGCTGGTTACATGTTCCAGCCAGTCGGTCTGTTCCAGGTACCAGGCTGCGGTTTTGGCCAGGCCTTCTTCCACCGAAACGGTGGGCTCCCAGCCCAGTTCGGCGTTTAATTTGCTGGCGTCGATGGCGTAGCGCTGGTCGTGTCCCGGGCGGTCCTTTACAAAGGTGATCAGTTTACGGGAAGTTCCGGCCGGTTGGTCCAGCAGGTCGTCCATCACGTCGCAGAGCCCTTCTACCAGTTCCAGGTTTTTCCGTTCGTTGTGACCACCGATATTATAGGTCTCGCCGGTGCGGCCGCCGTGAAAGATCTGGTCGATCGCTTCTACGTGGTCACCTACCCAGAGCCAGTCGCGGATGTTGCTGCCGTCTCCGTAGACCGGTAGCGGTTTGCTGTGCCGGATGTTGTTGATCATCAGCGGGATCAGTTTTTCCGGGAACTGATACGGTCCGTAGTTGTTGGAGCAGTTCGAAAGTACTACCGGCAGACCGAAGGTGTGGTGATAGGCGCGCACCAGATGGTCCGAAGCCGCTTTGGAAGCCGAATAGGGCGAGCGGGGATCGTAGGCAGTCGTTTCGGTGAAGAATCCGGTAGCGCCCAGGCTGCCGTACACCTCGTCCGTAGATACGTGGTAGAACAACTTGCCGTCCCAGTCTCCGGCCCAGGCCTGCCGGGCGGCATTGAGCAACTGGGCCGTGCCCACCACATTGGTCTCGATAAAGGCGATCGGTGATTCAATGGAGCGGTCCACGTGGGATTCCGCCGCCAGGTGAATGACACCGTCGATATGGTAATCCGAAAACAGCTTCTGCAAAAAATCCGCATCCTGGATATCGCCCCGGACAAAAGTATAGTTGGGGGCGTCTTCGATACCTTTCAGGTTTTCCAGGTTGCCGGCGTAGGTGAGTTTATCCAGATTAACGATATGATAATCCGGATACTTTTTTACCAGCAACTGCACGAGATGGGAGCCGATGAATCCGGCCCCACCGGTAATCAGAAGATGTCTTTTATAATTTGAGCTCATATTTTATTTGACTACTTTTTTGAAGTATTCGTAGGTTCTCTGCAGTCCCTCTTCGCGGTCTACTTTCGGCGTCCAGCCCAGGATCTCCTTGGCTTTGGTGATATCCGGCTGCCGCACTTTGGGATCATCGATAGGTAGATCCTTGTAGATGATCTTCGCTTCGGGATTATCAACGAGTTTGAGTACTTCCTTGGCGAAATCCAGAATGGTGATCTCGGAAGGATTGCCGATGTTCACCGGTTGGTCGTGGTCGCTGAGCAGCAGGCGGTAAATACCTTCTACCAGATCGTCAACGTAGCAGAAAGAACGGGTCTGGGAACCGTCGCCGAATACGGTCAGTCCTTCGCCCCGGATCGCCTGGGAGAAGAAAGCCGGCAGTACCCGTCCGTCATTAACGCGCATCCGCGGACCGTAAGTATTGAAGATCCGGATGATCCGCGTCTCCAGGCCGTGGAAAGTGTGGTAAGCCATAGTGATCGCTTCCAGGAAACGTTTCGCTTCGTCGTATACTCCCCGGGGCCCCACCGGATTGACATTGCCCCAATAGTCTTCGGATTGCGGGTGCACTAAAGGATCACCGTACACCTCTGAGGTCGAAGCCACCAGGATACGGGCTCCTTTGGACATAGCCAGCCCCAGCAGATTGTGTGTACCCAGGGCACCCACTTTCAACGTTTGGATGGGCATCTTCAGGTAGTCGATCGGACTCGCCGGCGAAGCAAAGTGAAGAATATAATCCAAGGGTCCGGATACATGGACGAACTTCGATACATCGTGGTGATAGTACTCAAAGTCTTTATGGGGAAAAAGGTGTTCGATATTCTGGATATTCCCGGTAAGCAGGTTGTCCATCCCGACGACCTGGTATCCTTCTTTAATAAATCGATCACAGAGGTGGGAACCTAGGAAACCGGCCGCTCCGGTAATGAGTACTCTTGGCACAGTAGTAGTGTTTTTAGATTAACGTTAGATTTGAATCAGCATGATACGGTGAAACTGGCGGTGAGCCGGCAACCATAGTGATGGTGTGCGTTTGCCCGATTGTGTAATTGTTCAATTACCCGATTGTTCGATCACTGCAAAGCTTTTAACGGAAAAACACGAGGTATTGATTCATGAAATGCAAGAACTCCATTTTTTTTCCGCCCCGGGCTTGTTTTCACCAGTGTTTGTTTATTCCGACCAAAAACTACGTTAATGGTTATAAATTAAAGTCCTGAAAAGGGTAGGGCTCCGAAGGGGAGTACAAAGCGAGGCAAATATAGAAGAAATAATGTGAATAAGATAGCGGTGTGGGTTAAGGGAAGATTAAGCGCAAATTGGTTAAAATCAGGGCAGAACCGTCCCGCTGGCGGCATCTTTATTATATTGCACCTGCAGGCCGGGACTTTCTGAAGTACCGGAACCAAAAAAGCGCCCCCGGTGGGGACGCCCAATAAAGATGAAGTAATGCATTTAGCGGTAAGTCCGGGGTATAGCACACCCCGGCAAACGCTAGGTGTTTGCTCACTGACTTACCCGCCTTTGATCTTGATTTTTAGGATTTCGGCAAATAATCCGCCGGATTGACCGCTTTCCCCTCCTTGATGATCTCGTAATGCAGATGCGGAGCTGTAGAGGCTCCAGAGCTACCTACCAGACCGATCACGGTCCCTCGGGTTACCCGTTGCCCGGCTTTCACCTTGATCTCCGACATGTGCGCGTAGAGACTTTTGTATTCTCCGTCGTGTTGGATGATCACCTTCATGCCGTACATTTTTTCCTCATCGGCAAATTCGATCGTTCCGTCTCCGGTAGCTACGATCGGCGTTCCCAACGGCGCTTTAAAGTCGACCCCCCTGTGCAGCATTTTCTTTTTAAATACGGGGTGCACCCGCTGACCGTAAGCGGAAGTGATCTGGTGTTGCCCTGCCAATGGAGCCTCATTCGGAGGATCTTCCAGTACGATCTCGGAAAATGCCGGGGCCGGAGGTAAGGGCGGCAGACTCTTTTCGATGTGTACCGAGTTTTTAAGGTGCTCCGAATGGTCGGTACTGTTAAAAGGTAAGGTGGCCAGACCTAAGAGCAAGGCCACTCCCAAAAAGCTAAAAACTTTCATAATCACTGGTTTGGTGTGAACAAAATAGAGGGTTTTTCCCTCGGTCTTTTTCACTTCATCTTTGGTAAAATACTCCAGTGCCTGAGCTTTAGCCTGGGAAAAATCCATACCTGCGGCCATGTTTTTTTCCACCAAACAGGCCAGGTGATCCAGTAGTTCTTCCTGCAGGGGTTCGTAACGGCGTAAGGACCTTTTTAAATAGGCCGTTAGTTCCAGCAGTTGTGCATTGTCCAAATGACTCATTTTACGTCCGGTTTTAAGTCCAGTATACGTTGCATGGTCTGGAGGAAATCCTGAAATTCCTCGACCCGACTTCCCGCGGCAACTTTACCCTTTTCGGTCAGCCGGTAATATTTGCGGGTGCGGCCTCCGACCAGTTCCCTCTCGGTACCCAGCAAACCTTCTTTCTCCAGTTTGTGCAGGGTAGGGTAGAGGGAACCTTCAGTCAGTTGATATTTCCCGTCACTGACCTCTTTGACGTGTTGCGTCATCTCATAACCATACATTCGGCCCCGTTCGCGCAGGAGGCGAAGAATAACCGTCTGTAATGTGCCTTTGACTAGTTCGCGTGAATACATAAGGCAAAGATACATCTAAAACAGAGGTATGGAAGTTTTTTTGGAATTTTAACGTTTTGGGGGGGGGAGAGGTGTCAGGAGGGAGGTGTCAGGTGAGAGGTGTCAGGGGAGAGAGGGGAGAGGAGGTCCCGGGTACTCTTGGGAAGTAGCCGGAACCTGGGTTGGGTTTGGATTAGGGCTGCGTGCCCTTCGGTTAAGGAATTACCACTTTGGATCGGGCCGCTATAGGCGGGTGGTGACCATTTTACCTTCCGGACCGCCGCGGTTGGCGCATTCGTCCGATACGCGGACCATCGTCATGGTATCACCGTCTACACTTACCTGGTAGACGCCTTTGCCCGTGCAATCGCCGCCATCATCCTGGATGGTCATGGTGTTGCCGTCCTGCGTGTATTTCCCGGTGGTTTCCACCGAACCGTCATTCCCGAAGTCGAGAGCATAGGTGCCGTCAGCTTTGATGTCAGCGGCCATGACCATGGTACCCTGATCGGTTGGGAATTCGAACTTCCATTTGCCGACTATAGACTGGGCCGAAAGGGATACCGTCATAAAACAGATGAGTGCGGTAATTAGCAGACTAAACTTGTTCATACAAATTAGGATTTAGGTATTAATGAAAGAATATTGTGCTCAATCGTTAGTGGAGAGAGAATACTGAAGCAATCGGTTTGGCTTCAGATCAGGATGTTTAGAAGGGAATGTTGCTCGTCTGATTGACTATTTAAAAGTAACGGTTTTTAATTGTAAATCAAAATTTTAGAACCGCTACTCCTCTATTTAACCAGCCGGTAATTCGTTACCCTCTACTACCGGACTTATGCTTCGCTACCCAATGATAACAGTATTATCTGGACATAAGCTCCAAGATGCCGTAGGAATACCCGATATTTGCAAATCACAAATCACGCTATGGCGTTCATCGAATCAGGCCGCACTCGAAGGCGGATCGGACAAATTGCCTGGATAACTGCTATCTGGACCCTGGTTGGCATGCTGGATGCGTTGAATACCCATGTACTGGGAGACAGCGCCTATCTGGACAAAACGCATATTTACGAATTCCGGCACTACCTGCTGGTCAGTATGCTGTCGGCCTTCATCAGCGGTATTGTCTGCGGGGTGGTACTGCTGTTTTTCCTGCGCGACCGCTTCCGGACCCAGGCCTTTGGCTTGTCACTGCTCATCAACAGTATCGTGATATCGGGACTGTGTTTCGCCTTCCGGACGATCGCCTACGATATATTTCTCAGTGTGCGTTATCAGGAAAGTGTACTGGCGCCCCAGGTGCTGGAAGCAACCCGGGACTGGCTGAGTGGGCTGTACCTGAAGAACCTGGTCTTGTGGACAATCGTTGCCTTTATCACCATCATCTTTATTAACGTCAACGATAAATACGGTCCGGGCATTCTGGCCAAGTTGCTGTTGGGACGGTATCACCGCCCCCGGGAAGAGCAGCGCATCTTTATGTTTGCCGATATCCGAAGCTCCACGCTCATCGCCGAAAAACTGGGGCATATTCGATTCTTCAACCTGCTCAACGATTTTTTCCGGCTCATCACCAATCCCATCATCGATACCTCGGGCGAGATCTACCAGTACGTCGGGGATGAGATCGTCATCTCCTGGACGATGGAAAGAGGATTGCACCACGCCAACTGTATCCGCTGCTTCTACCAGATGCAGGAGGCGCTGCAGAAACGCGCACCACAGCTCAAGGAAAAATACGGGCTGGTGCCGGAGTTCAAGGTGGGGCTGCACGCCGGCATGATCACCGTTGGCGAGATCGGCGTGATCAAGAAAGATATTGTATTTTCCGGTGATGTGCTCAATACGACATCCCGCATTCAGAACCTCTGTAATGCCTATAATGTGGATATCCTCCTGTCCAAAACCCTGCTGGACACTCTGCAGCTACCGCCCCACGATTACCATCCCCATCGGGTCGGGTTGATCCAGCTCCGGGGCAAAAAGCAAAAAGTGGAACTCTACACCTTCCTCAAGGAGACCGAAGAAGTGCCCATCCGGCCGCCGATCGCTTCTACCTAATGTTAAATTGCCCTTAAAAAGCACATTTTCCTCCAACCCAATTTTTCCGGCCACCGTCTTATCCCCTGGAGCGGAGCACAGGCCATACTCATAATATGGATTCGAACAATCAAAAAGAGGCACGTTTGCTCAAGTGAGCATCGAGGTCATCGCAGAAGCGTGTAGTTTTATCCTCAAATTACTTTTTAGCGCGTTCCGACCGCAACCATTTTATTTATTATAAACCAAATGAACATCATCATGAAAAGCTTTTATTTCTTCACCCTGATCGGTTTGCTCCTTACGGCCGGTGCCTGTAAAGAGGAATCGAATGACCCCAACTGTAGTCTGGAGATCCCGGCGGATGCCCGTTTCTTTGAATTCGCCCACCAGGGGAGCGATTATACCTTTATTGCGTGGACGCGGGATTCGACCGTACTTTCCCACGTGGAAGCGCAGCTCGCGCTGCCCGAAGCGGAACGGGTGCAGCACATCAACGGGCAGATCCTGGAACAACCCGAAGGCTGTGATCTGAATACGGGTTGGAGCTGGTATTTCAATCCGGAGGATTGGGATCTCGCAGACCTCTCGATCGAGCTTTGTGACGGCAATCCCCAGTACGTCGAGGATCACCTGGAAGACTATCTGGATATTGACCGCTATTGCCCCTGGAGTTCCTACGTTTCGCGGGAGATCTCCCAGCCGCAATAAAAAAAGGTCCAAAAAAGGGACCGTAGCAAACAAAGTCTCCAGATCGGAAGTTCAACATGCAATTCTTTATTCGTCACACTAATACTTACCGTATGAAAAACTTATCCTTTGTACTATTACTGATCTGCACTTTGTTTGTAGGCATGCCTGCAGCCGAGGCTGTGGTACGTCCGGTCAACCCGGAAAATACTACGACCACAGTAGAGAAAAAGGAACTGACCAAAAAAGAGGCGCGCAAAGAGCGCCGGATGAAGCGCAAGGCTGTAAAGAAAGAACTGAAACAAGCAATCCGGGATTGGAAGAAAGAAGGGGCAACCAGTACCAACACCCTGTTGCTGGTGATCCTGGCTATTCTGTTGCCACCTCTGGCCGTAGGTATCTACGAAGGAGGTCTGACGAGCCGCTTCTGGATCTCTCTGTTGCTGACCCTGCTGTTCTACCTGCCGGGTCTGATCTACGCTTTGATCGTAATTCTGGAATAATATAGATATGAAGTGGCGACAGATGATCATTTGTCGCCACACCTTTTTCAGGGATCTCGCTTAGCGGTTTTTCCTTCTCATGTGTTTGGGGAAAAGATTGGAGCTGCCTCTCTTGGTAGAAAGTTTCCCTTTGCGGTCGGTGCGAACCGAAGCGGCATCGGATGCCGGACACCCCGTACCCCGCTGACAGCCCGTAGAAGTCACTACGGTAGCCATAAGAAAACACAAACTAAAGAGCAAAAAAAGCTTTTTCATGATCAGCCTGAATTAATTGAATAAGCGTTGCAATAGTGCAGATTGGCTTAAAATAATAGAATAAGTGGATTTGTGGCTAAAGCCCAAACGAAAACTGAAGGCAATTAGGTATAAATATACCCCTAAAACTTGGAAAGCCCTATTTTTTCTGGGTTTAGCGCACTTTTTTTGAATCCAAATGTTGTTTATCCGATAGGAGCCGTATAAATTTGCGGCACATTTTTTAATCAAAACCATCAGAAATGAACAAGGGAGATTTGATCAACAAAATTGCCGAAGATGCTGGTATTACTAAAGGTCAAGCCGAAGATGCATTGGGTGCTGTCCTGGATGGTATTACAGGTGCATTGAAAAGCGATGATTCTGTAACACTAGTAGGCTTTGGAACCTTCTCCGTATCTAAGCGCGATGCTCGTACTGGTCGTAACCCACAAACCGGTGAGACTATTCAGATTGCTGCCAAGAACGTAGCCAAATTTAAACCAGGTAAGAAACTGTCTGACGCTATCAACTAAGCAGAAGCGTCGTTTCAATACCATTGAGTGCCGAGCCAAATACTTTTGGTGAGGCGCTTAAAGTAAAAAAGGGTGATCCAACTGAGGTTTGGATCACCCTTTTTCATTACATTTGCTGCCTGCACAAGCAAGCTCCGACCGGAAACGAACCAAACCTTTCATCCGTAAATCCGTTTTGCGGGAATATAAAACTTTGAAAAATAGTAACGCAGGTTGCGAAACTTGCCAGTAGAGCGAATCAAGGTCATTGCGGGTAAGCAATCATGCTGCAGGCTCAGCTACACACATGGAGAATAACCGATCCGGTTCCTGAAACTGTTCCTAAAGCCCACAACAACCGTCCACTCTAGCTGCGGGGTTCACAACTTAAATTAAACTAGCTTATGGCTGACATTGCAAAACTAGAGCGGATTGCTTCTCAGGTTCGCCGAGACATTATCCGTCAGACTTCCAGCGCAGAAAGTGGCCACCCGGGAGGATCTCTCGGTTGCACCGATTATCTGGTGGCCCTGTATTTCGAAATAATGGATCACGATCCGAAATTCAATATGGAAGCCGAAGGAGAGGATGTTTTCTTTCTGTCCAACGGTCATATCTCCCCGCTTTGGTACAGCGTGCTGGCGCGTAGTGGGTACTTCCCCATCGAGGAACTGGCTACTTTCCGCCAGATCAACTCCCGCCTGCAGGGGCACCCGGCCACGCACGAAGGACTGCCGGGCATCCGGGTAGCTTCCGGTTCGCTGGGGCAGGGGGTGTCCGTTGCGATCGGTATGGCACTGAGCAAAAAACTGAACGGTGACGACAAACTGGTTTTTGCCCTCACCGGTGACGGAGAGCAGCAGGAAGGCCAGATCTGGGAAGCTGCCCTTGCGGCCGCTCACCTAAAAGTGGACAACCTCATTGTTGCCTGTGACCGCAACGGTCAGCAGATTGATGGTCCGACCAAAGAAGTCATGTCACTGGGCGATCTTTCCGCCAAGTGGGCCGCCTTCGGCTGGCACGTGATCGAATTGCCGAAGGGCAACGACATGAAATCTATCGTGAAAACGATAGAAGAAGCCAAAAAGCACACCGGCAAGGGCAAACCCATCATGATCATGCTGGATACCGAAATGGGTTACGGTGTGGATTTCATGCAGGGTACCCACAAGTGGCACGGTAAAGCCCCGAACGCGGAGCAGACCGCCGACGCCCTGTCCCAGTTGGAAGAAACCCTGGGCGACTATTAATCAGGAGGTGTCCGGAAAGAGCGGGCCATTCATCGGCCCCTGCCTTTCGATCCTTCAAACCTTCAATCTAAAAATTCAATCAGACATGCTCGATAAATTAGTAGATACCGGCAAAAAAGCTACGCGCGACGGATACGGCGCGGGTATGCACGAACTGGGCAAGGTAAATCCGAATGTCGTAGCGCTTTGTGCGGACCTGGTAGCTTCTCTTAAAATACAGGAATTCATCGATGAAAACCCCGAACGGTTCATCCAGTCGGGAATTAGCGAAGCCAATATGATGGGTATGGCCGCCGGCCTGGCTACCGGTGGGAAGATCCCTTTCCCCAGTACGTTTGCCAACTTTGCGACCGGCCGGGTGTACGACCAGATCCGTCAGTCCATCGCCTATTCGGAGAAAAACGTGAAGATCTGCGCTTCCCACGCCGGTCTGACCCTCGGAGAGGACGGCGCCACGCACCAGATCCTGGAAGATATCGGAATGATGCGGATGCTGCCCGGATTCACGGTGATCAATCCCTGCGATTACAACCAGACCAAAGCGGCTACCATTGCCCTGGCGGAACACGTTGGTCCCGCCTACCTGCGCTTTGGCCGCCCCAGCTGGCCCAACTTCACGCCGGCCGATCAGAAATTCGAGATCGGTAAAGCCCTGATGCTGAGCGAAGGCACCGATGTCAGTATCTTCTCTACCGGCCACATGGTCTGGCAGACGATCGAAGCGGCCCGTGCCCTGGAAAAGGAAGGCATCAGCTGTGAACTGATCAATATTCACACCATAAAGCCGCTGGACGAAGCCGCCGTTCTGGCCTCCGTGGCCAAAACGGGTTGCGTGGTCACGGCCGAAGAACACAACCGTTACGGTGGTCTGGGGGATGCGATCGCCCAGGTGCTGACCAGCAACCACCCGGTACCGCAGGAATACGTGGCGGTAAACGATTCTTTCGGAGAGAGTGGAAAACCGGCTGAATTGCTGCCTAAATACGGCCTTGGCATCGATGACGTGGTAGCAGCTGTAAAGAAAGTACTGAAGCGGAAGTAAACACTACCGCCATTAGATAAATGGAAGCATCCCAGGGGTGGGGTGTGCCGTATAAACGAAAAGCGGTTTACAGGATCTTTGGTATCTTGTAGACCGCTTTTTTATAATAGTTCTAATGTACGAATGTTTGATTGTGGAAACGTTATAAGTCTCCTGGACAGGATCGGCGGTTAATCTAAATATGCTCTATGAACTCAAACGAATTTCCGATGCGTGTGCTTCGCTATACGGCGCTGTTTTGCAGTTTTTTCTTTTTTGGATCAGAATTGATCGCCCAGTCTGCCAAGGCGGACCGCTGGATAGCCAAAAAACTTCCGGAGATCATTACCGAACACCGGGCGCTGGTGAGCCTGCCGAATGTGCCGTCCCGGCCGGAGGATATGGACCGGAACGCCGAATGGTTACGAGATGCCTTCGAAAAGCGGGGATTCAAATTTGATATACTCGCAACGGAAACCATTCCCGTGCTTTTTGCCGAAAGCGCGGTGGACGCCGATCTGCCCACGGTCTTATTCTATTTTCATTACGATGGTCAGCCGGTGGATCCTACTGCGTGGGATCAGGATTCTCCCTTCGTACCGGTATTGAAGCACCAGGACGAAGCGGGTAAATGGCAAATGCTCGAATGGGAAAAAACGACCGGAACAATTGATCCCGACTGGCGGATCTTCGGCCGCTCGGCCGCCGATGATAAAGGGCCCATCATGATGTTCCTCTCGGCAGTGGATTTTCTGCGGGAGACCGGTGGCAAACCGGCCTTCAACGTGAAGGTGATCATGGACGGCGAAGAAGAGTCGGGTTCCAGCGGGCTGTTGTCTACTCTGGAGCAGCATCGGGAGCGCTACGCCGCCGATCATCTCATCATCATGGACGGCCCAGCGCATCCCAGCAACCGGCCAACGCTGACTTTCGGTTGCCGGGGCATTACCGGCGCTACCCTGACCGTATACGGTCCCCGACTGGCGCAACACAGTGGGCATTTCGGGAATTACGCGCCGAATCCGGTCTTTCGCATGGCCCAGCTCCTGGCCACGATGAAAGACGAAGCGGGTCGGGTACTGATCGACGGTTTTTACGAGGGTGTGGAATGGGACGCGGAAACGGCCGCCATTATGGCCGCCGTACCCGATGACGCCCGGGAGATCAACGATCGACTGGGCGTGGCCGTTCCGGAAGCGGTCGGCCGCAATTATCAGGAATCGCTGCAGTACCCCTCGCTGAATATCCGCGGCCTGACTTCGGGCTGGACCGGCGAGCAGACCCGGACCATTGTGCCGGACCGCGCCGTGGCCGAGATCGGCATTCGGCTGGTGGTGGAGACGGACGGTGAGCGGCAACTCAAGCTGTTGCGTCGGCACATCGAAGCGCAGGGCTACTATCTGACCGATCGCGACCCGACCGACGACGAACGCCAAGAGCATCCGAAGATCGCAGCTTTCGTCTCCCGGAAACCGGTTCGGGCTTTCCGGACGGAACTCGATTCTCCCACCGGGAAGTGGCTGCGCCAGGCCCTGGAGGATGCCTTTGGGCAGGCCCCGGTCAACATCCGTACCATGGGCGGCACTGTGCCCGTCACGCCCATGATCGAAGGCCTGGGCGTTCCGGCGGTGATCGTACCCATGGTGAATATGGACAATAACCAGCACAGCCCCAATGAGAACCTGCGACTGGGGAATCTGGTGACGGGCATCAAAACCTGTCTGGCCATTCTGAGTACCCCCATTCCGTAATTGAAGCCCGAGCCATCATGTTGCATATTCCATCCTTATACATTGCACCGAGTCCTTTGGGCGGCCGTGGGGTATTTACCTCCGAGCCGCTGGAGGAAGGCAGTATCATTGAGATCAGTCCGGTGATCGTACTGCCGGCCAAAGATCTGCCGGCGATCCACCGAACCTATCTCCACGATTATTATTTTCTCTGGGAAGACGGGCAGTGTGCTATTGCCCTGGGCTACGGGTCGCTCTACAACCACGCCGAGCACCCGGTAGCCGAATACGGTATGGATTACGCGGATCAAAGTATCAGCTTTTACTGCATCCGCGCTATCGAAGCGGGGGAGGAGATCACGATCAATTACATCGCGGGCGGAAACGAAAAAGGAGAGATCTGGTTTGAACCCCGGTAATTAACTGCGGCCCGTGTGAAACAGATCACTGACATTGCCCGATTGCCGGCCTAGTTTTGTTGGCAAATTCAGGCAAACATGCAGAAACTATTGATCTTTTTTACGCTTTCCCTGCTGATGTATACCCTCATCCATTCCTACAACCGTTCCAGACGCGATTCCGGATCGGAACCTGCAGCCGCAGCAACCCACTGGGGGTACGAAGGTGAAGTATCCCCCGTTCACTGGGGCGAACTGACGGAAGACTATCTGCAGTGCGCGGAGGGGCATTTCCAGTCGCCGATCGATATTGAAAGCTATCGGGCCGAAGCTCATCCGGGTAGCATACTCGATTTTAAATACCACCCGTCTCCGGTTGATATTGTCAATAACGGACATACCGTACAGGCTAACCTGGAAGAGGAAAACGTACTGGTGGCCAATGCGCACGATTACCAGCTGCGGCAGATCCATTTCCACGAACCCAGTGAGCACCGTATCGACGGGGTCATTTACCCAATGGAAATGCATATGGTGCACACCGACAGCACCGGTAAATTGGCCGTCGTGGGAATATTGATCAAGGAAGGCCCGCCCAACGAATTTTTGAACACCCTCTGGGAAGCGCTACCGGAGCATCCCGAAGAACACGCTCACCCCGCGACCAGTTGTGATATCGTCCACCTGCTACCGGAAGAACATAATATTTACCACTATTCCGGTTCGCTGACGACTCCTCCCTGTACGGAAGGGGTAGAGTGGTTCGTCATGGGTACACCGATCAGCTTGTCAAAAACGCAGATCGATAAATTCCGCAAGATCTACCACAACAACAACCGGCCGGTACAGGAAAATACGGAAGGCCGGGTGGAGTTGGTGTATTGATCGGTCAAAGGAGATCGGAACATCACATTTGCGTGTTTGGTGAATCTATTGTTCATTTCATCCTATCCTGATCACCCCTGGAATTCCTCATCATAATAGACAGTTGAATTCGGTTAGTTGCTATCTTTAAACAACAAATCGAATTATGGCAAAATTACGAAAACGCTTTACTAAGGCCGAGCGCTTGGAAATTGTTA